>JAVJQA010000011.1:0-108263 GCA_040218045.1 Marinoscillum sp.
ATGCGCAAGCGTGAACCTGATATTAGCTTCGAGATAGCTTAGCCCGTGGTTTGGGGAGGTTGTTGATCCCCAAAGCTTTGGGGAAACCCTGTCATACTGAAAGGATAAACAGTCACATGAATTTCAGTGAACTACCGGAGTGATACTTAATAATAGTAAAAGACCTCATCTGAGTTTAAGTTTTAAAACACCTAATTTTATACATGAAAAACCTGTGAAGAATACTCCACAGGTTTCATTTAAATCATTTAAAAACCGTCAACCTATTTTAGGACGGGTCAAAGAATTGTAATCGGTTAACGATTTACAAATTCTTAAATTTTTCAGAAACGCTGCAATCAATTTCCTTTTCGGCATCCATACTATTGAAGAAGCTAATAGAATAACGACTCCCACTTCCTGTTCCTTTTCCATAAAAGCTATTGTAATTGCAATTGCCATTGGATGCCTTAGTTATGTAATACCCTTCCAGATCAAAGGAAGTTTGTGCCGTATTTGTGAATTTCTGACTGGTTAAATGCACTGTGGTAATGTCCTCATCTGGCCATTTGGCCTCCATGTAAGACTCTACTGCTTTTTTTAGCGGCTGATTATTGTAACTATCTGCCGCCATTCCATTAGAAAAAAGAGCTAAAGCTTGACTTGAAGCTTCTGCAAGACTTGCTGATTTAGCATTTCCTGGCATCTGAACAATGATCTGAGATGCGAGGCTAAGCTCTCCCGATTTATTCAACACCATAAAATTGAAGGCCACTTGGAGATCTGGAGGCAAAGAAGTACAGTCTTTAATGGCATTGGACATTAGAAATTTCATCCCATCAATTTCCGTTTTAAAGGCTTTATTTTCTTTGGGAAATGATGTGAGACTCGTACCATTGACGGCATCTTGCCATTGATGAATTTCTTCAAGATCACATCCCCCATCTTGCAGAAATTTGATTTCTACTCCATATTGAAAGTTTTTAGCTTTAGCCATCCAAGCATCCTTTATGGATTCCTCTGTAATCATGAATTCAAGCTCATATACATCTTCAGAAAGATCTATTACAGAGATGGCATTTCCATTGATGTATGCCTTCCCAGTTCCTTGAGCAGCTATCTGATCTGAAATAAGTATCAGAGATAAAATGAGGAGTAGTTGTTTCATAGTTTGATTGTTTTTTCAATCAAATAGAGAACCTTATCAAGTCTAGATCAACAAAGCACGGGTAAACGACTATTTCGGTGAGTATACCTATCTAAAAGATCGTTAAACGCCCCATGAAAGATTTACGATACACCTTGCCAATGGGCAACATTTGATCATTGACAAAAACCACACTGTGTTCTATTCGATCAATTTTCCTTAAGTTGACCAGATAGGTTTTGTGTATTCTGCAAAAGCCATGACCCGTGAGCTTTTCTTCTACCTCTTTCAACGTATTAGAAACGATGTGTTTTTCTTCCTTAATGTGAAATACAGCATAATTATCATCCGCAGCTATGTAGTCCACTTGTTCAAAGTCTAACGGAATGATGGCTCCTTCCTTACGCACAAAAAGATGATTGAGTGACTCAGAATTAGGTTTTAGTTCATCTACTATGGCTTTTTTACTGAGTGCAAGTTCGATGTGCACCTGCAGATCAGACTCTTTAAATGGCTTAACTATGTACCCGGAAGGATTGGTATTTTTCGCACGCTTAATAGTTGTGGCATCAAATAAGGAGCTCAAGTACACAAATGGTATGTTGAAATGCGCATTTATTTCATGAGCCAATTGAATCCCATCGAGAGATCCTTTTATATTGATATCTAGCAAAATGAGATCAGGTGAGCTGTCTTTTAAAAAAGCGAGTACTTTTTCACCAGAATCTAAGATTTCAGCAACAGTATAGCCCAGCTCTTCCAGCGATAGAGCAATGTCATCAGCAATGATAGGTTCGTCCTCTACAATCAGGATACTTTTTGCTTGCTTCATATCTAAAAGTTAATGGTTATCGATGTGCCATGATCAAAGTTCAATTTCATTTCTGCCGATAAACCTCGAATGAGGGATTTCACAATTCGAAAGCCATAGGAACTAAGAAGCTGTGCCTCATCATCTATTCCGCTACCATTATCTGAAACGACCAGTTGGTATTTATTTGCTTGCTGACTAAGACTTAATTGAATTATCCCTTCAGAGGATTTACTAAATGCATGCTTGAGTGAATTACTAATTAGCTCATTGACTATTAATCCAATTTGGATGGAAGTCTCCAAGTCCAAATCGAGCGATTCAATATTCGTTTGAAGCGTAATTTCATCTTGATCAACTTTGTAGCTTTCGAAGAGCGATTTGGATAATTCATCAAGGTATCCTTTCAAGTCAATTTTAGAGAGATCATCATTTTTGTAAAGCCGCTGATGAATCATGGCAATGGATTGCACCCTATTTCTTCCTTCGATGATTGCTTTTTTAGCATTTTTATCCTTCAAGAATTTACCTTGAATATTAAGTAGGCTACTGACTACCTGCAAGTTATTTTTAACTCTGTGGTGAACTTCTTGAAGAAGAATTTCCCGCTCGGCCAGACTATTTGAAATAATCTCATTTTTAGAAGTGAGGATTTTATTCGCTTTTTGCTTTTGCACAAAAAGGATGATCGTTAAGACTAAAATGACCGAAACGGCCACAATAAAAATGATCATAATATTTCTTTGACTTGCTTTGATCTGATTCTCTTGCGTCAATAACCGTATCTCAGCATCTTTTCTCTGAGATTCATATTTGATTTCGAGCTCATTGATTTTCGAAAGGTTTTTTTCATTGAGTACTGAGTCTTTCCAGGTCATGGCTAATTCTAGTGCCTCATATGCAGCATCATTGTCCCCAAGCAATTTTTCTATTCGGCTCAAAGACTCGTAAGTCAGATACACGCCTTGCGTATAGCCTATTTCTTTACTCAACGCCAATCGATTCGCATAAACTATTTTGGCCATAGCATAATTATGGAGCGAGGTATATATGCGCCCTTTCATATCTAAACTCATGACTATTGACCGTTTGTCATTTAGCTTTTTTAGAATATTGATGCCTTTATCTATATAAATAATGGCACTGTCCAGTTTATTTATGGACTCATATACTGATGCAATATTGCAATAGGTTCCTCCTTCAGATTGTAGATTATTGGTAGCACTACTCATTTTCGCTGCTCTTTTCAGTTTGGATAAAGACGCTTCAAAATCAGCATTCATGTAATCCACTCCAGCTAAGTTGATGATCGTGCGAGTAAGCCAAATGGTATCTTGTAAAGACTCGAAAGTTGGCAGTGCTTTATTCAAATATTTTTCAGCTTCCTCATATCTACCATAGGTGAAGTACAATGATCCTAGGTTATTTTGAAGTGTAGCCTCCTCTCTAGAGAAATGATTTCTCTTAGCAATACCTAATCCTCTCAAATAAGTGGATATAGCACTATCATATTCGGACTGAAATTGAAGAGCATTACCTAAACCATTCAGACCTCTGACCAATACTAAAGAATCATAGGCTATAAGAATGACGCTATTGAATATTGAAGCTGCTGAATCAGGGTTTTCATGCACGATTGCATTTCCAGAGCTAATTAATTCATCTACTTTATTCTCTTGACTATATGCATCAAACATGAGGCCTATGAGGAGAGAAATAAATGGCAGCTTTAATTTCATTTAAGAAATATAGAGTAAAAAAGAGACTCCTTTCCAATGATGGGTTGATTCTTAAAAAAGCTCATTCTGGCCACTTTCAAAAATCCCCGATACTTAAAATACCTTAAGCCGCAGCGGTAAACTTCTTCTTGTATTCCACTGGGCTCACTCCCCTCTGCTGGCGCGAGTTCAATGTCGTTAAGTTAAGTCCTTTTTGTCCCTCTCAGGAGAGGGATTAAGGGAGAGGATATTTTTCCACCATCTTAACTTAATAGCATTTGGGGACGCCAAGTCATTCATCGGCTCGTAAGAACTCCTTGATTTTCTGGCTCAAGTCCACCAACTGTAGAACCTGCTACCTGTGACAAGCCGTTGCTTTCTGCCATGTTCAGTTAGCAGGATTTCTTGTCTTTTTGAGTGCAGTTGAATAGCAACATAATGCTGGACAATTTTCAAGAAAAGCTACTTCCACCTGTGCTCGAAATACAATTTCGATAAACCACTGATTAATAGAGACTAAACCTCGATAATTCGGTGGATATTAATTTGAGTAATGTGCGGAACAACACGGAAAGACGATACTTTTGTGATAAAATATTGGGCAATCTTTTGCTCAATAAAAGAAAATACATTATGGCTATGTTCATTAGAGCACAAGGCATTTTATTGGGAACCAGTAAAGTTTGGTTCCTTCTTCTTTTTGTTATTTTGTCAATGACCTCTCTCAATGCCCAGACCACCGGCGAATATCGCAGTACTGGAAATGGCAACTGGGGCACACTCGCCACATGGCAAAGGTGGAGTGGAAGTGCATGGGTCACACCTACTGCAGGTCAGGGATACCCCGGCCAGAATGCATCACCAGCACTGGTCACGATCCAGGGTGGGCATTCGGTCACTCAAAATGTGTCTCCGTCAAATACCATTTCGGCCATTACCTTTACCGCAGCAGGAGCCACCTCTTCTCTCACGGTGAATTCAGGCAATACTCTGAATGTATCTGGTGCTGTCACATTCACCAACCCTGCTTTAATTTCCAACCAATCAATAACGGTAAATGGCACGGCCAATTTTGGATCCGTAACCATGGCCAATACAACTGATGCTACCCGGTCAAACAGAATAACTGTCGCGACTGGAGCTACACTGACGGTCTCCGGGAACATAACTACGAATGGGGCTGCCAATGAAAACTTTTTGGAGTTAAATGGTACAGCTACTTTCAATATAGGTGGGACTTTTACCGGGGGAACCTTCACTATTTCTACTACCAGTTCTGTGAACTGGAATGGTAATAATGCCAATACTGTACGATCAGCAACCTATGGTAATCTCATTGTTTCTATTCCTGCATCAGCCACTGCCAACAGGACCAAAGCCCTTGCCGGGAATGTGACCGTACTTGGCACCTTCACCTTACAAAGTCTTCATGCCACTAATACGGTGGCATTAAATGCATCTTCATTCAACTTCACAGCAAGTGGTGCCAGTGAGATCAATGATAGAGGACAGTTCATAGACAATAACAACACAGGCGCAAACACTTTTACTGGAGCCGTAACAGTAGCTGCGAGCGGTCTGATTAGTTCGGCCAATTCATCCGCCTTTACTTTCGCAAACAGCATTAGTAACGATGGCAGTATTTTGCTGACAGCCAATACCACCTCACTCACTGGTTCATCTGTGGCACTGAGTGGCCCGGGAGAATATTCATTTCAAAACCTGACCATGAATACCTCGGGAGGTACGAATGTCAGCTACACAGGTTCGGGCCTTTTGACCATTAATGGAGCGCTCACTTTTTCTGCCAATGGTTTGCTGGACATTTCAGGCACAAACAACATCTATTTCGGAAGTGGGGCTACCTTTTCGGGGAATAACAACAATCGGTACATACTGATTGATGATACAAACAGTGGTACTGGCCAGCTGGTCAAATACACGGGCAATAATACCAATGACTGGCGCAGGTTATACCCAATTGGAACCTCTACCGGAGGTTACACACCGTTGGACTTATCTTCATCCACGCTCACCACTGCACCTGCCAATGGGGCAGAATTGTCTATCAAATCAATCTATAAATCCGGCCTTACCGGAGAGCTAAGACGTGTTTATCGCTTACAAGTAAGTGGAAACAGCAATGCCACCACGCTTGCCAATGGTGTTTTCTACTACAATGCCCCCACAGATGTCTCTTCGTCTGATGTGATTGGTGACTATAATACCATCTGGTTTTTGGACTTGTCATCAAATGGCTGGAATCCTGTGACCGGCACTGCCCCGGGCAGTGGCTTTTTTACAGGCCCCACCTTGGGGCAGTCACTCACCAGCGGCACTTTTTACTATACAATAGGTACGCCATCAGCCTATCCTAACACTTGGTACACCTATCAGGATGGTAACTGGAGCAATCCTGATGTGTGGACACTTGATCCTTCAGGTACTACTCTAATCAACCCACTTTCCCAGCCACCTGCGTACCTGGATGAAATCGTCATCCTAAATGGCTATACCGTGACATTAGATGTGAGTGGCGTGACCCTGGGTACCACGACCATTCAGGGCGGGGGAACACTAGACGTGTTAACCACTATCGGCCATGACCTGGGCACCATAAGTGGGACTGGATTACTCAAGGTTAAAAGCAGCACATTACCCTCAGGTGTTTATACAAGCTTTGTTTCCTCATCAGGAGGAACGATAGAATATTATGACATGGCTACCGGAGGGCCTTTATCCTCCACTCAGACGACTTATAACAAACTTAAATTCACCAATAGCACCAGTGCTGACATCATTTTTGTGACTGCCAGTAATCTTACGGTAAATGGCAACCTGGACATCACCCAGATAGGCGGAGGTGGAACAATCACCTGGCAGATCAATGACGCCTCAAATACTCGGCGCACCCTTACAATCAATGGGAACCTGACTGTATCGCCAAACGGACGTATAAGGACTGGTACGGGTAATGAAGGTACAGGGGCCACCCAACCTCATAGCCTTGTTCTCTTTAGTAATTTTGAAAACAATGGCTCTGTAAAGTTTTATGATGATTCTGATACGGAATTTAGTGAGACGGAATATTCCAATGGTAATGTGTTCACCAATGAAATTCAGGGAAATACGGTTGCAGTAACGTTTAGGGGCCTGACCCACTCGACAGCCGATTGTAATGGTGCAACGGACTATTATCGTTTGATTGTGGATAAGGGTACCGGTCAGCAGGCCATGCTAACCCTCAACGCATTAAATACTTCGAATTTCAGACTTTTTGGGCCAACAAACATAGATTATTCAGGATCAGCGCCAAATTTCATTTGCAACAATTCGCTTGCCCTAATCAACGGAACATTGCAACTCACCGGCAATATTGACATTCCGAGACTGGTTACGTCAGGGTCAGGAATTGGCCAGGGCTGGCCTGTACCTCAAAATGCAGCATTGTGGATCAATGGGAATGTCACCATTCAGGTAACCAATGGTACAGTTTCTGATAATGGTAGACAGATTTATGTATTTGGATTGTTACGCTTGACCCAGGGGACATTGAACACGGGTTACTCACGAGGCTTGCTAGGTGGAGGTTCCGGGATATTACGGATTGAAGGAGGAACAATCAATACATGGCAAGTGCGGACTACATATTTGGGCACGGGAAACAATTTTGCCTATATACAAACAGGAGGTACAGTAAATGTAGGAACAACCGTTTCCACTGGAGTGGCAGTGAATACCTATCCCAGATTTGCCCTTCCATATTCAACTTGCAGCTTTATTATGACAGGTGGTACGCTCAATGTAGGTCTCCCCACGCCAGGTGGAACAAGTGTTAATGGTGGGATAATGATCAAATCAGTTGCATCAGGCATTCAGGTAACAGGGGGTACGGTAAATGCATATCTCCCGCCATCAGACATCAATTTTACAATTACATCCACGGCTCCATTCTACAACCTCAATGTGGTTAAAAGTTCGGCTGGAGGAACTGCAGTTGCCAATTTGAATCCAATGTACTTCGATGATACGGATGCATCAAATAACCCTGATGATCTCGCTGGGCAGCCACTTCAGATATTGAATAACCTGACTATAGTCAATGGCAATACGCCTACTCTCAATACCAATAACCTTTCAGTAACGGTAGGGGGTAACTTTGATATCCAGGCGAACACCACTTATACGCCAGGGACTGGCACTACGACCTTCAATGGATCAGGTACTCAGTCCTGGACACACAATGGCACGATTACTTCCCTCAGCGATGTGATGATAAACAAAAGCGCTGGTACGTTAACACTTGGTGGAAGTGGAACCTTCCCAATTATAACAGGTGCCACCACTGGGTTGGCCATCATTTCTGGTACGATCAATGATGGTGGCAAGATATTGACTGTGTCTGGCGCTATGTCAAACAGTGGTACCCATACAGGGACAGGCCATATCAATCTAAACGGAACAACTACTCTTAGCGGTAATAACGGAACATTCGGCACTTTGAGGGTGCAAACTGATGGGGCCATCATAGTATCCGGGAAACAAACCATTACTGGAAACCTTCGCCTGACTTCCACCAATAGTAGTTTGAATATTGGACTGAATAACCTAACTGTTCGGGGCGCAATTTATAGCGATAATGGAGAAACATTACAGGTATTCGGCACTGCCAAGCGGATCATCACTGCTGGTCAGCGCAACGATGGAGGACTGACTAGGAAGGCTACTTCTGCCGCCGACCTGCTCTTTCCGGTAGGTACAGGAAGTATATATACCCCTGCTACGATCAATGCAACCGCCACTACGGCTGGAGAGATTACCGTGAGGCCTGTAGCCACAAGGCACCCCAACGTCTCCACTACAGTCCAGAGTGTGCAATACTACTGGAAGGTGACTAGCGCAGGGTTCTCTGGGTTAGGTGCTGTTATTCATAAAACTTACACCTACTCTAGTGCCACCAGAGATGCGGCATCTACCACTTACCGTCCAGCACGGTACAATCCCAATGCTTTCACCTGGGCTTATGGGCCTACCTTCAATGCCACCACCGGGGCTGGATTGACAGGGATACCCAACTTCAATACCGCGACATCATGGACGGGACTGTCCACCAGTCAGCTGGATGGTGAATATACCGCAGGGAACGTTTCAGCGTTTGGCGCCCTTACGGTTTACTACAGCCGCGTAAACAACGGCAACTGGAACACTTCCAACACATGGAGCAACGACGTAAACAGGGTTACTACTTCAGCAACAGTACCTTGTGCCACCTGTCCGGTAGTCATCGGAAATGGAACAACAATTAACCACACCATCGTGGTAAATGCCAATAATATTACTTGTGGAAGCTTGCAGATTGCAACAAATTCTACATTGGATGCTGGGGTTCGTACCGGTCTGAATTTTGGAGCCAATACCAATGAAGCAGTTACGGGGAATGGTACTTTGAGGATCAATGTGGCTGGAGGCCCGGTGTTTCCAAATGGAGATTTTAAGGACTTTATTGGGCCTAGTGGAGGTACTGTGGAGTGGTATGGCTCGGATGCCAATCCCTATACCGTTCCTATTAGCGGCCCTTCCGTAACCTTGAATTCATATCACAACCTGGTCATCACACCTTTTACAGGGCAGACCATTACCATGCCTGCCACCCCGCTGACGGTTTTCAACAACATGACCACATCTGGCAACGGTACTACGGCGACCAACGTAAGTGCTGCCTATCCATTGACCATCAATGGTGATTTAGGTGTCAATTCTGGTGTATTTCAGATGTCTTGCAATTCTGCGGTTAATTCAACGGCTTTTGCCATCTCAGGTAATACCACCGTAGCAACTGGGGCTTCGATGCTGGTACAAAATGCCAATATCGGCAATCATACATTGACCACCTCCGGATCCTTTACAAATAATGGCACCGTTAATTTCAGGCAAACTGCTGATAGGTACCTCAACCTGGTTTTTGCGGGCAGCAACAATACCGCTCTGAGTGGAACCAACGGAGCTGCAACCACTACACTCAATGCGGTGCAGGTAAACAAAGGAACCAATCAGACACCGGTTCTGACTATCAATATAGCCGGTACGGTCACCAATGGCCTGGCAAGTGGCTGGCTCACCCTGACCAACGGTACTGCGAGGTTCAGCAAAGCCTCATCCACATTTACAATTATCAATACCGGTACCACTACCTTCTCCATACCTTCCACGGCTTGTCTGTCCGTTACAACAGGTACGGTCAATGTCACCACTTCTACGGACAATGCCAGTGATCTGTATTTGACAGGTAAACTCCAGGTTACTGGTGGAAACCTGAACGTCGGTACAGCAGGAACAGTAGTACACAATGACATTGAGTATGCATCAGCAGGTAGTCCGACTATAGAAGTGGCAGGAGGGACGCTTTTCGTAAATGGAGCTATCAGGAGGTCCACAAGCACCATATCCGGTGGTTTGGTCTACAATCAATCTGGTGGCACAGTGACAATAGGCGGACAAAATACAACTGCCAACAATGTTAGAGGCGTTTTTGAGATTGATTATAACCTGGGAAGCAGCTTTACCATGAGTGGTACATCGTTGCTACAGATCCAACGACCAAATGGTGGATCTACTTATGCTGACCTGTATATCAATCCGGTTACTTCTTCGGTTTCTGCCACAAGCAGCATTGAGATGGGGTTGAACACAACCGCCCAGTCTTTTTCCTACAATGTTAAACCCACATTAGGCAATTTTACTGTGACAGGTGGTACAGGAATGCAAACCATTACAATGTACTCTAACCCGATGGTACTTGTTGGCAACCTGATAGTAAATACAGGAGGTACTTTGAATACCAATTCACTGGATGTGAGCCTTGCGGGCAATATGACCATCAATGGCACGTACAATGGTGCTGCGAATACGACCACTTTTAATGGGTCTTCCGGCCAATCAGCCGCTCTTTCAGCATCCAGCTCTTTTCAAAATATTACCGTCAACAACTCGGGGGGTGGGGTTATTTCTATGTCAGGAACATCTCCCACGATCACCAACCTCAATATCCTGAGTGGTGTACTCAATGTTGGTTCGCTGGGTCTCACGGTAAACGGAAATGTTGTTAACAACAGTAACCAGACGGGTTCTGGCTCAATTGTACTTTCTGGAACGAATACTTCCCAGACCATCACAAGCAACAACGGAGCCTTTACCAATTTGATCCTGGGCGGAAGTGCATCCACCAAGACGGTCTACATGGATGGTAACATGGTTATCAATGGTATGCTAACTTTTGGTACGACCAATAGGTACCTGGCCATAGGTGACGATCAGCTGACTTTTGGTACTACGGCATCAGTTTCTGGTGCAGGGCCAACAGCTTTCATTCGCCCAAATGGAGTATCAAGCGACTTGGGTATTTCCAAAAACTGGGCAGTAGGGTCGTCTTCCTTTACGTATGCCATTGGCACACTAGGCAACTATTCACCTGTGTCTATGTCTCTCAATGTGACCACTAGCGGAACCCTCACAGTGCTTCCAATCAATGATTCGCATCCTTCATACAATGTAGGCAGCTCAGAGCGGATACTCGGTACGTACTGGATTGTAAAAAGAGATGGCACCCTACAGTACACCGCTTCAGGTACACAGACATATACCTATCCCACTACTCTGATTACAGGTTCAGGTGGTACTCTTGTGGCGGCTTACCTCAATATTTCCAACCCAGCAGGATGGATAACAAGTGGTCATGGTGGAACAGCCTCGACCACATCGATGACCTATACAAATTCCCTGGGTAGCAATTTACCTGGTGTGAATGGGAGCTACCACTATTCAGTGGGGACAGTGAACACACTTCCCAATCCACTGGTGCCGGTTTATAGCCGTTTGGCCAATGCCAATGTGAGTAATGCCACAGTAGGAGGCAGCTGGTTTGATGCCAATAGCTGGACGACCTCTTCAGATGGAATGGGCGCACCACTGAGCAATCCACCCTATGGAGTACCTGTAGTGATCCTCAATGGGGCGCGTATCAACATGGTCAATAATGGCAGGATTGCCTTCAGTGCAAGAATAGATGGCTTACTGGTAGTGGGGAACTATGTAGGTCATAACCTGGGGATTATGACTGGCACTGGCACCATGAAGGTCAGCACCAACACTTTGCCTGCGGGCAATTTCACTGCTTTTGTTGTGTCATCTAGTGGTACTATAGAGTATGTGGCACCTGTCACGATGAACAACAGGAGCACCTACAACAACCTCACAATTTCAGGGACTGGTACTGTCACCATGACCAACACAGATCTTGCCCTAAATGGTAACCTGACCCTGGGCAGTGGAGTAACGCTCAACAATGCCGCAAATAACCGGAACATTACACTATCGGGCAACTGGGCCAGCAGTGGCACCTTTACGCCTGGTACTGGTACGGTAACATTCAATGGAACTAGTAGCCAATCTATATCTGGCACCAATAGCTTTTATAATGTTGCACTCCAAAATGCCACCGGTAGCATTGCCCTGGCAGGTACTGGAGCCTTCAGTGTGAGCAATTCCCTCACGCTTTCCAGCAATCACCTGATCACATCGATGGTACACCAGCTCAACCTGAGCACCTCAGCTACGATCAACGGAGCTTCAGCAGCGAGCTTTATTTCCGGGCCTATGACCAAAGTGTTGGCATCAGCAGGGTCTTTTACCTTTCCTGTAGGCAGTGTATCAGCAGGTCGCTATAGACCGGTGACTTTGGAAAATACAAGCACATCAGATATATGGAGTATGCACTACTTGCCTACCAGCCCCACAGCAGGAGGGTTCTCAGTTTCTTCGTTCAATGCTGATAACCTCCTTAAGGTGAGCTCCTTTGAATACTGGCTTATTTCAAGATCTGGCACTGCCACCGCAGATGTATCCTTGGCTTACAATACAGGCAGCTATATTCCACCTAATATAGGTACGCCAGCCGATCTACGTGTGGCCCGTTGGGACGGTGCCCAATGGGATTTACCACCTGGAGGAGGGACGCTTTCAACTACCGGAGACAATATTGCAGGGACGGTTAAGATCACGAATGTATCCAACTTCAGCCCGTTTACATTAGGTTCTATTGAGGAAGGATCAGCATTACCCGTTACGTTTGTCTATTTCAAGGGGCTCCGTGAAAGTGGAGGAGTGGAATTACTTTGGCAAACAGCAGTGGAACAGGACAATGACAGGTTTGATATAGAGAGGTCTATGGATGGGGTGTCTTTCAAGATGATCGGGGCTGTGGCTGGTCATGGTACTACCAATGTCTCTCAGCTATATCGCTATCATGACCTGACCACCTGGCCAGGCAGTCATTACTATTATCGACTCAAGCAAGTGGACTTTGACGGTGCTTTCCAATACAGTAGTGTGGTTTTCATGGCAGCTGAAGATGCCAAGCCGATCGAATGGTCTGTGTATCCCATTCCTATGCAAGAGCGTCTGACTGTAGAAGTGCTGGGGGATCCACTGAACCAGCCGTATGTGGAGATCCAGGTCCACAACATTTTCGGGCAGGTAGTTTACTCAGGAGCAGGATCTCCGAAGCAGCTGATGCCGGGGTTAAATGACCGTGTCAAAACGTTGACAAACGGGGTGTACATATTGTCGATCTTTGAGTCAGGCAAGAAGACTGTCTTCAGGCTGATCAAGAATTGATGGGCTCTTTAATTCCTAATCGATTAATATTTGAACCGGTGTGTTTTGGGTGACAGGAAACAGATGAAGCAATGAGTGTCAGGAACCATGGAAACCTTCAATCCAAATCAGGAGGTCAAGCCATTGCTACTTCACTTTTGTAAGCTTAAATGTTTTAAGCGTTCTCTTGATCCGCTTGTCGGGAAGAAATGTCATTTTCAGATCATGGTCAAAATGTATACCTGGATGGGGCTTAATGAGCCTTTTTAATATTCAGGCGATGATAACCAAGAAAGGCATATTGGATAAATTGTGGTAATGATATGACCAAAGAGGCAAACAGGATGGATACAAAATTTGAAGCGGGAATTAACATTGCGATTAAAATCCCAAAGAGTAAATACGAGCAAACAGTAGCTTTTTACAGGGATATTCTGAAGATGGAAGTGGAAGAAAAGCCTATAGATAACCCAACCATTTCACGAACGCACCAAGTGAAGTTTGGACATAATATGATATGGTTGGATTGTGTGGACAATTACACCCATTCGGAAACCTGGCTGCAGCTTACAGTACCCGACGTGGCAGAAGCCACCCGGTATTTAGCGTCAAATGGCGTTGCCCCCTGTGATGAGCTGGAAAAACTTCCTGAAAACATGCATTGGATTCAAGATCCGTCAGGAACTGTTTTTAATTTACAACAGAGAGAAGACTAGGAAGATATTTGGTAGTGAAAGGGGAGGATTGTTAATCATATGAACTTAAACAGAACAGATGCTAAACTGGATTTTGTTAATCATCGCAGGGTTGTTTGAAGTAGCTTTTGCAGCTTGTCTCGGAAAGGCGAAAGTAGCTGAAGGGCAGGAGGCAATCTATTGGTACATTGGTTTTCTGATTTGTCTGGCCATCAGCATGCTGCTACTCGTGCGGGTCACCCAGTTTTTGCCGATTGGCACAGCCTACGCAGTATGGACGGGCATTGGTGCTGTTGGTACGGTACTGATAGGGATTCTGGTTTTTAAAGAGCCAGCCACATTTTGGCGGCTCTTTTTCATCACTACGCTGATAGCTTCTATTGTTGGCCTCAAGGTGGTATCTTGGTGATTGTTAAATGCCACTTAATCCCATACTCTTAACTTTGTTTGTCCATTTCTCAATTGGCACTGTTTGGTTATGAGTGGCTGCAAAAACGGTAGTCTTTATTTTGTTAATTCCACAAAACTGGAGTGTTACTTTCTTAAAAGCTTTAATTGACGGGCTGCCATAGATTAGACGATAGTACCAGTATGGGGTATGCATGGTGGAGATGATATGTGCGGATTTTCCTTTTAAGTATTTGTCCCACCAGACAGAGTTCTCCCTGTATTTAAAGGCAAAACCTGGCAGCATTGTTCGGTCAAGGAAAGCCTTCATTACCGCGGGGTAGCTTCCCCACCACGTTGGGAAGAACCAAACGAGGTGGTCTGCCCATAGGATGTCTTGCTGCGCTGAGAGCAGGTCGGGTTCTAGTTCGGTTCTTTTGTTGTACCCATATTCCAGGTTGTAGTTAAAGTTAAGATCACGCAGGTGCAAAGTGCGTACCTCAAAATTTTGACGGGCTTCATTGGCGTAGTGCTCTGCGAAAGAAGCATTCAAACTATTGGAGTCAGGGTGGCCACAAATGACCAATATCTTCTTCATCTCTTTGGTGTTTTGATTTCAAAGATGAAATTAGACACTCGTGATATCGCAGCTTTTGATCTAAATCAAAAAGCGAGAAACTAGGCTGTTTTTTTACCTCTAATCCTGCTAAGCGTTTCCTGCGTCATCCCCAAATAGGAAGCTACATAGCCCAGAGGTACCCGGTTGAGAAGGTCTGGTTTTTCTGACATAAACTGCTCGTACCGCTCCTGTGCACTCATGGAAACCACCGAGTTGTAACGTTCCACGAGCTCTATATAAGCAGCGGTAATGAATTTCCTCCCGAACCTGTCCATAGAGGGGATATTGTCAAATGCCCATTCTAGCTGTTCACTAGTGAGCGAATAGCAGTGTGTTTCTTCTAGTGCCTGAGAGGTGTAGATGGAGGGCTTTCCTGTGAAAAAGCTGTCAATTCCGGTCATGATCTCACCCTCCTTAGCGAAGTGGCAGCAAATCTCTCTACCCTCCGAACGATAGAATACCCGAATTACCCCTTTTTCTATGATGAAAAGTCTCCTGGGTACGGAGCCTGCTTCTTCAATGTTTTTTCCAGCACAGAAAGTTTCAAACTTCATGCGAGCTTTGAGTTGATTAAAGAGGTTAGGGTCACCAAAGAAAGTAGAAGCGGACATAGTAAAGGACTTTAAACAAAACGAGGCGCCTGAAGCACCTCGTTATTTAATGAGATAAGATTTTGATTACCTGTAGCAAACTGCGTTGATTGCCTCAATTGTCCTCTTTACATTTGGTAGAATTTCTTCAATCAAAGTAGGAGCATATGGCAATGGAAGGTCCTTACTATTCACTCTGTGAATTGGTGCATCAAGGTAGTCAAAAGCATTTCTTTGGATGTGGTGGCTGATATCAGCAGAAATAGAAGCAAGTGGCCACGCTTCTTCCACAATCACCAGTCGATTCGTTTTTTTCACTGACTCCACAATTGCTGCATAGTCGATTGGCCTGACCGTTCTCAAATCAATTACTTCTGCATTTACACCTTCTTTAGCCATTTCGTCAGCAGCTTCATGTGCTACTTTCATCATTTTGCCAAATGATACTAGGGTTACATCAGACCCCTCACGAGTAGTCACGGCCTGCCCGATAGGGATCAGGTATTCTTCTTCTGGCACTTCGCCTTTATCGCCATACATGAGTTCTGATTCCATGAAAATGACTGGATCGTTATCACGAATGGATGTCTTTAACAAACCTTTCGCATCATATGGATTGGAAGGTACTACTACTTTCAAACCAGGAGTGTTGGCATACCAGTTTTCAAAGTTTTGAGAGTGCTGTGAGCTTAGTTGCCCGGCATTTCCGGTTGGTCCTCTAAATACGATTGGTGATTCAAGCTGTCCGCCAGACATGGATTTGATCTTAGCAGCACCGTTGATTATCTGGTCTATCGCCACTAGTGAAAAGTTAAAAGTCATGAACTCAATAATAGGGCGGAGGCCGTTCATAGCAGCACCCACGCCTAGTCCTGCAAATCCAAGTTCAGCGATTGGTGTATCTATCACACGATTAGGTCCAAACTCATCTAACATTCCCTGACTCACTTTGTAGGCACCATTGTATTCGGCTACTTCTTCGCCCATAAGGAATACTTTGTCATCTCTGCGCATTTCCTCTGTCATGGCTTCACCTAGTGCTTGTCTAAATTGTATTTCTCGCATGATTTAGTCTTTGTTTTAAGCCCTGCTAAATTAAAAGATTAGGCTGATATTAATAAAAAAAAGCCCTCCATTTTGGAGAGCTTTTCAATAAACTTATGAATCCAATTCATTATTTCACTGCCTGCGCTACGGCATCAGTGTAATTAACGAATTCTAGATCGTTGATCGCTTTGTCTTTCAATGAAGGATCTTTAGCTACAGCAGCTTTAAGGCTTGTAGTTACATCACCAGCCTTGCTCTGTCTTGCAGAAGCAACAGCGATTAAGTAGTTAGCTTCAGCACCATACTTTTCACTTGTAGCCACTTCAGATAGCGTACTCTTAGCAGCATCGTAATCACCAGCAAGAAGAGAAGCAAGACCTTTATCGAAAGTTACAGCTTCGCTCTTTGCAGAGTTTACGAAAGATGCGTTAGCCGCTTCGTAGTTACCTTGCATTAATTGGATAGAACCTTTCATTCCAGCTACATTACTTGCAGTCTTGTTTGAAGGAGAAGCACCTTCTGCTTTACCAATAGCATCCATTGCTTTTGCCCAATCGCTTTGCAACACATAAGCAGAAGCCATGTTTGCAGAAACCATTGCTGATTGGCTCTTATTAGCTGCAATTTCCAATTGAGTTACAGCGTCCTGAACCAATTTGGTTTTAGAAGCACCTTCAGCTTTAGCTGCTTGCTCCAGATATACTGCAGCAAGGTTGTTATGTGCTTGCCAGTTGCCAGACTTGGTAGCAGCTTTGTAGATCGCAGCTTTCTCGTCCAATGAAGGGGTCAATGTAGCAGAGAACATCATTTCTTCAAAAGAAAGGGTGTCAGCCTTAGCCTCACCACTAACTACCTGCTTGGAAAGTACAGCGATTTCAGCGTTTGATTTTTTGGACTTAACAGTAAGGATTTCTGTTTTAGCAGTTCTCAATCCAGGATAAACTTCTTTTAAAAGTTTGTCATAGAAAGGCAACTTCTGAAGTTCTTTTTCTTTCTCTTCGAAAGAACCAGTACCATTCACAATTCCAGAAACTTTTGATTTATCAGGACCAGAGATGCCATCGTAACTTGAAAGAGCTCCTTTCAAAGCACTCCAATCCTCAATAACAGGCTTCAGGATAAACTTGATAGAATCAGACATGCCTTTGTAGTCATATCTTTTCATCTCTTTTCTATAGAAGTCTTCGATCGCTTTTGCACGATCTTCAGCAAGATTGCTGTTGATTCTTTCTGGACCCTCAGGAGAGTGAGTACCAGTGATAGTCACAGTTCTTGTTACGTTTTTCTCAGCGATAAAAGCAGCAAGATCATTGCTCTTAGTCCTGTTCGATTTTCCTTCTATAGACAATGATGGATTCAATCTTGCAACTCCCTGCTCGAAGAAGAAGTTAACCTGAGTTGGTAGCAATTCTTCTTTGTCATTATAACCGTGATCAGCATATGAGCTGAAAGAAACGGGCTTTGCAAATGAACTGGTCATTACCAATCCTTGAGCTACTTCCATTCTAGGAGTAGTCTTGGATTTTCCTGATTTTGGATCACTTGCAACACCTTCAACAAAGAGTGTACCTGGATTCATACCATCCTGATACGGAAAAGAAAAGCTTTCACTTTTTCTCGAAGTGGATGAGCTACTATTTGGGAAGTCTTCAGCTTTAAATTCAATAGAGCCTACCTGTACTTCTTGGTCTCCATATTGATAGATTGTGTTTATGGTATACACTTTACCAGTTGGGAGCATTTTCGGAGGCAAAACAGCTGACATATCAAACGGTACAGCTCCTCCATGAACCTCAAGCGGGTTTGGAGTTACCTGCAAGTCCTGGTCTGCCGCCAACTTTATCATTTTGCTTAGCGAACAGCCAGAAAAAAAGATTGCTCCAGCAACCAATGCCATCGCAAAGTTAATTTTTCTCATGTGGATCATTTTTTTGAATTTTCAAATACAATAATGGTCGAATCCTAATTAAATAAGATGCAATAATACGGAAATTAAAACATTCTTCGTAATGCATTAACAACAAATGTACGCCCCTTTTGTTATCTTTGCATCATTACAATCTAGTCTATTATGCAAGAATTTGTACAGAAATATGCTTTTGGTGTATGCACCAGACTAGGGGAGAAGCTCAGGATCCCTACTTCTAGCATTCGGCTTTTCTTTATTTACACTTCCTTTCTCACATTTGGATCGCCGGTACTGATCTATTTATCACTAGCATTCATCATGAATTTCAGGAAAATACTAAGAAGAAGAGATAATTCTATTTGGTACTATTGATCTCGTTGAACCTCTTCTTTTTATTGATATAATATTCTTTGAGAAGCAGTACACTGCGTAGATTATGGAGTGTTGGTGGAGATTTATGTGGATTTTTTATATCGCGGTTAAAATATTTCAAAGCATCTAAATGGGCTTTGAAAACAGCTTTAAAGTGAGCGAAGGATTCTTTTTTCCAAAAAAGCAGTGCAGCTGCCCAGTCGAGAATGATTCTAAGAGGCAAAATCCAAACAAGACGTCTTGATGGCAGGTTTTTAATCAAAAGCCTTAAATTATTTCGGAAGTTAAGATAGGTCTTGCGAGGACTTGATTTATTTAGAGTTCCTCCACCAACATGATACACATATGACGAGGGAACACATGCTGCTTTATAGCCAGCGCTTTTTAATCGCCAGAATAAATCCACTTCTTCCATATGGGCAAAGAAAGAGGCATCAAAGCCGCCTAACTCATGGAAAATTGATGAACGGATAAGGAAACATGCACCTGTTGCCCAAAACACATCACAGATACTGTCATATTGATGGGTATCCTTTTCTAAATGAGTGAAAATTCTTCCTCTACAGTATGGATAGCCTAAGGAGTCAATAAACCCACCTGAAGCTCCCGAATATTCGAACTGTTCTTTGTTGTGATAATCAAGGATTTTAGGCTGTACAGCGGCATAACCTTCGTTTTTATCCAGAAAACCAATTAGGGGTTTTATCCAACCCGCAGTAACCTCAATGTCAGAGTTGACCAACAAATAGTATTCTGCATCAATTTGTTTGAGTGATTCGTTATAGCCACCTGCATACCCGGTATTCTCGGCAAGGATAATTTTTCGGATTGCAGGGAAGGAGTTCAATACTTCCAACGAATCATCACTTGAGCAATTGTCGGCAACAATCAATTCTGCTTCCTGGGAATGCTCAATCAGGATAGGGAGAAACCGCTTTAAAAAGGAGCTACCATTATAATTTAGAATTACTAAAGCAACTCTGGACATTTAGACCATATTGTTAAGGTCAAAGCCCGGGATATTAGGAATCATCCCTTCTGTGGCTTTTTTCATATGTTCTTTACTCTTCACTTCCACTTCCTGAATGGCCTTATTAACAGCCGCAATGATCAGGTCTTTCATCATCACAGAATCATCCTTATTGATCAGGGACTCATCAATAGTGAGGTCTATCAGTTCTTTCTGTCCATTTACTTCAGCTTTTACCATACCGGCACCAGATTCTCCCGTGGCTGTGATATTTTTTAGTCCTTCCTGGGCAACTTTCACGTTCTCCTGAACTTCTTTAAGCTTACCCATCATTTTCATCATGTCGAACATAGAAATTGATTTATTTTCTTAGAAGTGTAAAAGTACCAACTTGTGTTTTAAGTTCACCGGTTTCCAATTTAAACCTCAACCGATACAAGTATGAACCTTCATCAATGCGGTCATTATCCACTTTCCCATCCCATACCGGATTGACGTTGGTTTGGTGGATTACGTTCCCCCATCTGTCATAAATGGAGATTTCAAACTCTTCAGTGGGCAATCCGAACAATTCTAGCGCATCATTCCTTCCATCATTATTGGGTGTAAACGCAGAAGGTACAAAAACCTTCACTTCATATTCCATAACAATACTATTGGAGTAAACGTGGATGGAATCATCAGGATAGAAGTAATATCCCCGCATGTGTATGATTTCTCCTAAACCGGGAGGAAGTCGAAAATCGCTTTCAAAAGGCAATACCTGAGTCTCTGTACTATCCTTGTCATAAAGGAGCAAATACTCATCAAAATCACCCAGGTCGTTGGCAGGAGGTTCCAAATCAAGATAAATAATGTTTTCTCGGAAAAGTTTGTCTTTGATCGATAAAAACGGAGCAGAGATTTCTACTGGTTCAGAAACATACCCGCAAGTATCAGTTCGAGTCAATCTGTAGGAGGATAGCCTGAATTGAGATGGTGTATTGTCAAGGTAGTCACTTGAGATTTCCACCAAATCAGCATAATTGGAATTTCCTGATTTACGCTCTACTTGTACAGTACCAAGTATCGTTCCGGTTTTGAGCAATATTTGCTCCCCACTATAGGTGGCAAAGGAGGAAGATAATGAAAGGTTGTAGTCAAATGATTGACAAATAATTTCAGAGAAGACAGTGGATTGGTCACATGCATTTAAAGTGGTAATACGGATGCACAAACTATCACTAATATCCTGATTTCCGATGTTGTAAAAAGGGGAATTGTCAAGGATTTGACCCTGATAAACAATTGAGTAATTTTCTTGGTCGTCACTTGACTCAATTCGGTACTGGTAAAGTGGGTTATAATTCTCTCCATCCAGTTGGATAAACAAACTGTCAATGCACCCTTCAGCCAAGGTAAATGAATTAAAACTGGTAGCAGAAAAAGGTTGAAGGTTAAATGAAGTATTCAACTCTGCACAAGTAGGATAAGTGTTTGCATAATACCCCTTCACAGATACGGTCCCGGTGTTTGCTCCATAGTCAAATTGAGGTGGAGCATCCCCTGGCGTGTAGATCACAGAATCTGAATTGGTGAATTTGATCCGGAAGTAATCATAAAGCGGATCAGTTATTTCAATACTGACCTGATTCTCAGTACATTGAAAAATTGTAAAATCAGGCTCAGGACTTTCAACTACTTCAAAGGTCAGGGTATCAGACTTTGGTGTGATGTCTTCTCCCAAATACTGAACTATCTGATAAACTCCGGGAGTGTAGTAGGTATAAGCTGTATCCGTGGTTTCCAGCAGCCCACTTTCATACTCATACTGAAGTGTGATATCACCAAAGGTATCCTGCCTGATGATGTGAACGGTGACTGGAGCACAACCCTCTTCATACTCAACGGCAAAACGTCCGAGTTTGCTGGAATGCTGCGAAAATGCTGGCAGGTTCACTAGAAGAAGTATGATGACAAGTAATCTCAAACGTTAGCCTTTGTGTTAATATCAACGCTGAAGGTATTATTAAATTTTCGAAGATAACCGCTCAATTATTTGCTTGAGGCTTAGCATCTCCTGTGATCCATCTCTCATATTCTTTAAAGAATACTGCTTCCTGGCGATTTCGTCAGTGCCTATCACCAAAACGAATGGAATATTTTTCTTATCGGCATAGTTGAACTGTTTTTTGATTTTAACCACATCAGGAAAGATCTCTGCCCCGATTCCTGCATGTCTTATCTCCCTGAGCAACGAAACACCATGCTCCAGGCAGTTCTGATCAAAATGAGCGATCAAAAGATCAGAAGCGTTGGTCAATTCATCCGGAAATAAGTTTTTTTCCTCCAGAACATCATAAATCCTGTCGAGTCCGAATGAAATGCCAACCCCTGAAGTACCCTCAAGTCCAAATACGCCCGTTAGGTTGTCATACCTTCCTCCACCTGTAATGCTCCCAATCTGAACATCTGTAGCCTTCACTTCGAAAATCATGCCCGTATAGTAGGAGAGGCCCCTGGCTAAACTAAAGTCCAAATCAATTTTGTATTCGGAATCTGAATACTGAGCCAGGTAATTGAAATAGCTCTTTAGCTCTGTTATTCCCTTATTGCTTCCAATCAATTTCTCTATTAGAGATAATTTATGGTCACCTGATCCATCACTTCCGAACAATTCAATAACCTCATTGAGCTTGGTGTCTTCAGCGCCTAAAGCCAGCAATTCTTCTTTAACCTTCTCTGTTCCAACCTTATCAAGCTTATCGATCGTTACACAGAATGGCATTTCTTTACCATCCAATCCTGTATATCTGGCAAGCTCCATGAGGATTTCTCTATGATTGATTTTCAAAGAGAAACCATCATAACCTAAGTCATTATAGACATCATGAATCAGGAGGGTAAGCTCGGTTTCATTGAAAAGTGAGTCAGAACCCACTATGTCAGCATCACATTGATAGAACTCCCGATATCTGCCCTTTTGAGGTCTGTCAGCTCTCCAGACAGGTTGTATTTGGAAGCGCTTAAAAGGAAAACTAATATCGTTTTGGTTCATCACCACAAATCGGGCAAATGGAACGGTGAGGTCATATCGCAATCCTTTTTCGGATATTTTATCGAGCATCACATTGCTTCCACCATTGAAATCTTCTGCGGAGGACTTTTTCAAATAATCTCCAGAATTCAAAATTTTGAAAAGAAGCTGATCTCCCTCATCGCCGTACTTTCCAGTGAGTACTGACAATTGCTCCATTGCAGGTGTTTCTATCTGACTGAAGCCATATTTGATGAAGTTTTTTTTGATGATATCAATGATGTAGGATCTCTTTGCCGATTGGATCGGCCCGAAATCCCTCGTTCCCTTTGGTATTGATGGTTTTGAAGTTGCCATATATTAATTTTGGACAAAACTAACTAATACTCTAAATTTGCACCTCGTTAAAAAGAAATGATCAGACAATGGCCGTTACAAGATTAGAAAGAAAAGGAAAAAGAAATAAGTCAAGAGCTAAAAATCGTGTTGCAAAAATCAAGAGATTGAACACGGTTCCTACTATTAAAAATGTAGATATCGAAGAGATTAAAAAAAGCTTCGAAAAAACTCCTGCAAAGAAGGCTGAGCCGAAGAAAGAAGAAACGAAAGTAGAAGCACCTGCCAAAGAAGAGCAGAAAGCAGAAAAACCTGCTCCAAAGGCGAAAGCTGAAGCTGGAGAAGAGAAGCCAAAGAAAAAGGCAGCTCCTAAGAAAAAGTCAGAAGACAAGTAACAGGCTACTTCAAGTATAGAATATACGTGCCCTGAAGGAATTCAGGGCTTTTTTTATGTGTAGCCAGTTACCTTATACGCTAATATCCCCACCCATTCACGAATGAGTAATTGCCAGGTGGCCAATGCGTCAGCTGAGGGAAGTAGTTGCTCCAAACTCCAGGTAAAATTTGAACTTTTATAATCTACCGGATAGGCAATTACATTGATCCCTTGTTTTTTAAAGCAAAGCAATGCGCGAGGCATGTGAAATGCCGAAGTAACCAATAAGAGTGGCTGTTCCTTCAGGTTCAAAGAATCCAATATTTTTGCAGATTCAACGGCGTTTTCATAAGTGTTTCTGGATTGCGGTTCAATGATCACCTGTCTGGGCTTTACACCTCTTTTTAGGACAAACTCCATTAGTTCCACACTTTCCGGGGTATCATGTAGCAATGAACCCGATCCACCTGAAATGACCATCTGTTGGATTAAACCATCTTTGAGTAGAGTGATGGTTTCTTCTATGCGGTCTATATTTCCATTCAAATGGAGTTGGTCCTTTGGCTCCTTGTCCAGCTCTACCATTCCTCCCAGCACTATTGCAGTCTCTACAAGAGGCAACTGGTCTTTCATAATGGGTTTGGCTTCCCAGTTCCGCAATGCCAGGTTGCACAGCAGTGGGTTCGTGAATATCACGAGTAAAACGAACCCGATGATTATCCAGATTCTTTTTCCACCACCTTTAAGTATACCAAAGGCGAGTATTGTCACAATCCATACTGTAGGATTGAGTAGAAACGCGAGAATTTTAGAGAGAACGAAGAACAACTTATCTGCTGAAAAGTACCATTAATTTTTTAAACCCATCAAAATAAAGGATAATTAAAAGCATCAGGCTCATTGCCCAGATTATTGCCACATTAAAGATCAGTGTATCATACCAAACCCCAGCGAAGTGCTTTGTTGGTTGATAAAACTGGGCCCTGAAATCAATAAAGCTAGACGGAAACTCCGGGTCATGGTAGATGGGGTAGAGTTTTTGTACATACTCATTTTTATGCTCAAGAAGTCTGTGCTCGGTACCCATATTTTTTACCATGAGCCCAATGGTCTCATTCGTGTGCTCGATTTTACGCGCTTCATATTCCATTTGCTTATCTTCTGTAGCTATGTAGGACTGCATGAGTTTCTGCTTTTCTTCATTGGCTTTTTTGTACCGTAGATTATAATAAGTCTTCAGTTTTTGAATGAACAAGACACTTTCTTCATATACCTGATCAGACCAACCTTCAACATTGAGTTGATCAATATGAGGAAACTTGTCCTTCCCAACCTTCGAAAGTTCTTTGTTCAGTTCGTTATAGACAGTTTTGAGTCGGTACGAAATGTCTTCTTTTTGACCCTCATTCCCATCTATCTGCTTACTAAATTCATCCAGCTGCTTATTAATTTCATCCAGGTCACTTTCTAATCTTGGAAATAAATATCCAGTCTTGAACTCCGATTGAGACATGACTTTATCATATGGATAAAACTCTTTATAGAATTCATTCTGCGTGAACTGTGTGACTGCCATGGCTTCAAATGCCCATCTGGAAGCCATTATTTCACCTATTAGAGGCACTTTGTCTTCTGTGGTAATGGCAGGGTTGAGTTTGTCAAAATTAACCACTACACCGCTTAGGATTAATTGAGGGATTACCAGAAGAGGGATGAGAATGTAAACTGTAATGGCTGATTTGAATGCTGAAGAGACGTTGAGTCCCAAAACATTGGCGAAACAGGACACACTGAAGAGAATTAACCAGAACTGAAGAAACATTCCCTGGATCTCCAGAATATAATTTCCGATCAAAACGAATGTCATGGTCTGAAAGGCAGAGATGCCAAATAGAATGATCACTTTGGAGATCAAATAACTCGATCGGCTAAGGTTAAGAAATGCTTCACGTTTAAGGATTTTCCTGTCTTTGATAATCTCTTCAGCGCTAACCGTAAGCCCCATAAACAAGGCCACAATAACACTCATAAAGAAGAATACAGGAATATTTAGATTCTCGCTGAAGTGATAAGTAGTGGTGTCTTCAGGTAAATACCTCACAATAAATGCAAGGAGCAATGCCAGAATTGGAGCTTCCAGCAGGTTAATGATGAGGTATTGGGTATTGCTGAGTTTGGATTTAAAATCCCTAATGGTAAATACGCCCAGTTGTTTGAGTTTGTTAGGAATTCTCAGCGTCTTGTGGGGAATAACATCAGTTTCCTTAATTGGTTGGATATTGATACGTTCTTTGAAGAGCTGGTACCATTCATATGGTGATGTTTTTCGCTCTTTGGTGAAATTTCCAAATTCATTAACCACTTTAGTTTCTATGATGTTGAAAATTTGCTCTGGGTTGGTATTGTTACCCTGATCCACCATTTTGACAATATCCTTGAAGTAGGAGATGCCCGCCACAGGATTGCCATAATAGATTTGATAACCACCTACATCCAAAACCAATAGCTTATCAAACATCTTGAAGATATCCTCTGATGGCTGATGAATGACCACAAAAACCATTTTCCCCTTCAATGAGAGTTCCTTCAACAGGTCCATTATGTTTTCTGAATCTCTGGATGATAAACCACTGGTCGGTTCATCTACAAACATTACAGATGGTTCCCTCAGAAGTTCTAAGCCAATATTGAGCCTTTTCCTCTGACCACCGGAAATAGTTTTATCCAAAGGAGAACCTACTTTGAGGTTCCTCGTCTCGAACAGACCCAGTGACTCTAGTGTCTTTTTGACCAGAGCTCTTAGCGACTCTTCATTCAGGTCTTTGAAACACAGCTTGGCGGCATAGTAAAGGTTGTCTGAAACACTGAGTTCTTCTATTAGAAGATCGTCTTGTGGTACATAACCAATGACGCCTTCTATTTTTTTCTTGCTCACATGAATGTCAACGCCATTAATCCTAACACTTCCCTCAGATGGTTTTTCGTTACCATTAAGTACGTTAAGCAAGGTGGATTTACCGGCACCACTACCGCCCATGAGTGCGATTAGTTGACCTGATTCTTCTTCAACGTTGATGTTTCTGAGCCCAACTTTACCATTCTTGAATTTAAAAGTTACATCACGGGCTACGAATGTCAGATGTTGATCAGATGCTATTTGCCTGAAATTATTGATAATCTCACTGTGGTAGATAGGAGAGTCGTTGGTAAACTTGATAGAACTACCTGTGGCTACCGTATAGATCTGATTGGTTCGCATTGGGAGGTCATTCATCAGCACGGTATCCTCACCAATATGCTTGGCCAGGTAGACCTCAACTTCGGGGATCCTCAATACCAATACAAAGTCCTTGAGTCCGGTTCGGACAATCCTTTGACACTTTTCAGGAATCTCGTGTTTCCCATCATCGATCACTAAAATATTTCGAGAGCTGATCCTACTACGTTCCTGGAAGATCACGAAGGCTTTGATAATATCTGTGATCTTTCTTGGGATGTTGATTTCCTCAGATATCAAATACAGAAGTTCCTTTTCACGATCTGACACCTTACCATCTGCAGCAATGAGTACAAGTAAATTGAGAATAACAACAACTTTTTGCTGAGCTGTTTGCTCATGATTGATGGTATTACATATTTTTTTTATCTGCTGCTCTTCTGTGGATGTTGATGAGGTATCTGTAGCTTCACGATCAAAGATGGAGAGGTAACGATGAGCTGTTTCTTCGTTGAGGTTATTCCGTAGGAAATTTTCAATAGAAGCTCTTTCGTCTGATGTGACATCATCTTCTTTAGCTACAATAGCAAGGAGACTTATTATGGCTTTGAGTATTTCTTCACTCATTGGTGGCGACTGTTAGGTGGTAGATTGGCTAAAAATACAAAAAGCATTGGAATAGTACCCCAATGCTTTTTGTTTCGGATCAGATAAGTTTAGTTTTGAAACTCTACAATATCCGTTCTAATTCTTTTCACCTCTGTAGTTATGTCTATTAGCATATCCTCAGTCAATATAAAATCCCCTGTATTTTCAGCGATTTGCTTCTCGATTTCAGCCAGGTCTGTATCGTAAAGAATTCTCAAGATGTTAAGCTCAGTGATCATATGAGTGATGATATCATCCTGTGGGATATCTTTCATTAAAGCAATAACATCCACAAGAGGTTTCTTCTGATCTAATACTACTTTGAACATTGGCTCAAGGATAAGATTTCTAGTATCCTCATCCAATACATCAGTAGGGTAGGTCTCTATTACTTCCACGGCCAAGTAAAGACCTTCAATGAAACTTCCTGTGAGGATGAGCGCCGCTACGGAAACTCTGTCAGCATTTTCTAGCCTATTTTCTACATCAACGATTGACTGTGTGAGAATTTTATTCAATGAATCAGGATTGTCCAGATTGTTTTGGAACTTCTCTATTGTAGCAACGCTAAAAACAGAAGCCACTCCCAGGCTTTCAGCTAATTTTTGAGCAGATTCTAAATAATCTGTAGCTTTTTCAAGTTGCTGGTATGAGATTAAATACCCCATATCAGTAGCATAAATACCGAGGTTAAGAGCAGACTCGTCTTCATTAGTAAGATACTTAGGCAAATTCTCAAGGTCGTTGATCATATCCGCATTGAAATCTGCACCAGTAGCTTGCAATAAATAAGGAACTTCGGTTGGTGACGGAAGGTCATGGATCACCTTATCCATATCTGTCACAATTTTGTCTTCAGCTTCTTCAAATGCTACTTGCTCAGCACTTGTTTCTTTTGATGAACTGCCCCCGCAGCTGACTAAAACGATGCCAGTGAATGCAATAAATAGACAATTCAGGGTAAAGCGCAATGATTTGTTCATTTTAACTTCGGTTAGGTTTTTTGTTTCGTCTTCAATTTTAATGTTTTTTTAAATCGCATTGAAATTTAGACTGGATAAATTAGCAATTAAAGGGAACGAATATAAAAAAAAATGGCTGGAATTAGCTTTAGTAGCCTACGGGCAGGACATAAATACTGGTTAAAAAACTTTGGAGAAAGATTTGAGTTTGAAATTCTGGAAGTGTTACCTTCAGAAGATTTCAAACTCAAAGACCTCAATACACTCGAATCGTATTTAATGTCGGACCTGACCATGTATGGAAAAGGTAACGACTTTGAAATACGTGACTTATACCAATGAATAAAAAGATTTGGATTTGGAAGGGAGGTTTGATTTTCCCATAAGGAATTCATCAACCACTTTTGCTGCTTCTCTACCTTCCGAGATCGCCCAAACTACCAATGACTGTCCACGCCTCATATCCCCTGCGCTGAAAACGCCTTTTTGAGTGGTTGCGTAGTTTTCGGCCAGTACATTTCCACGATTATCAAGCTCCAGACCAAGCTGCTCAATCATACCTTCTTTTTGTGGATGCACGAAACCTGCAGCTAGCAGGGCAAGGTCACAAGGGATCACCCGATCAGTACCTCGAATTTCTTCCATGCCATTTTCACCCCATTTAATGTCAATAATCTTCAAACCGGTTAGCTCACCTTTTTCATTACCCACAAATTCCTTGGTCAATACTGCCCAGTCTCTTTCACAGCCCTCCTCATGAGAAGAGGATGTTTTCAAGGTCATCGGCCACTCAGGCCAAGGATTGACCTCTGATCGCGACTCTGGAGGTTTAGAAAGAAGCTCTATTTGTGTAATATCCTTTGCTCCATGCCTGTTAGATGTACCCACACAGTCAGAACCAGTGTCACCACCGCCGATTACTACTACATTTTTGTCGGTTGCCAGAATATCTGCTATGGTGTCTTCACCTTTGTGGTTGATCAACACATTTGGGTTTTCTGCCACTCGTTTATTTTGCTGGCTCAGGAAGTCCATTGCAAAATGAATTCCTTTCAGGTTTCTTCCTGGAATCGGTAAGTCACGTGGTACTGTAGATCCACCACAAAGCAGTATTGAATCAAAGTTTGATTTCAACTCATCTATAGAAACATTGCCACCAACATTTGCATTGGTCTTAAAGACAATTCCCTCTTCCTCCAGTACTGCCAAGCGTCTATCGATTGTCCATTTTTCCATTTTAAAATCTGGAATACCATATCTCAAAAGGCCACCTATTTTATCAGCGCGTTCGAAAACAGTGACATTATGACCCGCTTTATTAAGCTGCATGGCTGCCGCAAGTCCAGCAGGGCCCGACCCCACCACTGCTACAGATTTCCCGGTTCTGTGCTTTGGAGGATTGGCTTTCACATAACCTCTCTCAAAGGCTTCTTCTGCAATTGATTTTTCGATCAGTTCAATAGCAACAGGATCCTTATTTATCCCTAACACACAAGACCCTTCACAAGGGGCTGGACATATTCTTCCCGTAAATTCAGGAAAGTTATTGGTAGATGAAAGAATGTCAAATGCTGCTTCCCAGTCGTTGTTGTACACCGCATCATTGAAATCCGGTATCTGGTTTCCTAGCGGACATCCACTATGGCAAAATGGGATTCCACAATCCATACATCTTGCAGCTTGTTCGTTTTTCTTTTCAGCAGAAAAAGGTTCATAGATTTCCTGATAGTCTTCAATTCTTTTCTCAGGGTCTCTACTCGTTGGTAACTCTCTGTTATATTTTAAAAATCCGTCTACTGCTCCCATTTATGCTACTTTTTCTTGTAATTTTCTTTCTTCTAAAACGCGTTTCAGGTCATTAGGCATCACCTTTACAAAGTATTGTTGCATGTGGTCCCAATCATCCAAAATATTGGCTGCCAGCTTGCTGCCAGTAAGTTCCTGATGTGCTGTGATCTGACCTTTTAAATACTCCAGGTCAGCTATGTCCAGTGGGTCCAGCCCAACCATTTCTGGATTTACTTTTTCTTTGAAGGAATCGTTAGTGTCAAATATATAAGCAACCCCACCACTCATCCCAGCAGCGAAATTATTGCCTGTCTCACCTAAGATGATCACTTTGCCTCCGGTCATATACTCACAGCCATGGTCACCAACGCCTTCAACTACAGCTTCGACACCAGAATTTCTGACACAGAACCTTTCACCGGCATTGCCATGAATGTAGGCTTTTCCAGAAGTTGCTCCATAAAATGCCACATTGCCAATAATGATGTTTTGCTCAGGCTGGAATGTAGCTTCCGCAGGAACCTTAACTACTATCTGACCTCCGGAAAGCCCTTTGCCACAATAGTCATTGGCTTCTCCTTCAAGGAAGAACTTAATCCCCGGTGCCAGAAATGCACCGAAGCTTTGCCCTGCTGATCCCTTAAAACCTATTTTGAACGGGTTGAGCGGAACACCCTTACTTCCATATTTTTTCGACACTTCGTGAGATAGCATAGCGCCAACCGAACGGTCAACGTTTACAATTTTGTAAACTTTGTCATTGACACCCTTTTTCAAGTAATCATTGATCAATTTTCTGTCCAATACCTTTTCGAGACCATGGATCTGATCAATCTGGTGGTGCTTACCAAATGATCCTGGTACACTCATTTGATGAAGAATAGGAGAGAAGTCAATGTTTTGGAGCTTCCAGTGGTTAAGATCAGATCGAACTTTAAGGACATTGGATTGACCCACCATCTCATTGATCGTTCTGAAGCCAAGCTCGGCCATGATCTCTCTCAATTCCTCAGCAAGGAAAGTAAAGAAGTTCACCACATGGTCAGGGTTACCTGTAAAGAGTTTTCTCAATTCAGGTTTTTGTGTAGCGATCCCTACAGGACACGTATTCAAGTGACATTTTCTCATCATGATACATCCTTCTACAATTAAAGCTGTGGTACTAAAACCAAATTCTTCTGCTCCTAATAAGCAAGCCATGGCAATGTCCCTTCCGGTCATCAATTTGCCGTCAGTTTGAAGTACCACCCTGCTTCGAAGGTTATTTTTCAGAAGTGTCTGATGTGCCTCTGCCAGACCAATTTCCCATGGAAGACCTGCGTGCCTGATAGAGCTCAAAGGTGAAGCTCCCGTACCTCCATCAGCCCCAGAGACGAGGATAACATCAGCCTTAGCCTTGGCCACCCCTGAGGCAATAGTTCCAACACCAGCTTCAGATACCAACTTGACGTTGATTCGAGCATGTCTGTTGGCATTTTTCAGATCATATATAAGCTGCTTAAGATCCTCAATAGAATAAATGTCATGGTGTGGAGGTGGAGAGATCAGTCCTACTCCAGGTGTGGAGTGTCTAACTTTGGCAATCCACTCATCAACTTTGTGACCAGGAAGCTGACCACCTTCTCCTGGTTTTGCACCCTGAGCTATTTTAATCTGGAGTTCTACAGCTTCTTTTAAGTAGTTGCTGGTTACCCCAAATCTCCCTGAAGCTACCTGTTTGATGGCTGATCTTTCCCAGTCGCCATTTTGTTTTCTTTCAAACCTTATTTCATCTTCTCCGCCTTCACCTGAGTTGCTCTTACCACCAATCCTATTCATGGCGATGGCCAAAGTAGAGTGCGCTTCATGAGAAATAGAGCCGAATGACATAGCACCAGTTGCAAATCGTGTCATTATTTTGCTTGCTGGCTCTACTTCCTCAATTGGTATGGAAGTACGCTTTTTAAAATCAAAAAGACTTCTTAGTGTGATGGTGTTCTCCTGATGTACATGAACTGCTTCGGAGTATTTTTTGAAGAGATCATATTTGCCAAGGGAAGTTGACTTTTGCAACAAGTGAATGGTTTCAGGGTTGAGCAAATGGGCTTCACCGTTTCGTTTCCATTGGAAGTATCCACCAACTTCCAATAATTTGTTATCGGCATCAAAGCCTGCTGTATGTTTGATCAGGCATTCCTTTTCTACATCTTCGAAGGTCAACCCATCAATCCTGCTCACGGTGCCTTTGAAGCACATATTTACCACTTCTGCGCCAAGGCCAACACATTCAAAAATCTGAGCAGATTGGTAAGATTGAAGGGTAGAAATCCCCATTTTAGACAGGATTTTCAATAATCCACCACCAATTCCATGAGCATAGTTGTCATAGTATTGCTGCAATGATACGCCTGAATCCAACTTACCTTCATCAACAAGGTTTTTGATTACATCGTAAACCTTGAATGGATAAACGGCACTGGCTCCATAACCGACCACAGTTGCATAATGGTGAGTTTCCCAAACGTCCCCGGACTCTGCAATTAATCCTGCATTGGTTCTGATATTATTTCTGACCAGGTGATGATGTACTGCACCAATTGATAGAAGGGTAGGAATCGGGACTCTTTCCTCGCTTATGTTTCTATTAGAAATGATAACAATTTTCTTGCCTTCTTCTACAGCTTGTTGAGCCTCCGCACAGACTTTTTGTAAGGCCGACTTCAGGTCGAGCTCACTTGGCTTATAAGTAGCATCAATAGTTTCAAAGTCGAACCCAAGTTCCTTTTGGTTGGTAAGCTTATAAAAATCTTCCCGAGACAATACTGGCTGAGAGATGTGAATTTGCCGAGTGTGTTCGGGAGTTTCATCCAGAATATTAAGAGACTCTCCAACCCGTGTAAATAGTGACATCACCAATCTCTCTCGTATAGGATCAATTGGAGGATTACTTACCTGTGCAAAGTATTGTTTGAAATAGTTGGAGATATGTTGACTTTGTCTGGATAGCACAGCGAGAGGAGCATCTGCCCCCATAGACCCGACTGGCTCCTTACCTAGTTCCGCCAACGGCCCCACGGTAAGTCTAAGATCTTCCTGAGTGTATCCGTAAGTTTTAAGTTGCTTCTTCAGTAACGCACTTTCCACTTGATCTTCATGAATTTCCGGATCTGGCAGGAGACGGAGTTTGATCCTTTGCTGTTTGATCCAATCAAAGTAAGGCTTATTGTCTACAACTTGTTTCTTGATTTCTTCATCACGGTAGAGCTTATTGTTGGGAAGGTCCAACCAAAGCATTTTACCAGGCTGAAGTCTTCCATTTTCCAGTACGTTTTCCGGTTTGATCGGAATGGCCCCTGTTTCAGATGCCATCACAAGCCGGTTGTCTTTCGTAATACAGTACCGGACCGGTCTCAGCCCGTTTCTATCAAGAGTTGCGCCGAGTTGTTTTCCATTGGTGAAGAAAAGTGCGGCTGGCCCATCCCACGGCTCCATGATGGCAGCATGATACTTATAGAATGCCTTTTTCATGGCATCCATACGCGAATTGTCCTGCCATGCTTCTGGTACCAGCATCATCATTACATGAGGCAATGATCTTCCGCCTAACACCAATAGCTCTATCAGTGCATCCAGGTTGGCTGAATCTGAATTGGCTGGATCTGTTACAGGGAGCAGCCATTTCAACTCTTTTTCAGTGAAAAGAGGAGAGGACATATTGGCCTCTTTTGACTTCATTTTATTTACGTTACCCCTGATCGTATTGATTTCACCATTATGGGCAAGATACCTGAAAGGTTGAGCCAGTTTCCAGTTTGGAAATGTATTGGTTGAGAACCTAGAGTGAACTATTGCGAAGACTGATTTAAACTGACTGTTTTGGAGGTCATGAAAATATTCTTCGAGTTGGTCGGTCTTTAACTGGCCTTTATAAATAACCGTTCTGGCAGATAAGCTACAGATATAGAATTCACCATTTTGGCCCTCTACTTCATTCTTTATTTCATGTGTCGCATAATTGCTGAGTACAAACAATTTTCTTTCAAGCTCCTCTTCAGTAAGGTCTTCGGTTATTTTAATAAAGATCTGCTCGATATAAGGTTCTGCGGCTTTCGATTCATGGCCTGGCACTTGTGCATTTACAGGCACTAGTCGATATCCTATGAGTTCAAGACCCAAATCTTTCAAACAACTGTTGAAAACTCTTCTACACTCTTCTCTAACTTGATAGTGTTTTGGGAAATAGATCATCCCAACACCATAGGAGCCTTTTTTAGGGAGATCAATGCCAAAATTATTCAATTCTGATTTGAAAAATTGGTGTGGAATCTGCACAAGAATACCAGCGCCATCACCAGTATTTTGATCGCTCCCAGTGGCCCCTCTATGCTCCATGTTTTTGAGCATGGTCAAAGCATCTTTCACAGTTTTGTGAGACTCCTTGTTGTTGATGTCTGCAATACACCCAACACCACATGAATCGTGCTCTAACTCTTTGGTATACAGTCCTTTATTCGACATTAATAATTCTACTTTATTTGTTAAACCAACCTTAAAAATACTGAATATCTAATCAGAGATAAAATAAAAAGTAATAAAATTCATAATAAGCCAAACAATATTTTAATATTGATAATATTCATATCAAAAGATTGAATAATGTTAAATTTCAGGAAAAATAGGCTGTATGTTTTGAATATATTTTAATAAAAGATATTATTCGGTGTCAAATCAATAAATAATGCTGAAATTTAACGCTTCTTTAGATTATTTTCAATAAATGAAATCATTTCCCAATTTATATTTGGCGGTTGAAGCTCAAAACCAACATCATGAATAAGTACTCACTATTAATTACATTTTTCATACATTTTGGGTTCCTTCAGGCCCAGGATCAAAAAGTTTCTTTTGAAATAGCGGGGTTTCCAGATACAGTTGCTTATATAGGTTATCACTTCGGAAATCAAAAGTACTTAATTGATACTTTATCAGTTTCCAACGACCAGTTTGAACTAGAGCTAAGTGAAGTAAAGGAGGGGATATATTTTATTTATTCACCTAATTACTACCTGGAATTCATCCTGGAGGATACCACCTTTTCATTAAGCACCACTAAAGAAGGATCTTATAGAGAGTTAGAAGTGGGTGGATCTTTGGAGAATCAAATATTTAAGGAATTCCAAATGACCATGGGTAATCTCCAGAGAAAACAAAAGGAGGCCTTCGATTTGTTGAAAACTGAATCTTTTGATGACTCTTTAAGACTTAGGGAAGATTACAAGAGCCTGGCCGAAGACATGGATCAATATAAAAGTGATGTTATCAATAATAATCCAGGGACATTTATGGCAGCATTCTTGAAATTAATGATCAACATAACCCCCCCAATCTTCGAGGGAACTGATCAGGAGAAAAGACAGAAGTCCTACGATTATTTAGTACAACATTATTTTGATTCTGTAGACCTCTCTGATCCTAGGTTACTACGTACACCTTTACTTCATGCCAAAGTGATGGAGTATTTTGAAAAATTGGTGGTGCAGGAGCCTGACTCCATAAATAAAAGCCTTGATAGGTTGTTTGCCCGGGTAGGTGAAAATGAAGAGCTTTTTAGATACTGGTTGGTAAGTCTCTTTAAAAAGTATGCTGAATCAAAAGTGATGGGAATGGATGCGGTAATGGTTCATTTGATTAGGAATTATTATTTATCAGGTCGAGCAGATTGGATTACAGATGAATATGAAAAGCAGCTTCGAGAAGAGGTTGCCTATTTAGAGCATAATTTAATAGGTAAACAAGCTCCACCTCTAAATGTAGTTGATACTTTGCTGCAGACCTTCCAACTCAATCAAGTGGCATCTCCCTATACCTTGTTATTTATTTATGATCCGGACTGTGGGCATTGTAAGAAATCCGCCAAAGAGCTTGAAGAAAAAGACGCAGATCTTTATAACCTGGATATTCAGGTGGTAGCAGTATGTACCACCACTGATGTGCCAAGGTGGAAGAAATTCATTGATGAACACAACCCGATGTGGACACATGCGATTGACCCGACTGGCAAAAGTTATTTCCGTGTATATTATAATGTAAGGAGTACACCCCAGGTGTATTTACTTGATGAGCGTAAAACAATTATCGCCAAGCGGTTGGAGATTGATCAGATATTAGATTTGGTTCGCCATAGAGAGCAATAACCTGCAATCTTAACTTTAAGTGCCCGGGTTTTACATTGCTTGGAATAGCGTGTGTGCATTAAAGGTTCCTTAATAATTTCCCATTAAGGTTGTTAGTAGAAATAGTTTTTGTTTTAATAAAAAAATAATATTGCTTTTGTTATTGAAAGTCAGGTGGTTATGTTAAATGTTTTAAAGCAGAATTTAATATGTAATGAAAAATACCGGTTTACTATATAATATAAACGAAGTTTTAACTAACTTTTATTTCAATATCGCCGAATAGTAAAGAATATAAACCAGCGTACCATGAAAAACATTTACAATTATTCGGAGTACCTCGCTGAGGTACACGGTCTTAAAGTTAGTGAACATACTGAGTACATTAAGTGTATAACGGTAATTAAGAGACATGTCCAACACCAGCTAGATTCCAATGCTGCGGACTCGAAGCTTCTGCGATCGAGATTGAGCAAATTGAACACGATGATGAGTATTCATGAAATGATGATCCGCAGGATGCAATCTGGTAAGAGTGCTCTACATTTGGTTGGATTAAATTGAACTGAAATAAGTATGAAGAGGATAAAAATGCCTGGTGTATGCCGGGCATTTTTTGTTTCATCACATTATTGTAAGCGTTAGGTAACCTCATTGTAATTTAGGTTAAGTGCATTTTCGGGTAATAAGTTTTGAATTTGTAGAGTGAACGATATCTATAAATTCTATCAGACTTTTAAACCTACAAATCCATGTATTTTAACTCATACGACATTGCTCTCATCTTATTTTGGACAAGTCTTGGGATCCTGTTTTATACCTACATAGGTTACGGAATCATCATCTACATCTTCAATCTTTTCATGCCTAAAACCAAAAGGAATTTTCAGTCTTCCAATGAATGGCCACACATTACGTTTTTAGTAGCTGCCTATAACGAATCAGATTTTATCCTGGAAAAAATATACAACACAATAGACCTGGATTACCCAAGGGAGAAGCTTCAGTTTTTTGTTGTGAGTGATGGATCAGATGACGATACACCGGATAAGGTGAAGAAGTTCAACAATGTAAGATTGTTTCATCAAGCAGAGCGCAAGGGTAAAATCCATGCAGTGAACAGGGTTATGCACTTTGTGGATACGCCTTATGTCGTTTTTTCAGATGCCAATACAATGCTAAATAAGTCAGCACTTAAGCAAATGATTGGTCATTATAGGGATGAGAAAGTGGGTGGAGTTTCTGGTGAAAAGCGAATTGTAGATAAAGCAAAAGACAATGCTTCCGGGTCAGGCGAGGGGCTGTATTGGAAGTATGAGTCATTCTTGAAAAGAATGGATTCCGATCTGCATTCCATGGTTGGGTCTGCCGGGGAATTGTTTTCCATTCGAACTTCTTTATATGAACCACCAAAGGAAGATATGGTCATCGAGGATTTTTACATCTCCATGCGCATAGCGGCAAGAGGGTTTAAGTTTGTCTATGAACCAAATGCAATGGCAACTGAGACAGCTTCAGCGTCTGTGATTGACGAGTGGAAAAGAAAAGTAAGAATATCCGCAGGTGGAATACAGGCCATCATAAGACTTTCGACACTGCTCAACATGTTTAAGTATGGTATGTTGAGTTTTCAGTATATTTCTCATCGTGTTCTGAGATGGACACTTGCACCACTTTCTCTATTAATTCTTTTTGTTGCCAACGTTTATATTGTGGCATTTGGCCCGGCTCTGTACTCACTGTTCATGATGGGGCAATTGTTTTTCTATTTGATGGCTGCTTTGGGATATTTTCTTCGTGATCAGAATATATCCATTAAGGGTTTCTTCGTGCCCTTCTATTTTGCTATGATGAATTTTGCAGTGTATGCAGGCGTATTTCGGTATATCAATAAAAAGCAAGCTGTGACCTGGGAAAAAACCAAAAGAGCAATAGCCTAGAATTATTCGATGTTTTGATAATCAATGACTACTGCATCCATATCAATGGGCTCACTCGAAGCAAGCCAGCAGCAGTAACCCTTGTGTATGGGAATAGGGTACAGGTACCAATGATGTGAGAATATCTCGGCTTCATTACCTGCCTGATTAAATGAGATCTCGCTAAGGGACTGGTTTAACCCAAGACCCTCAGCTTTGAGGATGGCTTCCTTTTTGGTCCAGTAGGAGAAAAAAGCTGAACATTGATCTTCTGCATTGTGAATGTTTACCAGTTCCTGGCCAGAGAATTCCTTTAGGAAATGACCTACGTTAACAGGACGGATTTTTTCCAGGTCCAGTCCTATCTGAAAACCAGGGCTAATTGCGCAAGCTACAAGATCATAGGAATGTGAAATGTTAAAATCAACAGTGCGATCATCATAAACGGGACGGTCATATCTAGTGAAAGTAACATGATCAAGAGATAAATGATCGGGTTGGTAATATTTATCAAAACCCTCCCTAAGTAAAAGTTTACTGATTAACGATGCTTGAGCTTTTTCAATGCTTTTTGTATGCTCAATTTTGGATCTGATTTCCTCCGGCAACTCATTGAGAAGTTTGTAGAACCTTTGATCACCGATTTGATATGGGTTTTTACTACAGAGGATGTTGATTGTGGCTAGTTCGGATTCTACTGACGGAGTGGATGGTTGTAATGTATTCATCTTATTGCTGGATTATCTCATGATTGATTTAGGCGCTTATTTGAAAGGTGTCAACTGTTTAATTGTTCTGGTTTTCTTCACTTTTTGTTAAAAATCAGAAATTCGCTTGTGAATGATCATTACAAATCAATTACATGTACAGCTTCGAACTTTTCACCGCATCTTCAAACAATGATAAGAAAAGTTGGTTTTAAGCCATGTAAGACTGCTTTTGATTTTTCTGTGGTTGGTTTTACCACAGTCTATAACCACCTAAAATGGCCTTCTGTGTATCACCCAATAATCCATAATTTGACTAAATTGGCTTATGTTCTTAATGTCATTAATTATTCAGATTGGGCTTCTAGGGATAGTTGGTCTGGTTACTTGAATAATACACCGTAAATAATGACTTAAAACGCAACCAACTATGAACACTCAAAAAAAATCTGCCAAGTTGAACACGACCGATCAGACCCACATGCTCACCGATCCTGAGCTGTACAAAAAATTGTTGCATATTAGAAATGGTGATTTCACCGTTCGGTTTCCGGTAGATCAGGTAGGTATCTCCGGTAAGATTTGCGATACCCTCAATGAAATTGTTGAGATGAATCAAATTCTGGTTTCTGAGGTTTCTCAAGCCAGGGTGATGATTGGTAAACGTGGAAAGTTTGCCAAGAAAGTGGAGATACCAGGTGCCAAAGGCTCGTGGCAAACGTGTACTGATTCAGTAAATAATCTCATTTCCGACCTTGTTCAACCTTTCATGCAGATTGCCAAGGTAATTAGCTCGGTAGCAAAAGGTAACCTTTCGGAGGAAATGCCATTGCTTATTGGCGGACATCCGCTAAGAGGTGAATTTCTTAGAATTGCGAAGGATGTAAACTCAATGGTAAAGCAGCTGAACCTGTTTTCTATGGAGGTAACGCGGGTTGCGACGGAGGTAGGTACTGATGGTAAGCTTGGAGGACAGGCCAAGATCAAAGGAGTGGCTGGGGTATGGAAAGACCTGACCGATAGTGTAAACCAGATGGCTGGTAACCTGACCGCCCAGGTAAGAAATATTGCTGAAGTAACTACAGCGGTGGCACAGGGAGATTTGTCCCGTAAGATTACCGTGGATGTGCGTGGTGAAATCGCGCAGCTAAAAGATACAATCAATACCATGGTGGACCAGCTGAACTCGTTTGGCTCGGAGGTAACCAGGGTGGCGCGAGAGGTAGGATCGGAAGGAAAACTTGGCGGTCAGGCCAACGTGCCGGGAGTAGCTGGGACCTGGAAGGATTTAACAGAAAGTGTAAACCAAATGGCCGGTAATTTGACCGGTCAGGTAAGAAATATTGCTGAAGTAACAACGGCCGTAGCAAAGGGTGATTTGTCACGTAAGATTACAGTAGATGTAAAAGGTGAGATTGCGGAACTGAAAAACACGATCAATACGATGGTGGATCAGCTCAACTCTTTTGCTTCGGAGGTAACCAGGGTGGCACTAGAGGTAGGAACCGAGGGGAAACTAGGAGGCCAGGCAAAAGTAAAAGGAGTAGGTGGGGTTTGGAAAGACCTGACGGACAGTGTGAACCAGATGGGAAGTAACCTGACTTCTCAGGTACGTAACATTGCTGAGGTAACTACAGCAGTGGCGAGAGGTGACTTGTCCAGGAAAATTACAGTGGATGTAAAAGGAGAGATAGCTGAGCTGAAAGAAACCATAAATACGATGGTGGATCAGTTGAACTCATTTGGTTCTGAGGTAACCAGGGTAGCACGAGAGGTTGGCTCTGAAGGAAAACTAGGTGGCCAGGCAGACGTGCCTGGCGTAGGTGGAACCTGGAAGGATTTAACCGACAGTGTAAACCAGATGGCCAGCAATCTTACTGACCAGGTTCGTAACATTGCAGAAGTGACCACAGCGGTGGCTGAGGGTGACCTTTCCAAGAAAATCACTGTGGATGTACAAGGGGAAATTGCCCAGCTGAAAGATACGATCAACACCATGGTGGATCAGTTAAATTCCTTTGGTTCTGAGGTAACCCGGGTTGCACGAGAGGTAGGTTCCGAGGGTAAACTAGGTGGTCAGGCCAACGTGCCTGGAGTGGCCGGTACCTGGAAAGACTTAACGGACAGTGTAAACCTTATGGCTGGTAACCTGACAGATCAGGTACGGAACATTGCTGAGGTAACCACTGCGGTGGCGAAAGGTGACTTGTCCCGTAAAATTACAGTAGATGTGAAAGGTGAGATCGCCGAATTGAAAAATACCATCAACACAATGGTGGAGCAGCTCAGATCATTCGCATCAGAGGTAACAAGGGTGGCACGCGAAGTAGGTACTGATGGTAAGTTGGGTGGCCAGGCAAACGTGCCTGATGTTGGTGGTACCTGGAAAGACTTAACAGACAGTGTGAACCAGATGGCTGGTAACCTTACCGCCCAGGTAAGAAATATTGCTGAAGTGGCGGTCGCGGTGGCGAATGGTGACTTGTCCAGAAAGATTACTGTGGACGTGCGTGGTGAGATCCTGCAATTGAAAGAAACCCTCAATACCATGGTGGATCAGCTACGAGCATTTGCCTCTGAGGTAACTCGTGTAGCTCGCGAAGTAGGTACTGATGGTAAGTTGGGCGGTCAGGCATTTGTGCCAGGTGTAGCCGGTACCTGGAAGGATTTGACAGATAGTGTAAATCAAATGACCGGTAACCTTACCGATCAGGTACGAAATATAGCAGAAGTAACCAAGGCTGTGGCAAGTGGTGACTTGTCCAAAACAGTATCCATTGATGTAAAAGGAGAGATCCTGGATTTGAAAAACACCATCAACACCATGGTGGACCAGCTGAACTCATTTGCTTATGAGGTAACTCGTGTGGCACGTGAAGTGGGTACAGAAGGAGAGTTGGGAGGTCAGGCCAACGTACGTGGAGTTGCAGGTACGTGGAAGGATTTGACAGACAGTGTAAATATGATGGCTTCCAACCTGACCAGTCAGGTGCGGGGTATTGCCAAAGTGGTAACATCAGTGGCCAACGGTAACCTAAGACAAAAGTTATCCATTGAAGCGAAGGGTGAGGTAGCGTCCTTAACAGAGACTATCAACGAAATGATTGACACTCTGGCGGTATTTGCCGATCAGGTAACCACAGTGGCCAGAGAGGTAGGAGCTGAAGGTAAGCTAGGGGGTCAGGCACATGTACCTGGTGCATCTGGTATTTGGAAAGATCTCACTCAAAACGTAAACCAACTTGCAGCAAACTTAACCACACAGGTTCGAGCGATTGCGGATGTGGCGAGTGCGGTAACAAAGGGTGACTTTAGTGGAACAATTAATGTAAAAGCTAAGGGTGAGGTGGAAGCCTTGAAAGATACTATCAATCAGATGATTGCCAATCTGAAAGCCACCACCACAAGAAACGAAGAACAGGATTGGCTTAAATCCAACCTTGCGAAGTTCACCCAGATGCTTCAGGGACAGAAAGAGTTGAGAATGGTATCCGAAAAGATTCTTTCTGAGCTGGCCAGGGTGATCCTTGTTCAGTATGGGGTGTTTTATATTCTTGAAAACAGCTCTGACACACCTAAACTCAAGCTTTTGGCTACCTATGCTGCTGAGAAGCGCGAAAACCTGATCAAGGAATATCGATTGGGTGAGGCTTTGATCGGCCAGTGTGCCCTGGAGAAAGAACGAATCATACTCACCAATGTGCCTTCAGATTATATCCAAATAAGTTCAGGTCTGGGTAGGAACCATCCCGTCAACATAATTGTATTCCCAATTTTGTTTGAAGGTGAGGTCAAGGCAGTAATTGAACTGGCTTCCTTCAAACCATTCAGTCAGACTCACTTGCACTTACTTGACCAATTGACGGTAAGTATTGGTATAGTTTTGAATACAATTGAATCGAATACCAGAACAGAGGAATTGCTAGGGCAATCACAAAAACTAGCCCAGGAGCTGAAATCTCAGCAGGAAGAGTTGAGGATTACCAATGATGAGCTAGAAGAAAAAGCTACTCTATTGGCTAAACAAAAAGAGGAGGTAGAGAAGAAGAACCAGGAAATTGAGTTTGCTAAAAAGTCCCTTGAGGAAAAAGCAGATCAGCTGACTATTACTTCGCAGTATAAGTCGGAGTTCCTCGCCAATATGTCTCACGAGTTACGTACTCCGCTTAATAGTTTGCTGATGCTCTCCCAGCAATTGAAAGACAATAAGGAAGGAAATCTATCCAAGAAGCAGGTGAGCTATGCTGATATAATCCACTCAGCAGGTAGTGAACTGATCAACCTGATCAACGATATTCTGGACTTGTCAAAAATCGAATCTGGAGTAGTTACTGTGGATGTAACGCCTATTTTCTTCTCCGACCTTTATGAATACCTCAAAGGCACCTTCCAGCATATGGCTGATTATAATAAGCTGGAGTACAAGATTCACTTAAGTGAGAACCTGCCTGGGTTTATGGAGACAGATACCCAGAGATTGAAACAGATATTGAAAAACCTACTCTCCAATGCATTCAAATTCACAGAAAAGGGTAGTGTTACCGTTACCATACAGCAGGTAGAGAAACTATATGGCGAGGTTCTGGATCCAAATCAAAACTATGTCGCTTTTGTGATTAACGATACCGGGCTGGGTATTTCCAAGGATAAACAGCGGATTATTTTTGAAGCTTTCCAGCAAGCCGAGGGCTCTACTAGTAGAAAATTTGGCGGTACAGGTCTTGGTTTGTCAATCAGTCGCGGATTGGCCAACCTGTTAGGAGGGTTCATTGACCTGGAAAGTGAGCTGAACAAAGGAAGTACGTTTACCTTATATATTCCACTGAAAACTCACAACTACAATCTATCAGAGTTTAAGGAAATTATACCGAAGAGTGATATTATGTGGGGTGGCCCGGAAACGATCACCAAGGAGTTAAAATCACCAAAGAAGGAGCACATATCTATTGTAGAAGATGACCGAAAGCTTGTGATGGAAAATGACAAGGTCATTCTGATTGTAGAGGAAAATCCCGGCATGGCCAAGAAACTTGTAGAGAAGGTACGCGGATTTGGCTACAAAGCCATTGTGAGCAGTAGTTCTAAAAACGTGCTCACGATGCTTAAGGAGTTTCATCCTAATGCTTTGGTCATTGATTTCAAATCCGAAGATTTAATTGGTCAAAAGATATTGAACCTGATCAAAACAAATCTCGAAATGAGGCACATTCCTGTAGGAATCACTTCGCTTGACTCTGGAAAATTTAATATTAGGAAATTTGGGCGGTGCTTTTTGGCTAAAACAAACAGTGAATCAGATGTCAATGCAATGTTTGAGGAACTAATGGGCTACATGAAGAAAAGAGACAAACAACTTCTTGTGATCAGCGAGGATGGTAAGAAAATCGACAAACTCAAGAAGTCATTGGATATCAATGGGTTGAAGTTGGTCAGTGTGAACCGAAAGCAAGATGCTATAGAAGTAGTAGGTTTAAATCGGTTCGATGCAATGTTGGTTTACCTCAATGGATCAGGACCAGAGCTTTTGAAAAGATTAAGTGCTCAGCAGGAAGAAACTCCGCTCATTGTAAGCACTTCCAAAACACTTTCTGCATCAGAGGACAAAAGCATGCGAGAGGTTAGCCAGGCTGTTATTACACAAAACGGCAGTTCAGAACAATACCTGATTGACCAATTGCTGCTCAATTTGCATATTCCTTATCGGAAGCTGTCCAAAGATGTACAGGATATTATCAGCAGGGTGCACAACTCTAAAGATTTTCTGATGAACAAGAAGATTCTCATAGTTGACGATGACATCCGAAATATCTTTGCTTTAACATCCATTTTCGAACAATACAACAGTCAGATCATGTCAGCTGAAAGTGGAAAAGAGGCACTCAATACTCTTCGCAAACATAAGAATATGGACATTGTACTGATGGATATCATGATGCCGGATATGAATGGCTATGAAACCATGCAGGAAATCAGGAAGATCAAGGAATTTGAAAAACTGCCAATAATCGCAGTGACGGCCAAAGCAATGCCAGAAGACAGGGCGAAATGCATCAAAGCAGGTGCCTCAGAATATATCACCAAACCTATTGATACCGACGAATTAATATCAATAATTAAATATTTTGTCTGATCTTATAGATATTTTTTATGCCAGTAAAAATCTTAATTGTTGATGATCGTAAAGAGAATCATCAATCGTTCAAAGCAATATTCGAAGATCTGAACTATAAGTTCGTTCATGCATTGACAGGTGAGGAGGCATTAAAAATCCTGCTCGGAGATACAAACTTCACCCTGATTATCATGGACGTCATTATGCCCGATATGGATGGTTTTGAGACCGCTGAGTATATAATGAAGAGGGAGAGCCTTAAGAATATTCCGATTATTTTCCTTACGGCAAAAGATACCGACAACCAGATATTTAAGGCTTTTGACCTTGGCGCGGTTGATTATTTAAGTAAACCCATAATCCCTGACCTGCTCAAGGCCAAGGTGAATGTTTTTGTGGAGCTGAGCAAGAAAAATCGCGTGCTTCAGATGCAGCAGGAGAAACTGCAAAGGGTCAATAACGATCTCAATGCAGAGATCAAAGTAAGAAAGTCCTCTGAGGCCAAAGTTAAATTGTTGAATGATCAGTTAAATGATCGTCTGAAGGAGCTTGAAGCCCTTGACGCTTTTTCATACTCGGTGGCGCATGACTTTAAAACACCGCTCAACAACATCTCCATGATTGCTCACATTCTTAAGCGCAATGAGGATATCAAACAGAATAAAGAAGCCATAGATCACGTGAATAAGATTGACGGTCAGGTAAGCTTGCTAACAAACCTGGTAGATGATCTGCTTATTTTCTCACGTGAGGATGTAATCATCAAAAAACAGATGGTTGATATGAATGAGGTTGTGGATATGGTTATCTCAGAGCTTCGTTTCGGTTATCATGAGAACGAACGCCACGAGGTGACTGTGGATGATAAACTACCTACCATCTATTGTAACGCTGGCCTTATCAAGCAAGTATGGACCAACCTCTTGTCCAATGCCTTTAAATATAGCAGCAATAATGAGCAGCCTAAGATTAGTGTTCAATTCACTACAGAGGACAACATGAGCGTATTCACGGTATGTGACAATGGAGTAGGGTTTAGCGAAAAGGAATCTAAAAATCTTTTTAAGGCGTTCAAAAGGCTAAAAAATGCTAAAAAATTTGATGGATCCGGGATTGGCTTGGTACTGGTGAAGCGAATAGTTGAAAAGCATGGTGGCCAGATCTGGGCAGAGTCAGAACCAGAGCAGACTCGTTTCTCATTTTGTATCAGCAACGAAATAAAAGCTCAGCCAGTAAGATACGTATAAGGCTTTAGTGATTTAATAAACAGAAAAACCGATCCTTCTGGATCGGTTTTTACTGGATTCGACTAGGTAGGTTATTTCTTATTGTTCGTATGCCCCGATATCAAATGCCAGTCCGCTAGGTCTTGGCTTATTTTCAATATCTTCATAGATTCCATATGCTCTCAAGTCAGCCCCCTGATCTACTCCAATGAAGTTGATTTCGGGCTTGCAGTTTCCACCAAGGAGATTGTTGAGGTTAAATCCGATGCCCAGCAAGTCATTGGATAAAATATTATGATGCTCCTCTAATGTTGCTCCATTTTTTATCAATGTTTCTGACATTGACACAACGTTGTTGATGAATCTCTTAGGACCACCATCTTCATTGTAGAACACAAACCCTGCTTTTTCAGCTTCTATGATGGTGTTATTTAAGATGTTAAAGTACCCATTACTAATTCTCTTCACAAAAGCGCCATGACATCCGTAGATTCCATATTCACCAGATTTCAAGAACACATTGTTATAAATGTCCAGGTTGCCTATTCCCTGGATTTGACATCCATTACCTGTACCTGTATCTATGATGTTGTTATAAAACTTACCTGTAGTTCCTTCACCAATGAATAGCCCTTCATTGTGCGCACTGTGGTTTTTGGTGCCATAGTTTCGGATTACATTGTTGTAAACCTTTACATTTTGATTGGCGTTTTTGATTTGCATGCCATCATACCCAACATTTTCAATCAGGTTATTGTATATCTTGACATTACGAATGGAGTGGGAGTAAGTCACTGAAGGGCATTTTGATTCTTTACGGCCTGTATAGAATCCATGACCCAGGTAAATACCTTCTCCTCCGGTATCATGAATGTAGTTGTCCCTGATGACCACATCTCTCATGATCCACGCTTGTCTGGTTGGGTCAGTGAAGAGATCACAATCCTGGTATGGACTTGTTTTTACACCAATTCCTGCAAACCCTGCGCGATCTCCAATACCATTTGGATGTAGACCAGCCACTTCCACTCTAGCAATTTCGAAATCAGTGGAGAACATCTCCATCGTGATGTAGAAACCTTTTCCTGTGGTGACTTTGATGCCATACTGGTCTGCAGATCCATCTCCAATGAGCTTGTAATCCTTACTGTTCTCAAATTTGATTCCGAATCCAGAGTTAGAGTGTACAGTAGCCACACCCCCACAATTCCTGATAATTACTGGTTCGTTTCTAGTTCCTACTATGTTTCTAAAAACAATTTTGCTGTATTGTACTGCTGCATCAAGACAAATGACATCTCCTGGTTTGATGCCCAATTGCTCACCGTCAGTGCTATAACTATTGACAATAAAATCACACTCATCACATCCTGAAAGCTGTGAGGTGGAACTCATATCGAAATCTGTGGTTGCTGTTGATAAGATTTCCTCATTGGTAGCAAGGATTTCCTCACTATCAGATACCTGACATTGCGTGAATAACAATACCAAAGTAGTTAACAAAAGACCATTGCTCAATGGCTTGTTGAATGGTTTCCCCTTAGTTCTAATTTTCATTTTTAACGTTTACTGGTTGCGATAATTAAACTGGTTGTTGTTCTCTGCATGGAATAGGATGTTGTTTTTTAACCTATTCATTTACATTTGAATCATCGCAAAGCTAACGGGCTTGTCATTTTTTTTATTACAAAGAATGTCAAAAAATATTGGCAGGATTAATCAAATAAAATGGACATATTTCGTATAAGATATTGAAATACAGGGTTATACGGACTGTGTTCGAATGATTGGATGAGCTGATAATTAGGTGTAACACTTAGAGATGACTATATGGCTTGTAGTTAAAATAACTACAAAATGTCATTGTATTTATGACGGAAAAATGGCATATGAAAAATGCCATCAATTTTGATGTGGTAATTGTTACTAAAAGATGTGGATATGAAAGGGATTATTTGAATTCTTTGCTCAAATGAGATTCCATTCTTGAGTAAATGCTGTCTGAGCAGATGCCTGATTGCGCTTGCTTGAGCTGGACACCTGGTGTAGTTGGAATCTTGGTAGAAAGTATGTTTCCGGTCAGGGTGGCTTTGCATCCTTTCTTAGTAGGGGTGGCAGCGAAGATTAGGTTATTGCTAAATGTTTTTTCACCGCCTGCATCATTATAAAAGACCAACCCAATTTCTCCGGGGTTGATCACGGTATTATTGTGGATTTTAAAATAGCCATTAGCAAGACGCACTACAAATTGTCCATGCGAGGCGTATATTCCATTGCCCTGACTGTTTACAAATAGGTTATCGTGAATATCTAGGTTGCCCAAGCCCTGAATCTGACAACCATTTCCGGTTCCGGTATCAACTATATTTCCATAAAACTCTCCGGTGGTTCCTTCACCTATGAATAGGCCTTCATTGTGGGCGTTTTCATTTCTGGTACCGTAATTATAGATTGTATTGTTGAACACCTTAACGTCTTCATCTGCATTTTTGATTTGGATGCCGTCAAAGCCTACATTCTCTATACGGTTGTCATAGATTCTCACGCCTTTAATGGAATGCGAGAATCGTTTGAGTCCATCGTAGCATTTTTTTTCTGCCCGACCTTTATAAAATCCATGACCAATATATAAACCTTCTCCACCAGTATCATGAATGTAATTGTTGTGAATACTGATGTTTTTCATGATCCAGTCATTTCTTTCAGGATCTTTGAATCGATCACAATCCTGATAAGGGCTCGTCTTGGCAGCTATACCTGCAAAACCTGCTCTATCACCCTGTCCCATCGGACTACTTCCTTTGATCTCGACTCTTGAAATTTCAAAATCAGTAGTGAATTGCTCCATGGTCAGGTAGAAACCTTTTTCTGTGGTGATACATATTCCATATTCATCATCGGAAGTGCCATCCCCACTGAATATAAGGTGCTCACTATTTTGGAATTTTACTCCAAAAGCATTGTTAGATTCGATTTTTGCAACTCCTTCACAGTTTCTGATAATAATTGGTTTTTCCTCAGTACCAATGATGTTTTTAAAAGTAAGACGATCATAGACTTTAGCGGAAAGACAAATGATAGCTCCTGGCTGAAGGTTCAGCTTTTGGCCATCTATAACGTTACTCACCACAGTGTAATCACAGGAGGGGCAGGTTTGCTGATGTACTTCGCTAGTTGCTTGTGGTTGCTGTGGTGCGAAAAAAGTAAGTATTGTTACTAGAAAATATAGTTGCATTCTGGCTTTCTTTATTGATCACTACAGATTTAACATACAGAATCAACAATTGGTCGAAGAAGGCCATTACAATTCAATTACGGGGTTCTAAAGTGTATTCTATTGTCCTAAATTTAATTACCACTAAAGATAAAATGACATGGAGACACCAACTAAAGTCTATAATATCTACCACGATTCTTTAGAGAATCTTGTAGTAATGGAGTGGCATGGTTATGCTACGAGCTCCGAATTTAAAGAGGGGACTGAGCTGATGCTGAATACGCTAATCCAAAACAACTGTAAGAAAGTACTTGCTGATATTAAGGAGATGGTTTTAATAGGAATGGAGGACCAGAGATGGTTAACCACTTTATTCATTCCTCGTGCGGCCATCTTTGGGTTCAAAGCCCTGGCTATGGTACGGTCTGACAATTACTTCAACCAGGTTGCTGTTGAGTCTGTCTGTATGCATCACACTGATCCTAATCTCCGAATCGAATTCTTTGATACTAACGTGGAAGCCCGGGCGTGGCTTCAATCCATTGATTAGGCTTCTTTGTCAGGCTGAGATACTGAAACGAATTCAGCATGATGGTACTTGGTTTTTCTGATAAGTAAGGTTAGTCATAAAAAAACCAGAGTCGGAAGAAATCCATACTCTGGTTTAGTAAACGCGACTAGAAGAGTTTTTAGTTAGACCGCTTCTTTCTGCAGCATGGCAGGAATCGTGTTCACGATTAATCTGATGTCATAGATAAGTGAAGACTTGCGCGCATACTCAATGTCCAGGTTGATCCTTTCCTGATCGGACATATCGTCTTTTCCACGCTTGGTTACCTGCCATAGACCGGTTACTCCAGCCGGTGCCAAGAAACGCCTGGCTGCATGGTCCCTGGTAAGTTGTTCTGCTTCATAAAGTGGTAGAGGCCTGTTACCGACGATCGACATATCACCCCGAAGCACGTTGATCAACTGTGGGATTTCATCCAAACTAGTTTTACGCAATATTTTGCCAAATGGTGTTACTCGTGGATCGTCTTTTATTTTGATAAAAACACCCTCACCGTACTGGTTATTTTTGGACAATCCCTGTAGCCTGGCTTCAGCATCCTGATACATGGATCTGAATTTAATAAAATTAAACACCTTATAGTTAGTGCCCGCTCTGCGGGAGACATAGAAAATGGGCCCGGGGGATTCTAGCTTAATGATCAGTGCAATCAATACTAACACGGGGGATAGCAGAAGGAGAACACTTGAAGCCACTATGATATCAAATACCCGTTTTACAGGTGAGTACCTTTCAAGTGAAGTTTCTTCTGCGTTAAGTTGGCTGGTCTCCTGATCTTTTTTGTAATCCTTGATCTTTCTGATCATATCAAATTTCTTGACCAGCTGATCTTTAAGTTTGCCATAGTGATAATCGTCAAAGCCCCTTGCTGTAGCAAGTGCCCGGGCCTCCGGATTATAATCAATTGAATAAAGCACATAGGGTACGTCTAAAGCCTGGGCTATAGTTTTGACCTTATTGAATCCTTCCTGATGCTCAATATTTGGTTTGTAAAGCAAAACTATGGCTTCTGTTTTCAGGTATTTTATTTCTTCCTGGCAGTTGTTCAGCCCAATGCAGGTGAAATTAATGCCATGCAACAGAAAGTCACTTTTAAGGTGGACTTTATGGCCTACTATCCAGGTGACCTTCATTGGTCGCCTTTCTGCTAATCTATCTTCATTTGAGTTTACAGTTATATTATGCATGTTTGGTTTGTTTAAGAGTAGTTTCAATAGTACTAAGTAGATCTGCCGGGTTAAACGGTTTCGTTATGATCGTATCAATTTTCCAGGTTCTACAATGATCCACAAGAGAGGGATCCTTACTACCAGTGAGAATGATAATCGGAATTTCCTGATACAATCCACTTGTTCTTAAGTTCTCTATTAACTCTGACCCGTTCACATAGGGCATTTTAAAGTCTGTGAGAATCAAATCAGGATAGTTGCCCTCACTGAGCCATTCCCAGGCCAGAAGTGAATTGATTGTAGCTTTCACTTCATATGAAGGACCCAGATAGGTATCGAGCAGTTCGCATAGCGCTGCATCATCTTCAATTATCAAAATTTTACTTTTAGATCCTTCCATTTTGTCTGTTATTTTACTTTTTCTCTGAAGAGCTATCTTTCAGATATTCAAATCTACTTTGGGTAACGACAGGTAAGAATGATCTGTGAGTTACAATAGGGTTACACTCCACCTTACGATTGAATTACAACGGCACTATTCATTTAATCGGGCGTTATTGGAGTCCTATATTTGAGCACAACAATATATATGACGATTATGGAAATTCAGGATTTATTCAAGGACCTGTGGCGGCGCAAATGGGTCATCATACTTACCCCCGTCGTAGGAGCTATAATTACAATATTCTTTTTGCAATTCAGGTCAGACAAGTATGCCTCCAATGCGAGGATCTCTACCGGTTTTACCAAAACAGATAAAATTGAACTGAACGATTCGGAGCTGATGCCCCGGGCTTTTGATACAGAGTTTAACAACCTCTTGGAACTGATGAGGTCTCCCTTGAGCTATAACCTGCTGTCCTACAGATTACTGTTACATGATCTGGAAGGAGAGAGTAGGTTCAGGGCACCTAGGGATCCATCCATTTACATGGAGGAAAATAAGCTTAGTCAAATTGGTAAGGTGGTTGGTAACAAGGTATCGAGTGCGTTTTCGGATGATGACGTATCCATTTATTCACTCTATACAGCTGAGGAAATTGCCAGAGTCCAGAAATTGATTAACAGGAAGTTAACCAATCAGGAACCACTTGACCCTACAGAAGAGGATTTTGAGCTAATGCGGGGATTCTTCATTGCGTATGGATATGATTACGAGGCATTAAAGGATGCCTTGAATGTCTACAGGGTGCAGGGGACGGATTACATTCAGGTAGGGTTTGAATCTGGCAACAACTTGCTTTCGGCTTATGCAGCTAATGCTTATTGTGAAGAGTTCATTCGATACTATCAATCTATTAAAGGTGATTATTCTTCAGAGTCAGTGACATTTCTCCAGGAGGTGGCCAAAGAGAAAAAGACCATACTGGATGAGAAGCTGGAAATGATGGGCCGTTTCGAGTCTTCAGATGTATTGCTCAAAGGTGATCAGGGAGATGCTACACGTTATGGTCAGTTGGTAGGATTGGAAAACAAGAGAGATGCACTGAGCAGCCAGGTCAATGGACTTGAGCTAACAGTAGATCGCTTGAGAAGAGACCTTTCTGAATCGGGTGCTCCAAATCAGCAAAATCAACAGATCATTCAACTACAGTCCCAGATCAAAGATTTGAATGCAAAGTATGTAGAGTCTGGATCCACTAATCGTGATCTTTCAGATTCATTGGCCTACTTACGAGGAAAGCTACGTTCGGCAATTGCTTCTATAGAGACCAGTGCTACTGGATCATCCACTGATGAAATTCAGGAAAAACTCAAGGATGCCCAGATTGATCTTCAGGTGAGCAGAAATGAACTCAACATGGTAAACAGAAAGCTCTCACAGCTGGAAAGTGGTCTTAGCAGCAAAAACACAGAAGACTCAGAGATCGCATCGGTGCAAAATGAAATTGAAATTGCCAAGCAAGACTACAATGAAGTACTGGCTAAGCTTAACGCAGCCAGAAATCAGCAGGTGTCTAATTCCAACTTGAAACAAGTGATCAAGGCCACACCTGCCATTATGCCTTCTTCGATTGGGGATATTTATATTTTGGGAATCTCTGTATTGACTTGTTTGGCCCTGGCTGTATTTGTGGTAATTCTTAACGTAATTACGGACAATACCATTCGCACCCCTTCAAGATTTAAGCGAATGGTGCATTTGCCTTTGATCGGCACTTTAAATCATGTTCAGCTCAAGGGACTTGATGTTCCCAACATGTTTTTATCCACACATAAGAAAAAACAGGAAGCCGAAATGTACAAGTCATCCCTTCGGCAAATCAGGTACCAACTTGAATCAACAAACTCGAAAGTTTTTCTTTTTACAAGCCTTAAACCTAAGTCAGGAAAAACTACCATTATTAGTTACCTGGCGTATGCTTTGAGTCTCTTAAAAAAGCGTGTGTTGATTATCGATACCAACTTCAAGGACAATTCTCTTACCAAAATGTATGGTCAGGGCTTAAGTGAAATTAAGGTGGTCAAGCGTAAAATGGTCAATCCAAAACCGCAATTGGCCAAGGTGGTCCAGAATGGAGGCGTTCAGGAAGATCAACTTTCACAGATTGAGAGTTCGCTGGACCTGGTCAATGCTACTCGCTACGAAGACATCTTTTTTGTAGGCAATAGTGGCATCACAGGCGAGTCACCCTCGGAACTTTTGTCCAGACGTGATTTCAAGAGGTTCATTCTGAAAATGGCTGAGCAGTTTGATTACATATTTCTAGAGGGATCAGCCATCAATGATTACTCGGACAGTCGGGAGTTGGCCGGGTATGTGCAAAAAGTGATCACTGTAGTACACGCATCCTCAACAGTCAAACCTATTGACGAGCATTCGGTCAGTTATTTGAAGTCGCTTGGAGAAAAATCTGCCGGCGCGATTTTAAATGGTGTAAGAATGGAGGATATGCAGGATTGAATTTCCTAAAGGGGTAGTGCCCTTTCTGCATATATGTTGGGCCAGGGCTTTTAGTCCTGGCTTTTATATGTGTGCAGATTTTATCTGATTAGTGAGGTTAGATTAATCTTACTTTGTCAGGTTAATAGGCGTAGATACTGAAACAAGTTCAGTGTGACCACAGGGATGAAAGAACGAAGATTAAAACCACGTATCGTCCTGCTGAATTCATTTCAGCATCTAAACCTGACAAAGTAGGATTAATTAATCCAATGAGAGAGATCCCGTCCAATAAGCTTTTGGAGTCTTAAGATATCTTCTTCATATACATCGTGAGTCAGTATCTTCTTAATTTCCGGGTCGAGCTGTGGTTTGTCCAGGTTTTGTTTCCTCACCTTTACCACAATACTCTGGATTTTAGTATTGTCTTTAAGTGCATCATAATGCTTCCCAAAGACATACTTGGCCATTTTAGGGATAATGCCATGGTTGCCGATCAATCCATCAAGCGGTTTGTTTTTAATGACACCAGATTGATTATACTGAACCAGTTCTTCCATCTCAAAATCAGGATCAACACCCAGAAACTTATAGATGTCTTTTAATGTACCAGGTCCGTCATTTTTCAAGTCTTCAAATAGATAAACCCTGATTTGGTTTTTGGGAAAGAGGCTGTAGATTTTGGAGAGGTTCTTATGGTAAAATCCTTCGTTGATCAAATCGTTACGCTCCCAATAGATGCTACTACGGTCCAGGCAATCACTAAAGTGGTCAGTAGGTGTCTTGTTCTCACGGGCCAAGTGCATGTACCGGCTCCAGAGACGCTCTGCAGGTTGTCTGAAGATGGCAATGAGCTTCATGTCCGGGTTGTAGTGTTTTATTCTTTCAGGGGCATTTTTATGGTATAAGTATGTGTTTGAAGTTTCTCCTTTTACCTGATGTGGCTCAGCAGAGGCAAACAGCTCCAGGTATTCGTCAAGATCGGTAATAGAATTTCTAAAATGATCAATCTCCGATTGTCGAGCTGAAAGCATGTCTTCCGTCACGGTTGCATATCCATAAAAATTGGGTTCTTTGACTTTCGGAATGAATATTTCCGGGTGATGTCTTAAGTAATTATCTACCGATGTAGTACCGCATTTTCCGGCTCCAATAATTAAGAAATCGGGAATAAGTGGATCTATTTTAGTCATGCCTTTTCTATTAAATTTTAAATCTAACGCGAGATAATTGCCGACGTGTGGTCTATTCACTTACAAATGACTTACACAGTTCATAAAAGGTAGAGGCGTCTTACTATTTGGATAAAATATAGGGTTGATTTGCTTCTTGGGGTCTATCAACTGTCTATATGAATTCAAAAAAGTCTTACTGGATTAGTGCTGGCAAACTAACTCTTGTGCAGCGTGTTGCCATGCTGTTTTTTGGTGTGCTCAATTTCTTCTTCCTGGTAAGGATGATGGATATGAAGTCGTATGGGGTTTGGATGCTCTTCATTTCTGTAACCACTCTGGTAAGAACCACGAGAGAAGGTTTTTTCAAAAAACCTCTGATACGTTTTATCAATAAACTGGAAGGAAGGGAGCGTGATCGTCTTCAAGGCACATCACTTTTTCTAAACCTTATTTTCTCTCTTTTCACAAGTGTATTGTTGCTGGCAATATCCGGATTTTTAGTTCGGGTCTGGGATGCTCCCGGGCTGGTGGGCCTTTTCTCCATCTTTTTCGTGACCAATTTTGTGATGGGTTACTTTTCTCATTACAACAATGTACTGGAAGCCAATTTTCAATTTAGCGGGCCCATGGTGGCCAACACACTGAAAAATGGCGTTATGTTCCTCTTCGTGATTTACTTCTTTTTTGCGAAAACAGAAATAGACGTCATCATCTTGGGTTATTGTGATCTTATTTCCACATTGGTAGCAGCCATATGTATGTTTATTTACTCGCGCAGAATGTTAGTGATGAAAGCACTCTGGAGTAAGAAGCAATCACTTCAGCTTTTCCATTATGGAAAATATACCCTTGGAACTAACATTAGCGCCATGATATTGCGAAATACTGATATTTGGATGCTTGGATGGTTGATTTCACCGGCGGCAGTGGCTGTGTATAATGTAGCCATACGAATTACCAACCTTTTTGAAGTGCCTACTATGGCAATGGCGTCCATTATATTTCCTGAAGCAGTAAAGAAAGCTGAAGTGAATGGCAAGAGGGCATTTAAGGACCTTTATGAAAAATCAGTCGCGGTGATTTTACTGTTCATTATCCCAATGGTCATGGCCGGTTTGATTTTTTCTGATTGGATTATTTGGGTTTTGGCAGGTGATAGTTATGACGGAGCTGTAGGTATCCTTAGAGTTACTATGCTTTATGGTCTCATCATTCCGTTTAATAAGCAAATGGGGATTCTACTGGATGCAATGGGAAGGGCAAAACTCAATATGTTTTTTGTAATAAGAAATGCCTTGATCAATGTAGTATTGAACTACATCTTTATTAGCCAAATGGGTACCATAGGCGCCGCATATGCCACCTTGTGTACCCTGGTAATTGTGATGGTGATCAATCAAATCTTTTTGAACAAGAATTATAATGTGGAGCTGAAGCAACTATATGAATACTCCAAGCACTATATGCTCCACATCAAAAAGTTCGCCTTAAGCAAGCTGTGATTGTGTGCTTACAGTAGGGTATATCAAACGATCAATAAACCTATCTGCCACTCTTTTCCATTCTTCAATTTCTGCTTCTACGCCTGTCCAGTCAATGGTCTGGTCCATCATTAAGTTGATATATTCTGGACTGAATTCTGTCAAAAGATGGTCAAACAAATTGAACTTCTCAAGAACAGTGAAAAGTCGCTCATTCATTCCAGCTTTGGTTCCAGAGCTGGGTATACTCAGGAAGTTTTTACGAAAAATGATTGAAAATAAAGTGCCATGAAATGAATTGGTGATGACCATATCTGCCTGATTGAACAAGTCAAACCACTGCGGAATAGTAGGGAAGGTATCTCCATCGGTATCCTTGTTTATTGACACATGAACAACAGAGAGATCCTTTTCACTGTCCTGTTTCAAGTATTTTAGTGTTTGGTCTTTCAACTCTGAAGACCTGTTGCCTAATGTGTAAACGAGTATTTTCTTCTTGGCATCTTTGCGGAATGCGTCAATGGGTTGACTGTACTCCATCCATTTTTCCTTTGAGATTAGTAAAGTCGGATCGGGAAGTAGGGATGCATCACCATAACCCATCTGACGGCACAGCTCCAGGCCGCTTTTCTCTCGTACACCAATCGCATTAAAGGAGCGTAGGTATTGTTCGTACTCGTTCATGATAGATTCGGGGAGTTCTTTATGCCCAAAACTGGCCGCATAAGATGCTCTTTTGGCATTAGCCGAACCAAACTGAAGAAAAAAGGGTTTTGGATCTCCTGTATACTGATGGTTCCAGACCTGATCGCTTCCAGTGATATAGAGATCCGCTTCAGGTGGGTTCAATTGCAATTCACTGCACCGGGTGTAGCTGTGTCGATCAAACTTTAAGAAATCATCCTTGAATTCCTCAAACTTTCTGTCTGGAAGGGGAGCAACACCTTTTGTCATATTTTCAATTTTCGAAATCAGTGCATTGGGATCAAGAAGTTTACTCCAGTTGATTTGTTTCATCTTTTGGGTGAATCCTGGTTTTCTGCTCTTTACCTCATGCGACTTGTCATATTTGATTAGAAAAGGTGAGTGCCCTTTTTCTTCCAGATAGATTTGAAGTGCACAAGCTTGTGCCAGTTGCCCATAGTTTTCCATGGTTTCGCAAAATGTTATAACGCCTATTTTCATTTCTGTTTTTCGATTTGTAAGTGATTTATTCACACCTCTGTGCAGGTGATAGTAGTTAAAGGTATCTTTTACTCACACTTGTTGAGTAAGATCATTGAAAGGGTAATACCAATGTAACACCAGGTAAGGGATTCGTAAGTGATTGTGTGTCTCAGTCAACTACAAATCCATCCTTTTTGCTAGTGAAAGTGTGATGAATTTATAAAAAGATTAGCGCTATTTCAGGAAGGGTAAGGACTAAGTTTATTTGTGTAACCTAAAAGTAAGACCTGTTTCCTGAGTGCTAGGGGGCTATTTCCGTAATTTTAAACCATGGATATACTGATACTTGCGCATTCGCGATGGGAGGGTAAATACTCATCAACAATTCTGTCACTGGCCAAGGTGTTTGCGAGAGATCACCGTGTATTTTACCTTGGAAATCCCTACACCATTCGAGAGGTAATCCGCGGTATTTTTAACCCACAAATCTGGAAGCTGCTACCTGCACTTTTCTTTGGTTGGAATAATAGTTCAAGACCGGTTCCCGGATTGCCCAATTTTATCGTGATTACTCCTTTGGTGACCTGGTCGATCAACTGGTTACCAATCAATAGCCGGTTATTTCGGTTTATGTCGCGGGTAAATGACCGGAGAGTGTTTAGGGTGGTCAAAAAGGCGATGAGGCACTTCAACATCAAAAACTTCACCTATATCAATTCTTATAATCCTCTATATGGTAATTCGTTTCCTACAAGTTTCAAGCCCAATAAGAAGATTTATCACAGTGTAGACGATATCACCAAGTCACCCTATGTGTCCAAGCATGGCACGGGGATGGAAAAAGAAGCCGTTGGCAAGGCAGATCAGGTGGTGACTACATCAAGACAATTGGCAAGGCTTAGATCTTCTGAGAATGCAAATACATATGTAGTGCCAAATGCCGCAGATGTTCGTCTGTTTCAGGAAGCTGCGCTTAAAGAACTCCCCATTCCCCATGAAATAAAAGAGATGGGTACAGAGCAGAAGATTATAGGTTATGTAGGCAATATTTGCCACAGGCTCGACTATGACTTGCTGATAAAGATAGCGGATGACCTTCCTGATCATATTTTGTTAATGGTAGGGCCAATCTCCAGTGACACCTATAAAAAATCCGGATTAAACAGGAGGCCCAATGTGGTTTTCACTGGACGAAAAAAGCTTGAAGAATTACCAGCATACCTTAAATATGTTCATTGCTGTATCATTCCGTTTTTGTGCAATGAACTCACAAAGAGCATTTATCCCCTCAAAGTCAATGAGTACTTATCTGCTGGTAAACCAGTGGTGTCCACACCTTTTTCTGAGGAGATCAGAGAGTTTGAAGGAACCATTGACGTAAGATCCGACCACAGTCAATTCATTGATTCTATTCGTGATTCGATTGTCACAGATGACACCTACAAGAGAGATAAACGTGTGGAGATTTCAGCCATGAATAGTTGGGAAAACCGTGCTAAGAACTTTATGCAGATCATTAATCAAAACGTAGAATGGAAAGCAGAACAGAATCATCTTACTCAGAAAGAAAGAAGAAAGCAGATAAGCGGATTACAATAGTCGTGATCAAGGCCTTTGTGATTGCCGTTTACCTGATACTTTTTCTCAAAATAGTTTTTCTCAAATAATCCCATTAAGATGCTTAGGAGTGAAAGTGGATTGCTAAATCGATCCGGTTTGTTATTGGTGCTTATAATGGGCATTTTGTTGGTAGCAGGAGTCACTGTGTTTTTTCCAGTGGCCAATGGCATTTTTATGCTATTGGCCTTGGTTGGTATCATGTCCGTAATACTGGTCATCCATCGATTTCAGATAGGCATTCTATTCCTTTTTCTTTTGAGTGTGTTTATGTCTTTCGTTCAACGCACGTTTCATACCGCTTTTCCATTTGGAATAATCTATGACTTCCTCATTGTCATGATCTTCTTTTCCATGTTTTTCCAGAAACGGGAGAAGCTCAATTGGAACAATTTTCTTAATCCTGTGACCATCGGATTTCTTGTGTTGATCCTTTACAATGTCGTGGAAATGTTCAACCCTCATGGAACCATGCTGGCCTGGGCAGTGTCCTTCAGACGATACATTGTCTTCATCTTGTACATCATTTTATCACAGGTAATTATCCAAAGAAGGGGGCTGGAGTGGATTACAAAGGTTTGGCTCAGTTTGGCATTTCTTATAGCGCTTTACGGCATTTATCAGAAAGTATTTGGGTTGTCTGCGGCAGAGACTGCCTGGATTTATTCAAGTCCGGAACGCGTAAGTGTATATGTAGTGTGGGGTGAAATGCGAATCTTTTCCTTTTTATCCGACCCTTCGTCTTATGGGATCTTTCTGGCTTACTCAATCCTGTATTGCCTGATCATGATCATTAGGACACCACAGTTTAAGACCAGGGCAATTTACAGCGGAGCTTCTTTGGTGATGCTGCTGGCTATGGGTTTTTCCGGTACTCGGACTGCTTATGTCATGATTGTGGTAGGGGTGATGTTTTACATCTTGCTCACTTTTAGATCATTCAAGACCTTGGCTGTGTGTTCCGCTGCTGCTCTGGTTGGTTTGATTTTGTTCTTCGGGCCATTTAATGGTTGGCAAATCAACCGGATTAGATCTGCTTTTCAGCCCTCAGACGATGCATCTATGGGAGTGAGGGACACCAAGAGAATTGATAATCAACCTTACATACGATCTCACCCATTTGGAGGTGGTGTATATACCACGGCATTTTTTGGTAAGAGCTATGCTCCAGGACACCGGTTTGCCGGATTTGATCCGGATAGTGGATACCTGGAAACAGCCCTGGAATCCGGATGGATTGGCCTAATCATCTTATTTGGCTTTATGATCGCCACCATGTCTCATGGCATAGAGAATTACTTTAAGATCAGGCACGACAGGATTAAAACACTTGTGCTCGCTCATATTATACCATTTTTTGCAATGACAGTAGCTCACTATGCCCAGAATGCAATGTTTGCTAAGCCTGTGGACATGTTGGTAACCATTTCTATTGCCGTCATGGTACAGGCCACTTTACTTGACAAGAAATATGAGCAATCTGAACTTTTTACTCATGAACTATCACACAAATAAACAATCAATGAAAAAGCTAATATATATCATATTAACACTATCGATTTACGCCGTTAATGCTCAGCATCCGGGGTTAAATCGTTACGATGAAGATTTTGAAAAATTGCTAGTACGAACAGCTATCAAAAATAACCCGCAAGCTGAAGTGGCCCGTAGGGGAGTCAATGTAGCTGAGTATGACGTCAAACTGGCCTCTGCCGAATGGTTAAATGCCCTGAGGTTTAGTGGCAACATCAATGAGTTCAATATTGATCAAGATCGGGATGTGTATAACAGGTCTCAGTTCTTCCCAAGATACAATTTGGGAGCAAGTATTGAGTTTGGGATGTTTTTAACCATTCCTTACCAGACCAGACGAAGTAAGGAAGAACTGGTCATATCCAAATCAATGGAGGAGTCATATCATCTGACACTCACTGCCCAGGTCAAAAGACAGTATCACAATTACATTCTTCAGAAGAAAATCCTCAAGCTTCAGGAGGAAGAGTTAATGAATTCAGAAAACAATTTTAAACTCCGTGAACAACAGTTTACACGAGGAGAGATTTCTTTTGAGGATTACACTGGTACCAGAAGTGTTCACAATCAATCTCAAGTGACCTTTTATCGTGCTGAAGCCGCACTTCGTGATGCCAGGGTGGACTTGGAAGAATTAATTGGAATGAAGCTTGAGGAGGTTTATTAAGCCTGGAGCTTCATTTTCTTACATACACTTCCACTGTAGAATTTTCCATTTTCCTGGGAGCAAGGAAGGAATCCTGAAGTTGATAAGTGTTTCTCAGGGAATCTCTTACCTCGTAAGGGAAGAAGTGTTCAAGATTAGGAATGTCCTGAAATAACACAATATCATATTCTTGCCTGCTGACACGTGCACAGAGCGTATCCACTCCTCTTTGGAATATCCCAACGTTAAGATGGTACCAGAGCGGCTGATCAGTAGGAGGTGTGTAGCCCAATTCAAGAGCAAGCGGCGTTAATTCTGACATATTCAGGACTGTCAGGTTTTCTTTTTGAGCAATGTCTGAGCTCAATAAGTTGTCTATGCCTTTCACAGTTTCCTGTGGCATTAGGACGCCTTTAAAACCATTTACTTTTGATTTTATCCAGGGATCAGAAATTCGTTCCACAGTGGCATCTTCTCTGGATAAAGAAAGGTGAAGCACACCTTTGATGTATTTCCAATAACCCCCTGAAAATAAGCAAATTACAAGAATAGTAACCGGGATAATCACCTGCACCTTCTCAATGTTTTCATACAATTGATCCGCCAGGTGAAAGATGAAGACTATTGCGAATGCATGAAAGAACGTCATATGATCTGTGGGAAGCGGACTGGTCACCCGGGTAACAATGGCCTGACCGAGCAGGCAAATTGTCAAGATTCCCAGCAATACCAGGTTTGAGTCCTGAAGTAAGTTTTTGAAACGAGATTTTCCCAAAGCAATGAGAAAGAGAATGATGACAGTGAGATAGGACTTTTCCCATAGAGCAGCTGTACTGAAAAAAGCTTCTGCCAATTTTAAAATGCCAATTCTGGAATTATGTGGTGGCTGTCCATAATTAAACCAATAGAGAAAGTCATTGTCCAGAAAGGGAGCGACCATAACAAATCCAAAAAGGAAAAACGTAATAACATAAATCAGAAGAGGTTTAAATTTTTTAGTCAAAGAGGCATGATATCCGAGCATGAGCAATCCAATGAAAAACCCCATTGCGCCTCCATCTTGTTTGTTGAAAAATGAGATGAACATAAAGAGTCCACCCAGGGCTAGAAATAACTCAGCAGCGGTTTTATTGGGATTGTTCAGATACCTAACCAGGCAGAATAGTGCAACTAACTCATAGACAATGACCGAGTGATTATACCATGGCCAGAAGTTGAATAGGACATAAGTGAGGCAGAATGTTAACAAGCCTAGTGAAACCAGCAAGGGCTTTATCTTCAGGTGGTTCAAGATCCCACGGATGGAAAGTAGCGAGATGGCATTGATAAACACCTGCGCCTTTACTAGAGTGACGAGCTCCGGTCCCAATATTTTGAAGAAAAACGTGGGGACCAACCAATATCCAAAACCTAAGGGCAATCCAAAATCTTCAAACGGTATTTGCCCTAACATCATCCTATAGGAACCTTCCCAGGACAGAAAGATATTGACCCGGTATGGTAAGTCAAGAATGAGGGGTATTGCAAGAAACGGAATGCATATAATTAAGTCTAAAAGTGCCGTGTAACTATATTGTAAGCGGTTAAATGGCTTTTTCATAGGAATAATGTCAACCTTTGTGATTGACCAAATGTATAAATTTATTCCATTCGAATGCGTTACATTTTCCTTATAAGAATGCATCACTGGGTCAAAAATATGTTCATTTTTGTCCCAATCTTTTTCTCAGGAAATATCCTTGATAGATCCTCATTCCTGTTGCTCTGTCAGGGGTTTTTATGCTTTTGTCTGGTCTCTTCGGCTGTTTACATTTTCAACGATCTTAAAGACATTGAATCAGATCGGAAGCATCCGGTCAAGAAGAATAGACCAATCCCTTCGGGTAAAATATCCGTACTTCAGGCCTGGATAATCATGATTATTTTTGGGAGCGCTGGTATAGTGGGAGCTTTCCTTTTAAAGCCTGAATTTAGCTACTTGGTGATGCTTTATCTGATCATCAATATTGCTTACTCTTTGGGCTTAAAAAACATGTCTTTAATAGATGTTTTCCTAGTGTCCACTGGCTTCCTGTTACGTACAGTTTCTGGAGGCGTACTTGCAGATATTTACATCTCTCAATGGCTCATTATCATGGTCTTCCTGCTTGCCTTGTTGCTTACTTTCGCAAAACGAAGAGACGAGCTGATTCTGGAGAAGGAAACCAATAAGAAAAGAAGACTGTCTTGTCAATACTATACGCTTGATTTCATTAATATCTGTCTGTCTCTAATCGCTGGTATTATTATGGTATCCTATTTAATGTATACTTTTTCAGAGGATGTACAGGAAAGGGTAGGTGAAAACTATCTTTATATAACCTCTCTTTTTGTATTTGCGGGTATTCTAAGGTATCTGCAGATCACGCTGGTAGGAAATAAGAGTGGATCGCCCACAAGGATATTTCTTACTGATCGTATCATTCAATTCAACGTATTTGGTTGGTTCTTAGCCTTCTTTATCACATTATACTTGTAAGTAAGCATGCCGAAACCAATAAAAACATCCAATTGGAACAGTTATCCAGTAGTTAGCAGCACGCAGCATAAGTTTACCACTCCTGGTGACTTGAGAAGATTACTCAGGCAAGTAACGAAAGTCATCACCAGAGGATCAGGCAAATCGTATGGAGATGCGTCATTATCAGAACAGATCATCTCTACCAAAGAATTTAATAAGATCGTATCCTTTAATCCCACTAAAGGGACTATCAGATGTGAGTCTGGCGTGATGTTAAATGAAATCCTGGAGGTCATAGTACCGGAAGGCTGGTTTTTACCCGTTGTTCCGGGCACTAAGTACATCACAGTTGGAGGAGCCATAGCTGCCAATGTTCATGGCAAGAATCATCATAAGGATGGTTCAATCAGTGAATTTATAGTAAGTATGAGCATCATGCTTGCTGATGGAGGACTGGTGAGTTGTAGTCAATCAGAATATCCTGACCTTTTCAATAATACCTGTGGAGGTATGGGACTGACAGGAGTTATTATGGAAGCTGAACTCAAACTTAGGCCTATTGAAACGGCTTACATCTCTCAGCGGAACATCATGGTCCCAGACCTAAAGTCCATGATCAAATCACTGAAATCCAACTCAGCGTCATCATATTCTGTGGCCTGGGTGGATTGTCTTGCAAAAGGCAAGCACAAAGGCCGAGGCGTGGTGATGCTAGGTGAGCATGCCACAGGATCAAACCTAGGCCCCGAAGTAGAAGAAAAGCTTAAAGTTCATAAAAACCCAAAATGGGGGATCCCATTTAAATTTCCTTCAATTCTCCTAAATAGGTTTTCCATAAGATGGTTCAACGCTTGCTATTACCATTTGAACAAGAGGAAAAAAGAACATGAATTCAATGTACATTATGACAAATTCTTTTTTCCATTGGACTCAATTGGAGATTGGAACAACCTGTACGGTCGAAAAGGATTCCTGCAATATCAGTTTGTTATTCCATTTGAAAGAGGAGATGAGGCTTTCATTGAGATTTTCAATAAAATCGTTGAGAGCCGAAATGCATCATTTTTAACCGTCCTCAAAGTTTTGGGCAATGGCGGATCCTCTGTTTCTTTTCCAATTCCCGGTTACACTTTAGCAATGGATATTCCCATGTCCTCAAAGGTTTTTGATTTTTTGGATGATTTGGACTGGCTAGTAGTAAAAAACGGAGGAAGGATTTATCTGGCGAAAGATGCCCGAACCAAACGGGATGTTTTACACAAAGGATACGCTGGACTGGGAATGTTCCAGGAGATCAGGAAAATTACAGGTGCAAAAGCAAAATTTGAATCACTACTGTCAAGACGACTTGGCATCTAAGAAATTACCACCTAATTGATTTTTTGAAATGAAAAAGATACATCGCTATTATGAAAACAGCCCTAATCTTTGGTGGTACATCGGATATCGGATTGGCACTTGCCAGATGTCTGGCCAGTGAAGGATGGTCACTTATACTGACCGGACGAAACCTGGAATACCTTAACAAAATTGCATCAGACCTTAAGATCCGTACAAAAGTAAATGTACAGGCACTTTATCTGGATGCTGTGGATTTCCATTCGCACAAAGTGTTTTACAGGAACCTTGATACAAAGCCAGACTTGTGCGCCTGTGTCTTTGGGTACCTGGGCAATAAAGAAGTTCTTATGAACGACTGGAGAGAAATTGAAAGTATCATCGATATCAATTATCGCGGAGCAGTTTCACTCCTGAATGAAGTAGCAGTTGATTTTGCCAAACGAGGCAATGGAAGCATCATTGGCATTAGCTCTGTAGCCGGAGATCGTGGGCGTCAGAGCAATCTGATGTATGGAAGTGCAAAAGCAGCATTTACGGCTTATTTATCTGGCCTGAGAAATAGAATGCACCAATTTGGGGTACATGTGATGACTGTAAAGCCGGGTTTTGTAGATACACGCATGACACGTGGACTGGATTTACCCCCGTCCCTTACGGCAACTCCACCCCAAGTAGCAGCAGCCATCATCAAAGGTTTAAAGCGCAAACAGGATGAGATTTATGTGCTCGGTGTTTGGCGATACATTATGTTGGTAATTAAAATTATACCTGAACATTTTTTTAAACGATTAAAATTATGACAGAAAAAGGTGGTCTGGCATTGTTTGATTTTGATGACACAATCACAGTAGGGGACTCTTTACGGGCTTTCATAGTATTTGCAAGAGGATGGCCTGAGTTTTCACTTGGAGCTATCGCCTTAAGTCCTATTGTAGCACTTCAAAAACTCAATTTAATTTCCACGAAAAAAGCCAAGGAAATGGTTCTCGGGTTTTTCTTTAAAGACATGTCCATAGAGACATTTGAGGAGCTTTGTGAACGGTTCTCTAAAGAGGCAATCCCTCAAATGGTCAATAAACTTGCAGCTGAGAAAATTGCCAATCATTTGCAAAACAATGATCGCGTTGTTGTGGTGTCTGCTTCTCCAGGCCACTGGGTAAGGCCTTGGGCGCTTCAAAATGGTCTGGAATGTGTTTCTACAGAACTGGAAGTTGTTGATCATAAAATTACAGGTAAAATCCTGGGTGAGAACTGCAAGGGTGATGAGAAAGTAAGGCGAATTCAAGAGTATCTCTCCATCGAAAAGCATAATCCAATTTATGCTTATGGGGACAGCAAGCACGATCTATCAATGCTCATGTTGGCGGATTATAGTTTTTACAAACCATTTCGTAAAAAAGAGAGGCGAGAAAAAACAAAGGTCACTGCATAAACTGCAATGACCTCTTGTTTTTCGGAATTAGGTTACCTATGCTATTTCTTTATTACTGGATAAGTGCTATTGTCCAGTTTGATCAGGTAATACCCTTTAGGTAGATAGGAGAGATCCATAGTAGCTACACCATTTACAAACTGAATGGTCTTTTGACTATCTGTGTGTGCACCGCTCAGGTTGTAAATAATAGTAGTCCGAGTTTGATCGAGTTGTTCATTCTTGGAGATCAGTTGCACAGGCCCATTGGTAGGGTTAGGATAGATAAGGTATTCTTTGTCAATGGGAATACGATCACTGAGCACCCGTGCTGTCTCTACACTAAGGAGTTCAGACTCGCCAGACATATTGCGCGCGTAATCCAGTGCCTGTATAGAAAATTCATAGACAGTACCTTTCTCAAGATTATCAATGGTTACCGATGTAGGCGGTGCAGGAATGCCCTCAGTGGGATTGTAATCCAAGCTATCACTAATTAGCTCCTTGACAATTATGCCATCCTGATAAATCTCATAGCTATAAACGTAATCATTGTCGCTTGCAGCTTCCCAGCTTAAAACTACCAGCGTTTCTGCAATGCTGTCCACCTGAAGTGAAGGAACGGTAGGAGGAGAAGTGTCCTCGATAGTAGCAGTGACCGATTCTGAAAAGGTAGCACTACCATCAGTCCTTATTGCCCGCACTTTAAATTCATTGGTAGTGCCGATTCTAAGGTCTTGTAATGCAAGGCTACTTGAATTTGCTTCTAGTTTGCTTACTAGTTTGTATTTAGTCCCGGGAAATCCACTATTATCTGTGTATGTATCCACTACTCTTGCCCAGACTTCATAGCTAGTTTCGTAATTGGTATCATTCCATTCTAGAGAAATTTCACTTTCTGACGTGGCTGCAGCATTGAGTCCTGTTGGTGGGTTGTTCGTGGGTTGAGGGTCAGTATAGACGATTTCTAAAGGTAAGGATACATTTGTGGCGCAGTTGCTCTCTTGCCCGTACTCCAGGGTATATACGCCAGCTTCGTTTGCTGCCACATTTGATGAACCTTCATTGATCGTCAGCTCTGATGAAGCTGCGCCATTTATCAATGTACCGTTTTTGTACCATCTATATTCAAAAAGAGTATCGGGAACTGTCAAGGACAGTGAGTTGTCCCAGTCACTACCGGAAGGAAGGGGCTGTGCTGCGGATCCATTGACTGAGATGGCTGGTTGATCACCGGTGGACACACCATCGAGGAAAATTTCATTTGATTCTACCCAGTTGCTATCAATAGGTTGTTTGAATTCCACAGTATAAGTACCACCTAAAGTGGCCGTATAGTAGCGGCTATTAGCTCCGGCGATTGGGTTGCCATCGCGTTTCCATTGATACCCCAGATATCCTGCGGAGAAGCCAAGTTTCACTGTATTTTCGCTATTCACGCACTCAGGGGCGTCACTGAAAGTATAAATATCTTTCTTATTGAATTGTAACATCCAGGAAAAAAAGTCTTGTTCCTCATATGCCTTATAAAGCGTAGGGTCATGAGTAAGTCCTTCATATTCTGTGTACTTCGGATTACCTCCTTTAGCAATTAGGTCATTGATCCATTGTTCTGTCCATTCGGGACTTGGGTTGGCGTCATTTCCCCCTTGAAACACCCACATTGGAGTGGTAACCAATGTATCAGTGCTTGCATTTTTATCCTTGCCTACACCAGCTATTGGAAGCAGGGCAGCAAACAAATCAGGTCTTAAAGTGGCATAATCCCAGGTTCCTTTACCGCCGTTTGATAGGCCATGAAGATAAATTCTGTAAGGATCCACATCATATTCCCTGATCATGTATTCTATGATTTTAGTCAGCATTACCAGGTTACCATTGGTCCAGGCTCCATTGTAGCTACACTGAGGAAAAATAGCTATTCCAGGGAATTTTCTACCTGCTTCATCGATATCAAGAATGGCATCTCTATGGGCTTTTCCTCCAATGAGGAGCTGATGGCCGTTGTTATCATATCTTGGATCTGTAGGGTCATATTCAAAATGATTTGTCCACTTTCGTCCAGATTCCCCAGCTCCATGTAGCATGACCGTGGTGGGGTATTTAGTGTCAGAATTTTTATCATACCCCTCTGGAAACATCACCCGGAAATTCATAAAATCAATTATTGATCCATTGGAGTTTGAAGACCAGTAGGCAAATTCCCTGTAAGTGGAGTCTTCCCAGCTCATCATGTCATGGTAGTGACTCATCTCCTTGTTACGGATGGATACATCCTGGTCAAAATTGTCAGTTTCCTGAGCTATTGAATTAAAGGATAGTAAGGTTAGAATAAAGGTTAAAGATCTATATATGTTTTTCATGTTATTCGCTGATTAGAAATTAATCTGTTGTTGCTCTTAGCAAATGAACTTTGAAATGAGATCAGTAGTTAGAGGAATGGGTCTTACATAAACCTTACCTGAACCTTAACAAATGTTTACATCCTCCAAAACTGATGTGCAACGCACTTGGGGTTTCAGGCTTTTGATAGGTCTGGCAGGCACTCCACCTACCATGGTATATGGCTCTACACTTCTGGTTACCACCGCTCCAGCAGCTATGATGGAGCCTTCACCTATTTTGACACCTTTGAGGATGGTGACATTAGAGGCGATCCACACATCATCATTAATCTCAATGGACTTACTCTTGCCTGAGCATTCCCGATGATTAATATCGTGAAAATCGCTGTCCATAATTAGCGAGTAGGGACCTATGCGTACATTTCTACCAATGATTACGGATTGCTTTACCGAAATATGTACTCCATTGATCCTGGAATAGTTGCCTACGATCAAAGCACCACCATGGTGGACTATGAGCTTGGATCTAGCAAATACAGACCAAATGGCTACCCGGTTTCCCAGAATTACCTTTCCAGTTCCACGCATCATAGGACGGCCATATACGGTTACGAATTTTCCCTTTTTACATCCTCTCAGGTAAATCTGCGCAAGAAATATTCTCCATATTCCTGATATGATTTTCATGAAATAGGCCAAATACAGCTCAATAGAACCGTGATCCGGGTGATGAACGCGAAATTCCTGGAATTTTGCTTTGAGTAGACGTATGGAGTCGTGTATCATTTTGCGACGGCACTATAATAGGTTCTAATTTTTCTATTCCAAACTGATCCATTATCAAAGTGCCATATCAATGCTTTTATGAAGGCTTTAAAATTGGATGTGTCTCTATTAATTAGGAAAAAAAGACAGTTTTTGGGAATAGCCAACAATACATAAAATATAGTTGAGGTAATGAGTTTCAATCCGGTGGAATTACGTCTTATAAACATAAGTCTGCTTCGATTCATATAATAGGTTTTTAGGGGGCTGTTTGCGCCAACCGAACCAGATGCCTTGTGTGTGATCACGGAGCTTCCTACATAATAAAGTTTAAACCCTGCTCTTTTCGTTGATTCAGCCCAGTCGTGCTCCTCATAGTACAAGAAGTATTCTTCTGGAATCAGCCCAATGGTCTCAATTAATTGGCGAGAAACCATCATGCATGCCCCATGAACCAGGGATGTTTCGGCGATATAATCATATTTGTCGCAATCCAAGTTCATATAACCGACTTTCTTGCCACGACCGGTCCAGGGATTTATACCAGTAGATCCGGCATATTGGATCCTTTGTGGTTCTGAATCGAAAAGTATTTTTGGTGATGCCATGCCTGCTTCCGGATTATTGAGAAACATACTCACCATGGGTTCCAAGAAAAATGGGCTTACTTCTACATCGTTGTTTATTGAAAGCAGGAGGTCACCCTGGGCATGTCCAAAACCCAGGTTTATACCTCCTGCATATCCCAGATTTGTGTTTGATCGAAGAAATTTGGTATCTGGAAATTCAATAATCAGGTCTTTATAGGCATTGTCAGATGATGCATTATCTACCACTATTACTTCAGTAGCCTGATAGGTAATGTTTCGTAGTGATTGCAGCAGGCCACGTGTCATGTCCGCATTGTTATAGTTGACAGTGACAATACTTACAAGGGGGTAATCTGTTGTTTTAAGTTCTTTCATTAGACCTAGCTTCTTAACACTTTAAAATTAACGATTAAACAGTCTGAACCCGTTATTTGTAGGCCTTACAAAATTCTTACCTTGGATTTACGAAATAGTTATAACTGGTAGGTGAGACCATCGCGACGAACAAAGTCAAGCATTATTTTATTGACATTTTCGGGTTGCTCGTACTGTGGCATATGTCCGGCACTATCTATTTCAACCATTGTAATGGATGGGAATTTTGACAGGTACTGATATTGCTGGCCATAGCCAAAATAGGGATCCTTATCCCCAAACAGAATCATTACATTGTTTGGGTTTACTGTTTCCAGTATATCAAGCTTGTCTTGTGTTAACATGTATTTCCAGGTAGAAATATTGGTTTCTTTATAGCCTTTGATATTCATGAAAAAAGAGAGCCTTTCAGAATACTCCTTAAACAGGTTCTTGTTGACGAATTCACGTTCTTGTTTCTTAATAGCTCGTGGATACCAGTAAGTAGTGAGGATAAAGTCAGAGATCACAGGAAATGTCAGAATGCTTTTGGGTTTAAAACTCCCTGAAGCTATGGGATCTATCAAAATAATTTCCTTCACAAGATCTGGATGAGATTGGTATAGATCGAGCGCAGTGATTGCGCCAAGCGATAAGGCCACAATTGAAAACTCTCTATTGATATTTAGTGTGTCTATAAGTTCTGTAACCTGCGTATGAAATAGCTCTGGGGTTTGTCGGGCATTGGGCCGGTCAGAGTAACCTCTGCCAAAGAGATCATAAGACAAAGTACTGTATCCCTTTTTTGCAAAATATTCAATGTTCTTTTGCCAAACCTCCATACCTGAAATGCCACCTCCATGAATAAATATTATCAACTCAGAGGATTCGTTCCCCCTGAGTTGATAGTGTGTTTTGCCTCCGGATAGCTCCACAAAGTCACCCGGCGCTTCATTGCGGAGGTCTTTGGTGAGAGGTATTTGCTCCTGATTGGACTTACAAGCTGCATAAAGAAGCCAGCAAGAAGCCAATCCCAGGATTAGAACACCAAGCGATATTTTGAGGCGTTTGGCTTTCATATTACCAACCTTCAGGCATTTTATCCCGAACCTCTACATTGGAGAATTCCTGGCTTTTCCTGGCACCAACTCTGCCTGCCCAATGAGCCATTTTCCGAATTCCTTCATCAAGTTTTACCACACCATTTGTTCCAAACACCTGGTGTGCTTTGGTGTGATCAGAGTAGGCGTGAAGCACTTCGTTTCTTGCTCTGAGGAATTTAATCTCAGGTTCCACATTGAAATGCCTCCCTACTACAGAAGCTAATTCCTTTACCGTGTAAGGTTTGTCAGCCCCAATATTGAATACCTGGTTGTAAGCTTCAGGGATGTCAACACATTTGGAAATAGGAATGGCCACATCGTCGATATAGCTAAATGCGCGTGTTTGCGAGCCATCGCCAAAAATCGTGAGTGGTTTCTCTTGCATGATTTGGTTCATGAAAATGCCGATTACATTTCGGTATTTGTCTCCAATATTTTGATTTTCGCCATAGACATTATGTGGCCTGAAAATCACAGAGTTAAGACCAAACATTTCCTTAGCAGCTTTCAAATCCAGCTCTACACTATATTTGGAAATACCGTATGGATCCTCCGGTACAGGAATCATGTCTTCTCGCATGGGTACCTGTCCTGGGCCATATACAGCTATTGACGATGTAAACACAAAACACTTTACCTTATGTTTCACTGACTCATTGATCAGGTTAACACTTCCTATTAAGTTATTGGTGTAATTGAATCTTCTGATGAAATGAGATAAGCCTTCTGCTGCATAGGCTGCATGGTGATAGACATAATCAAATTCATATTTATCAAAGAGATCAGTGAGTAACTGATGATCCACTACAGAGCCTTCAATGAAAATGGCCCCTTCAGGAACGTGATCTTCGAATCCGCCACTCAGGTCGTCCAACACGACTACCTCGTGGCCTTGGTCCAAACAGTGTTTTGCCACATGTGACCCAATAAATCCGGCACCTCCAGTAACTAATGATTTCATTTTTTTCATATTCTAGTATGCTTTTGTGTATTTAGGATTATTCATATTCCAGGCCAGTGCCCTGAAGAAACTTTTCAAATGCACGAATTGGCCATTTAAGGTATAAACGATGATATTTTTTGGGACAACCATAAAAACAAGGAAGAACAGAAAGTAAATGAACTGTGCTTTCGTGGTGTTTCGACGCATAAACAAGATCCTGTTTCGGTTGTGATAGTATGCTTTAAATGGACTGTCTTTGCCCACAGTAATAGATTCTTTATGAAATATTAATGCTTTGGACTGGTAGTAGATCTGATAGCCAGCTCTGATAATATGAGCTGACCAGTCGAGTTCTTCATAGTAGATGAAAAAGATGTCAGGTAGGGGGCCTACCTTATTCACTACCTCTCTTGGTACCATCATAGCAGCACCATGAGCGTAGTGGGTATATCCTGATTTGTCATATTGACCTGTATCCTTTTCTTTTTGGCCTACTGTGCTATTTCGTCCAGTAAATGGGTTGATTTTATTGAACCCGGCATATTGAATGACTTCCGGTTCCACATGATAGCGAATCTTGGGGCTCACCATGCCTATGTTGGGATCTTCCTCAAAGGGCTCAAGGAGCCGCTCGAGCAGATCGGGGGTCACTTCAGTATCGTTGTTGACAATGAAGTAGTAATCTCCATTTGCAGCAGCAATACCCACGTTGTTTCCTCCAGTGAAGCCTAGATTTTTGTCTGTCACAATGAGTTTTACCTCAGGGAATTTCTCGGAGATGATCTCAGTCGGGTCCTCATTGGAATTGTTGTCTACAAGTATGATCTCATAGTTTGGGTATGTCAATGACTTGGTAGATTCCAGGAATTCTAAAGTCACTCCCAGTTGGTTGTAATTCAATGCGATGATTGATACCATGGGATAGTCGGTCACTTGATTATGCTTCATGAGGAGTATGTATAAATTTTTTGTTGGCAGTTTTTATTTGGAAAAATGCATTGAGCATTTTCCAGAATATTGAGGGCAGGCTCAAAATGGAATAGAGTAGGCGAGATGTATAGAATTCAGTAGGTATGGCAATAAAGGTTGCTATAACATAAATTAAATACACTACAGCCCAAGAGCTTGCACTGGTATAGGTATAATTATTGATCAAAAACATTAACACGAGGCTGAAGGTCAAAAAGCCGATGTTTAAAAGGCGCGGTAGTTGAATGTTTCGAAGTATAGAACTGTTGAAGAAAGATAAATTGCCTTTCAGTAGTTGTAAAAAACCTTCTTTTGCATATCTGGCCAAGTAGATATACTGACTGGAAATCCATCTTTTTCTCTGATTCTCAAAACTCTTGGAATTGGATACCTTTTCATCATAAACAGCAAGATCATGCTGATAATGTACCTGATGACCTCTCTTGATAAATTTTAGTTCAAGTTCCCTATCAAAACCACCTACTGAGTTCATTTTTCCAAGCTCTTCACGGAGGAGGTTAAATCTTGCTGAGAAGCCAGAACCACTGATAGAAGAGGAGAGCCCAATTGCTGAAGTGCCTCTTCTGAAAATGCTTGTATTGATGGCTTCACTTACTCCGTCAAGGAAGGCGAGCGTAGTTTGATCATTCTTTGGTTTTCTCTGGCCTTGGACCACTGCATAATCCTTTGTTTCATATAATGTGCTCAACTTATCCAGGAAATCGAACTCCATCACATTATCAGCATCCAGTATTACAGCATATTCATATATATCGTCCAGCTGATCCAGGGCTCTGTTTAATGATTTTACCTTGGTACTTTTATCAAAAGAGACAGTGATTACCTGAATGGGTAGTTGCTCAAGCTTTTCGATCGTTGATGGCTTGAGCTGATCGGCAATTACTATGACATCATATAGATTTGAAGGGTAGCTTTGGTTGAATGCCGCAGATTTGGCAGTTTCCAAAATCACTCTATCTTCTTTATAAGCTGGAATCAATACACAAAACCTGAACCTGGGTTTAGACCATTTGGCATGTGGCATTGGCTCATCCAGGTGTGAGGAAATGGAAAAGATTAGCGTGTAAAACACGCTAAAAGCGAAGTAGAGTAGAAGGATTCCTTCAAAAACGTATAAAATAATCTCCATTAGTTGTTCTTTGTTCTCTTAGTTAAATACAATAAATATTGATCTTTAAAAGAAGTATGATTGTGAAAGTAAAAGGTTTTTTTTGGAGTTGGGTACTTTCATTAAATGTGTAATTTAATTGTAATTTGAAGCCTTTATTGATGAGACTTACTGATTTGGCGGCTGTAATTGAATGAAAAATCATATGGCCAATTAGATAGCGCATAGATAGGAAAAATACAAAATGTAATTTTTTGTAATTTGGCTGTAATCAAATTGTAATGGCGGTTTAAGATGATTAGAAAAAAGCCATGGTAGCTTTGACATACCCTCCAAATATTTCAAGGTCGGTATACAATTTGGAGGGCTAGGTTGGTGAAAAATGCAAGAGAATTAGGTCATGATTAATTAAGATTATGACCTTCTCTTGTGTTTAAAATTCCTTTTACTACTTGATGCAGGAAGAACTTGTAATTTTTATTGAATCACCTGTGTTAGATGATTCGATCTATAACTACTCCAGTATTTCACTAAACGTACTTGAATTCTCACTGCTTTGAGACTGTTTAACCGATATTGAATTTTTAAAATTTTCAGTCAATTGAAGTCTCACGTTAGGATATTGATTTTAGAAGAAGACCCATCTTTAACCAAGAAGTTGGAAGATGAACTTTTTGCTTCCCAAATCAATGTAGAGTTTTATATACTAGGAAAAGGTCACGGTACTTCAGAAAATTTTGGTACGTTTTGTCCAGATTTAATTTTGTCTGATTATTCATTTCTACAATCAGATTTAATGAGTGCGTGCCTGGAGAGGTTCACAAATATCCAGGTAGTAATGGTTGGTTCTAACCGTCCCAACTGGGAGATCATCAATTGCCTGAATATCGGGATGAATGACTATCTGGACATGAACCATATCGATCGATTACCTGTCATCGTTCACAAGGCCATTCTTGATAGTGAGATCCGAGACGATTATGATAGGCGCTATGCTGATTTGAATAAGGCTTATCTCACACAGCGAACTCGTTTTGCCAAACAACATGCATTAAATGAAGAAGAGCGGTTTCACCTCGCCCGAGAGATACATGATGATCTTGGTCAGGTTTTAAGCGCCTTGAAGATAGACATCAGCATGTTAGGTCGCCAGGTTTTTGAGCGCCAGCCTTTTGACAAGGTAGAGGCAAAGGGAGACTATGATGAGATTATGCGCAGGTTAGAGCGACTAACAGGTACGGTAAAATCAATATTAGCTAATTTAAGACCGGAGATTTTGGATGAACTGGGTGTCATAGAGGGAATAAGATGGTTGGTGGATAAGTATAAGAAAAATAATAATATTAAATTTGAGGTGTCCCTGCCTGAAGTTTTAAAAGGCGATAGGGTCTTTCCAATTACCTTATACCGTATTGTTCAAGCGACTCTCACCAACATTGTTCGCCATACGGATGCAACTTTAGTGACCATTTCATTAAAGATGCAAAAAGACATGTTATTGTTAACCATAGGTTGTGATGGCATGGAAATTTCGAAAAATGAATATAAATTGATGAATGTTGAAATTCGTGAGCGCGTCGGATTTCTGGATGGAAAGCTGGAAGTTGGTGCTCGGAAACCAAAAGGGAAAAGATTAAAAGCTACTATACCTTTCGGAAAACAGCTAAGGATGATTAATTATGATAAAAGTTATTATAGTAGATGATCACTCAATAATGAGAGCAGGGTTGGCCAAAATCCTTAAGGATGAGCCTGACATGCATGTGGTTTGCGAAGCTGATGGTTACGCGCCATTGATGGAATTCCTGAAATCCAATGAAACGGATATTGTTCTACTGGATATTACCATGCCCGGGAAAAATGGCCTTGAAATCTTAAAGGAGCTACGTCACATCTATCCAGACATCAAAGTACTGATGCTGAGCATGCATCCTGAAGACCGTTTTAGTGTACGCACCATTAAAGCCGGGGCTGCAGGTTATATCAACAAAGAATCAGCTACAGAAGAATTGGTTAGTGCAATCAGAAAAGTCCATAGTGGGGGGAAATTCATCACCCCAATCGTTGCTGAGATATTGGCTGATACTTTTGAGCAAGACTCTGAAAGACCATCCCATGAGCGCCTGTCAGACCGGGAATTTCAAATCCTAAGAATGATCACCTCGGGTAAAAAAGTAAAGGAGATAGCAGGCGAACTTTTTCTAAGCCCTGCGACTGTCGCCACTTACCGAAGTAGAATCATGGAGAAGATGAACATGCGCTCAAATGTAGAATTAACGAATTATGTGCTTCGCAATAATCTAATTGAATAGTAAGTATCTACAAAGGATTTATGACAACCTTGTCATAAATTTAACCACAAACATATCTTCTATTATTTAGCTAAACCTTGGCTAAACCCTACAATAAGGGCTAATCTTTATTTGTTGTTGCTATTTGTTTATCTAATAAGCTTTTATTTTAATAAGCTTATTTACAGAATGTCGTCTGCTGGATTACGAATCTTTCATCGTTTTGCCTCTTTTACAGCAGTTTTCGTTGTTCTAATTTTATCTCAAGTTAAAATTAATAAACACGACTACCATGCAACATTTACATATAGAGAACAACTTGAATAACCTTAACACGCCATTTTTTATAACGCCTGACCAGAAGGAATCAACAACTGAAGATTTCAGCCTTTTTGGATTTAAGGATAATGAGCAAAATAAGGAAGGTAAGCATACGGTACTTTTGATGAATTGTGAATCCAAAGTATCTCAGGCATTGAAAAAGTTCTTGTCAGAAGAGAATTATGAAATGCTCAACACTGATGATGCAGAGCTTACTTATAGAACAATTGAATCAATAAACCCGCAGCTTCTTATTTTGGGAGTAAATGAGTATTCGGTAGAATTACTCAACAAAATCAATGCAATTAAAGGCAATCCGCATACTGCTTTCTTGCCTGTGATTGTGTACACAGAGAAAGCGCTTTCCATAGACAAAGCTGACACATTGTTTGCTGCCGGAGTAATAGACTGCATCAGTAGTGACATGAACGCCAACAAACTGTGCTTAAGGTTAAAAGCGACATTTCTTCAAATCAACGCTCTCAACTCTTATCGTAATAGGGAGCAATCCATCAGGGAAAAGAATGGAAAGTTGGCTACTGAGTTGGAAAGTCTTCAACATAAAATGGAAACTGGTCAACGCAAAGCTCTTGCACATCTGGAGCTGTTGATCCACTCAAAAGAAGTGAAGGAGACTATTGTTGATAAAATCAGTTCTTTAAAGCCTTATCTTAACGTGCATGGAAAGGCCAAATTGAAACAATTGACACGTCAGATCAAATGGGAGCTAAGTGAGGAAGAAGACTTAAGCCTGGAGCGCAAGTTTGATGAGTCCAACTTTGATTTCTATCAAAGGCTAGGAACAGAAAGTGAAGAACTTACCCGATATGAGATGAGGCTTTGTGCTTACCTGAGGTCTAACAACAGCAGTGCTGATATTGCGAGAATTACACGCAAAACAGCCAACTGTATCAATGTGGCCTTCGCCAGGATTAGGAGCAAGCTGAACCTTAAGAATAATAACGAGCTCAAGTCATTCCTAAGAAGCATTGTGTCTTCAGACAATGAAGTGATGATGGATTATTAAGTAATTTAGGACTATTGTGCCCCCCTTTTTATAACCAGCGGTGAAATCCGTTAACGCTTGTCCATCCCGGGCAAGCGTTTTTTTTGTAGGAACTGTATCAGTAGAAAAGTCAACCTGAATTTATGCCGTTTAGTTAAGCCTTTACAATTTGGTCATTCCGACTGGAGTCTTTGTTATAAACAAGGTTGAGGTAAAGATTCTCTACCTGTATTGGGCAGGGTAGGTTAACAGAATGACTTTCTGAAGTGCGATTAGAACTATAAATAAACGGCAATGAAAGGAAGGGTCGTATTATCTAGTTCCTGCATCATAAAACTCCTTTGTGGCCCACATTTGTGGAAGGCCTCGTAGAGCACAATTTTCCTTCTCCACATTTGTGGGAGTACTCGACAAGCTCTTGTTTACTTTGCCACAAATGTGGAACACTAAAAGACTGATGAGATCAGTATTCTGCCCCTGTACATGGAAAGACACAAAAAAAGCCTTTCATTTCTGAAAGGCTCCTAATATTTTGATTATTTCTTAGCTCTGCTTGTTCTTCGTTTTGGTTTTACTTCCTCCACGATTTCATCTTCTACATCTGCCAGGATTCTACCGCAGTGTTCGCAGACAATAATTTTCTTCTTTTCCCTGATCTCAGCTTGCATCTGAGGTGGTACCACGTTGAAGCATCCACCACATGCGCCTCTTTTTACAGATACTACAGCGAGACCATTTCTCATATTCTCCCTTACTTTTTCGTAAGACTTGAATAGTCTGTCTTCAACTTGCTTAGAAGCTTTGTCACGGTCTTTCAGAAGCTTTTGCTCATCAGCCTCAGATTCCTGGGTGATAGTTTCTAGCTCAGATTTTTTGGTGTCAAGGTCTTTGCCTCGCTCACTTAATATACCTTCAGTTTCTGCTATTTCTTCTTTCTTGATATCAATCTTAGCATAAGATTCTTTGATTCTTTTTTCCAGAATCTGAATCTCTAACTGCTGCAACTCTACCTCCTTGGTAATCGCGTCATACTCACGATTATTTCGGACATTCATTTGCTGTTCCTCATACTTCTTGATGAGTTTTTCAGCATCCTTGATTGCAACCTTATTGTTATTGATATTTTCCTCCAGATCAGAAAGCTCCTGGTTTTGCTTTTCAATTCTCGTTTGGTATCCAGCGATCTCATCTTCAAGATCCATCACCTCATCTGGCAATGCACCTCTCATTTTTATTAGTTCGTCACGTTCAGAATCGATGGATTGTAATTTTACGAGGCTGTCGAGCTTTTTTGCTACGGTGTTTTCCATGCAGTATTACAAATAATTGATTGGATTAGTCTGTACCTCCGATAAACGGAGTGCAATATTAGTGAATTTTTTGCTTAAAATATCATAAAGTAAATCCTTTGTGAACTGTTCGCTTTCGTAGTGCCCGATATCAGCCACTATGATCTTATTGTCCGCTTCGAAAAAGTCATGATATTTAAAGTCACCCGTAATAAAGACATCAGCTTTTGCACCAATTGCTTTACTCAATAAGAAACTACCAGCACCACCACACACTGCTATTTTTTTTACTGTTTTAGTATGAATCGGTGTATGGCGGACACAATTCGTTTTCATGGTTCTTTTAAGATAGGAAAGAAACTCGAAGGGGTCCATTTCATTTTCTAAGTGGCCCACCATTCCTGACCCCACTTCCTGATGTTTGTTATCAAGTGAGGAGAGGTAATACGCTACTTCTTCATATGGATGTGCCTGATGGAGGGCTGATAGCACTTTTCCACTGATATGTGTTGGAAAGATTACTTCAATCCTATCTTCATTTACTGATTCATCCACATTCGAAAAACCAATGTGGGGATTGGTGTTTTCACCAGGTCTGAAAGTACCCGTACCATCCACACGAAAGCTACAGTGGTCATAATTGCCAATTTCTCCAGCACCGGCAGCATATAAAGCTTTCAAAACAGAATCTGTGGTTTCTTTGGGTGTAAAGGTCACCAGTTTGGTAAGAATGCCTGATTTTGGATTCAGAGTCTTAGTATCAATTAATCCCAGTTGATCGCAGATTTTCTTATTAACTCCAAGTAATACGTTGTCCAGGTTGGTATGGATGGCATAGAGTGAAATATCATGTTTGATGGCTTTTATTACACACTTTTCCACCCAATGTGATCCTGTGAGTTTTTTCAATCCTTTAAAAATCAACGGATGATGAGCAATGATGAGATTGTGACCCGCCTCGATGGCTTCATCAATTACCGCTTCGGTGATGTCTAGTGTGATCAACCCTGAAGTGAAATCAGAGTTGGGATCACCAACCATAAGCCCACTGTTATCGTACGACTCTTGATAGGCCAGGGGAGCAAAAGTCTCTAAATAATTGGTTATATCTTTGATTCGCATGAGGCTCATTTTATGATTTGGTGGCAAGCTATCTTCTTTCCTTTCGCACTTCTTTTTGATCTGATAACCAGAATCCGTAATTGGATGTATAAAAAAGGTTTCAGGGAATCTACTCGCTTTGATGCAAATGTAATTGCTGTGGGTAATCTCGCAATAGGAGGAACGGGTAAAACACCCATGATTGATTACCTTATTCAATACTTCTCCAGTAAAAACCTTAAAGTGAGCACTTTGAGTAGGGGTTATGGTAGAGAGACGCGTGGTTTCCGGCTGGCTGATTGGGGAGACTCAGCTGCTACAATCGGAGATGAACCTTATGGTTACTTCCTGAAGTACAAGGGGAAAGTACCCGTGGCAGTTGGAGCAGAAAGAGACCTGGCCATATCAGAACTCCTTCTTCATCAGCCTGATACTACTGCCGTGCTCCTGGATGATGCCTTTCAGCATAGACGAGTTACACCTACTGCTAACATTATGCTTACTACCTATCAAAATCCGTTTTATCAGGATTTTCTTTTGCCTGTAGGCAGGTTGCGTGAATCAAGAAAAGGAGCTGATCGGGCAGATATTATTATTGTCACCAAGTGTCCTTCCTTTTTAGCTGAGTCTGACCAAGTGAGAATGAAAACGCAGATTGCACAATATTCTAATGCGAAGGTGTTTTTTATGTCTATTGAATATTTGGAACCCAAACCTATTTTTGAAAATCAAATACCTCTGCACAATCGGGTAGTGGCTATTTCGGGGATGGCTCAACCACAGCCCTTTGAGCAATATATTTCGAGTAAGTACCAGATTACCCTGACGCATCACTATCGGGATCACTATAAGTACAAAACTGAAGACATACGTGACATTACGCGTGAGCTCAGCTCAAATGTTAGTTTGATTACCACGGAAAAGGATATGGTCAAACTTCGCTCATTTCAAGAATTGAAAGAATACTCCTGTTTTTATATTCCAATTCGAATGAAATTTCTAAAAGATGAAACGTTATTCTATTCAACACTAGACTCAATGCTTAATTACTATGCACAAGAGTCTAATTGATTATACTTTTGCCATCGTGAAAAAAGCACTGCTCTTCTTTACTGTACTTTTAACCTTCCGGGCTGTTGGTCAGATCACAGATGATTCAAGTGAGTTGGTCTATAGTGCAAAGACTGCCCAGATTATTTTTGAGAGTGATCTTAAGAACAATATTGAGAAGGAGCGACATCCGGATACTACCCTGTATAACCTGGAGAAATTCACTGAGCTCGACAGGCGTGATCGGAAATATCAGGATTTGGGAAACAATGGAACAGCCATGTTCCCAATATTCTACCCGGTTCCCTCACAAATAGGCAGAACGAGTGGATTGTATGCTTATGATACCTACATGGCTACTCCTGATAAGATCAGGTATCATGATACCAAATCGCCATATATTGATCTCAATGTTGTATTTGGAGGTGGTGGACGATCAGTTGTGGATTTCTCCTTTAGCAGGAATGTGGACAAAAACTGGAATTTAGGATTTGATATTTATCGGATCACCTCAGATAAGCAAATTGGCAAAAGCGGACAGCAAGACCGCAATTCCGTAGGGACCGTTTTTGATATCTACACTTACTATAAAAAGCCCGATGCGAAATACTCAGCGATGTTCAATTTGACCAATATGGGATTTGACATTGAGGAAACTGGTGGAGTATATCTTGAAAATTTTGAAAATGCGAATTCAGCTGAAATCTTTATTTATGAAGATTCTGATATTCAGCTAAATGAGGCACGAACATCAGATGATCGTTTTCAGGTTCATTTGTTCCACCAATACGAATGGCAGAAACAAATTCAGTTCTATCACCAGGTAGATTTCCTAAATCATAAAACTGGCTATCAGGATTTTCTTGAAGGAAGTTTAGCATCAGCTGACTACAACACCTACCGTGATTTTTACGACGATTTTTTGATTGCACCTGATAGTACCTATGAGTTGTTTAAGTGGCGGGAACTGACCAATGAGGCAGGAATCAAAGGTGATCTAGCAAATATCTTCTACCGGCTTTATCTGAAGAGAAGAGATTTGAATTTTGATAATCTCTATCGTGACCCAACAGATCATTTTAGCGAAACCTATTTGGGCGGGTATACAAGATTTGATTGGCGTGACAAGTTCAATATTGAGGCAAATGCAGAAATCCTGCAAAGTGGGGAGTACAAGCTAATTGGTAATTTAAACTCCGAATTGATCTTTGGTTCATATAAATCCATTCGATCAAAGCCAAGCTTCATTTCAGAGCAGTATTTTGGAAATCATCACGAATGGAATCAGAACTTCAATTCGGCTTTCACCAATGAAATCCGGGGTGGGATACAGGTTGACCTGGGTTTTCTGAAAATCAGACCACAGGGTAGGCTTTTGTCTATTGATCAATTCACCTATTTCGATGAATCGAAAACAGCAAGGCAAAGTAACGACCTGGCTGTATTTGCTTCTCTTGGCGGTGATTTTAATATCAGATTATTTACCAACCGAAGCCTGAAAGAAGGATTCCATTTACAAAATGAAGTTTATTATACCAATGTAACTGGCGGTGGTGCCAGTAATGTAACAGTTCCCGAGTTGTTTTATAATGGACGCTATTTTTGGCGAGGTGCCATTTTTAAAAAGACCATGGGAGTAGAGGTAGGAGTGAATTTGCACGGCAAGTCAACTTATTATGCAATGGCTTATGCTCCTGAAATCCAACAATATTATCTCCAGAACGATATAGCGATTGATCAGTTCATTACCGCAGATGTGTTTTTCAATATGCGGATCAACAACTTAAGGGCTTTTGTGAAGATGACTAACGCGAGTCAACCTGCAGATGGTGGATACTTCATCACACCATATTATCCAGGTTTGAAGCGAACTGTAGATTTTGGAGCTAGATGGTTATTCTTTGATTGATATGTCAGAGCAAAAAACAACACTTGGTCTCAATCTACCTACCGATCCCCGATGGATCAACATTGCGGAAATGAATATTGAGGACATTCTTGTGGATCATGCTTACTGTGAGCAAAAAGCAGCCTCTTCATGCATATCATTGATTGTACAGTATCCTGAGCGCAAAGAACTGGTAGATATGCTTACTCCTGTTGTGGCCGAAGAATGGGCTCATTTTGAGCGGGTAATAGACCAGCTTAACAAGCGTGGTTATGCACTCGGTAAGATGCGCAAAGATGAATATGTAAGTGCTCTCAATGGTATTTTAAAGAAAGGTGGGAGCAGAGATCAACAACTGGTGGAAAAGCTTTTGATGAATGCTCTGATTGAAGCAAGAAGCTGTGAACGTTTTAAGATTCTTTGGAAAAACATCGGAGATGATGAGTTGTCAAAGTTCTACTACGAACTCATGATTTCTGAAGCCGGTCACTATCACAATTTCCTCGACCTTGCAAAAACTTATACCTCTGAAGAATATGTCTCTACCCGATGGAATGAATTTCTCGAGGCTGAATCCCAAATTATCAAAAACCTTGAGGTAAGAGGGGATAGAATGCACTAGTCTCGTACTTAAGAATAACCATATCAAAGTCAATGAGGCTGTCTCAAAAAGGTCTTAACAAACAGTCATCCTGAATTTATTTCAGGTTCTTAATCGCGATTTAGAAGATAAAATCAAAGATTCTGAAACAAGTTCAGAATGACTCTAACCTTTTGAGACAACATCTTAAGTTTTCTGCTTTTTCTTCTTTGCCGCAGGGAATAGAATATTATTCAAAATCAACCGATAACCAGGAGAATTAGGATGAAGGTTTAAGTCCGTTGGCTGTTCATTCACAAAGTGCTGGTAATCTTCGGGATCATGTCCGCCATAAAAGGTCCAGAAACCTTTACCTAATATACCATGGATATATCGAGCTTCTCCTACAGATCTGTTTTCTCCCATAATCACCACATCCGACTTGATAAGAGATTTCCTGAATGAAGTCGTTTGGCCCATAAAACCCTTGATTGTTTGCTGGTGGTTCTGGGTGAGCATGGTAGGGATTGGATCCCACTTGGCGGAGAATTGAAACAATGAAAAGAAATCATTTTCCTGTTTTAGGCCACGTTCTCTTGCTTGCATATCAATATTGGAGTACTCATATTCGTATGGGTTCTTTTCCAAATGATAATTTTCAAAAGCAAACGTTTCTGAGAAATCGAGTTTATGCTGAGCGTTAGGATCCGCAGGATCGCCATCATACATGGATTCAACAATATCCAATCCCTCAGCTGAAAGTGCAATGTCGTAGGTATCTGTAGCGGAGCACATGGCAAAAAGGAAACCGCCACTGGCTACATAGCTTTTGATTTTCTTCACCACAGATAGTTTCAAATGAGAAACTTTGGAGAACCCATGTTTTTTAGCTGACTCTTCATACTCACGCTGCTGCTGCTGATACCAGGGAAAATGCTGATAGGTACGATAAAATTTGCCGTATTGACCAGTAAAGTCTTCGTGATGTAAGTGAAGCCAATCATACTTTGGGAGTTCGTTGTACATGATTTCGTCATCGAAGATCACATCATAAGGGATCTCTGCATAGGTGAGCACCAGGGTTACTGCATCATCCCATGGTTGTTTACTCTTTGGTGAATAGACGGCTATTTTAGGGTACTTTTCCAATTTCATCACATCCATATTGGACGCTGGACTGGCGATTTCATTCAAAATACCGTTTGCCTGCGCATCAGAAATAACCTGATAGGATACATTACGGATCACCAATTCATTTTCAATCGACTGCAAGTGTTTGACCATAAAGCTGCCCCCACGATAATTGAGCAACCAGTCAGCTGGTACATCCTGGGTCAACATCCAATACGTAATTCCGTATGCTTTAAGGTGATTCGTCTGCGATTCATCCATAGGAATCAGGATGTAGGCAGATTTGGCATGAAATGAAATAAAAACAATTAGTATGAATAGTAATTTGCGCATCCCACTTTTCAAATTTTATTAAACCAACGCTAAATCAAAACGCATAGTTCTCATTAACTTTCCCAACTTATAAAGGTAACCTAATGAATATTAGAGAAAACGTCAAAGAAGGAATAAAATCCATCAAAGCAAATAAACTTCGTACTTTTTTGACGGCTGCTATCATTGCCATCGGAATTACTTCCCTCGTAGGGATACTTACAGCTATTGAAGGCATTCAATCATCCATCAATAGTAGTTTTTCAAATCTAGGTGCCAATACCTTCGATCTTGAAAGTGTGCGGTCTAATAGAGGTTCCAGAGATGGCAAGGATGCAAAGGTATTTCCTCCACTGACTTTTGAAGACCTTAATCGCTTCAAGGAGAAGTTTGATGCAGGAATTGTTAGTGTCAACGCTTATGTAACCGGAATTGCTGAGGTGAAAAGAGGATCCAAAAAGACCAATCCGAATTCCAGGGTCCAGGGTGGTGATTACGATTACCTGGTAGTGGATGGATATGACATCAAAGAAGGAAGGGCGTTTTCAAGAACTGAAGTGGACAATGGAGCCATGGTGGTAATCATTGGTCGTGAGATTAGGGATGATCTGTTTGAAAAAGCAGAGAACCCGATCAATGAAAACATCAAGTTTATGGGTGGTAAGTTCAAGGTAGTTGGTGTATTAGAGCCTCAGGGAGGTTCCAGTGGTGACGGAAGCGTGGACAGAATGTGCCTGGTGCCAACATTAACAGCAAGAAAGCTAGCTGCAGGGAGGCAATTGAATTATGAAGCTACGGTATCTGTGGCTAACCCAGCGGCAATGGATGGAGCTGTTGGAATGGCTACAGGCCTAATGAGAGCAATTAGGAGAGATCCTGTGAAGCAGGAGGATTCATTTAGGATCCAGCGCAACAGATCTCTGGCCGAGCGACTGGGAGATATTACGGGATATTTAAGAATAGGTGGTTTTACCATTGGTTTTATTACACTCCTTGGTGCTTCCATTGGTTTGATGAATATTATGCTGGTGTCAGTAACCGAGCGCACAAGAGAAATAGGAGTACGAAAAGCACTGGGTGCAACCCCTCTGAAAATAAGACAGCAATTCTTGATTGAAGCTATTGTGATTTGTCAAATGGGCGGATTTGGTGGTATCATTTTGGGAATTGCCATTGGAAACCTCGTTTCTGTTTTGATCAGTGATGGTGGTTTTATAGTCCCTTGGGTTTGGATATTGTTTGGAGTGAGCATAGGTATGATCGTTGGTTTGATCTCAGGCTATCTTCCAGCATATAAAGCTTCAAAACTTGATCCTATAGATTCATTACGATTCGAATAATTCATGATATCAGACAAATTATCAAAGACAATTAGGGATGTTCCAGATTTTCCGAAACCAGGCATCCTATTTAAAGATATTACCCCTGTACTCGCCGACCCTTCGTTGAGTGCTGAGGTAAGCTCAGAATTTTTCAATTACTGGAAAGATCGTGGAGTAGAAGCTGTGGTAGGCATTGAATCCAGAGGGTTTATTTATGGGCTTCAATTGGCACAGCAGTTGGGTGTTCCATTTATTCCTGTTCGAAAAGCCGGAAAACTTCCTTTCAAAACCATTAAACATTCCTATGACCTGGAGTATGGGTCGGCCGAAATCGAGATTCATACGGACGCCATCAGTGCAGGGCAGAAGGTTTTGATTCATGACGATCTACTTGCTACAGGAGGCACTGCTAAGGCTGCAGCAGAACTTATCGGGAAAATAGGAGGAGAGGTTGTGGGGTTTTCATTCCTGGTTGAACTGTCTTTCTTAAATGGCTCAAAAGCACTTAATGGAGCGGAGGTGCATTCCTTGGTGAGTTTTTGATAATTTTTTTTCGAGAGATTGATAGGATCACTCAATGATCATTATCTCTTTTGCACGGTCAAGTGCATCAAATCGGATACTCAGACGTTGAGGAGTTTTAATGTCGCAGGTATCACCGGGAGTCAGGTTGTAGTAGAAAAACTTTTGTGTTCTCCGGTAAAGTTCATGCTCACTTGGCTGACCTAAAAACTTCTTAATTTGTGCCTGACCTTCGCCCAGAATTTGATCTTTATGATTCACCAGCACCTTTGCCAATTCGACTTTTGATTGATCACAATACCGGATCTCAACTTTCCATAAGTCAGGATCAAATCCTTCAATTTTCGGTGTTGAATAGCAGGAACACAGTAGAACCAATAACAGACAATAGATTGCTTTCATCTTAGGAGGCCATTCTGATTTTTTGTACAGCACGGCTCGCAAAGTAAAACCAGAATGCTGAAATGAATGTAAATCCTGCCATTATTATCATGATGTAGTTGGTAGGGATAAGGTAAACCAACACGAAAGCGCACATTGGAATGCGCAAATATTCGAGGTTCATCCATTTTGACTTTTGATCCAAAATGATCCCAAATTGAGTGACTGACCAGATAATTAGTCCCGCATAAGCAAGTTTTTGGTACAATATAAGGTCGTCTTGAGTGAACAAGAACAATGAAGTAATAACAAGTATAGCAATAAACTGGGCTAGTATGTATATACTGATTTGCAAGGCAGGAGCTGAATTGTACGTGGTATAATCTTGTGTTACTTCCGGTGCAGCCTGATATCCACCCAATTCCCTTGGTTGCCATCCCGGCTTGTTCCAAAAAATTCCAAGCTTGTCTTTTACCCCGGGAGTTGCTACGATTTGGTGGTACATATCCGCATAGTGCTGAAGGTTGGCCCAAACAGGGTTCCAGGTATTCAGTGGTTTCGTAATACCATAAGTGGGTTTTTCTTCTTCCTCTTGGAATGTGCCAAACAACCTGTCCCAGATGATTAAAGATCCTGCATGGTTTTTATCAATGTACTTTGGATTACGGCCGTGATGCACCCGATGATGAGAAGGGGTATTAAAAATCAACTCTATAGGTTTGGGTAGTTTTCCGATGGTTTCTGTATGAATCCAAAATTGATACACCGTATTCAGTGCACTGATCAATAGGAAAGTAGTGGTATCAAACCCAAGTACGGCCAATGGAATGTAAAACCAAAAAGTCCACAATCCCTGGAAAGAACCTTGCCTTAGTGCAACCGAAAAGTTATAATCTTCGCTTTGATGGTGGACCACATGTCCACCCCACATCACGTTCACTTCATGACTCATTCTATGTGCCCAGTAGTAACAAAAGTCAACTAAAACCCACAAAAAAGTAACACTCCACCAGGTCACGGGGATTTCCATAACGGCCCAATGCTCGTAAACTGCTGCATAAACAGCAAGTGTTATTACTTTGATAAATGCGCCAGTGACTTGCTGTGTGATACCGCAGGAGATGTTTGTTACTGCGTCATTGAGCCGGTAAATATGCTTTTTAGAGAAAAATTGAATGAGTAGTTCAATGGCAATCAGCAGGAAATAGATGGGGATGGAAAGTATGACGGGGTTAATGTTCATCTTTCAAAGATAGTCGTTATGCATACTAAATTCCAATATCCTGATTCCCGGTCAACCAATGTAAGGCTGTTGGTAGGAAATCCCAACAACCTTACATTCAGTTCATTAAGAATTGCTAAAGGAGAAGTCCAATGAGATGGCAGCATTAAGCAATTTGGAAATAGGACAAATGGACTTGGCCTTTTCAGCTATTTCCTTAAACTCTGACTCACTGATTTCAGGAACCACGGCCTTCATTACCAATTCACTACTGGTTATTTCTCCATCCTCAAAATGCACGGTAGCTGTTACATCCAGGGTATCTGCCGTGTAGTTGGCTTCATTGAGCAGGAAGCTAAGCTGCATGGCAAAACAACCTGCATGAGCTGCGCCAACCAATTCTTCCGGGTTAGTTCCGTTCCCATCTTCAAAGCGTGTTTTAAATGAGTATTGAGTATTTTCAAGCACTCCACTTGGTGTGCTAAGGGTTCCTTTTCCGTCTTTTCCGCTTCCTTTCCAAACGGCTGTTGCATTTCTATTGAATTTCATGGTTATTGAGTTATGGGTTCGAATTTGGTAAGTAAACAGCAGGGGAGAGAATTGGTTTGAAGAGTTTGGTTTATCTCGACTGATAGCAACTAATTTTCAGCACCTATAATACAGGTATATTGAATATTGATACACTTAGAAGAGATCAAATGTTGTTAGTATCAAAAACGTTGTCTTTTGCTTCCAAAATCGAATCCATTTATTCCTTAAAAGTAAGAAATGATGCATCCTTTGAAAAGGATTATTTAGCTGGAAAATATGGTGCAATACCAGGTGAAAATAAAAATCAACTTAAATTATTTAATTAATTTGAAGCTCCACTGTGTATTGGTTGGACGTGTTTGTTCGGGATTGTTATTTTAATGTACTAATAGAGAGTTTTAGGTATTGTCAGAAGCATTTGGGGATGAGAATTCATGCCTTTTGCCTTCACATGTTCATTTGATCTTTAGTGCCACCAATGATAATCCGGGAGACCTGATCAAATCTTCCAAAACATTTACTTCCAAAAAGATGCAGTCAATGATTTTGGAAGATCCGCAGGAAAGTCGAAAGGAATTTTTAATATGGATGATGAAAAGAGCAGGCACGAAAAACAGTAATGTTCAAAATGGTCAATTCTGGCAGCAGCATAATCAGCCAATAGAACTTTGGAGTGCCAAGGTTATAGATTAAAAAGTTGCTTATGTTCATGAAAACCCGGTAGAGGCCGGTTTTGTGCTAGAGCCAGAGCATTGGAAATACAGTAGTGCGGTTGACTATGCAGGAGGCAAGGGTCTACTGGAAATAGAGTTTCTGGATAGCATTGGCACGAGCTACAAGCTCGCGCCAGTTAGGGTAATTATTTGATCAACTTGTTATTAATAAGTTTTATTTGTTGCAAGAGCAATAAATCATGAAAAAGGAGAAAATATGATGAAGCATAACCTCTCTTTCTACACGGCATACAATCAATTCTATATAAGGGATAAGGATTCGAATGGTGATACCGGATCCCCCACTTTTTGGTCCCAAGAAGCATTTAAAGATAGACTGGCAGAAGGTGATGGATTGTTGGGGGTGTCGACTGAAAGCTACGGATTTATCAATGGATATTTATACCTATTAGAAAAACCGAAGGATCTTACAGAACTAGATGTATTTGATCATGTAGTTGAAGCAAGTGTACAAATTAAATCAGGGGTACTACAGATTATTGATTGTCCAAATTCATCGGTTGAATTAGAAATAAAATTATCACCGGGCGTATACCGAGTAAGAATATATTCTCTGGGACTTGGCACAGACGAAGACGATGAAGGAGATGATTCATACATTATAGAACTTTGGCCAGATTCAAAACAGAACAGAAAGGTAATTAAGAGATGGAATAAAAGTTGATCAGGGCCTTAGCTGGCGCTTCTTCCCTCGTGCTGATTACTCCAAAGTTCGAAATAATTCTGTGTCAACAATTTTTTTCAGACTCTATTCTTTGTCTAGGACGAGAGAATACCTACTACGCAGCACATAAAACATAAATCTTTCTATTTTTAGCTTGATGAGTAGGAAGTATAAATTCATAAATCTAGGCATTGGCACGAGCTACAAGCTCGCGCCAGCTAGGGTCTTCCTCCTTTTTAATTGACATATACACTTCATTTAGTGTATAGCTATTTTAGGACGAGACAGCATATTTGCTCATAGGTACCTACTACACAGCATATAAAACATAAATCCTTCTATTTTTAGCTTGATGAGTAGGAAGTATAAATTCATAAATCTAGGCATTGGCACGAGCTACAAGCTCGCGCCAGCTAGGGAAAGAATAAATAAATGCCCAGGGAGCAACTGCAAAAGATGACGATTATCAAAGGTCATTTATCCTTCCAACTGATGGAGAAAAAATATTATCCTTTATCCTCTTTAAACTTGTATTGAAATAAGTAATTAAAGTGTAAATGACTAGTTATCAGAAATTATCTATGCACTTCACCGAAAATAAAAAGCAGATTGATATGAAAGTTATTAAATGGATAAAAGCCCTTTGGAAAGACCCCGTTAGCAGTAAAATCATTGCTGCGGTTATCCTCGGATCAGCCTCAGTTTGGTTGGTAGTGTTTAAAAACTTAGTCAGTAAGAGGTTTGCATATCTAATTACTGAAAAGGTAACTATAAATCTTGCGACACTTATAGTAGCTGCATCAATGATCTTAATAGTGCATTATTATCTATTGAAAATTAAAGTATCAAAAGTCAAAAAGAGAGCCTCTGTCCTACACTCATCAGTGGATCCTGTAAAAGTAGAAATGGATAAAATCAAAGCAGAACATCAACAGGAAATAGAACAAAAAATACTTGCTAAGGTACAGCCACTTAGCAATCATCCTGATGAAGCATGGAAAGTCTTTATGGGATACGGACTGACTGGAAAAGACTTACAAAGGTTCTTATACAAATACAGAGAACAATTAGATCAAAGCCTTTATAGAAAAATAGCTATTAGAATTGCTGATTAGTAAATTGCAAGACCGGAGGCAGAGGGTCTTTAGAAAAAAGCTTGACTTGTTGACAGGGAAGCATATAGGCATACCAAAACAGCACATTGCTGAACTTAAGAGATTTGATTACTTCTCAGCTTCTTGTTTCAATCGGTCCAACCAGTTGAGCAGTGAGCTATGAAGCTTTTGGTGACTGAAGAAAAGTGTGAAGAACCCTTGCATAGACTCTTCAGTGGTTACAATAGTTTGATTTCCTTCGGCTTCTTCAAGTCTCCAGACATGAATGGCTTTTATGCCCATGGCACTACCTGTCCAGCTGATCAACTCATTGGGAATGATCTGTCTGATTGTAGAATTGATCGTGGTACCACCGATGTTCCAACTAAAGGATTTTCCGACTTCCACTGACTCAATTTTCACTGATTTAATATCAGGATTCCACTCAGACCAGCCTTTAATGTCAATAATCGCGTTCCAAACCTTTTCAATTGACGCGTTGATGATAATTGATTGACTATCCCTGATGCTGGCATCCGGGTTGATTTTACCTTCTTGTGCAAGTGGTCCAAGTGTCTTCATACAATTTTAGGTATAAGGTGTGTTGCTTTGTAAAAATACAACTTCAACCTGTTGGGTAGAAATTTTATTGGATGAATCTCAATCTTAAGCTTACGAAATCCATCAAAATGCTTCATTAATATTGATATAGAATCCAGACGTATTTGCTCCACGGGCATAATCCAACCGAATGCGTAATTTTTCTTTGGTGTTGATTTCATAACGGATGCCGACTCCATAGCTTCCAAGTACTTTATTGTATGCACCCAAGGTTTCAGAGACACTTCCAAAACCTCCGAAAGCACAGGCTACAATCCGTTTGGATAGATACCTTCTAAGATCGGTTTGAAGGACCGTCTGGTGGTGGTCACGATACCCACCACGATAATACCCCCGCATCAGTTTCCCACCTCCAAGCAGTGCGTAATTATAAAATGGGGGATTTCCGAGAACAGACTGGTGATAAAACTGAAACCCCCATTCCCATCTTTCAGCCGGTTCAAAATACTTTCGCGCATCTACATACATGTCGGTGAAGCTGTAATCGCCAACAGCTACATCTTCGTATTTCAGTATGCGGCCTTCCATATAAAATCCTGCGGATGGCGAAAAGATATTATTCCTTTTGTCCAGTATGAATGTGACTCCAAGACCAAACAGTCTACCTCCGTCTATTCCAGAGATGTTTTGAGTATTCAGTTCACCATCTGGCTGGGTGGATATGTCAAAGTAATTATCAAAAAAGAGGGTTCCCCCAACATACAAATCTTTTCGGGCCTGATAGAGTGCGTTGGTTTCGAAGCGAAGAAAATTGGCCGTATACGACTCATAACCCTCATCACTCAAATCAATATCAGTACCTATTCCATAATACTCGTAGGGATAGACATAATATGCCCACTCGCCGCGCAACCAGAGCTTTTCCTGCTTTAAAAACAGGTTATAAGGCATTGTGATCAATACTTGATTTTCGAGTGTGTAGATAAAGACGCCCTGAATATTTGATGGTTTTGATAAGGAGTCGTCATTAATCCTGAAATACTTGATACCAGCTACACCAAACCCCCAGTTTGTTTCCGGAGAGTAGAAAATGGCCGGGAGCACCACGATACCTTTTGTTTTACGCTTACTGGAAGTAGAGTCCTGCCCGGATGCAACTACGCTTAAAGTAATAATGAATACTGCTGATAGGATCTTGCGCATTGGTAATTTTTGGAGAATGTTTTCGCCTGGCACACCAGGAGAGGTATTCTGATTGAAAATGAATTTACGGTATTATTTAACAAACTGGATGCTTTCATTTATACATCTTGTTCACACCACATTTTGTTAGTTAATTCGCGAACCTTTTAATTGAATGGTCAGTTTATAACCCCAATTGATCGAGGTTTTGATGGAAAAGATAACATTAGGTTCAGGATGCTTCTGGTGTACAGAAGCCGTTTTTCAAAGGTTGAATGGTGTGGAGTCAGCAGTCTCTGGTTACTCTGGAGGTAAAACAAAAGACCCATTTTACCGGGAAGTGGTAACAGGAAAGACCGGTCATGCTGAAGTAGTACAGGTCACATATGACCCTCAAATCATTAAGCTGGAAGAGATTCTTGAGGTTTTTTGGAAAACCCATGATCCAACTACACTCAACCAACAGGGAAATGATGTAGGCACACAATATAGATCTGCTATATTCTATCATTCAGATTCACAAAAAGAGACGGCTGAGCTGCTGAAGAAAGCCCTGGATGAGTCTGGTGCCTGGGGTAACCCGATTGTTACGGAAATCACAAAATTTGACACTTTCTATCCGGCAGAGGATTATCATCAGGATTATTTTAATGAAAATGGATCACAGCCTTACTGCCAGTTTGTGGTGGCACCCAAGGTGAAGAAGTTCAAAGAAGTCTTTGGTGATAAACTGAAGAAATAACCTAGTGTGGTAATTACTAAATTCATTCACTATTTTCACCCATCTTTTTCCTTCATACTGCGTTAAAATTTTCTACCGTAGCGCTGCTATGCTTTCAAATTTTGTCCCGGCGGGGAACCGCTTACCTAAATAAAAAATAAAGGCAAAAATTTAGTAAACCAATATAGCAATTACCACACTAGAACAATGCCAGTTGCTTTGGAGTTGGCTTTTTGGCAAAACCTTTTACTGTTCTTCCTCCATATTTCCAGGAGTTGTTTCTTTCCTGTGCAATCAGGTCGTCTAGATGGCCTTTCGGCTCAAAATCCTTTTCCATCATTTGAGAAGCCTTGCTTAATGATGCGATCGCCTTCATTTTATCTGATCGATCAATCTTGGCCTGATCCACTGCCTTTCGCAAAACCTGGATACTCTCATCATAAACCTTAATGGGTACTGGAAAGGGGTGGCCATCTTTACCTCCATGAGCGAATGAGAATCTGGCCGGATCACTAAACCTGCTTTGAGTGCCATAGATTACTTCACTGACCAGGGTAAGGGACTGTAAGGTGCGTGGCCCTAATCCTTGCAGCAGGAGCAGGGATTCAAAATCCCGGGTGGGTAATTCTTGAGCAAGCGATAGTACAGCACCAAGTCTTTTAATGTCTACATCTTTTTGTTGCACATCGTGATGGGCCGGCAGTTTGATTTTCTTGATTTCATCAATCATTCTTATCGGTGTCTCACCGGTCATCTTCAGGATTGATTCCTTGGTGTCTTTGGCTTCATGATGTGTCAGGTTGATAATGTTGCCCTGGTTCCTTCCATAGATGAACTGATGTGGCTCCTCTGTATAGCTCTTTAGGTTTTCACTGTGCCAATGATATCGCCTGGCATACCCCGATTGGTCATTCATACCTTGCTGGATTACTGACCATTCACCAGTATCACTTACAATGAATGAGTGCAGGTAGATTTGAAATCCATCCTGGATGGCCGTATTGTCTACTTTGGCCGTCAACCGACTGCTTTTAACCAATTCAGCTCCGTTCAGTCCGGTTTTTTCCGAAATACGCAAGAGTTCATTAGGAGTTTGCCGACTATGCTTGCCACGTCCACCACAGATGTAAATTCCTAAGTTTCGGGATATTGGGTTAATAGACGATTTCAAAGCGCCCATTACAGAAGTGGTAATCCCAGAGGAATGCCAATCCATTCCCAAAACACAACCCAATGATTGAAACCAGGCGGGATCACTCATTCTGCGAATCACTTCAGACTTACCATATTCAACCACTATCGCCTCAACAATGGCTCCTCCTAAACGTGACATTCTTTCTGCAAGCCACTTGGGCACTCGCCCATGATGTAGTGGCAAATCAGCATGTCCAGCTTTTCTCATAGCATAAAACTAATATAATTAGTATTAAAAACTAAAAATATTAGCTTATTTTCTTAAGGTATTTCTACTATTTTAGCTAACTCAAACAAACTCACCATACATGTATAGGACTCCACTGCTTTTCTCATTTATCCTATTGATTTGCGTTTCGATGAGTTGGGCCCAGGTTCAGTCTCCGGCAGAATTTCTGGGTTATGAATTAGGTGATCAGTTCACCAGGCACCATCAGGTTGTAGATTACTTTAAACAAGTTTCAGGCAACTCAGATCAGGTGATTTTGGAGCAGTATGGTGAAACCTATGAAAAACGTCCTTTGTATCTGGCTTATGTCTCAAGTGCCAAGAACCTGGCCAATATAGAAAGTATAAGACAAGACAACCTGAAGAGAGCGGGTATTATTTCCGGGGCACCGGCTTCTTCTGTAAACATCGTATGGTTGAGCTACAATGTACATGGCAATGAATCAGTTTCTACAGAGGCTTCAATGGCCACTATTTATGAACTCGTGCGGGAAGGTGGTAGAAATGAGTGGTTGAGAAATACAATTGTAATTATTGATCCCTGTATCAATCCTGACGGTCGTGAGCGCTATGTCAATTTTTACTGGGAGCATGTGAATACTCCATATAATCCTGATCCAAACTCATGGGAACATCATGAATCATGGCCGGGAGGTAGGGCCAACCACTATTTGTTTGACCTGAATAGAGATTGGGCATGGCAAACGCAAATAGAGACCAAAGCACGGTTGAAAAAGTACAATCAATGGTTGCCCCAGGTACATGTGGATTTTCACGAGCAAGGGGTGAATTCACCTTACTATTTTGCGCCTGCAGCAGAACCGTATCATGAATTGATCACCAAATGGCAAATTGATTTTCAGACAGAAATTGGTAAAAACCACGCCAAATATTTCGATGAAAACAACTGGCTTTACTTTACCAAGCAGGTGTTTGATTTGCTTTACCCAAGCTATGGTGATACATATCCTACTTATAGTGGAGCCATAGGAATGACCTACGAGCAAGGTGGCTCAGGGCGAGCGGGTCTTGGGATCATCAAACAGGAAGAAGACACACTCACCCTAAAAGATCGAATAGCCCATCACTATACCACAGGATTGTCAACGGTAGAAGTAGCTTCTGAAAATAGCGATCTGTTGTTGTCTGAATTTAGTAAGTTTTTCAAAACTCCGGCCAGAACAACTTACAAGTCATATGTTTTGAAAGCGACCGACGATAAAGCTAAAACCCGTGATCTGTTAAGCTGGTTGGATGCACAAGGTATTCAATATGGTAAGAGTAGCTACAATAAGACTTTGACAGGTTATCATTATGGCTCAGGGAGCCAAAAGTCATTCAATATTGGTTCCAATGATATTGTAATTAATATAAACCAGCCAAAATCTGTATTGGCATCTGTCTTGTTCGAACCTAAAACCACACTATCAGATTCACTCACTTATGACATTACCTCCTGGGCAGTACCCTATTTTTTTGGTATTGAAGCTTATGCAACAACTACGGATGTTCGTCCAAATAATGAATTGATTATAGAACCCTTCAATTCCCAGTCATTGCAGTCTTCTTATGGCTTCATCTTTCCATGGGAAAATCTCAACGATGCACGACTTTTAGCCAGTCTTTTGAAAAAGGGAATAAGATTGAGATACACCACCAAACCTGTGACCATTGCTTCAACGGCATTTGACAGGGGATCAATAATTGTTACAGGGAGAGATAATCCAGTCAATTACATCTCCATATTGGAGGAAGAAGCGAACAAATTACAAGTACAACTCTATACCATCAATTCAGGGTTTGTAATGGATGGACCAGATATTGGCTCTAATGATCATCAATATTTAAGGGCTCCAAAAATCGCATTGATAGGAGGAGATGGTACGAGTTCATTGGATTATGGTGCCACATGGCATTTTATGGAGCAGGATCTGGGCTATCCGGTTACGACCATTTCTACGGATTATTTCAATAGGGTCAACCTAAGTGATTACGACGTGCTCATCATGCAAGATGGCAGATATTCCAGCTTTGACAATGATGACTTGAGTAAAATCAAAAGTTGGGTGAGTGAAGGTGGAACATTGATTGCTGTCCAAGGCGCTATAGATCAATTAAAGAAAGCGGGAGTAGGAAGTATTAGTGAGTTTAACTCTGATCTCGAAAAAACCATTCATGAAGAATTGGACAAATCTGTAACCGAGGAATTAAAACTGGTACCGTTTGATGACCTGAGACGCTATCAAATTCGTGAGTTTGTTGCTGGTGCGGTGTTTAACGTGACGATGGATAATACACATCCACTGGCTTATGGGTATGATAAGAATTACTATTCCCTCAAAACTAACGGACAGAGGTTTGGTTACCTGGAATCCGGTAATGTAGGAGTGATTAAATCAAATACGGCTCACCTCAGTGGATTTGCAGGAGAACAGGTTCTCAAAAAAATAGACCGTTCACTTGTGTTTGGTGTAGAGGATTTGGGTAGGGGAAACATTGTTTACATGGTAGATAATCCACTTTTCAGATCGTTTTGGTATGGAGGCAAATTGCTTTTTGCCAACTCATTGTTTTTTGTAGGCCAATAAATGAACACCTGGTGGAAGCAATATCTAACCAGTCCAATAATCAATACTATTGGTCAATACAAAGAGCGCAGACACTTCTCCAAGCCACCCATTTTAATAGGAGGGTGTGGAAGGTCAGGCACTTCTTTGCTGTTATCAATTCTTTCCGCACATCCAAATATTCATGCCATACCTGTTGAGACGGATGCCTTTACCAACTGGGATCAATCAGGAAAGCCACTCAGGAAAGATCGGTTTTATCGTGAATTAATCAAACAACGTATCAAACCAAGTGCAAACAGATGGTGTGAAAAGCGTCCTTATAATGTCCGGTTCATTCCTGAAATACTCAACTACTTTGATCAGGCCAGGTTCATTCATTTAGTACGGGATCCAAGAGCTGTCTGCACTTCTATTCACCCAATCAATGCCGGTGCTTATTGGATACCAATTGACAGATATGTACAGGATGTCACAATGGGGTTGGAGTTTGTTGAGCATCCGCAGGTTTTGACCATTCGTTTTGAAGACCTATTGGCTCGGGAGCAAATAACCCTTAAAAAGATATTGGATTATTTGGATGAGCCATTATCCCCTGAAATTGAGAATTGGGTTGACCATGCAACAGTTAGAATCCATAACGCATGGGCCCAAAAAATACAGCCTTTAGATCCAAATGTTTTAGATAAGTGGCAGGAGGAAAAACATCAAAAAAGAGTGCAAGATTTACTAAAAGACAAAAGGGTAATTGATATCATGAAGATCTTTAATTATGAGTAATATCTCATATTATTAGTAATAATTAGTAAATATTTTAGCTAATACTTGTTAAATACTAATATTATGATCATTTTTAGCTCATAATTTAGATGTTTATGCAAGTAGATACTAATAATTTTAGAGTAATGGATTTAGACAATGTCGACGCTGACGTCACATTTGACGATGACTACAGGTTAAAACTTACTTCTAAAAAGTTGAGGTCTGGTAAATGTCAGGTGAAGTTTTTCGCTAAGGTTCGAGAGCGGAAAGACATGTATGGTTATGTTTTGGTAGATGCTGACAAGACATTGAAGGATGTTGTGGTTACCATCAAAGAAAAGCTGAGAACCATTCGCCAGACCAGGGAATTTCACCATTTGCATTTATATTCTATCGGAAAAACCGGAAGAGATGATATGAATTTTATCATCTTTGATGGTGGTTTGGATTAAACTAATATATCAGCCGTGAGTCAGATTTCAGAAAATATAAAATACTTAAGAAAAAAGTTAGGTTTTACTCAGGAGCAGTTTGCCAATGAAGTGGGGATCAAACGATCAGTGGTAGGAGCTTATGAGGAAGCACGTGCTGAACCAAGACTGCAAACACTCATTAGTATCGCCAAGGTGCTCAATGTGGTAGCAGATGATTTGATTTCCAAAGATCTCACCACAGATAAAGCTGGTCAACCTAGGGAAAAGGTGAAAATTTTGTCAATTACTGTAGATCAGAAGGATAATGAAAATATAGAGCTCATACCTCAAAAAGCTGCTGCTGGTTATCTGAATGGCTACTCTGATCCAGAATATATTTCAGATTTGCCAAAGTTTCATTTACCTATATTGCCAAAAAATGCTACTTATAGAGCATTTGAAATTAGTGGAGATTCTATGTTTCCAATTCCCTCAGGGTCAATTGTTATAGGTAAATATCTTGATTCTTTTGATGAAATTAAAAATGGCAAAACATATATCCTGTTAACAGAAAAGGAGGGAGTAGTTTATAAACGGGTCTTCAACTATATTTCTGAAAAAGGTTGTTTATACCTTGTTTCTGATAATAAGTCCTACTCTGCGTATGAAGTAGCCGCAAAAGATGTCATAGAAATTTGGGAAGCAAAAGCGTACATTAGTATCCAGTTTCCGGATCCTGAATCCGCTGATGAACTTTCATTGGATAAAATAGCCGGAATGGTGATGGATTTGCAAAATGAAGTAAAGGCTATGAAGAAAAATATTGAATAGACGCATCTTCGTTTTATTCTTCTTCGTAGAACTAACTTTGTCGAACCACACCCTAGCTAACAAACGCCATTTGAAGAAAAGTATAACTCTTTTATTATTTCTGCTTTCGTCATTAGCATGGTCTCAAACTACAATTGTTTCCGGAAAAGTCACAGAATCTGAAAGTGGAACCCCGATTCCATTCGCCAATGTTGTTTTTATAGGAACACAAGAGGGGGCGATTACAGATTTCGAAGGGAACTTTATAGCTAAAACCACACTCAAAGTAGATTCTATTGAGGTTCGTTACATTGGTTTTATCAAGCGATCCAAAGCACTTGTCCGAGGCACTTCTCAGGTAATCAATTTCCAATTGGATGAAGATGTACAAACACTGGGTGAAGTGGTAGTGTATGCTGGAGAGAATCCTGCCTGGCCAATCATGAGGAGTGTCATCGCCAACAAATCAAAGAATGACAAACGTTCTCTAAGTGCTTATGAATATGAGAGTTATACGAAAGTAGAATTCGATGTAGACAATATATCTGAATTCATTCAGAAATGGAAGCTGGTTAAAAAAGTACAATCTGTTTTAGATAGCATTCAGCAAATCGCCGGAGATGATGGCCGTCCGGTACTGCCTATATTTTTGTCAGAGGCCATTTCTAAATATTACTATAAGAAAGACCCTAAACTGAAACACGAAAACATCATTAAAACAAAAGTCAGTGGTGTGGGCATCACAGATGGTACACTGACTTCACAGATTATTGGTTCTACTTTTCAGGAATACAACTTCTATCAAAACTGGCTCAATATTATCACCAAGGAATTCGTTTCTCCAATAGCTGATGGCTGGAAGCTTTACTATGAGGTTTATCTTGAAGATAGTACTTACATAGAAGATAAGTTCTGCTACCGAATAGACTTTTTTCCAAAGAGAGAACAAGATCTGGCTTTTACCGGATCTATGTGGATCACAAAAGATGAATACGCACTTAAACGCATTGATGCTACTGTACCAAGAACGGCAAACCTCAATTACATTGAGAAAATCAAGATTCAGCAGGATTTAATTCAAACCACGGCAGGAGCGTGGTTGCCTCAGAAGAACCGCGTAGTAGTGGACGTTTCTCAAATCACCAAGCAGACTGCTGGTATGATTGCCAAGTTTTATGTGTCCACAAAAGATCATGTAGTGAATGAGCCTAAGCCCAATGCATTCTACCTGAATCCGGTGGCCATGGAGGAAAGTGTGCGACAGTATGACGATGATTACTGGGAAGAAAACAGGCATGATTCATTATCGAGTACTGAGCAGAATGTTTTCTTTATGATCGATACGTTGAAGAAAATCCCAGCAGTAAAAACTTATATGGATTTGGCAAAGTTTGCTTTTACTGGTTATTTAAAGGCTGGTAAGGTGGATTTAGGGCCTTATCCTACTTTTTTTGGAAAGAACAATATAGAGGGAGTCAGAATAGGTGCCGGAGCCAGAACTAATTACGCATTTAGTCAAAAGTGGACATTGGGAGGATATATTGGTTACGGCTTTGATGATGAACAGTTTAAGTACAAATACTATGTTGACCGGATCCTGGATCGGCATTCCTGGACAAATATTAGGTTTGAACAACAACGCGAAGTAGAACAGGTCTGGATGTTAAATCAGCAAATAGAGCCAAACAGTTTGTTCTATTCACTAAGCCGATTTGGAACACTCACCCAACCATTTTTTATTGATAAGTATCGCATAAGCATGTTTCGGCAGTTAAGTATAGGGTTTGGTGGAAGTGTCGCTTATAAATACGAATCATTTGATCCACTATTCAATTTTCAATATTACAAATCCCAAGAGAGAGCTGAGGTAGCATCAAATTATGAGGTGAGTGAAGTGAGTGTATCCGCAAGGTATGCCAAAGATGAGGTTTTTGTAATCAATGATAATGAGCGTTTGAGTATGGGCACGGTCAGGTGGCCCGCGTTTAACCTTGAGTACACCTATGGGATGAAAGGGATTCTTGGCAGTGATTTTGAATACCACAAATTAAAATTAGGTGTGGAAAAAAGACAGAAAATGGGCATTCTGGGAGTATCAAAGATTTCGTTGACTGGTGGGTACATATTTGGTGATCTTCCTTACCCACTTTTGTATAATCCAATAGGAAATCAAACCAACTTCTATGTAGATTTTGCTTATAATCTTATGGACTATTTTGAATTTAGCACCGATCGGTATGTTGATTTTAGATATAGGCACTCATTTGAAGGATTTGTGCTCAATACCATTCCACTAATGAAGAAGCTGAAATGGCGGTTAATTGGTAGCGCAAATATGCTCTATGGAAGTATTCGGGAGGAAAATGCAGCAATGACGGTGCCTCGTTTTGATGAGAATGGCATTGAAGAACTGGCATTTTATCGGTTGGACAACCGTCCCTATATAGAATTGGGATATGGTGTTGAGAATATACTGAAGATTTTTTCAGTTGAAGCTTTTCACCGATTGACCTATCTGGATCACGAGGATGTTAATAAATTTGGACTTAAGTTCAGTATTAAAATAATCCTTTAGTGTTTCGAATTCAAATTGTCATATTACTAGCGATCATTTTTACTTCGTGCTCTAAGCAGAGAAAATACCCTATTGAGTCAATTAAACTGGATCATACACATTACTTGGGAGCACTGAGTGAAATAGATCGGGAGATTACCCAAAAACCCGGCGATCCTGTATTGAGGCGTAGGAGGTTGTTGATTAACCGAGAGTTGAGGTGGCCTGATGATGTATCTGAAGATATCGAACTTGTCAAAAAGCAAGAGGGGTTGGATTATGAACTTCTACAGTATGCCATTGATTTCTACAATTCACACCACTATTATGAGCTTTTACTTTCAATAATTGAAGAGTGGGAGTCGTTAAATGGAGATTTTCCAAAGAGTGACCGATGGAAAGCCATTGCTTTGCTCGGATTGAATAGAGAAGAAGAAGCAAGATACATGCTATGGAAACTTGTCCAGACTCACAAGAGTGATCAATCCATCCTGACTTTTGCAGCCGACAATTACCTGAAGCTAAATGATTCCACAAGAGCAATTTACGCACTCAATAGAATTGCAGAAATTAATCCATCCAATCCGGTTTTGATGGAGTCATATGTGCCGTTATTACTGGAAAATGGTTATGTAGAAAGAGCTGTTGGCGTATTGGAGCGTCAGAAAATTGATACAGCTGATGTTTCAGGTAACTTATTGTTGGCCCAAACCTTCTATCAATTGGGAGATGCCAATAAAGCACACACCATTCTTTCAAAATACGAAACCCCAAAAGTGCTCTATCATCGTGCAAAATGGTATGAAGAACAATTTTTATGGGACTCTGCTGTCATGTGCCTAAATAAAGTAATTGACAGGGATAGCAGTACTACGGCTTTATTAAAAAAAGCGGAATTGCTCGATAACAGAGGGTGGTTGAGCAGTTCGTTTGCAATTTATCAAGGTGTTCTGGAAAATGATTCCACCAACTCAATTGCTCAGGAAGGTGCTCGAATTGTTGCCCAAAAAATTGCATATTTGCGGAATCTAAGGGAAGCTGAAAATACAATCCCCATATTAGAAATAACCTCAAAGAAAGAAACAGAGAATGAGTGAAATCAAAATCACTTTACCAGATGGTAGTGAAAGGTCTTATCCGAAAGGTGTAAAGGCATTGGATGTGGCGATGAGCATTAGTGAAGGTTTAGCCAGAAATGTATTGGTAGCCAAAGTAAATGGGGAAGTGTGGGATGCCACAAGGCCGATCAATCAAGATGCCACATTACAACTGCTTACCTGGAATGACGAAGAAGGAAAGTCGACCATGTGGCATTCTTCGGCACACCTGATGGCAGAAGCTCTGGAAGCGCTTTACCCTGGCGTGAAACTGGGGATAGGGCCACCAATCGATGGTGGATTCTACTATGATGTGGATTTTGGAGACCAACAGTTTGATTCTGAAAATCTTCAGCAGATTGAGGATAAGATGCTTGAACTCGCTCGTCAAAAAAACGAGTTTACCAGGAAAGATATTAGTAAAGCTGAAGCTGAGAAGTATTTCAAGGAAAAAGGCGATGAGTATAAGCTTGAATTAATTGAAGGCCTTGATGATGGACAAATAACTTTTTACCAGCAAGGCAATTTCATAGATCTCTGTAGGGGGCCACATATTCCCAATACTGGATTCGTCAAAGCTGCAAAAATCCTAAATGTGGCCGGAGCTTATTGGCGGGGGGATGAAAATAGAAAACAGCTTACAAGATTGTATGGAATAACATTCCCAAAGCAAAAGGAATTAAAAGAGCATCTCGAACTCCTGGAGGAAGCAAAAAAAAGGGATCACCGAAAAATCGGGAAGGAACTAGGTTTGTTTACCTTTTCTGAGAAAGTAGGAAAAGGGTTGCCTTTATGGTTGCCCAAAGGTGCTGTTTTGAGAGAGCGATTGGAGAATTTCCTGAAAAAGGCCCAGGTAAGATCTGGTTATGATCAGGTAGTAACACCTCATATTGGAAGCAAGGAACTGTATATCACCTCTGGACATTATGCGAAATATGGTGAAGACTCCTTTAAGCCCATCACTACACCGGCAGAAGGAGAGGAGTTTCTTTTGAAACCAATGAACTGTCCCCATCACTGCGAGATTTATAAATCAAGTCCAAAGTCCTATAAGGACTTACCAGTGCGGTATGCGGAATTCGGTACTGTTTATCGTTATGAGCAGTCTGGGGAGCTTCATGGACTTACAAGGGTAAGAGGATTCACTCAAGATGATGCCCACATATTCTGTAGGCCTGATCAGGTGAAAGATGAGTTTGCCAAAGTAATTGATCTGGTACTCTATGTTTTTTCTGCACTTGGATTTGAAGACTTTACGGCCCAGGTTTCCCTAAGAGACCCAGAAACTCCTGAGAAATATATCGGAACAGACAGCAATTGGCAAATTGCAGAGCAAGCCATTATTGATGTGTCTGCAGCGAAAGGGTTGAAGACTAAAGTTGAGTTAGGAGAAGCCGCTTTTTATGGGCCTAAGCTCGACTTTATGGTGAAAGACGCTTTGGGTAGAAGCTGGCAACTTGGTACTATCCAGGTAGATTATACCCTGCCTGATCGTTTTGAACTGGAATATGTAGGATCAGACAATCAAAAACACCGGCCGGTTATGATCCACAGGGCGCCATTCGGATCTATGGAACGATTTGTGGCGATATTGATAGAAAGTACTGCTGGAGATTTTCCACTTTGGCTTGCCCCGGAGCAGATAGCGATACTTCCGATTTCTGAGAAGTACCATGAGTATGCGAAAGGTCTGTATTCTAATCTGCAGGAAAGGGACATTCGCGGGTATATTGACGAACGTGATGAAAAAATTGGCAAGAAGATTAGAGATGCTGAAATTAAAAAGATACCTTTTATGCTTATTGTAGGTGAACAGGAATCTGCGGACGGCACAGTATCACTAAGAGCACACGGTAAAGGAGATCAGGGATCAATGAAAATTGAGGAATTTGTAACTTTCTTTAACAAGTCGGTAGATAATCTGTTAAATAAAGAAAATTAGGATTTTTATAAAGAGAAATATTAACGATATTTGCGTTTTATTTTTCCATGGTAGAACCAAAAAAGGAGGATAACAATTAGTAGACCATACAGAAAGCCATATAGGGGTCGCGTTGAAGAACCCTATAAAGTGAACGAAAAGATCAGAGCTCGTCAGGTACGATTAGTAGGAGAGAATGTGACTGTGGATGTATATCCAACAGACAAAGCATTGGAAATCGCAAAACAACAGGGATTGGATTTGGTAGAGATATCTCCAAAGGCAGATCCGCCTGTTTGTAAGGTGATTGACTATTCTAAGTTCAAGTACGAGCAGAAGAAAAAACAAAAGGAAATCAAGGCGAAAGCCCAGAAGACTGTTGTTAAAGAAATTCGTTTTGGGCCCAACACGGATGACCATGATTTCAATTTCAAATTGAACCATGCCATCAAGTTTTTAAAAGAGGGAGCAAAGGTTAAGGCCTATGTCCACTTCGTTGGTCGAACAATTGTTTTTAAGGAAAGAGGGGAGATCCTTCTTTTGAAATTTGCTCAGGCTCTTGAGGAATACGGCAAGGTTGAATTGTTGCCAAAACTTGAGGGTAAGCGAATGTCTATCATAGTTGCACCGAAATCAGTGAGTAAGAAATAAACAGTTAGGAAATGCCTAAAGTAAAAACAAACTCAAGTGCCAAGAAGAGATTTAAACTGACAGGAACAGGTAAAATCAAAAGAAAGCACGCATTTAAGAGTCACATTCTGACCAAGAAAGAGACCAAGCAAAAGCGTAATCTTACGCAAGCTGGTTTGGTTCACAAGAGTGACGAGAAGAATGTTAAAGCAATGCTTAACATTTAATTTGGTTTAATTTTTAACCCGATAATCTGGCATCAAAGATCTCGATTATGATCGAGGCGCCAATTGTCAAAAAAGAAAAACAATGAGATCAGTAAATCATGTAGCTTCAAGAGCTCGTCGAAAGAAGACGATGAAGCAGGCCAAAGGATTCTGGGGCCGCAGAAAAAATGTTTGGACAGTTGCTAAGAATGCAATTGAAAAAGGTATGCAATATGCATACCGAGACCGTAAAGCAAAGAAGAGAGAATTCAGGGCTCTTTGGATTCAAAGAATCAACGCTGCGGCAAGAGAATATGATATGTCATACTCTCAGTTCATGGGTAGTCTGAAGACTGCTAAAGTTGAAATCAACAGAAAAGTTTTGGCTGATTTAGCAATGAATCACCCACAGGCTTTTAAAGCAATCGTTGATACAGTAAAGAAATAATTAAACACAGTCACTGATTTTAAAAGAAACCCTGATAGCAATATCAGGGTTTTTTTATGTCCTTGGGTTATTATTGGTATAGTAATATTTCCAGCGCATGGCTTCTTTCGTTTTGTCGTATCTACAAAAAAAAGAGGCTGTCCAAAAAGGATAGCCTCTTTCATTTAAAGCAATTTTCAAATTCTCATCAGTAAAGTTGATTGGTCAAGTTTGATGGAGAAGTGCCGATAAAAGCTGTTAATAGCCTTTATAATTCTAGAGATTAG
>JAVJQA010000014.1:0-82918 GCA_040218045.1 Marinoscillum sp.
AGCGGCTATAGCAGATGAGGCCATGGGGCCTATCTACGATGAAGCCGCCAAGCGGTTGGATAAGTTTAGGAGCGCATACCAGCTCGCTGTAACAGATTACCTAAAGTCCCCGGAGATCGGTGACATCACCCTGGAGAGTGGAGCCAGCGGTTCTTCCGTCCTCATAGAGGCTTACGAAGACCCCATGGTTACTACAGTGCAGGTGGCCATTCTGGCTGAGGACGATACAGTGATCGAAAGCGGGGAAGCCACGCTCACCTCCAATGGCATCCAGTGGGAGTACGTACTTCCAGTGGATATTCCAGAAGGTGGTAAACTCGAAGTGAAAGCGTATGATCTGCCTGGTAACGTGGCAAGTACGACTTTCGATGTTCAAACCTCAAATACAGACTATGGTCAGCAGACGTAAGTACAGCTAAAAATCTCTTTCGCACAGTGTGAAAGGGATTTTTTTATTATCCCCACCCTTGATTTCAGACCATTTCAACTCACCATACCTGCTGCTCATTCGGATTTGTGCCACAGGCATTCTTACAGAAGAATCCGAATCGAAGAGAATACTGGATTTAAAAATCCGGTGCTACCATTAAATAACCAGATAGACCCGTAAGAATACCAGCAATAGGACGCAACTTGACCTTAATCACTTTAAAGCCGAAAGCCTGGTCACCCTCTCTTGTTGGAAGCCCCTCTCTTTCGGGCGGTCCGACGTTTCGGGCGGTCCGAGTTTTTCTGTCCGACGTTTCAGACGGTTTGGGGTGAGGTCAACTAAAAGCAGGAGGATTTTATTTATTTTTGAGCAATGAAGAATGTGCCCTATCTACTTATTTTCTCATTTTTGATCTATTCTCACGTTTCTTCTTGCCAGGAAACCAAAAAAGTGAAAAGGATTAAAACAACACCCGCATTCTCTAAAGAAATCTTTTACGTTTTAAAAGAAGATAAGGAAATTAAACATGGAGAATACGTTCGGTATGGATATACCAGAAAGGTAGCAGAAAGAGGATCATACGATTTAAATCAGAAAGTCGGTATTTGGGAGTTTTATGATCGAGATGGGGCTCTGGAACAGAGATATAACTATGACTCCAACGTACTAGTGTTTAACCCTCATAAATTGAGTAATAAAGTTAGAACTCAAATTAATGGTAAGTATGAAGCCATTATTCCTGATGAACTACCAATCTTTATTGGTGGAGTATCTAAGCTGGCATATCTAAGAATGGTCAGAGATTACCCTTTAGAAGCACGACGTGCCGGAATTGAAGGGGAAATTTACATCTCAGCCGTAATCACTACTGATGGCAAACTTATAGATGAAAAAATTGAGCAAACCCTGGGTTATGGTCTAGATGAAGAGGCATTAAAATCGATAAGGAACATTCCAGATGATTTTATTCCAGCCAAACATGATGAACAAGACGCCAATGTTATGATCTTATTTCCAGTATTTTTCAGACTGGACTGAAAAAATAATGGTGACCGATATTGGTAGGACATTAAATCGTTATTTCAACCCACTCGGACATACATAATCAGTAGTAGGGATTTCCGTTTCACCAATGGCCTTAAACCCTCCAGCCACATCCACGATATTGTGATAACCACGGGACTTTAGTATGGAGGAAGCAATCATAGACCGGTAACCTCCGGCACAGTGAATATGATATTCCTTGTCTTTATCTACCAGGTCCATTTGTTCGCTGATAAAATCCAAAGGCAGGTTCTCAGCATCTTTTACATGCTCCGCTTCAAACTCTGATGGTTTTCGTACATCCATCACATGAACTTCACCGGCTTCATAGGCTTTGGCAAACTCAGAAGCTGGTATGGTTTTAACGCTGTCCATTTCTTTGCCCGCGGATTTCCAGGCGTTGATCCCTCCTTTAAGAAACCCCAGTGTATTGTCGTATCCCACTCTGGAAAGTCTCGTTACGATCTCTTCTTCCCTGCCCTCTGGTGCGAGGAATATGATGGGCTGCTGTAAGTCTGGAATCAATGCGCCAACCCAGGGAGCAAAGCTTCCATCGATACCAATAAAAATAGAATTGGGAATGTGTGCTTCAGCAAATTCGCCCGGTTTCCGGGTATCCAGTACGAGTGCACCTTCATGATTGGCCATAGACTCAAACGTCTCTACGTCCAGAGGAACGGTACCTTTTTCCAGGATGACATCCAATCCGGCAGCACCAGACTTGTTCATCGCTACATTTTGAGCAAAATATTGCGGTGGCGGCAGTAGCCCATCGGTTACTTCTTTGATGAACTCTTCACGGGTCATGTCGGCGCGCAAAGCATAGTTGGTCTTCTTTTGATTGCCGAGCAAATCAGTGGTTTCCTTGCTCATATTTTTACCACAGGCCGATCCCGCACCATGCGCCGGGTATACAATAACCGAATCGGGCAATGGCATTATTTTATCACGAAGACTATCATACAGATATCCTGCAAGATCATCCTGGGTCAGGGAGCCTTTTTGGGCCAGGTCAGGACGACCAACATCACCAATAAACAAAGTATCACCACTGAATATCGCATGTTCCTTCCCGTCTTCATCCATCAAAAGGTACGTTGTACTTTCCATAGTATGGCCGGGAGTATGAAGCACTTTGATTTTGATTTTACCCACATTGAATACCTCTCCATCACTAGCCTGGTGAATATCATACTCGGGAGTGGCATTAGGCCCATAAACGATTTCAGCACCTGTTTTAGCCGCCAGGTCCACATGACCAGATACAAAATCCGCATGAAAATGAGTCTCAAAAATGAACTTAATTTCAGCACCTTGTTTCTTAGCCTTAAGGATGTATGGCTCAGACTCCCGCAAAGGATCTACAATCGCCGCTTCACCTTCACTCTCAATATAATAAGCGCCCTGGGCCAGGCATCCGGTATAGATTTGTTCTATTTTCATTGTTGTGGTCTTTGTTTATTCAAATCTTTCAGCAAAACTAAACATCTCTTCTCACCTGCTTTGTAACCAAAGTCACATATCGTCATTGGCCTGAAGGGCAAAATCTTTAAAATCTCCCTGTTCATGGGTAACCGCATATTTCACGGCTTCATTCAAATCAAAAAACACATTCTCCTTGTTGAGAATTTCACCCAGTCCGGTTTTGTGCAACATGTCCCTTACAGGCCCTATAAGGTCGCAAATAACAAACTCAATTTGCTTCTCTCTCAAACTTTCCAGTAGCTCTCTCAACCCGCTGGAAGCAGATGCATCCAAATAACTTATTGGTCCGGCATCCAGTATAATGGTCTCCACTTTACCATCCGGATCATAAATATGACCTTCCACATACTCCTTAAAATACTGGATATTGATAAAGGTAAGCGGTGCATCCAGCCGGATGATCAACACATGTGGCCAGACTTCAAGGTTCTTAAATCGCTTAACATTTCGAAACTCATGATGGCCTGGAACCCTGCCCAGCCGGGCGATGTGTGGGTAAGCAGTTTTATAAAGAAGAATCAGGATTGAAAACACAATTCCACCAATGATGCCAACTACAAGGTTGAAGTTGAGTGTAATGAGGAAAGTTCCTGCTAAAAGTGCAAACTCAACTTTGCTGTCGTGCCAGAGCTGTTTGGCATAAGACATGTCTATTAAACCAGCAACACCCACCATAATTACAGCAGCCAAAACAGCATTGGGCAGGAAATAAAAAAGCGGGGTGAGAAATATCAATGTCACGCCGATCAGCGCGGCACTGATGATGGAAGCTAGAGGTGTATTTGCCCCAGAACTTTTATTTACTGCAGAACGGGAGAATCCACCGGTCACTGAGAACCCTTGAAATAATGAACCAACGAGGTTTGATGCCCCCAGGGCTATCAGCTCCTGATTAGGTCGGACCTTATGGTCCCTTTTCTGTGACTCCAGTGCTTTGGCTATGGAGAAGGCCTCCATATAAGATATTAAAGACAGGGTGATCGCGAGCGGAAACAGGTCTACCAACTGATCAAATGACCACTCGGGCATTTTAAAATCAGGCAACCCATCAGGAATTGACCTGACAATGCTGACACCAAATTCATTTAACCCATAAACACTAACCAGTAGCGTGCCGATGATTACTGAAAACAAAGCACCAGGGATCCTGACGCTAACTTTTTTCAAAGTGAAAATCAAAAGTACTGAGCCAAGGCCAATACTCAGGGTCATCCAGTGAACCAATTGAACCTGTTCGAAAAAGCTGAACAAAATCACTAATGGTTTATCACTGTCACCAAGATCAACCCCCAATAAATGGTGCAATTGATTGAATGCAATAACCAGCGCCGCAGCGGATGTGAACCCACTAATTACCGGCTTACTCAGTAGGTTGGTAATGAACCCGAGCCGCATAGCCCCCAGCAACACCTGAAACACACCGGTAAGAAAAGCAAGCAGTATGGCCAAAGCGATATAAGCGTCGGTACCTGCTGTGGCAATGACTGAAACACCTGCCGCCACAATGAGCGAATCCATGGCCACCGGACCAACGGACAGCTGCCTGGAAGTGCCAAAAATAGCATAGATCAATTGTGGCACTATAGACGCATACAAGCCATATACAGGCGGGAGCCCGGCAATCAGGGCATATGCCATTCCCTGCGGAATCAGCATGATCCCTACGGTGATCCCTGCAAAAATATCTCCTGACAAATACGCCCTTTTATACTTTGGGAGCCAGTCTGTGATGGGGAGTATGTTGTGTATGAATCGCATGGGGGTGCTCAATTATACATCAAATTTACGGAAGTAGTGGATGAGCGTCTGTAACAAATGTCACATTAAGTGCAGGTCAAAGGATTTCGATGCGGTTACGGTGCTGCTCTATTTTGTCTTCATGTTCCAGTTGCTTGAGAAGCCTTGAGACAACTACTCTTGATGTGTTTAACTCGTTGGCTATCTGTTCGTGGGTTTTATGTATGACATACGAACCAGAGGCCTGCTTTTTATCAAGCAGATACTTGTAAAGCCGTTGATCCATTTTCAAAAAAACCACACTGTCAATAGCGTTGAGCAATTCATCAAAACGTGTTTGATATGCATCAAAAACGAATTTTCGAAAAGACTGATATTTGGCCACCCAATTGTCTATTTGATTCATTGGCACCATCCACAGGACAGCATCTTCTTCTGCCATCACCTTAAAAGCTTTCTTTCGCCCCTCAATACAGCAAGTGATTGACATGGCACACGTTTCCCCTCCTTCGAGGAAGTAAAGAAACACCTCGTTTCCATTCGTGTCTTCCCGCATTACTTTCAATAATCCATCAAGCACTATTGGTATTTCCATGCTATCGCTCACCGGACTTATGACTACACTCCCTGCCTTCACCTTTTTAAGCCTTCCAATGGTTGCTATTTCGATGGAAAGTGCTGGATCTAGTTGGGAGTTGTTGAGTACTTTTTGGAGTGCTTCATGCATTGGTTGTAATGTTTAATTCAATTGGATGACTTTTCAGGAAATGCCTCTGACATTGGTTCGCCTTCTTCAATATCAAGATGGCGAAATCCGTGCAGGTTTTGTTCCACAAACCCTTTGGGAAACTTATCAACACCAGGAAAGCCTAACTTTATATCCCGGCCATCATGGGGGATGTAGCTGGTCTTGAACAAATAGTCCCATACACTTAGGGTCAACCCAAAATTCACCCCTTTACGACGATTTTCCGGAAGATCATGGGCATGGTGCCAAATGTGCATTTGAGGATTGTTAAAGACATACTTCAATGGCCCAAGTCTCAGTTTAAAGTTGGAATGATTAAAATGACCCACGGCCAGCGTGAAAATATGAATGATAAAAAAATCCCTCAACCCAATCCCAATCAATGCCAGGGGAATGTACTCTATGGTTCGGTAGACCACATTTTCCATCCAATGATACCGCAGATGTGCGGCAAACCCCATTTCCTCTACAGAGTGGTGCACTTTGTGAAATTCCCACAACCGTGGACTGGCATGCAGCAACCTGTGTGTCCACCATTGCACAAAATCCCGGACCACAAAACCTATGAACAAGTGTGCCCAGACCGGCCAACTCATCACTTCAAAAGCCACCATGTTGGTAATCCCCACGGAAGCAAGGACCTGGTTAAAAAAATGAACCACCACATTGGATGCAGCATTATAAATAATCAGGGAAAAAAGGAAAAAGTTGAAGAACATGTAAAAGAAATCCAACCAAAAATCCTTGCGGAACCTGGCCTGGCCTTTTCTCCAAGGCTTGTTCCACTCAAGTAAGAGGAAGAACATTGAGACACCCAAAAGCCAGTAAAAGTAGCTGTGCAAGTTTGGACTGGTAATTTCTCGCCAGAGATAGCCTGCGTAACCCACATAAGCATTGGTGATTTCCTGGATTAGCTCTTTCATTCAAGAACAAAGATAGGTAATCCAACCGCTCCAGAACCGTAACAAATGTTACATAGTAGAGGTCTCTAAAATCCCATATGATAACCCAGTGCAATCACAAACAAGCCGGGTTTCACAAAACCTTCAATTCTAGGGTCATCTTCAATTTCTTTTACACGCTCGCGATAAGCAGCGTTTCGAAATGGAAGGATAAGTCCAAACTGCCAGTAGTTCCCTTCAGCTTTCTTACTATTGAATTTAATCCCCGTACCGAGTGATGGGCCAAAAAATGTCTCATTGTATTCGTCTAACCCCTGAATGATTGTGACCGCATTGTAGCCACCCATCCCTGAAGCGTAAAAACTAGTTCTATTGACAATGGCAAAATCATATTCCAGGCCGATGTTAAACCCAAATTCTAAAAAATTGTAACCTAAGCCAACAAAGGAATTGACCCTATCTGCAAAGTTGTACCCAAAATGAGCACCTAAACCACCGTAAGGTAAGCCAACACCTAAACCAAAAGCACCATAGCCAGCAGCAGATATGGAATTGATTGGTTTCGCAGGCGGGATCTCCTTAAACTGAGCTTGAGTAGTCTGTGTGAAACTAGTGGCTAAGAAAACAGAAAGGACTAAGGTTAAAGATTTCATTACGGTAATGATTGGCTACACAATATTAAACATTTTTAGAAATTTCATACAACTGAAGTTCGAATCCCCAAATGCTCAGCACTCCACAAACAACACATGTTAAATCTGGTTAAACACCTGTAGATTTATATACTCCAAATGAATAAAATCCCAAAGGACAAACTTATCCCAATCATTTTCACCCTGACTTTAGTCTCAATAATCACACTACTCTATTTCTTTAATAACGATTTTCAAAACTTTGCCAATGAAGGTTGGGAAGTATTGACTAGCGACAACCAGAAACGAATAGAGTCGTGGATTTCAGAATTGTCTTACTGGGGACCCGTCATTATAATCGTTGGGTTCATCATCCAGATGTTTGCTTTTGTAATCCCCTCCTGGCTACTCATGGTGGTGAGTATTTTGGCTTACGGACCTTTTAAGGGTAGCCTTTTAGCATTAGCAGGCGTGCTCATCGCCTCTTGTATGGCTTATGCCATTGGTAGCTACCTGAGTGAATACACACTTCAAAAGCTGATTGGAAAGAAGTCAGAAAAGAAAATGCGAGGATACCTGGACCGTTACGGATTCTGGTTGATTGCTATATTTAGGTTGGCTCCGTTTCTCTCCAATGACACGATCAGCTTTGTGGCAGGTTTGACCAAATACAAGTTCAAGAAATTTATAGCTGCTACCGCCCTGGGCATTTCACCATTGATTGCGCTGATTGCGTTCCTTGGCCAATCCACTGACCGACTTAAATCCGGTATGATCTGGGCTTCTGCGGTTTGCCTGTTAGGATTTGGTATTTATATCTGGTGGGACCAGAAAAAATCCGCAGTACACTGATAATAAATTCAATAATAATATGATTCTATTAAATAAAATGTAAAATATAATCTGATTCGTTAAATGTTTCGCATATATTTCTGAACTTCGCTCGCTAACTCATAGTGATTCGTTCATTGCGGGGAAGCTAAAACAACCACATGAAAAAAGCATTGATAGCACTTGCTGCGGGGGGATTTGGAATTGGGATGACTGAATTTGTGATCATGGGTATCTTACCTGAAATCGCGGATGCACTAGACGTGACCATCCCACAAGCGGGACATTTTATTTCGGCTTATGCCCTGGGTGTGGTGGTAGGTGCCCCTCTCTTAACGACTTTAGGAAGTAAGTGGCCTGCACACAAAATGCTGATTGCGCTGATGGTTTGGTTCACGGTTTTCAATACCTCATCCGGTTTCACTGATAGCTATTGGAGCCTGTTAATTTTCAGGTTCTTTTCTGGTCTTCCGCATGGAGCATTTTTTGGTATTGGTGCGGTAGTAGCCAGCCGATTGGCTACTCCAGGCAAAGAAGCCAAAGCTATTGCGGCCATGTTCACAGGACTTACCCTGGCAAACATTCTTGGGGTGCCATTTGGTACTTATCTTGGTCAGCAATTCTACTGGAGCATGGCCTTCTATGTAGTGGGTATCATTGGCATTCTCACCATACTGAGTTTGTATTTTTGGATGCCTGCCTTACCAAAATCGTCTACTCAATCAACCCGGGAAGACTTTCAAATCTTTAAAAAGCTTGAGCTTTGGATGGTATTTCTCCTCACCACTATTGGCACGGGAGGTTTCTTCGCCTGGTACAGCTACATCGCTCCATTGATTACTGAAGTAGCGGGACATGATGCTCCGGTGGTTAGTTATGCCATGATACTTGCCGGTACCGGGATGTTTTGTGGCAACCTGATCGGTGCAAAGCTGGCAGAATGGATGCAACCCATTCATGCAGTTACAGTTTCTTTGGCGACTATGTCCATCATGTTGGTGGCCAACACCTTTCTGGCCCACTTCCCAATTATTGTCTTGGTGATGACTTTCCTCATTGGGTTGGTGGCATTTTGTGTCTCCACACCTATTCAGATGGCAATGATCAATACAGCCAAAGGCTCGGAAATGCTGGGATCTTCGCTCAACCAAAGTGCCTTCAATATGGGAAATGCTTCGGGTGCATATCTTGCAGGACTCCCAATTGCGGCCGGATTTGGGTTTACCTCAGCCGATCTTGTTGGTGCAGGAATGGCTTTCGCTGGAGTGTTACTTACCATCGTAATTGTACAAATACGAAAAGCCACGAAAGTCGACCTGGCCAAGGTAAAAGCCTGAATATTTAGGGTTCTGGCCAACCCATCTTCTTATTCGTTTTTTTATCCATCAATCGTACCAGGAAACCAGCATCAGAAACATGCTCCAGAATTACCTTGATCAGGAAGGTCATAGGCACAGCAAGCAACATGCCGGAAGTTCCCCACATAAATGCCCAAAATACCAGGCTGAAAAGAACGGTCACGGTGTTGATGGAAAGAGAACTACCAGTCATTCTAGGCTCTACCACACTTCCCATCACTATTTGAACGGTTTCCAAACACAAAAACAAAAACACCACCTCTGATACTGTAGTAGCTGTAAGACCTCCTATCAGCAATGGGGGAATGATGGCAATGAGTGAGCCAACATAGGGAATATAATTCAGCACAAAACCTAAAATCCCCCAAAGCAGTGCGTATTGAATACCAAAAAACCAACTAATTAGTCCTATACCTAGACCCGTTAAAAGGCTAACAATGGTCTTTACTTTGATATAAATCGTGATGGATTCTTTTACCCGGACAAATGACCCTGAAGTAGAAAATTCATCCCCATTATCTTTTTTACCCATGATATACCCGATTACTTTTTCATGCTCCGAGATAGCCCCCAGGAGTCCTGCAAAATAAAGAATGGTCATTAGCAGTTCAGTTGCAAACCCACTCAGAGTACTCACAAATGATCCAGAAATTGATAGTACTTTCTCGGTGGGCACCACTCTCGATATGTAGTCTTTCAGCTCATCTTCCTTCATTTCTGCACCCAACAGACTCGACCAAAAATCGATCAGGGGTTTCAGCTCTTCTGTTACTTCAGCAAGGACTGTATCTCTATTTTGAATGAACCCACTTACCGCATTGAATACGATAAATCCAATGGCAAGAAACCCGATCACAGACACAATTGTGGACAAAATTACGCTTACATTCAGTGAAAACTTCCTTCGAAACAGATCAACAAGAGGTTGTAATAATATGGCGAAAAACAAGGCAAATGCCAGCGGGACAAATAAATTACTCAATATTTTTAGCAGGTACAAAATCACTATTCCCAGGAAAACAACTAAAATGTTTTTAATCACCCTGAGTGACCGGGCTACGTCAGCATTGTTTTCTTTCATTCTATAAACAGTTCTGGTTGTTCTTTTTCAAACCTTTTAATTGATTGAATATATCTGCACATGCTAAGATACTCGCTTCATTGAAGTGATTACCCAACAGCACCATACTTCATGGCTTACTTTCAGCTTATAAACCATCTGGGATTTGTGGTGTGGTCAAATATGCTTCATATATCGGTAATTCATGCCTTTTGTGAACAAATCCCCTCCCCTTGCTGTTATACCAATGATTATCAATGATTTACGGCTATGGACAGGATGAAGATCAAGAACAACGCAAAGGAGAAAATTGATGACATTTTTGATAAACTCGATCAACTTGAAAAATCGGCTGATCGGGTTACAGAGGAGCATAAAGAAAAGCTTAATCGGGAAATGAATGATATGAGAAAATCCAAAGACACACTCAGCGATCTTTATGACAACCTTTTGGAGGCAAGTGAAGATTCACTCCGCTACTTAAAAAATGCATTTGACCAAATGAGCAATGTCATGATTAAAAGGATCGAGACAATCAGGAAGTCTTACAAAGGAACATTGGAGGTTTAGGTTGTGGAAATACTGCCTCCATTCTAAAGCAGATAAGGCAGCGGTCATATCTGCTTTATTTTTTTTAAAAACAAAAAGGGTAGCAATCTTTGACGATTTCTACCCTTTTCACCTGATAAGTGGCCTTGACCTCTTTTCAAATGCCAATCTACTGTTAATGTTCTCTGAAGGCCCTCTTCGGGGTATCCCAATTCTTCCTTCTGACATTTCTGATCCGCCACGCTAAACTGAGCCGTAGCCCAATATAACTTTTGCTGATCTCAATGGAAACCGAAGTTTCAAACATTTATCCCTTAATTGGTAATACTAAGCTAGTAGTATTTCTTTGCGCAGCCAACTTTACATGATGCTTGTTTTCCACGAGTTTTACACTTAGCTCTACCCTACTTATACCACGGTTTTACACCAGGTTATCCACAAATTTGTTAAAAAGTCATAATTCCCATTCCATTCATGTAAAACAAGTAACCTAATCACCTCCGGTCAGTACAGTCATTAATAACAATCTGACCAATCATGATCAAAAACTATCTCAAAATTACCATTAGGCACCTACTGCGCCAGCCAGGTTACACCACGCTCAACATTCTGGGCCTAACCATCGGAATCGTATCCAGCCTGCTCATTGTCCTCTATTTATACCATGAAGTGAGTTTTGATAATCAACACAGCAAGGCTGACCGTCTGTACCGGATTTCTTCTGACATCAGTGAACCTGATAATTCCTTCCGATGGGCCGTAACCCAATTTCCCCTAGGAAACACCACCAAGCAGGAATTTTCTGAAGTAGAGCAGTATGTGCGGTTCATAGGGAATGGACGAACCAGGTTCGGAAAAGACGACATCAGCTACTACGAAGAAGATGTCTTCCTGGTGGACAGCACCATTTTTACCATGTTCGATTATAAGCTGATCTCAGGAAACCCTGAAACAGCCCTGGAAGGACCAAACTCAATTGTCATAAGTCAAACACTCTCTAAAAAGATCTTTAAGGGAGAAAATCCAATAGGAGAAATCATAAAAACAGACGACAACTCTTTAGAAATAACAGGAGTATATGAAGATGTACCTACCAATTCGCACATTCGTCCCAATGCCATGATTTCCGCCAGCACTGTGGATCGCAACAATTCCCAGAACTGGGGTGGATTTGGGATCTACACTTATGTGTTGCTCAACGAAGGAGTCAATCCAACAGATGTGGAAACAAGACTCAACGACGAAATCATTCAGAAATATGTAGCCACCATTTTTGATCAGTTTGATATCAAGATCAAATACGAGTTGATCAATATCCAGGACATCCATCTCTATTCCACCTTTGAAGGCGAGCCGGAATCATTGGGAAACATCAAGTACATCTACATTTTTGGTGCCATTGCCATATTCTTAATCCTGATCGCCAGTATCAACTACATGAACCTTTCCACTGCCAGGTCAATGAAACGAGCACTGGAAGTAGGAATCCGAAAAGTCATGGGAGCCCAGCGGGGAATGTTGATCAGGCAATTCATTACAGAGTCTATCCTGCTTACCGTCAGTGCGCTGTTTCTGAGCATTATTTTGGTAGCCGTTCTGGTGCCTTTGCTCAACAATCTACTCCAAACTCACATGAGCTTTAGCAATCTCACCGACCCATTAGTGCTCGGAATCATCGGGGCAATAGTACTTATAACAGGCCTCCTTAGTGGCAGCTATCCCGCTTTCTACTTATCTGGTTTCAAGCCAGCAGCTGTCCTCAAAGGAAAAGGCGGAAAAGCTGGAAATAAGATGCTCCGAAGCTCTCTGGTCACCATCCAGTTTGCTATTTCCATTTTTATGCTGATCGGGACTCTGGTGATCTATGATCAAATGCAGTACCTGCGGAGCAAAGACCTTGGCTTTGATAAAGAGCGCGTACTCCGGGTGGTGCTGGACAACGAGGAAGCAAGAAACAAGTGGCAGGTATTGAAAAATGAAATCCTCCAGGATCCAAATATCACTGATGCAGCTACCGCCACCACCAGCCCGGGCAGGGGATTTGGGAAAAACGTAATGCAGGTTGAAACCAACGAAGGGGTAATGGAAAACTACGGGATAGATTCCTATGGAATTGATTATGATTACATACCAGTACTTAACATCAAAATGGTGGAAGGGCGAAATATCGATCCCAATTACCCAACAGACACAGCCTCAGCAGTGCTTGTCAACGAAGCGATGATCGCAAGAATGGGCTGGGAAAATGCCATTGGCAAGCGGTTTCAATTTGACCAGGACAGCACCGTATTTCACAAGGTAATTGGTGTGGTATCTGACTTTCATCAGCGCTCTCTTTACGAGCCAATTGAAGCACTACTTTTTATTCCGCAGTTAAACAACTCCAATGCATTGATCAAAATGAGCGGCAATCTGGAAGCAGGCATCAGTTCTGTAAGACGAAGTTGGGAAAGTGTATTTCCAAACAAACCCTTTGAATATAGCTTTCTGGATGAAGACTTCATGGAGCAATATGAAGAAGACCAATTGAGAGGCCAGCTCTTCCTGGGCTTTTCAGTGATGATGATCATCATCTCCTGTTTGGGCCTACTAGGCCTGGCATCTTTCATCGCCGAGCAGCGCACCAAAGAGATCAGCATCCGAAAAGTTCTTGGCGCCAACATAAGTGGGCTGGTTGGCCTATTGGTAAGGGACTTTATCATCCTGGTTGCTTTTGGAGCAATCCCTGCTTTTGGTATAGCCTATTACTTCATGAATGAATGGCTGAGTACTTTCGAGTATCATGTAGACATCAATCCCTTCCTATTTATACTTGTATTGATCATCATATCGGCAATTACCATATTCACGACAGGTTATCATGCGCTCAGGGCCGCTACGAGCAATCCAGCCAACAACCTGAAATATGAATAAAAAATTAGTAGCGTCCGACTAAATTTTAAATGTTCAAAAAAAGCACGTTTAAACGAAATGAGAAAAGATTTTTTCGATTTCCTAAAACTACCCCCTGCCCCTAAAGGGGTGAACGAAAGTCCCCTTTAGGGGATTTAGGGGTAAATTTTTTGACGGATTTTCTTCGAAACCAAAATCTTTTCGCGGACGCTACTAATAAAAAATCATAAGAATTACTCAAAAACATATTGGATCATCTCTGGAGCTTTGATAGTGAACGACTTAGCATACTCCTTTCCGACCGCAATACACATGGATTGTTATAGTTGATTACAGTGAGTGATTTGCATTCTTTGATAGAATGTAAATCACTTACCCAATGTGATGACTACCATTTATTCAATATTCATTGCTTTTGTAAGCATACAAAGGCTTTGAGAGAATAAACTGTAATCAAAAAGAAATAACCTTAAATATGACCAATCAGTCACATTTTGTAATTACATTTATGACCAGCTAGTCATATATGCCAAAAAGTACATTTCAAAACCTCGATAATTCCAAGCGGAAACAGATAACTGAGGCCTTTCTCAGGGAATTTGCCATTAAGACATTCGATGAAGCATCTATTACGGTGGTGGTAAAACAACTCGGGATTGCGAAAGGTAGCATTTACCAATACTTTAAAGACAAGCTCGACCTTTATATGTACTTGATCCAGGAGTGCTCCATTGTAAAAATGAGCTACGTACAGTCAATTAAAAGAGAAGATCATCCCGACTTCTGGGCCTATTTCAGAAATCTCTATGCGGCTGGTTATGAGTTTGATGCGCAGAATCCACTTCAAAGTCATTTCCTTCACAACCTGATTCAAAATCTCAATTCACCTTCAGTGAAACCTCTTTTCGATCAAATGATGGGTCAGACGATTGCCGGATTTGAAACCCTGGTGGCTAAAGAAATAGAGTTAGGCCTGTTTAGATCTGATGTTCCCGTAAAAACAATGGCTTTTATGCTTTACAAAGTGGGTGTGGGTATTCAGGAGTACCTGGAACATACCAAAATCATTGAACCCAAGCAAAGTATTTATAAAAATCAGCCGGTATACCAGAACAAAAAAGACTTTCTCCTTGCTACAGTAGACGAATTTATCAGCCTGATAAAACCCACATTCAACAAATCACCTTTGATATGATACAAGTAGAACAATTAACGTATCAGTACGCCAGGAATAACGCTCAAACACTGAAAGGGCTTGACTTTGAAATCAAAGAAGGAGAAGTTTTTGGATTCCTGGGGCCGTCCGGAGCAGGTAAAAGCACTGCTCAAAAAGTCCTCTACAAGATTCTCACCGGCTACAAAGGATCCATCAAAATAGGTGGCAAAAATCTCTCTGACTGGGATAAATCCTATTTTGAGAAAATTGGGGTTGGATTTGAATTGCCAAACCACTATTTAAAGTTGACAGGCAAGGAAAACCTGGAGCTTTTTGCCTCATTCTATAGAAGAGATAAATTGGATATTCAGCATCTTTTTGAAATGGTAGACCTGTCTGATGCCATGAACCAACCAGTAGAAGCGTATTCCAAGGGAATGAAAATGAGACTCAATTTTATTCGAGCAATTCAGCACGATCCCGATATTATTTTCTTTGATGAGCCCACTTCAGGTTTGGATCCTATCAATGCCCATAAAATAAAGCAACACATTCTTGACCTAAAGCATAAGGGCAAGACGATTTTTGTAACAACACACAGCATGGAAACGGCGGATGAGATTTGTGATCGGGTATCGTTTATCGTTAATGGTAAGCTGGAAGCTACAGACTCTCCGAAAAACCTGAAAAGACAATATGGAAAAGAAGCCGTGAATGTAGAACTGTCAGATGGTAAACAAGAGGAATTCTCACTGAAAGCACTTGGTGATAATCAATCGTTCCTGGCATTCATTCAATCCGGTGAAGTGAAAAAGATTCAAACCCTGGAGGCAACTTTAGAAGAGGTGTTCATTTCCGTTACCGGAAAATCCCTGAAGTCATGAAATCTCTTCTCGTTCAACTCAAATGGCAGCTTCAACTGCTCAATAAAAACAGCATCATTACGATCAGTCTCGTGGTTACGCTGATCTACGGAGCAATTTTATATTTCCTCAAGGACCAGAAATATATTGACCAGACGCTGATCGCTTTCGTTCTCAACGATCCTTCAATCATTGGCTACTTTTTCATTGCCTTGGCCATCTACACAGAGATGAAACAAGGCGTGCTACAAGCAATATTTGTAAGCCCGATCAGTACCCATTTGCTCCTGATTTCTAAGACCCTGGCCCTTTCATTTATTGGTGTGGTCTGCTCACTTATTCTGGCCTTTGCGATTAAAGGACTTGATTTTGATATCTGGACTTATGTCATTGGAAATTGGGGGATTTGTATTTTATGCACACTTAGTGGACTGATTGTACTTACTTATGCTGATGAATTCCTCAAATTTGCCATGCTTTCCGTTTTAATCTTCACTCCCTTTGTGAACATACCCATGCTGCACTATTTGGGAGCTATAGACCTTGGCTATTTTATCTATCTGTTTCCGATTCAGGGATGTGTGGAACTCCTTGATCAATCAGTTTCAGAACAGCCAGCGAATGGTTGGTTTGCATATCCCTCCTCCGCAATCTGGATAGTCATTTTCTATATTATGGCTTATCGTCTTTTCAGTCGAAAAATCGTTCACCAATAATCTCGGAATCATGAATAAAATGATCAAACTGGCACTTACAGATTTCAAGATTATCTTTCGTGATCCCTCCTTGAAAACTTTCCTTTTTCTGCCGATCATCCTGTTTTTATTGATGGTCTGGTGGGTACCAGTGCTTGTGGAGCGATATGACTTTCTTGATCCCTATGTGTCTCTTTTTGTCATAGTAGCCGTTATTGAGAATACTCAGATGTTTTGTGCCATAAGCAGTATGGTGCTCATTGATGAAAAGGAAACAGATATTGCTAAAGTGTACGGAGTTGTTCCCCTGAGCAAGGGTGAGTACCTTATATCAAGGTTTCTATTTCCGTTTGTCTTCACAGTGATCCTCAACCTGGTACTGATTAGTGTCCAGCCTTTTTTTGACATCAGCCCGGTCAAGAATCTTGTGATATCAATCCTGGCAGCCATGATTGTCCCTGTTTATGTACTGGGGATTAATTCTTTTGCTAAAAACAGAATGCAGGGAATGGTCTATATCAAGGCATTTAACATAATAGTGCTAATCCCATTTGCAGCCTTTTTTGTACCCGAAAAGTTTAAGCATCTTTTTGGGGTTTTGCCCACGCACTGGTTACTTCAGGCTACAAATGATGCCACTATGGACCTATCTCTTCTATTCAATGCGTTAATAGGATTTACATTTATGGGACTACTGCTTTGGGGCGTTTCCAGGTTATTTCTCAGAAAACATTTTGTATAAACTAGCGAACAAGAACTCTCCGGGTCATTGTCTGGCCTTTGTGAGGTTGGACCTGAACAATGTAAAGCCCTGTAGACAAATCAGATATATCCAGTTGATACTCAGGCTCCTCCCCTATCAACCGAAGTTCCTTCAAAAGCTTACCTTCAACTGATAGAATACTAACCTGTGCTCGCCTTAGATCTACGTCACCTGAGTAAATTCTCATATAATCTTCTGCCGGGTTTGGATAAACCTGAAAAGATGGTTGATCAGCTTCGGTGCTCAAAGCTCTCTTTTCAGGATCATCAATTACCCTGACCATGTGTCGGACGCCAACAATACCTGTTAGAAACATTTCACCGATCAGGTAAATACTATCATCTCCATCCCAAACCGGCACCACATAATTTTGCTGATAAAAAAGGGAACTTACACCCTTGGGAAGTTTGAAATTCTGAACAATAAAACCTGATTCATTGATTAATCTCAGATTGACACCCCCCGTACCATCATTCACCACGCCCAGAAGGGCATTATCCCTATAGGGAATCATTAATTCACCACTCGGAACCGATCCTGACGAACCCATTAGATTCCTCATAAAAGCGGAATCTAACTTCCCATCTCGGTTCAACTTATAAAGTGGCTTAAACTCACTTTCTTCTACATAATACCTAAACCAAATATTTCCTTCATCATTTACATGGAGAAAATTAATATTATCATAGGAGTTTATGTTGAACTCAAATTCAATTAGAAATGACGGGTCTAAAGTCCCATCGGTATTGATTCTTCCCAACCTAGGAACATCATACTCATTCCCAGGATAAAAATCCCCTGCGTAAATGATTTTGTTGTCTTCTTGTATAGATACCAACTCTATACTGGCTTGACTACAACAATAATCCTCATTGAAACTCCGATCATTGGACCCATCAGGATTTAACATAAACATGCCATTTGGTGAAGTGGTAACCATCCTTCCATCACTTAAACAATGCACATCTACAGCAAAGTACATCGGACTGATAATACCCTTAGTATAAAAGTCCTTCGCCAGGTTACCATTTGCATCCAATTTGAGCAGGCGATTTTCATGAGCAACCAACAGGGAGCCATTGGCATCAAACTTTACTCGCTGAGGTGAGTAATTATACTCGCCACCATCAGTCAATTCTTCGCCAACCGAAAAGCTTTCATCTACACTCCCATCGAGGTTTAACAACCCAATTTTGTGAGTAGAAAACCCGGATAAACTGAGAAAGTCTCCAACTACAGCAATTTTATCCTGGTAAATTGCTGCATGACTGATCTTACCTGGGGTAAATATTTTTGGTGTAAACGTACTATCCAACTCGCCTATATTATTTAAGCGATAAATGCCCTTGGCATCAATTTGGGTGGACAAATCTGAACCCAAAATCACCTCACCTTCAACTCCCACATCAAATACTGTGATTTCTTGATCAACTATGTTTGGCTTAAAAGTAAAGTCCAACTTACCCGTCTCGTCAATTCTGACAATTCGTTCAGCATATACATCATTTATTTGATAGCTTCCTTTCAGTATCAACTTGGATCCCTGAACGTGCATTTCAAAAACAGAACTTGAAAGGCCTTGTGTCTGAAAATCCTTATCGACAGTGCCATCTTGATTAATTCTCACTAACCCTTTCATCGGCACATTATCAAAGGAGTTGATAAATCCCCCACTCAACACCAGTTTACCATCCGGCATCACCGTAATAGATCCTATTGGGTCGGAGGTTCTGTCACCCTTTGGGAAACTTTTATCCAGATTACCATTTAGATCAAACCATGCTACATCATGAAAATCTTCATTATTTACTTTCTCAAAATTTCCAGCTAATACAACCCGATCATTTTGTACCGCAACTGCGTTGGGACGACCGCCATTGAAGAAATTATTTTGTTTGAAAGAATTTACAAGACGAATATCCTGGTCATATTTTTTAAAGCCAGACATACTTATCACATATACCTCGTCTTCATAAGTATCGAAATCATAGATTTCATTCATCTCAATAGCACGAATGAGCGAACCATTCGAACCAATTTTAATTAGGTTATTTTGCGTCGACCCAATGAACTCTCCAGTTGACAGGAAACGGATTTTCCTCAATTGCTGATAAGAAGCGGATCTATATTCAAAGGATTCATCCAGAGATCCATCAGCATTCAACCTGAGTATCCCGAAAATGCGCCGTTCATTGAAGTAATGAATATTTCCGGCAACTATTATCTTCCCATCGGGCTGTATACCGATGGCCGTTGCGACGCCCTGCTTCTGGGGTAAAGGGGCCTTAAAAGTAGTGTCCAAAACCTGAGCTCTAAGACCCGAAATATTCAACAAACAAACAGCGGCTGAAAACACATATCTCAACCAATTCTTCTTCATACCAATTGTAAAACTTAACAGTCAAGTTAAATATAATAATCCATGTTTTCTCCTTTAATATGAATATGAGTTTCATATAGAAGATCATCATTGAGTTCCATTTTCATCTGATTCAGTGTAGCTTTAACATTCTATGAAAATACTAAACATGCGAATATTCATACTTGGACTGGCTACGATTTTTACCATACACATTGCGAAAACACAACCGACTAAGGTTACTGATAAAGCTTTCAATCTAGCCAAAGAAGTGGAAAGTAAAATGATTGAATGGAGACATGATTTTCATTCAAACCCTGAACTGTCAAACAGAGAGTTCAACACTGCAGATAAAATTGCAAATCATCTCAAATCACTTGGACTGGAAGTGCAAACAGGAGTTGCCAAAACGGGTGTAGTGGCCATTCTAAAAGGAGACAAACCTGGCCCCGTCATAGGTCTGAGAGCGGATATTGATGGTCTGCCTGTTACCGAGCGAGTGGATATTCCATGGGCGTCCAAAGCAACCTCTACTTACAACAATGTGGAAACCGGCGTAATGCATGCCTGTGGTCATGATACTCACATTTCCATTCTGATGGCCACAGCTGAGGTTTTAAGCAAAATGAAAAGTGACTTACGCGGCACGATCAAGTTTGTATTCCAGCCGGCAGAAGAAGGACCTCCCCCAGGTGAAGAAGGTGGTGCCAAACTAATGGTGAAAGAAGGAGTAATGAAGAATCCTGATATAGAGGTCATGTTTGGTTTACATATTAATGCCCAAACACCTGTCGGTGAGATTAACTATAAATCCGGAGGCACCATGGCCGCTGCGGATCGTTGGGTGATGAAAATAAAAGGAAAACAATCACATGGATCTACTCCATGGACAAGCATAGACCCGATCGTGACAGCAGCTCAGATTATCAATGGTATGCAGACAGTGATTAGTCGGCAGACTGAATTGACAAAAGAAGCTGCAGTACTTTCTGTAGGATTGATCAGAGGTGGGGTCAGGAATAACATCATTCCTGAAGAAGTCGAAATGATCGGAACAATCAGAACCCTGGACCCTGACATGCAAACAAAACTGCATGCGGACTTCAGGAGAGTAGCAACAAACATTGGTGAAAGCATGGGAGCCACTGTAGAGTTAGAAATAGAAAGCCATGTACCGGTTACTTATAACAACCCCGAGCTAACCGCTCAGCTCGTTCCCTACCTCAATAAAGCACTCGGTAGTGAAAAAGTGAAAATCAGAAAAGCAATGACCGGAGCTGAAGACTTCTCTTTTTATGCCAATGAAGTACCTAGCTTTTTCTTCTTCGTTGGTGGCTGCCCTGCAGACAGAGACCCATCAGAAATGGCTCCACACCATACACCAGACTTTTTCGTAGATGATGCAGGGATGATCACTGGAGTGAAATCAATGCTGGCAATTACATTGGGTTACATGTATGCCAAGTAATACCTTATCCCTAGGAGATAAATTTCTTAAGGAAGACATCCTGTAAGGGATATGTAAGACCAAATAGGCAATACGGGAGAATATTTAGAATATCTTTATGTTGTACTTTTATAAGAAAAAGTATGACTATATACTTATTTTAAATAACTCCACTACTCAAACTCACACACGCCCTATGAAAACTCTTACTATATCCTCATGGATCATCCTTCTGCTTTTCAGTTGTTCCAAGAAACCTTCAGGGACTTCAAGTGAAGTCAGCGTGCCCATTCAAAAAGCATCCTTAATGGTGGAAATACCTTCTACTTCAACTGATGAAAAATCAAATATTTCTCAAGAAGCACTACTAACTGATGTAACAAAAACCAAAAGAATTGGATTTAATGGGCTCTTTGCAATTGCTGAAAAGTATGAAATACAGGTAATACTGAAGTCCAAAGGCCTTTCTATAAAATGGGATCAATTTGGGGAGATCAACTACTCCAGATCAAAGGGAAAATATGAATCCCTAAATTATTACCGAAGCGAAACACCAGGATTTGGACGGTTCATAGAAAACCCCAAATCAGGAAATATCATATTTGAAGTTATTGAACAAACAAACGTTGGCACTGACACTGTTTATTATGAGGTCGGGAATGTCCCAAAGAAAAAACTGATCCAGTTTGATGATTTTGATGGTTACTATGTTGTGGTAAGCAGCAAGCAAGACTCCGTGTTTTTTGAAGTCAAAAAGATCGCACCATTCAAATACGGGTATACAATTTCAGAGAACCCCTCTGACTTCATCTATTATAAAGGCCGTGACCCTTATGGACTCATGAAATATGGTGACTATTTTACCATGAACTCGGACCACATTTCAGGATTATACATAGCTCATAAGGATACCAATAGTACCGTTATCAAATTAGATAAAGGAAAATAGAAGTTATGTCAAGAGCAGCTCACCCAGGTTATTCTGATGATAATTATATCTCAGAAAGTTGAGGATGTCATCAACATACTTTTGAGGTAACCTCTATTTTGTCAATTGTCAATGCAACTTGAGTTATTCCTGACTCTCGTACTTCTCTTTAAATTTATCATAGAGACGCTGCTGCATAGCATGTAGTTTCACTTCTCTGCCCTGAATAAATGAAGCTGTAATGATATTACTACTCATATCCAGGATATCACCTTCTGAGATCACAATATTTGCATCTTTTCCTTCTTCCAAGGTGCCTGTCATCTCATCAATTCTCAGGATTTTTGCTGTGTTAGAAGTAACCATTTTCAATGCCTCCTCTTTATCAATACCTCCATAAGCCACAACCGTTCCCGCAAAGAACGGCAAGTTTCTACCGCTTGACAATGATCCATCCATATAGGTAAGACCTACTAAGATTCCTTCTTCGTGGAGCTTTGCTGCGAGCTTATAAGGCATGTCATAGTCTTCACCATTACTATCAGGTGTTCTATGCACATCCGTTAGAAGAACTGGTATATTGTTCTCCTTAATCAGGTCCTTCACATACCACACGCCAGATGCACTGGTGAGCACAATTGAAGGTACACCAGCATCTTTCAAAGTTTGAATAGCCTCAATGATTTCCTTCGGTCTATCTGCATTTACAAAGAGTTGCTTTTCGCCGGTTAGTACTGGCACCATCGATTCCAATTTCAGGTTGGATTTTGCTGGCTTTGCCTCCATATATGACCTGGCGTCCTTGAGTAACTCAATAACCTCCTCAACCTGATCTTTATATTCTTCATTAACCCTACGTTCTGTTTCACCTCTCCACCATCTAGGCCCAAAAGATACCGAAGGCCAGTTCAAATGCACTCCATCATCAAGCTTATAGAGTGCATCCTCCCAGTTCCATGCATCAAGTTGCATAATGCTACTGGTTCCAGGGATTCTTCCTCCTTTTGGTGCTACTTGAGCAATCTGAATACCATTAAATCTCATGGTAGGAATGATTTCTGAATCTGTATTGTAGGCAATTGCCGATCTCACATTCGGGTTGATACTTCCGGTCTCATTATCATCTACAGTAGCTCTCACAGCAGAAACCTCCTCTAGTCCGAGATTGGTCATAGGTAAGATTAGCCCTGGATAAACATGTTTTCCTGAGGCATCTACTTGTTTATAACCAGTCAGGTCCATTCTTACATTGGTAGCATCTACCACAGCTTGAATTTTCCCGTCAGCGAAGGTTATGATTGAGTTTTCGATCACTTCTCCATTTCCAAGATGCGCCGTGCCATTCATGATAGCTATTGGCTCTGCCTGGGTATTTGCAGGAGCAGGAACCTGTGCCCAGGCACCGGCCATTGTGATTAATCCGAATATGTATAATGTTAATTTTCTCATTTTCTTAATCATTTAGCATGTATCCAGTTTCCAAAATGTCCTCACATTCAAAATAATGCTTTTCTTTCTTTTTCGGCTTTTGAGTTTTGGACCCACCGTTTTTGGCTTCAATCATTTTCGCTGTGATTCTTGCGCGCTCAGAAGCGATAGATTTGCGTAAAGCTTCATCCTTCTCGACGCTGAAGTAAACTACTCCATCCACCAAAGTCATCTCTGGCTTAGCATAAATAGAAAGCGGATGATTGTTCCACAGCACCACATCGGCATCTTTGCCTACTTTCAAACTTCCCATCCTGTCATCCAGATGGAGGAGTTTGGCAGGGTTAAGTGTCACCAACTTTAATGCTTCTATCTCACTAAGACCACCATACTTCATGGATTTGGCAGCTTCCTGATTCAACCTTCGGGCCATCTCGCCATCATCAGAGTTGATGGCTACAGTTACTCCAGTCATGGTCATGAGCGCAGCATTGTAAGGAATTGCCTCACTTACCTCTGCCTTATATGCCCACCAATCGGAGAAGGTAGAACCACCTACTCCATGTTCGGCCATTTTATCAGCTACCTTATATCCTTCCAGAATGTGCGTGAATGTGTTGATCCTAAAATCAAACTGCTCAGCAACTTTCATGAGCATATTGATCTCCGACTGGACATAAGAGTGGCAAGTGATAAATCTTTCACTTTGGATGATCTCAAGTAAAGTCTCAAGCTGAAGATCCTTTCTAGGTGCCACTGCATTAGCTTTAGCCTTGCTACTAAGCCCATCATATTTCGCCTTTGCCGCAGCGTACTCCTGGGCCCTGGTAAATCCATCTACAAATACCTGCTCTACACCCATTCTGGTCTGTGGGAACCTTACCCGATAATCGCTACCCCAGTTGGATTGTTTCACATTCTCTCCCAGTGCAAATTTGATGTATTTGTCAGCACCCTTGATTTTCAACCCTTCAGGACTGGCTCCCCATCTATACTTTACAAGTGCAGACTGTCCACCTACTGGATTCGCCGATCCATGTAATAACTGAGCCGCGGTAACACCTCCTGCCAGATGTCTGTAGATGTCAATGTCTTCAGAATTGACCGCATCGTACATTCTTACCTCAGCGGTGATTGCGTGACTCCCTTCATTTACTGAAGAAAGAGCGATATGGGAATGCTCATCAATAATCCCGGGAGTCACATGTTTTCCAGTAGCATCAACTACTCTTGCTCCCGGGGACGAGATCTCCTTCCCAACCTGGGCAATTTTTCCATCTTTTACCAAAACATCAGCTCCTTCAATTTTACCTTCTCCTTCCATCGTCCAGACTGTGGCATTCTTGAAGAGGATAGTCTCTTGCTTTGGTTGCTCAGACCATCCATAAGCCACGAATGGATAGATCAAATCACCCATCTCGACCTTGTCTTTCTCTTTTTCTTCGGATTCCTTGTCTTCCTTTTTATCTTCGATATCACCGGTCCTCACAGCTGACCACTTCAGCCAGTCTCCACTGATTGATTGACCATTACCACCAAAAGACTTCCCATCAATCCAACCTGAAAGTCTAACAGGTACTTTAGCCTCTTCCTCAGTAAAGGAAAGTGAAATGGTCTTTTCTTTAATCCCAAGTTTTGTCTTTAAATCTGTGGAATCATTGATGATGATTTTAGCACTGTGACTTCCGGCATCACCAGAAATCTCTAATTTGTACGTTTGTGAACCAACTTCTAAATCATAGGCTCCGGCGTAATCTGCAGGGTTGAGTTCATTATATTCATATTTCTTACCCTGAACCCAGGTTTGATGAATTTTTGCCTTCTCATTAAAAATATTATCAGATGACACAAAGAAGTTCGCGACCATACCTTTCTTCAAAGCGCCGACTTGAGACTCCATGTTGAAGTATTTTGCCGGAGTGTAGGTCAATGCTTTTAAAACCTGACTCTCAGGCAGGCCATATTCCACGACTTTTCTTAGGTTAGCCCAGTAATCATCAACTTTTTTCAAATCAGCACTGGTAAAAGCGAATTCAACACCAGCATTCGCAAGCATTTGGGCATTGGCAGGAGCCATTTCCCAATGTTTCATATCTTCCAAAGACACATCCAATGCATCCAATGGATCAGAAACATCATAGGCATCCGGGAAATTAACAGGGATGATTAATCGGGCTCCAGTAGCCTTTACCTCATTGATCCTTTGATACTCATCTCCGTTTCCTTTAATGATGTACTGCACACCAAATTCGTCTCCTATCTTGTCTGCAAGTAGTACTCTCAGTTTTCCGCCATTTGCTTCGAAAACCTGCGGTAAAGACTGAACATCATTAAAAGACTGAAGAGAAAGATTCGTTTGATCAGAAGCAGTTTTATACCACTGCCCATCATAATAGGTCTGTCTAAGCAGCGCCACCATACCCATAATCGACCCAGGGTATTCTTGTTTGGAACTACCCATGTTGAATGAATAATGTGCCGCTGCGGATGACTTGGCAACAACCTCCTGAACCGGAAGGTCAGACAAATGAAGGAACAATGAAGTTCCTCTCATAATACCATCAGGCCGGAAGGAATTGGCCGAGCCAAATCCTACTTTTCTCAGATTTTCAGCTTCTTTATCGCTCTTCTCAAAATCTTCTGCAGCCGAATAAGTTGATTTGATGGCATCATTCCAACCATACGCCCCTTTCAGTTTACTTTCGTATTGTGGTCCACCTCCAAAACCGGCAGACTTTACCTCAGGGAGACCATGATTGGAATACGGCTCAACTATCGCAGGGTAGATGTATTTACCATCATAGTCAATCTCAATGGCTCCGGCAGGTACTGATACATCAGGGCCCACAGCCAGAACTTTCCCATCCTTTATAACAAGCGTAGCATTGTTTATTTTAGTTTGATAGTCCACATAAATTGTGGCGTTGGTTAGTGCGTATAGCCCTGGCCGCTCATCTGCAACTCCATTCACAGGAAAGGTTTCCTGAGCCTGTGCAAACTGACAAATCAGAACCGCACAAATTAGAATCAGTTTCTTCATACGATATGTTCCTTTTAAAGTATTTTTAAAGTGCATTTTAACCAATAATTAGCGTGTAGATCGTATGTTTTACATCAGCGGTAAAACGTTGGTTTAATTAAATACGTAAAGAAATCAGCACCAAATCTTCTTCGCCAAACCTATGTTACAGAACTATTTTCTTTCGTCTATCAGAAGTCTTAGAAAAAAGCTTGGCTCCACTGTTGTCAACATAATTGGCCTGGCACTCGGCATGGCTACCTGCCTGGTTATCTATCTATATGTAAATCACGACCTCTCTTATGATGAATTTCAAAAGGACAATGTTTACAGGATAGCTCTTGACCGTGTCTACCCGGAAAGGCATGTTGAGTATGCATTCATCCCACATTCTATTGGGCCGCAGATGGTTATGGACTTTCCTGATGTTTCCAATCAGACAAGACTTTTCAAAGCATTTGCTGCGAACACAATCAGCTATGAAGACAAAAGCTATTTAGAAGAGGAAGTAGTATTTGCTGACAGTACAATTTTTGACGTGTTGAGTATTGAGTTACTCTTAGGAGATAATAAATCTGCTCTCCGTGAACCCAACTCTGTGGTGGTAAATGAAAAAACTGCGAAGAAAATATTTGGAACACCGGAAAACGCAATTGGCAAGTATCTGATCATTGGAAATGCCGTAGATCCGGTTGAAATCTCAGCTATAGCAAAAGACTATCCAAAAACTTCTCATCTGGAATTCGACTATCTGATACCGATGCACTCGCTGGACTTTTTCAATCAACCCAACTGGCTTGGGTTCTCTGCTCTTACCTACATCCAGATAGAAGGAGATGTTAACACTCAAGAGGTTGAGGATCGTATCCAGCAAATGATCAAACAATATGCTGAAGGACAGATGCAAGCCCGTAACGGAATTTCTTTCGATGAGTATATAGCTGCTGGGAATGGGTATAATTACTTTCTTCAGCCTATCAAAGACATTCATCTGCACTCCCAACTTGAAGGAGAAATCAAACCGAATGGCAATATTACCTATGTCTACATTTTCTCAATTGTAGCCATTTTTATACTTGTAATTGCCTGCATCAATTTCATGAACCTGTCAACGGCCAGATCAACCGAAAGAGGTAAAGAAGTAGGCATACGCAAAGTTCTGGGTTCTGGTAAAGGTCAACTCGTCGGTCAGTTCTTAACTGAGTCAGTGGTGGTGACTATCTTAAGTGCAACTGTGGCTTTGCTCATCACCTACCTGTCCATACCTTTGTTCAACGATCTAACAGGAAGCATCCTGAGCCTGACCCAGTTGGTAAATCCCGTGAATGTAATCGGTATCATTGCGATTGTTTTATTCATTGGTTTTCTGGCCGGAGCTTATCCGGCATTCTTCATTTCATCATTTCAACCTGTTACAGTACTCAAAGGAAAACTAAAATCTTCCGGAAGGGGGATTGGACTTAGAAATGCATTGGTGGTATTGCAGTTTACCATTTCAATTGCCCTGATAAGCTCCACGATGATTGTCAATGACCAAATGAAATACCTCCTAAACAAACCTTTAGGATTTGACGAAAACAACATGGTAGTCATTGAAAATGCCTTTGCACTGAATAACTCCACTGACGGAGTTAACTGGAACAGATTTGAAACTTTCAAAACAGAGTTGAACAAGCTGCCAAACGTCAAGGCATCTTCCGTCACCACTGCAATGCCCGGGGATATTCTTCCCGGTTACATAGTGAAAATTCCAGGAAGTACTGAAAAGGAAAGCATGGTCACCAGAAATCTGAGTTTCGACAATGAGATGATAGAAACTTTAGGTTTGGAATTGGTTGAAGGCAGGTTCTTTTCTAATAAATACAATGATAGTCTCTCCACGATACTTAACGAATCCGCTATTGCCAAACTTGGCATTTCTAATCCTGTCGGAAAGAAAATCATCAATATTAACAACAACAATGAAAGTGTTGAGTACTCGATAATTGGGGTAGTTAAGGATTTTCATTTTCAATCGCTTCATGTGGAGATGGAACCTATTGTCATTACAAGTATGAAATCCCAGAATGCATTTCCAGCAAAACTTGTTGTGAAAATATCATCAGATGGGACTAAGAGCACGCTTGCCTCTATAGAAAATAAATGGAATGAATTTGTACCTCAATCTCCATTTCAATCTTACTTTCTAGACTCAGATCTGGCTTCTTTCTATGAATCAGAAAAGCGAACAGGACAAATTTTTGGCGTCTTCACCTTCCTTGCAATTGCTATTGCTTGTATAGGGTTACTGGGTTTATCTGCGTTTATTATCAATCAACGGGTGAAGGAAATTGGAGTGCGCAAAGTACTTGGAGCATCCGTCACATCCATTGTCATGTTACTTTCCAAAGACTTCACTAAGTTGATTGGACTATCAGCATTAATTGCGATTCCGCCGGCCTACTATTATATGAATCAGTGGATTGAAGGATTTGCTTACTCCTCTTCTATTAATTGGTTCACTTTTGTGTTCGCGGGCATCATTGCATTGTTGGTAGGACTCATCACAATCAGTTTCCAATCCCTTAAAGCAGCCCTGGCCAACCCGGTAAAATCTTTAAAAGATGAATAATGTAAAAGAGGCTGTCTAAAAAGGTTGGAGTCATTCTGAACTTGTTTCAGAATCTTTGATTTTAACTGTTAATCGCGGTTAGATCCTGAAATAAATTCAGGATGACAGTTTGTTAAGACCTTTTGAGGCAGCCTCTTTTAATATTTTAGATTTCTGAAGAATACTAACTGAATGCTGGAATTCCAGTGATTTCATTGCCCAGAATCAGCAAATGAATATCATGAGTACCTTCATAAGTCACTACGGACTCAAGATTCATCATATGTCGCATCATTGGATATTCACCGGTAATGCCCATGCCTCCATGAATTTGTCGTGCTTCTCTAGCTACATCCAATGCCAAAGCAACGTTATTTCGCTTAGCCAAAGAAATCTGGGCAGTGGTAGCTTTACCATCATCCATTAGTTTACCCAGTCGCCAGTTGACCAGCTGGGCTTTAGTAATTTCAGTAAGCATTTCGGCCAGTTTCTTTTGTACCAACTGAAAAGATCCAATAGGCTTACCAAATTGGATCCGCTCAGCAGCATACTTTCTGGCTGATTCGTAGCAGTCCATGGCCGCACCTATCACACCCCAGGCTATTCCGTACCTGGCCTTGTCCAGACAACCGAGAGGTGCACCAAGACCGTCCTTGTTAGGAAGTACATTCTCTTTTGGGATCTTCACATCGCTAAACACCAACTCTCCGGTACAAGAAGCTCTGAGAGACCACTTTCCGTGGGTTTCTGGAGTGGTGAATCCCTCCATCCCACGTTCAACAATCAGGCCTTTGATTCTACCATCCTCATTTTTGGCCCATACTACAGCAATATCGGCCTTAGGTGCATTGGATATCCACATTTTCGCTCCATTGAGCAAGTAGTGGTCGCCCTTATCCTTAATATTGGTTTCCATACCACTTGGATTGGAGCCATGATTAGGCTCAGTCAGACCGAAACAACCAAGCATCTCACCTGAAGCAAGCTTGGGTAGATACTTCATCTTTTGCTCCTCAGACCCATAAGCGTAGATTGGATACATGACTAAAGACCCCTGGACTGAAGCTGTGGAACGCATACCAGAATCACCTCGCTCTATCTCCTGCATGATGAGTCCGTAAGAAGTGTAATCGAGTCCGCCACCACCGTATTTCTCAGATACTGTGGGACCGAAAGCTCCGATCTCTCCGAATTTCCTAACTATCTCATATGGGAAATGATTTTGCTCTGCCCAACCTTCGATATATGGGGTGATTTCTTTTTTTACAAAGTCTCTAATTGAAGATCGGATAAGCTTATGCTCATCAGTGAGTAAATCATCAATTTGGTAAAAGTCCGGCGACTCAAAGTCATCTACAAAATTGCGCTTTGCTGCCTGACCATTTTGGGTTAACGTGTCAGTTGACATACAGTACTTTTTGTTTTATCAGTTTTATTGGATCAAATTTACAACAAAGAACAGGAAAGAATGGGAAACAAACGTTTTAGTGAAGAGGTATTAAACCAATTAGAAAAGTTAGAGAAAAAGTATGATGCAATGGGACAGGATTTATCTGCTTACCTGGATGGATTACTACATTCTGACTACCTGACTTATTGGGATTATATTCAAATTGATACACTTCTGAGTCTACAAACGCCACGAACAAGCTTTCCTGATGAGAAGATCTTTATTCTCTATCATCAAATCACAGAGCTTTATTTTAAGCTCATTCTGAATGAACAGGAGCAGCTCATTCTGGCTGAAGAAACTCCTGACCGCAATACTTTCCTGAAAAGGGTAAAAAGAATCAACCGCTACCTTGCACATTTAGTGGATTCTTTTGATGTGATGATTGATGGCATGGATCCGGAGCAATTCTTAAATTACAGAATGTCCCTTTTGCCAGCCTCAGGTTTTCAATCAGGTCAGTTTCGAATGATTGAGATTGGATCTACAGATTTCTATTTATTGGCAACCCCAGACTCCAAAGACACCCTGAGCCACGAACAAGATCTTGAGAAAGTATACAATAACCTCTATTGGAAAAAGGGAGCCACAGAACTGGCTACCGGAAAGAAGACGCTCACTTTGAAGCAATTCGAACAAAAATATACCAGTGATTTCCTGGAACGCGCTTCGGCCGTGAAGCACACCAACTTACGCAAACTTTATCAAACGCACTTTGAAGGTGATCAGGAAATCGTTGACGCCTTGAGGCATTTAGATCACAAAGCCAACGTACAATGGCCGCTAATGCATTATAAGTCGGCTGTAAGATACCTACAAAAAGATCCAAGTGTAATAAAGGCAACAGGTGGCACCAACTGGCAAAAATACCTTCCACCGAGACGACAGCAAGTATCTTTCTTCCCTGAGTTATGGACAGCCGAAGAACAAGAACATTGGGGAACTCAAGAAACGCTTTGATCTTTACTCTTCATGGGTAAGTATTGGTCCATAGCGTTTCTCATAATTTTAGCCCTCAATCTGACGGCTCAAAAAACCTTTATCAAGAAAACTTTCTTTGACCAGGAACAAACCAAAGTCAAGGAGATCATTTCCTTCCTTAAAGAGGACTCCACACTTCATGGTAAGTTCCAATCCTTATATCAAAATGGTTCACTCTCAGTTACTGGCTATTATTCCAACGGGAAATCAGATAGCTTATGGACATACTATTATGAGAATGGCAGGGTGAAAATGAAAGGGTACTATAGGGTTGGCAAGCAAAACGGCCCTTGGAAATTCTACTTCGAAAATGGCCTTTTAAAAGCCGAAGGAATCTATCTGGATGATGTAAAAAATGGGCAGTGGGCCTATTACTTTGAAAATGGAGAAGAGAAAAGTACTGGTATTTATTTCAAAGATATTAAGGAAGGAATCTGGAATTATTTCTATGAGGAAGGTTCATTAAAAGCTCAGGCCTATTTCAACCACGGAAAAGGTCTGTACCGAGAATTCTATCCCGGCGGAGACCTGAAAACAGAAGGTATTAATAATCAGGGACAAAGTGAAGGAGAATGGACCTATTTTTATGAGACCGGAGAACCAGAAGCCAAGGGTTCTTTTGTGAATGGTCTAAGAGACGGAAAGTGGGAATATTATCACAAAAACGGGCAAATTTCCGCAGAGGGAAGATTCGAAAAGGGAGAAAAATTCGGAACCTGGATTTATTATTTCCCTGATGGATCTATAAGTAGTGAAGGCTCGATGGCCGGAGATCAGAAAGATGGATTCTGGAAGCTCTATTATCAAACTGGAGAAGTAAAAGGCGAAAGCAGTTACGATCAGGGATCAGGTGACCATGTGGAGTACTATGCCAGTGGCAAACAAAAAGCCAGAGGAGCAATCGTAGATGGCAAAAAAGAAGGTAAATGGATTTATTTCAATGAAGAAGGCCTTGAGGATGGATCAGCGGTGTTTGAAAATGGTAAGGGTGGCTATACCGGATACTATCCAAACGGAGTGATCAAAATGACCGGTGCTATTGACGATGGCCGCAGGATCGGTCAATGGACTTTGTATAATCCTGATGGATCCATTGCAGGAACATATACTCCAGTTTACGAAGAACAAAGACCCATCTTCAGGACAAGTGAAGCCCTATCGAATGCTGAAAACAAGCGTAATAACGACAAGCCAGAGTACCGCTATAAAAACAAAAAGATTCATTACTTCAATCCCAAAATTAATGAATATAAAGGACTGATAGTAGGTACAAACCCGCTATGGGTCTTTATAGGACACTTTCCTATCGCCGTTGAATATTACATTCAGGAGCGCATGGGATTTGAAGCACAACTCACTCTTTTGAGAAAGCCTTTCCTTACTTATGATCGGATCAAAATCAACCAGGTGAAAAGTATAGGCAGTGATTTGGCCCTAAGGCAAAAGTTTTATCATGACGATACCTCATTGGGTATGTTCTACTTTGGACATCAGATAACCGGCGGGTTTTCTCAGTATCATAGCTACGTTTATGATAGCATCTCTTCTCCCCCAGCCACCTTTGAGCGTAAACTGCAAGCTTCTGAGAAACGTATTGCCTATGGATTTTTTGTAGGAAATCGATGGATGGAACGAGCCGAAGACTCAGGTCTTACAGTGGATTTCAATGTGGGTATAGCCATAGGTCGAAGGTTTTTTAATAAGGATTTTGAACCAGTTGCTCAATTTGAAAGCCGATTTGGTGAACTAAATCAGGATGATATCTATTTACCTATCATATTCACACTCAACATTGGTTTTGCAGGTCCTAAGCGCAGAACCGTAAGCTTTTAAATGAATACAAAGAAAACAGTAATTATAGGTGCAACAACCAACCCTGCCCGATACGCCTATTTGGCAGCTGAAAGGCTGACGCGTCACAACCACGAGATTGTCCCGGTCGGAATAAAAAGTGGTGAAGTCTTTGGTCAACCCATTAAAGACTTGAGAGAAAAGCCTTCAATAAATAACGTAGATACCGTCACGCTCTATCTAAACCCTACCAATCAGGAGCAATGGCTGGACTATATCATTGGACTTAAGCCAAAGAGAATCATTTTTAATCCCGGAACAGAAAACCCGGTATTAGCCGAGAAAGCTAATGATAAAGGCATTGAAACAATCGATGGTTGTACGTTGGTGATGTTAAGTGCCAATACTTATTGAAGCTTTTTATTTAGAAACCTCCTCTCTATAAATCCGCGGCACACAGGTGACACCACGTTCAAGCATCCGAACTATCATAGGTGACAAATAAGCATTCTCGGCTGAATTAAAATCAATTGGATTTTCCTGGTAATTAAACAACTCCAGTGAGGGAAGATTTTCCAAATCAGGTGAGAGTGTTTCAAGCTGATTATTTGATACATCCAAATCCACAAGGTCTTTCATGCCCATAAACTCAGCCGGAAACTCAATCAGGTAATTATCATTAACCCTTGCCACTTTGAGTTGAGCCAGTTTTGAAATGGATTCGGGCAATACACTCAAACGATTATGATGCACATACATTTCTTCAAGATTCTTCAAATTGCCAATGGATTCCGGTAATGAATAAATTTTGTTGTTAGCAAGAAACAAAACCTCCAGATCAATCAAAGTTCCGATTTCATCAGGGATTACCTCAAGCTGATTATAATACAGGTCTATAATTTTCAGGTTGAGGTCAAATAAATCCTCTGGTAATGTCTCCAATTCATTTTTATAGAATGATAGTTTTTCAAGCCTCTTCATTCGCGAAATTCCTTCTGGAATTTGCTTTAATTGATTCTCCTGAAGCTGGAGTTCCTTTAGGCCAGCCATGTCATAGAAAGACTCGTGCACATTAGCAATTTTCGAATTATTAACCTTCAGGATTTCAATGAAATCGAGTTGATGGTAGTCATTCTGATCCAAAGACATGCTATGGGATTTATTGAACGAAACCGCTTTGATAAAATCTGCCCTGGCTAAGCGGTGAACCGGAATCTCTCCCAAGAAATTCTCGTCCAAGACAAGTTCCTCAAGACCTTCAAGTTTTCGTACAGCTCTTGGTAATCGAGACAAAGAGTTATTACTCAGGTCCAATTTCTCTAATCCTTTGATCTTTTGGATTCGAATCCACCAGTACTGGTCTAAATTATTACCTCGCCAATAAATCCTCTTTAAGCTATCTAGTTCACTGAGTTCCTTAGGAAGCATTTTGATATCGTTCCAATCCAGGATCAAAACTTCCATTTTCCTTGCATTAAAAACAAAATCCGGTACCTCTGATAAACCAGCATATGATAGGTTGATCTCATTAAGCGTATCTATCCGAGTGTTTTGTTGATAGCCTTTTAGTCTCTTTAGTCCTTCAGCCAATCGCTTAGCTTTTTGCGAGGCATTTGTCGAGTCCACTGCATGCTTGGGATCTACTGCGTACATTTTGTCATACAGTTTTCTTTGTTGATCCCAAACCTTCATTCTCTCCTCCATTACCCTTCGCATACTATCCTGTTCTTTGGTCAACTTTGGATTTTGGGCAGCCAGTGACAGACAATTCACAACCAGAACAACGACAATGGTAAGGTTTTTCATAACTAAAGATTTAGTTGATCAAAACTAATACAGTAAAACTCGAAATCCAAGGGGTCCGGGAAGCATATTTTGTATATTTTTGAGGTTTAAATTTTCAAATATGGAACAAGAAAAGTCATTAGGTAAAGGAGACTATTCAGCTGGTAATATTCAGGTACTGGAGGGACTGGAAGCAGTAAGAAAAAGACCAGCCATGTACATCGGTGATGTAGGAGTCAAAGGACTGCACCACCTTGTATGGGAAGTAGTAGACAACTCTATCGATGAGGCACTTGCCGGATATTGTGATACGATCAACGTAGAAATCAATAAAGACAACTCAATCACCGTATCGGACAATGGCCGGGGTATACCTACTGACATCCATGAAAAGCAAAAAAAGTCAGCACTGGAAGTAGTAATGACGGTACTTCATGCTGGTGGGAAGTTTGATAAAGACACCTACAAAGTATCAGGTGGACTTCACGGCGTAGGTGTATCATGTGTAAACGCCCTTTCCACTCATTTGAAAGCAACCGTCCATAGAAACGGGATCATTTTCGAACAGGAATACGAACGCGGAATTCCAATGTATCCGGTCAAGGAAATCGGCAAGACGGATAAGACTGGTACAATTGTTCAGTTCAAACCGGACCTTGACATTTTCAATGTTGGGGAATATAAGTACGAGACTGTAGCATCCAGATTAAGAGAACTTTCATTCCTGAATGCAGGGATCACACTCAATCTGGTAGATCACAGAGAACAGGACGATAATGGCAATGATATTTCGGACTCTTTCCACTCAGTGGGTGGTCTTAAAGAATTTGTTCTTTATCTGGATAGCACAAGGGAAAAACTGATTCCTGAGCCAATTCATATCAGCAACGAAAATGGTGAAATCCCGGTTGAAGTTGCATTGAGCTACAATACTTCATATTCGGAGAACGTGGTATCTTATGTGAACAATATCAATACGATAGAGGGTGGTACTCACGTAGCAGGGTTTCGTAGAGCATTAACGAGGACACTGAAATCTTACGCAGACAAATCAGGTCTTCTGGAAAAAGCAAAGGTAGAAATTACCGGAGATGACTTCCGCGAAGGGCTCACTGGAATTATTTCCATCAAAGTGCAGGAACCACAGTTTGAAGGCCAAACCAAAACGAAACTCGGTAACTCTGAAGCCATGGGTGCAGTAGATACAAGCTTGAGTGAAGCCTTATTTATCTACTTGGAAGAACATCCTAAGGAAGCCAAACAAATCATTTCAAAAGTAGTGTTGGCGGCTCAGGCACGCCAGGCTGCAAGGAAAGCTCGTGAAATGGTCCAGCGTAAAAATGTACTATCAGGTACAGGCTTGCCTGGTAAACTGGCTGACTGCAGTGATAAAGATCCACATAATTGCGAAATCTACCTGGTTGAGGGTGACTCAGCAGGTGGTTCTGCCAAGCAAGGGCGAGATCGTAAGTTTCAGGCCATACTTCCACTTAGGGGTAAAATCCTCAATGTAGAAAAAGCCCAGGAACACAAAATCTACGATAATGAAGAAATCAAAAATATCATTACGGCACTTGGGGTTCAGTTTGGTAAGGAAGATGACGCCAAAGCTCTAAACACTGACCGATTACGATATCATAAGATTATCATCATGACGGATGCGGATATCGACGGTAGTCACATTAGAACTTTGATCCTAACGTTCTTTTTCAGGTATATGAGAGAGCTTATTGAAAATGGCTACCTATATATTGCGTTACCACCTTTGTACTTAATCAAGAAAGGCAAGCAAGAAAAATACGCATGGACTGAAGATGACAGAGTTAGGATAATCAAAGAAATAGCTCCTGAAGGTAAAGAAGACAGTGTTGGGGTTCAGCGTTACAAAGGTCTTGGAGAAATGAATCCTGAACAGTTGTGGACAACAACAATGGATCCGGAAACTAGAGGTTTGAAACAAGTCTCCATTGATTCCGCTGCAGAAGCAGATCACTTGTTCTCAATGTTGATGGGTGACGAGGTGGCTCCACGCCGTGACTTCATCGAGAAGAATGCAAAGTATGCCAAAGTTGATGTCTAATATCGACCCGACTTAAATGATCCAATGATTAATTGGTAGATGGCCTGCATAAATTTCCAAATCATTGCGAATGAAAATAACAGTGCGGAACCAAGTGCCAGGATAATCAATAGTACAAATTCAAATAGCTTGTCCATAACCTTTTAAATAGTTCTAATAAATAAAGCGTAAAATTTGCACTTTGTTTAAAATTTCGTACAAAAGTTATCCACATGAAATATAATTTTGCGAAGTATTCAATATTCCTCCTGATTCTTTTCCTTTTTTGTAATACTTCGATAGCTCATGACTATTGGCAGCAACGGGTCGAGTATAGCATGTCGATCGATTTTGATGTGAAATCACATCAATACACAGGAACGCAATCATTGAAGTACTTCAACAATTCTTCAGACACCCTATACAACGTCTACTATCATCTCTACTTCAATGCCTTTCAACCAAATAGCATGATGGATATGAGAAGCAGATCCATTGAAGATCCAGACCCAAGAGTGTTGGACCGGATTTCTAAATTGAGTCCTGAAGAGATCGGTTACTTAAAGGTTGATGAACTCACACAAAATGGAAAAGCGCTTACCTATGAAGTGTCGCAAACCGTACTCGAAGTAAAGCTTGCAGAGCCGATCCTGCCGGGTGCTACTGAGACCTTTGAAATGACATTTAATGGTCAGGTGCCAATCCAGATTCGAAGAAGTGGGCGATTCAACCTGGAGGGTGTGGATTATTCCATGGCCCAGTGGTTCCCAAAAATGGCCGAATACGACGAAATGGGTTGGCATACCACTCCTTATGTTGGAAGAGAATTTTATGCTCCCTGGGGAGATTATGATGTGAAGATCACCATCAATAAGGATTGGGTAATTGCTGGAACTGGTGTACTTCAGAATCCAAATGAAATAGGATATGGATATGAAGACGAGGGGATAAAAGTAAAACGAAAAGGAAAAACCCTAACCTGGCATTTCAACGCAGAGAATGTTCATGATTTTGTTTGGGCAGCTGACCCTGATTACAAGCAGGTGACTGCACAAGTACCCAATGGCCCGTTGCTCAGGTTTTTCTTCATCCCCGGAGAAGAAACCAAATTATGGGAAACGGCACTGCCGGCCATCACCGTAGAGGCTGTGCAGTATATGGAAAAAAACTTTGGGAAGTATGGTTGGCCCCAGTATTCAATCATTCAGGGAGGTGATGGTGGTATGGAATACCCGATGGCTACACTTATTGCGAATAAAAAAATAAGTGGAGCAAGAAATTTGAGTTCACTTGTAGGTGTAACCATTCATGAAATGATGCATAGCTGGTACCAGGGGATGCTGGCCACCAACGAGAGTTTCTATCCATGGATGGATGAAGGATTTACCTCCTATGCGGAAAATCGCACTTCTAATGCCATTGCTCACCAGCCTGAGCGCAATCCAATGGCCGGGAGCTATCGCTCTTATTTAAACTGGGTAAATACCGGTAGTGAAGAAGCTATTTCTACTCACGCAGATCATTATACCACGAATAAGGCTTATTCAGTAGGTTCTTATACTAAAGGAGCCATATCCCTTGAGCAATTGGGATATATCATCGGAGATGAGGCCAGAGATAGAGGATTACTGAGATACCACAAAGAATGGGCATTTAAACACCCAGATCTAAATGACTTCATCAGGGTAATGGAAAAGACTTCAGGAATAGAGTTGGATTGGTACTACGAATACTGGGTAAATACTACCAAAACCATAGATTATTCCATTGACAGCCTGAGCGCTACCGCTAATAGCACTCTAATCTCGCTCTCAAAGGTTGGCTTAATCCCAATGCCTATAGATCTGGTAGTCACAAGAACCAATGGAGATAAGGTAGCTTATTACATCCCTTTAACAATAATGCGGGGAGAAAAACCTAATGAGTCCGGACTAGTACGAACTCTTGGCTCAGATTGGCCATGGACTCACCCAACCTATGAATTGAAAGTGAATATCCCAATGGATCAAATACAAAGTGTGGAAATTGATCCGTCCTACAGAATGGCAGACGTCAACAGGAAGAACAATACTTATAAGTCCGAATCTTCATCAAGAGAGGACTCAGACTCACAGGAATAGCTATTATCTAATATTAATAAAGGGGTTACATTCAAGTGTTCCCCTTTATATTTTCCATTCTATTCAGACACATCTGCCTTGATACTAATCATCTGACTGGAGGCAGTTGGGTCATTTGTAAACACAGTCACTGTTTTATATTGTCTGCCTCTCCTACCCGATGTATCAAAACTAACTTCAAGCTCAATATCCTCGCCAGGAGCGATAACTTTCTTTTCAGGTTTTCCTACTGCACATCCACAGTTGGATTTTATTTTTCTGATTTCCAGGTCTTGCTTTCCTGAATTAGTCATCGTGAAGGTTCCCACCACTTTGTTTCCACTATTTACTTTTCCAAAGTCCATTTGTGTTTTATCAAATACAAGTCTTGGCGCTTTGGCTAGCTGTTCTGCTGTCATTGGTGCAAAATACTCTTCAACAGTAGCTATCACATGGAATTCCTTCGCGGAATCAACTGGCTCAGAAGTGTACAACACCACATTATCTGTTACAAACCCCAAATCATCCTTGGCCTTGGCATCATAAGTTAGGCTGACCACTCCCATTGTTTGCGGCTCAAGAATCTCGGGTACAAACGAAACATCAATAAAATCCGGAATATTTGAAAGAGACTTCTTCCAGTTGATCACTGTATCACTATCGTTATAGACATCAAAGTTTTGGATAACAGGTTCATTATTGGTTATTCTACCCATGTTGAATGCTTTGTATTTGACACGCAAAGCTCCCATAACGGTTGGTAACTCGTCTTCCACTGTTTTGGGCTTTGGGTGTACTAAACCCTCAATAAAAACTGATTTATCAAGCGATTTTCCACCAACAGTATATCCTATACTTAAGGATTTTTTAAATTTCCCCGGTCTGTTCAGCGGATTGTACTCTGCAGTAACGAACCCAGAATCACCAGGAGCGATAGCTTCTTTAGTCCAGGCAGGTGTGGTACATCCACACGATGCATTCACTTCACTGATCAACACTGAATCCTTTGTACTGTTCACAAAATCAAAAGAATAGGTGACCGGGCCATCCTCTTCTTTGATTTCACCAAAATCATGAGTTTCCTTAGAAAAATCAATGTCCTGAGCACTCAAGCCCTGGAAGCCCAACAGCGCAACCGCTATTAATACAGATCCAACTTTCATCATTTTATTCAAAGTATTTTTTACATCCACCCTGTGCATCGCACAAAGATTCAAATTATTTAGGTTTGCACAAAAAAATACAAATGGCCAGAATACTCACAGGAATACAAAGTTCCGGTAAACCCCATCTAGGTAACCTATTAGGAGCCATTTTGCCTGCAATTGAGCTCTCAAAGGATGAAAAGAATGAGTCCTTCTTTTTTATTGCTGACTTACATTCTCTTACCACCATCAAAGATGCCCAAACAAGAGTTGAAAACATAAACTCTGTCGCTGCTGCCTGGATTGCCTGTGGCTTTGATACCGAGAAAAACCTTTTCTACAGGCAGTCAAAGGTACCTGCTGTTTGTGAACTAACATGGTATCTCAGTTGTTACACGCCATTCCCTATGCTGGCCAATGCCCATTCCTTCAAGGATAAATCAGACCGTCTCTCTGACGTCAATGCAGGACTCTTCACTTATCCCGTGCTCATGACTGCAGATATCTTATTGTATGATGCAAACATTGTACCGGTCGGAAAAGATCAAAAGCAGCATCTTGAAATGGCCCGTGACATTGCTTCCAGCTTTAACCATCAATATGGAGACACTTTTGTGCTTCCTGATGCCAAAATTGATGAGAGCCTCATGACCATACCAGGCACAGATGGTCAGAAGATGAGCAAATCTTATGGAAATATTATCGATATTTTCCTTCCAGACAAAAAGCTCCGGAAGAATGTAATGGCAATTGTGACTGATAGCACACCCCTTGAAGAGCCAAAAGACCCGGATATCTGCAATGTTTTTAATATTTATAAAACTTTAGCTACTTCTGATCAGACTCAGGAAATGCGCACCAACTATACTGGTGGCAACTATGGGTATGGTCATGCCAAGCAAGCACTTTATGAACTGATCATAGATCGGTTTAAAGAAGAGCGCGAAAAATATGATTACTACATGGAGAACTTAACAGAACTGGAAGCTAAACTTCAGGCTGGAGAGCAGCGTGCTGCAGCAATCGCAGAAGGGGTATTGGATCGGGTAAGAGCTAAACTAGGCTTCTAAAGGTTGACGAGCAACCCAGACAATCTCCTTGAAAGATTCTTTAACTCCCTGAAGAACTAACCTGGTGGGCCCTGGCACAAGTACCAACCTGGCATTGATCCCTGGAAAATCATCAGCTTCAACGGCAATTCCTTCATTTTGATCTACGTCAAACTCATTCTCCCCCCTGTCACTTACCACATATCGTCCGGCAAAATAGGCAATCGGTTTAAGTACCTCATTGTCTGGACAAAACTCATCATGAACATTAAACAAAGCTTCCTCGATATAGGAACCAAACTCATATTGGAATTCCTGCTCAAGCTCTCTAAGCTCATTTTTTAAATCCTGAGAATGTTGATCACTCTTGGCATATTGAAAGAGCTCGTTTTTCTTTTCTGCAATTTGAACAAAAGCCTGATTAAGATTTTTTATATTCATGGCATCTTTAAATTTGCGATAATATCTAACTGAATTCAACTTTGCAAAGTTTAAAATATTATAAATAATTATACCATTAAATTATAAATATTCTATTGTAAGCATAGAATAAACCTCCTATATTAACAAAATCTTAATATAAAGAATGGAAGTAGTAGATAAAGCCCAAAAATGGCTTGATAGCCAAAAAGTAGATAATGAAACTAAGAACGCGATTTCTGAAATGATTAATTCTTCAGATCAGAGCGAATTGACAGAATGTTTCTATAGAGATCTCGAATTTGGAACAGGTGGACTAAGAGGAATCATGGGGTATGGGTCTAACAGGATGAACAAGTACACTGTGGGAATGGCCACTCAGGGCCTTGCCAATTATCTGAACCAAAACTTTGACGGTCAGGAGATCAGCGTGGCAATAGCGTATGACAGCAGAAACAACAGCCGGTTTTTTGCAGAAACAACTGCAGCAGTTTTTTCAGCCAATGATATCAAGGTTTTTCTTTTTGAAGATTTAAGACCTACACCAGAATTGTCCTTTGCCATCAGGCATCTTGGTTGCAAAAGTGGTGTGGTGCTCACTGCCTCACACAATCCAAAAGAATACAACGGATACAAAGCTTACTGGGATGACGGTGCGCAATTGATCCCTCCACATGATAAAAATGTAATCAATGAAGTAGCTAAAATTGCATCGATAGATGAGGTGAAATTTGACGCCAATGAAATGCTCATCCAAACCATTGGCAAAGAAGTGGACGAAGTTTATTTGGATATGATCCAGTCTCTGTCATTGTCACCAGACATTATTAAGCAGCAAAAGGATTTAAAAATAGTCTTCAGTGGAATCCACGGAACAGGTTCCACACTTGTGCCTACAATTCTTCGAAAACTAGGATTTGAAAATGTGACCGACGTTGAGGAACAGTCCAAACCCGATGGCAACTTCCCAACAGTCGTTTACCCTAACCCAGAAGAGGCTGAGGCACTTAGCCTTGCACTTAAGAAAGCCAAAGAGATTGATGCTGACTTGGTGATGGCTACTGATCCAGACTCAGACCGAGTGGGGATTGCTGTTAAAAATGACAAAGGAGCATTCCAACTATTGAATGGAAATCAGACAGGCACTTTGCTTCTCTATTACCTTTTGAGAAAATGGAGCGAGAGTGGAAAAATAGATGGGACTCAATATGTAGTGAAAACTATAGTGACGACAGACCTCATTGAGCGTATCGCCAATAAGTTTGGAGTGAAGCTGTACAACACTCTAACAGGATTTAAATATATCGCTGAAGTAATTAGGGAATTAGAAGGAAAAGAACAGTTTATAGGAGGTGGCGAAGAAAGCTACGGTTACCTGATAGGAGACTCGGTTCGTGACAAAGATGCAATTTCCTCTTGTGCAATGATTGCTGAAATGACCGCTTGGGCTAACTCTGAGAACACAACTTTATATGAATTACTGAAAACAATTCATCATGAATTTGGCCTATTTCAGGAATCTCTCACTTCAATAACTAAGAAGGGCAAGTCCGGTGCGGAAGAAATCACAAAAATGATGGTAGGCTACCGGGAAGACCCACCAAAAATTTTGGCAGGATCACCGGTGACGACCTTAATTGATTACAAATCCGGAGAAAGTACGGATCTAAAAAGTGGAAATAGAACTAAAATTGACTTCCCTTCTTCGAATGTTTTACAATTTATCACAGAAGACGGAAGTAAAATTTCTGTAAGGCCATCAGGTACAGAACCGAAGATAAAGTTCTATTTTTCAGTGAATACTAATTTGGAATCTTTGGATCAATATGATGCAATAGTGAGTAAATTGAGAGAAAAGACAAATAAAATTACGGAAGACCTTGGTTTATAACTTTTTAGACCATGTTGCTTTAATCTTTTGATCTACTTATCTTGCATGGAATTTTGAAACTGGTTCTATATATATTTATATATTTGACATTGATCATTGATCTAACCTATAACCGCCTTGACAGTAGTTGTTAATTTATTACTTGTAGTAGTTGGATTTGTTCTCTTAATCAAGGGAGCAGATTTCTTGGTGAACGGTGCTTCATCTTTAGCCAAGCGTTTCAATGTTTCAGATATTGCCATTGGGTTGACCGTAGTGGCAATGGGAACGTCTGCTCCAGAATTAGTCGTAAACATCATTTCCGGAGCTGTGCCTACTGAAGGCGCCGATGGTGTACTAACGCATGACATTGTTTTTGGAAATATTATAGGATCCAACATTTTTAATATTTTTCTAATCCTGGGTGTTTCCAGTGTGATTTACCCACTGACTGTTCAAAAGAATGCTCTGTGGAAAGAAATCCCTTACTCACTCATTGCAACATTTATTTTCTTCGTCTTAGTCAATGACGTGTTGTTCATGGGTTCCGATACCAATACACTGAGTGTGATTGATTCAGTAATCCTACTTTCCATGTTTGCCCTTTTTCTTATCTACATTTTCATGAATCTTCAGAGAAATCCTGATGAGAGTGACCTTGTAGAGGATATAGTCATTTTCGGTAGTGTGAAAACCACTATCATGATTGTTCTGGGTATTGCAGGTTTGATCTTCGGTGGTAAAATGATCGTTGACAATGCTGTTGAAATAGCTACCATCTTCGGTGTAAGTGAAAAGCTAATAGGCCTGACCATACTTGCCGCAGGTACCTCGCTGCCTGAGTTGGCCACATCAGCTGTCGCTGCATTCCAGAAGAAATCAGATTTAGCAGTGGGTAACATCGTCGGCTCAAACATTTTCAACCTGTTATTGGTAATAGGTGCTACAGGGCTCATTCACACTCCTCTTGGTTTCCCTGTCTCCCTGAATTTGGATTTGTATTTTGTAATGGCAGGTACTTTCATGTTGTTCATCTTCATGTTCACGTTTGCCAAATACAAATTAGACAGGTCGGAAGGATTTATATACCTGTTCGGTTTCGTGTTTTACATGTACGTCCTTTTTGAAAGAGAAGGTATGGGCTTTGGCTTGTTCTTTTAAAACTTATTCGATATTATCGGTTTTTGATCCCATAGTTTATTGTAAATCTTAGAGTTTATTGCAATGTTTGCATCCAAATAAAGAATTAGATGCTTCCAACAATAGATCCTACCACCACATCAGCTTGGAAAAAGCTCACTGCTCACTTTTCTGAAATTAAAGAGACTCAAATGAAGTCTCTTTTCCAGTCAGATCCAGAAAGGTTTTCTAAGTTTTCTATCTCTTTCGAGGGTATTCTACTGGATTTTTCGAAGAACCGTATCACACCGGAAACATTCCAATTACTCATCGAACTGGCTGAGGAAGTAAATCTCCAAGAGGCCAAGGACAAGATGTTCGGTGGAGAAAAGATCAACCTCACAGAAGATCGAGCAGTCCTTCACATTGCCTTGCGCAACCAATCAGGAAAATCGATTATTCATGAAGGAAACGACATTAGTGCAGATGTTAACTCCGTTCTTGAACGTATGGAACAATTTACGGACAAGTTGCACAAGGGAGCATTAAAAGGATTTACTGGTAAGCCTATCCAAAACATTGTCAATATTGGAATTGGAGGTTCGGACTTAGGACCTTACATGGTTACCGAATGCCTCAAACCATACCAGGTAAATGGGATCAAATCGTATTTTGTTTCTAACGTTGATAGTACCCACATAGTCAATACACTGAGTGAGGTAGACCCGGAAACTACCCTTTTCATCATCGCATCAAAAACGTTTACCACACAGGAAACGATGACCAATGCAGAATCTGCAAAAAACTGGTTTCTTGAATCTGCAAAAGATGAAAAACATGTGAAGAATCATTTCATTGCCATTTCCACCAACAAGGAAGCCGTGGCTAAATTTGGCATTGATCTCAACAATATGTTTGAATTCTGGGATTGGGTAGGTGGTCGATATTCCTTGTGGTCCTCCATTGGTATGTCCATTGCTTGTGCCATCGGCTTCCGCAATTTCAATGAACTCCTCAAGGGTGCCGAATCCATGGATCAGCACTTCTTAAATGCACCTAACCATGAGAATTTACCTACCATACTCGCTTTGCTCGGTGTATGGTACAATAACTTCTTTGGTGCGGAAACACACGCCATACTTCCTTACGATCAATACATGCACGCTTTTACACCTTATATGCAACAAGGGGACATGGAGAGTAACGGAAAATATGTCAGCAGATCGGGTGGTGAAGTAAGCTACCAAACCGGCCCCATCATTTGGGGAGAACCGGGAACAAATGGTCAACATGCCTTTTATCAATTGATCCATCAGGGAACAAAGCTCATCCCATGTGATTTCCTGGCTGCTGCAAACAGTAAAAATCCCCTAAGTGACCATCATGAAAAGTTATTGGCCAATTTCTTTGCCCAGACCGAGGCATTGATGATGGGCAAAGCAGAAGAAGAAGTCATTGAAGAATTTAAAGCGGCTGGAGCTTCTGAAGAACAAATTAAGTTGCTAACAGCATATAAAGTATTTAAAGGCAACAGACCAACCAATAGTATTCTATTCAATGAATTAACGCCTTATACTCTTGGCTCCCTGATTGCTATGTACGAGCATAAGATCTTTGTCCAGGGAGTGATTTGGAACATTTTCAGTTTTGATCAGTGGGGAGTGGAGCTTGGGAAGCAACTGGCCAAAAATATACTGCCAAAACTCTCCGGAGAAGAAAAAGTCGTTGATCACGACTCTTCCACATCTGGACTCATCAACGCGTACAAAAAAATGCGAAATAGCTAAGATCTTAGATGATGACAAATAATACCTGTAGCAATACCTACATTTAGAGATTCTGCAGCCCCGACCTTCTCTATGGTCACAGTGGACTTTAAGTGAGATTTCACGCCCACTGAAATACCATGAGATTCACTTCCAAAGACAAGTATTGATTTTGGTGAATGATCCCATTTTGAGAGTGGTATTCCATTGAAATCAGCTCCATATGCGGCAATTGGTGCTCGTTGGATAAAGGAACTTAAATCCGTGTAGTAGACTTTGACCCTACAATATGAACCCATGGTAGCATTTATTACCTTAGGATTGTAAACATCAGTGGTGTCACTGGAGCAAACCAGGTGTTTAAAGCCAAACCAATCCATGGTTCGAATAATCGTACCCAAATTACCAGGATCACTTAATCCATCAACGGCAATGATGTGATCGTCAAAGGCGATGTTTTCCGGGTTGGCATCGGGCATTCCAAATACAGCCAGGCAATCATTATTGGTGGTGAAGGTGCCAATACCTTCAAGTTCTTTATTGGTGACTTCAATCACTTTGTGTCCAACAAATTGAGTCACTTCCACGTTATTCCTTAGAAATTCAACAGTTGCCAAAAGATGCTTGAGTTTATAATCCGATTTGATTCCTTCAAGCACATTCTTACGTCCCTCAGCAATAAAAGACTTTTCCTTGACGCGATACTTTTTTATATTGAGTGATTTGATGAATTTTGATTGTTTGATCGAAACCATAAGGTGAGCAGGATTTGAAAATACGAGCGGTCGTTTTATTAATGTCGGTTATCTTATCGTCGTGCCTTGGCACAAAATACCTAAAAAAAGATGAAACCGTTCTTAAAAGGCAGAAAATTAAATCTGACGGAAAGGTCAATCAGGAAGCGCTCTTTAATCAACTCGCTCAAACCCCCAATTCAAGACCTATTCGCTTACCAATCGCCCATCTATTTTATCTTAAAAAATTTGGGGAGAACTTTTATGACTCAGCCAGGATAGCAAAAAAGATCATTACAATAGATAGGAAGTATAAAGCTAAAATCAATAAGGCCAGTTCAAACCAAAGAAAAACAAAGCTCAACGAGAAGAGAACTTCAAAACTCGAAAAGAAAAATCTCAAATTGAGAGAAGGTAACCAGATGATGAGATGGGGTGAACCACTAGCGATCTTCGATTCCTCCAAAATCGCGACCTCTGAGACAAATATGAAAAACTACTTGTTTTCGCATGGTTACTTCAATGCTGAAATTGATCATACCACGAAAACAAAAAACGAAAAAACTAAGATTACTTATTCAATCGATGAAGGTGAGGTTTACAGGATTGATTCTATGATTTACATCATTGAAGACAAGGATCAGAGTAAATTATTTCATGAAAACATTGAAAAGCAACTCCTTATTGACAAGAAATACAATCAAGACCTGTTTGGTGAAGAGAGAAATAGAGTCTACGACCTTTTCTCCAATAACGGATATTATAACTTCAAGCGACAGTATGTCCTTTTTGAAGTGGATTCAACTGTTCTAAATGATCACAAATTAGTAGTTCGCCAAACGATTGCCAACCCACCAGACAAATCACAGCATAAGACCTATAGACTTGACTCCATAATCTTCTCCACTGAGCAAGGTACGCAAAGACGGTACCGAAAACCGATAGAATATAATGACGTGACTTTCAATTTCAGGAACAGCAAATATCCTGAACGCTTACTTAGTTGGAGGATTTTTCTAGAAAAGGATAGCTTATACAGTAAAAAATTAACCCTCGAATCTCAACGTCAACTCTCCTATTTGGACATATTCAAGTTCGTCAATATCAATTATGACACTACAGGTGGACAGTTTGTTGCCAATATTTTTACAAGCCCTCTGAAGAAGTACCAGACCTCCACTGAAGTTGGTTTGAGCGTTTTGGATCAGAGTTACCCAGGCCCATTCTTTAATTTCAATGCCAAGGGTCGAAATATCTTTGGAGGCATGGAGATTATACAGTTTGATGGAAACGCAGGTATTCAGGGCATCAAACCAGTGACCGGTGATGAATCAGGAACAACTCAAACCAATTATTCCCGGTTGCAGTATGGTGGTCAGGTATCAGTTACATTTCCTCAATTCCTTTTCCCTCTTAGTGATAATGCTCGATCTAAAATTGGTCGTTATAATCCCAGGACAAAGATTCAGGCAGGTTTAAATTTTGAAAACAGGATTGGTGAATATGAAAGACGTACAATTAATACCGGAACGTCCTATATCTGGCAAGTGCAGGACAATGCACAGTTCACCTTTAAACCTTTTGATGCCAGTTATATTTTCTCAGTAACAGACAGTGTATTCGATAGCCGATTGGAAGAGCGTGGTAACAATTCCCTTATTGCAGCTTTCAAACCTTCATTTGTAAGCTTCTCATCATTCAATGCCCGCTTCAATGCCAATGGATACGGAGTAGGAAACAATAACGCACATTTTATTCAGGCATACCTCGAAACAGGTGGGAATATTCAAAATATTATTGGTGACGAAACTCCATTCGGAGACTCCCTTGAATACTATAAATACATTAAGTCTACGCTTGAATACCGGCAAAATTTCCGCCTAACGTCCAGATCGGCTTTTGCTTATAGGGTAAATGTTGGTGCCGCTTATTCCTATGCTGACAACTCCGCCGATGGAGATCCCAAAACTTCTGCACTCCCTTACGAGAAGTACTTCTTTGCTGGTGGAAGCAATAGCATACGTGCCTGGGCTCCAAGAAGACTCGGGCCTGGCGCACATGCGAGCTATCTTATTAAAGAAGATAATTTAGATCAAATTGTGATTGATGACAAATCTGAGCAACCCGGGGATATACTTCTTGAGCTAGGTGTAGAATATAGATGTGATTTGATTGCGTTTATTGATTATGCGCTTTTTATTGATGCCGGTAATTCATGGTTGTGGAAAAGTGATCCTTTGGATACAAGTACCGATGGGGATGGAAAAGATAATGGAGTGTTTAAACTCAGTGAATTTCCAAGTGAAATAGCAGTTGGCGCAGGTTTTGGATTGCGATTTGATTTCTCGTTCTTAGTGCTCCGTTTTGATCTTGCCTACAAGGTTGTGGATCCCGGCTACCCTAAGGGTGAGCGGTTTATCCTGGACGATTATCATTGGCAGGATCTCTGGGACCTAAGGAACAGAAAACGCGGCGCTATCAACATCGGAATTGGTTATCCTTTTTAATCTATGAGTCAAAAAGAAACAATAGAAAATCGATTCAAAGTACTTCAAGATGAAATCTGCAACTCATTGGAGGCGCTCGATGGATCTGGGGAATTTCACGAAGACCGGTGGTCCAGAGCATCAGACGGTGGTGGCGGCCGATCTCGTATAATCATCAACGGTGACCTCATTGAGAAAGGCGGGGTTAACTTCTCTGCGGTACATGGTGACCTTCCAGAGAAAATCCAGAAAGCACTGAACTTTGGCCCTGCGGAGTTCTATGCAACGGGTGTTTCCATAGTATTACATCCGATAAACCCATGGATGCCAATTATCCACATGAATGTCAGGTACTTTGAGACTCAGTCTAAAGACGGACAAACAAACACGTATTGGTTTGGTGGGGGAATAGACCTCACACCCCATTATGTAGATTCTGACTCTGGAAAATACATTCACCAACACCTCAAGTCAGTTTGTGATCTTACCGACACAAGTTATTATTCACGGTTTAAAAAATGGGCAGATGACTATTTTTTCATCAAACACAGAGAAGAAACCCGTGGTGTGGGCGGTATATTCTACGATCAACTAAATGCCAAAAGCGAGAACAAGACTTTCGAAGAGTTGTGGACCTTTCATCAAAATATTGGGGAGAGTTTTATTCCTATATATTCCGATTATGCCCATCAGAAAAGAGATCTTGCTTATTCACAACAGCATAAGCATTGGCAGAGTGTAAGACGTGGTAGATATGTGGAATTCAACTTGGTTTGGGACAAAGGAACCAAATTCGGACTGGATACCAATGGCAGAACCGAGTCTATACTCATGAGTATGCCACCAAATGCGGAATGGATTTATGATCATCAACCTACACCCGGATCTCCTGAAGCTGAGAGCTCAAAGTGGTTAAAAAAAGACATCAACTGGTTTGCCGATGCTTGAGTGGTTGCAGGAAATAGACCGTAACCTGTTTTTAACTCTGAATGGATTCGGTTCTCCACACCTTGATGGGTTGATGATCTTCATGTCCAACAAGTATGTATGGATCCCTCTTTACCTGCTACTTGTATTCAGGCTCTACCAGGAACATGGTAAAAAATTTTACCAACCAATAATTGCCTTGTTACTTGTGGTATTGTGCACAGACCAGATGACCTCTACAGTGATGAAGCCCTATTTTGAAAGACTCAGACCCTGCAATGATCCCGGGCTTTCAGAATTAATGAATATTATCAATGGATGCGGTGGGAAATTCGGTTTCGCCTCCGGACATGCCGCCAATTCATTTGGTGTAGCTGCTTTCTTCTTTCTGAAAGAAAAGTCCAAGTCAATGGTTGCCTTATTGATATGGGCAGCACTGGTTAGCTACAGCAGAATATACCTTGGTGTTCACTACCCTGGAGATGTATTCGTAGGAGCGCTAATTGGTTTCGGGTTCGGATATTTATGGTTAAAACTATATCAACGCCTGAAGGCTAAAGCATATTTACCTTAGCCAGAAAGCCTTCTTTATAAGAAGCTCCGATTGGTATCACCTTATCACTAATGGCAATGTTGAAGTCTTCGATATGATTGATACGGTTTCTATTCACAATATATGACCTGTGCACTCTACTGAAAATACTTACTGGTAGTCGCTTCTCAATACCCTTCATCGTGTGATGTACTATGTATTTACCCTTCACTGAATTGAAAATAACATAGTCTGCCAATGCTTCAACGAAATACAACTCATCATAAGGAATACGGACAAACTTGGATCCGGACTTCACAAATAGGTGATCCTCCTTCTCAGCAAACTTAAGCTCCTTATCACGTTGGTCTCTTGCTTTAACAGCGGATTTCAGGAATCTTGTGTACTCAATTGGCTTGACTAAATAATCCAGCACATTGTCTTCAAAGGCTTCTATTGCATACTCCTTTTTGGACGTGATAAAGATTATTGGATAGGTGTTTTTTAGTGATTTGGCCAAATCAAGCCCAGTCATTTCGGGCATTTCGACATCCAAAAACACCAAATCCACATCATTATTCTTTTCATCAATTAGAATATTGGATGCTTCTATTGTATTATCGAGAACGTGAGTAAGTGTCAAGAAATCGGTTTGCTCAACAAATTTACTTACTAACAGACGTGACATCTCGTCATCGTCCACAATCATGCAATTTAAGGTCATAGTGTTTTAGCTGTGTTTTGAGCGGTTAGTTTTTGGATATATTTCCCAACTATATCGTATTCAATGTTAACAATACTGCTTTTTTTTAGATTATTAAAATTTGTGTGGTCAAAAGTGTAAGGAATTATTGCCACCTTAAATTGATTTTGATCAATATCAAAGCAAGTCAGACTTACCCCATTGATACAAATACTTCCTTTATCAACGATTAAACCGGCATCTTTCAACTCAAATGTGAATACCCATGATCCCCTTTCGTCCTTGACATTGATCACTTCAGCTGTTGTATCAACATGGCCCTGAACGATATGTCCATCTAATCGTCCATTCATCTGAACACACCTCTCTAAATTAAGTGTATCTCCTACATTTAGCAATCCTATATTGGATTTTCTTAAAGTTTCGTCTACTGCAGTTACCCAATGACTGCTATCCTCCACTTTTGTGACCGTGAGGCAAACACCATTGTGGCTTACGCTCTGGTCTACTTTCAATTCTTCACTGATTTTTGATAAAATTTTCAAATGGAGATTCGTACCATCTCTCTCAGTTTGACTAAGATTGCCTAGTGACTCAACGATTCCGGTAAACATGGATAAAAAACTTGTTTATCAAACTTAACCTGATTTTTTAACTTTAGTTATTCGAATTGCAAGATAGTTATCGTCATAAAGGAATGCGTAAGCATCTGGTAAAAGAAGTTGCTTCCAAAGGGATAAAGGATGAGCGTATCCTCAATGCCATGCTGAAGCTTCCCCGACATTTTTTCTTTGATGAAATCTTTGTGAATCACGCATATGAAGACAAAGCGTTCCCCATAGGTCAGGGCCAAACAATATCGCAACCATACACCGTAGCTTTCCAGACCGAGTTATTGGAAGTGAAAGCAAAGGATAAAGTGCTTGAAATAGGAACAGGCTCAGGGTATCAGGCGAGCATATTGCTGGAACTTGGAGCTGAGGTGCACACCATCGAATACAATGAGGTATTGTATCAGCACACTAAAAAATTTCTACCAAAACTCGGCTATAGACCATACTTCTACCATGGTGATGGGTCTAAGGGTTTGCCAGCTCAAGCCCCATTCGATGGAATCATAGTCACTGCAGGCGCTCCTTCTCTACCGCAGGATCTCGTGAAGCAATTAAAAATTGGTGGCAGACTGGTGATTCCTGTTGGTAATGGTAAAACCCAGGCCATGTATCGGTTGACCAAAGTGGCCGAAAACAAAATATCCAAAAAATCATTTAAGAACTTCAGCTTTGTACCTTTGCTCGGCGAAAAAGGTTGGAAATAATATGGCCAAAAAAGTTAAGAATTGTAAAGACTCCTTTGTTACAATGACCGAAATGGTGCTCCCGAATGACACCAACACACTAAACAACTTAATGGGTGGTCGGTTGATGCATTGGATGGATATTGTTTCTGCCATTGCGGCTCAGCGTCACAGCAATAGGATAGTCGTCACAGCATCTGTGGACAACATTTCATTTTCTAAACCTATTCAACTAGGCAATGTGGTCACACTCACCGCATTTGTCACCAGATCCTTCAACTCCTCCATGGAAGTGTATATCGAGGTAACAGCTGAGGATGTGCCATCTGGTAAAAAGATAGAATCCAATCGAGCTTTTTTCACCTTTGTAGCCGTGGATCAATCCGGCAGGCCTATTGACATTCCGGATGTGGATCCTGAAACGGAGATGGAGAAAGAGCTGTATGAGGGCGCTTTGAGAAGAAGGCAACTGAGGTTAGTTTTGGGCAAGCGTATGGATCCAGAAGATGCTGTTGAGCTGAAATCAATCTTTAATATAAAATGATAGAAGACTCCTACTTACCGTTTTTCATTACAGAAGAACTCTACATTGTAGAGCAAGGAGATTCTGTACAAACCACCCAGCCTGCGTCTATTCAATCCACTTCTATTGCTGAAGATCCTGTTCCTCAAAAGGCGGAGGAACCAAAAGAAACACTAAGTACACCGTCTATTCCAATTTCCAAACCAACTCCACCAAAAGTTCATGAGTTGGCTATTTGGACTCCTCCACTTACCTCTAATGACAGGGAGCTACTGGTAAAAATCCTTGGGGCTATTAAGAAGGACTTTAATCAGGCTCACCTGATGGAAGGGATCAATAACTACTCCCCGCATTATAAGAAACTTTTATGTTTTGGTTACAACAAGGAGTTGGAACTAAAGCTAGGCAATGAAATGACATTATATATCCCAACAGACCATGCCTCACAGCAGATATTGTGTTCCGTGGCGCCTGCAGAACTCCATTCTGATGCATCACAAAAAAAGCGCCTCTGGGAAGCGCTTCAAAAGATGTTTTTATAGAAAATACTAGCCAAAGATCTCTTTTAGCTTGGCTTCCAGGCTAGGGCCTCTTAAACCTTTGGCAATGATTTTTCCATCCGGTCCAATGAGGTATGTTGCTGGAATTGAAGAAATCTGATAGGTCCTGGCAGCCTCTGAGTTGAAGTATTGCAAATCACTTACGTGAAGCCATGGTAAACCATCCTGCTCAATGGCTTTTACCCAGGCATCTCTATTTCTATCTAGTGATACACCAAGAATCTCAAAATTTTCTCCAGCATATGCATTATATACTCTAACTACATTCGGATTCTCTGCACGGCATGGTTTGCACCACGCGGCCCAAAAGTCAATTAAAACATACTTGCCTCTTAGCGAGCTCAATTCAATTACTTCACCATCCGGTGTTGGAAGAGATATCTCCGGCGCATCTGCTCCTACCGCTAAAGTGCGGGCTCCATCTACTTTGTCAATTAAATCTTTCACAAAGAAATTGTTAGCCAAAGCTGTATCCTTTTTCATTTTCTGAGCAATACTATCATAAAACAGAAAATGCTCATCCATTGGAAGTGACTCCAATCCATAGATCGCAGCAAGAGATGGGGTAATACTCCATATAAAATTTTTCATTTCATTCTGCCCCACTCGCATTACATCATAATACTCAGCTGTCAATCGCTTCATCGTTTCCTCATCCCCGGCATTCCTTGCCTCAATTGCCTTTTGGTTCAAATCCTGAACATCTGACTGCTGATCGCGCATCATACCTTCAAGTTGTTTTACATATTTGGTGTGTTTGGATCCCGTCACAGAAACTTCCCCTTGCGGGTTATTTCCCTCAATAAGAATTTCCACCTCATCCTCTGTACCATCAAGCACCAAATTAAGCTGCTGTCTATTGTAGAAATTAAGCCTGAAAAATGTAGGTGACTCCACATTAACGTAAAAATTCATCTCACCAGATTTTCCTACCTCGATGGTATCTATTGGCTGCAATCCTTTAGGAGTAAATTCGTTTAGGGTAACTAATTCTCCAGAAATAGGATTCTCAACTTTACCAGTAATGTTCACACCTTGTTTGGGTGACCCCTCGCTGCAAGCGACTAAGACCGGCAGACAAAAGAAAATTAAATATTTTAGGTTCCTCATGTTTTTCATATCACAATTCTAATGAATCTCTTAATAGCTTGTTAGCAACTTTAGGATCAACTTTACCCTGGGTCTTTTTCATTACCTCGCCCATAAACATTCCAATCAATCCTTTCTTACCCTTTTTGTATTCAGCAACCTTATCTGCATTATCAGCCAAAACCAGATCAATAACTGATTGGATAGAATCTGAATCTGAGTCCTGTAAAATGTTAAGTGCCTTACAAGCAACAATTGCGCTCTCGCGCGGATGCTCTATCAAATAAGGGAATAACTGCTGGCTGGCCGCTGAGAAATTAATCAGAGACTTATCTACCAAATTGACTATTTCAGATAGCGTAGCTGGTTTTAGAACGAACTGATCAATCTCCAGATTATGTTCATTCAGATAAGATTTTATTGGCCCCATTGTCCAGTTGGCCGCTGCTTTATAGTTACTGGTTTCTTTGCAGAATGACTCAAAAAAGAAAGCAAGCTCCTTTCTATCGGTTAGAACCTCTGCATCATAATCACTCAGTTCATAATCCTTTTGGAATTTCTCTCGATATTCCGCAGGCAACATAGGTTGGGAAGACTTAATCTCCGAAAGCCATTCTTCGGTAATTTTCAAAGGACTTAGATCTGGCTCCGGGAAATAACGATAATCATTTAACTCTTCCTTAGTTCTCATTCCAGTAGAACGGCCCGTATTGACATCAAATGTCCTCGTTTCAGACAAGATCTCATAGCCATCCTCAATCAGGTCAATCTGACGCTCCATTTCATGGTCAATAGCCCTGATCACGCTCTTAATTGAATTCATATTTTTCAACTCCACCTTCTTGCCGAGTTCAGTGGCTTCTATTTCCATTACGGACACATTGGCATCACATCTTAACGATCCTTCCTCCATATTACCATCGCAGATCCCTAGATAGCGTACAATCCTGCGAACTTCGGCTAAGAAAGCCCCTGCTTCCTCAGAGGTAGCGATTACCGGCTCGGTCACAATTTCAATCAGTGGTACTCCGGCCCTATTGAGATCAATCAATGTATCAGGCTCTCCATCCTGGTGAATGGATTTCCCAGCATCTTCTTCCAGGTGAATTCTATTAAGCTGTACTTTAGCGTGTTGATTCTCTCCGAAGTGAACCGGAACATATCCACCTACACAAATTGGCGTCTTGTCCTGTGTGATCTGGTATCCTTTGGGTAGATCTGGATAGAAGTAGTTTTTACGATCAAAAAATTGAAAATCGCTAATCTTGCTATTGCAAGCAAGGCCCATCCTGATAGCATACTCTACAGCCTTCACATTCAGTTTTGGCATTACCCCCGGATGACCAAGTGATATGACACTCACATTGGTATTGGGGGCATCTCCAAAAGAGTTGCTATCTCCGGAAAAAATCTTCGTAGCAGTGTGCAGCTGAGCATGCACTTCCAGACCGACTACCAGCCGGTACTTTGCTTTCACTTCTGGTGAAATCATTTAATCTCAATCTTCAGTTTCTCTTCAATTAATTGTTTCCCCACTTCCAGTGCCTTTGAGAGACCACTTACATTTTTACCACCTGCGGTGGCGTAAAATGGCTGGCCTCCGCCACCTCCCTGTATTTCCTTCGCCATTGCACGCACAATTTCGCCTGCATCCAATCCATGGTTTTTAACCAGATCGTCGTCCATAATGACGCTTAGCATAGGTTTTTCGTTCAGGTTGGCAGCTAAAACTGCTAGTAAACCGGGAACTTCATTTTTGAGTTCAAATGATAGTTGCTTAAGTACATTAGCATCAGGGAGATTTACTTCCTGGGTGATTACCCTGACACCATTTATTTCTTTGACTTGCTTGATCAGGTCAGCTTTAAGGGCACTGCCTTGTTTCTGATTGAGCTCATCTATTTTCTTTTGTAATTCGTTTTTCTCTTCCAGGAGTGCTTCAATAGCCTTTTTTGGATCTTTCGGGTTCTTCAAAAGAACCTTAATTTCCGAAAGTAAATCCAGCTCACCATCTATAAAAGCTTCCGCTCTGTCCGCAGTGATAGCTTCAATTCTCCGCACACCCGCAGCCACTGAACTCTCACTAACTATTTTCAACAAACCAATCTTACCTGTGGCTGAGACGTGTGTGCCTCCACAAAGCTCTACTGAGTATGATCTGTCAAAAGAAATCACTCGTACAAATTCACCATATTTCTCACCAAACAATGCCATTGCACCCATTTGTTTCGCTTTTTCAATTGGGACATTGCGTTGCTCATCCAGAGCAATGTTTTCTCGGATTCTTTTATTGACAATTGTCTCTATACGAGCCATTTCTTCATCTGTAACTTTCGCGAAATGCGAAAAATCAAATCTAAGAACCTTCTCATTGACCAACGATCCTTTTTGCTGGACATGCTCACCAAGCACTTCACGCAAAGCAGCGTGCAGTAGATGAGTGGCTGAATGATTGTTTTCTGTCAGGAGTCTTTTCTCTGCATTCACTGTGGCATGGAAAGTAAGAGCCAGGTTCTTTGGAAGCTCATTTGCATAATGGACAATAAGATCGTTTTCCTTCTTCGTGTCGAAAATGGCAAGCTTCTCCTCAATACTCTCTAAAAATCCGCTATCACCTACCTGTCCTCCACTTTCAGCATAGAACGGTGTCTGATCCAGCACAATCTGGTAAAATCGCTTATTCTTTTGATTTACTTCCCTGTATCGGGTGATCTTAGTCTCAGCTTCCAGATGGTCATAACCAAGGAAAACTGGCAGATCAGCATCAATCAAAACTACCCAATCCCCTGTGGACTGTTCTGCAGCACTTTTGGAGCGTTCCTTTTGCTTAGACATTTCTACCTTAAAGGCGGCCTCATCCACACTCAATCCATTCTCCCTGGCGATCAGAGATGTAAGATCTAGTGGGAACCCGTAGGTATCATACAATTCGAAAACGGTCTTTCCATCAATAACTTTACCTTTAGTATCAGTTTTGATGGTCTCAAATCTTTTCAATCCTTTATCCAGGGTCCTTAAGAAGGCAACTTCTTCTTCCCTGATTACTTTGGCCACAAAATCTTTTTGAGCCTCAAGTTCCGGAAAAGTCTCAGCGAATTGTTCGGCGAGAAGAGGAACTAAGTCGGTTAAAAATGGTTCTTTGAAATCCAGGAATGTATATCCGTATCTCACTGCCCTCCTCAGGATTCTTCTGATCACATATCCTGCCTTGGCATTGCCAGGAAGCTGGCCATCTGCAATGGTGAAAGAGATAGCTCTTATGTGATCTGCAATGACGCGAATAGCAATGTTAGTCTTTTCGTCCTGACCATATTCAACTCCAGCCCGTTTGGCAATAGCCTGGATTGTGGGCTGAAATACATCCGTATCATAGTTGGACTGCTTGCCCTGAACAGCCATGGCAAGTCTTTCAAAACCCATCCCCGTATCTACATGCTGTTGAGGCAGATTCTTCAGAGAACCATCAGAAAGCCGATTAAACTGCATGAATACGAGGTTCCAAATCTCTACCACAAGAGGATGGTCCTGATTGACCAACTCTGCGCCAGACTTTTTAGCTACGTCAGCGTCAGATCTCAAATCTATATGTATTTCTGAGCACGGACCACATGGGCCAGTGTCACCCATTTCCCAGAAATTATCTTTTTTGTTGCCATTGAGAATACGATCCTCGGGCATCAATTTTTTCCAATAGGCTCTTGCTTCATCATCAGCGGCCAGGTCTTCAGATACATCTCCTTCGAATACTGTAGCATACATTCTGTCTTCCGGCAGATTGCAAACCTTAGTCAGAAACTCCCATGCCCAGTCTATTGCTTCTTCTTTGAAATAATCCCCGAAAGACCAGTTACCCAACATCTCAAACATGGTATGGTGGTAAGTATCCAATCCTACCTCTTCCAGGTCGTTGTGTTTACCTGAAACCCGAAGACACTTTTGTGTATCTGCAATTCTATTGGCTTCAGGGGTTTTGTTACCAAGAAAGTAATCCTTAAACTGGTTCATTCCCGCATTGGTAAACATCAAAGTAGGGTCGTTTTGAACCACTATTGGTGCAGAAGGAACTATTTTGTGAGATTTAGAATTGAAAAATTCTAGAAAGTTGGCTCTGATAACCTTAGAATCCATGTAACTAATTGACTATTAAGTAGTTAACTTCAATTATTTGGTTTTATTCAATTAAAAACCGTAATTTGCCAGATAGTTTGCTTGTCCAGCCGGGCAAAACTAGTTGAAAATAACATAACATCGACCTATGGCCAGAATTAAGTACTATTATGACACAGAGTCATGTAGATACGAGCGAATAAGGGTTTCCACATGGGATTTCATATGGAATTCGCTTGGTTTCTTAACACTTGCTTTGCTTCTAGCCACGGGGATTGTATTTGTGTATATCAAGTACTTTGAATCCCCTGAAGAAGCATTGTTGAGAAAAGAAAATGAAGAACTGAAGATGTATTATGACCTCTTGAGCAATGAGGTCACTGATGCCAATAATATGCTGGCATCACTTCAGGAAAGGGATGATAATATTTACCGGATCATCATGGGAGTGGAGCCTATTCCTGAAGAAATCAGGAATGCAGGGTTTGGTGGTGCCAACCGCTATAAAGACCTGCTAGATCAGGGGCTGGAGAGAGAAGATTTGGTGATTGACAATTATCAGAGACTTGACCAGCTAAAGAAGCAACTTTACATTCAGACCAAGTCTTATGATGAAATCATGGAATTGGCAAAGGATAAAGAACTCATGCTTGCATCATTACCTGCTATTCAACCGGTATCTAAAGAAAATTTAAAGCGTCTGTCCAGTGGTTTTGGTTACAGAATGGATCCTATTCTGAAGACAAGACGGCAGCATCATGGTGTGGACTTTTCACTTCCCAAGGGAAGTCCAGTATATGCCACTGGAGATGGCGAAGTTAAGTTTACCAGAACGAATTCAATCAGCGGTTATGGTAATCAGGTAGAAATTGATCACGGATTTGGCTATGTGACCAAATATGCGCACTTAAGTGAGTTTCTTGTAAAGACAGGTCAGAAAGTAAAAAGAGGAGAACTCATCGCCTATTCAGGCAATACAGGGAAATCTACAGCACCACATCTACATTACGAGGTGAAGATGAATGGCAATCCTGTAAACCCAGTTCATTATTTCTACAAAGACATTAGCTCAGATGAGTATGAAGCAGTATTAGAGCAAGCTGCCAAAGACACTCAAGCTATGGGATCCTACTAAGTATCACATAGATTTTACAAAGTAACATGCCTGTTTCTAATAGAAGCAGGCATGTTTTGTTTTATGTAATCCAGAAATAAGGTCTTTGTCTAAAACTTGTGGAAAACTTGCCCTCTTGCTCCGCCGAAAGCAAGTTACTTTTGGACTGAATTGAAAAAGATGAAGTATCTCAATTGGTCATATCTATGGGTGGTGGTACTACTCCTGCTAAGCAACTGTAAGGTGTCCAAGACCATAACAAGCGATAGCAGTAAAACACCTATTGACTCTACCCTGACAGATACTACCTCTATCCAAGTCACCTATCTTATTACACAAAAAGGTGATACCCTGGATTCTTTGTTTCAGGAGGTGAACCTGGAAATATTCAGACTTCAGCCAGACACCGTAAAGTTCATGGCAGTTGGGGATATCATGATGGGCACTAAATTCCCAAATGCCGGGTATCTTCCTAGCGGAAATGGTGAGTATCTCTGGCAAGACACAAGAGAGCTTTTAAAATCGGCCGATATTACTTTCGGGAACCTAGAGGGCACAGTACTGGATGGTGAGGGCGAGCAAAAAGAATGTAGCAACCCAAAAGCCTGTTACCTATTCAAAATGCCTACAAGACTGACGAGGAACCTGGTAGATGCTGGGTTTGACTTAATAAGCCTTGCTAACAATCATGCCAATGATTTTGGTAAGACCGGACGGTTAAGCACGCAGAAAACACTGGACTCTCTGGGATTGCTGTACGCGGGATCTGTTGAACAACCCTATATCTATGAAAAAATCAATCACCTGAAGATCGGCTTTGTAGCTTTTGCTCCTAATCGGGGAACATTAACCTTTTATGATCTGGAAAGAGCACGATCCATTGTTCAACAACTTGATAGCATATCTGATATTGTGGTTGTTTCAATTCATGGTGGAGCTGAAGGCTCACAGAATATGCACCTCACCAAAGAACGAGAATTCTACTACGGTGAGGATCGAGGTAATATTTATGAGTTCAGCCATGCTATGATTGACTCTGGTGCTGATGTGATATTTGGACATGGACCACATGTTGTCCGTGCCGTAGAGGTTTACAAACAAAGATTTATTGCGTACTCTTTGGGTAATTTCCTGACTTATGGTCGTTTTAACCTGCGCGGAGTAAGTGGTGAGGCTCCACTTTTAGAAATTAATACTACATCAAATGGAGAATTCATCAATGGACAAATACATTCTTTTTATCAATCCTACAGCCTGGGTCCTGAGAATGATCCAAAACGAAGGGCTTTACATTCCATCAAGCAACTTACTGAAGAAGATTTTCCTGAAAACCCAATAATCATTGACGATGAAGGTAGAATTATCTATATTCAAAACTGAAATTTTTCGCCGTGCCTTATAAAGAAAAAGAAATAGAGAAAAAATACTTCACAATAGGTGAAGTTGCCGATGAATTAGGCGTGGCTACCTCATTGATTCGCTTTTGGGAAGGTGAGTTTGATATCATCAAACCAAAGAAAAACCGCAAGGGTAACCGCCAGTTTACGAAAGAAGACATCAAAAATGTCCGGCTCATTTACTATTTGGTAAAGGAAAAAGGATTTACACTTCAGGGTGCCAGGGACTTTATCAAAAATGACGTGGACGCTGCCACCAACAAGGTGGAGCTCATTGAATCACTTAAGAAAGTACGAAACTTTCTTGTGTCCCTCAAAAAGGAATTGGATTAGTGGTTAATGGAAGAAAAGCTTTACCAGGTCGCATTGGAGCTAATCCCCGGTATTGGTGATGTTAATGCCAAAAACCTCATCGCTTACTGCGGTTCGGCTTCTGCAATATTTAATTCTAAAACGAGTCAACTTCAGAAAATCCCTGGCATTGGGCCTGAAAAAATCCAAATACTAAAGAGTAGTAAATTTTTAGAGAAAGCTGAGGCAATACTTAACGCCGCTTCAAAAAAGGGAGTTGCTGTGCATCATTACACAGATGTAACTTACCCAGTTAAGCTTAAGCAGGTTGTAGATGCTCCGAATATCATTTATTCCAAGGGAGAAATCTCGAAATGGACAAGAATACTTGCTATCGTTGGCACCAGGAATGCGACCGAATATGGGCAAGCAGTCACCGAGAAGATAGTTGAAACCTGTAAGTCTGTAGATTGTGTAATTGTAAGTGGGCTCGCCTATGGTATTGATATCACAGCACATAGAGCTGCATTGAAAAATCAGATTCCAACTATTGCAGTCCTTGCAGGTGGACTGGATAAAGTGTATCCTTCCATTCATAAGAAGTATGCCGATGAAATGATTGAAAATGGAGGTGTCGTTTCGGAAAACCCTCTAGGTATCAAGCCAGAAGCACATTTTTTCCCAGCACGTAATCGAATTATTGCAGGGATGGCAGACGCTGTAATTGTAGTAGAAGCTGCGAAAAAAGGTGGAGCTCTTATCACAGCAAATATCGCAGACTCATATAATCGACCCGTTTTTGCTGTTCCTGGAGATTTGAACAACAAGTATTCGGAGGGATGCAATTTCCTCATTCGCAATCAAAAAGCCTTACTCTATACTGGAGTCAATGATTTAAAGTATCATCTTAATTGGGATGACCAATCAGATCCTTCAAAACAAACAGTAGATGTTTCCTCCTTAGCTCAGGAAGATCAAAAAATAGTGAAGTGCTTACTTGAATTCAAAGCCGGTCTCCCGATAGATGAATTGGCTTGGAGAACCCAGATCTCTATTAATCAACTTGCGGGAAATCTCTTGAATCTGGAATTTCAGGGCTTGATCAAGTCACTTCCCGGCAAGAAATTCAAGATCAATTAAAAGGATAAAACACAGGAATTAGTAAGGTTGCAATTATCCAAAACAGAAGATTTAGCCACACACCTACTTTAAAGAAATCCCCAAATCTATATTGTCCGGCACTGTAAACCATAGTGTTGGTTTGATATCCAATAGGCGTCATGAAACTGGCAGATGCAGCGATCATTACAGCCATTAAAAACGGGTAAGGACTCAACTCCAACTTATCTGCGGTTGTAATGGCAATGGGTGCCAAAAGAGCCGCAGCGGCATTGTTACTCATTAGCTCAGTGAACAATGAGGTGGTTATATAAAGCCCTGAAAGAATCACAATAGGCCCATACCCACTGAGGTCGTCAACCAGGAAACTCGCAATAATACTCGCTAATCCACTTCGTTCCATGGCGATCCCTAAACTCAATGCCCCCGCCAGCAGGAAAATAATTTTCCATTCAATCGATTCATGAACCTCACGCATACTGATTGTCCCAGATAATACGAGGACAATTGTACCCAGAATTGTAGCTATTGGGATCGATAAAATATTAAGAGAAGAAATCAAAACAACACCAAGAATAACAGACAATACCGTAATGAATTTTTTACGATTGAAGTCAATGATGCCTTGTTCAGAAAGGACAATAAAGGGACTTCTCTGGTTCATCTCTTGTCGCTTGAGATTTTGCAGCCTGTGGGTTTTTATTTCAGTCAAAATGATATCTCCTGCCTTCAACTCAACTTCATGCAAATTCTCATGGACAACCTCCTCATGGTGCAATATAGCAAGTGGAATAGCCCTATATCTCCTTCTAAAATCCATTTGGCGTAAATTCTTTCCCTCAAACTCAGAACCTGAAGTGATAATCAACTCCAATATTGATGTGTCTCCACTTTGAATTTCATTTTCATTGATACGAACCGCAGAAGTATTGAAATTGACCTTAAGCCTATCCCTCAATGCTTTGATCTTTTCTACATCACACCGAACTTTCAACACATCGCCTGCCCGTATGACGAAATCTCCTGGGGGTAGCGTATAAAGATTACCATTGCGCCTAATTTCAATCACATCAATGGACAGTTCAGTTACCAGGATTGAATCCATAATGCGTTGACCAATAAACTCAGACTCCTCCAACACTTCTATCTCAGATAAATAATCGCGCATTCCGAATTTCTGACTAAGATCACCTTCATTAAGCCGGTCTGGGAGTAGCTTCTTTCCAAAGAAAAAGATATAAACAGCACCGACTACAACGAATACTATTCCTATTGGTGCACTTAAAAACATTGGAAAGGCTTCAATCCCATTCTCTACAGCAATTCCACTCACTAGCATATTGGTGGAAGTTCCAATCATGGTACACATACCTCCTAAAATAGAAGCATATGAAAGTGGGATTAATAATTTAGATGGACTATAACCAGAGAGATTCGCCACACTCACCATTACCGGAATGAACATAGCTACAATCGGTGTATTGTTGATAAAAGCCGATACTAACCCAATGAAAACCATCATGATCAGTATTCCCATATGGAAATTCTTCTTGAAAATAGGACCGAGGTAGGGCCCTATTCGCTGGAGAGAACCTGTCTTCAACAGGGAGTAACTCAATACGAACATAAAAGCAACTGTGATGGCTGCCGGATTACTAAAGCCAGAAAGACCTTCCTTGGGGGAGATGACGCCTGTGGCTGTCAGTGACACCAGAATGAGTATCCCAACTAAATCAATAGAAAGCCACTCTGTAGCAAACAGGACAATGGCTCCTACAATGACTACCAATACAATGATTGCGTCTATGCTCATCTAATTACTATCTAAATAAAAATCTCTTTTGACAATTCAATTGCCCGGAAAAATTCAACCTGATCATATGCTTGCTCACTATCAAGTTGCTTCAAAGTTGACAAAATCGTTTCAGTAGCCATATTCCCTACCAATTCATCTTTAGCCATTGGGCAACCACCATAACCTCTTATCGCTCCATCCATTCTTCTACACCCTGATTTATATGCGGCCTTAATTTTTTCAACTGCATTATTAGGGTTTGAATGGAAATGCGCTCCAAACTCAATATGTGGAAATTTTGGGATCAGTGTTTGAAAAAGTGGCTCAATGGTCTCAGTATTTGATACTCCTATGGTGTCAGCCAGAGACACTACATCCACCTCCATTTTGTCCAGTCGATCCACAAACTGGCCTACATAATCCACCTCATAAGGATCGCCATAAGGATTTCCAAACCCCATCGACAAATAAACTACCAGAGTCTTATCATCAGACTGACAGATGTCCTGAATCTCTGCCAGATTATCAAATGCCACTCCTATTGATCGATTCGTATTTCTTTTTTGAAATGTCTCTGAAAGCGACAATGGATATCCCAAATACTGAATCTCCTCATAATCTGACGCCAATTCTGCACCTTTTACATTTGCAACAATAGCTAGAAGTTTAGACCTGCTGCCACTAAGTTCCAGTCCTTCAAGCACCTCCGCCGTATCATGCATTTGCGGGATGGCTTTGGGGCTCACGAAACTACCAAAATCAACAGTATCAAAACCAACCTTCAAAATTTGGTTGATATACCTGACTTTCAGTTCAGTAGGAACGAAATCCAGCAAACCCTGCATGGCATCTCTAGGACATTCAATTATTTTCATAGGGGTGCTTTTCGCAAATATATCAGAAAAGCGCTTTCGCAATTCGTTCTACCGAATCTGATTTACCCATAGAGTAATAATGTAATACCGGAACCCCTGCTTCCATTAACTCCCTTGATTGTTGGATCCCCCACTCAATACCGACTTCCTTTACCTGAGAATTGTCCTTACACTTTTCAATCTCCACATAAAGGTCGTCTGGAATATCAATGTGAAAAATAGAAGGAAGGATCCTCATGTGATTTTTGGTAGTGATAGGCTTCAATCCGGGAATGATAGGAACGTTGATGCCTGCTTCTTTACACTTCTCCACAAACTCAAAGTACTTCGCATTGTTAAAGAACATCTGCGTAACTATATACCTGGCTCCACGATCGACTTTTTGTTTCAGGTACTTCAAGTCAGACTTGATGTTCGGAGCTTCAAAATGCTTTTCCGGATAGCCAGCTACTCCTATACAGAAATTAGTAGGCACAGCATTCTGCAACTCTTCATCCAGGTACTTGCCTTCATTCATTCCCATTACTTGGTCAACTAGATCAATGGCGTAAGCATTTCCATCAGGTTCGGGTTTAAAGGTTTTCTCCTCTGCAATCGAATCCCCTCTCAATACAAGCACATTGTCAATCCCAAGGAAATTCAAATCGATCAAAGCATTCTCTGTCTCCTCTTTGGTAAATCCACCACAAATAATATGTGGGACAGGATCTACATTATACCTGTTTTTGATTGCCGCACAAATTCCTACGGTACCCGGCCTCTTTCTGATGGTTTTCTTCTCCAAAAGCCCATTACCACGATTCTTGTAAACGTACTCTTCGCGGTGATAGGTCACGTCAATAAAATTCGGATTGAATTCCATCAACGGATCAATGTGTGCAAAAAGTGAGTCTATACTGTCCCCTTTTCTGGGAGGAATAATCTCCAGTGAAAAAAGTGTTTTGCCATTGGCGGCAGCTATATGTTCTGTTACTTTCATGTTTTTAGGCAATTAGGTGATTGGTCTATTAGGTACTTAGGCACCATCACCATCTATTCTTTTCTTTAAATATTGAATAAATGAATTCATTCGCTTTTTTAAAATCACTAATTCACGAACCAACTCCTCATATTTCGCACTTGATAAATAGTCCAAATCATGGCTCAAAATCAATTGATACTCCAACTCAGAAGCCGAACCCATGGACATTTCACAAGATCTCTTTAACTCCTTATCTCCAGACCTTCCACAACCTTCTGAAATGTTCATAGGCATGGAAGATGCGCTTCTCCGCATTTGACTTATTATACCAAATTTTTCATGATCAGGATAGCTCTTAGTAATCAGGTAAATCTTCAAAACGAACTGATGTGAGTCAGCCCAAATTTCCAATTCTTTAAAATCTCTCATAATAGTCTATCAAACCCAAAAACCTAATACCAAACATCCCAATAAGCCAACAAGTTAATACCCCAAATTCGGCGCAAGCCATTTTTCAATTCTCTCAACATCCATGCCCTTTCTCCGGGCATAATCTTCAATTTGATCTTTATAGATTTTTCCTAGACCGAAATACTTTGACTCAGGATGAGAGAAGTAAAACCCACTCACAGAGGCCGCAGGGTACATGGCCATGCTTTCTGTTAATTCGACTCCAATATTCTTTTCAGCATCTAAAAGTTCAAACAAAACAGGCTTCTCAGTATGATCCGGACAAGCAGGATAACCTGGTGCTGGCCTTATTCCCTGGTACGTTTCTTTGATCAAAGACTCATTGTCCAATGACTCATCCGATACATACCCCCAGATTTCCTTTCTTACCTTCTCGTGCATCATTTCGGCCATTGCTTCAGCAAACCTGTCAGCCACAGACTTGATCATGATCGAGTTGTAATCATCATGGTTTGCTTCGAAGCCTTCTGCAATTTCCTTAGCTCCAAATACCGAAACTGCAAATCCACCGAGGTAATCAGTTTTACCAAATTCCTTTGGCGCAATAAAGTCCGATAGGTTGATGTTAGGGAGGTTGCTGCCCTTCTTTCCCTGCTGTCTTAAAAAATTGAACCTGGTTCCATTCTCCAAAATCACATCTTCACCTTCCGCATTGCCCGGCCATATCCCCACTACTGCATTAGCCTTCAAGCCTTTATTACTGACCAGTTCATCAATCATGGCATTGGCCTCCTCATAAAGCTTCTTAGCTTCCTTCCCTACTGTTGGGTTTTCAAAAATCTGTGGGTATTTACCTTTCAGCATCCAGGTGGAGAAGAAAGGCGTCCAATCGATGTATTTTCTTATTTCTGAAAGCGGAATTTCTTTAAATACCTGAACTCCTGTTTTATGAGGAACCGGAATGGTATATTTTTCCCAATCAATTTTCACCCTGTTACTTTGCGCTGCTTTAAAGGAAACATGCTCCTTTTCAGACTGTCTGCTTTCGTGACCCAACTTTAATTCTGCATATTCAGCTCGGACTCTATCGACCAGAGCATCCTTTTTAGTGCCTAGCAGATCTGAAGCTACGCCAACACTTTTGGAAGCATCCAACACATGGATTACAGGCCCTTCGAATTTAGGGGCAATTTTCACAGCAGTGTGAATTCTACTGGTAGTTGCCCCTCCGATCAATAGCGGCTTATTGATTTTCCTTCGCTGCATTTCATTGGCCACATTGACCATTTCATCAAGCGACGGTGTAATCAATCCACTCAACCCAATGATGTCTGCTTCTTGCTTAATTGCTTCATCCAGAATCTTCTCCGCTGGCACCATCACGCCAAGGTCTACTATATCGTAGTTGTTACATGCGAGCACTACACCTACTATGTTTTTCCCAATGTCGTGAACATCTCCCTTTACAGTGGCCAGAAGGATCTTGCCTTTGCTACTTTTGGTATCCCCTGATCTTTTCTTCTCTTCTTCCAGGTATGGAATCAGGTAAGCAACGGATTTCTTCATGACCCGGGCACTTTTTACCACCTGGGGTAGAAACATTTTACCAGAGCCAAACAAATCACCAACCACATTCATTCCGTCCATCAACGGCCCTTCGATCACATGAAGTGGTTTGTCATATTGCTGCCGGGCTTCTTCTGTATCTTCATCAATGAATTCGACAATACCTTTGACCAATGCATGCTTCAACCGCTCTTGCACAGATTGTTCTCGCCACGCATTGTCCTCCACCTTTACCTTGCCCGTTCCTTTTACCTTTTCGGCAAATGCCAACAGTCGCTCGGTTCCATCAGATCGTCTATTGAGCAACACATCCTCTACGTGTTCTAATAAATCTTTAGGAATTTCGTCATAGACTTCAATCATCCCGGCATTGACAATGCCCATATCCATACCTGCCTGAATGCCATGATATAAGAATGCCGAATGCATGGCTTCACGCACTACATTATTGCCTCTGAAAGAAAAGGAAACGTTGCTAACACCACCGCTCACCTTGGCTCCAGGCAGATTCTCCTTGATCCATTTGGTGGCTTTAAAAAAGTCAACAGCATAATTATCATGTTCGGGAATACCTGTGGCTACCGGGAAAATATTCGGATCAAAAATGATGTCTTGCGGAGCAAAACCTATTTTATCAACCAGCAGGTCATAGGATCTCTTACAAATGGCTATTCTCCGCTCATAAGTATCTGCCTGTCCATCTTCATCAAAAGCCATGACCACAACAGCTGCACCGTATTGTTTGACTTTATTGGCTTGATAAAGAAATGGCTCTTGTCCCTCCTTCATAGAAATGGAGTTGACTACACCTTTTCCCTGCACGCACTGCAAGCCCGCTTCAATGATCTCCCATTTGGACGAGTCGATCATGATAGGAATTCTGGCAATTTCAGGCTCAGAAGCAATCAGATGAAGAAACTTCACCATGGCCGCTTTCCCGTCGAGCATGCCTTCATCCATATTGACGTCCAGAATCTGTGCTCCACCGCGCACCTGATCCAACGCTACCTCAAGGGCATCATCGTACTTATTCTCGAGGATAAGCCGCTTGAACCTCGCAGATCCAGTAACATTGGTTCGCTCTCCTACATTCACAAAGTTGGTTTCTGAAGTCACCACGAGGGGTTCTAAACCGGAAAGTCTTAGGGAGTAATCCTTTATTGGTCGATAGTCCACAGTCGATAGTTTTTCTTTACTCATTTAACGCTAATCAATAGTTTTTTTAGTCGAAAGTCCACAGTCGTTATTAGTTGATAGTCGAAAGTCCATAGTCGGAAGTCTACAGTCGATAGTTTTCTTTACTCATTTTAAACTATTTCTAAGAGCTTGAATCATTCTAATAATCTCTTCTAATTCTCTATACATCCTTAAAAAATCTTCATCCGTAATAATTTGCCTCTTCCTTCCTAGATAAAGGCAACCTACAACCTCAATTCCAGAGCGCAGGGCTATTCCAAGAAAACGTGCAAATTCCTTATTACTTTGACCAGTGGAACCTTCTGCTATATTCAGAGCGATAGAATCACCCGCACGTTTCATTTGAGATGACAAGGCAAATCTTTCATTATCTGGAAATGACTTAATCAGCAAATCTATTTGTCCAGTAAAGTCCAAAGCACGCTGCCACACCTTAAGATTTTCAAACTTAAATGACATGCTTTAAATACGCTGATCTGTGGTCTGTGGACTATGGACTAAAGAAGCTCTAGGTGAATACCTCGCAGCTCTCTCCGCTATCACCCTAATATGCTCCGGTGTAGTCCCACAGCAGCCACCTAATATGTTAACATAACTGGATTGAAGATACTCCTCTACCTGATCCCCCATCTCCTCCGGGGTTTGGTCATACTCTCCAAATTCGTTCGGTAATCCGGCATTGGGATGGGCACTCACCAAAAAATCAGATTTCTCAGCTAAAGTCTGCAGATAAGGTCTCAGCTGGCTTGCTCCCAGCGCACAATTCAGTCCAACACTTAGCAGTGGCATATGTGAGATAGAGATCAGGAAAGCCTCAGTAGTCTGACCTGATAATGTCCTGCCCGATGCGTCTGTAATTGTCCCTGATACCATGACAGGAACATTAGTTCCTAATTCCTTTTGTAATTCATCTATTGCAAACAAAGCTGCCTTCACATTGAGCGTATCAATGGCAGTTTCCACTAACAGTAAATCTACTCCACCTTCTATAAGAGATTTTGCCTGAGCGCCAAAAGCGATCTTAAGGTCTTCGAAAGTGACTGCACGATAGCCGGGATCATTTACATCCGGTGAAAGTGATGCTGTTTTATTGGTGGGGCCGATGGATCCGGCAACAAATCTAGGTTTATCAGGATTTCTCTGGGTAAACTCATCAGCTGCCTCCCGAGCTATTTTTGCAGATTCAAAGTTGATCTTATGAATCCAATAGTCAGTATCCAAACCATAGTCTGCCTGTGCAATGGTGGTGGAACTAAAGGTGTTGGTCTCTACAATATCAGCACCCGCCTCAAAATAATCTCTATGTATTTGCTTGATGATGTCTGGCCTGGTCACCGACAGGAGGTCATTGTTTCCCTTCAACGAAAAGGAATGATCTTTCAACTCCTCATTTCTGAAATCTTCTTCCTGTGGCTTATAGCGCTGGATCATGGTACCCATGGCACCATCCAAAATCAAAACCCGCTCCTTCGCAATATCCAATAACTTACTCATGCTCTCTAAAATTTTAGCACATTATATGGAGAAAGGATACTTAGTGTGGATCAACTTATCTCTTCGAAACGCCAAACGTAACGATGGGAAGTGGCACCGAAATCCTTCTGGAACAGAAGAAAAGGTTGCCAAGGCTTCATAGGGCCCAGTCCCTCAGCCTTTCTCGATAAATGTGATTGCAAATATACACGCCAATCAATAGAATAAAAATGAATATTTAACAGTTCGCCAAAAGCTAAAAAACTAATTTTACTATCAATGAAATTAGCTGCAATAGACATTGGCTCAAATGCCATCAGACTTCAAATAACCAAGGTGATCGAATACGAAAAGCTTATCACCTTCAAAAAACTCCAATACGTACGGTTTCCACTCAGGCTTGGACAGGACGTCTTTACTCACAAGCAAATCAGCCCCTACAATCAGGAACGGTTTATCAAACTAATGGGAGCTTACAAGACGCTCATGGAGCTTTATCAAGTAGACCACTACTATGGGTGTGCCACTTCGGCCATGCGTGAATCCAAAAACGGCAAGGAACTCGCACAGCGGACACTTGATGAACTGGGCCTTAAAATCAACATCATCAATGGTCAGAGAGAGGCTGAAATGATCAACTCTGTGATCAGCCTTGACCTGGATGATAAGACTTACCTGCATGTAGATGTGGGCGGTGGAAGTACAGAACTGAATTTTTATTACAAGCAAAAGAAAGTAGCTTCCAGGTCTTTTAAAATAGGGTCTGTAAGACGGCTGGAACATCACGATTCTCCTCGTGCCTGGAATGATATAGCACACTGGGTGCAAGATGAACTGAAAGACCATAAAGAAAAGGTGATCGGAATTGGTACCGGTGGAAACATCAACAAGATTTACGAGCTCTCTCCACGCACATCCAAGCGGAAGATCTCATTGGAAAACATCATGCGCGTGCAGGATTACCTGAGGAACCTCACCCTTGACGAACGCCTCAACAGGCTCCAGCTCAACCCGGATAGGGCAGATGTGATCATCCCTGCCTCGGAAATTTATGTGCATGCCATGCAGGCCGCGAAGGCCAAAACCATGCTGGTGCCGGATGTGGGCCTCAAAGATGGCATTAACCACTATCTCTTTGAGAAACACTACCCAAGCCGAGGTAAAATTTTTGTGAAGAATAGCTAAAAAATGACATTACTAGAAACAATAGGTTGGTTGGGTGCTGGTGCGCTCCTGATCGGGTTTGTATTAAATATCTTTCAGAAAATAGCTGCGAGTTCGGTGACATACCTGCTACTCAATTTAATGGGGTCACTCCTTCTACTCTACAACGCCTATATGAATGCCGCTTATCCCTTTGTAGTCGTGAATGCTTTTTGGGTGGTGTTTTCAGGGTATAAGTTGATTGGGAAAGGTTGAATAAACCTTGTCGGTTTTTACTGAATTAGAAAATCCAACAACTCAGTGCTTTCGGATTGTCCTGCATGGATGCCTTTGGCACAAATCCGAAAGAGCAGGTTACTTTCGGTGGATATTAATTCAGTAATCAAATATGCTGTTTTTAAATGTTGCACAACGTTTAGTATATGGCAAGTAGGGCCGTAGAAAGCACTGAACTTTCTTGTTTGCACTGAGCCAAAACGTTGTATTTTGTTTTCAATTTATTCATTCTTAAAAGCCAAATCAACGATTTGGCAGTGTTTGTAAATAGCACTGAACTTTCTTAAACCTCAGAACGCCCTATTTGCTATATACAGTATTTCTAGTAGCTTTTTTAATAATCAGAAATAACCAATTGCTATTATTCTACTTTGCTTAAATTCATCTGTTATACGTTTAAATTCAGGATATTCCAGCAAATGAATCTTACTTTTGAGAGCTTCGATTTGTTTAGTAATTTCTTCAGATAAGGTATTGTAAATTAAAAGCTCCGTGGTGCTTTCAAATGATCCAATTACTATAGTGCTGATATAATTGGAGTTCTCCAGCCAAGGTTTGTCATTAATATCTAACTCAGTCAAGACACCTATACCCACATTGCATTTAATAACTTGGAGAATTTTGAATCTTGATATGTCCTCTTTGCTAAACGCCTTTTTCATTCCTAGTACTTGTGGAATCTGGATCTCTCCAAAATTTGTAGAATAATAATTGACAAAAAGGATGTCAGGGTAAATTGTAAAATCGCTTTTGAAGGATAGGAAATATTCGGTTAAATTTTCTGATTCTGCCAATAATAGTCTATTATTTCCCAATTTTTCACTAACTGCAAGTTCTTGTGGGTGTGAAAAATTTGCATATACGGAAAACGAATAAGGTTCTTCAAAACTGAGATAAAAGTCTTCTGTGAAATTGAAGTAACCATGGTAAATTTCCTTATTTGATGTTTCAATTTCAACTTCCAAGTAATAGCAATGACCCATTTCCGCATTTGATAACAAGGGTAAGAGAGCAATTATGAAATAGAATGTGAATTTTATCACTTTATTCTGATTAATGTTGGATTTATAAATTGATTATCAATTCGTTGAGATTTTTTTCCTGCTGCACATTTCATCCTGGTTGAAGCTTTTTCAACTTTGCTAGCTAAAATCAATTAGCAAAGGAAGTACTATAGTATTGTAATTCTATTTCCTAATTCTAATGAATTGCTACTCACGCTAAGCTAGCAGGAGTGCGCCCCGAGCTTAGCCTGTTCCGATAAAACTAATGAATTTGCCGCGCCCGGCCTTCCAAAGTATCAGAATGCACTGCGTTCAGAAAGATAAAAAATCCTGCGAGATGCGCCAAGTAGTGCCGTAGGCATGCCTATGGCAAAAGCAATGACCTTTCCCAGCGGCGGATTCATGGTGATGTTTGCACTGAAGCCAGCAAAGAGGCAGTTTGGCGCATTCGTGCTAGCGCTTGTTATATTCTTTTTGCTTTGATCACTTTGTAGATGAAGATTCCCACAGTTATCAAAATAAATGGCAACTGATATGGAAATGGATCTATCAATAGGTTTTGTTTCGAAAGCAAAAATGAGGTAAGATACAGCTCGCCAAATATTAATAGGAAGTAAAGTAGAAAGGCCGTCAACCAATACGGAATTAATGGAATTCGGAATAGGATAAGGGCACATACAATCAGAACAACTGCGATAATTGCATAAAATGGTATAATAGGAAATTCATTTAGGAAATTGGAGTTTAAAGTCATTTGTATGATGTTGGCTGAAATCTCTATTCCGAACATTTTGTTTTGATCAGGAGGATATAGTGAGCGATGTACTGGAGTTCTAAAGGAGTTGATACTATCCGTTTCCTGCCCAAAGTCCATGACATTAGGTTCTAAATGGCCTATGAGGACAATTTTAGATTCTATTGCCTTCTTTGAAAACAGCCCTCTTTGGAAACTTTCATAGTCGAGTTCTTTAAAATATTGAGACGCGGTTCTGAAGTTAATGAGTTCGTCCTCTCGCTTTCTATTCAGTAAAGTATTAAGTGCCTCAGGAGCATAATTCCTTAAAATTACCAGTTCAAAAGAATTCTTGGGATTAATAGTACTAAACTTCTTAATAACAGAGTCAGAAATAATGTATGAAGACACTAAAGGGACTCCTTCACAGTTAGTTACAATTACCCCTTGATTCATCCATTTTAGAACTAAACTATCCGAAGAATTAACAGTTGATCCGCATAAATTTATCGCCAAGACTGACGGGTTCATTTCTCTTATTGATTGAATTAAATAATCTAATTCCCAGTTGGCGACATCAGTGGAAGATAAGATAGTGATGTCTTGCTCTTTAGGCCAGTGTTCATCTAGTATAAGCCAGTCGGTTTCTACGTGTTTTCTTAGGTTAATAAGTTTAGTTGCAGGCGGGTATGCAATAATCAGAGTGATTATTAGAGCCAAGCTAAGCAAAGAAATTAGGGAGTTTTTGGTCATTGTGGTTGGCTGTGACTTGAATATAACAATATACGTGTATACCGATAAAACTTCAGGTTATTTCACATATGGCCTGACTAATCTAGCAGGTTTTCGATGCCAGACAAAGCGTTTGTTGCCACATGTGTGAATTTCTGTGGCGCAAGTATGTGGTGTGCGCTATCATGCTCAGTACGGCTGTGATGAATCTCTAAACCCAATTTCTGCTCCCTGGCGATGGGAAAAGTTAAGTTGCGAGGGTTACTACCTGAACCTCCCGATGCCCTGTATAAACCCCGGAAGGTACAAAGCATACCCCGGAAGGGGCCGAACAAAACTCGGACTGGGCAAAGTAGTCCACGAAATCACCTCATCATACCTCGGAGTGACTTCTACAAAACCGGAATACACAAAGCACAAAGGTTGACGTTAAGATTCTTTCAGAATGACTTTTGGAGTTCGACTTGAGCTTAACTAAACGGCATTGCACCTCCATCATAAGGTCATCCTCCTAGTGGCTCGCAAAAACCTTTGGTCAGGTTGCCTCGAATTCCAAAGATTCTTGCAAACGCCTTTGAGAGCTCCAGTTTTTGCATTTGTTGTGTGCTCATCTTATTTATGTTCGGTTATACCTTCATTGCTTAGTTCTACAAACCTGCTTCTATTCAAAGCATTCTGGATAATCAAAGCATTGTTTCTGAATAAATTAAATAATTGCCTATTCTTTAGTTTTCCTGTAGTGATTAGAAATAGCCTCTTTGGTTTCCCTAAGGTCATGTATGAGTGATAAAAGTCAACATCCCTGGTTACAACAACAAGGTTTTCGCGATCAGCAAATTTGGTGATTTCTATGTCGGATGATTCATCCCCTTTTGGCAGTTCATTGACATGAATGGATTCGAGTCCAAGTTGATTGAGTACTTCACAAAGCTTTACTGGAAGTTGAGCATCCAATCAGCTTCATACTGAAATCTTAGTATAGCTCGAATACTTTGTTACTTTCGTTGTGTAGGCTAAACATGCCAAAATATCTTCTTCTTCCAGATTGGGGTAATCCTCTAATATTTCAGCATGTGTAGATCCGGCAGACAAAAGGTCGAGAATCAAATCAACAGTGTACCGTTTATTCCTTATGGTAGGTTTCCCGTGACAAATCTCCGGATTAACTGTGATTCTGCTTATCAGTTGATTTTCCATAGGTTAAAGTTACGAAAGATTCAATTAATTAGTTCTTCCCCCGATGGAGTGAACCAACTATGATGAGTGGGGATTAGTCCCGAAGCTTCGGGAGCACTAACCTCTCGTCTCGCTCAAAGCCACGACTGGCCGTCCGCGCCTTAATTTAAATTTAAAACTTGTGGCGGACTTTCCAAGCCCCACCAAACTTTCCTGACCGATGAAACCCCATTCATTCATAGCCCTTGTTGTGCTTTCGTGTTTCTTCTGTCGGCATCAAACCATTCTGCCCCATTCCAATTTGGGCTTATTCCACCAAGTCCTGGAAAGTGAAGGTCTGGATCTGTTGATTGAATTAAGCAGATTAGTTTATGTCCTTCAACTAGCCATTCTCTAGAAGTTCTGGCGATTGAATCAAGAATTCCTTCAGAAGTCGGTCGGTGCTGTTCAACAAGGTTATCAAAGTTCCTGAAAATCAAAACCAGTCCTCGGTATTTAGTATTTAGCATATCACCAAGACAGTCATCAAAGGCGTTTAGATTCTCTCCATAATAATCTGGAAAGAATAGCGCTTCCTTAATCTTCTTATGAAAGTTATTCTTAGTCCATGACCGACAGTTCATATCAAATACCTCGAAGTTATGATCACTAAACCAACTGAAGTCTTCATTTAGAATTCCGTTGTTATGGTACATGCAAATCGGACCATTTTTTAGAATTTCGATATCTCTTTGGTTATCCTTCATTTCTTCTCTCTAATTCTCCAATTGCTTGGTCTCTTGATTCAGTCCATGATCTTCTTGCCTTGTTATACTTGACCCAGTTCTCCATTTTATCACAAGCACTTATCCAACTTCGAAGTTCATCTGAGCTCATATCTTGAACTTTCTTTCCTCGTAGTTTCTCCTGTTGTTTTGTTAATGGATTCATTTTGGTCTGCAGTCATGAAGCAGTAGAGTAGAGCCTGACAGCCTCATAATTCACCATAAATATAGCAAATAAGAACTGTCGGGGAGCCAACTGACCGCAATCACCATATGCTTACCTCGCCGATCTCTTTTAGTGGTTTCGTTCAACTAAGGCTCGGGGCGCGTAGCCTCATGTTGGGACTAGCCGTCCGCGACGTTCCGACCACACGAAGCCTTAGTTGTTGGGCACAGTTACTCTTTATTTATCAGTAATATAATCTTCAATTTCTCCTTCCTCAACACGTACCTTTAAAGGGTCTTCAACTAAAATTGTCTTATGATTTCTTTTTATCTCAATATCTATGTTCAGTTTCAAAAAACCGTCTTTCTTAAAATCCTTAGAAACCAGTTTCCAATGGATATTTATCTTTCTTGGTTCATGAATCGGCTTAATGGCAATATCATCAAAGCCCACTGAATCTTCCCCGACAAGTATAGTTGATTCAGGCACAATTTTCCCAGTCTTATTTTCTCCGTCTATAAAGGTGTCGTAAGTGTAATTAATTTTTGGAGCCAACAATCCACCTCCCTTAGTTATAGTATCAATTGATTTAAATTCTCCATCAAATTCTAAGAATATTTTGTATTCCTCAATTGGTGAATTTCCAGTGTTATGAAGTCTAAAATAGAATTTACACCAACTATGGTTTATGCTACTATCAAAAATTGAAGTGTGTTTTACGGAAAACATTTCATTCATTCTTTGCTGTTGCAAGAAAAAACTATTTAATCCAGGATTTGCTGGAATTATTTTTTGTTTATATTCAGTAAAGTTCTTTTGAAACGGAACTTTTATTGTTATCTCTTCTGTGTTATCATGAAATGTTAAGCGGCAAGATTGATTAGTTTTAAAATTTTGACTTTTTAAATACCAATCATGAGTTGCTTTGTTTTCATCAATTAAGTCAACGATGTCTTCCCAGCTATACAAATGAACCTCAAATAATTTCTTTCCTTTAAATTCAATATTCTTCTCACGAATATATTCCTCAATCACAGCATCTTTATTTGCGGTTGTTGCAAAGTATAGTTTTTTCAATTTTGGTTTAAAATCTAATACTTTTTTTAACTCTTTATCAATCTCGTCTTTTGTCAATTGTTTATGAGTGTATTCATCTTTCCCTTTGCATTGAATTCCATAGTATTCAGAATCAAAATCAGGTATGCCGTAAACATCAACACCATGTTGAGCTTGCCCTTGCCTTCCATTCTTTTTAATTTCAGGACAATTCCAAATCTCTCCCCAAAGTTTCTTGCATAAACTTTCAAAATCTGGCCAATTTTCAGGTTTTCTTAATTGTTGTGATGCTTTCATCTAGTTATCATTTTTCGGAGTGACCTAATACTGACTAACGCACGGAAAAGTGCAATTTATTCAGCTGATTATTGTAATATTTCAAGAGTATTTTCATTTTTCTCAGTCCGTGCGTTAGCTTCTGAAATCAATTTGGAAAAGATGAAATTGGTAAATTTTGAAGGGTCAATTTCAGCTCCAAATCTCCCCAATTGTGCCGTAGAGTAGAGCCTGACAGCTCCACTATTTACCATAAATATAGTAAAATGAAACTGTCAGCGCCCCCTTCATCAAACTCCCACAGGGACAGGCTGTGCATGAAGTTTTCCCTCACACGGCTTACCGATAGCATTCTTTATTCGGCTTTCGAGAGTGTCTTTAAACGCGCATATTCTTCCTGATCCAGTAAGCCGTAGAACTTTACCAGATTCTCATAAGGTCGCTGGCGAAGCTTCCGATGCGCCTTTCGTCCTTTACCCTTCATCCATTTGTACAGCTTGTAGGACAAGTGTTGTTTAATCACCCGTATAGTGTCCCATATATAACTGACTTTGCTAATAGAAAAGTAGTTCAACCATCCCCTTAGCACGGGATTAAGCTTCCATACGATCCATTCTATCGTCCAGTGTTTGCGTTTTCTGAATAGCTCCTTGAGCACAGAAAACAGCTTACTTCTGGATTTTGTACTCGGACGTATGTTGGTGTAATTCCGGTGGTTCCATGTAAACTTTGATGGAATGTTCCGAAATTCAAACCCAAGGAAAAATAAACTGCTCTTATTAATGTGGAGTAGCTTGGTCTTCTCCTTGTTCAATCTTAATCCCATATTGCTCATAATCTGATCAATGTACCTCAGTATAATTTTACTGAAATACCATTTACCCATAAGCAACCGTCGAGTCAGCCTGGGGAACTCCCCCCCAAGCTGCTCACAGGTCCGGACGTGAACCTCTCAGCTCATCCGGCTCCTATTGTCCATAAACCTCTGGCTTGACTCCCCACTTCCAATGGTAAAACAGGTAGCTGTCTTTTCGGGAAACTCTCCCTAGCCAGTGTCGCGCACGTCTACGATGGTGCCGCAACTTTTTAAATTTCCTCATAGCCCATCGTATCAAACTGCCATTGAGATGTCGAAACACCTTGTACAGCTCCGACTTGTAGAACCTACCATAGTAATTGATCCACCCTCTGATCTTCGAATCAAACATTCGACCCAAATCTTCCAAAGATTTATCGCTGCGAAGGTGTACCTTCCAACTTCGCATTTCTTGTCTGATCGATTTCATCGATTGCTGGCTTACCGCAGGTGTGAAGTTTACAAAGTACTTACCATATCTGTTTTTCGATCGTCTGCTACGAAACGTGTAGCCTAGAAAATCAAACTTCGTATGGTCATGGTTACCCGTTCTGTCATCATCCTTACAGTAGACGATCTGCGTCTTGTCAGGATGAAGTTCCAGCCCACACTCCTTTAGTCTTGTCCCTATTGCTGCTTTGAGCTTCCCGGCTTCTTCCTTTGTCCTGCAATGGCAGACCTGATCGTCTGCATAGCGCTCAAATGGAATTTCAGGATAGTTGATCCTTAGCCATTCGTCTAAACAGTAATGAAGATACAAATTGGCCAGCAGTGGACTTATCACTGCTCCCTGTGGGGTACCTTTCTCTCGTGGGATCAGTTCCCCCTCAGTGGTTTTTACAGGACTTTCCAACCATCGCTCTATGTAGAGCAGTATCCAACTCTCTCGAACATGACGTTTCAATGCCAGTAATAACAGGTCATGTCGGACATTATCAAAGAATCCCTTGATGTCCATATCCAACACCCAATCATATCTCCAGCATCTCCTTCTACATTGTCCCACTGCCTCCAGAGCCGATTTACCCGGCCTGTAGCCGTAGGAATTTTCATGAAAATATGGATCCAGTTTTGGTTCGATTAGCTTCTTTACCGCCATCTGGGCTATCCTGTCCGACACTGTGGGTATTCCCAAAGGTCGTTTTCCCCCTCCCTTTTTCGGTATCTCTACCTGTTTCACTGGAAGGGGAAAGTAGCTCCCCGACGACATCCGGTTCCAAAGCTTGTAAAGGTTCTTCTTCAGATCTTGTTCAAAAATCTCTAAGCTAACATTATCGACCCCTGATGACCCTCGATTCTCCTTTACTGCCTGATAAGATTCCCAAATGATTGACTTGGAAATAATAAATGGTTTTGTCTTACTCATTAAAATCCTCCCAGCTGTAAGCCGGTTGTTTCATTGATTTAAAACATGAACAATACATCCCCTTCGCTCCACCTCCATTACAGAGACTTCTTCACTACTACGGAATGTTCCGCCCCTGTGCTTTGCTTCGGTATCCTGGTCTTATGGGGCTTCCACTTGACCCTTCCCTTATCATCAAAACGACAGGTTCCCAAGTTCCTGACATAAGCCTGTACCATGTTCATGCCACCTCTATGCCGGATGCCACATGAGCCGTAAGCAGGTTGCGCTCATGCTTGTCCCAGGTTAACGACTACCCCCTGGTTTTGACATCATTCCTACGCTTTCGATCGCTGCGGCGAACCGCCTTCAGCAGTGGTTCGTTTGCACTCATCTCCATGATACTTACCTGATCCATTCATTCTGAACCTTTTCCTTGTCGCTCACTACCTCAACTCTTTATTGAAGCAGCACAAGGTGGTTTACAACCTATTCCTGCAAACCGGTTGCGAGGGGCCTTCCCTCATCTCATGCCAAGCATTGCTCGATGAGCCATTACGGCCCATTACGCATTCTTGGCGCACAGTCATCGGCATAACGTACCATGCGGATGCCTGACCTGGCAAACTTTCCATCTGGATTGTTCACAATCTTGTCAAATGCATGTAAGTAGATATTCGATAGCAGAGGTGAGATGACACCACCTTGTGGTGCCCCTTCCTTGCTACTTTCCAGTGTACCGTCCGGTAGTTGTACCGGAGATGTAAGCCACTGCTGGATTAGGCTCAGTATCCCACTGTCCGTAATGCGTTGCTTCAAAAGCTTGAATAACTTTCCGTGCGGGATCGTATCAAAGTATTTTGATAAATCTGCATCATAAATGAATTTATGACCTGCATAGATGTTCTTCTTTACTTGCTTTATAGCATCTCTTGCACTTTTCTTTGGACGAAAACCATAAGAAGTTTCACAGAAGTCGGCTTCCCATAGTGGTTCAATGACCATCTTGACGACCATTTGCACCACTCGATCCCGGATCGTGGGGATGCCTAGTTTCCGGTAATCTCCTTCAGTTTCTTTTGGGATTAACACCTGTCGAACAGGACTACAACGGTAACTCCGGGCTTGTAAGTCTTGCTGGAGCTCTGTTAAGAAGGCCATTACTCCGCCTTCTTCGATGGCAGCAAAACTTTGACTATCTACCCCTGTGCCTTTTGAGTAATTGTGCTTTACTCGATGGTAGGCTGTCAATAGAAAATAGTCCTGATAGATTTTGTCGTACAGGCTATATCCTTTGAAACCCTTTTCTCTCTTGGCTCGAACATATAGCTTCCTTTGAATAACACGAACTCTTTCGTCGCTTTCCGACGGACGTGCTAGTAGACTTTCATCAATACATGTCGTTCTGTTTTCCATTGTAAGCTTTGCTAAAGTAGAGCCCCTTCCCTAACCTGAGTTATGTTGTCTCAGGTATCAATGGTACTATGGGCTCCTCCTACTTCTTCTAACCCTGATTGAAACTTCGTAATACTTATATTCAATCATTTAAGGTCGCCAACCTTTTGAATTAGAAGACCTCCCTCGTTTGCTACAAATCCATCTATAATCACGCCATCCCTATTACTCCGGTAGTTCACTGAAATTCATGTGACTGTTTATCCTTTCAGTATGACAGGGTTTCCCCAAAGCTTTGGGGATCAACAACCTCCCCAAACCACGGGCTAAGCTATCTCGAAGCTAATATCAGGTTCACGCTTGCGCAT
>JAVJQA010000042.1:0-141124 GCA_040218045.1 Marinoscillum sp.
TCCAGAAAACTAATTTTAATAGAAGTTAACTATAAAGCGTTATAAGGAAAGAATTTTAGTGGAATTTTACTCTACCTGGACTCAGACCTGAATATCTGTCAAAAAATGCTTGTATGCTGAACAAAAGGTGGAAAGCGACCATCCTACTAAAAGCAGGAAACCAACAATTGCGATATGGGTTGAAAACTTCATCGTAATATTTGTTAATGACTAATCCTACTTTGTCAAGTTATAACCACAGATACTGAAACAAGTTCAGTATGACCCCTAGGTTGATAGAACGAAGATTAAAACTATATAACGTCATGCTGAATTCATTTCAGTATCTAAACTTGACAAAGTAGCACTAACTACTATTAATTTCAGTTGGTTGTTTACAGCGAATTACATTAGCTGCGCATGAATTTGAGAATGCAATAATTGCACCCTAAGGGTTGGTGAGATTAACAGATTAACTCTGGTTTAATGACATTTGTTTGTCGGAGCGGATTTTCGGTGTTTGAGAGGGTCCATGGAACTATTAAGAAAGCCAGCAAGGTAGATCAAAAGGAAATCGATAAGGCGAACGAACTAGAAAAGCCGGGCAAACGCATTTAGAGTGCTCTAAGTGTAAAACTTATCAATGCTATTTATCCCTTCCCTAAAGTGTGAAACAGCATTGAAATCCTTCGATTCCCTTTAGGGCTAGGGTAAAACGAAGGATTTCAAGGGAAATATTTTAAATGAGTTTGCCCTGCTAGAAACGCAACTTGACACAAGAAGAATTGGGAAGGTTTATTTGGCGTAAAAGAAAGCCCAAATCTCTCGACTGGATAACAATACAGACAACATAACACTGGAAACCGTCCTTAAGGATTTCTAGGCACTAGAAGCCAAAGTCAACCTTAGTATAACCTGAAATTAAACAATCACGTTTATTTCATCTAAACGTAGATCAACTGGTCTATTTTGTTAGGATAACCACCGGGCCGGTCAGCCCGGTGGTTTTTTTATGTGTGCCATGCACGCTTTTCTTACCTATAAGGAGAGTTTTTTTAAAGCCAAGTCCTGAACGAGCCCTGATGGAGAGGAATCGTTAGCCTATAGGGTGTCCTGAGAAATTAGGGATCCAACTAGCCGTCCGCAAAGGTAGCTTACGGCAAATTATGGATTTGACGAACAGGACCGGGCCGAACAGATATAAGGCTGCGGTAGATTCTAAGTGTATTATTTTTTAATCACTCGCTGTTCATAGATGATATTACCTGCTTTGTCATAGAGATGGAGTAGTAGTACACCTGATCTTATCTCTCCAAGATCAATCCTGTTTTTATTTGTGGATCTCACCAATTCTTTTCCATTTAGGTCAAAGATTACGGCTTTTACATAGTCGATTCCTTTGATTGATATGACAGAAGCCACAGGGTTCGGGTAGATATGCACATTAGGATTCACTATGCTTCCCAAGACTACTGAGAATGTTTCTGATTGGACCGTACAGTAATTGGCGTCCCTAAGGGTAAATGAGTAATTCCCGGCTTCTATATTACTGAAGGTAGTTCCCGATTGGAATGTAGTGCCATCGCTAGAGTATTCATAAGGCATGATTCCTCCAGTGGCTGAAAGGGTAAAGCTGTCGTCATTTTGGTTGACGGTAAGTCCAAGTGCATCGGGCTCATCTACAGTGGCTGATCCAGCATCCAAACATCCGTTGGCATCTTTTACCGTAACTGTATAAGTATTTGCTTCCAATTCGGCAAAGTCAGTGTTGGATTGAAAAGTAGTACTAGTTAATTTAATCAAGAAAGATAGATCTAAAGACAATCATATAAATTCTGATTTCATGGTCTCATGATAAGACTTGATAAGCAACCATTATAAATTGATAGAAAAAGGCAACCCTCAAAAACAGGATCGCCTGATATGCACCACACCGCTATATTATAGATGATGAAAGTGTGTGTTTTCACTTTCTTGACTTACTCAATTTGCAGATTCCATAAATCCCGCTGGCAGCCAGCAACCGTCGATTGGCGTGCAGGTGGTGTGCCTTGGAAAACATCAAATTTTAATCGTGATGCCCTAATTTAGGTGCAATTGTGCAGGAGCAATTGAAAGATGTGTTGATGGATATGCTCTTAATGGAGATACTGAAGGGAATCTTTATTTAGAGCTTAGGGAAATAGCCTTGTATTTAGACGTCACTTTATGCAGCCATCTTCGTATATGCATCTAAAATTGACCTATGTCGTCTAAACAACTCCTTTACACCGCCTACTATATTGCCGATAAAATAGACTTGGCCAGTTATAAAAGCAACTATCCGGAAAAGTTGGTCCCGGCAGGATCAAGAGAACTCTATTATCAGTTCACTGAGACCAGGTTTATGTACATTCTAAGCTATGGGGTGATTGTTTTTTCGGATATGGAGCGATCCGAAGCATTAGAGCACATTGCTAAGGTCACAACTTTCACTTTTCTGCTTAGGGAGTCCTTTAGAGAAGACGAACTTAAAGTAAACCTCAGTTCAGAGGATGACCATATGGAGTTAACTTTTGATGATCTGAAGATTGGCCGGTTTGATCATGCGGTCAACAAAATGATCATGATGCACCTGGCTCAATCGGTGGCACTTGATCATTTTAATGGGCTTAGTCAGGGTATACTTAGTGAAGTGAAATCCTATACCACGTACATGCAGACTTATGGCAAAGTAAAACTTGGTCATAAGCAAGCGCTGAAATTTATTGGAAAAAGCCTTAACGCAAAAAACAGTATCGCTGAAAATCTCTACATTTTGGATAGCCCCGAGACTGCCTGGGAAGATGAATATCTAAATAGATTACATATGGCACTCCTCCGGCATTTTGAGTTGACCCAACGCAACAAGGAAATTGACAATACACTCCGCATTATTGAGGATAATTTAACGGTTTATATTTCTTATAACCATCACCGCGAGAGTAGTCGGCTGGAATGGATTATTATTATCCTTATTGTGATTGAGGTGATTGATACGTTCGCCAGTAAGCTGCTTTAAGCCGGTTTATTCTGACAACAATTCCGGTAAAATAACTGAAATCTCTCCATGTGCCATCTAAGGCCTTGGCCGGTATTAAAAATCTTTTAGATTAGTGAGACCAGAAGGAAGAGGCTGTCTCAAAAGGTTGGAGTCATTCTGAACTTGTTTCAGAATCCTTGATTTTAACTGTTAATCGCGGTTAAGATCCTGAAATAAATTCAGGATGACAGTTTGTTAAGACCTTTTGAGACAGCCTCTCACATGTTGTGTGCAAGCGAAGAAACCGAACTTATAAAAATTGATATATGAATATTTACTTTCTCATTGCCGGAATTCTGTGTTTCATATTGGGGATTGTTCATTCAATTTTAGGCGAGTTACTGATTTTCAACAGTAAACGGAATCCAAGTAGCATTGTTCCTTCAAAGAAAAGTGCTGACTTGAAAGAAAGACATATAAGAATCATTTGGGCGACTTGGCACCTAGCAACTATTTTTGGTTGGTGTCTTGGGGTTATTCTTGTGAAAATATCGCTGACTCAAAATGAGCTTAATATCGAAATTATAAGGTTGATTACTCAGTCAACGAATTATGCAATGATGGCAGGCTCTATCTTAGTCTTAATTGCTACCAAGGGGAAACATCCAGGGTGGATAATCCTTTTGATTATAGGAGCACTTTTGATAATTGGAAATTGAAGATTAGCCAGCACAACAAATGCGAAAAATCCATAGGCTTATGAACCACTTGCAAGGTGTGCTTGGATCGGATTATTTTATAGATATGACAAGCCAAGCCTACGGATGATAGTTGGTAGTTGTAGAGCATCGGCGGAACGCATAATGAACGAACACAAAATCAAGAAATACTACATTGCTATGACTGTGATAAATTTGATACTCACGGTGATTTTTGCGTTCCTACCGAGCGAACTGGAGATAATCGAACGGATAAAAACAGCGATAAAGGTCAACTTCTTATTTCATGTAGCATATCAAGGTATTAGCCGCTTTTTCATTTGGGTATTTGAACTGAATAGTAAAGACAACCCCAACAATTTTACTTTTCAAATCAAGTTCTTTATTGGATTCGCATTTGTAACGATGATCGCCCCTTTTTTCTCGGCGGTCTTCATTTTCAATTCTGTAATCGTTGAGCAAGAATATCAAAACCTTTTTAATCTCATCTTTCTCTCAGGGATGGTTCTCGGCGGGTATTCCATGAAGTCAAAATTTAAGGCTAAACTTACTCCTAGAACTACTAGCTAACGAGCTGCCTGAACGACATCCGAACCCCGAACAACGAAGGGTGAAGAAATTTCTTCTGAACTTCCCAAAACTGGTGAAAGAGAAATTTCTAAACTCATACGGCATACCTTTTAAGCTCGATTTTTAGACTTTCCGAACGCAGTGCCATTCGGAACCGTTGTGAGCTTCCCCTTGCCGGGTGCGACAGATTTCACTACTTTAGTGTTATTCACTAGCTGTGGACATGGCTCGATAGCTTGGTTATTCATAATATTCTGCACTTGATAAGAGTCCTCCTCATAGTATTTTTTGTGACAATCTTCCATGTGACTTTTGGACAGACTGAACGGGAGTATTATTCAGAACTTCTAAACACATACAAATTTGAGAACTTTCCGATGGACATTAAATGCGAACTTGGCCTCATTCCTGACTCGCTAACTTGGGGAGATCTGACAGAACTGCCTAACGACATTAAGTTGAACCTCTTGACCCAATTTAGAACAAGTGATCAGTACATTGGAAGCTGCTACAAATACGTGTCTTGGGGTTGTGGAAGTCCACGTCAAATGATTGCCATTTTTAGAATTAGCAGTGGTGAACTCGTAGGAACGTTGAACTCATCTCTCGGATTTTTAATTCAGCCGAACAGCAGATTAATTATTTTGAATCCTCCATCTGAACTGAAAATGGATGTTGAATACAGACAACTGGTAGGCGAACCCATGTTTTACGAACTACGGAACAACGAACTGATAAAAATCGAAAAATGACTATGGCTAACAAACACTTCCATGAATAATCTATTGGGGGAGGGATCTGATTGAATTTAGCGTAAAAAGCCCATAGTTTTTCTTTTTCGAGCTTCGTTTCTTCAAATGCCTGACAAAACCAAAAGCTTGTTTCAGGCAAGTCATCATAGCCACACTACGATTTCGAACTAACTTCCTCATTGATGTCGATTAAAGCACTCATCACTAAATACCATTGGATAGAATAGTGCAAATCCAGGGATCTGTAGTTCATAAATGTTGAAATGTCGTTACAGATCCCGGAGATGTCGTTTTTTCCCCGGATATGCGGCTCCTGAAGCCGGAGATGTCATTTTTTCGTGGGATATATCGCTCTTGAGGTGGGCGGTATGAACTGTAAGGCCGGATATGTGGTTTTTTATGGGGATTTGTGGTTCCTGAGGCCGGATATATCATTTTTTTGTGGGATGTATCGCTCCTGAGCTGGGATATGTGATCCATAAGCCCGGCGGTGCGACTTTTTTCCGGGAGATGTGGCCTGTGAACCTTCCTTTGTGATCCGCATGAGGGAGCTGTGAGTGCCAGGCCCGGAGGTGTAATTCCCTGAAATAGCTTGACAAATACTTTGAGTGAAGGGGGCTAAATGCTGAGAGGCTTGATAAGATAATTAAAATGACAAAAAGGTTTTTCAACGAGTTTGCACAGATTTCAACGACCAGCTTATCTGTAAACTGGTCCCTCTCGAAGCATTAGCTTTGGGAGGAACTTTGATGATTTACAATTCTTTGCGAAAGGATTCCCTGCCTATCCGGCACGGCAGGTTAGCAAGCCAGTTTTATTCCTCCAAGACTCTAAAGTAGTCGATCTGATAAGAGAACTCGTCATCAGCAAGTCCCTCTTCCCAATCAAAAAAGGCTGAACAGGGATAGTGTAGCCCTGGATGAATTTCGATGATTGCCTGATAGGGGTCGTTCTCTATTGTTTCTTTATAGTTAGCCCATAGCTGATCAATCAGGTAATTTTCAGACACTTCCTGGCGTACTTTCTCCACCACGGTTGTACTGTCCAATGGAGGTTCAACTGACTTAAAATTGGGTTCAAATAGAAAAGCTGTATCCAATTCGTTATTGATGATAACCACCTGATAGGTAAATAAATTGACGCAAAAACAAGACTTGTTAATCCTGTAAGTATAACTTTTTGGCTGATTTATATGCCAAAGGGAGCGTAAACTGTCAATGTTGTTCGGCGTTGATTCACAACTAATAGGGTCAGTGGCAGGAAGTCCAATGAATTGTTCAAAAGAAATGGTATCACCGAATAGGTTCTGTGATGGTTCCATTTCAGGGTCATCCTTACAACTGATGGTTAGGAACGTGATAAAGCCGAATAGATACAATAATGACTTCATCTTATAGAGTCGTTTATTATTCTACTAATAGACTCCAATTATGTTCGAAATTGTATTGATTTAGTTTTTGATTGAAGCCGGTGACATAGGGTTGTCACTGTTGGATGCTACATTAGCTGGAAACCTAGTATTAAAAAATTAGTAGCGTCCGAGAAAGATTTTGGTTTCGAAGAAAATCCGTCAAAATTTACCCCTAAGCCGGGCGCCCCTAAATCCCCTAAAGGGGACTTTCGATCACCCCTTTAGGGGCAGGGCCGACGTGGAACGGGTAGTTTTAGGAAATCGAAAAAAATCTTTTCTCATTTCGTTTAAACGTACTTTTTTTGAACATTTAAAATTTAGCTGGAAACCTAGTATTAAAAAATTATGGAATTTTTACAAAGTGACAGGGTTGTAGGCCTGGTCAAATCGTATCCCAATCATGTCAGTAAAAGATTACTAGCCCTGAGGCAATTGGTGATTGAATGTGCGGAAGAACTGGAGATAAGTAAACTTCTTGAAACTACTAAATGGGGAGAACCTAGTTATGTGACAAAAACTGGAAGCACCATACGAATGGACTGGAAATCAAAAACACCTGAGAAATACTATCTGTTCTTCATCTGCAATACTGAGTTGGTCAATACTTTTCGCTTTGTATTTGGTGACGAACTGGATTTTGAAGGGGATCGTGCCATAGTGTTTGACCTCAATGAACCTTTGCCCGAAGCACCCATCCGCCGGTGTCTCAAACTTGCATTGACTTATCACAAGGTGAAGCACTTGCCAATGTTGGGCGCTTAACCCAGATTTGGTTCAATTGATGATGCGTTTAATCACCTCGGCTGCCATGGTCATTCCAAACATGGCAGGCATATACGATATAGTCCCGTAAAAAGATTTTTTGTAATTAGAACCATCTGTATGCTTGAGGGAATGCTTGAGCTGAATTTCCTCAGAGTATACACACAACACTCCTTTATCAACTCCTTTGTTTTTGAGCATTTTTCTTAGCTGCTGTGCAAACTTACATTCTCTCGTATTGCTGATATCGGCGATCAGGATTTTGGATGGATCTAGTTTGCCACCAGCACCCATGGATGAAATGAATTTGCACTTCATTCTTCTCAAGGTTAGGATCATAGAAAGTTTTGGTGAAAAGCTGTCAATACAATCCAGGACAAAGTCAAAAGAATTTTCTTTTAGGAACTTGTGCATCACTTCTGGCTCCATAAAGTGATCAATAACCTGTATTTTAAGGTTTGAATTGATATCAAGGAATCGTTCGTGTAGAAGGTGAGCTTTCTGTTTGCCCACTGTTGAGTCCAACGCCTGGAGCTGCCTGTTCTTGTTGGTTGGATCTACATCATCTCCATCGATTATTGTGATCTGACCAACTCCTGCGCGAACCAGGGTCTCCGCTGCATAGCTGCCAACTCCACCCAGGCCAACTACCAAAACATGTGAGTTCTGTAGTTTTTTTAGTGCTTCTTCTCCGATTAAAAGCTCGGTTCTTTCTAACCAGTTGCTCATAAATTAAAAAATTCCCTGGCGTTGTTGTTCATCTGTTTGCACAGCTCAGGTAACGTCAGTCCTGTTAGTTTTGATACCCGCAAATATATTTCTTCTATGCTCACATTAGGCATACTGTCTGTTTCTAAAAAGATTCTATCATGGGGTATTGCACTGAAAAGATCCTCATACTTCTCCAGAGGGGCCGATGGCATCAACGAAAGGTAAAACCCCTGATTGATGAGTTGCCTGGCCAGTACTGCATGTCTCCCGTACCCGTGCACACACCAATTATCAATCTTTGGGAACTCCTTTTTGATTTGAATCAGTTGGTCAAACGCCCGGACACAATGAATAATGACCGATTTACCCAATTCCTGGGCAATTTGTAACTGGCTCCTCAGTATATCCATCTGTACTTCCATAGTCGGGCCTTTTAGGTTATCGAGTCCCATTTCCCCCATGCCTAGACAGTTTGGATCGGAGAGATAACTATTCAACTGTGTTCGTTCATCGGGAGTAACTTTTTGCTCAGTCCACCATGGGTGTAGCCCAATGGTGTAATAATGCCTGGTCTTTTCCTGTCCAAGGTGAATCGAGACAATTTCCATGACATCCTCACGGTCCGCATGTCTCAATTTGTGGGTGTGGAAATCAAGGAACTGATGGTATGAAAAAATTTCTCTTGACAAGCTTTAATCTGGTTGTATGTGGCGCCCTAAAGGTATTGTTTCTGCATCAGATATGGAGCGTCAACAAAGTCAAAAAAAGACATTCGATTTTCTACTCAGATTTGGAAAGATTCGGACTTAATACTTTCAGTCTGGTAGGCCCTTACATTTTGATTACTATTTTTAAAATATGCCCAATGAAGGCCAATAGTGCCATTTCTGCGTATATCGTTTGTTAATTAATTTTTAGCTTGTGGTTTTAACTGTTGCACATGGAACGATCATTTCGGTTTGTTGTAGGAATAGGAGCATCAGCAGGGGGCTTAAAAGTACTTAAAGAGTTGGTATCAATCCTGCCTTCAGGAGAGGGTATGGTGTACATCATAGTTCAGCATTTGGATCCGACTCAGGATAGTATGCTGACTGAGATTCTTCAAAGTGAATCCAGATTACCTATCGTATCAGCAAAAAACGGCCAAAAATTAGAGGCAGACAATATCTATGTGATTCCGCCTGATAACTTTCTGGAAGTAAGTCGGGATAAGATTAAACTCAGCAAGCCTCAGGAACTTCACGGTACCAGGAGGGCTATTGACTTCCTGTTTAAATCCATCTCTGAAGAATATGGAATTGGAGCTATGGGAATCGTACTATCGGGTGCTGGTAGCGATGGTACGGCGGGGTTGCGAATGATCCGGGCTTCCGGAGGGCTTACACTTGCTCAGGATCCTGATACTGCAGAGCACGCCTCCATGCCAAAAAGTGCGATTGCAGATGGTGCTGTGGATAAAATATCGACCATTGACAAGATTCCTTCATTCTTGACCAGTTATGTGAACCATCCTCATTTTCCAATAGGTGAAACTGAGCAGATTTCACTTTCTGAAATGGGGAAGGTCCTTGATGAGATTGCCGTAATACTGAGAATCAATGAAGAATTTAATCTAAAGCAGTATAAACAGAGTACCGTTCAGCGACGAATTATCCGCAGAATGGGTCTTACGGGTATCAAAGATTTTAAGGGCTATTTTGAAAAACTTAGAAAAGACGAGAAAGAACGGAAGCAGCTTACTCAGGACCTCATGATCAATGTGACAGACTTTTTCAGAGATCCCCAAGCCTTTGAGGTACTTGAAAAAAAAGCGTTGGATCAAATATTTGAATCCATTGGTGATGCTGAGGAGATTAGGATTTGGGTAGCAGGATGTGCTTCAGGAGAGGAGGTTTATTCATTGGCCATTCTTTTTATGGAGGAGATAGAGCGCAGAGGCACGTACAACCAGTTGCGAATATTTGCAACTGATGTGGATGCAACTGCCATTAAAGTTGCACGGGCAGGCACCTATCCAATCAATGTATTTGCTGAGGTTCCTGAGAAATATGTGACAAAGTATTTTAAAAAGCAGGACAGCAATTATTATCGCATCAATAGAAACGTTCGTGACACTATTTCTTTTGCCATACATGATGTGACCAATGACCCTCCTTTTTCCAAGATGCATCTGATCAGTTGTAGAAATTTGCTGATTTACCTGAAAAAGGAAATGCAGAAAAAGGTGTTAAGCTCTTTTTATTTTGCTTTACAGCCAAATGGTATATTATTTCTAGGATCAGCAGAAACCACAGGAGTACAAGACCAGGTTTTCAAGACTATCTCAAAAAAGTGGCGCATCTTCCAAAAGATTAATGGGAAATTTGATAGAGTAACCTATTTCCAACAATTTGATTTTAAAGGGAGAGGTTCCACCGGCCAATATCATTTAGCGTCCAAAACAAATCAGGAGGAAGCCAAAAGCAGAAAAGACCAGCTTCAAAGAGACCTTTTAAATACTGTTATTCCACCAACAGTCATAGTGTCAGAAGGTGGTCAAATACTGTATAATCATGGCGTTTTGGATGATTATTTCATGATACCCGAGGGGGAGCCCCAAAATGATTTTTTCTTGAATATCCAGCCTTCCCTTAGATCGCGGATGCGCAGCTCTATTTATAAAGTAAAGAAGAGTGAGAAGGAAGTAAAATTTCATTTTGATATTGATAGTAAACACGTGCGGGTAGAGCTGAAGCCGCTCTTGACAGATTATGATGACTGTATTGGAGCAGTGTGCATAACTTTTAACCAAGTGGAGCATGCCGAGGAAGGTGAATCAAAGCTACCTCACTCAGAGCATGACGAGCGCACCCTACACAATCTGGAACTCGAACTTGCGGAGACCAAGGAGGAGCTGCAAAATACTGTGGAGGAGTTGGAGACTAACAGTGAAGAACTTAAAGCATCCAATGAAGAGGCTTTATCTACAAACGAAGAGTTGCAGGCTGCCAATGAAGAGCTAGAGGCGAGTTCTGAAGAACTCAGGTCACTCAATGAGGAATTAAAAACAGTCAATGATCAACTGAAGGAAAAAATTGGTCAGCTACAGTCATTCAATGATGACATAGAAAACTTCTTTTCCAGTACCCACATTCCCACTATTTTTCTTGATACTGAGCTTCGAATCCAGCGATTTACCCCAGCGGCCAGGCTTCTGCTGGAAATCGGCCAGAAGGATATTGATAAGTCTATATTCAACCTGAACCTGGAGATTATTAGTGGTAACCTGGTGCAACAGGTAAAAGATGTACTGGAAAATTTCGCGTCTTCACGTCAGGAAATAGAGCTGAGTGATGGAAGGCACTTCAACCGTCAGATCACTCCATACCGTACTGAGGATCGACGGGTAGAAGGGGTGGTCATTGTTTTTCAAGAGATTACCGAGCTTAAGAGGTTGTCACAGCGGGCAGAGACGAGAGAACACCAGAGTGCAGTGATTGCCCGATTAGGAATGCTGGCCCTTGGGGGCATGGACCTGCAGGATCTAATGGATCAAACCGTGAGACTGGTTGCACATACCCTGGATGTGGACTATGCCAAGATCTTGAGATATCAACCAACAGACAAGAATTTCCTTATGATCTCTGGCTATGGCTGGCAAGGCAATCTAGTGGGAAAAGCCACGGTACCTGACGATCAGGACTCGCAAGCAGGATATACTTTGCTTACCAAGGAACCAGTTATTGTTAAACGCCTCGATAAAGAACGACGTTTTTCAGGCCCTCAACTCTTGATAGATCACAATGTGGTAAGTGGTGTTAGCTGTGTCATAGATGACACCAATCCTTATGGAGTGATTGGTATTCATACCAAGGATTTCCGTGATTTTACTCAGGAAGATGCCACCTTTATTTTGGCCGTTGCAAATTTACTTTCCACAGCCATCCGTGATAAAACTTCACAGGAGCAATTGCACCGTAGTGAAGAGCAATTTAGAACGGTTGTTAATTCTATTCCGCAGATGACCTGGATGACAAATCCTGATGGCAGTATTTTTTGGTACAATCAAAGGTGGTATGATTACACGGGATCAAATTTTGAGGAATCGAAGGATTGGGGATGGCAGGTACTCCATCATCCTGACCATGTGGACCGGGTGACAAAGTTGTTCAAAGCCAGCATAAAAGCAGGGACTGAGTGGGAAGACACCTTTCCCATCAAAAGCAAGGATGGGGAGTATCGCTGGTTCTTATCAAGAGCACGGCCTATTAGGAACAAAGAAGGTGAAATTATCAATTGGTTTGGGACAAATACGGACATCACCGACCAATTGCAGACCGAAAAGAAACTTTCTGAGAGTGCGCAAAAATTAAGAATTGCTACAGCATCAAATAACATTGGTGCTTATGAATATTATGTGCCTTATGAGCGTACAGAATGGGATGATATCCTGAAAAACATCTGGGGCCTCGAGCCCCATGAAACCCCTACGCAGGAAACCTTTCGTGATGGCGTGCACCCAGATGACCTTGATAGGGTCTTGGCGGCTTTGAATAAATCAATGGATTATAATGGCGATCACCACTATATGGCCGTCTATCGGGTAGTCAATAAGAAAACCAAGAATGTGCATTGGGTAGAAGTGACCGGGGAGATGATTTTTGAGAAGGAGCAACCACTGAAAATGATCGGTATGGTCATTGACATTACCGATCGAAAGCTTCTGGAAGAGTCCATGCAAAACCTTGTGGAGGAACTGCGCAATTCTAATGAGAAAAAGAACAAATTTTTGGCGACACTCGGTCACGAGCTGAGGAATCCCCTGGCTGCGATTTCCAATGCCATGCAAAACATCCGCAATGAGAAGAAATCCGGCCCTAAATTATATGATACGGTGTCCAACAACATACGTCATATCAATTCATTGTTAGATGACCTGCTGGACCTGACACGTATCGGACGCGGTATGATCAATCTAAAAAAGGAGAAAATTGATCTTGGGGCGTTGTTACAGGAGATAGTAGATTCTTTTAAAAATAGTTTCAATTACAAGCAGCAGAAGGTTGAGTTTTTGGAACCTAAGTCTGCGGTTTTGGTATATGCTGACAGGACAAGAACAGAGCAGGTTTTTTCTAATCTTATCTCAAATGCCAGCAATTACACTCATCAGGAAGGAAAGATCATTGTGCAGCTCAGGGTTTCTCAGGGGAATGCCATTGTGGAAGTGGAGGACAATGGAATAGGTCTCACACAGTCAGATCTTGAAATCATATTTGAGCCATTTGAGCAGATACGTCCCAAGCAGGAAATAACCAAGGGCCTTGGTATAGGTCTTTCCTTGGTGAAACAATTTGTTGAAATGCACGAAGGTACAGTAAAAGCCGAGAGCGAAGGAATTGATCAGGGGTGTGTATTCACGGTCAAGTTGCCATTGATGGATAGCGTGGAGGAGCATCAGGAAGATAAAGAACCAGAGGAGCAACCAGCTGAGATTAAGGATGGAATTAAAATCCTGCTTGTTGATGATAATGAAGATGCCAACACTCTACTGAAGGGATATCTGGAATCCACTTTGTCATGCGAAATACGAATAGGGTTTACCGGGCGTGAGGCGATTGAGAAAATAGATGATTTTGAACCAGATGTACTGATGCTTGATATTGGTCTGCCTGACATGGATGGTCATACCCTTATCGGAAAACTTAAAGAGAAATACACTAAAAAAGCCATCTACATTGCTCATACAGGATATGGCCATTTGGAAGCTCGTGAGAAAACAGCGAAAGCAGGATTTGATTACCATTTGAACAAGCCAATTGATTTTGATATTCTTTTTTCGATTCTAGCGAAGGCTAGGTAGATGTATAGGATCGAATGTAAGTGATGATCAATAATCCTCTCTATTTGACCCACTTTGAAAATGTCCAATTTTATCAGGATGGTCGCAAGGAGTAACAAGTAATCTTAGGCATATTGCGCTGAATGTATACCTTAGTAACACATTCGAACACTTTCCGTTTTTATGGATCCAAAGCGCCTTCAATTAGATATCCAGGACAAATCGAGCTTTCCTAAATACAGGCAAATTGTTCGGAGTGTCATTGATAATATAGAACAGGGCAATCTTGAAGCTGGAGATGTTTTACCCTCTATTAACCAGGTTAGTTTTGATTACCTTTTGTCGAAAGACACGGTAGAGCGGGCTTACAAAATCTTAAAGGATGATGGGGTGATCAGAGCCGTAAAGGGCAAAGGATTTTATGTACATCATTCTACGCCCGAATCTAAATTAAGGGTGTTGGTGCTGTTTAATAAATTGAGTTCATACAAGAAGGTTGTTTATAACAAGATGGCCCATGATCTATTTGAAAAGGCCAATATCACCTTCTACGTCTATCATTGTAGGTATGACTTGTTCGAAAACATATTGAAGGAGAATAAGTATGGCTATAACTACTATGTGATCATGCCTCACTTTATTGATTTTGATCAAGAGAAAGTAGTGAAGCAATTGCAAACCATTGATCCGTCCAAATTAATTCTTGTAGACAACTTAATAGAGGGATTCGATCAATTTAAAGGTGGCGTATATCAGGACTTTAAACTAGATATATATGATGCCATGTGCAACGGCTTGGCTGAGCTTAGAAGATATAAGAAGCTGATTTTGGTTTTTCCTGCGAATCCAGTTTATCCATATCCGGTTACGATTCTGGAGGGATTCAAACGTTTTTGTGGTTTGCAAAATTTTGAATTTGAGGTGATTTCCGAGGTGACAGAGGATCTTGAGTTGAGGAAAGAAAGTGTCTATGTGATTATTGAAGAAAGTGATCTTGCCAAGCTGATAAAACTCACCAGGTCACAACACATGAAAATCAGTAAGGATGTGGGAATATTGTCTTATAATGATACGCCCCTAAAAGAAGTGCTGGAAAATGGGATCTCCGTGATGACCACTGATTTTGAAAAAATGGGTGAGTCAGTGGCGAATATCATATTAAATAGATCCGAAGGGTTGATTAAAAATGATTTTCAACTCATCTTAAGGAACTCCCTGTAGCAATCGGTTAAGCTCAGGATGGACGAATTAAAATATTCAGATATCCTTGATAGATAATAACCCCAAACCTATGGAAGAACAAAAGAGTGAATTTGAGAGATCACCTGTACCTGAGTCGCATCAGAAAGGTTGGTTGAGCTTTTTAGGAATGTATGCTGGTGAGCATGCAGCAGGCACCGAATTTGTCATTGGCCCACTGTTTCTGACGGCAGGGGTCAGTGCTTTTGATCTTATCATTGGATTACTGCTTGGTAATTTTCTGGCTGTGCTCTGCTGGCGATACCTTACAGCAGAAGTTGCAGTAAAGCACCGGCTCACCCTCTACTACCAGCTTGAGCGAATTTGTGGTAAAAAGCTTGTGGTCATATATAACCTGGCCAATGGTGTACTTTTTTGTTTTCTGGCGGGTTCGATGATTACAGTTTCTGCTACAGCAGTAGGGGTGCCGTTTGAGATGGCCATGCCTAAGTTGACAGACACTATGCCTTCGGGAATTACGTGGATAGTTATAGTGTTGGCTATAGGTGGAGTGATATCAATCATTGCCGCACGTGGATATAACACGGTGAGTAAAGCGGCCAATTGGATGTCTCCACTCATTGTGTTGGCATTTTTGGCATGTGGCGTGGTAGCTCTTGGTCAGCTTGGCGTTGGTAGTTTCTCGGATTTCTGGAACATCTGGGGAGAGGGCTCTGATCCATTTCCGGGTCAAATAAAATATACTTTTTGGCACGTGGTGCTCTGGTCATGGTTTGCCAATGCCGCTATGCATATCGGTATGTCTGACTTGTCAGTTTTTCGGTTTGCCAAATCCGCTAGTTCAGGTTGGACATCTGCAGCCGGAATGTATGTAGGCCATTATATGGCCTGGATTGCCGCGGCATTGCTTTACGCTGTTTATATCAGGACTCCTGAAGCCCAGGCATTCTTATCTGCGGGTGCAGCTCCTTCTGTAGCCCCAGGTCCATTGGCGTATAATGCCATTGGTTTTTTTGGGATTATTGCAGTGATATTGGCTGGATGGACTACCGCCAACCCAACCATTTATCGTGCGGGACTGGCGTTTCAAGCTATTATTCCAAAAGCTTCCACTTTTTGGGTGACTATTTTGGCAGGAACAATAGCAACTATTGCTGGAATTTTCCCTGCTTTTGCGATGAAGCTACTTGATTTTGTAGCACTGTATGGGTTTATTCTTGCCCCTATGGGTGCCATTGTGGTCGTTGATCACTTCTTCAAATTGAGTGGAGATCAACCATTCGTAGGAGCAGTCAACTGGAAGGTGTTTCTAGCTTGGGTTATTCCCCCGGCAGGATTCTTTTTACTCTCAACAAGTACTGGAGTGTTTTTGTCATTTCTTACTTTGCCTGCATGGCTCATGAGCGGATTCTTGTATTTAATCTTTGTGAAAGGCGCCAGAGGTTAGATTATTTGAATCTAGAGATAATTCGGATTTCCTACATTTAATTCTGGTTTCCATATTATCACTAACTTGCATGGATTTTCTGGGAATTTATTTTTGAAAGGAGAGGTGTGTCTGATCTGAAGAGTTTGGTAAGAGCTCAGGGGAATTTGGATCAGGGATTTTTAACACTTAACCATGTGAGAGTGTTCTTTCAGGATCTTACTCATGAGGAATATGAAACCAGCCACTCAATATACCAAAAGCGGACGCATCAACATTGCCTATCAGGTATTCGGTTCTGGTTCTATTGATCTGGTATACATCCCTGGTTGGGTATCCAACATCGATTGGATGTGGGCTTGTCCTGAGCTTGTCGATTTTTTACGAGAGCTAGGCAAAATAGCACGCGTCATTCTCTTTGATAAGCGAGGCACAGGGTTATCAGATCGGGTAGTGGAGCTGTCCACTTTAGAAGAAAGAATGGATGATATTCGAGCGGTCATGGACGCCGTGGGATCAGAAAAAGCCGTGCTCTTTGGTCATTCAGAAGGAGGGTCTGTATCTGCTTTATTTGCTGCTACATACCCTAACAGAACCATTTCGCTGGTTACGTTTGGTATTTTTGCCAAACGCCGATATGCCCCCGATTATCCATGGGCACCAACTGATAAAGAGAGACAAGTTGTCTACGATATGATTGAGAATAGCTGGGGGAGTGGAGAAATGAACCTTGAATCACTTGCTCCATCTAAAGCCAATGATAAGGTCTTCATGGAATGGCTGGCCAACTATTTCAGATCTGGAGCAAGTCCCAGCGCAGCACTGGTGTTGACACAAATGAATACACAGGTAGATATTATTGATATTCTGGGATCCATCAAGGTGCCTACCTTGATGATGCAGCGTACTCAGGATATTGATGTAAAAATAGAGGAGGGCAGGTTCATTGCTGAGCGCATTCCAAGAGCTAAGTTCGTAGAGTTCAGCGGTAACGATCACCTCTTTTGGGTGGGCAACACCCGGGAAGTCCTGGAGGAGATGAGGAGTTTTATCCTGAATGTAAAGCCCGCACAGAGTTATGAAGAACAATTATTTACGATACTTGCAGCGCGGATCAGTTCAGGTGGAAATCCAAATGCTGAGCTGCATGGAAAAATAAGCAAGCTCGTAGTTCAGTTCCGTGGAAGGATCGTTCATTTAAATCAGGACAATTTCATTGCAACTTTTGATGGGCCTAGTAAGGCAGTGCATTGTGCATTGGAGTTGGTTCGGACTGCTGAAAACTTCAACGCACAGTTGGCTGCCGGTATACACATCAAAGAGGCCTCGGTAAATGAAACACATTTTGTCAGTGGAGTCACGAGGGATTTTGTAGAGTCTGTATTAAGTCAGGCCAAACCCCGGGAGATCGTCATTACTCAAACTGTTAAACACTTACTTTTAGGAGCTGGATTGACCTTCATTCAACACAATAGTGTTTTTGATGTAGGTTTGGGTGAATCTTTATTGCTTTATGCAGTAATGGATCACTTGGATCAGGAAGGACTTCCAGTAAAAATTGACAGGACCCTGTTACCACAAAATGATTCTGTTCTTGAAAATGTTCTTCAGAGTATTGATGTTCATCTGGAGAGTGAGTCGTTTGGTGTGGAGATGTTGTGCAGAGAGGTAGGAATAAGTGAACGCCAACTACAACGGAAAATCAAAGCCATTACCAATAAATCCCCTAATCAGTTAATCACTTCAGTACGACTGCACAGGGCAAAAGAACTACTCATCGCTAAGAAGGGGAACATTGCAGAAATTGCATTTAAAACAGGTTTTGGAAGCCCTTCCTATTTTTCCAAATGTTTTAGAAAGGAATTTGGACTTAGCCCATCTGATTTCATCGATCGATAGACCAAAAATGTCGGAATTCTTACAGCCCGAAGGTTAATCGCCTTTCACTTGTCGGAATAACATTAGATAAATAGGGATATTTTTTGAGCTTTTGAAAATCTTGCGCATAAGGTAAGATCAATTGGATAGGCGCCATTTTTTAAGTAATCTATGCGGTGGATTACATGCGCCTATCCACTGTCTTATGACACCTCTTTATGAACTTTCACTAAGCCAAAGGAAGGTGCTACCTTATTGGATTGAGGTAGGTTTCTGATTTGAATGTTGGAAAAATCCAGAAGTTGTATGCTAAAGATAATTTTATAATTTACTGTAAAATATAATAAGTGCAATTTTGCTAAAAGCTGCTGAAATGAAGCAACCATACAAGCCATTAATATTGGGCATTTGTGGAAGTACTTCCAAAAACTCATCAAGTTGGAAATTGCTTGAGTTTATCCTTGCTGAGTATCAAGATTGGTTTGACCTTAGACTTTATGAGGGTCTGTCCTCTTTGCCGCATTTTAATCCGGAATTCACAACAGACAATGTACCTGCAGAAGTTGTAAAGCTGCGAGAACAAATTGGACAGGCAGATGGTATCTTGTTTTGTACTCCAGAGTATGTTTTCAGTCTTCCTGGCAGCTTGAAGAACTTAATTGAGTGGAATGTCTCAACAACCCTTTTCTCCGCCAAGCCTGTAGCAATGATCGTTGCGGCAGCTTCAGGCGCAAAGGCCTTCGAATCCCTCGATCTCATTCTTACCACCATCGAATCAACGCTGCCAGACTCATCCAAACTCTTGATCCAGGGGGCTAAAGGAAAAATTAGAGACAAAGCAGTGAGTGACTTAATAGCTACAGATATCATGAAGACTTTACAATCTTTAATGGATACTATTAGTGTTAGAAAGAAAACCCCTACCAAGTACCTCAATCTCAACTAATGTAAAATGTCAGAACGAATAGTAATTGTTGGATACAAGCCACATGTTGGCAAAGAAGACAGACTTGTAGAACTTCTTCGGTCTCATGTTCACAAGCTGCAAGCAGAAGGTTTGGCAACTGACCGGGAGCCTATTATCGCAAAAGCATCAGACGGCTCTTTTGTGGAGGTGTTTGGCTGGAAGTCTGTGGATGCAATCACAGCCGCACACAGTAACGCGGAGGTTCAAAAAATGTGGTCAGAATTTGCTGAAGTATGTGATTATGTGCCTGTAGGATCCTTACCTGAAACCAAAAACCTGTTTTCAGAATTCTCATCACTCTGATATTAATTATTGGGTGAGTTTGGAGATTGCTTCTTCCATACTCCTCACAAAGTTTATTCTACCTATTCGATTGCTTTCACTTATGAAATCCTGAAGGCTTTGACTCTTCACACCTGAAAAATCGCCAATGATTGCAAGGAAACCGCCATAAGTTGAAAATTGCTGTAAAAAATCACCAGCAAGTCCTGTTTTTAACACAAAGAATCCAGAAGGCAAATTTGTTTGATGAAGGATTAATCTATCAGACCCCGAATAAATACAATTCATAATTAGCTCAGCGGCCTGATGTGCGGATTCAATGACAATTGATTCATCAACTAGTGAACCAACCGGCACATTGTTAATCTCTTGAATGTTAATCTCCATTAGGTAACATGATTTAGTAAAATAGCAATATATACCTGTTGAAGGTGAATGGACTGTACCTATTCCATGTAAAACTCAGCCAGTTCTTTCATATAGACTGTTTGCCATCCATCTACGATCTCATCATAATCCTGATCCGGGATATTGGTGTGATTTACTTCCAGTGAGGTTCCTTTTTTGTGTGGATGCAATTTTAAAGTAACTATGGATGGGGAGGACTGGTCTCCAAAATACCATTCCTGCTTGATCATTTTTCCCTCTTCAAACTCCAGGTTTTTACCTACTATACTGCCATCCCACATCGAAAACTCCGAGTTTGGTTCTTTATTGAACACAGCCGGCGACCCGGTCCAAAGTTCTATGGTTGGTTTAAAGGTAAGCGCAGCAAAAACCTGTTCAGGTTCACCCTCTAGTGTGAAATACTTCTTAAAATCTGCCATGTCACTCAAATATAGTACAACGCTATAGATCCAATAAAAAGCCCTTCACGATCTGAATCGGAAGGGCTTAAAACTATCTTAAAATGACTGTTTAGTCCTTTTTGTTTTTATCATCATCTGCAAACTTTAAGGCAGCACCATGTCCATGTTTATAACTGTGGGTGGTTTTTTCGGTTTGCGCCAGTAAGAAGGCTGAAATAATGAATACCATGTGGATCACAATCTCAATAACTACTGCTACAGGATCTTCCTTTTGGGTAGCTTCCCTGTAGTTGATGAAAGTTTTCAAAAGCTGAACTCCAGAAATAGATGCCAAAGAGGTCGAAAGTTTGATTTTTAGCTGCCCTGCGTCAAGATCTTCGAGCCAAAGTGGCTTGTCCTCGTGAGAATCCACATCAATTTTACTGGTGAAAATGGAATATCCACCAATGGTCACCATTACCACGAGGTTCATAACCATGGACACATCTACCAGGGCAAGGATGCCTAGCATCATCTGGTTATCATCCCAAGTGAATGTATGAACGGATAGATGGTATAGTTCCTGAAAAAACTTGAAGAGATATAAAAAGGAAGCGATGATGAGACCTATATAGAGCGGAGCTTGTACCCACCTACTCCAAAACATAAACCCTTCGAAGAAATTTTCAAATTTTTTTAAACCAGATTCTGCCATGTTGTAATACTTAGTTACTCATCCGAAATATACAATTTTCTAAAGTGCTTTTCCGAATGAAATAAGCTGAAAATTTATTTGTCGCTCGAAATTATTACAAAAGTACCGGATAGCATGTCATGAATGCTTTTTTTTTGCGGATGCAACCCGATCACAAGGAAACCTATAAAAAAAGTCAGGCAAGAAGGTATTTTGACCAATGACCTGAAAAGTGATAAAGACAATGGGATTTTTTCTTCACGCGCATTTACAACTTTCACTTTCATTATTCGTTTACCCACCGTGCTACCTTGTACAGAAATGAACAGGGATTCATACAAATAAGATAAAATCAAACAGGTTAAAGACAATGTCAGATTGTCATCGATGAAAACACTACATAAATAGAAGGTTGGCAACAATATCAAGAGGTCGATATTATGTGCCATCAATCTCGGCCAGAACCCTGCATAATTCATCGCTGTTTATCTTAATTTCACTAATATTGAAACAAATAACTACAAGTTTGCTGAAATGAAAGCAATTAAAGTTGTTGGAATCGTATTGCTACTATTGGTAGTTGCGGTTTTTGTCTTTATTTATACTTTGCCTGAAACCGCGCATATGGAACGTGAGATACTCATAGATGCAAGTCCGTCTAAGGTATATCATGAGATCGTGAGCTTTAGAAACTTCAGCAAATGGTCTCCGTGGGCAAGTAAGGCTCCTACGGCCAGTTACACATATTCTGGTCCGGAATTCGGTCCTGGCGCTAAAATCAGTTGGGAAAGCGATAATCCTGATGTAGGCACTGGGTCAATGGAGATCCTACTTGCAGATAAGAACAAACGTGTGGTCTGTGCTATGAGGTTTGATGGTTATGAAAGTACCCCACGTGCTTCCATGGTGCTTCGCCAGGTTGAAGGTGGCACACTGGTTACCTGGACCTATGACGAAGAGGATGTGACAGGACTGTCCAAAATTTTCATGCTGGGGATTGATGGGTTTCTTGGAGGCGATTTTGCGTTGGGATTAGAACTGTTGAAGGCAAGGGTAGAAAAAATGCCCAACTTCAATTTCGAAATAGAATTGGACTATGTGCCTTCTTTCGATTTTCTGGGTGTGAGGGATTCAAGCCTGAACGAACCCGGCATGATCAACACCAAAATGGCACGTGCATTTGGTGACATATCAAGCTATATGAGCAGGAATAACCTGGAGCCACTCGGGCCAAGACTGGCTCTTTTTCTAAATGAAAGCGATTTCGATGTGACCTTTGTCTCTGGCATTCCCTCCATGACCGTGGATTCGGTAAAAAGCGAAACAATTCAATTGTATCACCAGGATTCTGCATTGGTGCTTATCGGTCATTACATAGGCAATATTAATGAGTTGGGCAAAGGGCATGAGCAAATCAAGAAGTTTGCATCATTTTATAATTATGATATTGTGGGGAATCCATGGGAAAGCTACATCACAGACCCCTCAGAAAACCCTGATACAAGCAGCTGGAAGACCCATATTTCCTATCCTGTGCGGTGATCTTTGGTGATTTTTCAAGAAACGGTACAGTTCTCTTCTTTTTATTTCAAAAACGTTAGAAAAGCCCTGTATTATTCAAATTATAAGAATAATACTAAAAACGATATAAATAATGCAATGTATAACGTTTGCATACCTTAGTAAAATCCGTTTTTTCAATCATATGCCTTTTTTATTAGATGAAATGTAAATAATACCTATTTATACATTATTTCATCTAATAAAAACATTGTTTACTTGCGAATGACATCAATTGTTGTTGACCTTTGTATCATAATTCATAACCAACAAATGAATAACAACATGAAACATTCTATCAAACACGTACTGGCATTATTAACAGTTTTTAGTGCCACGATGGTTTATGCAGGAGACTCAGCGTATTTCGCAACTGTTTGCAAAATTACCGCAGAGGAAGAAAAGATGTACCGCGTAATGTTCCACGCTGCAAAGCAAGAGAATGTAAGTATTCAGATTTTCGATCAGAAAAAAGAAGTAGTATATACCGAAAAATTGAAGTCATCAGGATTCGTGAAGAAATTTGACCTTTCTTATTTGCCAAAAGGCAAGTATCAAATTGAGGTTAAATCAGAAGGATACCTGTTCCAGGAGGATTTTGAACTTGGTAGTGTTGCTGCTTTCTACTTCGATTTTACTGCGGCCCAGGACAAATCAATCTCTTTGGTTGGATCTCAGGCTCAAGGTAAAAACGTGCAGCTTTACATCTTGGATGACAGCAAAGATGTGATCTATCAGGAGAGTTTTGATGACACGAAGCAAGTACACAAGAAGTATAACTTCGAAAAATTAAACAGTCAACAAGTAACTTTCCTATTGTACCATGATGATCAGCTTATTAAGAAACAAGAATTCGGCTTTTAATAATAGATCAAACACTCAAAATAAAAGGATGTCAATTTTGACATCCTTTTTTTGTTGTATTAATTGAATCAATTGGATACTTTTGCCATCCGTTTATCGGCAGGGTCTGTGAAAACCCTGGTAGAATGCCTGAGTGGCAGAACTGGTAGACCTGCCTTGCCGGCAGGCAGGCGCGCAAGAGTGCGCTTGTTGACTGGCTCAGGAAATACAAATGTCAGTTTTGCTCAAGCAAGAGAAGCCTGAGTGGCGGAACTGGTAGACGCGCACGACTCAAACTCGTGTTCCGCAAGGAGTGCCGGTTCGATTCCGGCCTCAGGTACTTAAAGCCTCTTAAACTATGTTTAGGAGGCTTTTTTGATTCTTAGTCAAGTAATAGGGCAAGTGTATTGATGCCTGTTATTGTTCACTAGTGTTTCGAATTAGTTATCTGAAGCAGATATTCAAAAACTTTTGCCAGAGGAATACTTAAGCTTGATACATTGTGATTATCAGGCTTTTATTTTTTATAGGTGGCAATTTAGGTGGCAAAACTTTTTTCAGTTATTTATTCTGAGTTCCCAAATGCCTCTAAAAAATCCAATTTCCACTCCTATTTCGGCCTTGACGGCCGAGGATTTTTTCAGTCATACTGGCGAATACGAATAGGTTGAAAATTATTACCTTTCTTACTTTAAAGCCTATTCTTATGAACATCCGAAATGCATTTTCTATACTTTTCATATTTTTCCAATTTTACTCATATTCTCAAACTGAATCAGATAATAAGATTACGCTGACTTTGGAAGTAGGTGCGGAAGATCTAATGGTTGAAAACACGATGTTATCTTATACTAGAAGAGAATTAAGAAAATATGATGTCGAAGTTTTTTCAAGAATGTCCAAATCTCCGAAGTATGGAATTATGATCAGTGTAGTGCCGGCGGATCGAGGTTATGCAGCCTCCGTATTAGGGTATGAGAAACTAGACATTACAAATGTTTATTACCAGTACACCTCGATTTTGGATATAATTGAAAATGGTCACTCTGATAATAAGTTGTCAATTGAAGAGTTTACGCAACTTTTTGAAGAGGCTAAGTCTGAGAAGACTTCTGACTACATAAGTATACAAAATAACCTGGATTCATATATTGTTCCAAAAGTTAATAGTCTTATATCTAGATCATCACTTATTGAGTTGAGCAAAGCAGTTGCCGTATTCATTGATGTTAATATGCTAGAAATGATAAGGGAAGAGAGGCGGTTGTCTGATAAAATTGATGAAATAATGAAAAACTAGAATTGTTAAATTTTGGGACATTTCGGATTAATATATCAAGCAAAACTATACAGGTATTATCTATAGGTTTACTACCCACTTTTGGGCACCCCTGCTCTTCTGGATTTGCAATCCAGAATCAAGAGTTATGGATTTTTAATCCAACATTAAACCCCTTGTTTTAATAGAATCAATAGCTGATTGGCTTCCATATCCTTAAAAAATACAGAGAAGCACTACTTACAGCAGCAGGTACTGGTGGACTGAGGTAATAGTGAAGTCCATAGAACGCCAGGAGGTTCTAAAATGTGTTTAGAACCATTGAGGGTTCTGGAAAATAGATGGTGGTAATATGGCTGGAGTTGGTATTAATTTAATTAATGTGGTTGTAAGCAAAAAAGTAAATAGAACCCTGGAAGGTTCTATTTGTTGTTTAGTACCCAGTGTATCCCAAGGTCACCTTGGGATACACGTATGTTGTAGATAATTGAGGGTAGATTTGAGCGAAAAACTGATTTATTTGAAAACAAGCACGTACCAATAAAATGCACGTAAACATATGGGAAATTATCGTGCTCATTGGAATAGCCCAGGGATTTGTCTTCAGCTTTACCCTGTTAACCAACAAACTGTTTAAGCACGATAAAGCGAATAAGTTTCTGTCCTGTTCTCTGTTGCTATTATCCATAACTGGTGTTGCGGAGTTCATTCTGGTTCATCATATTCATGAACAATCAATGATCTTGGCGTTCGTGGCAGCAGATATGCCCTGGCTGGTGATATTTTATGTACCCATGTTTGTGTTCTTCTTGAAATCTGGAAACCATGCCATTTCCTCAAGCAAAAAACTCTGGTGGCTGGCTAGCCCATTTGCGATTTTTCTCACTTTGAACATTCTTGTTCCCAACCTTTCAATTTTTTTTCAGCATTACTTTTCCATGGCATACATTGTCCTGTTGTGTGCCGGTTCATTCCTGGCTATTAAGCTTGGACATATTACAACCGACGAGAAGAACTGGCTATTCAGGATATGGGGATTTAATCTTGGCATTTTAGTGGTTTGGGTCATTGCGGATTTAATACCAGACTATATATATAATAATTTTAATGGGGAGCTTACCTACCCGGTTTGGATAGCTTATACCATCTTCATGTTTTGGTTGGTGTTTATAGGATTGCTCCGGCTGGAACTGTCACAAGACAAATCAGCGATACAGAAAATACTGACCGATAGCGCATACACCATTCAACTAACACATTCACCGACCAGTGAATCCGATGACAACCCATTGGTGTCATATTTTCATCAATTTGAAACACTCATGTCTAATGAGAAACTTTACCGGAACCCAGACCTAAGCCGGGAAGATGTAGCAAGTAAAATAGGAATCAGTCCAAGCTACTTGTCCAAAGTCATTAATTCATCCACGGATAGAAATTTCACTTCGCTTATCAATAGTTTGAGAGTTTCGGAAGTGAAAAAAATGCTACAAGACCCTGCATTCAATCCTTACAGCATTTGGGCTATCGGAATGGAAGCAGGTTTCAAGTCCAAGTCATCATTTTTCGATGTATTCAAAAAGGAGACGGGGATCACTCCCAATCAATACAAAATGCTAACAGAGGAGTCCTGATTTCTCGCTTTTCAACAATTTCGGACTACTAGCGCATAAAAAACAGACTTTTTGGGGGCAACCACTCTAATATTGTGTCTGAACAAAATGAAGTGGGTTGATGAAAACATTACGCTTTTACATGGCAGTCGCAAGTTTCTTTGCAACTGCATTTCTGACAAACTGTAGTGATGATCTGGAGCTTATTTCTGCCAATACAGAAGTTTTCCACTCTCAGGCAGCCGACGATGATTACAAGCTTTACATCACGGTGCCAAAAAATTACAATCCCAACGAGTCGTATCCGGTGGTGTTTTACTTAGATGGTGACTGGTACTATGAATTCTTTCAAAATGAGGTCGATGAGTTGATCGAATCAAACAAAATTCCTCCCTGTATAGTGGTGGGTATTGGTTATCCTCTGGATGGGGGATATAAGGATGTTTGTCCCAAATGCAAGTACAAAGAAGACGAGATAAATATAAACCGAGTTAGAGACTATACGTTTCCAGCCGACACAACCTTTAAAGTACCCACAGGTATGGCTCCATTGTTTACCGAGTTCCTGAATGACGATCTCATTCCCAAAATGGAAGCAGATTACTCTACTGATTCCAGTCAATATTACCTGCTTGGTCATTCCATTGGTGGAATTGGCATTTTTTACAACTTGTTCCAGCACCCAAACACCAAGTTTGACGGGTTTGCGGCACTGAGTTCCTCCATCTGGTGGCAAGGAGGACATACCTTTTCACTCGAAGAGGAGTACAACCAAAACTACTCAGACCTGGATACGAAACTTTACATCTCATATGGTACTGCGGAATCAGGTAGTCTGGCCGTGCATAACGCTGAAATGATAGACCGGATCAAATCCAGGAATTATCCATCTCTTCAGCTAAAAACCAGCATACTCAAAGGAGCAAGTCACAGGCAGGTTGCCTGGGATGGATTTAGAAATGGAATGATTTACCTTTTAAATGAATAAAAGAATGAGAAATATACTGCTGGCCATAACTGGGCTACTACTGAACCTAAGCCTGATTGCACAAGACCGAATTTCTCCATCATCCATTTTAGAGGCAAATTTCCTCATTGAGGTTGAGCCGTCATTTGGTTTTCAGACCAGCTACCAACGCTCCATTTCTAAGCCCCGAAAATTCTATGCATTCTATGCCGGGTTATCTGAGTTGTACCTTCGCACAGATGAAACCTACAAGGAGGAAGGAACGACTGGTCATACCAATGCGAACGTCTTTGCTGGTATTATCACGGGTGAATTGCAATTTCTGAAAAAGAAAAATCTGTTTTTCAATACGTCCATATACCTGGGCTGGGGATATCGACAAACAAAGGTTCGACTACAATACCCGGCATATAATATTGATAGACGATATAATGAAAGTTATCACCTGCTTGCGACTGGTATCGATGCAAGAATAGGGTATCGCTTTAAAAACAAATGGGGAGTACAGGCATTTGCCAGGGAAGACTTCTCACGGATGGTTGACAAATACCGGGCAATCTTGGGCGAAAAACCTGGTTTTATTTATGGTTTTGGAGGCTACATATATTGGTAGCTTACCCACCAACTATCTACAACAAATACTATCATCCTTAAGCTAACAGAGCTGCCTGCCGCCTGGTTTGCAGAGGCTGGTAGGATCAGATACTTTTATAAAAATTTGAAAAGTCCAGCTTATGGATGATTCTTGGCATTCATTTAAAATAAACAGAAATCCAATATGGAACATACACAAAAAGAAATTGCACAAGCATTCTCTAATGGGAATTTCGAATTGACTTTTCCTTACTTATCTGAAAGTGTAATTTGGAATGTTGTCGGAGAAAATCTATTTAAAGGAAAGTCTGAAGTAATCAATAACTGCGAACAAACCGCTGAATACTTCAAGTCTGTCGAAACGAACTTTCAGACTGAAGATTCAATTGTAGCTGATAACAAAGTAATAATAAGGGGAACAGGCGAATTTATTAGAGAAGGGAAAAGAGTCAATTTAATAACAGCCTGTGATGTTTACGAATTCAATACAAATGGTGATTTGGAAAAGATTTCATCTTACTGTATTCCTGAAAATAAATAAAAACGAAATGCCAACAACTAGGGCTTCGTGTGGTCGGCACGTCGGGGACGCCAGTCGAGACCCCAAGTCCCAATATGACGCCTACGCAACCCTATCTTCGTGATACAAGCCCCTAAATCCGATACCAAAGAGTAGACGCTCCCCAACTGGCTTCGGCAGAATTAAAAGTGGGTTGGCATACAAAACACCGGGGTGTGGTATTAAGTAAAGCATTGCAACGCTTTCTTCCTTAAGTCATTCTGAAAGAATCTTAGCGTCAACTTTTGTGCTTTGTGTATTTCGGGCTTTGTCCAGCCTATTCCGAGCTATACTTTGCGCATTTTGGGGTTTATACAGGACATTACTTCTCAGCGGTGCATCGCAAACAATGAGGATAAATTTTCTTAACTTTATATTATGGAAGCGAATATTAAACTTTCTTTCTCACAAATACTTGAACTGGTAAGGAACCTACCTAGCGAACAGAAAATCAAGATTTCCCGCGAACTCGAGAAAGAGACAATCGGGTCTAAATTGACTGAACTTCTAACTGCATTCAGAACTGACAAACTTTCGATGAACGATATAACAGAGGAAGTAGAGCAAGTCAGACAAGACCTGTATGACAAGAGAAAATCGAATTAGGGTCATATTTGACACCAACATCTGGATTAGCTATCTCATTGGCTACCAACTTGGAGACCTGACTGAACTTCTTTCTACAAGAAAGATTGAGTTGGTTCTCACTGAACAACTTCGAGCAGAACTCCTTGAAGTAACTGGAAGAAAGAAATTCCGAAAGTATTTCAATCAGGATAAAGTTCAGGAACTACTGAAACTAGTGAGGATTTTGGGGACGGAATATCGGGTGGATGAGTATCCTGATGTTTGCCGAGACCACAAGGATAACTTTTTACTAGGCTTGATCAGGGCATCCCAGGCGAACTTTTTGGTAACGGGAGATCAGGATTTACTCGAACTGAACCCCTTCGAAGGAACAGAGATCATCGAACCCAGTCAACTTAAAGAGAAAATAGCCAACAGGTAACAGACGATCGGGCATATGTCAAAGTGCTTTTCCCATAGGGATGCCTTTGGCACTGGCTGATTTCACTGCAACTCGACCGGTTTGATAAAGGGAGCACTGACTAGGCATCCCCGACTAGCCGTCTGCGACAGTTCTAATTCACTATATTTATGGTGAATATTGGGGCTGTCAGGCTCTACTCTACCACACATAAGCATAACTCAATGAAGACATTTTTTACAATTATTTTTCTTTCGATTGCAACCTTTCTGAATGCCCAAGATATACCAACATTAAAACCAACAATTGGTAAGATTCTTGATTTTGGACCAACCGTCAAACAAGAATGGGAAATAAGAGATAAAGGTCTAAATGATCTTAGCCAAGGTAATAAAACGTGGGAAGAACTATCACAAGAAGAACAATCAGTAATTATGAAATATGGTGAAGTTTATGAAGATATATGGGATATCGTTGGCGGTGGGTGCAGTTGGTATTGTGGTGGAGGAAAAGGCACACTAACTGCATCTTCAGAATTAACTGCGCAAGGAACAAATACTTATTCGGCAAATAACGCTCATGACCTAAGTTATGAAACCGCATGGATAGAAGGTGTTCCTGGGCGTGGCGTTGGGGAATATCTCAATTATCAATTTGAGCCAGAGAATCCCCGGATTACAGAGATTATTATCGTTAATGGTTATGTAAAGAGTAATAATGCATGGAAGAATAATTCCAGAGTTAAGAAATTAAAAATGTACATTGATGATAAACCATTTGCCTTTTTAGAACTTAAAGACACAAAAGCCGAACAAATTTTTAAAGTTGAACCTATTGGACATGGAGATCGTGAGAATTTCGAACTGTTAAAGAAGATGCCTGAATTCACCATGAAATTTGAAATTATTGAGGTTTACTCTGGCTTGAAGTGGGATGACACTGCTATCACCGAAATTTATTTCAACGGAATTGACGTACATTAATCGTGCTGTAACAACTAAGGCTTCGTGTGGTCGGAACGATCTAACATGCCTACGCGGCCCGACCTACGCGGCTCGAAGCCTTAGCTGAACGAAACCACTGAAGGCAGTACGGTATGCACTACGAGGGTTGCTGTTGGTTCGCCATGGTTTTGACATACATTATTAGGATATGTTATTTGGCCTCTATTCCTTAAGGAAGTTCCTCAACACATAATTAAGAATACCACCATGCTTATAATACTCCACATCTACTCCTGAATCCAGCCTTAGTTTGGCTTTGAAGTTCAGTTTTTGGCCATCAGTTTTAGTGGCAGTGACATCCACTATCTTACCTGGAGTCAGGTCTTCCGAAATTCCAGTAATGTCAAAAGATTCATTTCCTTCCAGGCCTATGGTGTCCTGTGATTCGCCTTCCATAAACTGCATGGGAAGAACGCCCATACCAACAAGGTTAGATCGGTGGATTCGCTCGTAACTCTCCGTAATAACCGCTTTTACTCCAAGAAGCGTAGTGCCTTTGGCAGCCCAGTCCCTCGATGATCCTGATCCATACTCCTTACCACCAATGACAATGAGAGGGATGTTCTGCTCCTGGTATTTCATAGAAGCGTCAAAGACCGTCATCTCTTTCCCTGTGGGATGGTAGGTAGTCCAACCACCTTCTCTGGAGGCGAGTTTGTTATTGATCCTTACATTGGCAAAGGTGCCTCGCATCATTACTTCGTGATTTCCCCGTCGGGAGCCATATGAATTGAAGTCTTTCGGATCTACACCATGTTCTGTCAGGTATTGTCCGGCAGGGTGTTCTGCCAGGAATTTCCCGGCAGGCGAGATATGATCTGTAGTCACCATATCGCCAAGTTGGAGCAGCACTTTGGCTCCTTTGATGTTATCGGGCTCTGGCACTTCTTCGGAAATATTCTTGAAAAATGGAGCTTCCTGGATATAGGTAGAGCTATCATCCCATTCGTAGATATTTCCTTTAGGAGCAATGAGGCTTTGCCAGGCTTCCTCACCATCAAAGATGGTTTCGTACGTTCTTTTGTAATCTTCAGGAGTAACCACCACATCCATGATTTCATTGATCTCTTGTTGGGATGGCCAGATATCTCGCAGATAAATATCAACCCCATTTGAGTCAGTGCCAAGGGGCTCTTTGTTCATATCAAAGTCCATGCGCCCGGCAAGAGCATATGCCACGACCAACATTGGGGAGGCCAGGAAGTTCATTTTGATATTCGGGTGAATCCGTGCTTCGAAGTTTCGATTTCCTGAGAGTGCCGAGCAAACCACCAGATCATTTTCTAGTACCGCTTTTTGCACATCAGGCATCATATCACCAGAGTTGCCAATACATGTAGTGCATCCATACCCAACCGTATGAAACTTCAGGGCTTCGAGGTAGGGCAGTAGTTGTGATTTGCTGAGATAATCGGTCACTACCCTGGATCCGGGAGCAAGTGACGTTTTCACCCATGGCTTAACGTTTAGTCCCATCTCCACTGCTTTTTTGGCAACGAGTCCGGCTCCAATCATCACACTTGGGTTTGAAGTGTTGGTGCAAGAGGTAATTGCCGCGATCACCACAGCACCATCCGAAAGGTTATAGCTCAAGTCACCCTTCTTCATCGGGATGCTCTTGATTTCTCCATCTACACTTATTGGCTCTGCGATGGTTCCACCTTCATTGGCCCAAACTCCGGTTCTTTCCTGCACAGGCACATAAGTCCTGCTATGGGTGTCTTTCAATAGATTGATAATGGTATGCTTCGCATCCTTGAGCAAGATTTTGTCTTGTGGCCTTTTCGGTCCAGAAATGGTCGGCTCTACAGTACTTAGGTCCAACTCTATTTCATCGGTGTACTCAATCTGGTCTTTTGGGTTTCGCCACAGCATATTTTCCTGGGCATAAGCTTTGACCATTTCCACATGCTCTTTAGATCTATTTGTTTTTAGCATGTAAGCCAATGTCTGGTCATCAATAGGCCAGTGGGTATCCGTACACCCAAATTCTGGTGACATATTGCTGATGGTCGCTCTGTCAGGTACCGTAAGATGCTCCAGTCCCGGGCCATAGATTTCTACGATTTTACCCACCACACCATAATCCCGTAGTAGCCTGGTTACGGTCAACACCAAATCGGTAGAAGTAGCTCCTTCTGGCATTTGTCCGGTTAATTTCAACCCTATTACTTGTGGTAGGATCATATAGATTGGTTGCCCCAGCATAGCAGCTTCTGCTTCTATTCCGCCCACTCCCCAACCCAATACACCTATTCCGTTGACCATGGGCGTGTGAGAATCTGTCCCAACCAGTGTGTCAGGGAAAAGGTAGCCGTCACGTTCCATCACTCCTTTGGCCAGGTATTCCAGATTGACCTGGTGGCATATCCCCATGCCAGGTGGCACCACACCGAAGTTGGCAAAGGCTTTTTGTGCCCACTTGAGCAACTTGTAGCGCTCAGAGTTTCGGTGATACTCTGCATCCACGTTTTTGCGATAGGAATCCTTTGTGCCAAAAAAATCCACCATTACAGAGTGATCTATCACCATATCGGCCGGTACTACAGGGTTTGTTTTACCGGTGTCCTTTTCTTTTCTGGCTACCTCTGATCGGATGGAAGCAATATCGACAACTGCAGGAACGCCAGTAAAATCCTGCATGAGCACTCTTGCCGGAGTATATGGGATATCTTTCTCACCGGCTGTTTGCTTCCAGTTAATCAGTGAGTTGAGATGCTCCTCGGTTACGGCAAAATCGTCATAGTTTCTGATGGCATTTTCTAAAAGAATGCGAATCGCATAAGGGAGTGCATTAATCTCCGGTCTCTTAGTGGCAAGTTGTGCCAGCGAAAAATATTTATGCTTTCCCAGTGGAGTGGTAAGTTCCTTTTCTATACCAAAAAAATCCTGTGGCATATCATTGGTGTATTTTGAATGGTTTAATCTATCTGTAAATCCTTATTTACTTAACCAACCAAGTATGGTTCTGTTATTTATTTTCTTGATTTCTGAAGTCTGGGAGCAATTGATTCTCACCTTTATAGTGAACATTTTTAAGATTTAGATAACTTTGGCGTCTATCCTATTTTAAAGAAAAATCTATCGAAATGGCGTTTGATATTGATATGATCAAAAGGGTCTATGAAACTATAGGCCAAAGAGTAAATAAAGCAAAAGAGCTCACCGGGAAACCACTCACACTTGCTGAAAAGATATTGTACAGTCACCTCCATGAAGGTGAGCCCAATGAAGTTTATAAAAGAGGAGAGTCTTACGTCGATTTTGCTCCCGATAGGATCGCTTGTCAGGATGCCACGGCCCAGATGGCTTTGCTTCAGTTTATGCAAGCAGGCAAGCAAAAAGTTGCGGTACCTACCACTGTTCACTGTGATCACCTGATTCAGGCTAAAATTGGCGCGGCAGCAGATTTACAAAGTGCGCTGAATTCATCAAACGAAGTATTCAACTTCCTGGAGTCTGTTTCTGACAAATATGGCATTGGTTTCTGGAAACCCGGAGCGGGGATTATTCATCAGGTGGTACTGGAAAACTATGCCTTCCCTGGCGGAATGATGATCGGTACAGATTCACATACAGTTAATGCTGGTGGCCTTGGTATGGTAGCTGTAGGTGTTGGTGGAGCTGATGCCGTAGATGTAATGGCCGGAATGCCGTGGGAGCTAAAGTTCCCTAAGCTCATAGGAGTAAAACTTACTGGTAAACTTAGTGGATGGGCTGCACCTAAAGATGTAATCCTTAAAGTGGCAGGTATCCTGACTGTAAAAGGTGGCACAGGAGCCATTGTGGAATACTTTGGCGATGGTGCTCAAAGCATGTCCTGTACAGGTAAAGGCACGATCTGCAACATGGGTGCTGAGATCGGTGCTACTACTTCTACATTCGGGTATGATGAGTCAATGGAGCGCTACCTGAGAGCTACAGGTAGGGATGAAGTGGCTGATTTGGCCAACGGTGTGAAGGAACACTTAACAGGCGATGCGGAAGTTTATGCCAGTCCGGAAAAGTATTTTGACCAGGTGATCGAGATTAACCTTTCTGAATTGGAGCCACATGTAAATGGTCCATTTACACCAGATTTGGCAACCCCAATTTCGGAAATGGCTGCTAAAGCAAAGGAAAACGATTGGCCAACTAAAGTTGAGTGGGGCTTGATTGGATCTTGTACCAACTCGTCTTATGAAGATATTTCCCGGGCGGCGTCCATTGCTGCACAGGCACTGGCCAAAGGACTTAAACCTGCTGCTGAATTTGGTATTAATCCAGGTTCAGAGCAAGTAAGATTTACTATAGAAAGAGACGGCTTTATCAACACCTTCGAAAAGCTCGGTACTAAGGTGTTTACCAATGCCTGTGGTCCATGTATTGGTCAGTGGGATAGAGCTGGCGCGGATAAGAAAGAAAAGAATACGATCGTACACTCTTTCAACAGAAACTTTGCAAAGAGAGCCGACGGCAATCCAAATACACATGCTTTTGTGACTTCTCCAGAAATGGTGGCAGCAATTGCCATATCAGGTAACCTTGGGTTTAACCCAATGACTGACACCTTAACAAATGATAAAGGAGAGCAGGTAAAGCTTGATCCTCCTACAGGTTGGGAGTTGCCGGAAAAAGGCTTTGCGGTAGAGGATGCAGGTTATATCAACCCGGCTGAAGATGGCTCTGGAGTAGTGGTGAAAGTTGCTCCTGATTCGAAAAGGCTTCAATTGCTGGATCCATTTGCTCCATGGGATGGTAAAAACATCACCGGTGCCAAATTGCTGATCAAGGCACAAGGAAAATGTACGACTGACCACATCTCTATGGCTGGGCCATGGTTGAGGTACAGAGGTCACCTTGACAATATTGCCAATAACACCTTGACAGGAGCAGTAAATGCTTACAATGGTGAAACTGATAAGGTAAAAAGTCAGGTCACTGGTGAGTTCGGTTCTGTGCCTGATACGCAAAGAGGTTATAAAGCTGCTGGAGTGCCAACTATCGTGGTAGGTGATCACAACTATGGTGAGGGCTCTTCACGGGAGCATGCAGCCATGCAGCCGCGTCATTTAGGTGTGACTGCCGTATTGGTAAAATCGTTTGCGCGTATTCATGAAACCAATCTTAAGAAACAAGGCATGTTGGCATTGACATTTGCCAACGAGGCTGACTATGATAAAATTCAGGAAGCTGACACAATCAATTTCCTTGACTTAACAGAGTTTGCACCTGGTAAGCCTTTGAACTTGGAGTTTGTGCATGCTGATGGTTCTAAAGATACTATCGTTACGAACCATACTTATAATGCGGGCCAGATTGGCTGGTTCAAAGCTGGTTCGGCACTGAACCTGATCAAGGAAATGAACAAGGCTTAATCGTATTTAGAAATATATCCGAAGGCTGTTTATCTCGTGGTAAACAGCCTTTTTTATATAATCCATTCATATGTCAGAGCCAGACCGATTCTTTATTCATTTCGAGAAGTCCATTGGGCATATAGCGCTGCCAGAGCAGATGAATGACCCGTTTGACTATGAACCCCATCCACTTTGTGTCCTGGCAAGTGAGCAGGTTCAGAGATACCTTGAATCTCAAACCTGGGAGCATAATTTTGGACTGATCGAAGGAAAAGAAGGAACCATCATTGGCAAAATGTTTGGCGTGTTGGTCGTGAAGGATGCGAATGATCGACTCGGGTTTTTGTCTGCTTTTTCTGGTAAGATGGGAGGTAAAAATCACTACGAAGGGTTTGTACCGCCTGTATTTGATGGCTTAGAGGTAGGTAGTTTTTTGAATAATGGTATGGAAGAGCTTACCCGAATCAATCAGGAGATTAAACAACTGGAGGAGGATCATGAGGGGCCACCACACCAACAGGAAATCGAGGAACTGAAGCAACATCGTCGGAATCATTCCAATTCCCTCCAGGGAAGAATTTATGACCATTATAAGTTCCTCAATCAATCAGGGGAGGAGCGAGGATTACGGGAAATATTCAGGAATACCCATCACGCCAACCCTCCGGGTGGGGCAGGTGAATGCGCTGCTCCAAAATTGCTTCAGTATGCATTTATCCACCACATGAAACCCCTGGCCATTGCAGAGTTCTGGTGGGGGGCTTCACCCAAGTCCGGTTATTGGAAACATAAAGACTACTATCCGGCATGTACTCATAAGTGTGCACCAATCTTAGGGTTTATGCTTTCGGTGACTGATTGGGATTAATCCTACTTAATCAAGTTTAGATACTGAAATGAATTCAGCATGACGTTACTTGGTTTAATCTTCATTTTATCAACTTAGGGCCATACTGAACTTGTTTCAGTATCTGCGGTTATAACTTGACTAAGTAGGATTAATCCTAAAGGCTAGTTATTCAAAGGGTTGGAAAAATTACTGTACTAAAACCACATCTGGCGCGGGTATTAAGTATCACTATCACTCTTATATTTGCCAGCCATGAAAGCGCACAACCACTGGAACATACTCGTACCAAATGGCGCAGGTAAAGAAGACCTGATCAAAGCCATACTTTCGCACCGATTGCTTGGGGAATTGGCGAGTGAGCAGATAGCACTGTATTCACCAATGGCCATCAAAAAATATCTTCGTGAGGAAGAAGTGCATGACCTCTATATCATCAGCAATGAACGTGGACAAACCCTGCAATCCATGTCCAGTGGTGAGCGCAAAAAAGCCCTTTTGATGCACTTGATAAATCAGCAGCCATCTGCATTGCTGCTGGACAACCCGCTCGATAGTTTGGATCAGCCGGGTAGAGCCGAACTGCTCAGGCAAATAAAAGGTATAGCTCAGCAAGCTTCCATTATCAATATTGTGAGTCGCACCAGGGATTTTATAGCGTTAGAGGCTATTGCACTTGTTTACAAAGACCAAACGCTCTCAGCCTATCAGAAAGATGAGGCACTTGTATCCAAAGTATGGCTTGAGGGAAAGCTGCCCGAGCCCTTTCAGCAAGCGGCTGGTAATACTGATGAGCTGATTCTGATGCGCGATGTGCATGTGCGCTATGGCGAGCGACCCATACTCTCGGGTATCAGCTGGAGGATAGCTGCTGGTGAGTTTTGGCAACTCAAAGGGCCGAATGGTACCGGGAAAACTACGCTGCTGACCATGATCACTGGGGACAATCATAAAGCTTACGGACAGGACATCCGGCTTTTTGGTTATCAGAAAGGAAGTGGGGAATCGGTTTGGGATATCAAGAAAAACATCGGATACTATACTTCCAATATGGCGCATGACTTTTGGCGCAATCAGACCATAGCCGAAATGATCATATCAGGATACTTTGATTCGGTGGGGCTGTATGTGCGTCCTTCAGATCTACAGCTGCGCCGCACCAATGAGTGGCTGGAGCTAATAGGCCTGAGTGACCAGCGAGATAAGCCTTTTGTTCATTTGCCCGCAGGCTGGCAGCGCCTCGTCCTCATCATTAGGGCGATGGTCAAGCACCCACCGCTACTGATACTGGACGAACCCACATCCGATCTGGATGATGCCAATGTGGTGCTCATCACAGGGCTGATCAATAAAATAGCCAGAGAGAGCAATACGGCAATACTTTATGTAAGCCATCAAGATGAAAAAGGGCTCAGCCCAGATTACCAATACATCCTTGCCCCATCACAATCGGGCTCTACCGGAAAGGTGATCAAGTCAAAATAGTGATCGTTAGTTCATAGGGCATCAGATTTGAGAAATCATTAGTTTTACACATGCCATTGCATAAAGGAATACCTACCTACAGCCTCGATAAGTTCAAACCTGTCCCGGGTTCTACGCTACCATTTCAGGTAGAGGTGTTTGATGCCAACCGGCACTTTGAGGTGCTTTATCCGCATCGGCATGATTTCTTTGAAGTCCTCTTTCTTACCCAGGGCTCCGGTATCCATGTGATTGATAGCAATGAGTATGAGATTAGGCCACCATGCGTGTTTTTTCTCAGTCCCGGACAGACCCATAAGTTGGAGCTGAGCAGTGATATAGCAGGCTATATATTTCTATTCACTGCCGAGTTTTACTTATTGGAGCGCAGCAACAAAAACAAACTGCTGGAGTACCCCTTTTTCTTCAACCTCAATCAGGAAAACCCTCCACTTTTACTCAATGACCAGAGCGATGTGTCATTTATCTCATCACTTTTTCGAAAAGGCTGTACCATGATGCAGCAAAGTGGAAACGAGGCTTTCGCCAATTCACTATTAGACCTTATTCTCAATAGCTGTCAGCGCCTGTACCCATATGATCAGCAGGCCGTTGAAAAGGGTAAGGGACATATGATGGTGAAACGCCTGCGGAAACTTATCGAGGAAAAATACCACCTCAACCTCAGCATCCGAAAATATGCCGAGCTGCTCCATGTGTCAGAAAACCATCTGACCCACACGGTACGTGAACTCACTGGGAAAACCTCCAAAGAGCTTATAATTGATAAGCAAATACTTGAAATTAAGCGACTTCTAAAGCACTCTGATCTTTCCGTTTCTGAGATTTCCTTACAGCTCAATTTTTCCGACACCTCCTATTTTAGTAAGTTTTTTAAAAAGCATACTGGCAAAACTCCAAATAGCTATCGGGAGGAATCGTTGAAAAGTACCTAAACTTCCTTCATTATCACCACAAGATTCTGAAACAGATTTTGCTCCTTTGTAACTCAAATTGATCAATACAATTAATTAGATATGGGAAATTACTTCAATACGCTTCCTCTGAGGGAGCAACTCAAGCAGCTGGGGACATGCGAGTTCATGGATGGCTCAGAATTCAACGATGGTGTGGAAGCACTGAAAGGTAAAAAAATCGTTATTGTCGGTGCCGGTGCACAAGGTCTTAACCAAGGGCTCAACATGAGGGATTCAGGACTGGATATTTCCTATGCCCTGAGACAAGCGGCTATAGATGAAAAGCGTGCTTCATTCGTCAACACGACCGAAGCTGGGTTCACCGTAAGTACCTATGAAGAGTTGATCCCTACTGCAGACCTGGTGATTAACCTGACTCCAGATAAGCAGCACACCAACGTAGTAAAGGCTGTAATGCCATTGATGAAAAAAGGAGCCACACTCTCGTACTCTCATGGCTTCAATATTGTGGAAGAGGGGATGCGCATTCGTGAGGACATCACCGTGATCATGGTAGCACCCAAGTCACCTGGCTCTGAGGTAAGACATGAGTACCAGAGAGGTTTTGGAGTGCCTACGCTCATCGCTGTGCATCCTGAAAATGACCCTGAGGGTAAAGGTTGGGCTTATGCCAAAGCATACGCTGCGGCTACTGGTGGGCACCGTGCTGGCTGCCTGAAATCATCTTTTGTGGCTGAAGTAAAGTCCGATCTGATGGGCGAGCAGACTATCCTTTGTGGGCTTCTGCAGACTGGATCTATCCTCAGCTTCAATAAAATGATCGAGAAAGGTGTGGATGCCGGTTGGGCGGCTAAGTTCATCCAGTATGGATGGGAAGTCATCACTGAGTCATTGAAGCATGGCGGTGTATCTGGTATGATGGATAGGCTGTCTAATCCAGCAAAAATCAAATGCTACGAAGTGTCTGAGCAGCTCAAAGACATCATGCGTCCGCTTTTCCAAAAGCATCAGGATGACATCATGTCGGGTGAGTTCTCGTCTACCATGATGAAGGACTGGGCTGAGGATGATAAAAACCTACTCAACTGGAGAGCATTGACTGGCGAGACCCAGTTTGAAAAAACACCTGTGGCTGATCAGGAGATCACCGAGCAGGAGTTTTACGATAAGGGACTTTTGATGGTGGCTTTCGTAAGATCAGGAGTAGAACTGGCGTACGAAACCATGACAGAAGCTGGCATCAAAGGCGAGTCTGCATACTATGAGTCACTTCACGAGACTCCATTGATCGCCAATACCATAGCGAGAAAGAAGCTCTTTGAAATGAACCGCGTAATCTCCGATACTGCTGAGTATGGTTGCTACTTGTTTGACCATGCGTGCAAGCCATTGCTGGCTGACTTTATGAAATCGGTGGATACAGACATCATTGGAAAAGACTACAATGAAACTGCCAGCAAGCAGGTGGATAATGTGACTTTGATTCAAATCAATGAGAAATTGAGGAAACATGATATAGAAGTGGTGGGTACAAGGCTCAGAAAGGCCATGACCTCCATGAAGCAGATTGCTTTAGGGTAAGTGTATTCCTGAAAATTAGTCAAAAAGCCCCTGTGAGGAATTTCAGGGGCTTTTTGGTTTCTGGTCGATGCAATTCCAAGCTTAGCGCTCAGAGGTTGCGAAATGTGATCATTTTTGATATTTCAATCTTTTTATAACTGTATGAATTTAAAAAAATGAAAAGAATTATGTTTTACGGTCTTGTTGTGATGGGACTGTTCATGGGAGGGTGTAATAAATGCTACGAATGTTCAAAGTCCACTTCAAGTAGCTCCAGCACCCAGGGGGCGTGTTTTGAAACCGCCAAAGACGCAAGAAACTGGAAAAAGGACATGGAGGAAAATGGCTTTGACTGCCGCGTGGTACCAGAGCCATGAGTTGAATGAGGATATGACATGATGGCTTAGCACAAGTCACCCAGGAAACGCATTGTATCCACATTATCAGGATAGTCCCATGGTTCAGGTAGCTGTGCTTGTCCGAAAGGTATTCCTAATTTACCCACCACACACTGTAATTTTTCTGAGTAACTGTCCAGGATTGCATTGAGTTGATCTTCATCAACATATTCCTCCACATGCAGTATTGAAATTGGTGAAACCAGGTCCTGTGTTGGTTTCCAAAGTAGAAATCCATTATCGAGGTGTTTGGTGCCATTCACAAGGAGTATGGATTTGTGATAATCATAGTTGTTGCGATACTTATAGTGATCCCCAATGGCACTGTATGACTCAATAGATTCAAAGAAATGCTTTGGGTCATAGTCTTTGGGCACCAGCAGTTTGGATATATTCCTGCATCCCAATCCAAAATACCAGAACAGGTCCCGTCCCAGCGCATGGAGTTCTTCGGTTGATTCTCCGCCGTCCAGTACACCTACAGAGGTTCGGTTTTTACGAATGATTTTTGGGTGATCTTTAAAATAGTATTCAAAATATCGTGCTGTATTGTCACTGCCGGTGGCGATTAGCGCATCCACATTATTGAGGCGGTCACGTATTTCCAGGTCTTTTTTGAATTTGGGTTCGATTTCAAGCAGCCAGGCAATAATTGTCCTGGTAAGGAAATCATCTTGCGAGCTAGGTTTGATTACTGCAAAATGGCCGCTAAGCAAAACACACATTAAATCATGAAAGCCCACCAGAGGAATGTTTCCAGCCATTATTACACCAACCATTTTCGGGACATCAGGATTGCACTCATAAGCTTTGAGCCATTTGGTGAGTTTTTCCGGTTGAAGCATGAAAGCAATTCCTTCAAGCGATCGGTTAACATTATCCTCTGTGAACCATTGGTTCCCTGACTGGGCACGATATGCCAATTCCGACCGCTCTTCCGATGAAATATTCGTTATTTTCTTCCCTAATGCTGAAAAAGCATCAATTCTTTGGCTAAGTGTCATTAATTGTTAGAATAATGTTTGCCTGCAAACTTATTGTAGATAATTTTGTTCACTGTTGTTGTACACATAAATAGTATACATAATGGCAATAATGATCACAGATGAATGCATCAACTGCGGTGCATGCGAGCCGGAATGCCCAAACACAGCCATCTACGAAGGTGGTGAGGAGTGGAAATGGTCTGACGGCACGGATCTGAAAGAGGTTGAAATGGAAGATGGGTCAGTGATTGATGGCGCAGAATCTCAGGAGCCTGTTTCAGATGAATTTTATTACATCGTTTCAGGAAAGTGTACCGAATGTACAGGTTTTCATGAAGAACCTCAGTGCGCTGCTGTCTGTCCGGTGGATTGTTGTGTGCCGGATCCAGATTATGAGGAAACTCAAGAAGAGCTCGAAGCTAAAAAAGAGTGGTTGCACGTATAAATAACTGCACTACCAGAAAATAGAAAAAGCGAGCTCAGGCTCGCTTTTTTTGTTTCTGTGCTTTAGTCTTAGCATCCATGATGAGTTTTTGTCTTTCTTGTTTTTACGTATAATTATTTATAAAATTGTACGTATGAATACAAAACTGACCCTGTCCATGGACGAGGAAGTGGTGAAAAAGGCAAAAAAGTATGCGAGGGAAAACGGAAGAAGTCTTTCTGGCCTGATAGAGTCTTACCTGATAGGGATTACTTCCGAGCATATAGAAAGCGACAAAAAGAGTACCCCTGTGACCAATAAGTTGCAGGGTGCATTCAAAGTAGATGAGCCGGTCAGTTTAAGTGATTCTATCACCAAAAAGTACCGTAAAGCTGATGATTAGAGCATTTATTGACCCGGATGTAATTCTTGAATTTTTGACCAATCGAGAACCGCAAGCCAAAGAAGTGGCGCAAATTTTTTCAATGGCTGAAAGAAAGGAAGTAAAGCTGCTAGCTTCTCCCCAGACCTTTAGCAATCTCTATCATGTGTTGAGGCAGTTTGCAAGTCATGAAAAGGTTGTGGAAAAACTCCGGTTGTTGGCTGAGCTGGTAGAGGTGGGTGCACTTGATTCTAAAGCAGTATTGAATGCCTTAAAATCAAGTTTCAGTAACCTGGAAGATGGATTGCTGAATTTCTGTGTGGAAGGAAATAATGTGAAAATCCTGATCACCAGAAGACACAAGGATTATAAATACAGTGGACTTTCAATCATGAGTCCGGCTTTGTTTCTGGAGATGGTGTAGGTCAACGCATTCTTTTTCGCTTGATCAGGTATGCACCTAATATTTTCTCGAAAGAATCCGAGATATTGGCTTCAATCATGTCAATCTTGTAAGTTCCACAGCGGATCTTCAGGTCATGATAAAGCTTGTTCATATGAGCTTTATAAGCATCTTTGATGTCACGCGGGTTAAGCTTTACCATCTCATTGGTTTCCAGATCAACAAAGCGGTGTGGTCGATCATCGAATTCAAATTCCAACTCGGTGGCATGATCTGTCACATGGAATATAAGGACTTCATGTTTGTTGTGTTTGAGGTGCTGAAGTGCTCCGAAAATTTCATCCAGATCATTGGACCGTTGAAACATATCGCTGAAGATGATCACAAGTGATCTTTTATGAATTTTCTGTGCAATCTGGTGGAGAACATGTGCCACATTGGTTGCTGATTCACCGTCTACATCCAGTAAACCACGTAGATGAGTTAACAGCTGGTTAAGATGGGTCCTTGTGGATTTCAATGGGCTTTGGTACACAATTTCATCAGAAAAAGTAGTGAGCCCCACAGCATCTCTCTGAGAAGTCAACAGATAGGAAAGGGCAGCAGCACAGAGTACTGAAAACTTTAACTTATCATTTCCCGGTTTGGGATAATGCATCGAATTGGATATATCCAAAAGAATATGTGCACGTAAGTTGGTTTCTTCTTCAAACTGCTTGGTATACAACCTGTCAGTTCTGGCATAAACTTTCCAGTCAACGTGTCTTGTGCTTTCGCCAAAGTTGTAAAGCTTGTGTTCGGCAAACTCAACCGAAAACCCATGGTAGGGAGATTTATGCAATCCCGTGATAAACCCTTCTACTAACTGTTTGGCTAGTAAATCGAGGTTTTCAAATTGCTTAATGTCTGCTAATCGAATATCCATAAAGCTTCTTAACGCTTGGGTTTGTCACTAAATTCACACCAAAGTAAGGTATTTTTAACTGTCAACTTGAAAATTGTCGTTTGCATTTGTCAATTTTAAAATGCTATATTTAACTGCAATTTGAATAAAGCTGATAGTTAAAACTTTTTTAAACAAACAAAATTTAGAATTGTGGAAGAGAATAAGGATAAAGGGAGAGACGAGATTTATTCAGAAAGAGTAAGAGCAGGAAAGAGGACTTACTTTTTTGATGTTAAGTCAACCAGATCTAATGATTATTACTTAACAATCACAGAAAGTAAAAGAAGGTTCAAAGATGATGGTTTCTTTTATGAGAAACACAAAATATTTCTCTACAAAGAAGACTTCAACAAGTTTGTGGAGGCATTGAATGAGACTGTCAATCATGTGAAAAACGAACTGCTTCCTGATGTAGACTTCACTCAATTCGACAATACAGATGATGAAGAACAAGAAACTGCGAATGTGGTTTCGGAAGATGATTCAGATTTGAAATGGGATTAATTTAACATCCCAACAAAAATATTCATAAAGCTCTCGGGATACCTGAGAGCTTTTTTATTTTTATGAAATGAACAGAACACTTCTGGCGCTTGGAGCTTTGGTTGTCCTTCTTGGACTTGCGGTTTGGTATTTCTCCAACATATTTGTTTACCTCACCATTTCTCTTGTACTGGCCACTGTTTTACGTCCACTTACCAACCAGATCAACCGAATAGAACTATTCGGAGGAAAAATCCCTCGTTTCATTGCCATTATTGGCTCATATGCTGTGGTAGTGGCAGTTCTATCGCTGTTTGTGCTGCTGTTTGTGCCATTGATCTATGATCAAATCGAGGTACTCAATTCACTAAAGTTCAATGTGGTATTCGATTCTCTTGTGGAGCCACTCCGGTGGGTAGAGGACTTCCTCATTTCGAGTCATCTTACAGAGAAGACAGAGGGGTTTATTGTAGAGTCTACTAGAACAGGAATTATTGATTTCATCCAGACACTTAATTTCACGGACATTATCAATCAGCTCTTGTCATTCACGGGCAACTTTTTTGTTGGTGTATTGGCAGTCACATTTATTACCTTCTTTCTTCTTTATGAGAAGGGAATTATTAGAAGACAGATTATCGCCATTGTCCCCAATAAATATTTTGAAGTATTCATCTCAGCGCTCTATAAGATTGAGCGTTTGCTTTCCAACTTTCTTCTGGGGATCCTGTTTCAGATGTTTTCGATTTTTTCTATAGCCTCTGTTGGCTTATCTGTTTTGGGCGTAAACTATGCAGTGACTATTGCGGTATTTGCTGCGGTGGCTAATCTCATTCCTTATTTAGGGCCATTGCTCGGGGGTATTTTCGGAATTCTCGTTGCGGTGAGTACCTCTGGTGATCTTACATTGAGCAACGCCACTATTATCCTGATTGTAAAAGTATTCTCTGTTTTTGCCGTCGTTCAGGCCACTGACAATATTGTTCTTCAACCACTTATTTTCTCGAAAAGTGTCAAAGCTCACCCTTTAGAAATATTTGTCATTATTTTTGTGGGCGCAACGATAGCCGGCATCCCTGGCATGATCGCTGCGATCCCGGTTTACACTGTGTTAAGAGTCTCATCCACAGAAATTTACGCCGGATTTAATCAGTATAGAGTATTTAAAAGCAAGAGCTAGGTTATGGGGTTAAGATGTGGAATTGTAGGGCTTCCTAACGTTGGAAAATCCACTTTATTCAATGCACTTTCAAATGCAAAAGCAGAAGCGGCCAATTTTCCGTTTTGTACTATAGAGCCAAATGTAGGAGTGATTACGGTGCCTGATGAACGATTGACTACACTCAAAGACCTGGTGCACCCGGAAAAGGTAGTACCAACAGTGATAGAGTTCGTAGACATTGCCGGTCTGGTGAAAGGAGCTAGCAAAGGAGAGGGCTTGGGCAATCAGTTTCTGGCAAATATCAGGGAAGTAGACGCGATCATCCATGTAGTGAGATGTTTTGAGAATGACAATATTGTCCATGTAGAAGGAAGAGTTGATCCGATAGACGATAAAGAAGTAATCGATACAGAGCTGCAGCTCAAAGACCTGGAGTCAATCGATAAGAGAATCCAGCGTGTAGAGAAAATTGCCAAAAGTGGAGATGCCAAAGCCAGAAAGGAATTGGACATACTGATGCAATTTAAGAAGCATATAGAATCCGGTGCAAATGCCCGGGCACTTGAGGTAGATAAAGAAGACCGGTACATTGTGAAGGAACTCCAACTGCTGACCGATAAGCCAATTATCTATGTGGCCAATGTGGAGGAAGAAAATGTAAACTCGGGGAATGAGCATAGTGCAAAATTTGAAGAGTCAGTTAAGGCAGAGAATGCACTGGTTGTAAAAGTATCTGCCGCACTTGAAGCTCAGATTGCTGAGTTTGATGATGAGGATGATAAGGCAATGTTTTTGGACGAGTACGGGTTGACAGAATCCGGTTTGAATCGTTTGATTAAAGCAGCGTATTCCTTGCTGGATTTGATTACCTATTTTACGGCTGGCGTGCAAGAGGTGAGAGCCTGGACAATTAAAAGGGGCTGGAAGGCTCCTCAGGCAGCAGGAGTGATTCATACAGATTTTGAACGTGGGTTCATTAAGGCTGAAGTGATCAAGATGGACGACTATAAGCAGTTTGGTTCTGAACAAGCCTGTAAGGAAGCCGGTAAGTTATCTATCGAAGGAAAAGAGTATGTCGTTCATGACGGTGATATTATGCATTTCAGATTTAATGTTTAATGATCATAAAAATATTATGAACAAAAAATCTTAACATCCTGTTTTTCTCGTAGTTATAATATAATACTGGCTGCGCTTTGAGAGTAAGGATCACATTCAATGTACACAATCGGGGAGGACTGGTACCTTTTCATCATCAGTTTTTAATTTCTGGTGTTTTTAAAAATCTACTTTTGGCTGATGTCAATACACGGTTCAGGGATTATGCGTTTTATAGCTTCTCTGGATTAAAGGGTCAAACAAGATTAAGCAGAAGTGGCTTGCACTACAATTCACGCAAAGTCACCATAGTGATATCATCTGCAAGTGCAGATTTTATTGGTCATTTGGTAAACCTTGTCTTTGAAGAAAAAGAACTCACCATAGGAGAATTGAAAATGTCTCCTGATACCGCGGAAGAAGAACTCGCTGTAAATTTGGAAAGAGGAACCAAATACGTTTGTATTTCACCTCTGATTATCATTCCTCCAGATCAAGGTGCGGAAGAGTCGAAGCAGTTCGTTGATCCAAGTCTGGATGCTTTTTCCGATTTGTTATATGAATCAACCATCACCAGGATGAGTGTTTATGGAATTGATGTGGAGGCTATTCCGGATGCACAAAAATTCCAACTTGTGCCTGATGAACATTACCTTCAGAAAATCAGGTCCGCGAACAAGAAATTTGCCAGGATTTACCCGTTATATGATGGCGAGGCTAAAATGGAAGCCAGGGGGTATACTTTTCCATTTACACTCTATGCAGCTAGGGAAATCCAGGAATTCATTTTCACCTGTGGTTTAGGGGCCGAATGTTATAAAGGCTTTGGGATGCTTGACCTGGCTAACTCCAATCCTGTGGAACGTACAGTTACCATCCGTTCTAATGAAGAGTTAATTTCTACTTGACACTAACCGATAACCGATTAACTCATCAAAATTGTTAAATGGATTGCGGTAGTAAACCAGGATTTCGTAATCGTTGAATGTCTGGTAATGACTGCCCTCAAGTTCGTATTCAGGAACATTATCAGATTTAACCCAATACTGATAGTTATAATATCCTTGTTTCAACCAGATACTTCCCTGATAGCTCTGTGAAGTGGCATTGTAAACCATTTTGTTTTCATTGGTGAAGTTCCAGTTGTTGAACATTCCCGTGATATAGACATCACCGGGCACTTCTTCAGTCATCAAGTCAAAATTAACCTGTACATACTCGCTTTCATATTCCGTATCATTTGGATCGCGGTTTTGAAGATAGTAATTGCCATTGATGTCCTCATTAATTTGAGAATAGGCAAGCTCTTTCCTGGATTTGTCCAATCCTAAGTTGGCCACTACCTTGTCTTCTTGCTTAAGTACACTGGAAACGCTCATCCCTCTAAAATCAATAGACCTAAGGTCAAAAAACCTGAACTCCTTCCATCCCGCAAAATTGTTTTCCCCATTGAAATGCTCGTATTCTAAAAACTTTTCATCTTGGCGCATAAGTGTTGGTTGTAAACCAGTCACTGCGGTAGTCCAGTTATGATTTTGCAGGATAGATACTTTGATGTCTTTAAGTGGATTAAGGTCTGGCAAACCTTCATATCGCACACCAAACTCAATTTGTTGGAAATTGTCACGCTTTGAGACCATGGTGCTGGCCCGGATTTGTGGATCTACACTTGCCCGTTGATCAAACACAAGTAATCTTCGGCTCAAGAGCAGGTCATTTTTGTCGCTATCCCGATAGGCCATGATGACGTAGTTCCCTGATTTGGTTGGTGTAGGAAGCTGTACTGAATAGTTTACATAAGGAATCCGGGTATTGGCTGAGAAGTTGTATTGGTTTACCGGAAATTCATTGTATTCTTTGAGAAACTGAATATCGTTAAGATTGGATCTCGTCCAATCTGAATTGCAATGGATGAACCTTACATTCACATAGTCTGCATTTTTCTGAAGCAAATCAAACTCTAAAGTCACTCCAGACCGATCATTAAGCGCAATTACCGGGTATTCCAGGTTGTTGAAGTTGGCAGTAGTGGAGGTAGGGAAGAGTTGTACCATTCCTATCGAGGATTCATAGTTTCGATCATTCGTAGAGAAAGATTTATTGATTGGTGCTGAGCTGTGTGTTTGTTGTGAAACTGGCACACAACTTGTGATTAGGCCTATGATCGTAATGAGTATGAGATATTTCATAAATTTGTTAAGATGCTGTTCCAACTATTTATTTGGTATTGGAGTCTAAAGATTAAACTAAACCTGAATGGAATTCAGTGACGAGGAACTAATCCACGATTGCATAAAAGGTAAACGCAAAGCACAGGAGGAATTGTATGCCAAATACAGTTCACGCATGTATCCTATTGCCTTACGGTATTCCAAAATGCAACAAGAGGCGGAAGATATACTGCAAGAAGCATTTCTGAAAGTTTTTAAAAACATAAAAGCCTTCAGACAGGACTCTTCTTTGGTTTATTGGATTAAGCGGATAGTTATCAATACGGCACTAAATCATCAGAGAAGCAAGCTTTATCTATACCCGATGGTGGATGTTGGTGATTTAAAAAACCAATATGGTCCGGATCTTACCATTTCCAATTTTAGTTACAAAGAACTGTTGGAAATGATACGTCGGTTGCCAACGGGGTGTCAGGTGATTTTTAACCTTTATGCAATTGAGGGTTATAAGCATCATGAAATAGCCGAGCAGTTAAATATTAGCGAAGGTACCAGTAAGTCTCAGTATGCACGGGCAAAGAGCTTACTACAGAGGTGGATATTAGAGAATAACAATATTGATTATGACAGGGCGGGAGAATTCTGAGGAACAGTTTGAAAATCAATGGCGTGATGCTTTCGATCAATTTGAAGAGGAAGCGCCGAAGCAGGTTTGGTCTGAGATAGATCGCGAACTCACTTATTCTGATTTGTCTTCATACAAATCTAAAGTTGTTTATTACCGATGGGTAGCTGCAGTGGTTTTACTAATGGCCGCTTCCATCGTCATGTTGCAGTACTATTCATTCAAGGATAATATTCAGTATGTTAGTTATTCGGATAATTCTATGGAAGAAGGGCCAGTGATAGAGAATACCGTAAAATTGATGATTCCGTTAGAGGTTAAAAGTAAGGAGTTGTCTGGAGTAAGTAACTTTTTATCAACTATTGGTGATTCATTTGGGTTGGCCTCAAAATCTGAAGAGGAGACAATAGAATCCACTGAATCATTCTTTACTTCACAAATAGTAATGCATGAAGTGAATAGTCTTAGGCCTACAAATGAAATTATTACCACTCATCAGGATAAGTACCTCTACTATTTACCGGTTTACAACTTTAAAAAACAGCGTAAGAAAGCTGAAAGCTCCAAATATTACGCGGGCTTAGGCGTTGGTTCAAATAGTTTTAACCCAAACTATCAAGGTGGAGCTACTAATTCGTTGAGCGATAACTTGGCTTTTAGTCCAACCGCTTACAGCGCAGTAAGGGATGAGGCTTCAAATACCATTGCGCCTAATATGAGAGAGGATATGGCTTCTGGAGAAAGTATTTCCCTGGGGTTGAACTTTGGAGTAAAGTTGGGTAACAGATGGACTCTGGAGAGTGGTGTGCAGTACGCACGTGCAGAGGCAATAACGAAAACTAACATGGTCGTAGAGACTACTACCTTTCAGGAAGTTATTCCTGCCACTGTTCAGGGAAAAAATATTCCGGCATTTGAAAGTGCATTGAATAATGAAACAGTGGTTGAGTACGATTATAGAGATGTAAACATGAACAATCAGTTTGAATTTACCTCAGTGCCACTCAAAGCTGGATATTTGATTTTGAACAACAAATTCAAACTGGAGGTCAATGCTGGATTGATTGCCAACATATACATGGGCAATAAATTAACGTCCAATGATGATAATGTTGCTGATCTCACCATAGGGCCCGGGAGTACATCTCCATATAGGGATTTGAGTTTCAGTGGGTTGGCCGGTGTAGAAATGGGCTATCAATTCATGAAGGATTTTGACATAATTATAGAACCGAATTACCGCCAGTCAATCAATTCACTTACCAAGGATAACTCTTCTTTCAAAACCAATCCTTCTGGGTTTGGGTTGATGACAGGCCTCAGATATAATTTTTAATAACCATTGCAACTATTGGCACGGAGCTTGTGTCAAACATTTTAAACATACCTACGCCAAGATATGATCAAAAATGAAGTAACTAGTGTAAAGGAGTCTTCAGAAGAGACCCTAAACAAATTCGATATTATCAAATTATACACCTTGACTTTATTGGTTTTGATTTTCTTGTCCCTGATGTACACAGGGTAATTGAGTCATAAAATAGGATCCATCAGTTTTTAATGTACCATCAGTCATTAGAATTGACCGATTGATGTATATTATGTAACCTCTGGGATGCGGAGAGGTATGTCTTTTTAGTATTAACCTGTGCTCATAGAGCTACTGACCTAACTAAATGAGATTTACCCTTTTACCAATCACCCTGATTAGTATTTGCTTCGGTCTTTATGCTCAAGAGCAAAGCCCAAGAAGAACTTACGAAACGTCTTTCATCGATAATTCTGTGCCGATAATAGATGGCAATCTTGATGATGATGCATGGGATCAGGTAGAGTGGGCTGGAGATTTTATCCAGCGGCAACCAGAAGATGGTGCTGAACCGAGCCAGGAAACAGCATTCAAAATTTTGTATGATGCCAAGTACCTCTATATAGGAATTAGGGCCTATGATACTGAACCTGCCAAAGTGGTTCAACGAATGTCCCGTAGAGACGGTTTTGAAGGTGATTTTGTAGAAATCAACATTGATAGTTACAACGATAAGCGTACAGCATTCAGTTTCTCTGCCTCTGCCTCGGGTGTAAAAGGTGAGGAATACATTTCCAACAATGGTCAAAACTGGGATGCCACATGGGATCCAATATGGTACTTAAAGACAAGTGTTGATGATCAGGGCTGGGTTGCTGAGTTTAAAATCCCGCTATCACAATTAAGGTTTGCGGATAAAGAATCTCATGTGTGGGGAGTGCAGGTGATGCGGATGCTTTTCAGAAAGCAGGAAAGATCATACTGGCAGCCAATTGCACAGGATTCTCCTGGGTGGGTTCATTTGTTTGGAGAACTGCACGGAATTAAAGGCATCAAACCTCAAAAGCAACTTGAAATCCAGCCCTATTTATTGGCTAAAATGGAGCGGTCTCCAGATGAGGAAGGTAATCCTTATGCTACCGGTCAGGATAGTGATCTGGACGTTGGGGTAGATGCCAAAATAGGGCTCACGAGTGATATTACCTTGGATCTTACTATCAATCCAGACTTTGGTCAAGTGGAAGCAGATCCATCCAGGGTGAACCTCTCGGCGTTTCAGCTTTTCTTTCAGGAGAGAAGACCATTCTTTTTGGAAGGTCAAAACATTCTAGATTTTGGTCTGACAGATTCACAAGCCGGTGGGCCGTTCAACAACGATAACTTATTTTATTCCAGGAGGATCGGCAGCAGGCCATCGTATTATCCTGGTGGTGATGATATTGCTTTTGTAGATAAGATCAATAACTCGAGAATACTTGGTGCTGCAAAGATTACAGGAAAGAATAAGGATGGTTTTTCATGGGGTATTTTAGAATCTGTGACCAATAAGGAAAAAGTGGAAGTTCAGGATAACTTGGGCAATAGGAGAAAAGTAGCCGTAGAGCCTCTGACCAATTATGTGGTAGGGCGTGTACAGCAAGACATCAATCAGGGAAATGCGCTTATTGGGGGAATGATAACCGCCACAAATAGAGTGCTTGACGAGGAATATTTTGACTACCTACATGAAAATGCCTACAGCGGCGGAATTGATTTCACCCAAAACTTTAACGATAGAAACTACTACATCACTTTGAACGGGGTGTTTAGCAACGTAAATGGAAGCACAAAATCAATTTACAACACCCAAACATCCTCAGAGCGTTACTTCCAAAGACCTGACAACAAAAGAAGTGAAATTGATTCTACACGGACTTCTTTGACCGGGACATCAGCCAGCGCATCCTTTGGGAAAAGAAATGGCAACCTGATATTCCAGACAGGCGCTACTATGAGATCACCTGAGTTTGAATTAAACGATATTGGCTTTCTGGTGCAGTCTGATTACTTGTCACAGTGGGCATGGGCGCAGTACAGGATTTTAAAGCCATTTAGTATCTTCAGAAGAGTGAGTTTTAATGTCAATGAATATCTGACCTATGATTTTGATGGCGTGAACTTGTACAATGCCTTCAATACCAATATGCACGCCCAGTTCAAGAATTTGTGGTCTGCTGGTATGGGGACTACATTATCAGGGGAGAGTGTGTCAAACGCAGACTTACGCGGTGGTCCTGCAATCCGGTACCCGGGGCAGCAGGAATTTTGGGCATATCTGGGAAGTAATTATCAGAAGAAACTGACGTTTGAACTCAACCCATGGATTCTGTATGGTAACCAAGATTATTACACAGGTCAGGGTGTGTCTCTGTGGATGAGATACCAACCTACAGATGCGCTCAATATTTCTGTTGCACCAAGTGTAAATCACAACAGCAATGCACTACAATATGTAGATACCTATAGTGAAGGTGAAAGCAAAGAGTACGTGCTTGCTCGAATAGATCAGGTGACCTATAGCGCTTCTTTAAGAGTAAACTATATTGTTACCCCGAATCTTTCTGTCGAGTATTGGGGGCAGCCATTTATTTCTCGTGGGGTGTATGATCAGTTTAAACGAGTGGTGTCTCCGGGTGCAAGTGAATATGGTGAACGCTACATCTCCTATAGACCTAATCAGATTAGTCACTCAGCAGAGTCAAACACCTATATGATTGATCATAATTCTGATGGACAAGTGGATTACAATCTAGATGATCCAAACTTCAACTTTATGCAGTTCCGATCCAACTTTGTGGTTCGCTGGGAATATGTACCAGGTTCTACCTTGTTTGTAGTATGGACATCAAGCTCTTCAGACTCACATAATTCACGTGATAACAGTTTCAGGGATTTGACCAGTGATCTTGGTCAAGCCCAGGGAACGAATATATTCCTGATCAAATACACCTACAGGTTTATTCTTTAGAAGTCAGTTTGCCATCAAGTTTGAGAAGTGCTTCTATGAAGTAGTAGTCTGCATAAGTTAGCGGTACATTTACCTCACTATTTGCTGGCAAGTGACCCACACAGTGTTCAATGATGAAATTTCCGTTGGTACCAAGATTCGCCGTATAATTTTCACTTAGTGACCCGATCATCTTCTTGGCAGCCACAAGATACCCTTTCTCAGGTGCATATGCATGTAGGTCAATGAGTCCGCTGGCCATAATAGCCGCTGCTGAAGCATCTCTTGGGGCAGATGAGTCGGCATTGTAATCCCAAACCGGGATAAAATCCTCTGGAAGGTTCGGGTGATTCAGTATGAAGTCGGCAATTTTTATGGCCTGATCAAGATAACGTTCATCTTTGGTAGCGGTATAAGTAGCGGTAAATCCATACAGTCCCCACGATTGTCCACGTGCCCATGCAGATTCATCATTCAGGCCTTGTGCTGTTTTTTTCTCTTGTACTTCTCCTGATTTGGGATCGTAATTAAGGACGTGATAGCTACTATTATCTGCTCTGAAGTGATTGGCTATAGTAGTATTGGCATGGGTTACTGCAATGTCATAATATGTGCTATCACCTGTATAAGCAGTGGCCCAAAACAACAAGTCAAGGTTCATCATGTTGTCGATGATTACCAGAAAATCAGTGGAGTCAGAATCCCATGATCGGATGCATCCAACTTCTTCTGAATACCTGGTTGAAAGTGATTTGGCACTGTTGACCAGGATTTCATTAAATGCTGGCTTAGGAGCTACTCTATTTGCATTTCCAAAGCTACAAAACATCATAAACCCTAAATCATGAGTGGAGGTATTGTACTGCTCTTTCTCTAACAATTCGAGCATCCTGTAGGCCTCTTGAAGCAATGCTTCATCTTTTGTGGTTTCATGCAAGTAAAGCAATGTGCCAGGGTAAAACCCACTACACCACCATCCTGAGTTGCTCGTGGTAAACTCATCATTTTCGTAAGATCTTGGAAACCTGCCTTCAGGGAGTGTTTGCATCATGTTTTTATAATGACTCACTGCGAGATCCATATTTTGCTCAAGGAGAGATTCATTTTGAGTTTTACCTGTTTGGCGGCAGCCAGAAAAAATTAATACGGAGCTGATAAGGATGAGGACAAAGGTGTTTTTCATTTTCAGTGGGTTTAGACCAAATCTATTTATTACCTGGGAATAGTGAAGTGTCTCACAACATTAAATAAAAATTGATCGATTGATCATCTCATTTTAATATTTATGATCCAATAACTAATAAAACAACCTGCAAGAATACATTTTGAACCCTGATCATTACGTTTTTTCACCCTTAGCAGACGATACAGGTCGCTATTTTTGTTTTAACTAAAACAAGACAAAAAATGTATCGACTAGTCATAGCAGTTTTAACAGTAGTGGCAATGAATGGATGTTCACAAAAGAGTGCAGAGCGAAAATCGGGAGAAGTCAGTATTGAGGATGTAGTAGCTCAAATGACCCTGGAGGAGAAAGTGCATATGCTACATGGTAGTGGAAAATTTGCCTCTGAAGGAGTAGAGCGGTTGGGTATTCCTAAGCTCAATTCCGCTGATGGGCCTCTTGGTGTGCGTGAAGAAATCCAGAATGATAGTTGGGCTCCTGCCGGGTGGGACAACGACTTTGCTACTTTTTTCCCGGCAGGCGGGGGACTTTCTTCCACATGGAACCTGGAACTCACTCGCAAGTTTGGTGAGGCAATGGGTGAGGAAGCTCGGGCAAGAGACAAGGATGTGCTTTTAGCCCCAGCAGTTAACTTGATCAGGTCACCTCTTGGAGGGCGTAATTTTGAGTACTTCACCGAGGACCCTTTTTTAAATAAGAAGTTGGTGGTTCCCTATGTATTGGGACTTCAGGAGAATGATGTGGCTGCCTGCGTGAAGCATTACGCCATTAATAATCAGGAGACGCTTCGTGGTACTATTGATGTGCAAGCTGATGAGCGAACCATTCGTGAAATGTACCTGCCTGTATTTGAAGCTGCAGTAAAGGAAGGAAATGCCTATTCTGTAATGAGCGCATACAACCGGTTTAGGGGAGCTTACCTCTCTGAAAATGATTACATGCTCAACACCATTCTTCGTGATGAATGGGGTTTTAAGGGGTTTGTAATGTCTGATTGGGGAGCGGTACATTCTACAGTTGAGTCGGCTCTTTATGGTTTAGACATAGAAATGGGTACCGAGAAGGATGACTATGAAGAGTGGTATTTTTCTAAACCATTGATTGATGCGGTGAAGTCAGGGGAGTTAGAAGAATCTGTGATAGATGATAAGGTAAAAAATATCCTTTATGTCATGAAAGAGATTAATGCGCTTGATACTGCTGAAAGAAAGCAAGGCGCAATAAATACCGCAGAACATCTTCAGGTTGCTTACGATGTTGCTGCAGAATCAGTCATTCTTCTCAAGAATGAAAACGATATCCTTCCATTAAAAAAGGATGCAATCAAAAGTATAGCTATAATAGGTGATAACGCTAAGCGAAAACATGCCAACCAGGGTTTTGGAGCAGGTGTAAAAACAAAAACAGAGGTGACACCTTTTGATGCACTTGTTGCGAAATTTCCTAATGTTACAATGAATTATGCTCTTGGGTATAAAGAGAAGTATCTCAAAAATGATTTGAATAGATCCTATGCACAACCTGTTGATTATTCTTCCGATCCTGCATTGATAAAGGAAGCAGTAGCAGCAGCCAAAACATCAGATGTGGCAATCATATTCGGTGGATCTAACCGACTGGTGGAAACTGAAGCAGAAGATAGAAAAGGATTGAAACTTCCATTTGCCCAGGAAGAATTGATCAAGGCTGTAAAAGCTGCCAATCCAAACACAATAGTTGTTATGATTGCCGGTGCCCCTCATGATGTATCAAAAGTGCATGACACCGTGGATGGACTTGTGTGGTCATGGTTTAATGGCTCCAGAGCTGGGGATGCAATAGCAGATGTATTGTTTGGAGATGTAAATCCTAGCGGTAAACTGCCCGTTACGTTTCCAAAGAAACTTGAGGATTCACCTGCCCATGCTACCAACAGCTTCCCTGGAGGCCCGGATGTGGTCTCTTATGATGAGGGTATTTTAGTCGGATATAGATGGTTCGACACCAAAGATGTAGAGCCATTTTACCCGTTTGGTTATGGGCTTTCTTACACTGATTTTGAATACGGTGAATTGAGCGCTGAGAATTCTGAAGTAACTACAGATGGAGTGATCAGGTTGACGCTGGACATAACAAATGCAGGAGGAGTAGGTGGTAAAGAGATTGTACAAGTTTATTTTTCAAAGGAAAATTCAGCAATAGAGCGTGCTTCTAAAGAGCTCAAAGCATTCAGCAAAGTGGAGGTAAAAGCTGGTGAAACACAGGCGGTAACTATAGAAGTTCCGGTGAGTGAACTTGCTTATTATGATGTGGAGTCAAAGGATTGGAAAGTTGAAAAAGGGACATATAAAGTATTAGCCGGAGCTTCCTCCAGGGATATTCGCAGCGAATCGTCGATTGTTGTTAATTGATAGTTTAGTAGTGATTGCATATAGAGGCCGTCCGAAAAGAAATTTGGACGGCCTCTGTTTTTTTAGACAATAGATTGATTCCCGAATAGGCTTACCCTTTTAACGCAGCCTCTTTTTCACTAATTGGAGTTTGTCCATAATGTCCGAACTCTGCGTTACGCTTATTTTCAAAAATGATCCACTTCGGCGAACCGATTTACAAGGGTAAACTCACATTTTGAAAACTACACAAGGCACCTTGCCGGTCGCACCTTGATCTCGAACATTTTGACTCGGACTCTGAAGTTTATAGACAAGCACTAAATAAATTCTTATTTCAGCTTCATTTTAAGAACAATCGCTGTGCTATCAATGAAGTTTGTTGGTGTGGTGAATGATAGTCCTGATTGGGAGGTTTTCCATTGTACAGGTTTAGCATAGTTTAGCAACTCCAGGTCTTGTACAGATTGGCCTTCAAGGTTGGTAGCATTGATAGATTCAATAATTACCTCAACATTCGCTCCAGGCCAACCCATTATGATGGCATAAAGGGTGTTACCTTTAGTCGTAAACCGAACATCCTGAGGAGTATACTTTTTCCATTCTAAAAAGTGACCGGACTCACCAAGAACTGTTGGCCCTTCTCCATAAACTGTCCAGGTTCGCGTGCCATAAATGGCTTCACCATATGTATTCAACCAATCCCCAATTTGAAGTAAGACAACCTGTTGTTCTTGTGGAATGACACCATTAGCCCTTGGAGATATATTGAGCATCATGACTCCATTTTTACTTACAATATCGATCAGAACATGAATGAGTTCGGAAGCTGGTTTTACCTGAAGCGTTTCTGTATAACTCCAACTGCCGTGAGCAATGGTCTCATCCGTGAGCCAAAAGTGTTCTGTTTTGTTATCCATCCGTCCTTTTTCCAGATCCATTAAGGATACTTCTTCCGGTAGTTCGCCATTTTTATGTGTAATAACCACTCCCTTGTTATTGGATTGTGCGTGATTGATGTAGTAGGTAGCGAACTTTAGCTTAACAGAGTCTGGAAGTTTAGATAGCTCACCATCGAAGTAAATAAGATCAGGACTGTATCCATCAATGACTTCTTTAAGCTTTCCAAACCAATTTTCATAAAACCGGGCTTTAGGGATGTTTCCATACATCATACGTATCAGTGAATCCTCTGAGGAGGTAGGCATTTCAGGATTGTACGGAAAATAGGATTTATCATTGAGCCAATTGGCAGTATCATTTTGGTAGACCTGAAGGTTTCTGGCCATATGAAATGTAGTTACAAACTTCATTCCCCGACCATGAATAGCTTGTTCCAATTCACCTACCAAATCTCGGTTAGGGCCCATGTCATAGGCATTCCATGGGTTGATCTCACTATGCCAGTTAGACCAGCCATCATGATGTTCAGCTACTACTCCGGAAAACTGAGCTCCGGCTTTCTCAAATAAATCCGCCCATACAGTGGCATCAAAACTGTCCGCTTTAAAGAGGGGCACAAAATCATGGTAACCAAATTCTGATGGATGACCATAAGTTTCGAGATGTTGCTTGTAGTCATCAGTTCCTTTTATATGGAGATTGCGTGGGTGCCAGTCATTTGCATAGGCAGGTACTGATAGTACTCCCCAGTGGTAATAAATACCAAATTTGGCATCACGGAACCATTCGGGAGCTTCTTCATAAGATGCCAGTGAGTCCCAATTCTCAGGATAATGATAGACAGATTGCTCCTTTGGATCAGAATTACACGAAGTAATGATCAGGGCCAGGATGAGTCCAAAATAAAAGTTGTTAGTCATTTTTAGTAAAGTGTTTTGCAAGATATTTGGGTAAGGAATGATCTTGGGGAAAGCTATCGTTTGGATTGAGGTAAAGAATGTCATATTTTAAAAATATCTCCATTTTAATACTTTAATTGTATAATGGATTACGAGAATGAAAATCTGATCGCTTGTTTTAGATGAAATTGATAGTAAAATATTCCACTTTTATTTTAGTCACTCTTCTGCTGAGCATGACATTTGTTGCCCGTGCCCAACCAGTTGAAGATGTCAAATTTGAAAGTATTACCATTGCGGATGGCTTATCAAACGATCAGGTCAATTGTGTATTTCAAGATCAGCAAGGATTTATATGGATTGGCACCTTATCAGGATTAAACCGGTATGACGGGTATGAAGTCAAAAACTACTATCACGAAGATAGTAATCCAAATTCACTTCTTAGCAACACCATCCTTTGGATGGCAGATGGTCCCGATGAACTCATTTGGATAAGAAACACTGTGGGAATTAATACCTATAATCCTTATACACAGTCGTTTAGTCTACCAACCGATTACCTCAACACGCTACAGACAGAATCTTCTTTTATATCAAAAATGGTCAATGATGGTAAAGGGAATTTCTGGTTCAACATCAATAATCTTGGTGTTGTCAAAATAACAAGTGGGGGTGAAACCATTAAAATAGACAATTCTAAAGATGCGGATATTAAAGTCTCTTCCAATAGTATTTCAGATATAACACTTGATTCAGAGAACAACCTCTGGACAATATATGAAGATGGTATTGAAGTGATAGACAATACATCCAATAAAGTTATGAGGCGATATGGACTACCTGCCATAATTTCGGGGAATGATCATTTATTTAAGAAAATATTTGTGGATAGTGATGGTGATGCCTGGGTTTACTCTGTGGATAATCCAATCGGACTTTTTTATTTGAATACGAGGACAAGTGTTACGAAGATATTGGATGGGAATGACTTAACCAGCCCTCTGGTAAGAGGTATAGTAGAACACGAATCTGGTAAATTATGGATTGGCTCTGATCATGGAGGCATCTCTATTCTAAACAAGAAAAACTGGCAAATACAGTCTGTATTAAGTGATCAGGATGCTCCCAAGAGTTTGATCAATAATAATGTCAACAATGTTTTTAAAGACCGAAATGGCGGTGTATGGATTGGAACCCATAAAAGTGGGGTAAGCTACTACCATCAAAGTGGAAGCAACTTTAGCCACTACAAGTTTGCAAGAAAGGAGTCGGCTTATAATGATATGAGCTCTTTTGCCGAAGATAGAAATGGTAATATCTGGATTGGTACTAACGGTGGAGGGTTGTTAAAATTTAATGTTAAAAAGAATTCCTTTTCAAGTATTCTTGATGACCATACAATTCTTGGTGAGCAGCCTAGAGTTATTGTAAGTCTGTTGTATGATTCAGAGGGCATCCTTTGGGTGGGATCATACCTCAATGGGTTGTACCAGTTCGATGGTAAACAGTTCACGAAATTTGATGCGCATGATGACCTTAAAGGAAGTAGTATTTGGGACTTGTTTGAGGACTCTAGGAATGAGATCTGGATAGGTACTTTGAATAAAGGTGCATTCAGGTATGACAGAAAAAGTGGAGATATAGCTAACTATGGGATCACTAATTTCCTGACTTCAAACTACACCACTTGTATTGAAGAAGATGCGGATGGTGATATTTGGATTGGCACTGGAGTTGGCCTGAACGTTATAGATCCCAACACGAACGAAACTCGCCAATATATATCTGAGAACGCAATAGACCACCCTCTTGGCAATAACTCTGTTATTTCTATTCACAAAGATCAGCTTAATCGAATATGGATAGGAACACTCGATGGTCTTAATTTATTCCATAAAGAATCTGAAGATTTTGAGGTATTGAAAATGCAGAATGGACTATCCTCTAACATTATCATGTCAATCTTATCAGATGATAAAAATAACCTTTGGATAAGCACAGCGCGGGGGATCACTAAACTCACTGTGACTGATCATCGCTATGAGTATCAGACCTATGATATTTCTGATGGTCTGCAAGATGAGAATTTTACCGAGGATGCCAGTCTAAAGACCAGCGACGGTCATCTCATCTTCTCCGGACAAAATGGGTTCAATATTTTCGATCCAAATGAAATTAAGGAGACTGCCCATGAGCCTGAAATTTTGCTTACAAAGTTTTCAGTATATAATGAGCCTGTACTCCAGGGAACCAGGCTTAATGGGCGAGTTTTATTTGATCAACCACTAAATAGCCTCAGAGAAATCAACCTTAAACACCACGAGAATTCTGTTTCTTTTGAATATTTAGCTCTGTCTTTTTTCCAATCTGGCAAAATCAGGTATCAGTACCAGTTGGAAGGGTTTGATGTCGATTGGATTACCGCAACCTCTGATGCCAGGAAAGCCAATTACACAAATTTGGATTATGGAGAGTACACTTTTAAAGTCAGATATTCAGCAGGGGCTAATGCCTGGAGTAATGACGTGATTTCCCTGAAAATCCGGATCAGCCCACCGTGGTGGGAGACCGTATGGGCGTTTGCAGGGTATTTTGTCTTGCTTATAGTGCTTCTATACCTCACCCGTACTTACATTGTTTATCGTGAACGGCTGAAAGCGAGTATCGAAAATGAAAGAAGAGAGGTAGAAAGACAACACCAACTCGATCTTATGAAGATTAAGTTTTTCACCAATATTAGTCATGAGTTTCGCACCCCTTTGTCGTTGGTGCTTACGCCGATTGAGCGAATGATCAAATATCCGGAAAAAATTAAGCAAGGAGATCTAACAATTGTTCAACGAAACGCTAAGCGATTGATGACTCTGGTGAATCAACTTCTGGACTTCCGTAAGATGGAGGCCAACCAACATTCATTAAGCCAATCAAGTGGTGATATCATCATGTTCCTCCAGGATGTAGTAGATTCTTTTTCCGATTGGTCGAAGGAAAAAGATATCCCTGTAGTGTTTTCAAGTGAAAACAAGAGCTTTTACACCTTTTTTGATAAGGATAAAATGGAAAAGGTGATGTTTAACCTTTTGTCCAATGCATTCAAGTTTACATTACCAGGAGGTAAAATCAATGTGGATTTCGAATTACAGTCCAAAGAGGAAGGAGGAAATGCTATTATTATGGTTAGCGATACGGGGATTGGAATCCCTGAGGATAAACTTCAATTGATATTCAATAGATTCTTTCAAAATGAATTGACAGGAGACATCATTAATAATGGTACAGGCATTGGTCTTTCTATCACTAAAGAATTTGTAGAACTACATGGAGGTAAAATCACTGTAGAGAGCAAGCCTAACATGGGATCAACATTCATAGTCCAGATGCCACTAAAGGAGATTAATTCTGATGAAGATCTTGCTGATGAACTCGTGAAAGAATTGGCCGAGTCGGTTAAGCAAACTGGTCATCTTAAAGTTCCGGAAGATCAGAATAAGCCATTGATTCTTCTTGTGGAGGATAATTTTGATTTTCGATTTTATCTAAAGGATAACCTCAAGCAGTTTTACAATGTTACTGTCGCCTCCAATGGTAAAGAGGCCTGGAAAATGATTCTGAATCAACCTCCTGATATAGTCATAAGTGATGTGATGATGCCCGTGATGGACGGTCATGAACTCTGTGAAAAGATCAAAACTGATCCTCGTACTCTACAGATTCCGGTTATTTTGCTTACAGCCCAATCATCAGATAAGCATAGGATACAAGGGCTGGAAGCTGGTGCCATAGAGTACATCTCGAAACCTTTCAATTTTGAAATTCTCATAAGCAGCATCAATAGTGCACTTAAATTTCAAAAAAGGGTACAGGAGTCTGGTAAGAAAATCCACGTAGAACCCAGCGAAGTAGATATTGTCTCATTGGATGAACAGCTGATAGCCAAAGCGGTTTTATTGGTTGAGGAAAATATGTCTAACTCTGAGTTTTCTGTCGAAGATTTAAGTCACGAGCTTGGTTACAGCCGCGGACATTTCTATCAAAAAATACTCAGGCTTACGGGTCAAACACCAATTGATTTTATCCGCAACATCCGCATGAAGCGAGCTGCTGATTTATTGAAAAGAAGTCAGTTAAATGTATCCGAAGTTGCATACAAGGTTGGGTACAATAACCCTAAACTCTTTAGCAGATATTTCAAAACTCAATATCAGATGTACCCATCCGAGTTTAGAATTAAGTCAGAGGATATATAACGGGAGGCCTGAAGTCCTAAAATCTGACCAACCTTACCCTTTTATGACAAATATTACCCTTTATTTTCAGAAAAAAGTGCCTTAAATCATGATTTAAGGCACTTTTATTTTGACCTAACATTTTTATACCCATTTCAGGATAAACCATCACCATACAAGATTGGGAATCAGAATACATTTGAAATATTCATAATAGAAGGTGTCTGATAAAGTCTGGAATTATGAATAAATCAATTAACCAATTTGATCATTATCATAATTAAAAATGTATGTGGAGTATTCAAATCAGCGGTTATAATATCTTCGCCATTCTAAAGGGGAGGAAGAGCCTAGCTGCAATCGTATTAGCATTGATCTGCTCGACAGTTCATGCCCAGGATCGAAGGATTGCTGGCACTGTGACGGATGAGGAAAATGGTGAGTCTATTCCAGGCGCAACCATTTTGATAAAGGGTACCAGCAATGGTACAATTACTGATATGGATGGAAACTATAGCATCCAGGCAGGTGAAGGAGATGTGTTGTTGATCTCATTCGTTGGTTATCAGTCACAAGAAGAAACAGTTGGCAATCGATCTGAGATTAATGTAAGTCTTTCAGTGGACATTGCCAGCCTTGATGAGGTAGTTGTGGTGGGTTATGGAACCCAGAGAAAAAAGGTAGTTACTGCTGCCACTTCCCAGGTAAAAGGTGATGAGTTAATGAAGCGAAACATTACCCGTCCCATGCAGGCATTGCAAGGGCAGGTAGCAGGTGTTTCTATTAGATCTTCATCTGGTCAACCTGGTGCAGGAATGAATGTGATCATTCGTGGGCAGGGTACAATTGGGAATTCTGGTCCTTTGTATATTGTAGATGGGATTGCTACAGGTGACATCAGTTATCTTAACAATTCAGACATTGAGTCGGTAGATGTATTGAAAGATGCTGCTTCAGCGGCTATTTATGGATCACGAGCAGCCAATGGTGTAATCCTAATTACCACAAAATCAGGAAAGGAAGGAAAATCCCAAATTACATTGGACTCTTACTATGGGGTACAAAATGTGCCTAAGAAAACACAACTTCTGGATGCCGAAGAATATGCTCAGATAATGAATGAGCAACACCTTAACTCTGGTGGAACCATTGGTGGCCTGCCCTTTGATATTAATAATCTGCCGACCTACAAAGAATCAGGTAGTGCGGATACCAAGTGGCTGGACGAAATGTTTACCGATAATGCTGTTACTCAAAACTACTCTATTGGTCTTACAGGGGGATCCAAGCAGAACATTTATTCAATGGGATTCTCGTATACTGGTCAGGAAGGGATTGTAGGGGGAAAGAGTCTTTCTAACTATGAGCGTTATAATGGTCGGATTAATTCAGAGAGTAAGCATTTCAATGATAAACTTAAAATAGGAGAGAATTTCACGTTCACTTATAGTAAGAGGAATGGAGTAAGCGATGGGAATCAATATTTTAACACCTTGCGAGGTGCATTCAATGTTAGCCCATTACGACCAGTATATGATGATTACGGTAATTTCTTCAATGCCTCTGACACCATAACAGATCAAAATGGCGATACCTATTGGAACCCAACCGAAGGTCATCCATATGGTTCCATGGTACTTACCAATCAAAATGAAAGCAGCGATCAGAAATTGTTGGGAAAAGTCTATGCTGAATTAGAACCGATGAAAGGGTTGAAATTGCATACCTCGTTTGGTGTAGACCTTTATAACAGTGAAAATCGCTCGTTGAATCCTGAATACGAACTCTCCGATTATGCGGTCAATACTATAAACAGTGTCAATCAGAGCATGAATAGGAGCCGTGCTTTTCAGTTTGATAACTTTGGTACTTACGATTTTAACTTAGGGGACAATAATTTCAATGTTTTAGTTGGAATGTCTAGCAGGGACTTCCAAGGGTCTTTTATTAGTGGATCAAATGCAGAGCTGGTTTTCCCGGTATTTGACAAAGCATGGCTAACTAATGCTACTAATGAGGAGTCAAACCTTATCCAACTCAGCGGTGCCCCATACGATCGGGATAAACTGCTTTCATACTTTGGTCGACTTGGGTATACGTTCAAAGACAAATACCTATTCAATGCAACGTTCCGTGCTGATGGTTCTTCTCGGTTTGCTAAGGGTAATCGCTGGGGCTACTTTCCTTCTGTGTCTGCTGGATGGGTAGTTAGTGATGAACAGTTTCTTTCCAGCGCATCATTCTTGGATTTCTTGAAAATCAGGGCTAGTTGGGGGCAAAATGGTAGCCAGGCAGTAGGAGCATTCCAATATCTGGCACCAATATCTTTCACACAAGCTACCTATATCTTCGGTAATGAAGAAGGGGTGAATACCCCTGGAGCTTACCCGAGCAGATTAAGTAATGAAGATCTGAAATGGGAGACTTCTGAACAAATAGATATTGGAGTAGATATGCGACTTCTTGCAGGAAAGCTTTCTACTTCCATTGACTGGTATAAGAAATCTACAATCGACTGGATCATCACTCCTCCGATATTGGCGACAGCCGGGGCTGGTGCCCCGGCGATCAACGGTGGCCGAGTAGAGAATACAGGGTTTGAGCTGGAGCTAAGTTTCCGAGATAATGTGGGTAGTTTGAATTGGAGTATTACTGCCAATGGAAATTATAATCAGAATGTGGTCAAAGAAATCCCTACAGAGGATGGAATCATTCATGGCCAGTCCAATCAGCTTTATGCAAATTCTCCAGAGTTTTACCAGGCTAGAACGGGATTCCCTATTGGTTACTTCTGGGGACTGGAGTCTGATGGCCTTTTCCAAAATGCAGAGGAAGTACAGGCACATACAAACTCAAGCGGAACATTGATCCAGAGAAATGCAAAGCCCGGAGATGTTCGTTTTGTGGACCGGAATGATGATGGTCTCCTAAATGACCAGGATAAAATTCAGCTGGGCAATCCGAACCCTCCGGTTACATTGGGACTAAGTGCAGCAGTCAATTATCGCGGCTTTGACTTATCCATAATGGGTTTTGGATCATTTGGGCATCAGTTGGTGCAAAGCTACAGAGACCATACAGGCAAGTTTAGCAATTACACCACTGCCATACTAGATAGATGGACAGGTGAAGGCACTTCAAATACAATCCCACGAGTGACTAATGGTAACGTTAACTACATTTATTTCTCAGACTTGTTCATTCAGGATGGAGATTTCTTCCGAATAGGCAATATCACGCTTGGCTATGATCTCGGCAAACTAATCAGATCTGAGTCCATAAGTCAAATGCGGGTGTACCTGGCCGTGAACAACGTAATGACATTTACCAGATACACAGGAATGGATCCTGATATTGGGTATAACATCGGTTTTTCGTCAGGAATTGACCTGGGATTCTATCCTAATCCAAGAACTGCACTTGCAGGGGTAAGTTTTAAATTTTAATCAGCTGAATCATGAATAAACTAATAAGTATATCGATTATTCTGTTGGCCCTTGTGGCAACTGGTTGTGAAGACTACCTGGAAACCAAACAGATTACTACTATAACATCAGGTAACTATTACTCTACGCTGGAGCAAGCTGAAACTGCGCTGGTGGGATGTTATGATGGGTTGCAAAAAATCTGGGAATCAGGTATTTCTTTCCCGGTAGCGAGTACAGTGATGGCAGATATGGCTTTTGGAGGAACAGGGGCTGCAGACGGTGATGGTTATGTTATGATGGATGAATTTGACAAAAACCGGTCACCAGGCGACCTCAATATGTTCGAGCCGAATTGGTCGGCCTATTACCGTGCGATATTCCGAAGTAACACTTTGCTGTTGAGAATGAACGATTTTGACTGGGTAACTGAAAACCCTGAAAGAGCAGCAATTATTGAGTCTGAAGCCAGGTTTATCCGAGCGTATTGCTACTTCGATTTGGTGAGGATGTTTGAGCGGGTTCCGTTACTGACCGAGCCGAGCATTGAGAATATCCCACAGGCCGAGCCTGCTGAAACTTACGCTCAGATAGCTGAAGATTTGTTATTTGCCATTGAAAATGGTGATAGCAGGCCTTATCCAAGTATCCCTGCTAATGACTATGGTCATGCCAACAAATGGGCAGCACAAGCGCTTTTGGCAAGAGTTTACCTGTACTACACTGGGTATTATGGTGCCTCCGATTTGGTAGGTATGGTGTCCCAGTCAGATGCACTTGGTCATCTGGAAGATTTGATTGCAAATGGTGGATTTGATCTGATACCTGAGTACTCAGATCTGTGGCCAGCAGCTGCCACTTACATGGCGGCAGAGCGGGGAGATTCTATTTCAAATAACACTTATGCAGGTGAAAATCACCAGGAGATTATCTTTGGGATTAAATACACTTATACAAGTGACTGGAATGGTAATGCGGATGGCAATCACTGGATGGTCATGAATGGACTGAGAAGCCAGTCCTGGGGACCACTGGGTTATGGCAATGGCTGGGGAGCATGTACCGTCCTTCCTTCAGTATATGCCAACTGGGACTCAGAGGATCGGAGAAAGGAGTCTTCAATAATCGCTGTACAGGAGGAAGATATTGATTTTGATCAGGTCAATGACGCTAAAGAATACACGGGCTACTACACCAAAAAGTATACGCCAACAGCCAACGCTGCCGGAGAGAGTATTGCTCAGGACGTACTGGGTGGAGCCAGTTTTATGATCAGTCAGTTTCAGGATTATTTCAGCATCCGCTATGCTGATGTCCTATTGATGGCTGCTGAGTTAGGAAGTGCCAGTGCTCTTGATTATGTCAATGCAGTACACACGAGAGCAGGCCTTGATCCATTACCTGCTGTGGATAAGGACATTATTTATGAAGAGCGCAGGTTAGAATTCGCTTTTGAGGGGCATCGCTACTGGGACCTGCTGCGCTATGATGCTTCTTTGGATTATGCTGCTAATGCAGTTACATTCTCAGGCACGGTACTTAACGGCGGTGTAGAAGAGCCAAAAAATATAGACGGATCCAACCTTAAAGCCACTCGTGGTTTGTTCCAAATTCCTTACAACCAAATCACTCTTTCAGAAGGCGTATTGGAGCAAAATCAGGGCTGGTAATCATCAATTAACCAAACTAAATAATTCTAAGTAAGACTAAACATCAATTATTATGAAACAATCAATTTTTAAATTATGCTTTGTGCTACTGGCAGTAGTGCCCTTGATGTTCTTATCATCATGTGAAAAAGACGAACCAATTGTTGAAGATGAAACCAATGAGTTTCTACCTGTACTAGACGATAATTTTGAATATGTGGTGGAAGGCAATAATGTCAAATTTACCACAACGATCAATGGTAACGTTTGGGTAACTGTAAATGGAGTTGACCACAATTTTGCAGATAAGAAGGTGACCGTTAATCTGCCAAATAAAGGTGATTACTCATTTACTTGTAGCAGTATTGGTAGTGGTTCTATACTCACTTCAGATCCATTTACTGTGAAGATTGACCAGGACGACCTTGCGTTTTTAGATGAAGGCCTTTGGAAGTCCCTTAGTGGTGGAGCGAATCAGACTAAAACCTGGAGAATGGACTGGAACGCTGATGGTGAACTGGTATATTTTGATAATCCTGTTCAGTTTAGTGGAGCTGATGGTGCCCCTTATTGGTCATGGGATGTGCTGGCAGAAGACCTGCCTGTGGATGTAAATGGAAACGAGATGACTGGATTCTTCAACTGGCAAGAAACTCCTCCTGCTGCTGATTTTGGATCTATTACATTCAATGCCACAAATAAAACCGTGACTACTGTGAATGCTCATGGTGAAGAGTCAAGTGGATCCTTTGATATGAATGTAGAAACCATGAAACTCACAGTGAATGGGGTAACTATTCCTATTGATACTGGTCGGTTGAATCAAGGTCAGTTCAAAGAAGAGGACCTTATGAATCTACGTTTATACTCACTTACTGACTCTGCAATGCAGATTGGTGTTAAGCGATCTTTTGAAGGATTTCAGGAGGATGGAGTAACCCCGAAGGTCTCCGAGTGGGTAGTTGTTTACAATTTCATTGTTGTTGGGTATGATTATCCAGAAATTCCGGATGAAGAATTTACTTTTACAGAGCCGTTAGATACAGATTTAACAAGTGCTGATCTGGTAGGGACATGGAAACTTGGAGGGTCACCAATAAATTGGATTGGATGGCACGCAGAGGGTAATATGGGAACTACTACTGAGGCAAGTGTACTTAATGAGTGGCCAGATAGAGCGGCGTTTGTAGAAGGTTGGTTCGGAGCCACTGCTGATCATTTAACTGCTGTTGACGCTCTAGAACATGAGTTTAAAGATGATGGTTCTTGTACAATAGGAGGAATTTCGACAACTTTTAGTGTTTCTGGAGGTGTAGTGACTTTTGCTGATTCCGTGGGTATTGTATCCTTTGATGGACACTGGTTTGGCGCTATCAGCGGTACAACCTTTTCAGTGCTGGATTTGGAAACACCTGAAGAAGGTGGAATATGGATTGGTGTTGGAGCGGCTCCGGAATCCAAAGTAGCTCAAATCGTGAAACAATAATTTTTTGATATCACCAACTGCTCGGTTTTAAACTGGGTGGTTGGTGTTTTTTGTTATAGTGAGGGAGTGCATCTGATAAGTTAAGTGACTTGTATACAGGTTGTTAAGATCTATTTAGGTTAGGTTATTATGTTTAGCAAAGTTCTTGAATGTGTAATTATTAGTTAACTTCCAAAAGGGTCAAACCAGTATATCCACGTGGTTCATAAATTTTTTTCTTTCTTATTGTTCCTCCTTTCCCTTTTAACCTTCTCATGTGTTTCGGAGGAGAGTTCAAGGTCTATTACTAAGTTCAATACTGACTGGCAATTTAGATTAGAAGCGGATTCTTCATGGAAAACTTTAGACCTTCCTCACGACTGGAGCATTGAAGGAACCTTTAGTCCAGATCACCCGGCTGGAGTTGGTGGTGGAGCCTTACCAGGAGGTATTGGCTGGTACAAGAAAGACTTCACCGTCAGCCCAACCAAGGCTAAATACTTTATTCGTTTTGACGGGGTTTATCAAAACAGTACCGTTTGGGTGAATGGTGATTCTGTAGGGAACAGACCCAATGGATACATTTCATTCGAATATGACATTACACCATTTGTAAACAAAACTGGCACAAATGAGCTTCTGGTCAAAGTAGCAAATGCGCCTCAACCCAACTCAAGGTGGTACTCAGGTTCAGGAATTTATCGCAATGTTCATCTCATCCAAACCAATGATATTTATATTCCTACTGCTGGCATCTATGTGAAGCCGGAGTTGATCAACGGAAAGGGAGAGATCAAGGTAGACGTATCAGTCAGAAATGACTCCAAAGAATCCTCTTCCATACAGATCAAAAATGAAATAACAGATGCTGAAGGATCAATTGTTTATTCTCAGGTAATAGACAAGGCTGTTTCTAATAATTCCAATACACCTCAGTTGATCAGTCTTACTATTGATCAACCAAAAACCTGGTCTACTAAATCGCCACACCTCTATCAATTAACTACCTCATTGCTGAATGAGGGAATTGTAGTTGATGAAGTAACTACACGCTTTGGGATTCGGTCCATTCGATTTGATGCCAACAAAGGGTTTTTTCTTAACAACAAGCCTGTAAAAATCAAAGGTGTATGCCTGCATCATGATTTGGGGCCACTTGGTGCCGCTTTCAATAAGAGAGCAATGGAGCGTCAATTGGAGATTATGCAGGAAATGGGCGTTAACTCTATTCGAACAGCTCACAACCCACCTGCGCCGGAATTACTTGATTTGTGTGATGAAATGGGGATTTTAGTAATGGATGAAATGTTTGACATGTGGGCGAAAAGCAAAACAGAATTTGACTATTCCATGTATTGGGACGACTGGCATGAAAAGGATCTCCGGGATTTTATTCTCCGGGACAGGAATCACCCAAGTGTGATTGTTTGGAGCATTGGCAATGAAATTATCGAGCAATACAATCACGCAGATTCCTCAGGTGGAGAGATTGCAAGGGAGCTTGCTTCCATCGTACGAGAAATTGATAGCACCAGACCAATTATCACTGCTAACAATGATGCAAGCCCTGACAATACACTAATCAGAAACGGAGGTTTGGAGCTTTTAGGGTACAACTATAATCATGAGAAATTTGAAGATGTACCAATTGATCATCCAGCCAAGCCATTTATTGCTACAGAAACCAACTCTGCATTGGCAACAAGAGGTTATTACGACATGCCATCAGATAGCATCCGTATTTGGCCGGAAGCATGGGATAAATTGTTTGAAGATGGCAATCCGGATAATACTGTTTCGGCTTACGATCACGTAAGAGCACCATGGGGTTCTACCCATGAGGATACCTGGAGAGTGGTTAAAAACAACGAATTTATTAGCGGTTTATATGTATGGACTGGGTTTGATTACCTCGGTGAACCAACACCATATGTCTGGCCGTCGCGTAGTTCTTACTTCGGAATTGTTGACCTTGCGGGATTCCCGAAGGACAGTTATTACATGTATAAAAGTGAATGGACTGAAGACACTGTTCTGCATGTATTTCCGCACTGGAACTGGGAACCAGGTAAGGTCATTGACATTTGGGCTTATTACAATCAGGCTGATGAAGTAGAGTTGTTTGTTAATGATAAGTCGCACGGAGTAAAGAGTAAAGGTGAAGACGAATTTCACGTGATGTGGCGAGTGCCATACGAGCCTGGAAAAATTCGGGTGGTGTCGAGAAAAGAGGGGCAGGAAGTGCTGTCTAAAGAGATTAGAACGGCAGGTGAACCTCATCACCTTGTGCTGGAAGCAGATCGGGATACCATTTACACGGGAATTGATGATTTGTCTTTTATCACTGTACAAGTTGTCGATGAGCAAGGTACTGAAGTGCCAAATGCTGACAATTTGATTAGGTTTAACATAGAGGGGTCAGGGGAAATTATTGCTGTCGGCAATGGTGACCCAACGAGTCATCAGTCATTTAAAGACTCTAAAATTACAGCATTTAATGGCAGATGTTTGGTGGTGGTTAAAGCTGGTGCAGTTGGTGAAATCCAGTTTCGGGCATCATCTGAGAAAATTGATTCGAAAGAAATTTTAATTCAAGTAATAGATTAGGAGAGTAGATTAATACGAGATCATGAAAAATTTAATATTATTATTATTGGTGGTGCCGTTCATTTCATTTGCGCAGCTACAGAATTCAGGAGTACTCAACGAACCCCCAGATATCAGCAAGGATTTTGAGGATTTGAGAAACACTTACTACCTGGCTGAAGAGGTGATAGGCTTTAATCCATCCGATGGAACAGGAACATTAAGGTTTCAAAGAAACAACTATGCTACACGGCAAGCATTCAATAACATGTTAATGCGATTGGTTCCAGTAGAAGCCAACGAGTTTCCATCTACAGAATATGCCGCCTCACCAGAGCATCCCTTTTCAATTGAGTTTACTTCTCCTCGTACCTTCCGAATAAGAATGACCTCTGGTCCTCAGTTTAGAAAAGAAAGTGAGTCACTAATGTTAGTGGATGGTATTGCACCTACGGATTTTAAAGCGTGGAAGTATACGAAGACTACAGCTGGCCACCAATACAAGAGTGAGTTTGGTCAAGTGGTCATCAGTGAAAAACCATGGAAAATATCTGTCTATGATCAAGATGGGAAATTACTAACTGAGAGCATTCATAAATCAGATGTCTCTAACACCTATACGCCAGTTACGCCATTTTCCTATGTGAGAAGAGCCAGCGATTACTCCAGAAGCATGAATGCTGTTTTTGGCCTTTCACCCGGAGAAAAGATCTTTGGATGTGGTGAGTCCTTTACATCATTTGATAAAAGAGGTCAAAAAGTGGTTTTGTGGACAGATGATGCTAATGGTGTACAGAATGAGACTATGTATAAGCCGATTCCTTTCTATATGAGTAATAGAGGATATGGGGTTTTCATGCACCACTCTACACCAATTACTATAGATTTTGGAAAGTACTTCTCTGGCGTCAATAGCATGATGATAGGTGATGACGAGTTGGATATGTTTGTTTTCATTGGTGATCCAAAAGAGATACTTGACGAGTATACAGACCTGACGGGTAAATCGCCAATGCCTCCACTTTGGTCTTTTGGGTTCTGGATGAGCCGAATCACGTATTTCTCACAGGCAGATGGGGAGAAAGTAGTGGCCAATCTTAGAAAGAATAAAATCCCAGCGGATGTCATACACTTTGATACGGGCTGGTTTGGTGTGGATTGGAGATGCGACTATAAATTTCCAACGGATCGTTTCCCGGATGCACCAGGTATGATCAAGGATTTCAAAAGCAAAGGAATTGAGATATGCCTTTGGCAATTGCCTTATTTCACCCCTAAAAACACTTTGTTTAATGAGTTGGTGGACAATGATCTTGTAGTGAGAGACTGGAAAGGCAACCTCCCTTATGAAGATGCCGTAATGGACCTCTCCAACCCGCAGACAGTGCAATGGTACCAAAACAAAATTGGTGGTCTTCTTGATGATGGAGTTGCTGTAATTAAGGTTGATTTTGGAGAGGCTGCTCCGGCCAATGGATTGTATCATTCTGGTAAAACAGGTTTTTATGAACACAACCTTTATCCTCTGAGGTATAACAAAGCTGTGGCTGACATCACCAAACAAAAAACAGGTCATGGATTTATCTGGGCTAGAAGTGCCTGGGCAGGTAGTCAGAGGTATCCGGTTCATTGGGGTGGAGATGCTGCTACATCCAATAGTGCGATGGCTTCCACGCTTAGAGGGGGACTATCGTTTGGATTGTCAGGTTTCTCTTTTTGGTCACATGACATTGGTGGGTTTGTAACAGCCGCTCCGGAAGATTTGTACAGAAGATGGACTCCTTTTGGGATGCTCTCCTCTCACGTGAGAAGCCATGGTGAGCCACCAACTGAGCCTTGGGAGTATGGTACGGACTTTATGGACGCTTTTAGGGAAGCTGACAATATGAGATACCAACTACTTCCATATATCTATACCCAGGCCAAGCATTCTTCAGAAAATGGTTTGCCGATGGTTAGGGCATTGTTTGTGGAATTTCCGGATGATCCGGGATCATGGTTAGTAGATGACCAATACCTTTTTGGGTCGGATATTTTGGTGGCTCCATTGTTTGAAAATGGTGATTCTCGCCAGGTTTATTTACCTCCTGGGCAGTGGATTGATTATCAAACCAAAACAAAATACCGGGGAGGATGGCATACTATAAAAGTTGGTAAAATACCGGTGGTGATGCTCGTAAAGGATGGAACTGTGATTCCCCATACTCAGGTGGTTCAGTCCACGAAAGATATAGATTGGAGCAAAATAGAACTAAGAGTCTTCTCATCTGGTGGCAGTGCCAAAGGGTTCTTATATACGCCTGGAAGTTCTGGTTTGGAAGAAATTGTGATGACCAAAAAAGAAGATAAGTTCAGTGTCAGTGCTGATCCGTACGCTGGTAAAGTTGAGTACAAAATACAGTAGCATTTATTAGTTTGGATTTTAGTTACAATGAAGTCAGTCCTTTAAGGCTGACTTTTTTTGTGCTAGAATTTTTCCTGATCGCAACAGTAATTGGTTCACATTGTTACATTTGTGAGAATAAACAAGCAAAACCGATTATGTCAGATAAGCCAATAACTTCATTCATAGAAAAACATTTTCTTCACTTCAATTCCGCCGCGTTAGTTGATGCTGCCAAAGGATACAATAGCCATTTGGCAAGCGGCAAGAAAATGCTTATTTCTTTAGCTGGAGCCATGAGTACTGGCGAGTTGGGCATATCTCTGGCAGAGATGATCAGAAACGACAAAGTGCAAATTATTTCCTGTACAGGAGCCAACCTGGAGGAAGATGTTATGAATCTGGTGGCACATTCCCACTACAAGCGTATTCCGAACTACCGAGACCTTACACCTGCACAGGAGCGCGAATTGCTGGATCAGGGACTGAACCGGGTCACAGACACCTGTATCCCTGAGGAAGAGGCTTTTAGGCGCATCCAGGAGCATATTTTTAAAATATGGAAAGATGCGGAAGAGAACGGTGAGCGATATTTTCCACATGAGTTTATGTATAAGCTTCTGGAATCGGGAGCTTTGAAGGAGTACTACGAAATAGATCCGAAAAATAGCTGGATGCTTGCTGCAAAAGATAAGAACCTTCCAATGGTGGTCCCTGGGTGGGAAGACTCTACTATGGGCAATATTTTCGCATCCTATTGTATCAAAGGTGAGCTAAAGCCGAGTACGATGAAGTCTGGTATTGAATATATGACTTTTCTTGCTGACTGGTATTTGAAAGAGGCCGGGACTGATGGTATCGGATTCTTCCAGATTGGTGGTGGTATTGCCGGGGATTTCCCGATTTGCGTGGTACCAATGCTATACCAGGATTTGGAGCAAGAAGATGTTCCATTCTGGAGCTACTTCTGTCAGATTTCAGATTCTACCACAAGTTATGGCTCTTACAGTGGGGCAGTACCTAATGAAAAAATCACTTGGGGTAAACTAGATGCTGACACCCCAAAATATATTGTTGAATCAGATGCAACAATCGTTGCTCCATTAATTTTTGCCTACGTATTAGGTTGGTAATCAATTTTTGACTTTCGGATCAAGCTGACCTTTCATGTAGAGGTTGTAATCTTCACATGAAAGGTATGCTTCGCCTTGAGAGTAGGGGCATGTTTGGTAGAGCACCTCAAATGGCCCCTGTTTGAATACCACACCTTGACCCTTGCATGCAGGGCAAATCATTTTGTCCAGACCTCCACAGTCATACTCGCCACTTCTAAGTTCTGATTGGATTTTTTCTTTGTTTGACCGGGCATACTGCAAGTATTGGTCTTCAGCAAGTTGGAGATACTTGGTAGCTTCATCATGGAACCTCCCTTGCGTTCCTTTAAGTTGAATGTACTTGTTTAGCCAGTTGATGCTTTGCTTGTATTTATTCAGGTGATAACTATTTCGCCCAAAATAATAAGCCAAATCTGAAGGCACGGCTGTCACATTTTTGAGTACATAGGTAAAACCTTCATTAGCTTCCTCGTATTTTCCCAGGTTCATCAAATCAACCGCTTCGTCCATTTTTTGGAGCATTCTCGTATCTGAAGGATTTTGAGCTTTGGCGCAGATAAGTGCACCGAACAATAGGGAAAAAACGAATACGCGCATTTTGATAAAATTAACTGAAAAAAAGCTTAGGAACGCTTATCCAAAACCAAAAAGCAAGTTACAAAAGCTGTGCCGCAATCTTTTGACCTTGCCATTGAATAGGACTAACTTCGTAAAAAAGTTTTTTTACAATGGAAAAGACATTAACCAAAGACAAAATTACCCCAAACGAAACTGATTTCTTACCTATTAATGGAACTGATTACATTGAGTTGTATGTAAGCAACTGTAAGCAAGCCGCACACTTTTACAAAACCGCTTTTGGATTTCAGGATTTAGCTTATGCCGGGTTGGAAACCGGACTGAAAGACAGAGAGTCGTATGTGCTTGTGCAGGATAAAATCCGGTTGGTGCTCACCTCACCACTTAAATCAGGAACTACCGTAGGTCAACATATCGATAGGCATGGAGACGGAGTAAAGGTAGTGGCCCTTTGGGTAGATGACGCACGTAAATCTTACGAAGAGACAACAAAGCGTGGTGCAAAATCATTTTTGGAGCCCACTATGGAGAAAGATCCTAATGGAGAAATTGTCAAGGCAGGCATTTATACTTATGGAGAAACGGTGCATATCTTCATCGAAAGAAAGAATTATAACGGGGTTTTTCTGCCTGGATATAAGGAACTTAAGACTTCATATCACCCTACTTCGATAGGCCTGAAGTATGTGGATCACATGGTAGGAAATGTTGGCTGGAATGAAATGAAAACATGGGTCAACTTCTACGCCAATGTGATGGGCTTCACTCAACTGGTTTCTTTTGACGATAAGGATATTTCCACTGAGTACACTGCCTTAATGAGCAAGGTGATGAGTAATGGAAATGGTCGAATTAAGTTTCCGATCAATGAACCTGCCGAAGGAAAGAAAAAATCTCAGATCGAAGAGTATTTGGATTTTTACGAAGGTCCGGGAATACAACATATTGCGGTTGCCACAGATGATATAGTTAAGACGGTTACAGACCTGAGAAATCGTGGCGTTGAGTTTTTGAGAGTGCCTAGCACGTATTATGACGACTTATTGGACAGGGTAGGGACTATCGATGAGGATTTGGAACCTTTGAAGGATTTAGGCATACTGGTAGATCGCGATGATGAAGGGTACCTCCTTCAGATTTTCACAAAGCCAATAGAACCAAGACCTACCGTTTTCTTCGAGATCATTCAGCGAAAGGGTGCCAAATCTTTCGGTAAAGGAAATTTCAAAGCCCTCTTCGAGGCTATAGAACGAGAACAAGAAGTAAGAGGAACCCTATAATATTTAGGGTTTCCTGCGTTTCTTAGGAAATTAGAGTGTTATGCGATTGAGGTTAGTTTTATTTTCTTTTTTAATTGGGGGGGGTGTATTGGCAGGTTTTGGACAATCCACCAGAGATGTCAATGCACCGAAACCCCCGGCACCCAGATATCAGGCTGCTAAAAAGCAGAAGAAGGGCTTTATGTGGGGACTTTTCAAAAAAAAGAATAAGGTTGAATATAAAACCGGACAGGAAGAGGTGGCGGAGTTTCGGGAAAGAATGCTGCAGAATGCCCGGAAACGAGCTAAAGAGGCCAAGCTTTCTGAAAAACCACAATATTCAGACCCACTCTATTTTGGACATAAAAAGCCCCCTAAGAAACGCAAAAACGGCAAGAAAAAATTCTGTAAGGAATGTGGATTGAGACACTAACATGATTAACCTGGCCAGACTTATTGAGTACACAAACTTGAATCCTCAAATCACTGGTCGGGATGTTGATCAACTGATTCATGAAGCACTTGATTTTGAGGTGTTTGGAGTCTGCGTTCCGCCGTTTTGGGTAAAGCGTGCGTCGCGAGAGATTGGGCAAAAAGACTTACAATTAATTACGGTTGTGGGTTTTCCATTGGGCTATCAGATGACTGAAACCAAAATGGAAGAAGCTCGCCTTGCACTCCGGGATGGCGCAAATGAAATTGACATGGTTATGAATATTTCAGCATTCAAAGATGGTATGCCCTGGCCTAAAATCGAATTTGCTAAAATGTCCAAACTTGTCCACGATTCAGAGGCTTTGCTCAAGGTGATTATTGAAGTTGGTTATCTTAGTGATGAGGAAATATTGAAGGCGGCCAAACTTTGTGCAGATGCCGGAGTTGACTTTGTGAAAACATCCACCGGAACCACCGGAATTGGAGCAACGGCACAGCAGGTGAAACTATTGAGGGGAGCACTTCCATCCAATGTTGGCATCAAAGCTTCAGGTGGGATCAAAACCAAACAGCAGGCTATTGAGTTTATTGAAGCAGGAGCTGATAGGTTGGGGACTTCAAATGCTTCTTCATTAATTACATAAAAGCGTTCAATTATTATGGCACTGAGTATTCGATGTTATGGTAAGGTGCAAGGTGTTTTCTTCAGGGCCTCCACAAAAAATGAAGCCGATAATCTTGGAGTAACTGGTTGGGTTAGAAATGAACTTGATGGTGCCGTGGCTATCTATGTAGAGGGTAAACGATCCGCTGAACTTTTGGATTGGGCCAAAAAAGGGCCACAGTTTGCGAATGTTAAAAGAGTAGAATTCACAGAAGTGGAAGACGAAGGAAAGCAATCATTCGAGATCCTAAGATAAAGACTGGAATAAATGTCTCGGATATTGGTAAGAAATGTAAGTTCTAAACCTTGGATGCCTTTTCTATGGTTATTTTTGTGAAAAGTTCATTTGAAACTAACAAAATATACAAAAGTGTCAATCAAGCAATACTTATCCCTAATTCTATTTCAACTGTGCCTGCTGCTTCTTTTTAGTTCCTGTAAGGAGGAGGTAATGAAAAACGAACTTATCCTCAGCCGAAGTGAACTGTCCGTTCCTGCTGAAGGTGGAGAGGTGACTATTTTACTACAAACAGATGCGGACGAGTGGAAAATCCAGAATCCAATGGATTGGGTTTCTATAACTCCCACCACTGGTAGCGAACAATCGTCCGAAATCATTTTAACAGTGAGTACCAAAACACCGACCGAACGTTCAGGTGAGGTTACTGTAATTGCCGGTTCTGCTGATCCGGTGAAAATAAAGGTTACGCAGGCGGCTTCTGAGTTTCTCTATACGCTTAGTGCCAATTTCTCTACGCTAAGTTTTAAGAAAGGGGGAAGCTCAAATACAGTTACAATAACCACAGAAGCTCCTGAATGGCAGGTTTCAACCGATGCATCCTGGTTAAAGTTTGATCTGGAAACTGGAGGTACCGGAACTACCGACATAAAAATCACTGCGGATGAGAATATTGCCAGTGAAGAACGAGAGGCAAAGATTTTGATCACTGCCGAATTTACCCCAACTAAAGAAATTGTTGCAAATCAGATAGGTGAGTATTATCCTGACTATAACACTTCACCAAAAGATCCTGATGCGTCAGGTATGAGTAGCAATGCCGTGGAGCTGGCAGCTAATATGACCATGGGTATTAATATTGGTAATACATTGGAAGCGATAGGTGGCGAGACTGCTTGGGGAAACCCTCAAATTAACCAGACTTTTGTGCAGTCACTGAAGCAAAAGGGATTTAATGCCGTGCGTTTACCATGCTCATTTGATCAGTATGCAGATTCCAAGGCTGAGATTTCAGCGAATTGGTTGAACAGAGTCAAGACAGTAGTGCAATACTGTGTGGATAATGATCTTTATGTGCTTCTAAATATTCATTGGGACAATGGATGGTTGGAGAGGAATGTCACTACAGATAAACAGGAAGAGGTCAATGCAAAGCAAAAGGCGTTCTGGCAGCAGATAGCTACACATTTCCGTGATTATGACGAACACTTAATGTTTGCAAGTGCCAATGAACCTCATGTGGAAAATGCGACACAAATGTCGGTTTTAATGTCGTATCATCAGACCTTTATAGATGCCGTAAGATCTACCGGCGGTCGTAACAGTTATCGCGTTTTGGTTTTTCAGGGGCCGTCAACAGATATTCAAAAAACCAAGGATTTGCTTAAAACTTATCCTACTGACGAAGTGCCAAACCGGTTAATGGCCGAGTTACATTACTATACCCCTTATCAGTTTACTTTGATGGAAGAGGATGCTGACTGGGGTAATATGTTCTACTACTGGGGGGAGGACTATCATTCAGAAATTGATCCAACCAGAAATGCTACATCAGGTGAGGAACAACTAGAGCAACTGTTTGAAATGGCCAGTACCCAACTAGTGGATAGGGGCTATCCAATCATATTGGGCGAATTTGGGGCTTATAAGCGCCAAAATATTGCGGACCAGGAATTGCATGATGCTTCGGTGGAGTACTTTAATCACTATGTTGTAAAAACGGCACTTGCTAAAGGTATCATTCCTTTTTACTGGGATACTGGCGGGATGATCAATAGAACTAATGGCCAAACCAAAGATGCTAGTTTGTTAGAGGCTTTGCTTGATGGTGCCAATTGATTAAGTAAAGGATATATTCATCTTGACCAATTCTAATTGAAGTCAAATTGATTATAGCAACTATTAGTGTGGTGATTACTAAATTCATTCACTATTTTCACCTCTCTTTTTCCTTAATACAGCGTTAAAATTTTCAACCATAGCGATGCTATGCTTGAAAATTTTGTCCCGGCGGGGAACCGCTTGTCTAAAGAAAAAAATAAAGGCAAAAATTTAGTAAACCAATTTAGTAAACCAATTTAGTAATCACCACACTAGCAAACAAGAACACGTTTGTTGGTAGTTGCTATTGTGATTTAGTGAATTTGATAGAATGAAGGGAAAAATCGGAAATGCTAAGCCTAAATACACCCACTGAAAGTAGAAGAGAAACCGATCAATTATTGCATTCTAAGCAGTCTTCAGCATCTTATTTCTGGCAATTTTGAGATTGAAGTGGCCTAGAATGGTGCGACGGACAGCATAATAAAGAAATTTACTGTTTGTGCCCTGCTGTAATATGCATGCTTTAAGGATGGAGCGATAAATCTCTGGTTTGAGGCAGAAGAACTGAATCCATTCTTCGAAAGTCTCCGACCAGTTCTCTGCATAAACTTCATAGTGGCTTCTGCCGTCCCAGATAATCTCTAATTGATTGTTTCCCTTTTCATAACGATAGATGGCAGATAGGATCTCGTAATGTTCCTGAAGAAAGGAAACATCATACTCTTCAATGCTTTTCAACTCCAGGATGAAGCTATCTTCAAGACCCAAGGGGTTTTCCAGCATCATGTAAGAGTCAAAGGCTACATCCACCCATTGCTTAAGTAGCTGAGGTTCTACAAAGCCCTGAGCTGCTCTAAGAATAGAGTTTTTGTCTTGATCAAAATATTTGTCCTGGTACTGGTGCATAAAAAAAAGGGAACGATACGAGCTCGTTCCCCAAAGTTATAAATATTGTGCTTAAATCGCCTTATTGTAGTTCGAATACAAACGACCAGGTTCCATAAAAACCTGCAACTCTTGCGTCAGGATCCTCTACAGTGAAACTAATGGTAAGTGCGGTTGGTGATTCAGTACTATTCACTGTTACATCCATTGGCGTACCAGTACCATCAGCTCGGATCACCCGGCCAACGTCTGCCGTTTCATCTATGCCATCAAAAGTCCAGTTTACAGTACCGTTTGCCGTGCCCCATACATCTGAAGCTCCATCATCAGTAGGCACTCCAGATACGGTGTAGTTTCCTTGATCTGTGTCAGTGTTGTAAGCAAAAGAGATGACGAAATCAGACCACTCTGTTCTGTTTGCATCATCGAACTTCACTGAAGTTGGAACCCAGGGACCTGCCAATGCCTGTCCTGCGGCATCTCGAGGATCTTCTGTTGCATCTGGTTTCTTTTTCTTCTTACAAGAAACAAAAATGATTAAAGAACAAAATACTAAGGCAGTTAGTAGTTGAGTAATTCTTTTCATAAACTTATTATACGGTAAATTTTTGCATGTTATTGCACTTATTCAAAAATAGGATTTTTATAGCATTTAACCTAGAATAATTTGCATGTGGCCAGTCTTTTCACATGAACCGCCTTTTTCTAACGACGGATATATCCATTTATTACTTAGGATTTGAATTTTTCTATTTGGATCTTTTGAGAAGCAAGTTCGTATTCGAAGGATTGATTGGAAGCAATAATGATGGTCTTGTTTTGATGGTTTCCTGTAATTAACTGCTGATACCAATCGATTCCTTTTTGATCCAGGTTGGAAGTTGGTTCATCTAAAAAGATCAAACTGGATTCATAAAAAAAGGCTATTGCAAGCCTTAACCGCTGTTTCATTCCCGAAGAGAATTCTTTCACTAGTTTTTGGTCGTTTCCACCAAGTCCCGCAAATTCAATAATGCTGACTTCATCATGCATTGGTTTTTTAAACCTGGAATGAAACTGAAGATGCTCTGATAATGTAAACTCCTCAATAAGGTTTTGATAGGGGGCGGCAAAGGAAAATTTGGTTTGGAGGTCAAGGGCATCCTTTTCTGAGTACTTTACCTCACCCTCTGATGGGGTAATGAAATTGCTCATGATCTGAATTAAAGTTGATTTTCCGGAACCATTGTGCCCTGTAATGGCAACAGTGTCACCAGTTTTGATTTCAGCTTCTAAATGCCTGAAAACCCACTGCCGGTTATATTTTTTACCTACATCTTCTAAGGTGATATTCATCTGCTAATCTTTGCCACCGCGCATCATGCCACGGCTGGAATCTTCAATAAATTTGATTATCTGGTCTCGCTCTGCTGTTGGGTCCAACTCCAACTTGATTTTATCCAACGCATCGGAGTTGTTCAAACCACTAACATAGAAGATTCTATAAATATCCTGTATCTCCCGGATTTTTTCATTGGAGAAACCACGCCTCCGCAGACCAGTAGAGTTTACACCTGAATAGGATAGGGGATCTCTCGCCGCTGTTACGTAAGGTGGAACGTCTTTCCTGACCAATGAGCCTCCAGAAATCATGGTATGACCACCAATCTTCACAAACTGATGAACGGCCGTGGTGCCACCAAGAAATGCGTAAGCATCAATATGAACATGCCCTGCCATTTGTACAGCATTGGCTAAAATAACATAATCGCCAATGACACAATCATGGGCCACATGCGTGTAAGCCATCAGAATACATTTCTTCCCAATACTTGTATTGCTTCGATCCAATGCTGTGCCTCTGTTGACGGTGACACATTCCCGAATGATCGTGTCATCACCAATAGTAACCGTGGAAGGTTCCCCTCGAAATTTCAGGTCTTGCGGCTCTCCTGCGATTACAGCACCCGGATAAATCCTGCAATTACTGCCGATCCTGGCTCCATTCATAATCGTCACATTCGGGCCTACCCATGAGCCATTACCTATTTCTACATCTTCGGCTATGGTGCAAAATGGTTCAATGGATACATCCTTCCCGATTTTTGCATTCGGATGAATGCTGGACAGTACTTGACTCATAAATCTTTTCTTACAATGCTAGCGGTCATGATTCCCTCACATACGAGGTTATTGCCCACATATGCCACACCTTTCATCTTTGCAAATCCCTTTCTGATGGGCTGCAACAGCTCTAATTTCATGACCAGGGTGTCTCCCGGGACAACCATTTTTCTGAACTTGAAGTTCTCGATTCCTAAAAAATACGTCCAGTAATTCTCCGGGTCAGGAACAGTGTTGAGCACCAGGATGCCACCAATCTGTGCCATAGCCTCCACCTGAAGTACGCCCGGCATCACAGGGTTGCCTGGAAAATGACCAGAGAAAAAGGGCTCGTTCATGGTCACATTTTTGATTCCTGCTACCTGCTCATCGTCCAGGTGAAAAATCTTATCTATGAGCAAGAAAGGATACCGGTGGGGAAGGATTCGTGAAATCTTATTGATGTCGAGTACAGCCGGGACCTTGGGGTCATATTGCGGGATGTTTTTATGACTTTCCTCCAGCATGATTTTCTTGAGCTTGCGGGCAAAAGCAATGTTGGTGCCATGACCGGGCCGGGCCGCAAGGATTTGAGCCTTGAGTGGCCTGCCAATAAGGGCCAGATCGCCCAGTACATCCATGAGTTTGTGCCTCGCGGGTTCATTGGGATAGCGCAGTTGCTCATCGTTGAGTATGCCGGGTTCGTAATGCTCCACTTTAGGTTTACCCAAAAGGTTGGACAGGTGCTCCATTTTTGATGCTTTCACCTTTTTATCCACTACCACCACGGCGTTTGAAAGATCGCCACCTTTGATCAGGTTGTTTTTATGAAGCTCTTCCAGCTCATGTAAGAAACAGAAGGTTCTGCTCCTTGATATTTTTTCAGGGAAATCGTCAATTCTATTTAATGAAGCATGTTGGCTCCCAAGCACTTTGGAGTTGTAGTCGACCATTACAGTCACTCGGTAATCATCCAGTGGCAGGGCGGCGATTTCCACATCCAGTTCCTTGTCCTGGTAAAAGATACTCTCTGGGATTTCAAAGAAATTTCGTTGGGCATTTTGTTCTTTAATCCCTGCTTTTGTGAGTGCCTCTACAAATGGGTAAGCACTGCCATCCATGATGGGGATTTCATTGCCATCTATCTGAATCAGCATATTGTCTATTTCCATACCCACCAAAGCCGCCAAAATGTGTTCAACCGTATGAATCTCTGCTCCGTCTTTCTGGAGAGTCGTTCCTCTGTTGACTTCAGATACATACTCCACATCTGCTTCGATGACCGGTTTGTCTTTTAAGTCGATCCGTTGAAATTTGATGCCATGATTGGCACGGGCAGGCACAAAGGTCACCACAGCCTTTTCACCAGTGTGCAAACCTATGCCCGATAGGCTGATGGATTCTTTAATGGTCTGTTGGTAAAACTTCATGGATTATGGGGTAAGCATTTAGTTGCCAGAAGCCAAATTTAGAATTTTTCCTTCAAGTTCCTGAATTCGTTTCATTACTTCGGGCAACTTCCTGTAAATGGCATAGGATTTTAAATATTCATTTCGGTCAATTGCAGGTACCCCGAATAGGATTTGATCTGATTTTGTGTTTTTGGTGACACCAGACCTGGCCCCAACTTTGGTATAATCTGCAATATGAATATGGCCCACCGTGCCTACCTGTCCGCCAATCATGACTTGTTTGCCAATGGAAGCTGATCCCGATATGCCTGTTTGAGATGCGATCACGGTGTTTTCTCCAATGGAAACATTGTGGGCTATTTGAACCAGGTTGTCAATTTTAACGCCATCGGCAATTCTGGTGGTACCAATCGTTGCGCAATCAATCGTGGTATTGGCTCCTATATCCACATGATCACCTAGCACCACGTTGCCTGTTTGAGGGATGTTTTTATACGATCCGTTCGCTATAGGCGCAAAACCGAAACCATGGGATCCTATCACGGCACCTGCATGGATATTGCAATACTTACCAATAATGGTTTTTGGATAAATCTTCGCTCCGGCATAAATGATCGTATGATCTCCTATTTTGCTACCATCGCCAATATAGGCATGCGGATAAATTTTGACGTGATTTCCAATCTCAACACCTTCTCCGATGTAGGCAAATGCTCCCACATAATGATCATGACCAATGGAGCTGTTTTCACCTAAAAAGTGGGGGTCTTCTTTGCCTTTTTTCTCGATTTGGGCCAACCGCTCATAAGTTTCCAGTAGCAGCGTGATTGCTTCATAAGGATCATTGACCTGAATAAAGCATTGATCAGGATATTTTGAAATATCCAGCTTGTCTCCAACGATAATTGCAGAAGCTGAGGTTGTTTTGAGGTGTTTGAGGTATTTGGGGTTGGAAAGAAAAGTAACAGAGCCAGGTTCAGCTTCTTGAATCTCCGAAATATGAGTGATTGATGGGGTGCTGGTGCCTACTACTTCCCCGTTCAGTAATTCTGCTATTTCGGATGCTGTCAGTTTCATGCCTAATGCGTTGGGAAAAGATTGGGTGGTAAAATGATGCTTTTGGGAAAGCAGAGATAATACTTCTTGACGATTTTGCTCATGGCCTTGATGTTTGGTAAGTCAGAAGCTTTGGCTACATCTATTACCTCACCGGATTTCATCAGGATGTTGATACTGCCTCCTTTGGCGATGTAAGCAGAATTACTGATCGATCCTTTTTGAATAAAATGCTTCGCTTCTTCTTTGGTGAATCCTTGCTTCTTAACCACGTTTTTTACCGCTTCAATCACCTCACCTGAAAATGGGTCATTAGAGAGCTTTATGGCCCACAGTCTGCGATGTAGCAGGTCATTGCTGAGCTTACTCAGCACCACATCGTTGTGTGATTGCCACATTTTGATGGACCCCCAAATGTCCATGTCATCCAGCATGGCGAAGATGTCCAGCAGGTCTTTATCATCAAAAAACTCCTGGCGAGTGATGTCCCGCTCCAAAAAGATGCTGAATGCAGGAGTGGCGGGAACGTCTTTCCCATCCTGGGTAAGCTTTTTTGCCCTTTTGATTAGTGAAATCAGCATTGCTTCTGCTGCAACTGCTGTCTTGTGAAGATACACTTGCCAGTACATAAGCCGGCGGGCACTGAGGAAGTTTTCTATACTATAGATGCCCTTTTCTTCTACTACAAGTTCATCATTGTGCACATTCACCATTTTGATAATGCGCTCCGCACCAATGGTACCTTCTCTCACCCCTGTAAAGAAGCTGTCTCTTTTCAAATAATCCAACCGATCCACATCCAGTTGGCTGGAAACGAGTTGATGGAGGAATTTGCGATGATAAGCTCCAGTGAAAATTTGTCGGGCCAGCTCCAGCCGTCCACCCATCTCTTTGTTGAGTTTGTCAAAGATCCACAGTGATATCTGCTCATGCTGCACATCTTTGAACAGGCTAAACTCCAGGGTATGTGAAAATGGTCCATGGCCCACATCATGTAAAAGAATAGCGATCAGGGCTGCTTCATATTCGGCATCAAAAATCATCACCCCTTTGCTGCGCAGGGTATCCAAAGTCTTTTGCATTAAATAAGTAGCCCCAATGGCATGATGAAACCTGGTGTGATGCGCTCCGGGGTACACCAAATCTGTAAGTCCTAATTGCTTGATCCTGCGCAATCGCTGGAAGTAGGTATGCTCAATGATATCAAACACCAGATCGTTGGGGATGTTGATAAACCCATAAACCGGATCGTTCAGAATTTTTTTCTTGTTCAATGCTGGGATTTTTTATCGATGGTCTAATATTCCAAAGTAAAGTTGGATCATTATTAACAAACGTTAAAAATTTGTCTTTTCTTCACATTAGTTAAAACATACCGCTGATTAAAGCGTCTTGTTTCTAGGACTTGAAGGTTCAATTATTTTTTTGATTAAGTTTTTCCATTTGTAATTTATAGTTATCCGGGTAGGCCAAAAATAGATCATGCAGAAATATAAAATTTTGTGGGCAGATGACGAGATCGATCTTCTCAAACCACACATACTTTTTTTAGAGAACAAGGGATTTGAAGTTACACCAGTACCCAGTGGTGCGGATGCTTTGGACGAAATAGAGCATAACATTTTCGATATTATATTTCTGGATGAGAATATGCCGGGGATGACGGGATTGGAAACACTCAACTACGTAAAGACCAGCCATCCCAACCTGCCGGTGGTAATGATCACCAAGAGCGAGGAGGAGCAAATCATGGAGGATGCCATAGGGGCTAAAATTGCTGATTACCTGATCAAGCCCCTCAATCCCAATCAGATCCTGCTTTCTGTTAAGAAGATACTGGACAACAAGCGCATAGTCTCTGAGCACACCAACCAGGGATACTTGCAGCAGTTTCAGCAAATGAGCATGGACCTGGAAGACCTGGAAGATTTTGAGGGCTGGGCCAATCTTTACCGGAAGCTGGTGTATTGGGACCTGGAGATTGATGAGACGGAAGACAAGAGCATGGTGGATATCCTCAAGGACCAGAGGGACCAGGCGAACCTGCGATTCTGTGATTTTGTCACGGATCAGTATTACGACTGGATGACCAATCCGGATGTAGATCGGCCATTGCTCTCCCATCAGGTATTGAAGAAAAAGGTGTTTCCACTTTTGAAATCTGAAAAACCTGTTTTCCTGATTGTCATAGACAACCTGAGGTTTGACCAGTGGGAGATTATCCAACCTGAGATTGCTGAGCTTTTTGACATATCAACCAAGGAATACTACTACTCAATATTACCGACAACCACCGCCTACGCCAGGAATGCCCTGTTTGCAGGAATGATGCCTCTGGATATTTCCAAGGCACATCCTAAACTTTGGGTGGGTGAAGATGATGAAGACGGTAAGAACCTTTACGAAAAGGAGCTGCTTGGTAAAAATATTGAGAAGGAGAAACTTGATATCAAGTACTCTTATCACAAGATCATCAAGACCCAGGATGGTAAATCCCTGGTAGATGGGGCTAAAAACTTGTTGCAAAACCAACTTAACGCGATAGTTTTCAATTTTGTAGACATGCTCTCTCACGCCCGTACAGACATGCAAATGATCCGTGAGTTGGCACCGGACGAGTCTGCCTACCGTTCTATCACCAAGTCGTGGTTTTCTCATTCTTCGCTTTTTGATTTGTTGAAAATACTTGCCACTCAAGATGTGAAGGTGGTAATCACCACGGATCACGGCACGATTAGGGTGAAGAAGCCTTACAAGATCATAGGGGATAGAAACACTAACACCAACCTGAGGTATAAGGCTGGCAAGAACCTGGCCTTTGATGAGAAAAGCGTCTTCTTCACCCGGACCCCGGAGGATTTCAGGTTGCCCAAGGTTAATGTGAGTACCTCCTTTGCTTTTGCGCGGGAAGACTATTTCTTTGCATATCCGAACAACTTCAACTATTACGTAAACTTCTACAAGGATACATTCCAGCATGGAGGCATAAGTATGGAAGAGGTGATAGTGCCGTATGTGGAGTTAGATCCAAAATGAAGCAAATAATAGTCAAAGAAGAAAAAGACCTTCGGCAGGCAGCTGGAGAAGTACTTCCATTTTTTAAAGAGTATCCCATTGTGTGTTTCAACGGGGAAATGGGTGCCGGGAAAACCACGTTTATCAAAGTGCTCTGTGAGCAGCTTGGGGTTCAGGATGCTATGAGTTCACCTACTTTTGCCATTGTCAATGAGTATAGGGATGAGGAAGATGACCCCATCTATCACTTTGATTTTTATAGAGTAGAGAAGCTGGAGGAAGCCCTGGATATAGGAGTGGAGGAATATTTTTATTCGGGGGATTTGTGCCTGATTGAATGGCCGGAAATGATAAAGGAGTTAATTCCTGAAAATCACCTTGAAATAAATATTAAATTAGTAGGCGATAACTCACGTGAAATAACCATCAGGACCAATGGCTGATAAAATAAAATCTGGCTTTGCACAACTTGCCAGAGATCAAAGTCTTTACCCCCAGGAAGCTCCTGCCAAGCTCAAAAGAAGCTCAAGATCGCTGTTTATCGGGGTGCCTAAGGAGGTTTCCCTTCAGGAAAGCCGAGTGGCGTTGAAACCTGAATCAGTGCAGGTATTGGTGGGGAACGGTCATGAGGTTTGGGTGGAGGCTGGTGCGGGAGTGTCAGCTCATTTTCCAGACAATGAATACAGCGAGGCAGGGGCGAAGATTGTAAAATCCACCAAAGAGGTGTTTAAAGCCAATATCCTGCTGAAAGTAGAGCCCCCAACCCTTGAAGAAATCGAGTACTTAAATGATGGTTCGACCATTATTTCTGCCTTTCAGTCGGGCAGGCAATCGGTGGATTTTATCCATGCGCTGAACAAAAAGAAAATAACGGCCATTGGCTATGAGTTCATTGAAGATAAAGTAGGCGGACTGCCACTAGTCCGGGCGATGAGCGAGATAGCCGGAAGTGCGGTGATGCTCATTGCTGCGGAACTCCTGAGCAATACCAACAAAGGGCAGGGGGTCATACTTGGTGGAATTACTGGTGTGCCACCTACGCAGGTGGTGATCCTGGGTGCGGGAACGGTTGGGGAATATGCCGCCCGGGCTTCCATTGGGCTTGGAGTGGATATCCAGGTATTTGACAATCATATCTATAAGCTGAGACGGATCAAGCATGCTTTGGGACAGCAGATCCATACCTCCACTATTGACCATGCTACCCTTACCCGTGCCCTGTCCAATGCTGATGTGGTTGTTGGTGCTATAAGGGCAGAAAAGGGTAGAAATAAGTGTGTGATCACCGAAGAGATGGTCTCACAGATGAAGCCTGGTTCGGTGCTTATTGACGTAAGTATAGATCAGGGTGGGTGTATAGAAACAAGCGAGATGACCAGTCACAAGCACCCGACATTTAAAAAACATGAAGTGATCCACTACTGTGTGCCCAATATCGCCTCCCGGGTGGCCAGGACTGCTTCCATAGCGATCTCCAATATCTTCACCCCGATACTCCTGCATGTGGCTGATGCTGGTGGTATTGATGAGATGATTTTTCACCACAACTGGTTTATGCGTGGGGTCTACACTTACAGGGGAAGCATCTGCAATATCCACCTTGCCCGCAAGTTCAACCTCGGTTATAAGGATTTGAACCTGCTGATGGCTGCCAGGTTTTAATCAGCATGATAAATTTGTTTTTGGTATGACTGCCTCTAAGGCTGATAGATGACTTAGGTATGCCACGAAAATTTTCAAATTATATGGTTATCAATGGCTTACGAGTCATTTTTATGCGATGACGTACGGTTTTTTAGTGGTGATATATCATTTTCTACTGGTGACATGCCATTTTTTAGCGGTGATATATGATTTTTTGATGGTGACGGGTTGTTTTTTTTAGGGCTAGGTGGTTTTACGGTGTTGATGTGTAATACCCTGTTGCATAATAGAGATTCACACACATGGGCAACAAACGCTTTGACTGGGATCAAAAACCTACTAGATCAGTCAGGCCATATGTGAAATAACCCAAGGTCACCTTGGGATACACAAGGTGTTGTGCTGCATATCCGACAGTTCTAATTCACTATATTTATGGTAAATAGTGGGGCTGTCAGGCTTTACTCTACGAGAGAATAATGCAGAACGTGAAATACTTTATATTGACCTTTTCAGTATCCATTCTGGTAACATTTGCGAATGCCCAAACAACGCAACCATTAGTTTGTCTAGATAAAGTATTCATCCAATATGATAGTATAGAAGTGGTTAACAATTTAGGATTGGAGCGTATTAAGTCATATTCATTTCTAAATGCAGACACTGCTCAATCATTAATTGGTGAGTACGGCAGATTTGGGATCATTTTTCTTGAATCTGTTGAACCCGATGACAGTATTGTTAGTAAAATCAGGAACTACCAATTCAAACCAGAAAAAGCCGAATTAAATCTCATTGTGAACGGTGAAACTAAAGAAACGAGTTACATGCAAAAACTGAACCCACACGAAATCAAATCTATAAAAGTCCTTCGTCCACTTGACGCAGTAATAGAATTTGGAGTTGAAATGATAAATGGTATCATTATTATAGAAACGAAATAGACTACCGCCAACAACTAAGGCTTCCTGTGGTCGGCACGTCGGGGACGCCCAGTCGCGGACGGCCCAACATGCCTACTCGACCCGACCTACGCGGGCTGACCTTAGGAACGAAACCACTGAAGGAGATCGATGAGGTAAGCATATGGGGATTGCGGTCAGTTGGCTCCCGACAGTTCTAATTCACTATATTAGGGTGAATAGTGGGGCTGTCAGGCTCTACTCTACGTCACCACTTCGCAACTCGAAACCAAGATGGCCAAATATCAACGTACTGAAGACCTAAGCCGTAAGCTCAATAAATTTCTTAGTGGCCTAACAGGTGAAAATGAAGACTTCTACTCAAGAATGAGTCCTGATGAGATTATTGAACTGAAGGCAGCACTTGCGAACATTAACAACATTTTAACTCTCAAAACAACTGCTGCTTTTGGAAACTGGCTTTCGAACTCTATACACCTAACTCCATCAGAACATAAACTCCTAACTGACCAAGTAGAAGAAACCAAACCGAACACAAATGGATATGATATTGAACTCCCTGAAAAACATATAATTGCAGAAATCAAAAGCATTGTCCCCATTAACAATGGTAACTACTACGGAGCTGCTCAACGGAATTCAATTCTGGATGATGCTCGAAAACTAGTTAATGAAAAAAGAAGAATTTTCGATACAAAATCATACTTTAAGTTTATCGGAATACTAGATCTGGGTGAACGAACAGACCAAGCAATTGTCAAATTAATGACTCCTGCAAAGAACATTCGAACGGATGAAGGGCTTAGAATTGAAAGACATCAAATGGTTGAACGTCTTGAGATATCACCTGACGAATTTGAACTTTCAGATTTGTCAACTGAAAAAATCTACATCAAGAAAGTAAGAATCTAGCGGTGGGTAACAACTAAGGCTTCGTGTGGTCGGAACGATCTAGCATGCCTACGCGGCCCGAAGCCTTAGTGGAACGAAACCACTGAAGGAGATCAATGAGGGAAGCATATGGGGATTGCGGTCAGTTGCCCTCTGCCAGTTCTAATTCACTATATTTATGGTGAATAGTGGGGCTGTCAGGCTCTACTCTACCTAACTATTGACTTCAAGACGCAAAATCCGAAACTTTACAATATGACCATCGAACAGAAGAAAATATCGCTTATTAATTGGATAACAAACCTTGAGGATGAGGTTGTTCTTGATCAAATTGCTGGGATCCAGAAATTATCTCTGGATGAACTTCCAGATGCGATTGTTCAATTATTGAAAATCGCTGATTCTGAGCCCGAAGAAAAACTAACTGTTCATACCTCAGTCCGAGATATCTTGAAATGAAAGAAGTTCGTTGGACTGAAACTGCCAAGAAGTCACTTCAGGAAGCTTCAGATTTTATCATTGAACTTTGGGGGTATTACCAGTGCTTTTCTGGACTGACATCAAAAGACCAATCCGTTTCAGGTTTGGAAATAACTCCTTCGGATTATTGGTTCAAAAACCAGAAAGTTTCAGGTTCTATTTTTGCTTATTTCGTTCTACCTTATCTCGATCGTTAAGAATCCCGATTTTAAAAAACAGCATAGGCCCTCTGCTGATGTATTTGGTATTGAGATTGGCTTGGTAGTTGATACCCAGGCATGCTCTGGAGTATATTAAAAAGCCAATGCTCGCTTCCAGGTTGATTCCTGGATTGTACTCGTTTTTTCGCTTGTAAGAATAACCACTATATTTAGAATCGTCATCTACCTGAAAACGATACTGCCTATTGGATACCGAAGGACCAATCTCACACTCGAATCTGAAGTTTCTGGTTTCCTCATATTTACCAATCATTAAAGAATACTGATAGAGTTTTTCTGTGTTGTCATTCGAGCCCCAGACACTCTCTTCAGTGTTTAGGTAACCAAATGAGTACATAGTTTTATTGCGGATGAAGGAGCCTTCATATGATTGAGACCAATAACCTGCTATATTCTTCCAGTATGCCAACCCTGCTTTAGCAGTCAGGGAAAAGCCGTTAAAATTACTTTGCCCAAAGAGTAGGGAAGATACAAGCAGAGCTAAAAATGTAAGAATTGGTTTCATGTTTAATCATTGTTGGCTATTAAGTAGAACGCGGTGACGTGGCTTCAGTTTATATTTTAACTAATGGATTTAGAATCAGTAATATAGCGATTCCGTTCGGCTCAATGAGATTACACGATGACTTTTGGGTATTATTGATATATGTGTTATACCGCTAGGCTTGCCTACAGGCAAAGGTGGGCATCTTCACTGCTAGAAGGATGGTTGAATGAAATGCAGCCTTTCAGGTGGTGCTCAAAGAGATCCCCTACTTTATGACTTTAGTTTTGCCTTGAAGATCAGATTAATGGTTGTTTGAAAGTTTTAGCTTGTCTGTGATTCTATAAGTTAATCAGCCGACTGAAATCAATCCTCCCATTTTACATACTTCCGCCAGTTGTGCTGTTCTTGGAACCCCAGGACTTCTCGGATCTTTCGGTTGGAAAACAGCGCTTCGTGTCCTTCCAGCTCACGTGTTAGCGGTACCCCTGGAAAAAACTTTTCCGCCAATTCTTTACTTGGGACCACTGCACCATTGTGGTCGTTTCCCGCATTGAACACTTCGTATCCAAGCCCGTCTTTTTGCAGGCATAAATCAACGATCTGGCCCAGGTCACGTGCATCTATGTAGCAGAAGGCATTTCTCCGGCGTACCTCGGGATGTTTAAAATAGTGCGGAAACAGCTGGGCATATTCGTGCGGTTCGATCACGTTGCCAATCCGCAGCGCATAAATGTCTACGCCCGATCTGCGCTGGAAACTCCGTGCAGTTTTTTCATTGACTACTTTGGACAAGCCATAGCTATCCATCGGATCCACGTCATAGTCTTCTTCCAGAGGAAGCGAATGTGGATCTGCTTTTCCATCGGCGAAACAGATGCCATAAGTAGTTTCTGACGAAGCGATAATGATCTTTTTGATGCCCAGCTTCACGGCAGCTTCTATGACATTGTAGGTGCCCATGGTGTTGACCCGAAAAGTCTCATTGTCCGGTTTCAGGAGGATTCTGGGAACTGCGGCGAAATGAACGACTGCATCAAATTTTGGGACACCATTGCCTGGCTCCAGTTCATCCAGGCCGGCATAAGAGCTCATGGCATTAAATATCTGCCCCGAATCGGTAATGTCTGCCTGAAGGTTATCTACTCCAGGATGGTCAAGGGGCGTCAAATCTACGTTCATCACCCTATGTCCCTGATCTAGTAAATAAGGAATGACATGTTTACCTGCTTTTCCTGATCCTCCCGTAAAAAATATGCGTTTGCCAGACATGAGTTTTTTTGATTGCAACTTAGTTAATTAATTGACTTTGACTGAAAACTTAGGAGTTAAAACCAAAACAACGAAAAGTTGCTTAATCAAAGATTGGAAGGGTATTCAAACTAATTAGGTGAATGCAGGCCAATCTTATTCCCTTCTGAATCCAGGAAAATCGCGAAAAATCCGCTTTCATCTGCGTGAGAGGTCTTAGGGACAATGATTTTGCCCCCATTTCCCTCAACTTTGTCGAGGATAACCTGAAGATTCTCACCACCATTAAGATATATGGTTACGCCGTTTGCAGCGGGTTGATATCCTTCACCTTTCATGATCACACCTGTTACCATCTGACCTTCATAGGGAAATATGCCCATCTCTATTTCCGGGAATTCCATGGTTTCGATAGCAATTCCTAAAATTTCCTGGTAGAACGTGACTGCTCTGGTCAGGTCTATGGCCGGGATTTCAAAAATGGAAATAAAACTTTTCATGCTGTCTTTGTTTTGATTGTTGGATAAACTTTCAGTTTGCGCACTTACACTATTTGGATAGGCACAGAGTATGGCCAGGGCCAGTACCACCACTGCTTTAGGTAATTTGTTCGTCATTTTCTTCTTGGTTCTGATTTTAACCGAAATTCAATGCCGTTTGGTTAAGCTTATATTACCCTTTAAAAGTCGTTCTGTTAACCTGCTTAAGTCCGGCAGGCAGGGAATCTTTACGTCAACCTTTGTTTATCATAAAGATTCCTGTTGAAATGACCAAATCAAAAAAGCTTAACTACAAGGCATGAAATCTGATTTTAAGCATAGTTACATCAGATGACTAGACGAAAATTGTAAAAGTGCGACAGCCTCTAGTCTTTAGAATAAATAAGCGAAGAGAGCATCATCTGATCCGCATTCAGGTACTCTTTAGGATTGATCCCGGTAAACTCTTTGAAATCTTTAATGAAATGAGCCTGGTCATAATACTCGTTTTCGTATGCCACCTGGGTAAGATTTTCACCATGTTTGTTAAGCATCATTTTTAAAGCTGCCTGCAATCTGATGATTTTGCCGAGCTGCTTCGGGCTGATCCCCACTTGTTTTGAGAATTTCCGCTCAAGGTTCCTTCTTTTGGAAAGGTCGTCTTTTAGTATGGAGTGTATTGAAGCGCTGCCTTTGGTTTGCGACAAGGCATCAATGGTTGATTTTACAATGTGGTCAATAATCGATTGATCTTTTAACTTCTCAAGCAGGAAGGTTTCTACTGCTTCAATTCTTGATTGTGTGGATGGAGCATTGATTATTTTTTGTTCGAGTTCTTTGGCCTCATGTTCTGCAAATAGGGAAACCAGAGGAGTTTCCTTATCGGCTAATTCCCGGATAGGCGTGTGGATAAAATTGGAAAACCCGTATGGGTAAAACCGTACGGCAAAAGTGTTGACATAGCCAGTAGGCTGCACAAAATAGGGTTTGGTAATTTGCCCAAAGACCATGGCCCGTGGCTGGATGATAAATTCATTGTCAGAAGTGAAGCGTTTTATGTCATCTCCCAGGATGAAACACATCTCAATACATCCATCAGGGATTATACGCTGTTTAGGAGCTGTCAGGTCACCGGGGACTTCCAAAATCCAATGGCACTTGACTATGGCGTCAAGGTCAGGGTGCGGTTCAAAAGTTTCATAGTTCATGAGCAATGTTTTTGTGAAGGGTGAGCATCAGGGTGCCTCAATGCTATTAAGTTAAGTCACTTTAGAAGTCCTTCTCCTGTGGGAGAAGGATTTAGGATGAGGTCAAGTAAAGGCAAAACCTCTTAACTTAATAGCATTGCAGAGTGCCTGGCTTTCCGCATCTCCAAAGTAGCTGAATATTGGCTGTCAAGCAAAAAATGACCATCTGGAATTAAAAAATGAATGCATCCGATTAAAATAGGATCATTTGATGCCAAAAACGTCCGTTTTCGAGAAGAAAATGACTTAGCCCTTGTTGGTGTTATCACCAACAAGCAACACACAATTGGCTACTACCTCCAGAAAAAACAACACCTCACCCCGCTCTTCTTAATTTGTGCCATAGGCAAAGGACGAGACAAGCATAGATACTCCATGGATAAAGCATGGACTAAGCATGGATAGTGCATGGGAGTTACGGGTCAGTCGTTTCCCCCGCTCTTCGGGATTTATGCCACAGGTATTCCTAAATAACACCCGCAGCTCTTAGGGATTTGTTGGATTACTCCAAATGAATGCCTGTGGCGTAAATCCATAAACTCGACCATTCGAATTGATCTGCAGGGATGCCATGCAGCACAAATCCGAATGAGCCAGGCAACACCAACAGAGGCGGATATCCAATAAGTAAGTGTAACGGGATTAATCATCTCGTTTTGGGTCAAATGAAGAAAACCCCTTCCTTCTGAAAGGGGCTCTCCACTCTCTATTTTAATAAAGCCTCAAAGTCTATTCAAATATTGAGAGTTAAAGACTGTTTTAGACTTGAGGACTGTATTGGGTTTTACTTAATGATAGCCATTTTGTACTCATTTTTGCTGGAGCGAGTTGGTAGCATGATTCCTCCATCAACGGCTTGAAAAATAGCATTCTCTCCCAGGATCACATCATCATTGATGTCTACTGGAGCCGAAATGGATTTGTTGTCCGGGTTGATCTTCACAATCCGGCCATAGGTCATTAATTCATCCACCCGGCTAAAATTTACGTTTTTGGCATAACTGGAGCCGCTTCTGCTATAGGATTTGGATACTCCCAGGCCCATTGCAGCAGCTTGCTCTCTAAACAGCAGGTAGAATTCATCACCTGCAGTAGCCATCTCCACCCCATATTCAAATAGCTCTTTTCCATCTACTCGACCTAATAGATATACGGCTTTTAATTGTGCCATATTGCTGTATTGGAATATCAGGTATTCGCTGCCTGTGGTAGCGCAGGAGATCAAGTCCCCGTTTGGCGCAGTGTTGTGGTATATGAATCTGATGTCCTTGAATTTTAGTTTACCTTTTTCTTTTGGTGGTGTCACGAGTAGGGTGGACTCTATATCATCATAGCTGACAGATTCTTGAGCAACCACCTGACCATTGCTGATTTTTACCATTTGAAAGTGAGAAGGCGAACCAACATCCGCACGATAATAGCCATCATGGCCACCATTTACCGAACCCAATACATAGTGGTCATTCTTAATTCCAAAGAGTGAGAAATTGCCCCGAACGGAGAGGGACTTAAATGTGACATTCTCCATAACGTTGCCCTCTGTGTTGAAGGTCATGTAAGTCATGTAAGGTGTGCCGCTGGCCTGCCACTTCTTATGAGCAGAAATGGTACTTGGAGCGTTCAGGGTAGAAATGAGCACGGACCGATCCAGTGAGCCTGTGTATCCATTGGTGACGTGGAGTTGATTGTACTCTAGCACATGCTCCTGGATGTTGGAGAATGATTCACTTTTACCGTCAAATTTCCCAGTGATCACCACGTTTTGTGCATTTGGTGAGTCTTTGTCCAGTTTGGCATTTTTACCAATAAAGGAAATTTGTCCCTTGGAATCCAGATACCCAACAGTAGTGGGCAACCATCCTTCTAAGATATTGTAAGAGCTATTGATATTGTCCTCGGGGCTGGCGTGTGCTGCATAAATGTTGAGTTTCATGTCCGATACGTAATCAGCAGTAGGATTAAAGCGAAATCCGCGGAGCACTTTAGTATAGGCAATATAATTACGCCCATATTGTGTTCCCACGGCATATTCAGGTTCGAAATACCCACGTTCTATTTTAAGTTTACCGAGTATCCCGTTGGCCGTTACGAGTCTTAGGATCTGCTTTCCAGCCGCTGGGTTCTTAACTTCGTCCGGAGCAGGGATCTCCACACCATACTTATTGATCGACTCAGGACTTGCTATTTCGCTATTGTTGCTGATGATTTTGCCAGATTGATCCACTGTGACTTCATCAAACCCCAGTCCATTCTTTTTGAGGTCATATGCAATGAACATTTGAATGTTATCACCGGATTGCGTAGTGGTGACATACATGCCTTTTTTCTGGGCATCTTTAGATACTGGCAGGTCTACTTCTTTAAGTTTTAGCGCTTGTGCATTCAGGTCGAGCACGAGGCAAATGAATAGTGCTGACCATGTTAGTTTTGTTGTGATTTTCATGACTTTGAGACTTTTGTTGATAATAAAGGCAAGATGGATATTGTAATAAGAGGTCTCAAGTCCTGAAAATGGGGTAATTGATTAGGGAAAATAGGGTATTGTTATTTTTTTAGAGGTCAATCAAGCCTTCTTTAATGGAAATACGGATCAGGTCAGCGGCATTTTTAGCATCTAGTTTTTTGAGAAGGGCTTTCCTGTAAGACTCGATTGTTTTTTCAGACAAGTGAAGTTCTGCTGCCATAATTTTACTGGAAGCACCTTCAGCCAACAACTTCAGAATGCTCCTTTCCCGATCATTGAGAAGTGATAACAATCGCACATTTGACTCCCGGCTCAGGGTAAGACTGGAGGCGCTTACAATTGATTCAGTTAGTTGGCTGGAATAAAACTTACTTCCGTTGAGCACCATTTGTATGCCTTGAATAAACTCTTCCTGAGAGGTATTTTTAAGGATGTAGCCAGAAACTCCCATATTCATCAGTTTGCTGACAATCGGTTTTTCATGATGGAGCGTCAGAATTATAACCTTTGGGGGATGGTCTGCTTTGAGAAGGATTTCGGTTGCTTGCAAACCATTTAGCTTTGGCATATCCAAATCCATCAAGACCAAATCCGGTTTCAATATTTGAATCTTCTTTAGTGCTTCCTCTCCATTGTTGGCATACCCGATCAATTCCAAATCAGGAATTTTAGCAATCATATTAGAGATTCCATCAATGATTAACTGGTGATCGTCTGCGATAAAAATGGTTTTGGTATTCATGAGCTCAAAGGGGCAGAGACTGTGGCAATGGTGCCTTTCGATCCGGCGGATTCGTAATTTATGGTGCCTTTGATCACTTCCAATCTGCTTTTAATGTTATTAAGGCCATGTCCTGCTGTAGTTAAAGATGGGTCTATACCTTTGCCGTCATCTTCCACAGTAAGGGTCAACCTGTTTCCAATTTTGAACAGTTGAACGGATACTTCTGTTGCATCGGCATGTTTCAGGATGTTTTGCACCAGTTCCTGCGTAATCCTAAAGAAGCTGATCTCCATCGTTTCATGGTACCGTTGATCTGCCTGGTGGTGTTCGAAAGAGCATTCTATATCCAGATAAGCAAAGGTGTTATCGAGTAAGTCAGAGATAGCTGGCACCAATCCGAGCTCCATGAGTGTTTTTGGCATCATTTGATGGGAAATAGAACGAACCTCGTCAGTAGCATTGCTCAGCGCCTTAATGAGATGTGTTGTTTTATTCCTGGCCTCTTGATTAGCAGATGGGATTTCTTCACTGAATTGAGACAGTGCCATTTTTATACCACTGAGCTGTTGCCCCACACCATCATGCAGGTTCTTTGATATGACCTGCCGCTCCCTCTCCGTGGCCTCAAACACAGCACGGATCGTGTTTTCTTTCTCACCAATGATTGCCAGTTGCAATTTGGATTTCTGACGTCCTTTGATGTAGATATAGTAGGCAATACCAAATAGTACAAATACAACAAGAACCAGGAGCAAGATGATGCTTTGTGTCCTTTGGGTGGTTAGTTCAGACTGTTGTTGTTCAAGAGTTAGGGCTTGTTTGGATATTTTAGCCTCTTTCTGGGCAGTTTCATACTGTACCTGAAGTTCATTGATATGGGTTGTTGAGCGTTCGTTGAAAATCGAATCTTGGTAAACCTTGTATTGCTTGTATGCTGTTAAGGACTCTTTTGGCTGTCCTATTTTTTCCAGGTAAACGGATTTAAACAGGTATCCATCCACAAGTAAATTCTTAAAGCCACCCTTCTTAGCACTTTCAATGGCTTTATCAAAGGTAGCGAGTGTTTCCGGTTTGTTCAGCACACCCTGAGCCTCCGCTAGGTTAAGTAATCCCATAATAGTCGCTCTTTGATCGCCATACTTTTTAGCTTCTTCAATGCTCTCACTATAGTATTTGATGGCTGCTTCAAAATCATTTAGATAGAAGTAATTAACGCCAATATTGGAGAGAATGGGGGCTACACTTGTGTCAAATTCACGAAGGTTGGCCAAGGCTGATTGATATAATCTGATGGCCTCTTTGAAGTTTCCCTGTGTAGTTTGGAGGTTGCCCAAGTATACATTGGTATTGCCAACGAGGAAAGGATTTCCCGTTTCTTCGGCTAGCTCGAATGCCTGTTGGTGATAGGTTAATGCTTCTGATGTTTTACCCAAAGTAAACAGGACTTCCCCTATATTGTTGAGCGTGGTGACTCTGCCATTTTTGCTTGAGTTACCTGACCTGAAATTCATGGACTCGTAGAAGTTTTCCAAAGCCAAATCATACTCGCCTTTGTATTTCTGGATGGTACCAAATCCATTGTAAATCACTGCGATGGTGCTTGAATCCTTGAGAATTTGTGCATGTTTAAGGCTGAGATCATAATATGCCCTGGCTGAATCAAAGTCACTGTACTTTTCAAATTGGACAAGACCTAATTTGTGATATATGACACTTAATGCTTTGTGATCATCCGCCTCCACACTAGTCAGTGCCAGATTGGCGTAATGTTCCAGTGAATCCCAGTTTTTAAATGTCTGATTTGATAGTTTATCGAGGATAGTTGTGTTTGACTCCTTTACCTGGGCAGCAATAGTGTAGCAAATGAGGAAGCAAGCAATACTCAATAATAGTTGCTGACTAATATTGTTCATAGAAAATGCAAGAAATTGGATCACTCCAAATTACCATTTTTTTTTACATGTTTCATAAAATGACCGATGAGTGTTTTCTTTAAAAATCAGGGGCTCAAACTCATTGGTATCTGTTGATCATTCATCGGTATTTGTGCCGCAGGCATTCCTATGGAGCAATCCCTGAAGAAAAGGTAAGGATTTGTAATCCCGTTTTTAAAGAAATGATGTCGGCTAGCCAATTACGTCCGTTGGTGACAACACCAACAGAGGCGTGTGGTTTTTTGATTGCAAAATCAAAGCAATCCTTTCCAAAGGTGCTGTCCATATGCCCATTCACCCAAACCATCCTCTGGTTTAAAGTGCCCCGCACCTTTTACTTCATCAAAAGAGCTTCTCCAATGATGAGCAAAGTGCTTAGCCCGTTCGAGACAAACTGCCGGATCATTGTTACTGGCTACAACTATAGTTGGGAAGGGTAACTTACTCAATGGGACAGGGGCAAACCCTTCTATTTCTTTCGGGTAATCTGATCGCTCCGGATCACTAGGTGCTACCAATAATGCCCCTTTAACATCAAGCTGATGATCCAACGCAGCGTGTACAAACGCCATAACTCCAATGCTGTGTGCAGTGACTATCACATCTGGGCCTGTATTTTGTAAAGCTTTGGTAATTATGGGTACCCATTCCTCTTTTTTAGGGAACAACCAATCATTTTGCTGAATCCGCTTAAACAACAAAGGGTCGTTGGCCTCCCAAATGGTTTGCCAATGACCCTTTCCTGAATTTTTCCATCCTGGTATGTTGAGGATGGTCATCTTAACCTAAAGATGCCAGGCTTGCTTCTAGTGAAGCAATCTTCGCTTCTGCGTCGGCCTTTTTCTTTTGCTCCGTGGCTACCACCTGCTCTGGTGCACCAGAGACAAATCGTTCGTTGCTTAGTTTTTTCTCCACTGATTTCAAAAACCCTTTGGTGTATTCCAGTTCTTCAGTCAGTTTGGTACGTTCGGCATCTACATCGATCTCCTCAGATACGGGTACGAACAACTCGTGAGATTGGATAACGAAACTGAAACAGTTATCAGGCTTCTCATCGGTAAAGGTGAGCTTTGACACGTTTGCCATTTTACTCAGTGAAGCTGAGATCTTATTAAATAGGTCTTTGTTGGTTGTATTAATGGTTAGGTCGAGCGTCTCTTTTGGAGACAAACCTTTGCTGTTTCTTAGGTTCCTGATATTTGAGGTAATTTCAAACAGCAAATCTGCTGACTTCAGTACCTCCTCATCAAATGCTTGATCGGCAGGCCATGGTGCAGTAATTAGGCAATCATCCTCTGAACGTTCTTTTAGTAAATGCCAGATTTCTTCGGTAATGAATGGCATGAACGGATGCAGAACTTTAGCCACCAACTCGAAAAACTCAAGGGTTTTCTCATACGTCGCTCTGTCGATAGGTTGCTCATAGCCTGGTTTGATCCACTCCAGGTACCAACTGCAGAAGTCAGTCCAAACAAGCTTATATGCCGTCATTAGTGCATCAGATAGTCTGTATTTGGAAAAATGGTCTTCCATTTCAGCCTTCGCCTGAAAGAACCTGCTTTCAAACCACTCAATGGCCAGCTTGTTTTCACCGGTCTGAGGAGTTTCGGAAATCTCCCAACCCTTTACCAAACGGAAGGCATTCCAGATTTTATTGGCAAAATTCCTGCCCTGCTCCACCAGTTTTTCATCAAAGAGCAGGTCATTTCCGGCTGGAGAGGAGAAGAGCATTCCTGTCCTTACTCCATCGGCTCCAAATTCTTTGATTAGATCAAGAGGGTCAGGAGAGTTTCCCAGCGACTTGGACATTTTTCGCCTTTGCTTGTCGCGAACAATTCCCGTGAGGTAAACATTCTTAAATGGCTTGTCACCCTTATATTCATATCCAGCTATGATCATTCGCGCCACCCAGAAGAATAGGATTTCCGGTGCGGTTACGAGTGTGTCGGTAGGGTAGAAGTAGTCCAGTTCTGCATTTTTCCCATCAATGATCTTTCCTGATTCCTGATCAAAGCAGGTGCTGTCAAAACCATTGAAAACCGCAAGAGGAAACAACCATGAAGATGCCCAGGTATCCAGTACATCTTCATCTTGCCAAAGATCTTTTTCAGCAAGGTCCGATCTGCCTGATTTGGTCCGGGCCAGTTCAATAGCTTCATCCAAACTCGCTGCAACCACAAAATCGTCCTCACCTTCACCATAGTAGTAAGCCGGAATCCGTTGGCCCCACCAGAGCTGACGCGAAATACACCAGTCACGTACATTTTCCATCCAGTGGTTGTAGGTATTCTTAAACTTGGGTGGGTGCAAAAGAATCTCATCGTCCATCACCTTTTGGTGGGCAGTACGTGAAATTTCCTTCATTTTGATAAACCACTGCAGCGATAGCTTCGGCTCTACTACAGTGTTTGTGCGTTCAGAGCGCCCAATCCTGGTCACAAAGTCTTCTTCTTTCACCAGTATCTCTGCTGCTTTAAGGTCTTTTACGATTTGTTTCCTTACAGCAAAACGATCCTGACCTACGTACTTGTCAATTCCGCAATTTTCATTGAGGGTACCATCGAGGTTGATTGTGTCAATTACTTCAAGATCATGTCGCTGGCCAATCTCATAGTCATTGGGATCATGCGCAGGAGTTACTTTAAGGCAGCCAGTACCAAAATCCGTTTCTACATAAGTATCACCAATGATTGGGATTTCTCTTTCCACAAAAGGAACGATGGCCTTTTTGCCAATCAGGTGTGCAAATCGCTCGTCATTTGGATTCACTGCAATGGCTGAATCTCCAAGAATGGTTTCAGGTCTTACGGTGGCTATTGTCACAAAGTCACTGGAATCCTTGATTTTATATTTTAGATAATAAAGTGTTGCATTTTCGCCTCCTTCCTTATAGATCACTTCTTCATTGGACAGAGCCGTCTTTGCTTCACAGTCCCAGTTGATCATGCGCAAACCCCGGTAGATATAACCTTTTTTGAAAAGATCGATGAATACCTTGATGACTGCATCATAGTAATTGTCATCCATGGTAAAGGCCGTTCTGTCCCAATCGCATGAAGCGCCTAGTTTTTTAAGCTGCTCCAGGATGATGCCGCCATACTTTTCTTTCCATTCCCAGGCGTACTTCATGAATTCATCACGAGACAGATCGCTTTTCTTAATGCCTTTTTCTCGAAGCATGGCCACTACTTTAGCTTCTGTGGCAATAGAGGCGTGATCAGTCCCGGGTACCCAGCAAGCTTCTTTGCCCTCCATTCGGGCTTTTCTGATCAATACATCCTGGATGGTGTTGTTGAGCATGTGGCCCATATGGAGAACTCCAGTGACGTTTGGAGGAGGAATGACAATGGAAAATGGTTCTTTGTCAGGGTTTACACTAGCTTTGAACAAGCCCTTGTCCATCCAGTATTTGTACCACTTGTCTTCTGTTTGAGTGGGGTCGTATTTCGTTGAAATCTCCATTGAGGATGCTAAAATCTTTGTAAATTGATGTAAGGCGGCAAATTTAATTCATTAATTCAAAGAGTTGGGTTTGTTTAACCTCAATCCAAAAAAATAAAACATTATAAATCCAGATGCTCTTTAGTGTACGTACATTGGATAGTTCGTATGAAACTATGAACATCAATAAAAACTTAGTAACTATCAACCTACATACTTTATGAGTCTTAATCCCGCTATTAGTCACGTGTCCAATTCGCAGACAAAATATGATGAGAAAACAGGAGTGCTTTGGAAGCAACTTCTTAGCTTGACTACCCTATACGCTTCCGTAATTATAGGATGGATTGCTTATTATAATTACCAGCCACAATTGTTGCAAAACTATGGCTTTACCGACCTAACCTTGTTCTTGTTTATCGTTCAAGGTATAATTTTGGTCATCACGCCACCGATTGCTGGTCGGATGGGTGACAAGTTTCGTGTGAAGGCAGGAAAGCGCTTACCTATTATTTCTGCTGGGGTCAGCTTTGCCGCGATGATCTTCATGGCCACAGCGTTTACTTTGTTCACTGATCCGGGGCCTATTTTCAAGTGGATACTTCCGGTTTTGATTGCACTTTGGTTGTTTTCAATGGCGCTCTTCACAAGTCCTGCACTTTCAACAATTGAGCTTTTCGTGCCAGTAAAAAAGCTACCAACTGCCATGGCTATGCTTACTATAGTTTATGGTTTGGTTTATAGCATTGAGCCAGTCATTGTTGATCTGATTGAATTTCTGGGAGCACCGCTGACATTTGTAGTAGGAGGAGTAGCTGTATTCCTCAGTGGTTTGTTGATGAAAAAAAATACAATATCCATCACTGATAAACCGAGGACCAATGAAGTAGGGAAGTCTGATTTCACTTATGCATTTGTGCTTGGAGTCGCTTTTGGTATGGCCACTACGATCTTGTTTAATCTTATACCAACTTGGTTGGGAGAGAAAGGTTTTATAGCAAGTGTTGGGGTGAGCGGAGGATTAGTGGTTTCCTTGGTACTGGCACTTGTTGCAATCGTATCGCTACCACTGAGTAGGTTTGCTGAAAGCAGGTCGGTTTATTTCACCATTCTGATGAGTATTTTGGCTACTGTAGCGATCATCGCAGGCATCTATTTTATTGATAGCACAGCCATCCTGTTTATCCTACTGGCATTATTTGCACTGGCTTACTCTATGATGTCTGTGAGTTTCTTGCCTCTGGCACTCACAGTGATCAAGGATAGGCAGAAAGTGTTTGGAGTTGGGATTTTCTTCGCTGGTTTCGAATTGCCAAACGGAATTCTTGAGGCAATTTTAGTTGCACAGGGTAAATTCTTCTAAAAAGGATTTTTGGGTACAGATGTAACCATCTATCATTGTAACTGTTAACTCAATAGAAACAACATTAATCAATGATTAAGGCAAACAACCCCAAACTTAAATCCTGGATACATACTGAGGCAGATTCTGATTTCCCAATCCAGAATCTGCCTTTCGGTGTTTTTAAGACAACCCAAAGATCTCCACGAGGAGCTACCATCATTGGAGATAGGGTAATTGATCTGGCCGAACTTCAGCAATCAGGTTATCTTGATAATCTCAATCTACCTAAGTCCATTTTTCAAAACCCGACTCTCAACGAGTTCATAGCGCTGGGTAAAGAGACTACCCGAGCAGTAAGAGATCGATTGTCAGAAATATTTGAAGAATCAAATCCCGAACTGCGCGATCAACAAAAAGCTAAAGACCAGGTTCTGGTTCCGGTTTTGGATGTAGAAATGATCATGCCGGTAAAGGTGGGTGACTATACGGATTTCTACTCAAGCGAGCAACATGCAACGAACGTTGGGACGATGTTTAGAGATCCTGATAACGCTTTATTGCCCAACTGGAAGCACATACCTGTAGGTTATCATGGTAGAGCAAGCAGTATCGTTATATCCGGTACTAATATCCATAGGCCTAAAGGACAAACCAAAGAACCAGATGCAGACGCTCCATCATTCGGCCCTTCAAGGAGAGTTGATTTTGAACTGGAAATGGCTTTTATAACTGGCAAATCAACGGAGCTGGGTTCGTCTATTAGCGTTGATGAAGTGGATGAGTATATTTTCGGGTTTACCCTATTTAACGATTGGTCAGCCAGGGACATTCAGAAGTGGGAGTATGTGCCTTTGGGGCCATTTTTAGCCAAGAATTTTGCTTCAGCGATCTCTCCATGGATTGTTACCCTGGATGCATTGGAGCCTTTTCGTGTAGCTGGAGATCAACAATCACCTGAAGTATTGCCCTACCTGCAATCAATCGGTAAGCGAAATTTTGACATCAACCTGGAGGTAATCATCCAACCGGAAGGAACTGAAGGAAAACTGGTATCCCGGTCGAATTTCCGGCACATGTATTGGAATGTAAACCAACAACTGGCACATCACACCATTAATGGGTGTAATATCAATGTGGGGGATATGTACGCCAGCGGTACTATCAGCGGCCCAACTCCCGACGCCTATGGGAGTATGCTTGAGTTGGCATGGAAGGGAACAAAGCCTTTGGCAATGCCTGATGGCTCTGAGCGAAAATTCATAGAAGATGGAGATATAGTGATTATGCGTGGGTATGGTGTCAAAGATGGTGTTAGGATTGGGTTTGGAGAAGTGAAAAACAAAATTTTACCCGCTAAATAATACCTTGAATGGCTAGAATCGTACCTTCAGAAGTACCTGTTCCTGTTTTGCATCAGTATTTACTTGGTACAGTGGCACCACGGCCTATTGCTTTTGCCAGTACTGTAGATGCTCAAGGGAATGTCAATCTAAGTCCGTTTTCATTTTTTAATGTTTTCAGTGCCAATCCACCCATCATGATTTTCTCCCCTGCAAGAAGGGGCAGGGACAACACCACCAAGCATACTTTGGAGAATGTACTAGAGGTTGATGAGGTGTGCATTTCTATTGTCAACCACTCTATGGTGGAGCAGATGTCCCTGGCCAGTACCGAGTATGATAGAGGGGTAAATGAATTTGTAAAATCAGGATTTACTCAGGTTGATTCTGAGCTGATTAAACCCCCACGGGTAGGAGAGTCTCCTGCATCTTTTGAATGCAAAGTAAAAGAGGTAAAGCCTCTCGGTGATCAGGGTGGGGCTGGTGTGCTTGTTATCTGTGAAGTGCTGTTGTTACATATATCAGATGATATTTTGGTGGATGGAAAGGTAGATCCTTTTAAATTGGATGCAGTATCGCGAATGGGAGGTGATTGGTATAGTAGGGCACAGGGCGATTCCTTATTTGAAATCACTAAACCAATAAAGTCAAAAGGCATGGGGGTAGATCAAATACCAAAGAGCATTAAAAACAGTAAAATACTTACAGGAAACCATCTTGGAAAACTAGGTAATGTAGAAGAAATGCCTGGGGACGAGGCAGTAAAGGCATTTGCTAAAGAGCCGGAAGTCAGTGCGATTCTTGAATACGCGGATATTGAACCAGACGAAACTCAGACTGAGTTGCATAAGCTGGCTGCCCAGCACCTAGATGCAGGAGATCCTATTTCGGCATGGAAGGTACTTCTTCAGGATTACTGAGATACCTGGTTAATATTCTTGCCAGCTGATCGTACATGATTGGTTTTGCAATAAAATCGTTCATCCCTACCTCCAGGCACCTGTCTCTATCCTTGATCATCGCACCTGCAGTCAGGGCTACTATCGGGGTGTTGGCAGATTTAAAGTTAGATTTTCTGATTTCAGATGTGGTTTCCAAGCCATCCATTACCGGCATTTGCACATCCATGAGAATTAAGTCATAGTGGTTTTCTCTAAGTTTCTTCAGTGCTTCTCTACCGTGAATGGCAGTATCTACCCTTTGGTTTGACTTCTCAAGCATTTTTACCGCTACCATTGTATTGACCATGTTATCTTCAACCAGAAGGATTTTTCGACCTTCGGGAATTTCGATTTTACTGATAGTATTAACGTCATCAGCGATATAGCCGAGTTTCAAGGTCAGTTCTATGTTAAATATTGAGCCATTTTCTTTTCGACTTTCTACCCAGATCTTTCCGTCCATCAATCCAACCAATTTTTTACAAATTGCCAGGCCTAATCCGGTTCCGGCATATTTTCGCTTAGAGCCTGTATCAATTTGCGTGAAGCTGGAGAAAATTTCTTCTGTTTTGTCAGTTGGTATGCCAATACCTGTATCCATCACCTGAATGAGTATTTTAGCGTCTTCAGAGGTTTCATTGAGCTTTTTAGCAGTCACTCCAATAGTACCTTGTTCTGTAAACTTGACAGAATTGGATAATAGATTAACCAGGACCTGTTTAATCCTCAATTCATCACCTTTAAGAGATGAAGGTATGTCGTCATAAACCTCCACATTCAACTCCAGTGATTTCATGGCAATTTCTGGATGAAAGGCCTGTGTTACCTCACTGATGAGTTGTGGCAAGTTGAACTCTTCGTTGACTATGTCGAATTTTCCAGCTTCAATTTTACTCAAATCGAGAAGATCGTCAATAATGTCGCGAAGTGATTCTGCGGATCTACTCAGGATATTGAGCATTTCCCTATTCTCAACATTTGGCTCATTTTCCGAGACTAGGTGGCTCATGCCCAAAATGCCATTTAGGGGAGTCCTTATTTCGTGACTAATATTGGCGAGGAATTCGCTCTTGACACGATTGGCTTTTTCAGCATCATTTTTGGCCTTTTCCAATTGTTTGGCGGTATGTTCTTTTACTTTTACTTCCTCATTCAATTCACGTGTTTTCTCATCCACCATTTTTTGAAGGCTCTTCTGTTTGATTTCGGCTGATAGCTCACGAAACCTCATAAGGGCAAAGAGAATGGCTACTAAGACAAATGCCACGAGTATTTGAAACCAGGCTGTTTCATAGAAATACGGTTCCACATAGATGGTGAGCTGCCTCGGGTCACTCCAATCCCTAAATCTACTTTTTGCCATCACTTCAAATGTGAATTGTTTGCCTCGCGGGAGATTGGTGTAGATTACCATGGCTTTATCTGTGAACAACCAACCTTCATCATAATTGAGCAAACGGTATTTGAACTTTATACTATCAGGTCTGGCAAAATCCATTGCCGTAAATTCCAGAGTAATATTGTTTTGATCAGGCTCAAGTATGATCGTATCAGTCACGACAATTGATTTCGTTAAAACATTATAATTATCATTTGGTGTGACCTCAGTATCATTTATCTTCAGTTTTTCGAGATTCACCAGCATTTTCAAACTGTACTCGTGGATATTGGTAGGTGAAAATGAGGTGATGCCGCTCAGGCCTCCAAAGTAAACATTCTCTCTAAGAGAAACACCTGCTCTTGGTGTGAACTGCTTTCCCTGCAAGCCATCATGAACATAGAAATTGGTGATTTCTAAAACTTCTTCTCCGTTCATTTTGATCTTGCTCAGACCAGCATTGGTGGAAACCCATGTCAATTCATTATTGACCCGGATCATTGAGCGAATGTCATTACTGGGAATCCCGATTTCTTTGTTGAGCAAGACTTCATCTTTTCCTTTGTAATTAAGCATGATCAGACCTTCTTGCCTGGTGCCTACAAGAAGTTTTCCAGAACTGCTTTTGCATAAATAGTTCACCCAGGAATTACTCAGTTCAGCATCACCTATACGAAGTGGGCGGGTTACCAATTGGTCTTGCTCTACATAATACAATCCAGAAGCCGTACCCACCCAAATCGTACCATCAGGGTGCTGCATGATGTCATTGATATTAGGGATGTTGATTTTATCTTCTGCTACAATAAATCCTATATCTATGTTCATCTGACTTTTAGCAGAAATCCGTTTAAGTCCCTTATCCCTGGTTCCTATCCAAATGTTGCCCAGGTTGTCGGGATAAACAACATTCACCCTGTTTGAAAGCTCAAGATAATCTTGTTTGGCAGTGTAATGTTTAGCTTGCCTGTCCCAGACATATAAACCACGTTCTGTTCCCAGCCAGATTGTACCCTTGGGATCTTCGGCTATTGACAGAATCTGATTGTTCTGACGTTCGTTATTACTAGTGAATGGAAAGTGTTTGAACTTGTTTTCTCTTTCAGAAAATAGTGACAACCCAGACCTGGTGCCAACCCATAATTTGTCCGAATCACTTTGGTCTCTATGAAGTGACAGTACGTTGTAATCCAGAAGTTCATCATCTTTACCAGTACTGGTTTGCTGCCCGAAATAGTCAAACTGGTTGTCAGAATCGTGGTAATAATTAACTCCCCCTAAAGGAGTGGTCATCCAGATGGCTCCTATGTTGTCTTTAAATAGACTTCTCACCTCATGATCTGTAAGGCCATAGAAGTTGTTGAAATCATATTGAAGGCTATGAGTGGACCATTTCTCCATGTTCAGAAAAGTAAGGCCAGCATTCGTTGCAATCCACACTGAGCCATCCTCTAAAGGCAGTAGGTCATTTATCTGGTTGCTTGTAATTCTAGGTTTGCTCGATGTGGTTAGCGTGGTGATTTTGCCTGATTTGTTCAGTTCGGCTAACCCACTGTTCTTTGTGCCAACCAGAAGTGTGTTTTTGTGTGATAATGCAAGACTTGATATGTCTTGACCTTCAAACCCTTTGACTTCATCCAGGCGCATATCCTCTATCAGGTAAAGCCCTGACGAAGCGCCTACCCAAATATGGTTTTTACTAGGCAAAAGGTCATTGATTGATTGTTTTTCGTTGGCAATATTGTTGAGCTCAAATGTCTTGACGATCAGGTCGGAATCTGGATCATAAACAATTAATTGGTCACTATTACCTATCCAAAGTTGTCCATTGTGTTCTGTAATTGAATTGACAGGTTTGTTCATCATTTCTGGATGTCGATGACAAACCCGCACAAAATTGTCAAGTGCCCTGTTGTATAGGCATAAGCCAGAAAGCGATCCTACCCAAAGTCTTTTTTGGCTATCCTCGTACAGTGCAGTAATGTAGTCATTGTCCAGACTGGTGGAATCAGTACGTTCACTTTTGTAAGTCTTAAAAAGGTAATCATTATAGGAGATGAATCGGTTCAACCCTTCTTCGGTACCTATCCAAACGTAGCCTTTGTAGTCCTGGTAGATGACGGTTGTTTTATCACTGGTCATGCCATAATCCGCATAGATATGATAAAAGAGCGGCTTTTTTGGTTGGGTCATAGCTGTGCTACAACTGACCAGGAGAAGGATGAAAATTCTGAATCGTGGAAAATTCATAGTGATTAAGATACTACCTTAATCGAAATCGGGCACCAAATAATGACTGAGTGGGTCAATATCTTGAACTAATACCCTAATTTAGGTAGTGAATGTCTAAAGAATATTTTGAAATTTTACCAGTGAATCGTTCATAAGGAGTTCACTCAAGTTTACAAAAACCTTTGGATAATTCGTAAGCTTTAGGATTACATTGCGATGTAATTGGCAAAACAGTAGGGGAATGTTAAGATTAGGTACATTAATTATTTTGCTCATTTGTGCACTGCAAATAGAAGCACAAGACATTAGGTTTACACAGTATTATCAAGCTCCGATTTATTTGAATCCTGCTTTTACTGGAGCGTCTGGGGTTGCTAGACTTGGAACAAATTACCGAAAACAAGGCACGCGTGATGAATCAGAGTTTATCACCATCTCTGCCTACGCTGATTACTATTTTAAGGATTTTTATGCAAGTGCTGGTTTACTGTTCATTTCAGATAAGGACGATTACAGTGGCTATAACATCCAGACAGTGGCACTTCCTCTGAGTTATGATTTTTCGATCAATAAGAATATTACCATCAAGCCGGCACTGCAAGCATCTTATACACAACAGGGAATAGACTTTGGGAGGTTTCTGTTTTCTGACCAACTGGATGCCAATGGCAATGTGACCGGAGGCACTTCAGAACCACTAGCGGTAAAGGACCAGATTAGCTATTTTGATGTGTCCGCTGGTATAATCTCATTTGGTGAAAACTGGTGGTTTGGATATTCCATGCACAACCTGCTGCAAAACAATGTGTCGTTTGTGCAGGGTGGAACGGCTGAATTGCCGATTAGGTACTCAGTACATGGAGGAGTCACAGTTTGGCTTGCTAAACCTACCAGGTCTAACAGAATGAAAAAAACCATAATGCCGACCTTCAACTATGTGGCGCAGGGAGGTTTTTCGCAACTGGATGCTGGAGCGATTGTACAATTGGAACCGTTACTCTTTGGGGCGATTTATAGGGGTATCCCGAACCCACTAACCGAAGGGGAGTATTCTGCTGTTTCCTGGGTGGTAGGAGTGAGCAAATTCGACCTGTCATTAGGGTACAGCTATGACATGCCAATAGACTCGCAGACCAACCCCGGAGGGATTCATGAGATATCACTGACCTTTCTATTTGATCCTTCAGATCCAAACGCCACTCCACGATCTTCCAAAAGATTAAAATGTCCTTTACCCTATTAATTGAATTACCCGACCAACCATGAAAGGATTTTTACTATTAATTTCAATACTCTTTATAAGTCTAAATACCTATTCCCAGAATTGGAACTTTAGTGTTAATGCCGTAGATGAAACTTGCTTTATGTCAGGCGATGGGTCAATAGATATCACTATGTCCGGTACTACATCAGGTTTTACATTTACCTGGGAAGTTTTTGATGATTCCGATGTTTCACAAGGCACCGGTACTGTTGGGGCAAACTCACCTGATATTTACCAGTTCCTTGATCCCGGGGATTACACGGTAGTGGTTTCTAAAAATGGAACCACAGAAAAGCGCGAACGGGAAACGACTGTAGAAGGCTCGTCAACTGCCCTTGCAGTAACCAAATCGGTTACTCAACAAAACCTATGCAACGGCGATGCAGCTGGTCAGGTGCAGGGTACCGCTACAGGTGGAGCAGGTTCATATCAATATGGCCTGGCATTCGGTACGGGTCAGACAAGTCCCAACTATACCGGGGGTTATTCTGATAATGGAGGATCCTTTACAGGTTTGGGAGCCGGGACTTACAAGGTATTTGCTCAGGATGAAAGAGGTTGTGTTGCTTCTACAGTAGAATTTGCTTTAACTGCTCCCAATGCTATTTCGGTACAGTATGATACAATCAATGCCAATTGCAATAATGTTGGTGGACAGATTGTGCTCACCTCAATTTCTGGTGGAACCCCATTTGCGTCAGGAACAGCCGGAGCATTCAACTATGAACAACAATGGTATGAAGGTGACGCGGTAGATGATGATGCTGAATTAACAGCTTTTGAAAATAAAGCAACACTCTCCGGGTTGGATTCTGGAGAGTACACGGTGGTGATCACCGATGCCAGCGGATGTACCGGGTCACAATCTTTTCAAATCTTTAGTGGTTTTAACCTGGAGCAAAATGGATTGATCAATGTGTCTTGCGCCACTTATCAGGATGGTGAAATCACAGTGAGATTAGACACCGACTCACAAAATGATGAAGATCCTTTTAAGATGAGGATTTATGATGGAGCAGATCCAAATTCAGACCCAGAGATCACGAGCAAGAAAAAAACAAGCCTGGCAGTGGGCAATCATACCTTCTCCGGTTTGGGCCCAGGTACATACACAATTGTGGCCGAAGGAATTACGGGCTGTGAACGGGAGATAGAGGTAACACTTACCGAGCCGAATGCTCCACAGGTGGATGATTCTGAAATGACCCCAGTGGTTTGTCGGGGAGATAGTGATGGGTCTATCCTTTTAGATGTATCAGGTGGTTCTGGAAGCTACCGGGCATCTTCTGATGGAGGCACTACATACCCCTGGAATAGTGATGGTAACAATCAAATCAATATCACAAACCTAGCTGCTGGTACCTATGACTTGTGGATTCAGGATGAGTCCAATTGTCCGATAGATGTCGCTAACGTTGCAGTCACTCAGCCAGCAAAACAATGGGCACTTTCTCAGGTGGATCGAGCGGATGTTACATGTAATGGTAACGCTGACGGACAATATGCCTTTGAATTTGACACATCATTAGATACTGATCCGGTAGTAGAAGATAATAACATTATCTGGAGAGATGTAGACTCAAATGAAGTGATTGCCACTGGGGTATTTGAGAAGGATGACCTGGAAGAGGGTTCTTACCGAATAGAAGTGACAGCAAATTCCGGATGTTACCGGGAGCTGACGTTTGATGTAAGCGAGCCTGCTGTTTTGGAAATATTAGGTTCTGCCCCTGTTTTTGATTGTCCACTTACACTGTCCTCAGATGATGCCGAAATTAATGCCACTGTCACTGGAGGCAATGGAGGTTACACTTATGTCTGGACCAAGGATGGTGGTGCATTAACCACTGAGACAGCTACAAATGGACTATTGGAAGAGATTACCGAAAATGCCGAATACACGCTCAAAATCACTGATTCAAAAGGATGTACCAAGACCAGGACATTTACCGTTGAAATTCCTGAAGAGATTGCTATTTCAGCTATATCAACCACAAACGTAGCTTGCAGAGGCGAGGCGACAGGTGCTTTGGACATTGACGTAACGGGGGGTACTCCACAATCAGATGGCACCTATATTTACTATTGGGAGAAGGATGGCTCCGGCACCCAGTATTCTAATTCCGAAGATTTAACTGATTTGACAGCAGGTACTTATGCAGTTACCGTAACAGATGATAATAGCTGTACTGCTGCTGTTAAATCTTTTACCATTACTCAGCCTGCAACTTCTTATACGCTATCAGGTATAGTATCTCCGGTGATTTGTAATGGTGAAAATAATGGGGAGATTGACATTACAATCAACCGAGGATCTGGTACACTGCATCCAGAGCCTACAAGTATTGAATGGACAAAAGATGGAGTAGCATTCAAGTCAAATGTTAAGGACCTTACAGATTTGGAACCGGGCATTTATGTACTCACAACTAACGATAAGTTCGGCTGTGAAAAGTCTATTTCCTTTGATGTGGAAGAGTATTCCGAACTTCTTATTAATCCAATTACCACACAAAACACCTGTGACGGATATGCCGATGGTGCAATCGAAATTGATCCTGTAGGAGGTTATATAGGTGGGAATGCCGGGTATACCATTCGGTGGTTTAAAGATGGTGCCGTGCAGGGCTTAAAGAATGATGAGCTCGAATATGATAACCTTGTAGATGGAACCTATCGTGTGGTTGTGTCAGACTCTGTTGGGTGTACTAAAGAGACCACTATTTTTATTGATGCTCCGGATGCTGTGTCAGCAGTCAATGTTATCACTAATATCAAATGCAAAGGGAACCAAAACGGAGGTATTGCTCTAGATGTGTCCAGTGGTACCGAGCCCTATAATATTCTATGGAAGCTTGGGAGTTCCACAGGAGCTTCTATTAGCACCAATGACACCATTACGGGACTAGCTCCCGGCGATTACTATGTGAGTATTGAAGATGCTAATGACTGTACACCAATTTTCGAGTCCACGTATACGGTAACCGAGCCATCCACTGAATATAGCATTTCTATTGACCCAACTGAGATCAGTTGTGTTGATGAAAATGATGGATCACTCCATGTGGATATTGATGCTGAGCCGGGTCACCCAACTACTTACACAGTGAAGTGGTATCGCAATGATGTATTATTCAATACCCAGTCTAATAAAGCAATTTCCGCGATTTCTGCAGTCAGCACTCTTGATTCCGCACAGTATAAAGTGGTGGTGACAGATGCAAACGGATGTGAAAGGTCTGCAACATATGATTTGATAGATCCTGATCAGGTTTATTTCAATCCAGTACTAACAGCAGTGACGTGCAATGGTGATGAAAACGGCGCAATAGTGCTCAACCCTACCGGTGGGTATGGAAGTTTTACAGCAACATGGGTTGGTCAAAAAAGCGGAAGCTATGCCACTACCAATCTCAATTTGTCTAACCTTCCAGGAGACCGATATGACATCACACTAATGGATGCCGGAGGATGCTCGATTGATACGACGATATTTTTAGACAATCCCCTACCAATTGTAATTGCTAGAAGTGTTATCAATACATCGTGTACGGGTGGTGACGATGGAGCCATTGAAATTGCAGTTAATAACGGAACCTCACCTTATACATTCAGGTGGTTACTTAATGATCAGCTGTTTAGCACTGAGCAAAACATCTCCAGTTTATCTGCCAATACTTATCAAATAGTAGTTTCTGACCAGACGCTTTGTTCTACTGATACGATTGAGGTTGTAGTTTCCGATCCTTCTTCGGATTTTATAATTGAGGGAGTAATTGATAAAATAACATGTCGTGATGCCCTTGATGGAGCGATTGATGTCACCGTTGCCATAAGTGGCGAGCCAGATCTTGACTATGACGTCTACTGGGAGAAGAATGGTACACTATTCTCTCAAAATACAGAGGACCTGACTGGAATTGGCCATGGAACTTATGAGATTTTTGTGGAGGATCAGTATGGCTGTCTGAAAAGTGAGGAATTTTTCGTCCAGAACCCTGACACCTTAAATGTTACTTATGAGATCATTGATGTGTCGTGTTTTGGTGAAACGGATGGGTCTATTGCCGTGCAGGTCAGTGGGGGATATGGCTCATATCAGTACAAATGGCTGAAGAACGGACTGGATTTTCCGGTTACTGCATCCTTCGCTACGGGTCTGGAAGCAGCATTTTATAAAATCACCGTTACGGATTCTGAAGGTTGTGCATTCATACGCACTGTGGAGGTAGAGCAACCGGATCCATTCGTTATTGAGGTTGCCTCAAGAGACAACACCTGTGCCACACCATATGACTCAGAACTAAACGCTACGGTCACAGGCGGAGTGATTCCCTACAAATTCCAGTGGTTCAAAAATGGTTTGCCTTTCTCTAAAGAGGAGGATTTGACCTCAATAGCTGCCGGAACCTATTACATGATGGCGACAGACACCAATTTTTGTGAAACGGTATCAGAAGAAATTGTGATTACTACACCAGTGCGGTTGGGGCTCGATGTGATAAATTTTGAAGATAATTTGTGCCCAAATACAGCAAATGGTTCAATTTCATTTCAGGGTACCGGTGGATCATTTCCATATACTTACTCATTTGATAGTGCAGCATTTGGCACAGTCAATAACTTCTTCAACCTGGAGGATCGAGGGTATTTGATCAGCGTAAAGGATAATGTGGGTTGTACATTCGACACCCTTATTGCTATTATGAATGAGTATGAATTGGAAGCTGAGTTCAGTTTAGAAACAGACGAGTTTGCCATTGATTTTCCAATTACGCTGACTGACAGATCACTTGGTGATTCCATTGTTCAATGGTTTTGGGATTTTGGGGATACAAAGGTCATGGAAGATCAAAATACGAGTGTTACTTACACTGCTCCTGGCAAGTATGCCATTACCCTTACTGTTGAAAATGTGGTAGGATGCCGGTTGTCCAAAACAGATACCGTTCAGATTATTCAAGGTTATAATTTCACCATACCAACTGCATTTACGCCTAATAATGATGGTATGAATGAGAGTTTCAGGCCTTCTTTCCAAAACATTGAATCACTGGATATGCGGGTGCAGGACCGTAATGGAGTAATTGTATACAGGTCAGAAAAGTTGTCTGCGCTTTGGGATGGCACATTCAATGGGAGTGATGCGCCTCAAGGGGTTTATTACTATGAAATGATTTTTACTGCCCGATCTGGTAAAGTGAGGAAGCAAACTGGTAAAATTTTCTTAATGAGATAGTATGATGAGGTCGTCCTTAATATTGATCGTGTTAATTTCTGGACACATGGCGGTGAGCCAGTCTAGCATAGATTTATTAACAGTGTCATATAGGTATGGGCCTGCACAATCAATGGAAAATGGATTAGGCTCAGCCACTGAACAGGTGCTGTTTCTCAACGCCAAGTTACCAATAGTCCTCAACCAACAGAATATTTGGTATAATGATCTAACCTACCAGGGTTCATATGTTAATTACTCTGATGATGTCACCACTGAACCCGCAATCGGTTTGCATCAGTTCATTCTTCAGACAGGATGGGTGAGGAAATTGAATGAAGATCAGGCATTTCAAGTTTTACTGGTGCCACGTTTGATGTCTGATTTGGAGCATATTGATGGTGATCACTTTCAGTTTGGAGGTATTGGCTTGTATGAGCAAAGGTTTAGCGACAACCTCTTAATGAGATTTGGAGGAATGTTTAATACAGATCGGTTTGGGCCAATGTTCGTACCGCTGATCTATGCAGATTGGAACATTTCCACCAAATGGTTCTTAATAGGATTGGTGCCTATTTATTCTAAAATCGGCTATCGCATGACCGAACGTATGACTATCGGAGTGAGTCAATTTGGGCTTATTACCTCTTTCCAGATGGGAGATCCTGCGTTCAATGACGACTATATAGAGCGAAAAAGCATTGATTTATCTGTATTTGTGAGGTATCAGGTTACTGGAAATATCTATCTTGAGCCAAGGGTTGGATATGCAGTTGGGAGATCCTACAGACAATTTAATTCCGGAGATCAGGTTGATTACCGCATTGCGATCCTCACTGTTGGGGATTCAAGAACCCAGCAAAACACTTCCTTTGATCCGGGTATCATCTTCGACCTTCGGTTTGTCTATAATCTTCCTGTTCCTGACTAGAACGAGAACTTGTTGTGGAAGTCTTCAATCGTTTCTTTGAAAGTACTTTTCCTTGAAATATCAATGTACCTGGATAACTTGAGATCCGTACTCACCTGAATATTTCTCAATTTCAGATGCTGATTGATGAATATAAACTCTAGCGGCGGATTAACCTCTTTCATGACATCCACTAAATCCAAAATAGAAAGATTTTGCCCTACGAGGTTATAAAAGCCAGAAGGTACTTCAGAGTTCAAAAGTTTGTTGAAAACATCTGTCACGTGATCGACATGGATAAAGGCCCGGCTTTGTTTACCATCACCATGGATGGTGATCCTGTTGCTGAAATTACTTTCAAAAACGAATTTATTGATTACAGAATCAAAGCGCATACTTCTACTGTAGCCATACATATTTCCACATCTGATGATATGGGTTTTCATTTTTTTGGTCAATCGGGCCACATGCTCTTCACCCCGGAATTTTGAAATGGCGTAGAAAGTCTTTGGATTTGGGCTGGTTTCCTCGTCTATTTCTTTTTTAGAAGATCCATAAACTCCTATGCTACTGCTGTAAATGAAATGTTTCACATTGCTTTCCTCCACAGCATATACGAGCTCGGCAGTTCCCCAATGATTCACTTGCTCAAAGAAGTGAGGGTCTGCATTGGCAAAAGGGGTAGTGACTTTTGCAGCCAGATGGTAAACTACGTCCACATCTTCAAGGGCTTTTTTGAGCTTCCGGGAGTCAAGCAACTCACCGTTGATGAAGCTGATGTTTTCATGCTCGTGATATTTGTGACCCGTGAACATGGCGTAGTTATCTCGACTGAGGTTGTCATAAATCTTGATTTTGTCTACTTCAGGGTTCTGAGATAGTTGCTTGATGAGTTCAGTTCCGAGGTAGCCAGCACCACCAGTGATCAATACATTCATAGTGTAGTTGTAGCGTTTTGATTCGCGAGTAGGCGAAGTTATGATTAGTATCTTAAAATATTGAAATAAAAGGTGATCCTTATTTTTTTACCAGATCGGTATGAAGACCGCATTCTACTTTGTTTAAACCAAACCAGCGAGCTTCTCTTTCCTGCATTTCAGGATCGAGCTTACGGGTACAAGGCTCACACCCTATGCTTAGGTACCCCTTAGAGTCTAGCGGATGGCGAGGCAGGTTATGCTCCCTGATGTAAGCAAATATGGTTTTCATATTCCAGTCCAGCATGGGGTGGAACCTAATGGTGTCGTGAGGTGCATCTTGTTCTGTTGCCATTGCTTTTCTGATGGCGCTCTGATCTCCACGCACACCATTGATCCACACATCGTGCATCTTCAAAAGTTCCTCGGTTGGAGCTGTTTTGTTGATGTAGCAGCAGTGATCAGGATCCGAGGTAAAGAGCAATTTACCAGATTCGTCACGTTGCATGTAGCGCGGCATAGATGATTTAATCTCCACCACATTGATTCCAAATTCTTCACCTACCTGATCTTTAAATGCAACAGTTTCAGGGAAGTGATAGCCAGTATTTAAAAAATAAACAGGGATGCTGTTGTCAATTCTACTTAGGATGTGAAGCATCACTAAGCTGTGTGTCTGAAAGGAAGAAGTTGTGAAGAGTTTCTTGCCTTCAGATTTGTATTGGTTGATTTTTTCTGTAATCTGTGGAATCTCCATTTTTCGAATTTAGACTACAAAACAATAAGTATGTTCTAAGAATTCAAATAAGATGATGATTTTATTGTGGGCAGTCTGAAAAATGGGAAGGGACTGAACCGGAAGGCTCAGTCCCGGGTAGGTTTAAGCATATTTTGCACGTTCGAGCAAGTATCCTAAACGTGTAAATGAATCCTCTTCGGAAAGCCCGTTTCTAATATTCATTTTAAGGAAAGAAATAAGCTCCATTGCTTTCTCATGAGAGAGCTCCAGGCCAACAATGAGCTTTCTGATCAGGGACTCTTTTTTATCAGTAAGAGCTCCGTTTTGCATGAGTGATTCTACCAGGTAAAAGACCACAGAAAATTTTTCCTTAGCTGTTTGAGGGAGTTTTAATCTGTATTTATCCAGGTCACTTACCGTGGTGTTTGCCGAAGGTGTATAATTCATCTCCTGCATAAGAATCCTCATTTCTTCAGGATCTATTGTGCGTTGTACATCTGCAATGATTGCGAGTCTGCTGACATTCTCTTTTTCCTTACTTCCGGAGAACAATCCTTGTATCCATCCCATATTCTTATCTAATTATTTAGTGGTTTCATCGATAAATATAGTTAATTCATCGTAACCAACAATATATAAGTTCTAAATAATATTGAAATAGTTATAAAAATGAGAAGAAATAGTAAATGGAGTACCACTAAAGAACCCTTTCCCGTACCTGTTGGAATAACGTCATGCATGGAAAGCCATTCCTTTTTGTTTAATTATTTATCGATATGGTTGAACATTTCAATAATGCGCTATGTTTTCGCTAAGAATTCTGATTAGAATAACGCTATTTTGCGGAAAGTAACAGCCAATGAAGATTGCCGTATATAGAAAGGAGCATTTCAATGCTGCTCATAGACTGAATAACCCCAACTGGTCAGCAGAGAAGAACCAGGAGGTTTTTGGGAAATGCAATAACCCAAACTGGCATGGTCACAATTATGAACTTGTGGTGAAACTGGTCGGAGAACCTGATCCTGAAACAGGATATGTTTATGACATGAAGAAACTCAGTGATCTTATTAAAGAATCGGTAATCAGTAAATTTGACCACAAAAACCTGAACCTGGACACCGAGGAGTTTAAGTCTTTAAATCCTACTGCGGAGCATATTGCAAAAGTCATTTATCACATCTTACGTGAACGTATCGATAAGGAATTGGATTTAAAGGTTACACTTTATGAAACAGAAAGAAACTATGTTGAATACCCAGCCTAAACCTGAAAATGATATGGATGATGAATTGATAGAGGATCACATGGGTTCTTCTGACCGTACACCTCTTAGACCTGACGCCTTTGAAATGAGTGATGATTCGAAGGTTGAAAAGATATCCCAACATTTTCGTGAAATCATGGAGATTCTTGGTTTAGACCTGACAGATGACAGCTTGCAGGGAACTCCAAAACGTGTAGCAAAGATGTATGTACAGGAGGTTTTTAGTGGGCTCAATCCCGATAATAAACCGAAAGTCAGGTTGTTTGAAAACAAGTATAAATATGATCAGATGCTTGTGGAAAAAGACATTACGTTCTATTCGCATTGTGAACATCATTTTGTGCCTATTTACGGCAAGGCACATGTAGCTTATTTTTCCAGTGGCAAAGTCATTGGCTTGTCTAAAATCAATCGAATCGTCCAGTATTTTGCCAAGAGACCACAGGTACAAGAGCGACTCACCATGCAAATCGCCAATGAGTTAAAGGAAGTTCTTCAAACGGATGATGTAGCTGTGGTTCTGGATGCCACTCATATGTGTGTATCATCCCGGGGCGTGAGCGATACCAATAGTATGACTGGTACGGCTTTCTTTGAAGGAAAATTCAGGGATCAAAACGTGAAGACGGAGTTTCTCAACTATATCAATGCGAAGACGGATTTGAGGTAATCGTTGGAAGTCCACCTTGAGAACCTTAAGCAATTCAATAAAAATGGAAGTGTGAAGAGCCACTCTGGATACCATTGAGGCCGTAAATCCGCTTTTTAGCACTTTATCGGCTGTTTAATTTGAGAATTCGCTAAATCAACGATGATTTAAGTGGTGGATATTTACATTTTTATAATATCCCAAGCCTGTTATCTTTGCACAGCTTTTTAAAAATCTAAAAATTATGAATTATTGGTTATACGCGGTGCCAGTGCTGGCATTGATTGGTATAGTTGTGATGGTTATCAAATCACGATGGGTAAATAAACAGGATGCAGGAGATGAAAAGATGCAAACTCTCGCCAATCACATTAGAGAAGGCGCGCTGGCGTTTTTGAGTGCTGAATATAGAGTGTTGGCCATATTCGTAGTGGTAGCAGGTATTCTACTTGGTGTCATCTCTTCTTTGGTTGAAACCACACACTGGTTTATAGTGGTGGCCTTTGTTATTGGAGCGGTATTCTCTGCAGTAGCAGGTAATATAGGGATGCGCATAGCAACTGCCGCCAATGTAAGAACCACCCAGGCAGCACGTACCAGTTTGCCTCAGGCACTCAAGGTTTCCTTCACGGGAGGTACCGTAATGGGACTTGGTGTAGCTGGATTGGCAGTATTTGGACTGAGTATGTTGTTCATCTTCTTGTTTTACTTTTTCATGGACTCTACTTGGGCTGGCGGTGTGTTTAATGGAGCCCAGCTATCCGCCAACCAGTTGATGACCGTAGTTTTAGAGGCTCTGGCTGGATTCTCTCTAGGTGCTGAGTCCATTGCGCTATTTGCAAGAGTAGGTGGTGGTATTTACACCAAAGCTGCTGATGTAGGAGCTGACCTTGTTGGTAAAGTAGAAGCTGGTATTCCAGAGGATGATCCAAGAAACCCTGCAACCATTGCTGATAACGTGGGCGACAATGTAGGAGATGTAGCAGGGATGGGTGCTGACCTTTTCGGTTCATATGTTGCTACTGTATTGGCTTCTATGGTTCTCGGTAACTATGTAATCCGGGATATGGGTGGATCAATTACTGATGATTTTAATGGAATTGGTCCAATCTTATTGCCTTTGGTAATTGCTGGATTAGGAATCATATTTTCCCTTATAGGAACACTATTTATCAAAATATCTGATAACAACGCTAAGGAAGCCCAGGTGCAAAATGCATTGAATAGGGGTAACTGGAGTTCTATCATCATCACTGGTGTTGCTTCATACTTTATCATTGATATGATGCTGCCTACGGTTATGAAAATGGATTTCTTCGGAATCGGAATCATTGACATTCCATCTATCAATGTGTTTTATGCGGTATTGATTGGATTGTTTGTTGGTGGAGCTATTTCTTATTTCACTGAGTATTATACTGGTCTTGGTAAAAAGCCGGTTTTAGATATCGTAAAAAATTCATCTACTGGTGCAGCTACCAATATTATTGCAGGTTTATCCACTGGTATGATTTCCACTTTCGCACCAATCCTTCTATTTGCTGGTGCCATCTGGGGTGCTTACGAGTTTGCGGGATTCTACGGCGTAGGTATCGCTGCTTCTGCCATGATGGCTACTACAGCTATGCAGTTGGCTATTGACGCTTTCGGGCCAATTGCTGACAATGCTGGCGGTATTGCTGAGATGAGTGAGTTACCAAAAGAAGTAAGAGAAAGAACCGACATTCTTGATTCAGTAGGAAACACCACTGCGGCAGTTGGTAAAGGTTTTGCAATTGCCTCCGCTGCTTTAACTGCTCTGGCATTGTTTGCCGCTTATGTGACTTTCACAGGTATTGATGGAATCAATATTTATAAGGCAGATGTACTTGCAGCCCTTTTTGTGGGTGGTATGGTACCTGTAGTCTTCTCAGCCCTTGCTATGCGCTCTGTAGGTAAGGCAGCTATGGAAATGGTAAAAGAGGTACGAAGACAGTTTAAAGAAATCCCTGGGATCATGGAAGGGACTGGCAAGCCAGAGTATGGTAAATGTGTAGATATCTCTACCAAAGCTGCTATTCGCGAAATGATGCTTCCAGGTGCAATGACCATTATTGCTCCACTTTTGATTGGTTTCCTTATGGGACCTGAGGCACTCGGATCTTATATGGCTGGTGTAGCCGTATCCGGCGTACTTTGGGCCATCTTCCAAAACAATGCTGGTGGTGCATGGGACAACGCCAAGAAGTCCTTTGAGGCTGGTGTGATGATCGATGGAGAGATGACTTATAAAGGTTCTGAGGCTCATAAGGCCGCAGTGACAGGAGATACCGTTGGTGATCCGTTTAAAGATACTTCTGGCCCATCTATGAACATTCTGATTAAACTTACTTGCCTGGTCGGGTTAGTTATTGCTCCGATTTTAGGAGAGATCTATGGTGGAGTTTCACATACTTCTGCCAAGGTAGATACAGTTGAGCAAATCGTTCAAAAGAAAGAGATGACTGTGAAAGTTGAAGGTGAGGATGAAGAAAACCTCACTGCTGAGATCACGATTGTAGATGGTGAAAAAACTGAAACCAAGATAGTAAAGGGCACAAAGACTGAAATTGAAGCTGCCGTAGAAGCGCAGAAAGAGTAGTCATACCCTAATTTTATTTGTGAGCCCCATCAATGCAAGTTGATGGGGCTTTTTTGTGCCTTATATCTAATAGAATACGACGTTAATCGAAATATATACTTCAACTATCTATATGTAACTATCTGTAAAATAGATCATTAAGAAATATTTAGTATATTTGAGTCAATCAAAGCCTAATGTTATGTTGAAATTCACCCACTTAACAAGACAGTTTGGACTCTTTATGCTAATTGCTTTTCCAGTATTTACATTTGCCAATGGAGATGTGAAAGATGAGAAATTCGAGCAACTGTCTCAAAAAATTGAAGAGGCCATTGACGCCCGAAATTTTCAGGATGCAAGGAATGCCCTTGAAGAGATTATGCCCCTGATGAAAGAAGAGCTTAAGCACAACAAAAAAGAATTGTCAGATCTCAAAAAATCAGATGAACCTGAGAAGGATCCAACTGAGTTTGAAAGACAAATCAATCGTAAAAAGGAATTGTTTGATTCTCTCAAAGAAACGGTAGATATCTCTCCCGCAGCATTAAGAGTGAAGTCTGAAAGTATTAAAAAGGATGTGAAGGAATTTGTTAGCCTCAGCTGACATTCGAATTTGCGATTACTGATAATTATAACCCTTGGTGAATTCATCAAGGGTTTTTTATTTCTACGGTAGCCCTATTAAACTTAATTTTTCTGATTTTTGCTCCTGCAAATCTGATATCACTCATGGCCAGGCGCTTAACTCACCTTGTATTTTTAACTGTTATCATTCACTTTGCTCATGCCCAATCAATGACCTATGATGAGGTCCTTGACCTGGAACTTTCTGAAAACAGAAAGAACAGTGAGTGGGGGATGCAACAGGATTATGTTATCATGATCAGCATCGATGGCTTTCGTCATGATTATGCTAGAAAATTCAATGCAGAAAACATACTAAGGCTTGCCAATCAGGGGGCTCAGGTTGAGCGGTTGATCGCATCATTCCCGACCAAGACTTTTCCCAATCACTACACATTGGTAACTGGATTGCTGCCGGGTAATCATGGGATTGTAAGCAATGAGTTTTATAGTCGTGGAAAGGACTACTGGTATAAGATCCGTGATAAAAAAGCTGTGACCGATCCTTCCTGGTATGGAGGTAAACCATTGTGGGTGCTTGCAGAAGAGCAGGGCATGCTATCTGCTAATTTCTTTTGGGTAGGCTCAGAAGCTCCTATAGGTGGATTGATATCCAATTATTCATATGCCTACAATGCCAGGATTCCTAACGAATGTAGAATCAGGAGAATACTGGACTGGTTGACTTTGCCTGAAGTGGAGAGACCTCATTTGATGTTGGGCTATATTTCTCTTGTGGACGATGCAGGTCATAGATACGGTCCTGATCATGAAAATACGAGAAGCGCAGTATTGGAGGTTGACGCCCTGATTGGAGACCTGATGGATGGAGTGGAGCACTTGAATTTGCCGGTCAATATTGTGCTGGTTTCAGATCACGGTATGTCCGAAATCAATCAGGGAATTGTCTTGCCAGAGGTCGTGGATTTGCAGGATGCTAAAGTCTCCTATAGTTTTCCTCCAATGATCTATCAGCCAGATGATGCCAAAAAGAAGAAGTTGTACGAGGAGTTGCTAAAGGTAAATGACCTTGAAGTCTACACCCATGAAACAATTCCTGGTTATCTGCGCTTTCAAAATAAGGATCGAATAGGAGATCTCATGATCCTAACCGATGCGCCTACAATTATTCTAGCAGAGCCGGGGAGTGTTACAGGAGGAACCCATGGTTTCAATCCCTATACTCATGAAGAGATGGGAGCTATATTTTATACCTATGGTCCGTCTATTAAACCCGGGGTTACCCTGCCACCAACAGAAAATATACATGTCTATCCTTTCATCGCATCCCTGCTCAATTTAAACGTTGACGTTCCGATTGATGGAAATAATGCCGCTTTAGAGCCAATGAGAGCAGATTTTAAGTGAGTTTTAGGATTGGCACGCTTTTAGATTAATCCATATCTATGTTATACGCGTTAGATATTTTTTTAACAGTTTTCCACAGTGCATTTATTTTGTTCATCTTATTTGGGTGGAGTTATAAAAAATCACGAAAGCTTCATATGACAGCCCTTTTGCTGACGTTGATTGCGTGGATGTTATTAGGATTGTACAAAGGGGTAATTGGTTATTGCCCATTAACAGACTGGCATTGGGATGTGAAAAGAGCCCTTGGCGAAACAGGCATGCCGAGTTCATTTGTAGAATACATGGTGGAGAAAGCCATGGGCATCAATTTTCCCACTTTGATGATGGATATTTTTACCGCCTCAGGTCTGATCTTCGGGATTGTTATGAGCATCATTATTTACCTGAAAGAAATGAAAAAGCCAGATCAAAAGGTAGGTGCCTTCACTAATAATTCCGAATTTTAGAGTTGCGTTAAATACACTAGGTGATAAGTACGCTTTGAAGTGTAAAGATTCTGTCGTGGTTTGAGTGAATTCAATACAAAAAAATTCCCGATCATCTGAATTGTTACGGATCATTGAGAACTTATATTATCTTGGTGTGGAGATCAACCTGGCATTATGAGAGATACAAAGAAATTTTCGATCCTTTATGTAGATGATGAGCCTGCAAACCTGAGAAGTTTCAAGTCAGCATTTAGAAGACTATATAAGGTTCACATTGCAGATCATCCCACAAAGGCGATTGAAATGGTGAAGGAAAATGAACTCAACATTGTAGTATCCGATCACAGAATGCCAGATTTGGTAGGTACAGATCTTTTAAGAGAAGTTCACGCGTATGATCAGGATATCAAACGGATCATTCTTAGTGGCTTTGTATCGAAGGAAGAGCTGCAGGAAGCCAATGAAGAATTTGGTATCCACGCCTACATCTCAAAGCCATGGGATTTTGAACATGTTCACAACATTTTTGAAAGACTACTCGCCGAAGAGGAGTCACCCAAGATGATCAACGATTGATCTGCTGACTTTTTTAATTCAATAAGAGAACTTTCTTGTCAATTTGAAATGCCGAACACATTGTGCTTCGGCTTAAAATTGCTATTAAAGCACTTCAGAGGCTTCTTCTTGTCCTAAGTAATTATTTAAGGATGGATAATTTCTTTTGGCACGGTTATCGCTATTATATAATCAGTAGAATTCTTTAAGACTATTTTTAGTTAGGTTAGGTTGGTGATTAGTCCCCCTTCAAACGAGAAGGGGGGCTTTTTTTTGTTCCATCCTGTATGGTCATATGATAGAAATAATTTGAGAATTTGCTTATATTAAGTGAACAAACAATCATTTGACCTATGCGAGTAATCTTTGAATGGCTTTTGAGCATCCTGGCCGCGTTTCTTCTTTTACAAACCCTTTTTTTTAAATTTTCCGGAAGTGATGAAAGTATTTACATTTTCACTGAGCTCGGAATGGAGCCTTGGGGAAGAATTGCCTCAGGAGTTGTGGAATTAATTGCCGGTGTGCTGTTATTATCCAACAAGTATCGTATTTATGGAGCACTCCTTGGCCTAGCCGTCATCTCTGGAGCCATTTTTTTCCATCTGACCTCTCTGGGAATTGAGGTGCTAGGTGACGATGGGCGACTTTTCTACTATGCCGTCACAGTATTTGTAAGCTGCGCTTTTTTAATATACATGAGAAAAAAGGATCTTCCATTCCTGGCCAAACAAGTGTAATTGTGCCAACTTTAGCACAGCGTGGATGAGCATTTAAAACCTGCATACGATTGGTTCAAAATTAAGAAATGGAAACCCTTCCCTTTTCAGGAAAAGACATGGTCTGAATACCTGGATGGTAAAAGCGGGTTACTCAATGCCCCAACAGGGAGTGGGAAGACCTATGCACTTTGGATACCGTGCATCCTGGAATTCTTAAGAGATCATCCGAAGCACGAGGTTACTCCAGAGTTAAAAATCCTTTGGGTCACACCTCTACGGGCACTTGCCAAAGACATTCAGCGTGCCATGCAGGAAGTTTGTGATGACCTGGATATTAGGTGGTCTGTGGGATTGAGGACAGGAGACACTTCTTCATCGGAGCGACAAAAGCAAAAGAAGAAATCACCGCAAGCACTGGTCATTACTCCAGAGAGTATTCACGTATTGATGAGCCAAAGTGATTACCCCAATTTCTTTAAAGGGTTGAAAGCGGTGATTGTAGACGAGTGGCATGAAATCATTGGTACCAAAAGGGGAGTAGCCACTGAACTGGCCATTTCCAGGCTGAAGGCGCTGACGGATCATCAGTTGAAAGTGTGGGGGATTTCTGCTACAATAGGCAATCTCCCACAGGCTAAACGTGTGTTGCTCGGTGAGGACCTATACAAGGAAAGTATTACCATCAAGTCCAATATTGACAAGAAAATTGAAATTGAGTCAGTCTTACCTGATGAGGTAGAGAAATTCCCATGGACAGGACATCTTGGCACCAAACTGTTGCCTAAAATCATTCCCATCATCAACAAGAGTAAAACTACTTTGCTCTTTACCAATACAAGGTCGCAAACAGAACTTTGGTATCAGGCCATCCTGAAATTTGCCCCTGAGCTTTCCGGGGTTATAGCCATGCACCATGGGTCCATGGATCATGACATTCGAGGCTGGGTGGAAGACGCATTACATGCTGAAAAGCTAAAAGTAGTGGTATGTACATCCAGTCTGGATCTGGGTGTGGATTTTCGACCTGTTGATACCGTGATTCAAGTAGGTGGCCCCAAAGGAGTTTCCAGGTTTTTCCAACGCGCAGGGCGCAGTGGCCATCAGCCAGGAGCTGTATCAAGGATTTATTTTGTCCCCACACATTCCCTAGAACTGGTAGAAGGAGCTGCACTACGGGAGGCTATAGAGGAGGGCAAGTTTGAAAGTAGAAAACCTCTGGAAAAAAGCTTGGATGTTTTGGTTCAGTACCTCGTCACTCTTGCTGTGAGTGGAGGATTTAGACCGCTGCATATTCTTGAGGAAATCAAAACGACTTATAGTTATCGATTACTTACCGGTGAAGAATGGAAGTGGTGCCTGGAATTCATTACCACTGGTGGAAAGACACTTGGTCAGTATGATGAATTTGCAAAAGTCTATAATGATGATGGGATTTATAAGATCATCAATAAGCAAGCAGCCACCAAGCACAAGCTCTCCATCGGAACCATTGTAGGTGATCCTGCATTGAAAGTAAAGTTTCTGAGCGGTGGTCATATAGGAACCATAGAGGAGAGTTTTATCTCCCGGTTAAACCCCGGAAGTAGCTTTTGGTTTGCTGGCAGAAATCTTGAATTCGTTCGCATCAAAGACCTAACAGTTCTGGTCAGGTTATCCAGGAAAAAGAGTGGGCTTACACCTCAATGGATGGGAGGGAGGTTGCCACTTTCTTCCATGCTGGCAGATAAAATCCGTGAGAAATTCCAAAAGGCTAGTGATGGAGACTATAGTGATATTGAACTCCAAACCATCAAGCCTATTCTTGATCTTCAAAAGAAATGGTCGATGATCCCTTCTCGTGAGAAACTCCTGATAGAGTCTACTGTTACCAGGTTTGGTTATCATATTTTTATTTACCCTTTCGAGGGAATGTTTGTACATGAGGTTTTGGGTGGTGTAGTTGCATTGAGAATAAGTCGCATTCGACCAATCTCCCTGTCTATTTCCATGAATGACTATGGGTTTGAGCTCCTCTCTGATCAGGAAATCCCAATAGAGGAAGCGCTTGAATTAGATTTGTTTTCAGAGGAAAACCTATTTCAGGATATTCAGGAGTCCATTAATATGACTGAAATGGCCAAGCGTAAATTCCGGGATGTGGCCACTATAGCAGGTTTGATATTTCAGGGTTACCCGGGCAAAAACATCAAATCCAAACATCTGCAAGCTTCATCAGGAATCCTTTACAAAGTATTTGAGGAGTATGATAAGGACAATTTGCTTATTCGGCAGTCAATGGAAGAAGTGATGACTTTGCAAATTGAGCATAGCCGTTTACTGGAAGCCGTTCGACGGATCAATCAACAGGAGATAGTACTGAAACCTACTGTAAAACCCACCCCATTCGCCTTTCCGATATTGGTGGACATGTTTAGAAGACAGAATCTAACCTCCGAACAATTGTCAGATAGAATTGCTAAGATGCAAATGCAACTAGAAAGAGCTGCAAATAGTAAGACTTAATTAATTTTAAGGTTCCTATTAAACAACAACTCATGAAAACAATTCTTTTTGTTATTGCTACAGTTTTTACTTTTTGTCTTTCTGCTCAATCTATAGTGGGCAAATGGAAAACCATTGATGACGAGACAGGAAAACCCCGGTCAGTTGTTCAGATTGAAGAACGCAACGGTAAATATTATGGAAAGATCGTGCAATTATTTAGAGAACCAAGGGAGGAAGCTGACCCAATATGTGACGAGTGTCCGGGCAAGAGAAAAAATCAAAAAGTTATCGGGATGGAAATCATCACTGCAATGGAATATGATGCCTCAGATAAGGAATATGAAGATGGAGAGATCTTAGACCCTGAGAGCGGTAGTATCTATGACTGTAAACTTTGGATTGAAGGCGGGAATTTGAAAGTTCGTGGGTACATCATGTTCTTGTTTCGCACACAGACATGGCTTCCCTATGAAGGGTAAGCTTGAGCTCAAAGGAACTGAATACGAGTTCGATTTCAGGGAGCAACACCTTGTTCTTAGTGCCGAAAAGGCATTGTTTTGGAAAGAAGAGAATGCTCTTATAATTACTGATTTGCACCTTGGCAAAGCCGGGCATTTCAGGAAAAACGGCATCCCAATACCTCGTCAAATTCATATTGCAGATCTCCAGAGAGTAAATAGTTTAATAGACCACTACCAACCCGGGAAAATCATCTTTCTTGGTGATCTCTTTCATAGTGATGGGAATGAGGAATGGCTCGATTTTGTCACCTGGTCCAATTACCACCATTCGATTGAGCAAATTCTTGTTGAGGGGAATCATGACATATTGGATAAGCGGGCATACAGCCAGACTCGAATGGAAATAGTCCCGGAATATACCGTTGGTCCTTTTGGCTTTACACATGAAACAACTAAGCATAAAGCATACAATATTTCGGGTCATGTCCACCCTTGTGTCCGATTTCGGGGACTTGCCCATCAGGGTGTTCGGGTTCCCTGTTTCTATTTTGGAGCAGATTTCGCTTTGCTTCCGGCCTTTGGGGAATTTACGGGAAGCCACCCACTTAGACCTACCAAAAACGATCTGGTTTTCGGGATTGCCGAGGGGCAAGTCATTGGGTTAATGGCCTAAATCCATTATTTTACAGAAAGAAACCAGCAATTCGTCAGTAATGAGGTTACTTTATTCATGTTTTGAGTATTTAAAAGGAGAGCGCAAGCTCCAGGTGTATGAAGGATAGGGAGATTCTTGACAGAATTAGTAAAGGAGATGAACGTGCCCTTGACTACCTCTACAAGAAGTACTACAAGATGATGACCAACATTGTCTTGAAAAATAATGGTACGGAAGATGAGGCAAAAGATGTCTATCAGGAAGCCCTGGTGGCATTTTGGCAAAAGGCAGCGAGTGGTAAGCTGGTGCTTACTTCTAAGATCAGTACTTTTTTGTACAGTATTTGCCTGAACCAATGGAGAAAGGAACTTGACAGGAAGAGTAGGTTATCTGGAGAGGAAGTAGACGGACAGGAGTTTCAAACTCATGATGAGGAAGAAAGGTATAAAATTGTGATGCAGTGTATCGGTGAGCTAGGGGACACCTGCAAGCGGATATTAACTTATTATTATTTTGATGGTCTGAACATGACAGATATAGCGGAAAGAATGAATTTTGCGAATACTGATACAGCAAAGACCAAAAAGTATAAGTGTAAAAAGAAACTTGATAGCTTAATAAAAGAACGCTACAGCACAACAGATTTTTTTGATTGATGAATCCAACACCACAGCAACATCAAATAGACGCTTACTTAAGAGGAGAACTCAATTCCTCTGAGCTCAGGAACTTTGAATCCTTAATGGAAAAGGACCACTCTTTTGCTGAGCAGGTTAAGTTTGAAGAAAAGATTCAACAAGGCCTTGCTGAAGTAAGAAAAGCCGAACTGAAAGCTCGCCTGGATGCTGTTGAGGTATCTACCGGATGGGTTGGAGGTTTAGGTCAATTGACCAGTAGCACTCTGGTAAAGACTTTAGGTGGTGTGATTACTGCCTCTGTGGTTGGTGTTTTGGTGTATAACAATTTGGATTTTGATACTGTTGAAGGGTCTTTGGATTCAGGTAAGCCTGTTTCGGAAATCAGTCACCCTCAGCTGACAGAGCCAATTGAGGAGATAGTGATTCCACTGGAAGACACTCCTGAACCTGTTACTTCTCTTGAAAACACAACTGCAGAGGAAAGCAGAAAATCAAAAACCGAAGTAGTCCCAGCAGCTTCAATCAAAGGCATGTCTGGAGCGAAGACCACCAAGATAGAGGAAACAAAAGACTTTGTTCCTCAAGTGACTGTACCTACTCCAGGAGATTTAGCCAAGGAAGAGGGTCTTACTACTCCTGATTCTGAAGTTCCTGAAATCACATCGTCCGATGAGATCAATACCGGTGAAGCCACTCCGGTTGATGTGGAAACTATCCATAGGAAGAATGAGTCACTCAAATACAAATACTTTGACGGAAAACTATTCCTTTACGGTGACTTCAATGATAATCCATACGAAATATTGGAAATCAATGGGGTTTCAGACCGCAGGCTATTCCTTTTCTATGAGAAAGCTTTCTACTCAATCCAGATCACGGATAAGGTTCAAGACCTTTCTCCGATCAGTAATGAGAAACTAATTGGGGAGCTTGAGATTATTCGCAACAATAAGCTTTAGTAAAAGGCACAATTCCATCGACATTATTTAGTTTTGAGGCGGGATGGAGCAAAAAACCCGTAAGAAACGTAAACTCGGAAGTTATCCGTTTGTAAGTGTTACTCTCAGCATAACCCTGGCATTGTTTGTCATCGGTCTATTTGGGCTTATGGCGCTTCATGCCAATAAGTTGACTGGGGTCATCCAGGAAAACATAGAACTACAGGTATTTCTCAACAAACAAATATCTACTGGTGAGATTACCAAGATTAACCGTACGTTAGGTTCCAAGCCTTTCGTCCTGAAAAAAGAAAATGCCCCAATGATCCGATTGGTCACCAAAGACGAAGCTGCTGAGCAGTTTATCAAAGAAACCGGTGAGAACTTCAAGGAATTTTTGGGTGAGAACCCTCTACGCGATGTACTGATCGTCAATGTAAAAGCAGAGTATCAGGCTGCGGACTCATTGAGGTTGATCAAGAAGGATATTGAGAAAATTGGTGGTGTTTATGAGGTATCCTATGTGGAATCCCTCGTTGAGAGTATCAACGAAAACCTTACCAAAATAGGTTTAATCCTGATAGGTTTCTTTTTTATTCTACTTTTTGTGGTAGTTATTCTGATCAACAATACCATCAAACTAGCCTTGTTTTCACAAAGGTTTTTGATCAGAAGTATGCAACTCGTTGGTGCAACCTCTGGTTTCATTCGATCACCATTTTTGAGAAGATCGGCTTGGTATGGACTGCTGGCTGGTACATTTGCTTCAGCCATGTTGTTCGGGCTTATGAGCTACGCCAATCAAAAAATTGAAGATTTAAAACAACTACAGGATGCCGAAAGCCTTATGTTCCTGTTTTCCGCCATTGTAATATTGGGAATTGTGGTAGGCTATTTGAGTACTTACCGGGCGGTGAGAAAATATTTAAAAATGTCCCTGGACGAATTATATTGAGATATGTCAGATCAAAGCAAGTTTGCCTTTCAAAAGGCCAATTATATTATCATGTTGATCGGGGTGCTTACCCTGGTTCTAGGTTTTTTTATTATGGCCTCAGATGGTGAACCTTATGGTTTTGGGTTTCTAGGGTTAACGCTAGGTCCATTGGTGGTAATGTTGGGTTTCGCTATTGAATTTGTAGCTATTTTCTACAAACCCAAGAAAGACACTTCAGCTGAAAGCAAGTAGTTCTTATGACTTGGATTGAAGCATTGATCCTGGGGATCATTCAGGGACTGACCGAATTTCTACCGGTGAGCAGTAGTGGACATTTAGAGATTGGCAGTGTACTGCTTGGTGTCCAGTCAAGCGAAAACCTTTTATTTGCTGTAGTAGTGCATGCTGCCACAGCACTGAGTACAATTGTTGTTTTCAGAAAGGATATTTTAGAGATTATCAAAGGTCTAGTGGCCTTCAAGTGGAATGAATCCTGGGATTTCGCCCTGAAAATTGTCATATCCATGATTCCGGTAGGAATTGTAGGTGTGTTTTTTGAAGATCAGATTACGGCGTTGTTCACAGGTAACCTGTTGCTTGTCGGGAGTATGTTGATCTTCACGTCTGCCTTGTTGTTCTTTACCCATTTCAAGAAAGACAATGACAAACCAGTTGGCAAGAGATCCGCTTTTATCATAGGGTTGGCGCAAGCGATAGCTATCCTTCCCGGTATTTCAAGATCTGGCTCAACCATAGCCACAGCATTGCTGTTGGGTGTGGAGAAGAGTAAAGCCACTCGATTTTCATTTTTAATGGTATTAGTCCCAATTCTGGGAGCAAGTCTTTTGAAATTGAAAGACTACTTTGAAGCGCCTCAGGCCTATGAAGGATTATCTGCCACATCAATGCTGATTGGTTTTGTGGCTTCATTTATGGCTGGTTATGTCGCCTGCAAGTGGATGGTTGGTATCGTCCGAAAAGGTAAGCTCACCTATTTCGCCGTTTACTGCTTGATTGTTGGTCTTATCGCCATCATTTCCCAATTATGGATTTAGACAAATACACCGAAGGTCAGATTCTCCTGGTGGATAAACCACTCACATGGACTTCCTTTGATGTGGTTAAGAAGCTGCGGTTTGCACTCAAGGTTAAGAAAATAGGTCATGCCGGGACTTTGGATCCCCTGGCTACAGGTTTGTTGCTGATTGGTACCGGGAAGTTCACAAAGAAACTCAATGAGCTCCAGGGCTTGGACAAGACCTATGAAGGTATTATAGGAATTGGCAAAACCACTCCTTCTTATGATTTGGAGACGGAGTTTGATTCTGTGCAGAACATTGACCACCTCACTCAGGAAGAGATTTTGGAAACGGCAAAAAAGCTTACAGGGCCATTGGCACAAATTCCACCTGCGCATTCTGCAATTAGAATCAACGGTGAACGAGCTTACAAAAAAGCCCGAAAAAATGAGGTAGTGAAACTTGACCCACGTCATATCACCATTCACACCTTTGAAATCACGCAAATTGACAAGGAGGACATTCATTTTCGTATTGACTGCTCAAAAGGAACATATATACGCAGTATTGCCAGGGACTTTGGCGCATTGCTTGGTGTTGGTGGACATCTCAAAGCACTCAGAAGAACCAAAATAGGGGAGTATGATGTGAAAGATGCTGAAGACTTGGATAGCTTTGTGGCGAAAATAAAAGCGGATGAAGCTAATAGAGAATCTTAATGATTTTGTAGCACCGGATTACTCTGTGGTGACAAGCGGCACGTTTGACGGAGTGCATGTGGGGCATCAGAAAATTCTTAAGAAGATCACTCAGAGGGCTCATTCCAAAGGAGGAAAAAGCATCGTGTTGACTTTTTGGCCTCATCCGAGATTTGTCCTGAAAAAGGATGCCAATGCTTTAAGGCTTTTGACCACATTCGAAGAGAAAACACAACTGCTGGCGGAGAATGGGATTGATTACCTGGTCAAAATCCCCTTTACTAAGGAGTTTTCAGAACTCAGTTCTGATGAATTTATTAGAAGTATCCTGGTGGATAAACTCAACACTCAAATGCTCGTAATAGGATATGATCATCGATTTGGCAAAAACCGGGAAGGCGGGTTCGATTACTTGAAGGAACATTCTTCTGAATACGGATTTGAAATTGAGGAGATCTCAAGACAAGATATTGAAGATGTAGGCGTGAGCTCTACCAGAATCAGGGAGGCTTTGGCTGCGGGACAAATCCATGTGGCCAATGAATTTCTGGGAAGATATTATAGTCTAACTGGGTTTGTGAAAGATGGAGATCGGATAGGTAGAAGTATCGGGTTTCCTACTGCAAATCTTGATATTCCGGAATCTTACAAATTAATCCCATCCGATGGCGCATATGCAGTTTATGTAACTGTAAATGAGGAGGTTTTTCAGGGGATGTTAAACATTGGGCAGCGACCAACAGTTTCTGGAGAAGAAAGAAGAATAGAAGTAAATATTTTTAATTTTAATAAGGATATTTATAACCAACGCATCTCTATTCGTTTCGTGAAACTTCTCAGAAAAGAACAAAAGTTCGATGGGATTGAGGCACTTAAAGCTCAATTGAATCGGGACAAACAGGATGCCATGGTTATATTAAATAATATGTCATGAAGAATCTTATAAAATCTACAATAATAATCATGCTGGCGGTATTAGCTGGCTGTACTACATCCGGTAAGGTCTCCTCTTTGTTGTTTTCACCAGCGGATGACCGACAACTTGGAGAGCAGGTGAGCAAAGAAGTTGCTTCCAAACCTGAAGAATTTCCTGTACTTCCCCCTGCCAAATACCAGGAAGCTTATAGATACCTCAACTCGATGCGTGATCAGATATTGGCTAGCAACGATGTTGACTATCGCAAGGAATTTGCCTGGGACCTGAAGATTATCCAGGATGATAAAACACTCAACGCCTTTGCAACACCCGGAGGATACATCTATGTATATACTGGTTTGATCAAGTATTTGGACAATGCGGATGACCTGGCCGGCGTGATGGGCCATGAAATTGCACATGCCGACAGACGACACTCGATCAAGCAACTGGAAAAACAATACGGGATCAGTCTGCTCATGAGTATAGCCTTAGGGCAGGATCCAAGCCAATTGGCCCAAATAGTAGCACAACTGGCAGGTACTGGCGCCGTTCTTAAGTTTAGCAGAAGTGATGAATCAGAAGCTGACGAGTACTCCGTTAAGTATCTGGCGGATACCAAATATGCATGTAATGGAGCAGCTACCTTTTTTCAGAAATTGTTGGAAGAAGGCAAGGCGGGTGGTGTTCCTGAATTCCTGAGCACACACCCAAGTCCTAAAAGCAGGGTTGCAGATATTAATACAGTGGCCAGTCAGGCTTCATGTAGTACCAAGCTGGTAAAAGAAACTGGTATGACTTATGCTCAGTTCAAAGCCAGTTTACCAAAATAGAAGAATATGAAATCAATACGAATAGTAGGTTTAGTTGGGATCGTCATTACTCTGTCATTGACCATGTCATGTGATAAAAATGGGGATGTTGTTCTGTTCTCCATTAAGAATGATATAGAACTGGGAGCGCAGGTATCAGAGCAGATTGAAGCAGATACCAGTTTTACCATCCTTTCACCTGTTGAATATCCAGAAGCTTACAGCTATCTACAGGGCATCACGGATGAAATACTTTCTGCAGAAGAGGTGACCTATAAAGAAGAGTTTGCCTGGAAAATACACATCATCCATGACGATGTACTCAATGCCTTTGCCACACCAGGCGGATATATCTATGTATATACCGGGTTGATCAATTACCTCGACAATGTAGACGATTTGGCTGGAGTAATGGGGCATGAAATAGCGCATTCTGATCAGCGGCATAGCTCCAAGCAACTCCAACGGCAATATGGAATACAGGTACTGCTGAGCATTGCCTTGGGAAAGGATGCTTCTCAGCTTGCTGAGGTAGTAGGACAGATAGCCGGAACAGGAGCCATTTTGGCCTTTAGCAGAAGTGCTGAATCTGAAGCGGACGAATATTCAGTAAAATATCTCGCAGATACCAAATACGCGTGTAATGGAGCTTATTCTTTCTTTCAAAAGTTGATTGATGAAAAGGCAACCGGAAATACCCCGGAGTTTTTAAGTACGCACCCTGATCCTGAAGATAGGGTAGACGATATCAATGCCAAGGCAGCCGAACTAGGCTGTGATACCACTCCTGTAGAGGAAACAGGTTTTACCTATACAGATTTTAAAAATAGCTTACCTCAACAATAAATGAAAAAGTCAGATATTAAGATTTCAGTAGAACTGGACGAAAAAAACATTCCTGAAAAGATCATCTGGGATGCAGACGAAAAGGAAGTACCGGGTCCATCTGAGACTAAATCAATGAGTCTTTCCCTTTGGGATGAAAAAACAAAAAACACGCTAAGAATAGATCTTTGGTCAAAAGACATGCCCGTAGATGACATGAAGCGATTTTACATCGATTGCCTTGGAGGTATGGCGCAATCCGTTCTCAACAGCACCGGAGATGAATTCATGAGCAAAGAACTCAACGCATTATGTGATCGATTTGTCAATCACCTGAAAGAAGAAATGGAATAAGTGCTGATAGCTTCTTAAAGAAAAGAGGCTGTCCAAAAAGTAATTTGGACAGCTTTTTTTATGATTAGTCTCATAGATTTATTATATTACATATAACGTTATATATCTATGAGTAAGCCTATTTTCAAAAGCCTTCCGAGCACTTCTCCTGAACTTTTCCC
>JAVJQA010000044.1:0-157371 GCA_040218045.1 Marinoscillum sp.
AAAATGCTGGAATTGTTTGCGGGCCTTTGTAACTACTGTTTCACTTTTTTTTCATGATCTTTATTGTTTAAGATGTAAACACTAAAGGTAATGAAGGCTTACGCTTTGTAGGTCTTCCACCTTTTGTGGATTCGTTCAACATATGCTATGAATGAATGGGGGTTTATCAGTCAGGATATTTTCATGGGACCCAAAGTTTCAAGAGGAAAGTCCGCCACAATTAATCTACAGCTGAGTTGGTATAATATGATTCTGGTTTACACACAAAGAAAATGCCATGGGAAGAATGATTCTAGCATCTCAAAAGAGCTACCCGAAAAGCCAATTAGACAGTTTTATACACTCTTGGACGAATTTGTGAAAGATGGAAATTGAAGGATCATACATTCAATGTGCTGATGGGTTTGATAAAGATGACATTACTCTAGAAGATGTAGACAGAGCACTGAAAGCACTTCAAAACATGGATGACGAACATGGAGCGTTTTGGGTTTCTGTCTATGGGGCAGAAACTGAAGAAATGGTACTTGAAATTTACAAAAGCCTTAAGCTGTTTGGGAATTTCGGGAATAAGAGTTTAGCTATCCAGTTGACATCCTTTGAAAAATCAAAACCTTATTTCAATCTGCTGTTGGCTGGTGAAATTGATAAATTGAAAGAAAGAATGAACGAAAACTAAAGCACCAAAAATGCTTCCATGAAGAAACTCCCAAAATAAGTCGCGATAACCTCACCTCCCAATTAATATAAAAGGCGCCCAGTAGTAAGGATCTTTATAGTTTTCGCTATTTAGCAGGGAGAGTTTGGCCTTGCGCAGGTCATCGGCAAAAATCATATTGGCCGAATGGTTCAGGTGCTGCTTGTAGAAGTCGATCATCAGCTTGGCTGTGGAGGCATCAGACACCTGCCACAGGGATACGATCAGGTTTTTGGCACCGGCATACATCAGTGATCTACTCAGCCCAATGATGCCTTCTCCTTTTTCGATCTTGCCAAGCCCGGTTTCGCAGGCTGAGAGTGTGACCAGATCCGCTCCAATATCGAGCCCAAAGATCTCTCCGGAATAGAGGCTGCCATCTTCAGCAACTCCCGGTGAAAGGAAAATTCTCGATAGCTCGGGTTTGGACTCATTCACGATTCCGTGTGTGGCAAAATGGATGTATTTGTAATCAGCCAGCTGACTTGACTTGAGCTGCTCCTCAGAAGCCTCAGCCCGGGTGAAAACCTCAGGCTTGTCCTGTGACGACATAAACAGGTACCTGATCTCTTTTACCTCTGATTCTGAGCCCGGCAGGTCCACCATTTTGGTGTCATTCTTTTCAAAAGTTATCGGAGCGGCCAGCAGGATACCCTTGGCCGTACTGGTTTCAAAACCAAGCTTGTCCATAACCAGTGACGCGGCATAATCATAGGAGATTCCGTACTTTTCCAATAGATAAACCTTGCCATCCGTTGAGCTTTTGGTCAGTGCCTCGAAAGGAATGGTCCCCAGGATCCCGTCAGGAATGATCGTGAGTTGATTGATGTCATTAGCAAGCTTCGGTACCAACAGACTATACAGCTTACCGGAAGAGGCCGTAAACATATCGGTTACCCGGTATTTGATGCTATTCCGCAAGGCGTTGACCGTTTGGAAAAAGTCTTCTGGCTTATCGAGTGTATAGGATTCGAAATCTTTGCTGGATACCACAAAAATATAGATGCTTTGCTCACCGATAAAGTAGCTCACCAGTGCGGTGTTTGGTTTGAGTTTCTTTTGTAAGCTGAGGGCAGATACATCCGATTGTTGATACTTCAGATGGAAGTAGTTTGGATAATCATTCTCCAGGTTGACAATGAAGGATCGGTACGACTGCTTGGCTTCAAACAGTGCCAGCCTCAGTGCCTGATCTTCGGAGTTGTTGGCAAGTTGTTGCTCCAGAAAACTGATATGTGTTTTCAGGCTATCCTCTATACTGATCAGGTTGTTGGGGATTCCAGCAAAGGACTTGGCCTTGGTGTCGTTGATCGCAGAAAGCAGCACGGCGGACTTACTTCGCTCACAGAAATTGAAAGCGATATCCCGGTACTCTTCCTTTTTAAAAGTCTTATCTGACAAATAAAGCGCGATGCGAATCCCATTATCGTATACATTGGCAGCGATTTTCCCAATCCGTATTTTGTCTGCTTCGCTTTCCCTGATTTGTCTGATCTGGCTTACCAGGTCATCGCATTTCAGATAGGTGGTCAGAGAGCCTTTGATGTCTCTTGGTTTCAGCGTTTTCTCAAAATGCAGGGCTTCCAGCGTTTGTGCTTTGGCCTGAAGAGAGGAGAGGAGTATGTCTGCATTGAAATACCCTTCAAGATTTGGGAGTTCGTAGAGTGTGGTAAAGTTTTGATTGTACAGGTTGGCGTAAATCGCTCGTTGGAAATTATCCAGTGCCAGTTCGTAATCGCCTTTGTCTGAGTATACTGACCCGATCAGGGAATAAGTATTAGCCACTTCCGGGTGCTTATCGCCAAACAAGCGCAAGTACTGCTGTAAGGCTTCCTGCTGTGTGATGAGCGCTTTATCCAGCGCACCTTGTTCCTGGAGTATCCTGCCGCGATTGGACAGGGTGAAAGCCTTGTTAGGATGATCACCCTCAAAGGTACTATTCCAGATATCCATGGTGAGGTCCAGGTAATTGAGTGCTGCGGTGAAGTTGCTTTGGGCACTATTGGCAAAAGCCAGGTTGCTGTAGCAGAGGGCTACCTGAGGGTGGTTCTTGCCATACTTATCCTGGTAAATTTTCAAGGCGTTGTTAAAGGAAATCACAGCTTCCAGAAAATTTTCATCCAGGTAGATCAAGCCGAGGTTGAGATAAGAGTCCGCCACCGGGATCGTCTTTTCGCCCAAAAGTTTTGTCCGGATCACAAGTGCCTTCTCATGATATCCCTTGGCTATTTCATTGTTCTGATTGTTCCAATAGGTTACGCCCAGGTCATTATAACACTCAGCAGCTTTCAGGCTATTTTCCTCCGCAATGTTTTGCTCGGCTTCCAGCAAGGTCTCCAGTGCTTTGTCATTTCTACCTACTTTGAGGTAACTCTCACCCTGAATCAACAACCCCTCGAAAAGCAGGGTCTTATCACCCGGCAGTACTTCCCGCATGTATTCGACCGTATTCACAGATTGATTGAGCGCCAGCTCCAGTGACCCCTGCTCCAGGTAGCACTGGGCTATGTTGAGGTTACAGGCCACATACTGTGGGAGGTTTTGATCTTTCTGAAACTGGCCACCAAGTTCCTTGTAAGTTTGAATAGCCAACTCATACTTTCCGCTTTGAAAGTAGTCATTTGCTTCATTCAACTTAGAATCCTGTGCCTGAACGCATCGCAATGATGCACCTATTACTAGAAGGAATAATGTGTATCTCATGCTCAAAAACGGTAAACGTAACTGACGCTCTTCACATCGTGTCTTGTCAATCCATCGGGGTTTACATCTCTGTCCACCAGCTTGTGGCCATAGATCAATTTGATGCTGTGGTTGATATTGAAGTTGTATCCAAAATTGGCCAATACATTGAATGCCAGACCGGTAGTGCCATCAAGTTTTTCCCGCCGGTCTTCATTGAAGTTGTACACTTCATCTTTCGAAATGCGGTAGATAGCCAGTGCCCCAATACCAAAGTTGTAATTGATAAACCGGAAATTCCGCTCAGCTCGGAGCATAACATCTGATCCGCGCTTCAGGTCATTGGCCAGCGTGTAATCCTTAAGATACCCTTCAAAGTCAGGGTAATTTTGCCATTGGCCCCATCTAAAGTCATTTTGGTTTTGATGAATCAATGGAGCTTGCAATCCGGTGGCAAACAACCACTTTTCGTTGATATAAGAGGCACCCATTACCAAATCGTACGTGCCTAGGCTCAGCTGATAATACATCGGCAGATCTCCACCAGCACCAAACTCCGTATCATTATTTTCGATATCGGATTTGCCCGAAGGTATTTTGCCCCCCAGGGTAATCCCTACGGTATTTCCATTACTCAGGGGAATAGACCTTGAAGCACTGATCGAAAGATCGCCGAGCCCTGCAGTCTGGCCAAGGTTGCCATCCACAGTTTGGTAGGGCACTTTTAGTTGGATAGAGTAAAAATCATTCAGCCCGAAGGTCATGTCGGCTGTGTACATGGTAATAACTGGTGTGAGCAGGGATTTTCCACTGTAATAATTGAATTCAATGGATCGAAGTTTGAAATCGATTTTTTTGCTGTAAGCCTGGTCCGGCTTCATGGCACCCATTGTACAAAATCCCGCATCACTGCATCCCTGCCCAACTGCCTTCAGGCATAGCAGCAAAATCAAGGTGGTAAAAAATAGACGCATGTCTTTTATGTGTTTAGGGGTGACGGGCATTTTACCCGATAAATAAGAATTAGTAGCGTCCGAGAAAAGATTTTGGTTTCGAAGAAAATCCGTCAAAATTTACCCCTAAATCCCCTAAAGGGGACTTTCGTTCACCCTTTTAGGGGCAGGGGTAGTTTTAGGAAATCGAAAAAATCTTTTCTCATTCCGTTTAAACGTATTTTTTTGAACATTTAAAATTTAGTCGGACGCCAGTAAATAAGAATCAAAGTTAACCTTTTAATAAAAAATTCACATCACTGATTAAACCTTCCTGATTTGCTGAAGTCAAAGCACCAAATCAATAAGAAATTAAAAACAAATGTCATGAAAAGGATATCATTATTTACCGCTATTATTTTGGTCATTGGGTTCACGGCATGTGAACCAGGAGATTCAGCATTGGAGGGTTTGGTTGAAAGTGAGATAGATGTGGCAGGTGAGGCTGCCATCACATCATCTTTTGAAGAGATCGACGAAATCATGGAAGATGGAGTAGCGTACTGCAACGAGCATAACTCTTCCGGCAGAAATGGCGGACACCGCAAGCATCGGTTTGGTCGGCTCACGGATTGTGTGGAAATAGACAGAGATACGGTCAATCAGATTATCACCATTGACTTTGGAGATGGTTGTGAAGGCCCACACGGAACATTGAGAAGTGGAATCGTGCGTATCGCCTACAATGAATTGAGAAATGTACCCGGAGCCTATCGCATTATCACTTTTGAAAACTTTTTTGTAGACAGCATAGGAGTGGAGGGAACACGAACATTGACCAATACTTCTGAGGAAGCTGATTCGTTGAGCCGTTCGTTTGAAGTAACCCTGGTTGACGGTAAACTTACTTTTACGGACTCAACTACGCTCACCAGAGATGCCACACACGAAAGAACATCTTACATCACAGAGGACAGGACTGACGCTTACAGTACTTTGACTGGAGAGGCCAACGGTACTTTGAGGAATGGAAACGATTATTCGGTGACCATCATTGAAGAGCTGGTCTTCAAAAGAGGATGCAGGGAAGATCGAATAGTCATTCCGGTATCAGGAGTCAAGGAGATTGTTTCTGGTGATAACCTAATCATCATTGACTATGGCGACGGCACCTGTGACAACCTGGTGGACATTACCATCAATGGTGAAACCACCACTCGGGAAATTGAGCCAAGAGGTAGAAAACACAGAAGAAGATAAGCTTCTTCACATTTTCAGGTAGCTGGGGTCGTAGCGGGATGCTGCGGCCCTTCTACTTTTCCAGGGCCACGTACTTTTCAATGATGATGCGGTCTACGCCAAGCTCTTCCACTTTTTCACGACCCTGCTGTATCAGGGTATCGCCAATCAGCGTAAGTTCAAACTCAAAAACATGTCCTTCAAATGGTCTGTAGTTACAGAATTCAAGATTTTCAGTATAGGTAGTTCCTTTCAGGGTGTATGAGCCTGCCCCTGCAGTAAATACATTGTTGGTAGAGTCCAGACCTTTCTCCAGATCATGTTTCAAAAACGAGAAATGAGTCGCATTAATGATCTTGATAAACTTTTGGTTGGCCGTATAGTCTGTAAAACTGGTGTCATTTCCCTGAATGGTCGTCGCATTTAAAAGTAGCCAGGTTCTTTGAATGTACGGTATTGCGCTTGTATTGGTTGAAGAAGTACATCCGGCAATCGCAACCGCAAGAAGCAGATAAAAAAGTGTCTTCAATGGTTTGTATGTTTAGTTTTCAGTTGTGAATACGTAGCTGATTAAGTTGGCACCCATTTTAAGGGCTTTTTGTCTGAGCTCCTCGGGATCATTATAAATGATCTGGTCTTCCCATCCATTTCCAAGGTCGCTTTCGTACGAATAAAAGCAGATCAGTCTTCCTTCATAGATCAACCCAAACCCCTGGGCAGGTTGACCGTCATGTTCGTGAATTTTAGGGAGTCCATTGGGGAAATCATACTTCTGATGATAGATAGGATGGTCAAAGGGCAACTCCACAAATTCGAGGTTTGGAAACACCTTTTTCATTTCGAGCCGGATGTATTGATCCATTCCGTAGTTGTCATCAATATGTAAAAATCCCCCGGAAACGAGATAGTTGCGCAGGTTATTGGCCTGATGTGAAGTAAAAACCACATTGCCATGACCGGTCATGTATACGTATGGGAAAAGAAATATATCCGGACTCCCCACTTCTACAATATCGTCTTCCCTGGCGATTGAGGTTTTAAGGTTGCGGTTACAAAAGTCAATGAGATTGGGCAGAGCTGATTTGTTGGAATACCAATCTCCACCGCCATCGTATTTCAATTTAGCAATACGTAGTGTTTGGGCAGAAGCTGCCCACATCAATACTGAAAAAAATGTAATTAGAATTAGTCTTCGCATTTATCTATTTACCGAGTACCGCACTTATTTGTTCCCAATTTAACTGAGAAAAGTCATCAATGACCAAATCCGCGTCAAGTTCTTCTCTGGAATGAGAGGTTGCCAAACCAATTACTTTGGCTCCTGCGGCCCTGCCTGCCTGAATTCCAGACACTGCATCTTCAAACACAATACAGTTTTCTGGTTTTCTTTTGATCATTGCTGCACATTTCAGATAGACTTCAGGATCAGGTTTCCCGTGGGACACCATGCTGTCATCTACCACTCCTTTGAAATACTTTCGTAGGCCCAGATCATCCAGGGTAAATACTACGTTGGCGTTAGGTGCGGAGGTACCCACCACCAACGGAATCCCTTTGGCCTGGGCTTCGTCTAAAAAGTTGATCAACCCCTTGCCCGGAGCACGATGATCTCTATATAGTTCACGATAGGTTGTTTCTTTTTCTAACCCAATACTCTTTGCTTCAGAAGCAGATAAGTCTGAATCAAAAACCACTTCCATCAATTTGGTTAGGGTGCGGCCATTCATTTTTTCACGGTAGAATTCCTCGTCTATTTCCACGCCGTATTTTTTGGCTACTTTTTGCCAGGCCAGATAATGGTACTCGTGATTGTGCACAATGACACCGTCCATGTCAAATATTAATCCTATGTCTTTCATTTAATCCAATTGATATGTAATAAAGCGCCTTCATCTTGCGCTTACGATGATTTGTTCGATACTAAGCTTATTTGAAAAGGTCTTCTATAGGGGTTCCGGTAACCGCTCCATTAGGAAGAGAAGTGTTGAGTAACATGGAAAGGGTCGGAACTATGTCTGTAATATAGGTCTTGCGGGTAGTTGATCCTTTCTTCACCCCGGCACCATAAAAGAGCAATGGTACGTGGGTGTCATAGGTGTATCCAGAACCGTGAGAGGTGCCCTTGTTGCCATATCCATCGGATAAGCGAGCTACTTTTTTCAAAACCAGGACATCTCCCGAAAGTTTGGTATTAAATCCATTTTGAAGGCTTAGTCGCATTGGATCAGAATAATCAAACCGGGCCATATCTGAGGCAGTAAAAGCTTCTGATACTTCATCCACCTGCATAGCTGCCTCTACAAGCATTCTTTGGATTTTCTCCAGATTGTCACCATTCGCACTGATGAGCTCCCGGTCTAAGAATATTTGATCATTTGAAACATTCAGTATGTACTCCTGATTGTCGAATTTTTCCTTGATGAACTCAGTAAAAATTATTTTTGCCTCTGTATTATCTGTAAAACCACCTGGTAATTGATGATCCACAAGAAACTGCGGATTGCTCACTACGCCATGATCGGCAGTTAGAAAAACAGTGTACTGGTCTTTGCCTATGGTTTCATCCAGATGCTTTAAGAATGCAGCCAGGTCCTGGTCCAATTTGATGTAAGTATCCTGAATTTCCACAGAGTTTGGCCCGAAATTATGCCCTATATAGTCTGTGGAGCTTAGACTCACTGCCAGGAAGTCCATGATCTTGTCGGAGCCAAGTGATTCACCTTTTATGGCTGCTTTGGCCATATCCAAAACCAGTGTATTTCCGAAAGGTGTAGTTCTTATTAAACCGTAGGGGCCGTTTTGCAGACGCAGTTCCTCAATGTCATAGGGAAAAGTAGGAGTGTCTTTGCCTTTAAAACCTCGCTCATAAGGTGAATTGTCCTCAGTACTTTGTGTGTATTGATCAAGTGGAAGGCTTGTTGTCCATTTCTGATTAGAGTATTTGTCAACCAATTTCCTGTTATTGAAATCCACCACCCATTTAGGCAATGCATCCATATAAAAATCAGAAGTCATGAACTCACCAGTTCGAGAATCATACCAGTAAGCACCGTCAGGTGTATGACCTGCTGGTAAGACAGCTCCACGGTCTTTAATGGAAACCCCAACTACCTTCGATCTGAAATTAGTTGATAGCTTCAGTTCATCAGTGATGGTGTTGACCAGAAGATTGCGTGGGGAGATAAATCCACTGGGTTCGCTTCCACCTACATTTTTAGATAGCGTATCACCCACGCAGTAAACGGAGCGGTCTACCACCCTGCTGTACCAGTCATTGCTGATGATTCCATGATATCTGGGTGTGGTACCCGTATATATGGATGCATGGCCCGGCGCAGTATTGGTCGGGATGTAGTTATAGTGGTTATTCCGTGCTATGAATCCATCATTCATCAAACGCTTGAATCCCCCTTCACCATAATTGTCATAAAACCTGATCAGGTAATCCTGTCTCATCTGGTCCACAACAATGCCCACAACAAGTTTAGGCTGATTGGATTGCCCTGAAAGGATGAATGTAGTGACTAATAGGAGAGAGGAAAGGAATGTTCTCATGAATTTGAATTATTGCCGAAAGGTAAACACCTTTGGTTAACGCAGTTTTACGAAATAGTTAATTATGATACCTATGGATAAGTTCAGCTACCAGGCCAGTCCATCCCGTCTGATGGGAAGCACCGAGACCCAATCCGGTATCGCCGTGAAAGTACTCATAAAAGAGAATATAATCCTTGAAATGAGGATCGGATTGCAGCTTTTCGTTGTTGCCATAAACCGGTCGTTTGCCATTCTCATCCTTGGTGAATATACTTATCAATCGTTCACAGAGTCCCTGGGTGACTTCCTGAAGGGTATGGTCTTGACCACTACCAATCGGAAATTCCACCTTATAGTCGTCCCCATAGTATTGAGAAAACTTCAGAAGTGATTCCAGCAGTAAATAGTTTACAGGAAACCATATAGGCCCACGCCAGTTGGAATTTCCGCCAAAGAATGACGAGTCGGATTCTCCGGGGATGTAGGCCACTTCAAACTTTTGTCCCTTGATTTCCATCCGGTAAGGATTCTTTTCATGGGATTTTGATAAGGCCCTAATGCCATATTTTGAAAGAAACTCGTCTTCATCCAGCATTCTTTCCAGGATTTTCTTCATTCTAAACCCGCGAAGAATGCTTAAGAGTCGTCGTTCCCCCTGTCCGGGTTCTTCCCAGCGTGAAACCAGTGAAGCTAGTTTTGGTCGCTCCTTTAGGAAGAACAACAGCCTTTCGCGGAATTCAGGAAGTTTGTCATAAACCTCGGCCCTCAAAATTTCAATAGCAAAAAGTGGAATCAGTCCTACCATGGATCGAACCTTCATTTGTTGGTTGGGTTCATTTGGTGCGTGCATCACATCATAGTAGAAGTTGTCCTCATCATCCCAAAGGTCCACATCGGTATCACCAATGCTGTTCATAGCCCCGGAGATATAAAGGAAATGCTCAAAGAACTTAATGGCCATGTCCTGATACACGGGATACTCCATGGATAAGTCAAGTGCAATACGCAGCATGTTGAGAGAAAACATCGCCATCCAGCTTGTACTATCTGCTTGCTCCAGTCGGGCATCTTCTACAATCTGGTGATTGCGATCAAAAACACCGATGTTATCCAAACCAAGAAACCCACCTTCAAAAACATTGTTTCCTTCTGTGTCCTTTCGGTTTACCCACCAGGTGAAGTTTAAGAGTAGTTTGTGAAAAGCTTTTTGAAGAAAATCAAAATCTGCTTTTCCCGAAGCCTTTCGGTCAATCTGGAATACGCGCAACACTGCCCAGGCATGAACTGGGGGATTCACATCATTGAAATTCCATTCGTATGCCGGCATTTGCCCATTAGGATGAAGGTATCGCTCTTTCAAAAGCAATAGCAGTTGGTCTTTGGCAAAATCAGCATCAATCCTAGCTATTGGGATACAGTGAAAAGCCAGGTCCCAGGCAGCAAACCAGGGGTATTCCCATTTGTCAGGCATGGAGAGCACATCGTAATTAAATAGGTGCTGCCAGTCAGAGTTTCTTCCTCCCCGGCGACCTGCAGCGGGTTTCATTCTGCCAGGATCACCAAAAAGCCAGTTCCTCACATTGTAGTAATAGAATTGCTTGCTCCACATCATGCCTGCAAAAGCCTGACGTTGTATGTTCTTAAGATCCTTTTCGGCTATTTTAGACTGCTTAGCTCTGTAGAAACTGTCCGCCTCAGAGAGACGGGTTTGAAAAACCTTATCGTAATCACTAAAAGGTTGCTCTGTCTTCGAAGTGGTCATTCTTACTTTTACAGACTTTGAGCTATGCGCTGGAATCCTAAGTTTAATGACCCCCGAAGCTTTGGTGCCTTTTTTCTCAGGATTGATCGTATTCTTACCTGAGACCACATAGTCGTTGATCCCATCTTTTGGATAGTCAGATTGTTTGTTGGGTACTCCATAGAGCCGCACCCTATTGGTAGCATTGTCACAAAAAACCTGTTCTACATTTGAGTCTTGTTCGAAATAGACATAGTATTCCCCAAGGTGATGGTGGTTGATGAGCATTCGATGATTATCCAGGTATTTGATTTCAGGAATTCGTTTGTCTCTACCGGAAGACCAGGTATTTCTATACCAAAAAGTTGGTAAAAGGTGTATTTCAGCCGTTTTGTCACTTCTGTTGTGCACTTCTGCCTTCAGTAGGAAGTCATCCGGGGCGCCTTTGGCATACTCCATGAAAATGTCAAAATACTGGTCTTTGTCAAAAATACCCGTGTCCAACAACTCATACTCCGGGTCTTTTTTGGTCAGTTTTCTGTTTTTCAGTACTAGGTCTGAATACGGAAACTCACTGATCGGATATTTATAAAGCATCTTCATGTAGGAGTGAGTAGGCGTACTATCCAGGTAGTAGTATTGCTCCTTTACGTCTTCTCCATGATTCCCTTCATGACCCGTAAGGCCAAACAGGCGCTCTTTGAGTATGCTGTCGTTGCCATTCCAGAAAGCCCAGGAAAAGCAAATGCGCTGATCAGAATTGCTAAAACCACCAATACCATCTTCACCCCATCGGTAAGATTTGCTTCTTGCCTGATCATGCACGATGCTTTCCCATGCATTGCCTGACTCAGAATAATCTTCCCTTACGGTTGCCCATTGCCTTTCTGACAAATACGGACCCCATTCCTTCCATGGAGTTCCTTCTCTACATGATTCTAACCGTTTTTCTTCCTGCGTCATTTGTGTTGTTTCAACGAGCTAAACAACGTAAAATTCATCATAATTCAAATCGATGTAAAAAATCAATTTAGCGTTTGAACGATTCTGCTAATTTTGCGGGATGACAGAGAAGATACTTATCCTGGACTTTGGTTCCCAATATACCCAACTGATCGCTAGACGAGTCCGTGAACTTGATGTTTACTGTGAAATACACCCTTTCAATAAATTCCCTCAACCGGATGAGTACACGAAGGGAATTATTTTATCTGGAAGTCCGTGCTCTGTCACAGATGAAGGATCTCCATCCGTTGATGTTTCTCAGTTTGGTGATTTACCAATACTTGGAGTTTGCTATGGTGCTCAACTCATGGCTCACCAAAGTGGAGGCATAGTAACAAAAGCGGCGCATAGTGAATACGGCAGAGCTAAACTCGCTCACCTGAATGCACATTATGAATTGCTCAAAGAGATTGAAATTGGTAGCCAGGTGTGGATGTCCCATGGCGATACCATTACCGAACTCCCAGAAAACTTTCAGATTATTGCCAATACTGATGATATACCAGTAGCGGCTTATAAAGTAGAGGACAAAGAAATCTATGGTATTCAGTTTCACCCGGAGGTGACACACAGTATTGATGGGAAAACGCTCCTCAGAAACTTCGTGGTTCATATATGTGGTGCTTCACAGGACTGGACGGCAGACATCTTTGTGGAAAACACAGTCAGGGAGCTTCAGGCCAAATTAGGGAAGGATAAAGTAGTGTTGGGACTTTCAGGTGGTGTAGATTCATCAGTAGCCGCTACACTCATTCATCAAGCGATAGGGAAGAATCTCTACTGCATTTTTGTGGATAACGGATTGCTGAGAAAAAATGAATTCGACCAGGTGCTGGCTTCATATGAAGGCATGGGGCTCAATGTGAAAGGTGTAGATGCCAAAGCGGAATTTTACAAAGCGTTGGAGGGATTGAAAGATCCTGAAGATAAGCGTAAAGCCATAGGAAGGACTTTTATTGAAATCTTTGATGTGGAAGCACATAAAATCAAAGATGTAAAGTGGTTGGGACAAGGAACAATCTATCCGGACGTTATAGAATCGGTTTCTGTAAACGGGCCATCTGTGACTATCAAATCTCACCACAATGTGGGCGGACTGCCGGAAAAAATGAATCTCAAGGTAGTTGAACCACTCAACCTTTTGTTTAAAGATGAGGTGAGAAATGTGGGAAGGGCTCTTGAGATCTCAGAGAAAATATTAGGTAGACATCCTTTCCCGGGTCCCGGACTTGGAATTAGGATTCTTGGAGATATTACGGCGGAGAAAGTGAGGATTTTGCAGGAAGTAGATGATATTTTCATTACCGGACTGAGAGAAAATGATCTTTATGATGAGGTTTGGCAGGCAGGTGCTATGTTGCTACCTGTGCAGTCTGTGGGTGTAATGGGTGATGAGCGGACCTACGAACAGGTGGTGGCATTGAGAGCTGTAGCGAGTTTGGATGGAATGACTGCCGACTGGGTACATTTACCATACGATTTTTTAGCGGATGTTTCCAATAAGATAATCAACCGGGTAAAAGGTGTAAATAGAGTAGTCTACGATATTAGTAGCAAGCCACCTGCTACAATTGAGTGGGAATAGTCGTAAATTCAAATTTTTGAAACCAACACAGCAGTTTTGAAGCACATACTCTTATTATCGGTAACATTACTCATTGGCAGTTTGGCATTAGGACAGGGTGCACAAAGTGAGTACTTAGAAGCAAAAAGATTATTCGACGAAGGAAAATACACGAGTTCCAAAGGTGCTTTTGGTGCACTTGTAGCTACCCCTGATTTCGCAAAGTACAGTTTGTTTTATTACGGTTTGAGTGCTTACAAGCAAGGTGACGGCAAATCTGCCAGAGATTCATGGAAGCAGCTTGTGCAACAAGAGCCTGATTGGGAGCAGGTTCCGGAAGTTTTGTTTTGGCTTAGCTACTCCAGTTTGGAGGATACACTTTATACTCAGGGAATAAAATATGCTCAGGACCTGACCGAAAAAAGCCGGAATTTCAGCCAAGAAGAAAGTCTGATCAGGAAGTTTATCAGCCCACTTCCGATCAAGCGGGTTGACAGTCTTGTCAAGGAATTTCCAGAACATAGGCTTTTGGCTAATTTGTTGGTGAAGAAACTCAGTAAAGTCTCCTATCAAAAGCGTGATTTTGTAAGAATCAATGCATTAATTGAAAAGTGGGAGTTTGAGGTGGACGACTTTGCCATGGTGGAATTACCCCTTGTGAAAAAAGATACCTACAACATTGCTGTTTTACTTCCGTTCCTGTTCCAATCATTGGAAAACACTAGTCTTATTGCTCAGAATACGCTGGTTATGGACATGTACCAGGGGATGCAGCTTGCTGCTAAAGACCTTTCAGAAATTGGTATGCCTGTGAATCTTTTCCCCTATGATACGAAGCGACAAGTTGAAGAGACCGAAAAAATACTACAATCGCCAGGATTTAAAAGCACTGACTTGATCATTGGGCCTTTATACCCAGGTCCTAACACAGTTGTGAATGCTTTTACCAAGGAGAATGCAATCAATACATTCAATCCGATTTCATCAAATGTGGAGGTTATTGGAGACAATCCCTATTCTTTTCTCGTAAGACCAACCAATGCCACGTTAGCATTGAAAACAGCAGAACTGGCTATTCAGGAGAACGCCTTCAATCCTTACACCATGATTTTTTATGAGCAGTCTGACCGTGATTCACTCTTTGCGGCTGTTTATAAACAAAAAGTTGAAGAAGCTGGGTTTAAAGTAGTTCTTTACCAGCCTATTACTAAAGACAATGCCAAAACCTTGTTGGATACATTATCGGCTCAGTATTATGCTTATTACTCTCAGGAAGAAGCTGATTCACTGATAGAAGCGGGTGAATATGTGAGAGACCGGAGAATAAGAAGGGATGAGATGGACCGAATGAAGAGAGATCAGAGATTTGTGTTGCCCATCAGTTTTGATGACAATCAAAATGAAATCGTATTCTATCAGCAGAAGTTTTATATGGCTCCGGATAGTATTGGACACATAGTGGCTGCTACCAGAAGCAATCTGTTCGCAAATAATATGATTTCAGTGATTGAAAGTCGTGGGGATAGTACCAAGCTATATGGTTCTGGTGACTGGTTGGACTTTACCATGTTGAGTTTCAATCAATTGGATCGGCTTGGAGTTGGGTTGAGCGATCCTGATTACCTCAATAGGGATTCTTTTGCATTCAAGGGATTGAAACAGAGAATCGGTCAGGAATTCAAAACAAATCCATCCATTAACCATTATAGAGGATATGAGATTGTTTGGTTCACTGGAAGAATGCTGCATCGGAATGGCAAATATTTTCAGCGGGGCATAAGGTCCGGGGATTTCTATCCGGGAAAGATCTTTGAAGGTCATCAATATGGGGTGGCCAATGACAATCAAATCGTACCAATTGTAAGATTCAAAAACGCCAAACTCGAGGTAGTCAACAGGGAACAATATGAAGATCGAAAAGAGTAAATCACTTTTTAACAGGGCAAAGAATTATATACCGGGTGGAGTCAATTCACCCGTTCGTGCTTTTAAGGCAGTAGGAGGAGATCCAATATTTTTCAAGTCGGCTCGTGGTTCACGGATGACAGATGAGGATGGCAATACCTACATTGACATGATCAACTCGTGGGGGCCTATGATTCTAGGTCATGCCCATCCACTTGTAGAGGAGGCGGTTATTCAAGCCATTCAGCATTCTCCATCTTTTGGAGCCCCTGGTGAGCGCGAACTACTCATTGCCGAGCTTATATGTGAGATGGTGCCGTCCGTTGACCGGGTCAGAATGGTTAATTCTGGCACAGAAGCGACCATGTCGGCCATTCGGGTGGCAAGAGGGTACACTGGAAAAGATAAGTTTATCAAATTTGAAGGCTGCTATCATGGCCATGGAGATTCTTTCCTGATTGCAGCAGGTAGTGGAGCCATGACCATGGGTACTCCCAATAGCCCTGGCGTAACCGCAGGAACTGCAAAGGATACGCTCCTTGCACCATTTAATGATCAGGAAGCTGTTAAGAAGATATTAGCCGAAAACCGAAATGAAGTTGCTGCGATTATTGTAGAGCCTGTTGCCGGCAATATGGGATGCGTATTGCCAGAGCCTGGTTTTCTTGAAGGGCTTCGATCACTGTGTGATTCTGAAAATGTGGTCCTGATTTTTGATGAAGTAATGACAGGGTTCCGGTTGGCAAAAGGTGGTGCCCAGGAGCGACTGGGAGTGGTCCCGGATTTAACAACACTGGGTAAGATCATTGGTGGAGGACTTCCTGTAGGAGCTTATGGTGGTAAAAAGGAGATCATGGATTACGTTTCACCTGAAGGGCCAGTATATCAGGCAGGTACCTTGTCGGGAAATCCGGTTGCCATGGCTGCAGGGTATACGATGCTTAAGTATTTGTATGACCATCCGGAAACTTACGGAAAGCTGGAGTCCAATACCAAAAAGATAGTAGCGGGGTATAAGGAAAGCCTGAAAGCACTTGGTCTCAACTATACGATGAATCAGATAGGTAGCATGTATAGTTTGTTTTTCACCGATCAAAAGGTCATCGATTTTGCTACTGCCAAAAGTTGCAATACAGCTGATTTTGGTAAGTATTTTAACCTAATGCTTCAAAAAGGAATCTATTTGGCACCCTCTCAGTTTGAAACCTTGTTTGTTTCGGCAGTGCTTTCAGATGATGACATTTCAGATATCATTCATGCCAATGACGAGAGTCTGCGAACTCTAATGGAAGGGTAATAAAAAACCAATTAAACATCTGAAAAATGACGATGGAGAGCATTCCACTCTTCATCAAGGCTTCCATTGTATACTGGCTGATCTGCCCGGCGGTACCAGTACTCAGCATTCCATTGATCGCCTTCTTTGCGATGTAAATACGCATGAATCCAGGCTGCTTCTTTAGTAGGTACGTCTTGAATCAACTCATGAGCAGCATCCCATTTGCCATCCCTCTCCAGTTTTAGAGCTTGTTTGTAGATGTCGTCTTGCATGCTCCAAAGTTAGTAATCATTCGCTATTCAGGTTATAAATACCACCAGTTTGCTCCTTCTATTCTGTTGATTGAGCTCAGAAAGTTTTCAATACTCGTTCTCTGATTTTCTGATGGATAAACGGCGACCAATAATTGAGAATTGGTAAAATCTTCTAGAGACTGGTAGTCGCTTGTGTCTTGTATGATAAAGGGCACACCCTTTTCAGTGAGGATGTCGCTAGTGAGCTTCGATTTTATATTTCTTCCCCAAATCACTATCGGCTGACCATTGTGATCAATCTCCAGGAACCTTTTAATTTTCAAGTCGAAGAATGCCTTTTGTTGATAGTGCAGGGAAACCCTGGATGTACGTTCATTGTGTTCCCTCCACTCTAATGTGACTTCAGGGATTGTTGTGATTTTAAAACCATGCTTGTACCAACGAAAGGTGAGGTCATAATCTTCAGGGTATTCAAGTTTGTTGAATCCTTGAATGTCATCCAAATCATTCCGCCGGATCATCCAGTTTGGTGAGGCAACCACGCATTCTCGGTAGATGTTTTGCCACTGGTTACCGGATAGGTTGATTTTATTGAGCCAATTTTCATAAGTTTTGTATCCCTCGCTTATGGGTTTATCTGAGAAATACCTGACCAAACCCGTAACAAGGGTATGCTTTGGTGCCTTGTTCAATGCCTCTGACATTACTTTAAGTCGATTGGGTGATAATACATCATCGGCGTCCATTCTGGTTATAAACTGGCCGCTACAGTGCTTGTAGCCTGTTACCAATGATTCAATAATTCCTGATCCGTCATTTTCAATCAGGCTTATACGCGAATCAGGAAAACTTTCAATAATCTGACCGGTCTTATCTGAACTGTGGTCATTGACAATGATCCATTCCCATTCCATGTAACTCTGCCTGAGAATTGATTGTGCACATTCCCGAATCCACTTTTCAGCGTTCTTTACAGGAGTGATGATGGATATTTTAGGGTTGTTCAAACAAATGACCAATTACAGTGTTTATTAGAATATTCACAAAACATATTCAATATGTTCAATTTATTTGATTCAAGATCAAAACAGGAAAAGTTGCAGGCAAAATATGATAAACTCATGAGAAAGTCTTTTTATCTGGAGCAGACAGATTTGAAAGCTGCCGAGCAAGTAAAAATGAAAGCTCAAAAGGTCTTGATGAATATTGTTGAGTTGGAAGGTAGGGTATTCGCCTAATCCACAATACCAAGGTTTCTCATAAGTTGAGAAGCATTAAAACTCTTACAGGTTCCGGGGGTTAGCCGATAATCAAATAGTATTTTATCTCCTTCGATCTCACTGTTAAAGCTAAAGTTACGCACATTTTTTTCTGTAGCCTCTAACTTTCCAAGGGACAGGTCGTGCGTTGAAATTAGTCCAAAACCTGATTTGCCTGTCAACTTTTGAATGAGTGCTACAGCTCCCAGATGTCTGTCTTCTGAGTTGGTACCTTTTAGTATTTCATCCAATAGGAAGAAGACTGGTCTGTGATCCACCAGTTCAAGAAGTTGCCTAATGCGTTTTAACTCAGCGTAAAATGAACTCGTATGCTCTTCCAGGTTGTCTTTGGTACGCATGCTTGTAAAAACTTCTACAGGACTCATTGAGAATTGTTGTGCACAAACCGGGCCGCCAATATTCGCAAGGACCATGTTGACGCCAAGCGTGCGTTGAAATGTTGATTTTCCCGACATGTTTGATCCTGTAATGATGTCTACACTTCCTTTGCCGTCAATCGAGTAATCGTTTGGAACACATTGGCCGGTTGGGATCAAGGGGTGACCGATTGCTTGTCCGCTTATTTGGTAATGCTTATCAGTGATTTCGGGATAGGAAAAATCGGGGTGACTATGGGCAAAAGTGGCTATGCTTACCAGAGTTTCAGCTTCATGTACTGAACCAAACCAGAGGTTCAGGTGTTTTTTGTGCCTGTTTTTCCATTGTTCAATAGCAGTTAATAGATAAATGTCCTGGAGGAATAACAGGTCAAAAATCATATAGAGCATATTGCTTCTTGAGCTGATCCTGTGGCTTAGTTTAGACAATTGATTGATTCCTTTTAAAGCGTTGGCAGGGTTTTGAATTCCCTTTTTCAGACTGACCAAAAGAGGAGCCTCAAAGTGTTGTTTGTCGATGAGCTCGATACACTGCTGGTAGGAGGAGATCATGTACTTTGCTTTATCTATTCCCTTGATTTGCCTGTGCAATGAGCTGAGTATCGTTACCAGGAATATTGCATTGATCAGCAGTGACCCATAGAGATATTGATAGGGGAGCCTGCCGAGTGCTATCAGGATAATTAGTCCAATACTGATGGTACTGAGCACAACAGCAATGGTCTTTAAAAGCGCTGGGTTGGATAACTTTCCGGGGATATTGGCCCAATTGATAAGATCACTGGATGAAGCCACTGGTTCCTGCTTTTTCTTTTTGCCAACAGCAATCCTCGTGTTTGACTGGAATTCCTGAATCCAATCCAAATTACCGCTGAGTTCTTTGATGCAGGATTGTCGGTCCAATATTTCCTGCTGTCTTGGCGTTTTCGACAACCAGTCGGCGAGTAGTTTTTTGGAATCTTCAAGGGCACAATGGTTAACAAGCTGAAAAATGGAGTGTTGGCCAAAAATATCCAGGTCCTCCTGATTTGGATGACCAGTTTCAATAAATTCATTACCCGGATCGAATTGATCCAGGTTTAGCGCCAACCTTTCTTTTTCTTCAGTATTGACTTTTACTAAAGTAGTATTTAAAATGTGCTGATGGTCATGTAGCTGATGCCTGGTGATGAGCAACGCGAATGCCACAAGAGCAGCTGCGGCAAATAATAATAGAATAATCTGATCAGTTCTGAAAAACTGAATAAGCAGAACCACTAGAGCGATGAAGCAAATGCCTCTCAAGGTTGAAAACAAAATGGCTTTTTTCTTATGAAAAGAAGCCTTTTGCTCGAATTCACTTATTCTGCCGTTAAATATCTCCATATCCACTGTTAGAAGAAAAACAAACTTACCAATGCTTCAATACCCAATCCAAAGCCGAGTAAAATGGTGTAAAGGAAGCCTGTTGCAAACACTTTGAAAATGGCCGTGCGGTATTTTACGGAATAAGTGTTCCTGAATGATAGTACGATATAAAGTATATTGAGAATAATGAAAATAAAATCGATAGTCTCTGCAGTGCTTTCAGAAATCAATGAAATAATCCAATATACAGTGAAATTGATAAATACAAAGGAGTGGATATGCAGTCCATGAATCAGGTGGTTGATATACAGACGTTTCCTGAAAAACATCTTGAGAAGAAGCGCATAAAGTGGCAAGAGGAAAAACATTAGAATCGGAATATTTTTAACAATGATCATAGAGACTGCATTTTCATCCGCTTTCATCACTTTAATGATCTGACGGTTGGTCTTAGCAGCGAAATATGATTTATTTTCATTTTGGATGGAATCCTCAATCTGTTGTACGGAGTATTCTGGCCCGTCTTTATCTGTCAAATGTTGAATTTTTTTCCATTCAAGAGCAGTCATCGGCCAGTTTTCACCCGTTGAGCCAGTAGTGTCAATATCGAGATTCAGGATCTTTTGTGAATTATCAGGTGTCTCTAATATACTGTCCAACCTCACTTCAATTGAATCGGCCCTAGCTTGATCTTTTCTGGAAGTTCGCTTATCGCTACTTATATCGTTCATGTTTAGGTTCATCACAAAGAAATGAATCAAACTCACAACGAGGTAAAGTCTGATTGGATTGGCGTATTTCACCCTTTTCCCGTCCATAAACTCCTTGGTGAGCAAACCAGGCTTAAAAAAGAAAGGTTTGATGCTTCTTCCGAACCTTGAGTCTAAAGAGAAATAGTTAGCGAAGAAATCTTTGATTAACCTACCAAAAGAGATCTGATTGTCGTTGTTTTCCTGACCGCATGACGGGCAATAATCAAAGGTACGCTCAAGTTTCCGGCCGCAATTGAGACACTGATCAGTCTTCCTTCTCTGCTTTTTCATATTTCCTTAAAAAGTAATTAGAAACCCAAGCAAGTATGATCGCGCCCATTGCAAAAAGTGTGTATTCAAGATTTGCTTCTGTGCTTCTCAGCGATAGCCAAAAAAATACAACTGCTACCAGCATCAGAATCCAGGTCAGGGCTTTAAGGGATTTTCTCATCTAGGTGTAGTCTTTAAAAGTTTTGTGAGATCTTGAGGTGTGTCTATCATGTGACTTTCAATGTCTGTGAAGCCTAAATTGATTTTAAATCCGTTTTCAATCCATCTTAATTGTTCCAGTGACTCTGCCATTTCAAGATTTCCAGGAGGCAACTTAACAATTTTCATGAGTACATCTGATCGATAGGCATAAATACCGATGTGTTTATGATAGCAATAGTGTTTCAAACGGCTTGTTGAATCTACGTCTCTGAGATAGGGGATGCATGCCCTGCTAAAGTAAATGGCTTCATTTTGATTGTTGAAAACCACTTTCATTTCACCGGGATCATCAAGCTCATCAATATCCTTGATGGGTTTGACCAGTGTGGCTATTTCCACATGTCCGTCTAGCAATTGCGCAACTGTATCTATTTGGTCAGGATGTATAAATGGCTCATCACCTTGAATATTAATTACGTAATCGTATCCCTGAAATCGCCTGATCACTTCTGCACATCGCTCAGTTCCATTTTTATGATCCTCCTGGGTCATCATGACTTGCCCTTCAAAACTGAGTACCTCATTGAAAATACGTTGATCATCTGTAGCTACCACGATGTTGTTTAGGAGCTTACTTTGCCTGGCTTGCTCATAGACCCTTCTCACCATGGTTTTCCCCTTGACATCTGCGAGTGCCTTACCGGGAAACCTAGAGGAAGCGTACCTTGCAGGAATTACCCCTAGTATTTTCATGATGACTCGCGTACTTTAAGAGAGGTGCCTTCATCCGAAATCACTTCAACTTCAGTGCCAGCATCAATGTAATTTCCTCGGGTGTAGGCATCATACATTTCACCTTCTATTTCTACCCTGCCACTTGGTCTTAATATGGTGTAAGCTGTTCCTTTTTTACCAATCAAGGACTTCTCTGAATAAAAACTTGAGGTATATCCTTCGTTTCTATCCTGAACATCCTTTAAAGCTATCCGCCCAAATGCTGGACTATTGACAAGCCTTACTCCACCGAAGACCATAACAATGATAGATCCGAGCATACCGGCAAGCGTTGTTGCAACTGCTATAAAAATGTCATCAATTTTCACGAAGGAGAAATCAAAAGTGTCATTGTTGAGCATAACAAGAATCAATGCACCCAGAGTCAATATCAAACCACTGATCCCCGCGACTCCAAAGCCCGGGATAATGAAGATTTCAGCCGCGATCAGCAGCACCCCTATAAAAAAGGCAATGATTTCCCAGTTTTCGGCAAGCCCGTTGAGGTAATACGGTGTGAAATAGAGGATTGCAGCTATGATAGAAGCTAGTATAGGAAACCCCACACCCGGAGTTTGCAGCTCAAAATAAATGCCACCGATGATAATTAGTATAAGTATGCCACTTACAAAGGGGTTGAGAAAGAGTGCGATAATCTTGTCAGCTACACCCAATTCGAAAGGGACGACCACATAGTTTGAAACACCTGACCGTTCCATGATTTCATCAATAGATCCTAACTGCGCTTCGCAGAACCCATATTTGATGGCTTCTGAAACGGAGAAAGTAATGACTTTTCCTTCAGTAGCAATACTGTCCAAATCTATATCCTCGTCAACCATTCCTTCTGCTATCTGAGGGTTTCTTCCCTTGGCCTCTGCTGTAGAGCGCATGATGGATCGCATGTAAGACTGATATTTGTCAGGTGCCGCAGATCCATCCTGGGTGACTACCGTAGCGGCACCAATGCTGGAGCCACGAGCCATATATATGCTGTCGCAAGCAATTGAGATGAGCGCACCTGCTGAGGCAGCGTCTTTGTTGATGAAAGCGTAAATGGGTTTTTCAAAATTGAGAATACGGGTTCTGATTTCATCCGCATCATTCAAAGCACCTCCATAGGTATCAAGCTCCAGGATCACGTAATCAGCATCTATTTCAGCAGCTCTTTCCAGACCCAGTTCGGTATATCGATTGGTTCTAGGATCGATGTTGTCCAATACCTTAAGGTGAAGCACTTTGGTTTGGTTATTCTCCTGAGCAAAGAGGTTAATTGCAATCAGGGTAAATAAGAATATGGGTATATGTTTTTTTAGCATGGTGGCTGTTCTAACTTTACATACAAATTTGAATAAAAATACTTCATTCAATACGTGGCTTCACCTTCTTTTGATTTTTCTTTTTCGGTTGAATACAAAATTTGGCAAATTGTTTTGGATGAAACAAGTGGCAAAATGGTGGCTGAAATCCGTGATGAAGACAAACAGGAGATTTTTTTTCACGTAGTAGATTTCAATACCAGGACACTCAGTGAGGCATTTTGGGTTGAAAAAGTGGATTGGTGGACGACCTCATTGAGGTTGTATTATCCGTATCTTCTTCTGGAACAGTACTGCGATCCTCAGAACCCGACGAAGAAAACTTTGTTGGTTTATGAGCTTGAAAAGCAGGAAATCTTTGCTGAAGTGCCGGGGTTTCAATTTGAGGAACTGGTTGGAACGGAAGTGCAGGGCTATGATCCTCAGCAGCAGGACATACGAAAAGCAGTGGAACTAACGGATCTCAAAACTGATCTTACTGAAAAAAATAATTTAAGCAATCCTGTTTATTATCATCCGGGTACAGAGAGCTATGAAATGGTAGCCGGATATTTGAATTTAGATCAAAAAGATGTTGGTTGTGAATATTTTGAGTTAGAAGAATCTATCATAATTAGTTATTATGTACGTTTAGGTACAAAGTTTGAGAGAAAACTTTTGGTAATTAAAGGGGACAATGAGATTTACCATAACGTAGTTGATAAGGATTTGGAAGGTTTTGCTTCTGGTGGATTCTTTTTGCTTAATGATTTAGTGGTATTTATTGAAAATGGGTATAAAATCAATGCAATTAAAATATAAGTTAACAGGGATAATAATAGCGTTCTTCTGTGTTTTAGAAGTTCAGGCATTTGGATTTGATTCGCTTCGTACAGAAGAAAAAGAGGGTACGTATTATGTAATTCATCAGGTAGAAAAGGGCGAGACACTTTATAGTCTCACCAGAAGATATGGATCAAATTTGCTGGAGGTGAAGGAAGCAAATGGAATGGAAGACAACAATCTCGATTTGGGACAGGAGCTACGAATTCCAATTACATATAATCCTCCGAAGGTGAGTTCAAAACCGTCTCCTGAAACATCAGAGAGCAATCATTTGGTAAAAACTGGAGAGACATTGTTTTCAATAAGCCGAAAATACGGTGTGGAAGTCAATGATCTTAAGGAATGGAATCAACTTGCTACCAATGAGATTTCAATCGGTCAGCTGCTCAAGGTTCGTGATGCTCATGCGCCCTTCAAGAGTGATTCATCTATTGATCTAGTAAAGGAAGACAAGAAAAAGAAGAAAAAGGAAGATGATAAGGCTCCTGCAAAACCAGCCATTCGTGCTGGATTCACTGAGTACTATGTTCAGAGTGGGGATATGATCGAAAGCATTGCCGCTAAGTTTAAAGTACGACCAGACAGTATAGTGATATGGAATAAACTGCCCAATACCTATTTGAGTATTGGTCAAAAACTATTGATCAAAGGAAAGCCTGATCCAGAGGAACTCAAGAAAAAGCCTAACATTGATAAACTGCCATATGGCACCAGAAAGCGGTATACCGATCAAAGTGGTTTTGTGAAAATCATTGAAGAGGGGACGGCAAGAAAGATCGAAGATGTTGTGGAAACCGAAAAATACCTGGCGTTGCACCGGACTTTGAAGATTGGCACAATGATAGAAATCAGAAACCTGATGAACAATCAGAAGATTTTTGCGAGAGTAGTAGGCCGACTACCAGAAACCGGGCTTAATGAAAATGTCCTTGTTAGGTTAACTCCAATTTGTTTTGAACGACTGGGAGTGATTGATCCGTTGACGAGGGTTGAAGTAACTTATTACGAGGACTAGATTGGGAAAAATCACCGACTTAAAACCATTTCTTGATCAAAAAGTAGCCCAATACAACCAGCCTGGATTTATTGAAAATGACCCCATCGTCATTCCTCACGGATATTCAAGCCAGCAGGACATTGAGATTGCGGGATTTGTGGCGGCTATTCTTGCCTGGGGGCAAAGAGTGACCATTATTCGAAAGTGCAAGGAGTTCTTTCAAATGATGGACAATGCTCCTTATGACTTTATCCTGAATCATCAGGAAGAGGATTTAAAGCCATTTCTGGAATTTAAACACCGCACTTTCAACGCCACTGATGCGCTCTATTTCATTGAATTCTTCAGGACGCATTATCTGGTATATGACTCCTTAGAAGATGCCTTTTTGGTAAGAGGAGATTTGAAATCACCGAATACAGAGCATCATCTCATTGGTTTTTTTGAGCAGTTTTTTGCATTGCCTGACCATCCCCGGCGCACTTATAAGCATATTCCCAACCCCATGAGGAAATCCGCTTGCAAGCGCATTAGTATGTTTTTGAGGTGGATGGTAAGATCAGATGATCAGGGTGTTGACTTTGGGTTGTGGGGTAGAATCAAACCCTCACAACTGGTATGCCCCTGTGACCTACATGTGGATCGGGTAGGGCGGAAGCTGGGACTGATCACCCGCAGGCAAACAGATTGGACAACTGCCATTGAATTAACTGAAAATCTAAAAAGACTGGATCCGGAAGATCCGGTCAAATATGATTTTGCACTTTTCGGTTTGGGTGTGGAGGAGAAATTTTATTGATTCCACCGTGCGGGATTGTCACGCCAAGCTTGTAAAGTCTCCAGTTGGCTCTCTTTCAGTTTGCCATCAGCAACCATTTTCTCAATGAGTGTAGGATAATCACTTAAGTAACACAGATCAATATTGTGTTGGTCGAAATTGTCTGCAGCTATTGGGAATCCATATGTGAAGATTGCTGCCATGCCCAGCACATCCATGCCCGCTGACCTGACAGCTTCTGCAGCTTGTAGCGAACTCCCGCCTGTAGAGACTAGGTCCTCAATTAAAACAACCTTCTGGCCTTTCACAGCCACGCCTTCTATCTGATTCTCCATTCCATGAGATTTTGATTTGGACCGAATGTAGATAAAGGGTAAGCCCATCGCTTCCGCTACGAGCGCACCCTGAGGGATTCCGGCAGTGGCAACTCCGGCTATACATTCTACACCCGGGAATTTTTGTTGAACCATTTTGATCAAAGCCTCTTTAACTTGTGTTCTTACTTCAGGGTAAGACAGGCTCAAACGATTGTCGCAGTAGATAGGAGACTTCCATCCAGAGGCCCAGATGAAGGGTTTTTCGGGCTGAATCTTAATGGCCTCAATACTAGCCAGTGATAAAGCAATGTCTTGCGCAAGTTGTTGATCAAATTTTTGAATTGACATGAATATTAAGTTTTATGAAAATCTTTGGGATTCATCTTCCCACCCGAGATTTTTTGTGTTTTATTTGTGACGCAAAGCTAAACTTCTTGTGAAAATATTCATAAACGATATTCCTGTAAGTATCATTAGCAATGAGGACCTCAAGCCAAACAAGGAGTTTGATTTGGTTATTGATGGGGCATTGAGCAAAATCAAGCCTAAATCCTTAATTGATGACGTCTTGATAAAAGATGCATTGCCTGACAAAGTAGATGAACTACTGCATGTGATGACCGACAATAAGCTCAAGGGTGTGGATTCTATTACATTCACCAGTGCGGATAGCAAGACCATCATCAAGTACATCAAAAAGAAATTTAAAGTGATAGAAGCCGCCGGTGGCGTGGTAGATAAAGGTGGGAAGATCCTGCTGATTTATCGTAAGGGAAGATGGGATATCCCTAAAGGCAAGCTGGACAAAGGAGAGAAGAAACGAGCTTGCGCAATGCGTGAGGTGGAAGAAGAAACAGGTGTTAAGGTGAGTATTGACCGCAAAATCAATGCTACCTGGCATACTTATGTGAACAAGAGGAAATACGTGCTTAAGAAGACCCACTGGTACGTAATGAAGTGTGAGGATGATTCTAACCTTGCTCCGCAAACTGAGGAAGATATAGAAGAAGCCCGGTGGATGAGTTTAACAGAACTGAGAGCTGCTTTATATAATTCTTACAGATCGATTAGAGTAGTCATTCAGGAGTACCACAAGCTCCTGAAAATTCATGATCAGAGCTTATAGGGAAGGAAAGGTTCTACATCCCCGCCGTACTTGTGTACCTCACGAATAATACTACTGCTAATTGGAGCAAGCTCCGGTGAAGTGATTAGGAATACAGTTTCCAGTTCGGTATTAAGGTATTTGTTGATCTGAGAGATACTGTTTTCATATTCGAAATCGGTGGTATTCCGCAATCCCCGGATCAGGTATTTGGCATCATACTTTTTGGCCAGTATTGCAGTGAGTTCATCATACACAATCACTTTTACTCCTTCATGGCCTGCAAATGCCTCGTCAATTTTTTGAAGCATTGTGTCTAGATCAAAATATCTTGTCTTTTTAGTGTTGTGCCCAATCCCAATGATGACTTCATCAAAAAGCTGTAAGCTCCGCAATACGACATCTTCATGACCTTTGGTAAAAGGGTCAAACGAACCAGGAAAAATCGCTACTTTTTTCATTATTCACAGAGGAATATACTGTAGATATCAAAGTATCGGTGATCCGGTACTTCGTCAAACTCTGATGAGAATTTAAGAAAATTGGGTTTGGTGCCAAGTGAGATGTTTCGAATGTATTTCTTAAGGATCTCAACTTGTGGCGCATCATTTTTTACTGCTCCCCAAAGTACCAACTTATTTGTCTTAGGGGATAATCCTAGTTCTTTGAAGACCAGCATGACATACTTCAGATAGTCATCGGCTTTTCTTGCAGCGAACTGGTTGTAATAAAGTAATTTTTGGCTCTGGGTAACTGCTAAGTGAATAATGCCACGGTCAGAGAAGACGAACATTGTTTTCTCATGGGAGTGATCATCATAAGTCAATATTCCTTCTATTAGCGCACTGCCCTGATGAATCACCTGCATGCTCTTCTTTGGGTATTTTGATTTTGCCCAGGCAATGACTTTTCGATCACAAGCAAAAATATTCACTGCACTACTGGCAATGTGCTTATAGTAATAGACCTCTTCAATCTTGGTTTTGATCTCAGAATTTAGCGCCAGATAATCACTTGCTGCTTCTGGTAGGAAGTAAGACGCCGGAACCAACGAAAACTTGTGGGATTTAAAACTAATTTTGATGTTGTCCCAGAGGGTAGAAGCCAAAAATGGATGTTTGGCAGTTATCTCCTGGATGGCCTCAAGTCTAGTGTTGATCGTTTTGATGTTCTCCAGTCGGTAATCTTCAATGTATAGACAACTATTGGTTTGTTTGTTGATTACACTGAACTGAAAGTCCCGGATGCCGATTTGAAGACACAAAGAGTAGGAAGGAAGCTTTTCTTTATTAAAGCTTCCTGCCTTGATTCTTTTGACAAGTTTGTAGGTCTTGGATGTGGCGGTGGTACCCAAATTATTCCCAGTTACCTGCGGTAGTTACACTTGTTTTAGATCCAAACCTTAATGGTTTTCTAGTGGTGTACTCACTTTCTTCATCCCTATCAGGATTAATTGGTTTAGGATTCTTCACTTCAATAGCATTTACCTTGACACCGCTTTTATCAATCTTGTCAGCCCAGATTTCAAATTTAGTAGCTGGCTCAACGCCAGGAACATACGGCAATGATGCAAGATTGAATCTCGGCCATTTAGAGGCTTTGAAGATGGAGTCTTTTACTCCAATCATGCCTAGTGTATCTACTTCAACATATGTGCTGTCTGCACCATAGTCTAGAGTAATTATGAACTCGGTTTTTTCGGTAATGTAGAAACTCCCTGTATCTACAAAAGCCAGGAGTTTGTCCCAATCGCTGGTATATCTACCATTTACAGCCAGGAAGGCGAGCTCTGCTTCTCTGATCATTTTGAGCTGCTCTATGATTCTAGCCTCCATTTTTTGAATTCTATTTGATTCTTCTATACTAGAATTAATCGAATAATAGAGGTAAACGGCTAAACCTGCTGCGACGATTCCGAAAACTATGCTGAAGATTTTTGACTTGCTCATTTATGTTAGGTTTTTTGCAATAATAAAGATAATTAGGTTGTTAGCGAAACACTATTTTATTGAAATATCCTCAAATTTAATAAAGCCCTGTAATTCAACAATTTTGCTTGGGTTAGAAAGGTTGTGAAAAGCATTATGAATTAAACGAGGATTCATTTCAGTTATTTCATCAAATGAAACCCATTTAATCTCTTTTAGTATTTGCTCTTCTTCCGGTACTTCAGGGTCATTGCCGAGCAAAAGTTCTCCGCTTTCATAGCATACCTGAAAAAAGATTTCTACTGCGTGGAGTTTTTGAGAGCGGTATTCATTCGTAAAAAGGAACTTATCAATGCTCACATTCAAGCCAGTCTCTTCTTTAAATTCTTTAATGACGGCTTGCTCACATGATTCATTAAATTCCACTCCGCCGCCTGGCGGTGCCCAAAGGTGTCCTGCATTGCCAATTCCTACATGTTTGAGCATTAAAATGGAATTATCCTTTATCAGTATGCCACATGCTCTTACCCGCACTTTTTGCTTATACAGCGATTTACTTACCCTATCGTCTAACATAATATTCTACTCTTCGTTACCTTTACTCAAAAAAGATTGATATATGAGAGTTTTAGCAAGTTTATTCATTTTATGTATAGGATTTGGCGTGGTAGCCCAAAGCTCTGATACGGAAGAAACCCAAAGCGGACCAAAAATCACATTTTCAGAATCTACTCATGCATTTGGAGATATCTACCAGGGTGATCGTGTGACTCATACATTCAGTTATGAAAATTCCGGTAACGAAGCGTTGATTATTTCAGATGTAAGGACTTCTTGCGGATGCACTGCCACCAACTGGAGCCGTGAGCCTTTAGCGCCAGGCGAGTCTGCGGATATTACTGTGAACTTCAACAGCCGTGGTAAAATGGGAATGCAAAATAAAATTGTGACGATTATGTCAAATGCTGTAAACAGCACAGAGCGGATCAAAATCACCGCTAATATTTTACCTCCAAAGAAAACAGAAGCTGAAGACGGTCAATAAGATCGCCATAGATAAGCAACCAATAGCACCCATCCGAGGATAAACAAAACTCCTCCTATAGGAGTAATAGCACCAAGCCAAAGGATGTTTGTGATTGATAAAATATAAAGGGAGCCAGAGAAAACAAGCGTCCCAGAAAGGAACAGAATGCTCACAAATCTCAATGATTTGTGAGCATTTTGACTTTCAAGAATACCTACAACAAGCAAGGCAAGAGCATGAAACAGGTGGTATTTTGTGGCAGTTTCGAATGTCTCCATTCGCTGGGTTGCTACAAGAATATCTTGTAGGGCATGAGCACCAAATGCACCTATAGCCACGGCTAATCCTGCCAGTACACTACCGCTGATTAATATTTTCTTATCCATAATTCCTTTCTCCAAATATTGAGCTTCCCACCCTGATCATGGTGCTTCCACAGTCCAAAGCAATCTGATAATCCCCGCTCATTCCCATGGAGAGCTCCTTCAACTTGAAATTATCAAAGGTGTATTTGTTCTGGATTGAGTCAAAAAGCATTTTTAGGCTTGTAAACTCCCTAATGATTTGAGCTTCATTGTCAGTAAAGGTAGCCATGCCCATGAGGCCAATCACTCTCACGTTTGATAATTGCGCTAATTCATCACTTTCAAGAAACTGGATCAATTCTTTTTCATCAAATCCAAACTTGGTTGATTCTTCAGCAATATGAACCTGAAGTAAGCAGTTGATCTTCCTGTCACTTTTTACAGCCTCTTTATCAATGGCTTTCAGGAGCTTCACACTATCCACTGAATGGATAAGGTGTACGAATGGAACAATATATTTTACCTTGTTTCGCTGGAGGTGCCCGATCATATGCCATTTGATATTAGTCGGAAGGTTTTCAGCCTTTGCCGAAAGTTCCTGCACTTTGTTCTCACCAAAATCTCGCTGACCAGCATCATAAGCTGCCCGAATAGCTGATTCGGGTTTCGTCTTGCTCACGGCAACAAGTTTGGCAGTATATTCTTCAAGTTGCTCTTTTAAATTTCTAATATTCTGTTCTATTTCTGTCATTACCGGTTAATCTAAACTTTGATTTGGTTTACCTTTATTTACTGTTGGATGTTGATCAAATTGCGTTAAAATTACAAAGACTTGTAAAAGCTAGCTATGGCCATTTTAGGAACACTTCTAAAAAGAGGAATAACACTACGGGAAAGTTTAGAGCAACAATACACATCTCCTTACGACTTACAAAAGCAAGAGCTTAGAAAACTTATGATTCATTGCCAGGACACGCTCTTCGGGAAACATTACAAATTTCCGGCTATCCTGAAATCATTTAAAAGTCACCGGAATGATGTGTTTTATAAAGAATTCACAGAAGGCATTCCCGTCTTTGACTATGATAAACTTTATGATGAATGGTGGCATTTGGCCAAGGAGGGAAAGCAGGGTGTTTGCTACCCAGGAAAGATCAAATATTTCGCTCTTAGTAGTGGCACTTCAGGCACTGCCTCCAAATATATACCGATCACAAGGGATATGGTCAAATCAATCAGGAAGACAAGTATACGCCAGATTTTGACTTTGTCTAAGTATGATTTGCCCAATGATCAGTTTACCAAAGGTATTTTGATGCTTGGTGGTAGTACTAACCTCAGAAAAAGTGGAACTTACTTTGAAGGAGATTTAAGTGGAATCACTGCGGCGCAAATACCCTTTTGGTTTCAGCATTTTTATAAACCAGGAAAAAAAATAGCCAAGAATACCGACTGGAGTGACAAGCTTGATGAAATTACGAAGAACGCCAAAAACTGGGACATAGGCATCATTGTTGGGGTGCCAGCGTGGTTGCAGATATTGATGGAAAAGATTGTGGCACATTATCAGGTAGCTAGCATTCATGATATCTGGCCAAACCTGAGAATATTTGTTCATGGTGGAGTATCCTTTGAGCCTTACAAAAAGGGTTTTGATAAACTGCTCAAAACACCCCTCATTTATATGGAGACATACTTGGCTAGTGAGGGATTCATTGCATTCCAGGCTTTCCCTAACCGGAAGAGTATGAAGCTGGTACTGAACAATGGGATATTTTATGAGTTTGTGCCCTTCAATGATGAAAATTTCAAAGATGGAGAAATGATTGAAAATCCAGAAACCCTTCATATTGGTCAGGTAGAAGAGGGGAAGGACTATGCCATCTTGCTGTCAACCAATGCGGGAGCTTGGAGATATCTAATTGGAGACGTGATAAAGTTCGCTTCTGTAGAAGAGGCCGAAATCATGATTGTTGGTCGAACCAAGCATTTTTTAAGTTTATGTGGCGAGCATCTTTCTTTGGACAATATGAATAAGGCGGTGGAGTTGGTAAGCGAAGAGTTTAACATAGATATCCGGGAGTTTACCGTAATTGGTGAGCCAAGTGGAAATTTATTTGCACATCGTTGGTTTATTGGTACTGACGACCCTGTAGATGATGAGGTTTTCACAAATGCATTGGATGAGAAATTAAAGGAGCTAAATGATGATTATAAAGTAGAACGAAACCATGCATTAAAAGACTTCACAGTAAATTTGGTGCCACCTTCTCTTTTCTATAATTGGATGAAAGCCCAAGGGAAAGAAGGTGGGCAAAACAAATTCCCAAGAGTGCTTAAAAATGAGAAGGTAGTACAGTGGAAAAATTATCTGGTGGAACAAAACCTGAAAATTAAATAAATGTCACCATACTTCACAGGATTACTTTTTGGCTTGATATTTATTTTTTCTATTGGCCCAGCATTTTTTTCGCTGATACAAACCAGCGTCCAAAAAGGACTGAAAAAGTCAATGTTGCTGGCGTTGGGTATTTCATTGAGTGACATCCTTTATGTGATTTTAGCAATTATGGGTGTATCCTCACTACTGGAACGGCCCATTACCAAACTGTGGCTGGGGATTGTTGGCACAGTGATATTGATTGTTTACGGAGTTTATTCGTGGTTCAAAAAACCCAAGGTTTATAAGGACGAAATTGAAAACAAGAAGGACTTGTCTTATCTTAAGTATGTAGCCAAGGGGTTTATTTTAAACGGTTTTAACCCTTTCATTGTGGTGTTCTGGGTGAGTATTATTGGTCTGGTCGCTACGAATTACGACTTCACCTACTTTCAGCAGATTTACTTTTTCGCTGGTGTACTCACGACCATTCTTTGTACAGATATTACCAAGGCGTTTATTGCGCATCGGTTAAGGTCTATGGTGACTCCCCGCAAGATCCTCATCCTGAACAGATCTGTGGGAGTGATCTTAATCCTGTTTGGAATGCAGATGATTTACTTTTTACTAGACACCTATGTAATGTAAGTTAGTGCCTCAAAAGAAATCTTTGAGGCACCTTGATTGGTCAGACTACAGTGATTTTACAATGTAGGATTTCTCCCCTTGAATCACCATATTGAAATCCTTACCCTTCAATTTTGTGAGATCAAATCGTTTTTCGAAATTTCGAGATGATGTAATGGTTTCTTCATAATACAATTTGCCATTCTTATCTTCAATGAGAATTTTTACAGGCACATTTTCATGAAATACCTTAAGGTTGAAAATATTGGCTTCAGGTTCAGAAATAAATACAGCAACGTCTTGTCTATATAAATGGCTAAGAAATACCTCTTGGCTGATCTGCTCATTTTCTGTGATCAACTGAACATTATAGACTCCTTCTTCCAGGCCCGCCATGTTAATTGGTAAGCTGAAAGAGTGGTCATAGTTGATCCTTTTGCTGATCATTACATGCCCTTTGTTATTCAAAATCCTAAATTTCGCAAAGCCTGAATTGTCAGTGGACAGGCTAAGATTAAACTTTCCTTCTTCAACAGGACTAACATTGATTGATGGCTTTGATCCTGAATCCGGATCTGGTTTGCTTAGAACGGTACCATAGATTAGTACCACCATCCCTAGTGCTAATAGCGTCTTTTTCATGATAATTTGAGTTTAGTTTTGATCTGAAAGTATTAACGCCAAAGGAGTAGTGCGAAACAGTGTGTTAGTGCGAATGGACGAAAATGCAATATGTCTGGAAGGAAATTGGTGTGACTGGTAATTTGGTATAATGCAATTAACAAAGTATAATATTAAGGTGACTTACCAGTCCTTCAATATTATGTCTTGAGAATTTAGACTTTTTTAAAATATTATTTGATGGGTTAATATGGAAGTGTTCTGCTGAGCGGAAGTCAGCCAGTTCGAGAATGGTATTGTCAAAAACGGCATTTTGTAGATTAGAGTTGTCGAAAATAGCATTCGTCAGGTTTGATTCTGTGAAGTCAACATCCTGTAGATTGCAATTTTCAAACTTAGTACCCTTTAGTGGTAAGTTGAAGAACACCGAAAGGGAAAGATCACAACTGCTGAAATTCACCTGCAATAAAAATTCATTACAATCTTCAAAGTGCATTCCCAGCATTTTACAACTTTTGAAAGTTGCATTTTTGAAAGAACAGTCCTTAAGTTTCACGTTGCTGAGATCGCATTCTACAAACTCACAATCAGTAAAAATGAAGTGTGAGAGGTCGGTTCCTGACATGCGGCAGTTCCTAAATTGACAATCAGTATATTCTCCAAAAGGAATCGGTTCTTCAATAAAATCCTTACCCGTGAAATTCAAATCGTCAAAATATTCCTTTGTCATGCCAGTCTATCTATCTTTTAGTCGCAAATTAAATAATCGTATTTTTATCTGAAACTAATATTAACATGAAGAAACTGTTTTTGCTCCTTGCTATCGCAGATGTTTTATGGCTTACTGCACAACCAGATTCTACTGCTATCACTTCGATTTTAGAGGAGATCGATAGGTTAGAATCTGACTTTGAACCTGATAGCTCATTCAATTGGAAATCCGGTTATTTCTTTTTGTTAGTAGATCAAAAAGAAAAGCGAGCAAAAGAATTGTCTGTAGTTATCAACAAACTAGAGAAAATTGACGAAAGGGACCTGTCCCGTCAGGATCAAATCAACAAGTCCATTTTACTGCTCAAACTAAAGAATGAAGTAAGCGAAGTTACCTTCAGAGAATATTTACTGCCTTTTAATGCCGAGGGAGGATTCTACAACGAGGGGACATACTCTTTGCGAAATAGGTCTTTTATAAAGGCCAGTGACTATGATGATTATTTGCTTTGTCTCAAAGCCTATAACCGATATCTAAAATATAACCTTGAGCTGCTTAAAAGTGGCATTGATCAAAACGTGATGAGACCTGAGGTTATTGTAAAGAATACAATCAGCCTTTTACAGCCATGGGTTGGCCCAATAGGAAGTCATCCATTTTATCAACCATTTCTGGATATGAGTAAGGCCCTGACAAATGACGAAACAACCGCGATCCAGCAAAAGGGTAAAGAACTACTTCTTAAAGAAGTGATACCCACTTACTCGAGGATTTTGGATTTTTTTACCAATACTTACCTGCCAGCTAGTCCTAAAACAGAAGGGATCGCCAATATCAAAAATGGTAATGCTTACTATGAAGATAGAGTGCGTTTTTTCACAACGCTTGAGATCACTCCTGATTCAGTCTATAGTTTGGGGCAATCTGAGGTGAATAGAATCAGAGCTAGAATGGAGGGTATTATTAGCGAATTAAATTTTGATGGAAACTTTTCAGAATTTATCAATTTTTTAAGAACAGATGCTCAGTTCTACGCTGGTTCGCCTGAAGAGCTGTTGAGCCGAGCAGCGTGGTTGAGCAAGAAAGCTGAAGGTCAACTACCTCGGTTATTTGGTGAATTATACGAGCTGCCATTTACAGTGGAGCCTGTACCGGATGCCATTGCACCCACTTATACAGGAGGTAGATATGTGCCTGGGAGTCGCAGGGGTAACCGTGCCGGAATTTACTGGGTAAACACCTATGATCTTTCAAGCAGGCCATTTTACACACTTCCAGCATTGACTTTGCATGAGGCTGTACCGGGACATCACTTACAAATAATGATGTCAGCAGAACTCACGGACATCCCAGTATTTAGAAATAACTATTATATCAGTGCTTATGGAGAAGGCTGGGGACTCTATTCGGAATATTTGGGGGAAGAAATGGGTATGTATGAGACACCTTATGATTTATTTGGTCGGTACACCTATGAAATGTGGAGAGCATGTCGCCTGGTGGTGGATGTGGGGTTGCACTATAAAGGATGGACAAGACAGCAAGCAGTAGACTTTCTGGCTAGCAACACAGCCCTTTCACTGCATGAGGTAAACACTGAGATTGATCGCTACATCGGCTGGCCCGGACAGGCACTGAGTTATAAAATGGGTGAGATTACCATCAAAACACTCAGAGAAAAAGCCGAATCGAAACTTGGTGGTGATTTTGATATACAGGAGTTTCATCAATGCATCCTTGAAAATGGCTCGGTTCCATTGACTGTATTGAAAGATGAAGTAGAAGCTTACATTTTACGAGCTCAGCGTGATTAATCAATCCTGTTTTAGCGGTGTGCAGTATAGATGTTTGGCTTCAGGGCTGCACTCAATGTGTTTTTTTCCTGAGTGGTCAATGGGTCAGCATTTTGAGTGCCTATGGCTTCCAAGAGCTGTTTCATGGTTCTGATGCCTACCACCGCAGTAGTAACAGCTGGGTGATCTAAAACATAGAGCGTGGCTATCTGACCGGACGTTCGGTTGGGCTGCACGAGTTTGTTCAATGCAAGCTGCATTTGTTCTACTTCGCCAATATCCCTATCTAGATATTCTTTTGCAGGCTTTCCGGCAAGTAATCCCTTAGCAAGTGCACCGCGTACCATCACACCTACTTTTCCTTCAAGGTTGCCAAGTACATTTTCTTCAGGCCTTCTATCCAATAAACTGTATTGCATCATATTGCTGACTATGTTGGATTCCTCAGTATACGGCCTGATTACATTTGGCCGGATGGAAGAGATGCCATAGTGCCTGATTTTACCAGCTTCCTTTAATAGTTCAAAAGCCTCAATTACTTCTTCACGTGAATCTTCAATAGTACCACCATGGAGTTGATACAGATCAATATAGTCGGACTGGAGTCTTTTAAGGCTTTTTTCCACAGCCCTGAGGATATATGATTTTGTGGGGTTCCATCGCCAATTTCCACCATCAGGGAGCCATTCATTGCCTACCTTAGTGGCAATAATTACCTCCTGTCTGATGGGCTTGAGCGCTTCGCCTACCAGCTCCTCATTGGCACCCTTGTCATATAAATCTGCCGTATCAAAGTAGTTGATTCCTAGTTCATGCGCATCGCGTAGCAATTGGACATTATTCTTTTGGGCTAAATCAAGTGACATGCACCCAAAGCTTATTTCGCTGATTTCTAATGCTGTATGAGGTAGTTTTCTGTAATTCATAGTTTTCAGTCTATGAGAATTTTAAGTGAGATAAACGATAAGAAATGAAACACCAAAACCAAATATTACATAAAGTAAAATACTTGATAATGTAACCAAAATGTATTTAGTCACAGACAAAAAGGTAAACCTGCCAATCAGGGAGTAGGAGAAATAAATTAGTAAAGCACAAAGAATGAGTAGGTTGGTTTGACTTGGTATGGTGGTGATATATTTACTCACAAGCATTACCGGAATCCCAAGTATGATATAGAAACCAGTTAAATAAAACCCGTAAGTGACATATTCCGCCAGGTTAAACTGCTTCCTGAAAAATGTCTTAAAAGACAAACCGGTTGCAAAGACCAGCACGAATAAGATATTGTTGATATGAGCAACCATGTACTGCCCCGCTTCATATAGTGCGATTTCCATTTCTCTCATCCTGGAAAGGTCAGGTTTCTCCGATTGTGCTTCGAAAGGGTTGTAATCTATTAATGATCTAATAATCAAATAGATAGCAGTGTTTAAAATGAAGAATGCTACAGGTTGGTAAAACTGCTTGCGCTTTCCCGCACTATAATCCCTGAATAGTCCTCCAGGGTCTTTAAATAAGTACCTGAAGGTGGATAGGTATGGGCCTTCGAAAGCGAAGGCTGAACTCAGGAAGTGGTTAAAGGTGTCTCTGAAGGTTATTCTTCGAACACGTGCTGATTGTCCACAATTGGCACAATAATCACCATATAGCGGCTGAGCGCAATTCTTGCAATGAGTTGGAACCTCCTGGATCAAATCAGACATATAGCAAAATAGGAAATTTGCTTCTAAATCTAATCAGTCAGGGCATTAGTAATGAAAGTTGATTTGGTCAAAAGCCAAAGTGTTAGAAAGAGCAAAGCCCATCTGAGATAAACGGCATAGTAATCCGTGGTGTCCTTGTAACGTGTTTCTTTGATCTCCGCTTTCTCCAGACGATCGATTTCATTGAATACTTGTTCGAGTGCTTCTTTATCAGATACTCTGTAGAATTTACCATTGCCAATTTGGGCAATCTCGCGGAGGTTGGTTTCATCCAGGGTGTTTTCCACATATCTTGGTCTACCAAAAAAGTCTGTACCAAATGGCACCTTTCCTTCTTTTCCTATTGCAATGGTATAGATTTTTATATCATAAGCCTGCGCCAGCTTCGCTGCGGTAATTGGGTCAATGTTTCCGGCAGTGTTATCCCCATCACTCAGCAGGATCATCACTTTGGATTTGCTGTCTGACTCTCTTAGCCGGTTGGTAGAAACAGCTAGTGAGCTACCAATGGCAGTTCCACGGTTTTCTATCAGGTCAAATGAAATTTCATCAATATAGGAGTTGAGCAATTCATAATCAGTGGTGAGTGGAGACCTGGAAAACGCATCTCCTGAAAAAACCACCAATCCAATACGGTCCTGAAATCTTCCTGCCACAAAGTTGCGGGCCACATCCTTGGCCGCTTCCAGCCTGTTGGGCTTAAAATCTTCTATCTGCATGGATTCCGAAATATCGATCGTCAGCATGATGTCAATACCCTCACTCCATTGCTCCACCTGCTCGTTGGTGGACTGAGGTCTGGCCAGGGCCGTAATGATCAAAGCAAGCACAATGAAAAAGAGCACTGGCGGGATGAATCGCACCAAGCTGATGGGATCACTCTTGATGTCTTTCTTGGTTAAAGCTATGGGCAGTCTCTGTCGGACTCTCGAGAGAATCAACCATCGCAGCAGGAAGACAAGTAGAATACCACCAAGGGCAAAGAACCACAAAGGTTGTTCCCAATCAAATGACTGAAGTTTTGACCAGGTAAACCAACTAAGCGAAAACCAATTATCTATACCGTTCATTTATCTGTCTAGTCGTTTTTGATTTGATCAACAATTACCGAGTACCTGTGCTGGGTAAAATCCTCGATCGACTGGAAATCCTTATAAAGTGTGTCTTCAGATTTGCCTCCGTAAACACATCGATCAATATTTTTTAATGTACCGTTTAACTCACTGGTATATTCCAGGGCCATGATTTCTTTCGTTGTAAGTTTTGAAAACGGCCTGTTTTCCAGCTTTTCCAGAAACTGTTTCCACTGACTGATTGCAAGCTCCGCAATCTTCAGGTCCGGTCCGTTTTTCAATGACCTGATGTTGACAGTGAGTTGTTCGGAGAAGGCAACATATTCTTTTTTGAGCTTTCTCAATTTCAATGCTTTGCGGATGCGCTTTCCGAAAATGAAGTAGGTGAGTACCAATATCACCACCAATGCGCCCAGTATGATCCATATCAAGGGGAAATTGATCAATCCGGAAACTTTCTGGTAAGCGAGGTTGGTTTTTAGTTTGGTTGTATCAGAAACTAATGGAGCCATTTCAAAAAAGAAAATCGAATCTCGAGAAGATTTTACACCTGTGGTATCCCCGGATTTATTGATTACAAAAGCCGGGAGCGACAAGTACTGAACCTTGTCAATTTCATAGCTCTGCAGGCTATACACAGCTGAATCCAATATAAGATCACCTTTGATCCTGCTTGGAAAATATTGTTTGCCGCTAAATTCCCACGGTTCGAAGGAGAATAAGGTGTCTGGTAGTATCAGATCAATATTTTCGGGATACTCAGCGGTAAGCCAATACTGAATGTCTTCACCAACTTTCAAACTGTCCTGAACAAAGCCACCAGTCACTTTGATCTGTTGACCAAATCCGCTTAGAGAAAGCGCCAATACCAATATGAAAATGATTAGCCTATCTTGAACGTTGTGCATTTGATTTATTCCTGTGTCTAAATAATCTCACCAGTTTTGGGACGTAATCCTCCCCGGTTTCGATGGAGAGGTAGTTTACATCGTTTCTTTTACAGAAGTTTTCCAGCTCACTGCTATTTTTCCCATAAGTCTTATCCAGTACATTCCTGAATTTCCCGGAGGATGAATTGACCCACAAGGTTCTGCCTGATTCTTTTTCATAGAGCGGGATGATCCCCAGGTTTGGCATGGAGGACTCTCGTTTGTCAAAAAGCTGAACAACTACCAGATCATGTTTACGGGCCATTCCTTTTAGGCTATGCATATAGCCTTCATCGATGAAATCAGAGATGAGAAATATGACTGCTTTGCGTTTCAGAATCCCCAAAGAGAACCTGATTGCCTCATCAAGGTTCGTCTTTTTAGAAATCGGCTTCAGGGAAAAAATACTGGATAGTACCTCATAGGAGTGTTTATTACCCTTGCCAGGTTTGATATATTTTTCTTTTTGGTCGGAGAAACAAAGCAAACCAACAGAACTGCTCTCTTTTACTGCAGACATGGCCAGCAGGGCAGCAATCTCTTTACCGGTATCAATTTTCTGCCGCTTGGCCTGACCGATTTCCTGAGATGCCGATACATCAAGGATAAACAAGACTGTTTGTTCTTTCTCTTCTATGAAGGTTTTCACGAACGTTCCGTGTCCTTTTGCCGTTACATTCCAGTCGATGGTTCGTACATCATCACCATACTGGTAGGCCCTGACATCATCAAATTCAAGGCCAGACCCCTTGAAGATGCTGTGAAAATCACCTTGCATTTGAGAGTTGATTGCTTTGCGCACTCTGATCTCATATTTTCTCAGCTTTTTCAGGATTTCCTTCATGCATTAATTATTTGATGTTCTAAACGGAAGCAAGTATGAAGAAGACAACAATCATCAACTCCACTTAGGAGGAACAATTTATGTCTCTTTGGTAAAAGAGCTTCGCTCCCGATAGGATACATTTGTACAAAATTATAAGAACACATAGACTTAAGCCTTGTGAGAAAATCTTTTTTTGTCATACTTATACTTATACTCTTTGGCTGCTCTAAGCACAAGGTTGAAACTCCGAGAGGAGTTCTCAGCCAGGATCAAATGGTAAGAGTCCTTATTGATGTCCATATATTGGAGGCTAAAATAAGAAAACTCTACCTTCCGGGAGACAGCAGCAAGGTGATCTACAAACACTACGAAAAGATGCTCTTCAAGGATTTGGGAATTACCAAAGAACAATATGCGAAATCAATGGAATTCTATGTAGACGAGATAGATCAATATAAATCGATTTACGATCAGGTCGTTGATAGTTTGTTAGCAAGGCAGTCAACTAATTATTCCAAATAATGCTCACTTACCCCGAGGATATTCAGGAAAAGCTTGGGATTGATCAGCTTTTTGAGAGAGTTAGACATAGATGCAAATCTGACTATGGAGCAGAATTTCTGGAAAAAGTCCGCCCTTCTGATCAATTAGAGCAGATTTCGAAGTGGTTGGAGCAAACTGATGAAATGCTCAAGATCCTTTCTTCAGGTGATAATTTACCATCAAGGGATTTTCAGGACCTCAGGGTTTTCCTGAAAAAAATCAAAGTAAAAGGGACTTTTTTGCAGTCAGAAGATTTTGCTACCCTGAAGTCTCTTTTGGTTCTTTTATATGATTGGAGCCAATTTGTTAAAAAACGTCAAAATTCAAATCCCAACCTCTGCGAGCTGACTTATGGCTTCATTGCTGATCAAAATCTGATTAAAGCCATAGAGGAAATTGTGGATGAAAGAGGGGTGGTTCGTGATACAGCCAGCCCCGAATTGGCAGCCATCAGATCACTTCTGATTCAGAAAGAAAAAGCAGTCAGGACCGCAATCAATAAAGTGCTTCGGAAAGCCATTCAGGATAAATTAACTGATGAGGATAGCAGTGTCACCATTCGCGATGGTCGGTTAGTAATCCCACTCAAGGCAGAGCATAAGAGAAGAATACAGGGCTTTGTGCATGATGAGTCTGCCACAGGTCAAACGGTTTACCTGGAACCAACTGAAGCACTTCAACTCAATAATGAAGTCCGTGAGCTTCAGTATCAGGAGAAAAGAGAGATTGCTAAAATACTGACCAGGCTGACTGATTTGGTTCGTGACTCTATGGAGGATCTTGAAAAAGGAGCCATATTTATTGGCCTCCTGGATTTTATTCATGCAAAAGCAGTCTTTTCCCGGGAGATCGAAGGTGTAAAGCCAAGTGTAACAAAAAATGCCACGGTAAAATGGTATGATGCCAAACACCCACTGCTATGGCTGGCCCATACGGCTTCAGGGAAGTCGACAATCCCACTTTCTTTGGAGCTGACCCGTCAGGAAAACAGAATTTTGGTCATATCCGGGCCCAATGCCGGAGGTAAATCAGTGGCATTGAAAACTGTAGGGTTGCTCCAGTACATGTTTCAGTGTGGCTTTTTAGTGCCAGTCAGTGAAGCATCCACGTTTGGGATATTCAAAAGTATTTTTCTGGATATTGGTGATACTCAATCATTGGAAAATGACCTGAGTACATATAGTTCACATCTCACGGCTATGAAGTATTTCCAGGAAATGACCGATCGAAATAGCCTTTTCCTGATCGATGAATTTGGTACAGGTACAGAACCGCAGTTTGGCGGAGCTATTGCTGAATCTATACTCGAGCAACTCAATGAAAGAAAATCTTTTGGCGTGATCACAACACATTACCAAAACTTAAAAAAGTTTGCGGAGAACAAACCAGGAGTGGTTAATGGCGCTATGAAGTACGATGTGTCTGCGTTGGAGCCTTTGTTTGAGCTTGAGGTAGGAAAGCCAGGTAGTTCTTTTGCTTTTGAGATTGCAAGGAAAATAGGTTTACCAAATTACATTATTGAAAATGCAAAAGGAATGGTTGGGGCCAGTCAGGTAGACTATGAGCATTTGTTAAACAGTCTTGAGAAGGAGCGCAACAGCTATCAAAAACTTACTAAGAAGCTCGAGAAGGAAGAAAAGGAGATCGGTGCGATCAAGAAGGACTATGAGTCACTCAAGGAAATGCTTCAGGATGATCAAAAGCGTTTGATCAAAGAAGCCAAAGGAGAGGCCAAGCGAATAGTTGAGGAGGCCAACCGTAAGATCGAAAACACCATTAGATCAATTAAAGAGAGTCAGGCCGATAAGGAAAAGACGAAACAACTCAGGTCCAGCCTCAATCAATATAAAGATGCACAGCAGCAAAGTATTGATCGCGCTGAAAAGAAGAAAAAAGCGCTGGAATTGAAAGTTGGTGATTATGTAACTATAGAAGGTCAGGATACTTCTGGAGAAGTGATGAATGTGAAGGGTAAACAGGCACAAGTAAGGTTCGGGAATATCATTTCCTTCATAGACCTGAAGAGGCTTCATAAAACCAATGCCACTCCTCAGCAGCAGGAAAAGCGGTCCAGGAGGATTGGAGGCATCAATATGACTGAAAGGATGACCCAGTTTAATGGTGAAATTGATATTCGAGGTATGCGGGCCGAAGAGGCTTTGATGAAGGTTGATGAATATATTGATTCAGCATTAATGCTGGGTACCGACCAGGTAAGAATTATTCATGGTAAAGGTCATGGTATTTTGAGGGATGTAATCAGGACTCACCTAAAAAACCATCAGAGTATTGATCGGACAGTGGATGAGCACATAGAGTTCGGTGGAAGTGGTATAACGCTTGTTACTTTTCGTTGATGAAAGAGTTTACGCGATCGCAGTTGGCCTTAATGAATGGTCAGGATCGAGAGGAGGTCTGGGTTGCTTATCAGGGTAAAATTTATGATGTGACCAAATCACGACTTTGGAATACTGGAAAGCATTATGAACACTGGGCTGGTCAGGACCTCACCGATGAGCTTCCGGATGCACCACATACAGAGAAAGTTTTTGAGAGATTCACACAAATCGGGATCTTAGTATCATGATTGCTATAGCTGATGCAGGAGGAACAAAGATAGAGTGGCGATTGCTGGATCAGCAAGGAGTCAAACAATTCAATTCAGAAGGATTTAATCTTAAGAACAGTACTCCCGGATATTTACTTAAGTCTTTACCCGAGGGAATTCTTGAAGTTCAACCCAAAACGATCTATTTCTATGGAGCGGGTATTACTTCGGAGCATGATCGGGAAGTAGTTTCAAGTTGTTTACAGCCTTCTTTTCCATCTTCTAATATTGAGGTGTTTTCCGACATCATGGGTTCTGCAAGAGCAGTATATGGAACAGAGATGGGTTGGGTAGGAATACTAGGCACTGGTTCGGCCGCTGTTTATTACAATGGTGAAAAGATTACACAGAGAATCCCATCTCTGGGATACCGTTTGGGTGATGAAGGTGGAGGTACGTCTTTAGGTCGGGCTTTCCTTGCAAAATATTTGAGAGGGCAATTTTCCGACACACTTTCTGATAAAATGAGCAAAATGTTTCCGCACCTGAATGAGGTGAACGTACTCGAGGAGATTTATCAATCCAAAAATGACATCAGGCTTTTCAATTCCATGGTTCCTTTTATTGCAGATAACCAGAAGGAGCCAGAAATTTATGGTTTGGTAGAAAGAGAATTCAACAACTATTTCCAGGCATATTTTCCTGGTACTTTAAAAGATGAACCCATTCGATTTAGTGGCTCGGTGGCTCACTCTTTAAGCAATATCCTTCGCAGTGTAGCACAGGCCCGGTCCATCAGTGTTTCACTTATCATGCAAAACCCGGTTGCCGGGCTAACACTTTATCATCAAAAACATGGCTAAACTTCCTGATACCGAAAACTCATCTAACTACCATGATATTGAAAAGATGACCACAAAGGAGATTCTTTCAATGATCAATAAAGAAGATAGGACTGTGGCAGAGCGTGTTGCCAGGGCATTGCCTCAAATAGAAGCCTTGGTGGATCTTGCGTACCTAAAAATGAATGAGGGCGGCAGGCTCTTTTACATTGGTTCTGGTACGAGTGGTAGATTGGGGATCGTAGATGCTTCTGAGTGTCCTCCAACCTTTGGCGTGCCTCATGACCTGGTGATTGGAGTAATAGCGGGAGGTGATGGTGCAATTCGCAAAGCTGTAGAATTTGCAGAAGATGATACAAGTCAAGCTTGGAGCGATTTGTTAGCTTATAAGATAGATGCCAAAGATGTGCTCGTAGGAATAGCAGCATCTGGCAGCACACCATATGTATTAGGTGGCGTGGAAAAGGCGAAATCTTTGGGAGTACTGACTGGCTGTATAGTCTGTAGCCTGGATTCCCCATTGAGCAAAGCGGTGGATTTGCCCGTTGAGGTTCCTGTGGGGCCAGAGTTCATTACTGGAAGTACCAGAATGAAGTCAGGTACTGCTCAAAAGCTGGTTCTAAATATGATTTCAACTAGTCTCATGATCAGGCTTGGAAGGATTAAAGACAACCGGATGGTCGACATGCAGTTGAGTAACAAGAAACTGGAAAAGCGTGGAGCACGAATGATCGCTGAAGAATTAGAAATCCCTGAAGCTGAAGCTTCCGAGCTTTTAAAGGAATATGGGTCTGTCCGGGCGGCCTTGCAAGCTCGCGAAATCTAAATTGTGAACTTAATGTTTAACATATTAAAAAAATGTTAAGTAGAAAATTTTGAATATCGACCCTTTGAGCTATAGGTGTTTTGAGTATCCGTCAAAAACCATATGATTTTACTGAAATTGCAATAAATGTCGGTTTGCAACAGATTGATTGTCAGTGATTGTTATCATTAATTTATAAATTCGTAAGAAAAATTAACCATTCTGAAAACTCCCGTGAAGGGTTAAATTTTACTTTTGCAGGAGATAACAAACAAACAGTAAACGCAATGAGGAAAACTTTACGCAATTATGCACTGCTCGCTACGATGCTTCTGGCATCTGTGGTGACTTTCGCCCAAAGCAAGATTACAGGAACTGTGGTCGATGCTGAAACTGGTGAAGGCCTACCAGGCGCAAGTGTTGTTTTGAAAGGAACAACTAACGGTACCATTACAGACTTTAATGGTAATTTTAGCTTGACAGTTGAAGTAAATTCAGCTACTGTTTTGATCTCCTTTGTTGGGTTCAAAACTGTGGAAAAAACAATCAACTTAAGTGAGACACAATCTTTGGGCAATGTAGCGCTTTCCCCAGGAGCTGATGAACTGTCAGCAGTTGAGATTTTAGCATCGGTTGCAGTAGAGCGTAAGACACCAGTTGCTGTATCTTCTATTGGTAGAGAAGTAATATTGGAGCGTGCTAGTAATCAGGAATTCCCAGAGCTTCTTAAAAGTACTCCTGGAGTTTATGCCACAAAGCAAGGTGGTGGATATGGTGACGCTCGTGTCAACATCAGAGGTTTCAATTCTGAGAATGTGGCAGTTTTGATTAATGGGGTCCCTGTAAATGACATGGAGAATGGTAATGTTTACTGGTCCAACTGGGCAGGTTTGACGGACGTCACCAAGCAAATGCAGGTTCAAAGAGGCCTTGGGGCCTCTAAGGTTGCTGTTCCTTCAATTGGAGGGACAATCAATGTGATCACTCAAAGCACAGATGCTGAGCAAGGTGGGAATGTTTTTTATGGAATCGGTAATGATTCATATCAAAAAGGCTCTTTTTATGTCTCAACTGGCTTGAATGACAAAGGTTGGGCGGTTTCAATGAGTGGTGCCAAGATTACAGGAGATGGATATGTCAATGGAACAGAGTTCGTTGGATACAACTACTTTTTGAATGTCTCTAAGCAAATTGGTAGCGATCATGTGCTTTCCTTGACAGGGTTTGGGGCTCCACAGAGACACGGACAAAGACAAAGCAGTTTGACTTTGGCAGAGCTCAATCAATATGGAATGAAATACAACAAGGATTATGGTTATTTAGATGGTGAAGTTGTTCATGTAGAGGATAACTTTTATCACAAGCCTCAATTTTCCTTGAACCATTACTGGGATATCAATAGCAAAACCGAATTGGCAACTGCCGCCTATGTATCTACAGGTACTGGAGGAGGAGGAGGTGCTGCCGGTAGTTTTGTAAGGACTTATGATGGTCTTTATGATCTCGAAGCAACAAGACAAAACAACGTTGATAATAGAACAAGTAACGGTGGTGATGGCGATGCTGTTGGTTACCTAAGGGCTTCTAGAAACGACCACCGATGGTTTGGTTTGTTGAGTACATTAACAAATGAAATGTCAAGCAACCTTACCATAATGGGCGGTTTGGACTTGAGGTATTACAAAGGGATTCACTTCTCTGAGGTAACAGATTTGCTGGGAGCCGAATACGTTCTGGAAAACAGTGACATCAACAATCCAAACAGACAAGCAGTAGAAGGTGATAAGCGAGATTATTACAATGATGGCATTGTGCTTTGGGAAGGAGTATTCGGACAAGCTGAGTATACTCAGGGAGACCTTTCAGCCTTTGCTTCTGCTGCAGTTTCAAATACAAGTTATAAGAGAATAGACTATTTTCAATATGAGCCTGAAAATCAGGAAACAGATTTTTATTCATTTCTGGGATATCAAATAAAAGGTGGTGCCAACTATAATCTAGACAGAAACCATAACGTGTTTGTCAATGCTGGCTACTTTACGAAAGCACCAATTTTTGATGCTGTTTTCCAGGGCTTTGCGAATATTATTAATGAAGACGCCGAAGTACAGAAAATCATGAGTTTTGAACTCGGCTATGGCTTTAGAACAAGGGATTTCAGTGCCAACGTGAACGTTTATCATACCCGATGGATGGATAGAACTTTAATTGAATCGGTTGGAGATACACTCTTTGCGAACCTTCAGGGAGTTGATGCCATACATCAGGGAGTGGAAGTTGATTTTAAATATCAACCATTTCAAGGTTTTACCCTGACAGGTATGTTATCTCTTGGGGATTGGACTTGGGCAAACGATCTGAATAATGTAATTATTTATGATGATAATCGGAATCAGGTTGGAGATCCTCTTAACCTGTATATCTCTGGGTTGAGAGTAGGAAACTCTGCACAAACAACTGCAGCTGTAGGTGCTCAATATGAGGCTTTTGATGGCTTCAAGTTCGGAGCTAACCTAAACTACTACGGAGATAACTTTAAGGATTATGATCCGAATGATGTGAGTTCAGAGGCATCAAGAACATCTACGATAGTAGAAGTGCCGGAATATTACAATCTGGATATTAATGCCAATTATACTTTTATGGTTGGTTCTCTGGAAGCTACCGTATATGGTAATGTCAATAACTTATTAGATGCGGAATACATCACTGATTGGACTTCATTTGGGATATATCCTGGAACAGGTCGTCAGTGGACTACAGGCTTAAGAGTTAAATTTTAATCAAAAACCTTAAAGTAGAAATAGAATGAAATTATTAAATAAATTTTTAGCCTTTACACTAGGCATTGCAGCCCTATATAGCTGTAATCCGTTAGAAGACACTTACGAGGAGTTGGATGCAATGACTGCTGAGCAAGGTGTAGACGCAGGCGTTAGTTTAAACTATACCCTTATTGAAGATGATTATAGTAGAATAGCATCTGATTTTGAGGCGAAGAAAACTTTAGAAGACTCAATGAAAGCTGATTTTTTAGATCAGTATCATGCTTTTAACACTTCAATGGCAGTTTCGGACATTTTGGAGGATTTGATAAATGACAATTATCCACAATTTAGAAAAGGTGCAGCAGTAAGAGTGACCTATAACATGTTGGATGGAGAGACTTTCGAGGATCCAAGTAGTGAATATGTGAACTCACTGTATTACCGGTTGGATGCTGACGATTACGCAAGTGTAAGTGCCGAGGCTGGTTCATATGAATTCTTCGATAGTGAGACTAGTACCATGTCTTCTGTGGCAAGTGTATTGGGTATGTCAATCCAGGATCCAGCTAATGGAGATGTCGTTTCTGCATCATTCCAAACCGTGGATGTTGCTTACTCTTCTCTGACAGGTGAAGTGATGTTTAGTGATGATTTTGCCACGAGCATCGATAGTTTCACAAAATTTGATCTAGAGGGAGATCAGAGTTGGGGACATGACGAGAGTTTCGGAAGTACTTATGCAATTATGTCAGGATTCAGCGGAGGTGCATTGGCCAATAGAGATTGGTTGGTTTCTGGTGAGATCGATCTCACTGGTAAATCTGGTACCATCACAATGAGTCTTTCTCAAATCCTTAATTTTCAAGGTGGTGCAGAGTGGGGTACTCACTTGCGTATTGTATATGCAACTGATTACAGTGGAGACGTAGCTACGGCCAATTGGACAGACATCTCGTTTGATGAGTTGCCTGTTGGAAACAACTGGGATGTATTCGATAACACGGCTGATATAAGTGACGCAGCAGGTGAGAAAATTCACTTAGGCTTCTATTACGAGTCTACAACTTCCGATGCTCCTAACTGGAGAATTGTAAATGTTGTCATTGAAGCAGGAGCTGCTCCTGAAACAAATACTGAAAATGTGCTTTATAGGTATGATGGTGGTAGTTGGGAGTCTCTTGAAGATGAAGCATACTATCTGGGGTCGGCTGATTACAATGCAATGGGAGCGCCAGGAAGATTCGATAACTTTAGCGAATCCGATGCTCCGGAGAATTACCTACCAGCATTTCTTCAGTCTCGCTTCCCATTTGCTCAGGAGGGAGATGAATATGTATTGGTCTACAGATACTACAATGGTAGCAGTACTTCTACAAGAGGTAATCTTTATGTATACAGTTCTGGTTCATGGTCTCCAACAATGAGCGAAGACCAGATTAAGGAGGTAACAGATCAGTATGTTCATACTGGATCGAAGTTTGTTTTCAATCCATCAGTGGCCTTAAAAATGACAAGTTCTGATTTTCAGATCATCGTTGATGAAGTATTCAAAACCAGGCCTGAGTTGGTTAACTCATTTGGCACTGGTGAAGATTTGTATGGATCGGATGCTTTCTATAGCAATTTTGATCTGAGATTGAGTAGTAGAAAGGAGTTGGGTGACGATAATCAACCATTGCAACCTGAGTATTCCGGTTTATCTGATACAGAAGGTAAGGCCTTGATTCAGGAACGTTTAGTAGAAGGTATTGATCTTTTCCTTGAGACTAAATTTGCAACGATGAACCCGATAGATGGTATCGAGATATTGTATACTGTAAACTATGTTTACTTTGATGGAGCGAATGGTGAAGGAACAAAAGTTTATGTTCTAACGGGTCCAGGAACTTTCGAAATTAAGTCAGAAGAGTAAATTCTAAAAGGATAATAGAAAGGTCATCTTAATACAGGATGGCCTTTTTTGCGTTAAAACACAACTCATTATTTTATGATCAAAGCAATTCTAGCCCATTCAGCTGTTTTAATGATTTTGCCGGCATTAATGGCTCAGAGTATTCCTGATGGCTATTATGACGCAGCTAATGGGCTGACCGGTGAAGAGCTCAAAGCAGCTCTTAACGACATAGTAAAGGGTCATGATGAATTTCCATATACGAGTAGTGGCACAGATACATGGGATATATTGAAAGAATCAGACCAAGATCCCACTAACTCGGCTAACGTAATTGGTTTATACTCTGGCTTTTCCATGGATGCGGAAGCTGAATATAATGGAGGTGATGGCTGGACCAGAGAACACGTTTGGGCCAAGTCCAGGGGGGATTTTGGAACTGAGTTGGGGGCAGGTACTGATGTTCATCATTTGAGACCCGAGGACAATTCCACAAATTCAGCCAGGAGTAACAGAACTTTCGGTGAGTGCAATGTGCTTTATGTTGATGATCAGGGAACCTATCAGGGTTCAACAGGCAGCTACACTAGTAGTAGTGATTTTGTTTGGGAGCCGCGTGCAGCTGTAAAGGGAGATGTGGCCAGAATGATTTTCTATATGGCTACAAGATATGAGGGTGAGGACGGAGAGCCAGACCTGGAAATAGTTGATTATGTAGTAGAACAATTTAGTTCGCTCCCAGAGCATGGTAAACTGACTGATCTTCTGATTTGGCATAGAGAGGATCCGGTTGATGACTTTGAGATCAATAGGAATGAGGTGATTTTTGGTTATCAAAAAAACCGGAATCCTTTTATCGATCATCCTGAGTATGTAGGTCAAATTTGGGGAGAGGCATCCGATCCATTCATTGATTTAGATAGAAATGGATTTAGTCCTGATTTTGGTATAGTTGTTCAAGGGGAGTCATTTGTTCAGAGTTATTTTGTGAATGCTTATAACTTAAGCGAAAATGTATCGGTATCTGTTGAGGCTCCTTTTCAGCTCTCTTTGGATGGTGAAAACTTTTCGAACGCACAAACACTCGTTCATGCCGAAGGATCCATTACTCAATCGTTTAGGGTTTATTTGAAGTTTGAGCCTCAGGATGGAGATGGGGAAATATATGAAAGTGTAGTGTCTCACACTGCTTCTAATATAGAGACAGTTAACCTGACCGTGACTGGTGAAGAGGGGGAGGCAAAAACTATTTCAATAGCAGAAGCAAGACAAAAGCCATTGGGGACTGTTGTGGAAATCACAGGAGTAATAATAGGAGGTGAAAATAACAGTAGCAGTAGTCGTGTATTGTATGATGGAACTGCTGGTATTGTGATCAGAAGTCCTGATGGGGAACCCAATGAGACTGGTTCACTTATAATTGGGGATAGTGTAATTGTGAGTGGAGCACTTTCAGATTACAATAACCTACTACAGGTGAATGAAACACCAATGACCGTAACATTATTGGCTCAGAGTGTAAATCTTCCTCAACCTAAAGAGCTAACTATCAGTGGGGTAAATGAAAATTATGAGTCTCAGTTGGTCATTATTAAAGGCGTTACGTTTGAAGATGCCGGTGCCAGGTTTGACGGTGGTGGTTCTGACGGAAATTTTAATATTTCCGATGAAACAGGAACCTTGGTTTATCGCATTGGGAACCCAGGCCATCCATTAGTTGGAGTTACAATACCATCTGGAAAAATAGATGTTACTGGTTTTATAGGTCAGTTTGGGAGTGATTACCAGCTATCACCAAGGAATTTGACTGATTTAGCTGAAGAAGATGGTGGTTCAGATGAAGACTTGGAGGTAATGTCAATAGCTGATGTTCGTTCTCAGAAAAAGGAAGGAGATCGAGTAAAAGTTAAGGGAATTGTCATTGGCGGCCCAACTAACAATTCTTTAAACAGAGTGATATTTGATGGCACCGCGGGCCTGGTAGTCAGAAGTGGGGATGTGACAAATTTCACGGGCTCTCTTGAGTTAGGGGATAGTGTGATTGTATCCGGGGAGTTGTTGGACTACAATGGGTTACTGGAAATTGAAGGTACACCTATTGTGAAACTGCTTAATAAGGAGAATGAACTCCCTAATTATCAACCAATTTTACTTGAAAATTTAGGAGAGGAGTTTGAGTCCGAATTAATTGAATTAGTAGATTTGAAAATTCTGGAGTCTGGTAAGTTCCAAGTTGGAAACTATACTTTGAGTGATGGAACAGTTGAAGCCTCGTTTAGAATTGGATCTAATGACCATCCCTTGATTGGAAGCGATATCCCTAAAGTAATGATTACAGTTAAAGGCTATTTGGGACAATCAAATAATGATTATGAGATATTTGTTAACGGTTCTGAAGATCTTGTTTTGAATCCCATTACTTTATCTGCTTCCCAGAACTCATCTTTTGTTATTTATCCTAATCCTACTACTGAAAATATATCCTTTAACGGCTTAAAAACTAATGTAGTGACCATTAGTATTTTTGATAATAAAGGAGTAAAGATTTTTAACAAAAAAATAGAATCTGATAGAGTAGTCAACGTTGATGAACTTAAACCAGGTATATATTTAGTCACAGTTGAAACATCCGAAAAAATATTTTCATCACAATTAATAATGAAATAGCCGTTGAATTACTTTCTAAAAGGGGAGGGATTTTTAGTTAAAATATGCATCAAATAGAACCATATTACGGATGGCAGGCTCACTACGAAGCGAGCGAGGACAATCGTTCTCCGTTTTATGGAAAGGAGTATAACTATGACTTATACTCTGAAAATATTTATGGGTACTTTATTGATCCGGGATGGGATTATTTCGGATCGGAAACCCTCTACATGAAGGCACTTTATGCCAATTATGAAGAGGGTTTCATTGTTATTGAGTTGATTGGTGAGTGGAATGATGCTATCAACAACGACATCATGCACCTCAAGCGCAATATACTGGAGCACATGCTGGCCAATGGCATCAACAAATTCATCCTTATTGGCGAGAATATCCTCAATTTTCATGGCAGTGATGATAGCTACTATGAAGAATGGTTTGAGGAAGTAGAAGATGGCTGGATCGTTGCTTTGAATTTCAGGGATTTTGTTGAGCATGAAATGAGCCACTATGAGATCGATCAATACATCAACTTTGGTGGTCGGCTTCAGGTAGTTAACTGGAGGACATTGAGTCCTATGGCTCTTTATAAAGCTATTTCAAGCTTGATGCAGCGTAGGTTGAGCCTTTAGATCCTTATTTTTTCAAGTAAGTCAGGGATCACAAAATCCTTATTGATGGTCTGGCTGTGGAATTTTGCGAGCAATTCGTCGCTTAACTGTGAAAAATCAATTGCTGCCGAATTTTCAGGGTCGTGATCATTGATTGCTGCTCCAATGTCGTTGGACTCAGTTACTTTGATTGACCGCCTTACCGTACAGTCCAGAATCAACGAACCGAATTTCTCTTTTGCTTCATCAAATTTCTGTTTGGTGATTTTGAGATTTCCATTGTACATATTGAAAAATACACCGAGAATGTTCAGGGAAGGATTGTTGGTGGCTGCCAGGTAAGTCATCAAAGTTTGGACACCAGTCATGGAGAAATTGTCAGCAATAGCTGGAATGAGGATATTTTTTGAACTTCCGATTACTGATTTCACCAAAACTCCAAAGTTGGTAGGACAGTCCATAATAATGAAATCATAGTCATTTCTAAAATGCATTAGAAGTTTGGAAATCATCGAATGGCCAAACGAAATAAACTGATTATTGGATTCTATCTGTGTCATCTCCAGGTCTCCCGGGACCAGGTGAAGATAGGGTGTGATTTCTATCGGATCGGGATTAACATTATGGTCATGCAATACCTTTTTTAGATAATCATAAATGCTTGGTTTTTTGATCCCTTGTCCAATAGAATTTGTGAGGTTGCATTGCGGATCAAAATCAATAAGCAATACTTTAAAGGACTTGGACCAGCTAATGCCAAGATTAATTGCCGTGGTTGTCTTGCCAACGCCTCCTTTAAAGTTGTAAATAGATATGGAATTGGACATGCTGGTATTTTGACTACAATTTACAAAATCATCAGCACACAATTAATAAATCCAACAATACATTCAAATAATTACACTTATTCGCTCCTCAATGCCTTCATAATGATCGCAATTGCAGGCCCATTTATAGTTGAATACAAAGTTGACTAACCAATGATGAGCGACAATATAACCCAATACCATTGACAGACCAAATGATATGGGAATCAAACACCAAGGTTTTGTGAAGGATCATTGGCTCACATTGAATAACCCGAATATATCATTCCTGAACAATTAGCTTTACACGGGCGATCTCTGAGATGAGGTATTTTCTTCTGGACATCACTTCCTGGCAGACACTTCTGGACCGTTTCTTTTCCAGTTTTACATAGTTTTTACCTTGAAAGTCAAACGTTTGGCCAGTTTTTACCTGGCTAAGTGGAATTAGATCAGTGGGTTCGTCAAACTGTTTGAGGATATTGTAGAGCACAGGATCAGAGCAGCTCGCCGCTTTGGGGTTCTTGAAATAATTATTAAGTGCCAAGAGCACAGGTAGAGGGAATACTTTGTCATTAAGTACGGGCTGAGCTACTCGTTTAAAATTATGCTTCCACTCAGTGCCATGTGGAGCTGCTTTTCGTCCATGCTCATCAAAAGTCACCAGATGCGCCACTTCATGTAGATAGGTGACAAGGAATGAAAAGGGGTTGAGGTCGTTGTTGATAGTGATCGTGTGTCGTTTGAGCTTTGGAGTAAACCTGTAGTCTCCAAGTTTGGTTTGTCGGCTTTTTTTGATTTTAAATTCAAATCCAAAATAATCCCAAAGCTTCACACAATAATCTACCGACTCAGCGGGAACAAAACGCTTAAATATCTCCGATGAATTCACGGCCTTAAAGAAAGTAAATCCCCAGAAAAACCGCTAACAGATTTTCAATCAAATCATTAAAATAATTAATCTGGTTGTATTAAATGATTAGGAACTAATTAGCTGTAACTTGCGCCCTCAAAGGAGGTGACGTTTGGAGTTGATTCGTGATCTCAAAACCAAATATTTATGTCATTTCAATCTTTGGGCCTATCTGATGCCCTGCTAAAAGCAATTAGCAAAAAAGGATATTCCACACCATCTCCAATTCAGGAGAAAGTGATCCCGGTAGTTTTAAAGAAAAAGGATGTGTTGGCATCCGCGCAAACAGGTACGGGAAAGACCGCAGGTTTTGCATTGCCAATGCTTCAGCTATTGGCAGAGCAACCACAGCAGGGAAAACCCTATGTACAGGCACTTATATTAACTCCCACCAGGGAGTTGGCAGCACAGGTATACGAGGATGTGAAGTCCTATAGTGAATTCCTTAATTTGAAAAGTACTGTCATTTTTGGTGGGGTAAACGCCAACCCACAAATCAGGGCACTGAGAAGTGGAGTAGACATACTGGTGGCAACACCGGGCAGATTGTTGGACCTTTATCAGCAAAAGGCAATGACACTTTCACAGGTAAAATTTCTGGTGCTGGATGAAGCCGACAGAATGCTCGACATGGGATTCGTCCGGGACATCAAGAAAATCATGGAGTTCCTGCCAAAGCGAAGACAAAACCTGCTGTTTTCTGCTACTTTCTCAAAAGAAATCAAATCACTGGCCAAAGGCATCCTTTATGAACCTGTGATCGTTGAAGCCACACCTGATAACACCACTGCTGAAACGGTCAAACAAACCTTTTATCGAACAGATAAAAATAAGAAAGTTCAGGCTTTAATTAGCATGATAGAGGAAGGTGACTGGCAGCAGGTATTGGTTTTCAACAGGACCAAGCATGGGGCTAATAAGCTGGTGAAGAAACTGATCAGTGCGAATATAGAAGCTGCCGCGATCCATGGTAATAAGACACAAGGTGCCCGAACCAAAGCACTTGCTGGTTTTAAAGAAGGATCTGTAAAAGTGTTGGTGGCGACAGATATTGCTTCGAGAGGTTTGGATATTCCGCTTTTACCACATGTTATCAATTTCGAATTACCCAATGTGCCGGAAGATTATGTACATCGAATCGGCAGGACTGGTAGAGCAGGTGCTGGAGGAGAAGCTATTTCACTTGTGTCAGCAGATGAGGTAGAGTATGTCAACAGCATAGAAAAACTACTTGCTACGCGAATCAGTATGTCCACACTGGCTGGATTTGAGCATACGCCAGGAGGTGAACCTAAAGAGAAACCTGAACCAAGGGAACAGCGATCAGGTCAAAAGAGAAATTTCCGTAAAGGGAATAGTTATCGGGGAAACAAATCAAGAAGAAGGTAGGACATTCGGAATGAGCTGAGATCATTCATGATTGAAATTGACCAATGTCATGTTATAGTACTAGTGATCTAACCATCTTTAGTACAACTAAACAGCATGGTCATGAAAACGATCACACCTTCAACAATTTTCAATTTTCAACTCAGGGATACCGATCTTCAGGAAAGCGTTCGGGCAAATAAAGTCTTACGAGCAAAACCAATAAGTAGGGAATTGTACGAAGACTTAATGGATATTAAAAACTCAAGGGCTCAGTTGAATCAAGAGCGAAGGCCCCTGTTTTTCTTTATTGGACTTTCGGTAAGTCTTTTGTTGGTCATTTTGGTATTTAATTGGAAAACATATAACCGGGAAATGGTTGATCTAGGCACTTTGGATCAATCATTTGAAGAAATACTTGATGTTCCTTTGAGTACACAGCAACCTCCTCCGCCTCCAATGAAAAAGCTGGAAGTTTTTACCTTGAAGGAAGCAGCAGATCAGGTTGTGGTTGAGGAAATCAAAATAAGTCTTGATGTAGAAATTACTGAAAACATGGCCGTAGAGGAGACCATCTATGAGGATTTTGGAGAAGAAATGGAAGAGGAAAAAGTTGAGGAAATATTCCTGATAGTTGAAGATCAAGCCAATTTTCCGGGAGGAATCAGTGAATTCTATAAATATGTCGCTCAGAATATTGTATATCCAGAGGGTGCTATGCGCCTTAATGTAAGCGGACGTGTGTTTGTCAAGTTCGTGGTGGAAAGGGATGGGAGTCTTACGCAAGTGACAGTAATCAAAGGGATAGGAGCCGGTTGTGACGAGGAAGCCGCTCGTGTTCTTGAAAATTCTCCTAAATGGAATCCTGCAAAACAAAGAGGAAGAACTGTGAGACAATGGCTAACATTACCAATCAACTTTGTGTTAAGAGAGGGTAGATGATTGATAAAAATCATGAGTTGACCTCTTTTTAGTCAGCTATCAAACCAGTTTAACAGATGATTTTTGCCACATGAAAAATTCAGTAACCCCAACTCAGGCAGTTCAGCTAATCAAATCAGGACAAAGTGTTTTCATTCAAACGGCCGCAGCTACGCCAAATGTGCTGGTTAATGCGCTTACAGGGCGTCATGATGAACTCAGGGGGGTTAGGATTTATCATCTACATACGGAAGGTGATGCTCCTTATACCAACCCTGATTACCAGGAGAGCTTTCATGTCAAGTCATTCTTTGTAGGATCCAATTGCAGAAATGCAACTAACAATGGTCAAGCTGATTACATTCCAAGCTTCCTGAGTGAGATCCCATTAATGATTCGTAATGGAGTGATTCCAATAGATGTGGTTCTTGTTCATGTTTCTCCTCCTGATCAGCACGGGTATTGCTCCATGGGTGTTTCTGTAGATGCCAGTAAGGCAGCTGTAGATACTGCCAAAGTTGTAATCGCCCAGATAAATCCACAAATGCCCCGCACACACGGAGACGGATTGATCCACATCAGCAGATTTGATGCTTTCTGTGAAGTGGATGAAGCACTGCCAGAGTTGAAACCTCATGCCTTAACTGAGGAGGAATCACTTATAGGCAAGTTTGTTGCTGATATGATTCCTGATCGGGCTACGCTACAGATGGGTATTGGAGCTATTCCAGATGCTGTTTTAGGTTGTCTTCATAACCATAAAGATCTCGGAGTACACACAGAGATGTTTTCAGATGGCGTGATTCCTCTTGTGGAAAAAGGAATTATCAATAACCGGTTCAAACCAAAACATAAAGATGTAATAGTTGCAGGTTTTATCGTTGGGTCAAGAAAGCTCTATGATTTTGTAGATGATAATCCAATCATCAGAATGCTGGATATACAATATGTGAATGACACAGCAGTGATTCGAAGACTGCCCAATATGATCAGTATCAACAGTGCTATTGAAGTGGATATTACTGGTCAGGTAAGTGCTGATTCTATAGGCACTAAAATTTACTCAGGAGTAGGAGGCCAGATGGATTTTATTCGTGGAGCATCATTGTCTCCAGGAGGAAAACCGATCATTGCACTATCATCTGTTACCCACAGAGGAGAGTCTAAGATTTCATCCTTTTTGAAACAAGGAGCGGGAGTGGTAACCACCCGGGCTCATGTTCACTATGTAGTAACCGAATATGGTGTGGCTGATCTCTATGGTAAATCATTGAGAGAACGCGCCAGGTCATTGATTAATATCGCGCACCCGAATCACAGAGAGCAATTGGAGCGAGATGCTTTTGACCGGTTCAAGGATTTTTAACTCCCAAATAAGTATGGTAATGACTAAAAAGGTCAGCTCTCGGAGTTGACCTTTTTTGTTGATAATGTATGTTTTTGACAGCTTTTATAAGGCTAACATGGCTACATGACTTTAGTCATAAGCCGAGCAATCATCGCTCAATTTTTGAGATGATATCAATCATCCATGAAGCCTCCTTAGGTCATAATACAGCTTATAGCCCCAGCCTACCTTAGCATTATCAACTAAACAATAAATGCATATGAAACTTTTAATTTCAGCGATTTTCGCACTGGTACTTACAGGCAACCAGTGGTCATTTATGGCCGATGCAAGTAATAGCATCATGGATATCCACGGCACGTCCTCTGTTCATGACTGGACTTCTCATGTCGAGAAGTTTACAGTAGCCGGAGTGATCAATGATAACTCCATTACCGGACTGGAAGTAGTAGTGAATACCCAATCCATAAAAAGTGGCAAATCCATCATGGATGATAAAACCTACGAAGCGCTAGGGGCAAAAACTCATCCGACGATCAAGTTTACAGCCAGTACGCTACCCATTCAAAATGGCACAATAAAAGGTACCGGACAATTGACGTTGGCAGGAGTCACAAAACCAATACCTCTCCAGGCTGCTACCAGCACAATGACAGATGGTTCATTGAAGGTGACAGGTAAAGTAAATGTGAATATGGCCGAATTCGGTATTGAGCCCCCTACAGCAATGTTTGGCACCCTTACTACCGGCGCGGAAGTAACAATAGAATATCAATTATTACTCAACAAATAAATCAGCGACTAAAGCTTAATATCATGAAGAATTTCAATTTAAAATCAGTGTTTTTAGCGGTGCTGGCCATGATGGCAGCCGCAGTGACTTACGCTCAACAACCAGAGCTTCAATACTTCAGATCAAATGACAAAGATGGGTTGAACGTATTTGAAACACCCAAAGAAAACGATGTTCCATTTGATGGTTTAAAAGTAAGATTGGGTGGGGATTTTGCCCTTCAATTTCAGGGGTTAAGTCAGACCAACTCTGGTGATTCTCTTACAAAACTTGCTAACAATTTCAACCTTCCTACTGCTAACTTAAACATAGATGTACAGCTAGCTGATGGTATGAGATTGCATATGAGAACCTACTTGTCTTCCAGGCACCACACTGAAGCATATGTGAAAGGTGGGTATATCCAAATAGATAAACTGGACTTTATCTCTCCAGGCCTGCTTAGTGGGTTCATGAATGTGGCAACTTTTAGGTTTGGTATGGATGAAATCAATTATGGTGATGCTCATTTCAGACGTACAGATAATGCCCGTGCCATATACAATCCATTTGTAGGGAACTATATCATGGATTCTTTCACCACAGAACCTTATGCAGAAGTGACCATCCAGAACAATGGATTGATCGCGGTAGTTGGGGCAACTAATGGCCGGTTGAATCAGAGTCCTCTACCTGGCGACGATGGGTTTGTGTTCTTTGGTAAATTAGGTTATGATAAACAAATCAATGACGACCTGAGATTGAGACTTACAGGATCCTTTTACAACAGTACAGAGAAGAGCACCCGTGACTACATATTTGGTGGTGACAGAGCAGGATCCAGATACTATGCAGTAATTGATGGTAGTGATTTTTCTGGAAGGTTTAATCCAAAGTTTGGCAACCTCAATGCTTTTCAAATCAATCCGTTCGTGAAGTTCCAGGGATTGGAAGTATTTGGAGTCTTCGAAGTGATCAACAATGGTAATAGTGAAGTTGGTGGTGGGTTCACCCAAGTAGGAGCAGAAGCACTTTACCGATTTGGTGGGGAAGAGCAATGGTACCTTGGCGGCAGATATAATACAGTAAGTGGTAAAGTTTCAGATGCAGCAGCAACTACGGATATCAATCGATTAAACGTCGGTGGAGGCTGGTTTCTTACCAAAAATGTACTTGCCAAATTAGAATATGTGAAACAGACTTATGGCGGTGCAGCAAATGATGGCACTTTCTATCAAGGAGCACAATTTGACGGTATCATGATTGAAGCTGCAATAGGATTCTAATAGGGGAAGTCCTGTTTAGTTGAGAGGCCGCTCAGTTAACCTTCGGGTTGATTGGGCGGTTCTTTTATTTAAGATCCGTTACTTCCATCGTGATTGAGAATTCTACCACCAACTCACTTTCCACTTTGACCATTCCAAAGAATTTCACTGGTGGTTCAATCCCAAAGTCTTCCATGACTAATGTTGTCTTTCCCTTTAATGTCAACATTGATTCTGAATGGTTGATAACTTTGCCCTGAATGGGTGAGACATTTTTGGTAGATCCTGCGAGATTGACCGTGACATCTGAGCTTACCAATAGCTCTTCTATTTGCTGTTTCCCTTCTTTGATCCGTATAGAATTGATTTGTAATGAAAGATATGGGTAGGTAGCACTCTTCAGCAGCACCTGTAAGTCCTGGTTCATCAGCTCCAGACCACAATCAAATTGATTAACCCTGTATTGTAGCACTAAGCCCTGAAAAGTAATTGTCTTGTTAGACCACCATCTTTTGATGTTTAGAGAGTCAGTATTGGTCGATTCCTGGAGCTTACAATGATAATCTGATACGTTGGTGCTTCCGTGGATTAGAAACTCGCTTGACCTTACTTTTACGTGATGCTCCACTGAGCTCTGTGTAAAAGCTGTTGAGGCAATTCCGAAACAAAGACTGAATATAAGGAGTATTCTAAGCATCAGCATCAAGATAAATGACCGGAGCAATTCGAGCAAATGTATTTGAATGAATACCGCACAAAGCATAAAAAAACCACCTAGGTAGGTGGCTTAAAAGGAACAGAATTCTCGTTTTTAAACGGTCTGACTAAAACGGGTGATCTTCTGATGGTTCCACAGTCGGGTATCTAATGCCATGCAGATGTTGCGAATGAAAGGGCGTCCAGTAGGAGTGACAGTAATTTTTTCTTCACTCCAGGTGATAAGTCCATCCATTTCCAATTCGTTAAGAAGATCAACATTGAAACCGATACCGATTTCGAGTAATTCAGAGCTTGACCATGATGTTTCGAATCGGCACATGAGATTTAGAATGTGTCTCCTTATGCGCAAATCCTCATGAGTCAATTGATGACCTTTCATAATTGGAAACTCATTTTGGTCAAGTTTTTCGTAATATTTAGAAATCATTTTTTGGTTTTGGCTGAAAGCAGTCCAGCTATCACTGATAGAGCTCATACCCAGACCGATCAGTAAGTCAGTGTCCTGGGTTGTGTAACCCATGAAGTTTCGGTGTAACATTCCCCGGTCATAGGCTTCATAGAGCCGATCGGTGGATGTAGCAAAATGATCCATACCTATATCATTGTATCCTGCGGCTCCAAACATGCGCTTTCCAAGTCTATAAAGTGAAGACCGTTCTTCCGGATTTGGTAAAAATTGTTCAAAAGAAGTCTGAGCAGCCTTTACCCAGGGGACATGCGCATATCCGTAAAAGGCAATTCTTGAGGGTTGCAGCGCGATTGTCTTTTCGATAGTGTCAGCAAGGGTAACCTCGTTTTGTTTGGGCAGTCCATAGATGAGATCAAAATTGATGCTGGTGAATCCATGTTTCCTGGCCAGGTCAGTTACTTTTTGAACCTGTGCATAGTTTTGAACGCGATTGATAGTTTTCTGTACTTCCGGATCAAAATCCTGGATTCCCAGACTAATTCTTTTGAAACCTAAACCACTCAAGGTTTTCAGGTGTTCTTCGGTGGTGTTGTTGGGGTGACCTTCGAATCCAAACTCAAAGTTCTCGGCCAGAGTAGCTCCATCAAGCAATCCGTCAACTAATTTCTTAAGATTTTTAGGAGAAAAGAAAGTAGGAGTGCCGCCTCCCAGGTGAATCTCTTTAATGATTGGCTGACTACCAAAGGTTGCCAGATACATTCGCCATTCTTTCAGGAGGTAGCTAATGTATCTGGGCTCTACCTCATGATTTTTGGTGATTCTTGTCGTGCAGCCACAGTAGGTGCAGAGGCTTTCACAAAAGGGCAAATGAATATAAATGCTGATTTCCTTACCGCTTCTCCAAAAACCATCTTTTATAGATTGAATCCATTGAGGTTGGGTATGCTCATCAGACTCCCAGAAAGGAACTGTTGGGTAACTCGTATATCTGGGGCCGGGTACATTGTATTTTCTGATCAGGTTCTCCATGAAACAAAGAAACTGACATGGCTCCAGCCATCATATGATATTTGTCAATGTCCTTACTGACTTAAAACCTTACAGCTCCTAGTTTTTCAGGCTCAAGAATGTATATGGTACTGCCTTCTATTTTGATATATCCATCTTTTTTGAATTCTGAAAGCATCCTGATCACAGACTCAGTAGCGGTGCCTACCATGCTTGCCAGATCGGCCCGGGAGACATCAAACTTGGTGTTTTCTACAGCGCCGTATGTAGCATAAAGTTTCATTAGCGAATCGGCTGTTCTTTTCCTCACCGTATCGTAGGCCATTTCCATCAAGCTTGATTCTTTATCAATCAGGTTTTTGGAAAGCATCTTGATAAATTGTCCTGAGACTTCCCGGTTTTGAAAAACCAGGTCCTGAAACTCTTTTCGGGGTATGAGGATGACTTCCGTATCTTCCAGGGCTTGTGCAAATTCTGTTCTGTCAGAGTCTTGGATCAGGGCTTTTTCACCAAGGAAAGACCCATCTGTAAGAATATCTATGATGAACTCTTTGCCATCAGTATTGATCTGATAAACCTTGACTTTACCTGTTTTGATCTTATAGGCATAAGAAGCAAAATCCCCCTGGCGATAGAGTATGTCTTTCTTTTTGAACTTTCGGGTTTTACTGGTGCTTTCCAGGTTTTCGAGCTCCGCATAATTCCTTGCATGCTGTAAAAAATCAGAAAGCTCATTTTGAGAAGAGAGTTTATGGAACTTGTTGAGTCGTCGTTCCACTGCGTCGAGTAATTCCATCTCTTCAAAGGGTTTGGTGATATAATCATCAGCACCGAGGTTCATTCCTTTTCTGAAATCGGATTTCTCAGCTTTTGCAGTGAGAAATATGAATGGGATTGACGCGGAACCAGGGTTTTTCCCAAGTAGGTAGAGAACTTCAAACCCGTCCATTTCAGGCATCATAATGTCACACAGGATCAGGTCTGGTTGATGATGAAGGGCCAGCTTAACTCCTTCTTTTCCATTTATGGCCGTAATGGTATCATAATTAGATAGTTGAAGTAGTTCTTCAATGTTTTCACGTACTTCTAATTGATCTTCTATAATTAGAATCTTTTTTTTCATGATGGGTTTTCTTAGTATTCAATTGGGAATGTCACTATAAACTCACTTCCACTTCCTTCTTCGCTTTTGAAATTGATGGATCCATCAAGCAAGTCCAGGTATCTTTTCACAATATTCAATCCCAGACCGGTTCCCTGTATATTTGTGGCGTTCTCAGCTCTATAGAATCGTTGAAATAGATTTTTTTGATCCTTCGCAGGTATTCCAATACCCTGATCTCTGACTGTAATTTCAATTGTCTTATTACCTAGCAAGCTTGCTTTTAATTCAACTTTACCATTATCAAAGGAGTACTTTATAGCATTTGATAGTAAGTTGAGGATAACATTTTTTACCAAATGAGCATCTGACATGATGGTCTCGATTTCATTGGAGATATTGATAAGGAGTGATTGGTCTTTCTTCAACATGAGATCCATGGACTCTTTGATTTCATAGATCAGCTCCTTGAATGAAAAATTGGTGATCTTTAAAGTGATCGCACCACTTTCCAGTTTGTCCAATGATAGGAAATCATTCAGAATGTTGGTTAGGTTCTGGACAGATACAACGATTCTACTGATATGCTTATCCCGTTTGTCTTGTTGTTCGTTTTCAGTATATCGACCGATCAGGTTTGCTGAAGAGAGAATTGTGGTAAGAGGTGTGCGAAATTCATGACTGGCCATTGATATAAACCTTGATTTCAATTCATTCAGCTCTTTTTCTTTTTCCAGTGATTTAAGGATTTCCTTTTCTGCTTTTTGAACTTCTTCAAGGCTTTCTTTTAAGGCTTTTTCGGCCAATTTCCTTTCTCTGATTTGGCTTTGGAGTCCTAAATTGAGATGCTCTAACTCTTTGGTCCTGGCTTTTACTTTAGTCTCCAAATCATGTGCATAATCCTCAAGTTTTTTTCGACCGGCAATAATTGCTGCTTCTGCGTCTTTACGAGAAGTAATATCAGTAATGAAGGCGACAACCAATTTCTGATTGTTATGAGTGATAAAGCTCAGGCTTACCTCAAGAGGGAATGTTTCTCCTGACTTTTTCAAACCAACAAGATCCAGACCGGTACCCATTGGTCTTGAAACAGGATGTTGGACATATTTGGTGCGATGGCTTACGTGATTTTTTCTATATTCTTTGGGAATTAGTTTTTCTATTACTTTGCCAAGCAAGGCTTTTTCGTCATATCCAAAAAGCTCCTCTGCTCGCCTATTGGCCATGATGATCTCCCCATCTCCGTTAACGATAATAATTCCCTCGCCAGCACTAAGAAAAATCTTGTTCAGAAGATCCAGCCCACTTTCTGACATCAAATATTCACTAGTAACTTCTGAATTACTCATCGATTGGTAAGGGTAGTATTTTGTAAGAGTAGAATTTACCTGAAAGAAACATGATATTTTTCAGTTTTTCAACTGATCAGTGTCAGAATTCACGCTACATGCTGTATTTAGTTTTGTATATAGACAATCTTGAAATGCAGACTTTTAACCATATACTCATCCCAACAGACTTTTCATTAGTTGCCTGGAAGGCGGTTGAGCTTGGTGTAAGCCTGGCAAGTGATAAAGCTGTCAGGTTAACACTATTCCATGTCTATCCATCAGCGGCCAAATTTATTGGTATTTCCGATAGAGAAAACGATCAAGAAAAGGCAGCTCAAGAAGTTGTTAAGAGTCAAATGTTGAACTTTTTTGGTGACTTGGCTAAAGAAAACAATGTAACGTTAGAATTTGAGGTAACTAAAGGAACAGTGTCAAGGGAAATTTCGAGGCATATTAAGAAACATGACTATGATCTTGTGATTATGGGAGTTAATAGTCATGGTCAGGACAATCAACCAGGCAGTAATACAGGTCGAGTGATCAGTCAATGCCAGGTGCCAGTATTGATTGTTCCAAACGAAATATCTGTAATAACTCCCGTAAATTCTTAAGAGTATATGATTAATACTTGTCAAATCGAGCAAAAGTGCTATCACTGTGGCGATTTGTGCTCTGAAGATCAGATTGTTTACCAGGACAAGTCTTTTTGTTGCCATGGCTGTAAGGCTGTATATGAATTGATTTCTGGTAGTGAACTTGACAACTATTATGCGAATTCCGAACTCAGGGCAGAAAAGGTTTCAGACCAATCTTCCTTAATTAAAAAGTACGCATATCTTGATAACCCAGAGATTGTAGATGAACTTCTGAAATTTCAGGATGGCGAGCGAACCATTATCAAACTAAACCTGCCAGGAATCCATTGTAGTTCATGTATCTATTTGCTGGAGCATCTTCCCAAGCTGGATCCCAGGATTTGGAAAGCGGAGGTCAACTTCATCAAGAAGGAAATTACAATCACTTTTGGTGCAGAAATTGACCTCAAATCTGTGGCAATAATCCTGGCGTCATTAGGGTATCCACCCAGCATCAGTCTGGATTCCAGAGGTGATAAGCCAAAGAAAAACAGCACTGGTTTGGGCATGAAAATAGCTGTGGCGGGTTTCTGTTTTGGGAACAGTATGCTGATTAGCCTGCCAGAATACCTTGATGCTGATTTTCAATTTGAACAGCAATTCAAACAACTATTTGGTTGGATAAATCTTGGCTTGTCTCTCCCTGTAGTGGTATATGCGGCGAAGGATTACTATAAAAGTGCAGTTATTGGTATCAAACACCAATATTTAAATATTGACGTGCCCATTACACTGGGTATTCTAACTTTATTTTTCAGAAGTATTTATGAGGTATTTTGGGCTGTTGGGCCGGGTTATATTGATTCTCTCAATGGTTTGATTTTCTTTCTTTTGATCGGCAAATGGTACCAGGCAAAGTCTTATCAGTCTTTATCTTTTGATCGGGATTATAAGTCCTATTTCCCCATATCCATCACCAGGTTAAGAGGCCAACACGAAGATCAGGTTATGCTGAAAGACCTGCGAGTAGGGGATGAAGTAGTGATTCACAACCAGGAGTTGATCCCCGCGGATTCAATTTTGTACGCTGGCAAAGCACGAATAGACTACAGCTTTGTGACCGGAGAGTCTGGTTTGGTTGAGAAGTTTCCAGGGGATAAGGTTTATGCTGGAGGCAGACAGGTTGGTGGGCAAATATCGCTATTGATCCAACATGATGTAAATAATAGTGAACTCACCCAAATGTGGAATAGTGAGGCATCTGTGAAGGCAACACACAAAACTTTGATAGATCGTGTGAGCAGATACTTTACGGTGATCATTGTATTGCTGGCTGTGGGCACTGGTGCCTTTTGGTATATGGTTGACCCTTCCAGAATTTGGGACACTGTTGCGTCCGTTTTGATTGTAGCATGTCCGTGTGCACTGGCTCTGGCATTACCTTTTGCACTCGGTCATGGTATGCGCATCTTAGGACATCATGGTTTGTATTTGAAAAATGCTGAGGTACTCGAGAAACTTTCAAACATCAAGGAATTGATTTTTGATAAAACGGGTACACTGACTAAAAATGATCCTTCCAGTGTGATTTTTATTGGTAGAAACCTTTCTGATAAGCAAATCTCAATCATCAAAACAGTTTGTGGAAACTCAGCTCATCCATTAAGCAAACTGATTGTGGGAAGCTTGAGCTCGGAGGTTAGCAAACAGTCAATTACTGAATTTCATGAAGAAGTAGGTAAAGGAATAGTTTCGGAAGTTGGAGGCGTTGAGGTAAAAATTGGTTCTGCGGAGTGGGTCGGTGCTGATCAAATAGAAACACTGCACGAATCACGAGTATATGCAACCATTGACGGGAAGCTACTTGGATACTTCCAAATCCGTGCCCAGTATCGGTCAGGAATTTTCAAAACATTGAAATCGTTGCGGTCCACTTTCAAACTTCATTTGCTTTCCGGAGATACTGACACAGAGCTTAGCACTTTGGGGCCATATCTTGATGTGCTCAAGTTCAATCAAAAACCCAATGATAAGTTAAAGTACGTGCAGACCCTCAACGAACCAACCCTTATGATAGGAGATGGGTTGAATGATGCTGGGGCGCTTAAAACTGCTACAGTTGGAGTGGCTGTGAGTGAAGACATTCATCAATTTAGTCCTGGATGTGATGCCATAATGGAGGCAGATAAAATACCTTCTCTTGGAGCTGTTCTGAAGTTTTCAAAAGGCGTAAGAAGAGTTGTAATTGCTGCTTTTATAATCTCCTTTCTTTACAACATTGTTGGGTTATCTTTTGCCATATCAGGTAACCTTACACCGGTGGTTTCGGCCATATTAATGCCTATAAGTTCTGTTACAGTGGTTGGGTTTATCGTGTTGACAATCAGGCTTTTGAGCCTTAATGTTAAATGGGTTTATTAGGTGGGGCTAGTTTGCGTGCAGAGGATTTGCCCAAGTACACCAAACATGATACAGCATGTAATGATAATGCAGCTAATGGAACTATGATCCTGAGGTCGTTTAATTCATTGAAATAAATAAAAAGAGGGCCAAGCGTAATGAAAAGTATGCTCCACAAAATGACTCCCCAGTTACGGCCTTCAGATAATCCTCCGTTTGCGATTGTTCCCATAAATACCAGAACAAAAAGCTGGGCTTTCATCTCAATATCCCAGGTGTTTTCCTGGAAGATGTAGTAAAGCAAAAGCAGGAATAACAACACACCTCCAACTGCAATGAAGTACTGGTTTAGTGAGAAAGCCGGGGTTGGCGTGTCAGGTTTAAATTTTCTAAAGAGCTTGATAAAAGGGAGGTTGTTGGCCTTGATAATATCAGTTGATCTTGAATTATCCCTTGTGCCAAACTGCACAGGAACAGCTTCCATTTCTTCCTGAAAAGTGCCAAATAGTTTGTCCCAAAAAACAAAAGTTCCTCCAAAATTCCGGTCAACATATTCATCGTTCAGACCATGGTGAACCCGGTGGTGGGATGGGGTGATCAGAATCTTTTCCAGAAATCCACTTTTACGTACAATGTTGTTGTGGTTATAGAACTGGATGAAATAATGAATGCTGGACGTGGTTAGAAAGATCTCAACCGGAACACTCATGAGTGCCAGTACAATAAAGAACGGGATCGATGTGAGCGAAGAATACCAGGAATTTCTGATGCCTAATGAAAGTCCATAATGCTCACCTTCATGATGAACCACATGTACTGCCCATAGAAACCGAAGCTGGTGATGAATACGGTGAAGCCAGTAAAAGCAAAAGTCCCATGCGAAAAAAGTGAAGACCCAAATGGCGAGGTAGTTCCAGTTATCCACAATTCCAAAACCAAACTGAGTGGAGATCATGTGAAAAATTGCCACCTCTAATCCTCTAAAAATCCACATAAGGATATGGCCTGAATTGAGATTGAATATCACTTCTCTCCAGGGAATGGCTTCTTTTTTATGAAAAGCGATCACCATCAGTTCAACCAGAACGAGGATCAGTAGGAGTGCATTGGCTATGACCAAACTCATGATGACGTGTATTTAAGTAACAATCCACTGATAGACATACCTGCCGCAGTGCCAATCAGAAAGCACGTGTCATTTTCTTTGATCTTCTTTTCCTCAATACTTGTTATGAGTGCCAGGGGAATGGAAGCAGCGATACAGTTCCCATATTGAGTCAGCTGATCAATGACCTTTTCTGGTGATACTCCTTTCATGGTTTTGAGCATTTTCAACCCCAGTTTACTTGCCTGATGTGGCACAATCCAAGTTACTTCCTCCATACCACCAGGAACGGTTTCGAAAAAATCAGATATAAATACTTCCAAATGTTGATTGGCGAGTCTGAGTAACTTTTTTCCGTCCATTTTAAAACTATACATTGAAGGAGTATACGGATAATCCTTAGGATGGTATTTATTTCCTCCACCTTCTATGATCGTGTTGCGAGCTCCTTCAGAGTAAGTCTTCAATACGTGTTTGATCAATCCTCCGGATGGTGCCTGAGTAATGATGATGGCTGTAGCACAATCACCGAATAGACAGTATGTCTCAGTGCTTTGAGGGTCGAGGCCCTTAGAGCTAATTTCTGATGTTACGATAGCTATTGTTTTATAAGCGCCGGAATCAATCAGTAACGAGGCGTAATCCAAAGCAGTGATAAAGCTTGTACAGACAGTATTGATATCAATGCATGGAAAATCCAGTGATTCTGCCTGGGTAAATTCTGCCTTGATGAGTGCCGATCGATTGGGGATGACATGATCGAAAGTAGCTGCGCCAGAAATGAGACAATCAATAGCTTCAATATTTAAACCTGCAGAGTTTAATGCAGCCTGAAGTGCATTTGCACCCATTTCAGCATTGGACTCAGTTTCTGCGATATACCTTGTATCCACTCCGATATATTGATTGATCCAGCCTTGTGGTAAATGCAATTCCGATTCAACTTCCACACTGGAAACTGACTTTTTGGGTAAGTATTTACCAACGCCTATGATGTTAAACGTTCTCAAGGTGGTCATTTTTTATTCGGGTAAATTTACTCATTGAATCATGCTCATAGTTAATTGGTGTAATGGTTATACCATCAATACCGAACGCTTTCAAAGTTTCCAGTAAATTTTGTTTTACAAGTGAGAACACTTCTTCCGGGTCATGATCGGCAGCTATTTCTAATGACACTTCAATATGTCTTTTAGATGTTTTCCGAACAAAATAATTGATCACCCCGTCTGAAGCAGAGATGACTGCACGTCTGATGAAATCAGGATAAATGAGTACATTTTTGCCCTCAGCAGTGAATAAAAATACATCATCGGATCGTCCTTCAATTTTGTCTATAACAGTTGATTTGCTACCACATGTGCATGGTTTCCCTTCATGAATGATGTCATTGAGCTCATAGCGAACAATGGGTTGAGAGGACCTCAGATAATCTGTGATAATAGGATGGAACCGTGATTCGTCCAAATAGTGCTTTTCTATTTTCAACCAGTCTTCATTGAAGTGAAGATGGCCTTTACGGCATGTATAGGCAAGAAATCCTTCCGTACATTGATAAACCTGGTCTATCTCGCAATTGAACACGCTTTTGAAAAACTCTTTTTGATCATCCTCCAATACCTCAGCTACTGAAATAACTTTCGAAAATCCAGGTGGGATATTTCGCTGCTGGTACAATTTTGCAATTTGGTTCAATACAGATGGCTGGGCAACAAGGATGTCCGGGTCTAGATCGATCAATTGAGCAATATGAGTTTCTACAGCATTCTTGATATCAAAGAAGGTGAAGCTCAGTGATTTTGACTTCACGGATTCATAAAGGTTATTGTTAGCCCTTAGAAAAAAGGCTACTTTCCTCTTTCTAAAACTAAAGCCAATCACCCTGTCCAGGACAGCACCAACCCAAATAGCCTTCTCAGAAGGGCTGGTCAGAAAAATACCTTTATTGCCACTGGTACCAGAAGAAAGACCAATGCTGATATTGTCAATAGTAGGCGAGAAGTCCCTGGATCGTTCACTTTCCTGCGCTACTTTCAGGGCCTCTTTTTTTTGGATACCTAAGGTGTTTATTGCATCAAAATGCTCCATGAACAATTGCTTGTTCATTAATGGGAATTTATCAGCCATGCTGTGGATTTTATAAAATGGCGATTTGGAAAGGGTTTTTCGCCATCGTTTCAATCTTGATTTACTCACGTGGCTTGAGCTAAACAACCGCGAGTACCTAAGTCTTAGAAACCAGTAAAGGACTTGTAGTTTATCCGTTTTCATTGGTTAGGTCTTTTGACACTTCCCGGTAAGTTGCTTCACAATGGCAAGGTATGATCAAGGTATCGGGGTGAGCTTTGTGAAAATCGTGGACATTTTTCAGACTTGTTTTGAAATTGGCCCATGAGTCAAAGAATAAACGTACAATAGGGGAAGGGAGGTGCATTTGTGTGTAGTTTTCTTTGAGCCAGGCTGCATCAGCTATCAGCAAAGTGTCATGTCCTTCAGTATTTAGCAAAGCACCCATTTGCCCCTTGGCGTGTCCTTCTATCTGATACAGAAGGATAGACCCATCATCAAACAGATCATACATTTTACCCAGGTGCGGATCTTCATTATTTGATTTTTGAATATTGATCATTTGAGTTCTCTGTTCAAAACTCTCCGGCATGAGCTCAGGAATGAACCCACGTTTCAGGGCGGAAAACCCACGCTTACCCTTTATGTCTGCATACGCTTCTTCGGAGCAAATAAATTTAGCATTGGGAAAATCCCGAAGCCCTCCAATATGATCTGCATGAAAATGAGAAACAATGATATACCTGATTTCTTCGGGGGCAATCCCAAGAGATTGTATTTGGGCAACTGCATGATTTTTTTCTTTCACATATACCCTGGTTGCTTTGGCATAAATGCTAAATGGAAATGACCTGGTATATTGATAAAACCTGGTGGTATAACCAGTATCGAATAGTATGTGACCATGCCTGGGGTGACTGATCAAGGCGTAGGTGGCATAAAATTTTATTGTCTTTTTAGGTACTCCGCGCAGCGCATGTGATTTACTGGCTATGCAGTAACCAGCTGATTTTAGCTCAAAAGTCACGTTAAGCATTGTTGTATAGTTTGTACCAGTCAACGAATTCCTGCATTGCTGCTTCTATGGTTTGCCTTGGGGCATAGTTGAGGTTTTGCCGTGCCTTATCGATGTTCAGTGTAAAGGAGTGAGCCAATACCCCTACAGAGTACCTGGTAAGTGCTGGTTCCTCATTTCCATTTAGGTATTTCGCAGAAATCTCCATGAACCAGGCTACGGTCATCATCAGCCAGTACGGCATCTTCTTTTCGATTGGTTTGTAACCAACCTTGGATAAGATCTGATTAATGGCTTCCCAAAGCTTAATGGATTGACCATTGGAGATGTTGTAAGCTTGTCCGCAGGCGTTCTCATCTGCCAGTGAAGCGAGTAGAATTGCATCAACCATATTCGAAACAGGGGTTAGGTCAACCAAATTTTCCCCAGAACCCATAATTTTTAGTTTCCCTTTTTCATAGGAACGAATCAATCTGGGCATGATTACGGTGTCCCCGGCCCCAACTAAAGCCCGTGGACGTAACGTTATATAGTTCAAGCCAGATTCGTCCAGAAGTTGCTCTGCTTCAAATTTGGTTTTGGCATAGTGGTTCACTTTTCTGGAAGGGAGCGGAGTGTCCTCAGTTACGTCAAACTGATCCTTGAATTTGAAATAGATACTTGGTGATGAGATATAAATGAAGCGTTTCACTCTAGCTTTTACGCTTTCTTTAATGAGTAATTTTTGAGAGACAATGTTAGCTTGGTAAAATTCAGCATAGCTTCCCCATGGAGAGGATAAACTCGCACAATTGATCACAAGGTCTATTGGATCACTGAAAAGCCTTCCAACAAAAGCGGCATCAGACAGCTCTCCAAGTCTATAAGTTACATGATCTGCTAAAACCCGTCTTTCACTGACCAGTATTCTTCCTGTAGCTACTATTTGATCGAAATCAGGACTTCTGGCAAAACCTTCAACTACTTTGCTGCCCAAAAAGCCTGTGGCTCCGGTAATAAGTACACGCATATTTTCTTATCGATCTCGAAACGATTTAAAAAATGAATAAGCCTGGTCTTCATCAAATTTAGATATTATTCAAATAACGTGATTGATTGAAATGGTTCGATTTGACCTAAACCAAATTCTGAACTGATTAAAATCATCTTTTAGCCTGAAAAGCCTCATAATAATCTTTCGCACACCTACTTAATCTTGCTGGTAGAATTATGAGTGTAGTTATCATATTAATCGGATTCAGTCTGGTAGTAGCCACAGGGTTCCTAATTGCTTTTATATGGGCTTCCAGGAGTGGTCAATATGACGATGATTACACTCCATCTGTGAGAATCTTATTTGATGAAGAATTAAATCAATCTAATCATGTCAACAGCGACTTTATCCAACGCGAGCGGAGAGCAGACGTCAGCAAGTAGGGGTTTGGAAACCTTTTACTATGACAACTCTATCGTTCGAATGTTCCTGATTGCAACCACCATTTTTGGGGTAGTGGGAATGACCGTCGGGCTCCTGGTAGCCTGTCAATTTGTTTGGCCAGAACTTAACTTCGGGTTACAGTATACCACTTTCGGAAGGATAAGGCCACTGCACACCAATGCTGTAATTTTTGCTTTTGTTGGAAACGGTATTTTTGCCGGCGTTTATTATTCCCTCCAGCGATTGTGCAAGGCGCGTATGTTTAGTGATTTGCTGAGCAAAATACATTTTTGGGGATGGCAGACGATCATTTTGGCAGCAGCCATCACTTTGCCATTGGGGTTCACATCAGGAAAGGAATATGCCGAGCTGGAGTGGCCAATTGACATTGCAATTGCGCTGATCTGGGTGGTCTTCGGGATCAACATGTTTGGAACTATTCTTAAACGTCGCGAAAGACATCTGTATGTAGCCATTTGGTTTTTTATCGCCACGTTCGTCACTGTGGCAATGCTCCACATTGTCAACTCTTTCGAATTGCCAATCAGCTTCATGAAAAGTTACTCATGGTATGCGGGCGTGCAGGATGCGTTGGTGCAGTGGTGGTATGGACACAACGCCGTTGCGTTTTTCCTTACCACTCCTTATTTGGGTTTGATGTATTACTTCATCCCTAAAGCAGCCAACAGACCAGTATACTCTTACCGATTGTCGATTATTCACTTTTGGGCGCTCATCTTTATTTATATCTGGGCAGGCCCGCACCACTTATTATACAACTCATTGCCCAACTGGGCACAGTCACTCGGAACAGTGTTTTCCATCATGTTGATCGCTCCATCTTGGGGTGGAATGCTCAATGGTTTGCTAACACTACGTGGTGCCTGGGACAGAGTGCGTGAAGATCCTATTCTGAAGTTCATGGTGGTGGCTGTAACCTGCTATGGTATGGCCACTTTTGAAGGGCCTTTACTTTCATTGAAGAATTTTAATGCTGTGGCTCACTTCACAGATTGGATTGTGGCGCACGTCCACGTAGGTGGATTGGGTTGGAATGGTTTCCTAACATTTGCTATGCTGTATTATTTGATCCCACGGTTATACGGCACCCAGCTTTTTTCTAAAAAACTAGCCAATGTACATTTTTGGATTGGAACCATGGGGATCATTTTCTATGCATTGCCCATGTATTGGGCAGGATTTGTGCAAAGCCTGATGTGGAAGCAGTTTGCTCCTGAAGGCACACTTGTCTACAGCAACTTCCTGGAAACTGTTACCCAGATCATGCCGATGTACATGCTTAGGGCATTTGGAGGATTGTTATACCTGAGCGGGGCTTTGGTAATGGTTTATAACCTCATGAAAACAGCTCAGTCCGGATCTTTTATAAATGAAACAAAAGCTGAGGCGGCACCATTGACGAAAAATTATAAACCTGACAGGTCCGAACACTGGCACCGAAGAATATTCGAATGGAAGCCAATCACCCTTTTGGTTTGGAGTTTGGTTGCTGTAGCTATAGGTGGAGTAATTGAGATCGTGCCAACTTTCCTGGTTAAATCCAATGTTCCGACAATCACTAGCGTCAAGCCATATACGCCGCTTGAGTTGAATGGTCGTGACATTTATGTGAGAGAGGGATGTTACACTTGCCACTCACAGATGGTAAGACCGTTCAGGTCAGAAACTGAGCGCTATGGTGAATATGCTAAGGCTGGAGAGTTTGTATATGATCATCCATTTCAGTGGGGTTCTAAGCGTACTGGGCCTGACTTACTCCGTGTAGGAGGTAAATACCCGGATAGCTGGCACTACTATCACATGCTGGACCCAACAAGCATGTCCCCCGGATCAATCATGCCACCATATCCATGGCTTTTCGAACAGGATTGGGACAAAGGATCAACTCCAGCTAAAATCGAAGCTATGCAGACATTGGGTGTTCCTTATGCTGAAGGGTATGCGCATCAGGCAGTAGCTGATGCCGAAAACCAGGCGCGATCAATCGCAGATAACCTTGCATCCCAGGGAATCAAAGTAGTACCCGATAAGGAGATCATTGCGCTAATCGCCTACCTGCAACGTGTAGGAACGGATATCAACAATTTGGAAGTAACTGAAAACGACAGGTAATCATGCTGAAATTCATCAAACATCATATGGAAACCATCATGGGAATAGAAATATTCCCATTGATTTCCCTCATCATTTTCTTCGTGTTTTTTGTTGGGTTGACCATTTATGTCATCAAGGCAGATAAACGAAGAATTGATGAAATCTCAAAAATTCCTTTGGACTTAAATACTGATAACAATGAATTATCCTAAAGCATTTACAATCCTCGTGTCATTGCTCGCTACACCGGCGTTGGTCAATGGTCAGGTGGCTGCTGAAGATGTTTATACAACATATCAGGTTGAGATTGTCGTTGGAGTAGCGGCTGTAGTGGCCACACTCGCTTTGTTCGCGTTAATTACTTCGCTCTATGCACTTCAAGCATTGATGGGCACTCGTAGGCCAGCAGAAGTCAAATCATCTGAAACGTTCTGGAAGCGGTTTTGGAATAGTATGAACAAGGCAGTGCCGATAGAAGAGGAGGCTACAGTAATGACTGATCACTCTTATGATGGTATCCGAGAGCTGGACAACAGGCTTCCTCCATGGTGGCTATATGGGTTTTATTTGACCATCATTTTCGGTATAGTATACATTTTACACTATCATGTATTCGATACAGGCAAACTGCAGGAGGAAGAATATGTCACTGAGATGGCAGAAGCCAAAGAAGCAGTACAGGCCTATCTGGCATCTATGGACAATCTAATTGATGAATCCTCGGTTTCATTCACTGAGGATGAACTGGATTTAGCTACAGGGCAGGAAATCTTCATCTCAAAATGTGCCGCATGTCATGGACAGCAGGGTGAAGGTGGCGTAGGGCCGAATCTCACGGACAAATACTGGTTGCATGGTGGGGATATACAGTCCATTTTCAAGACTATTAAGTATGGAGTTCCTTCAAAAGGGATGATCTCCTGGCAGTCACAGCTGAGTCCTAAGGAAATGCAGCAGGTGTCGAGCTTCATTTATACGTTAGAGGGCAACAACCCACCAAATCAGAAAGAACCTCAGGGTGAAGAGTTTATAAGGACTGAAGCAGAACCAAAGCAAGAACAGGAAGCAGGAATGTAAGTGCCATGAGCCGGGAGATAGAGGAAATATACGAGGAAATAGAAGCTGAGGAAACTTACCGCGACCAGATCAGTACAGTTGACCAATCAGGTAAAAGGATTTGGGTTTATCCAAAGAAGCCTAACGGGAGGTTTACAAATTATCGGCTCATGGTGGCCATAGCTCTATTGCTGATGCTTTTTGCTGGCCCGTTTATTTCTATTAGTGGAGAACCTTTGCTTTTGTTTAATGTTGTAGAGCGCAAATTTGTCTTTTTTGGTCAGGTATTCTGGCCTCAGGATTTTCACCTTGCCGTGATCGGGATGATCGCCACAGTGGTTTTTATCATATTATTCACTGTTGTTTTCGGACGGATATTTTGTGGTTGGTTGTGTCCACAAACCATCTTTATGGAATGGGTTTTTCGTAGGGTAGAGTATTGGATAGAGGGTGACTACATGAAGCAGAAGAAGCTGGATAAGCAACCCTGGACTTCTGAAAAAATACTGAAGAAATCTGGTAAGCATTTGATTTTCCTGCTTATTAGTGCCTTGATCATGCATACTTTTCTTGCCTACCTGATTGGTATAGATCAGCTGTACGCTTTAGTGGCATCAGGCCCGGGTGAGGCTCCGATCACTTTTTTGTCAATGTTGATATTTACAGGACTGTTTTATGGAGTATTCAGTAAATTGAGAGAACAGGTATGTACCACTATTTGTCCCTATGGTAGGCTTCAGGGAGTACTCCTGGATAGAAAAAGTGTGGTGGTCGCATACGATCACGTTCGTGGAGAAACCCGAGGTAAATTCAGGAAAGATGAAGATAGAGTGGCAAATGAGAAAGGGGATTGTATTGATTGTCATCAATGTGTAGCCGTTTGTCCTACTGGAATTGACATTCGTAATGGCACACAGTTGGAATGTGTCAACTGCACGGCATGTATTGATGCATGTGACTCCATCATGGATAAAATTGGCAAACCGAGGGGTTTGGTAAGGTATGCCAGTGAAGAAAACATCACTGAGCAAAAGCGTTTTGCATTTACAGGACGGATGAAAGCGTACTCTGCGGTCCTGGTGATGTTGATAGGCGTGTTGTTGACCCTTTTGATGATCAGAACTGATTTAGAGACAACTATCTTAAGGACACCGGGTATGATGTACCAGGAAAGACCAGGAGGAGCATACTCCAATCTTTACCAAATAAAAATAGTCAATAAGACCAATGAATTACTTTCTGTTCGGTTTGAATTGATCAGCCCTGATGAAGGCAAAATAGAGCTTGTAGGCAATGCCATCAACCTGGAAGGCCAGGGGATTGGATCAGGAGCATTTTTTATTGTGCTCAACCCATCCCAACTCGAAGGAATGAGTACAGAGGTGAAGGTTGGGGTATACTCAGGTGAAGTATTAATGGAAACTGTTAAAACCCGGTTTTTGGGACCGGCTTTATAATATACCCCTGGGGTAAAATCATTCCAATAAGGCCGTTGGGGGCACATTTGGTTTGATTCCCGGGGGTTCTTTAATGTGATAAATATTAATGTTATGAAATGGAATTGGGGTAAAGGAATAGTACTGGCATTTAGCCTTTTTTGTGGTTTTGTGGTCACGATAGTTGTTTTGGCATTTCAGGAGGATTTTGACCTGGTGTCTGAGACTTATTATCAGGACGAATTGAATTTTCAGGATCAAATTGATAGCCGACGAAACCTTACCGAGATTGGCGAGTCAGTCAAACTCACTCAAACTTCAGAACAGGTTGTTTTGAGTTTTCCAGAGACATTCAATACAGCTCAGGGCGAAGTAAATTTTTATCATCCTTCCAGGTCAATTTTTGACAAGAAGTATACATTAAACCTGGATGAAACTCGTCAGCAAAGTGTTGCAAAATCGGATCTCGTGAAAGGTCGCTATAAAGTTCAGTTTAATTGGTTGTCTGATGGAGTAAGCTATTATCAGGAGTCAGAGATTTTCTTGAGATGATCGTGGGGTTCCTTATCGGCTTAGTGGGGAGTTTGCACTGTGTAGGCATGTGTGGGCCTTTGGTGGCCACCGTCATTAAAAATGCCGGATACAAGGCGTTAATTACTTATCATTTCGGCCGGCTTGTGGTTTATGTCCTAGTGGGTGTAGTGTTTGGAATGCTCAGTACTTCGCTCATTTTCTTTCAATTGCAGCAAAACGCATCGATCGTGTTAGGTCTGGTCATTGTGGCTATTTATTGCTTTCCTAAATATCGAAACAAGATAGAAGGTAGGTACTATCGGTCCAGGTTTTACCAAAGTGTAAAGACCCAACTCACTGGGCACTATTCGGGACCACTAAAATGGCTCGCTGCTGGAATAATGAATGGTTTATTGCCTTGCGGAATGATCTATCTCGCTGCTGCTGGAGCTTCACTTTCCCCTGGTTTGATCCATGGTGTTGGGTTCATGGTGATGTTTGGATTAGGTACGCTGCCCGGTTTACTGGGATTTATGTTAGCAGCCAAACAATTGAAAAGACTCCTGCCCAACATGTCTGGTTTGTCGACATCAGTTGCACTCATTTCAGGTATTATACTGATTGGCCGTGGTATTATGACACAGATGCCGGAATTCGACCAGCTGGTGCAAACACATCTAATGAGTGCTATTAGCGCTTGTGGGTTTTAGTACTATTTCTGCTTGAAGACAATCTTTATCGGCACACCTTCAAAACCAAAATGCACACGTAGTTTATTCAGCAAGAATCGCTCATATGCTTCCTTGATGTCTTTAGGGTGGTTGCAAAACATCGCGAAGGTTGGTGTTTTGGTAGGTAGTTGAGTGATGTATTTGATCTTGATGTGTTTACCCCTGACTGATGGTGGTGGATAGTTTTCTATTTCCTTGAGCATCAGCTCGTTGAGCTTAGAGGTGGAGATTTTCTTTTGTTTATTCTCGGCTACATCTAATGCCAGCTCGATTGCCTTGAAGATTCGTTGCTTATTAAGGACACTCGTGAATACCACCGGAATATAGGAGAGGGGCCCTAGTTTTTCAGCAATGTGCTTCTTGTATTCATCTGCCGACTTGGTATCCTTTTCGTACAAGTCCCATTTATTCACCATGATGATGGATCCCTTTCGGTATTTATGGGCTAAATTAATGATGTTGAGGTCTTGTGCTTCAATGCCATTCTGCGCATCCAGCATAACGATGCAGACATCTGAATCCTGCAAAGCCTGTATTGCTCTAAGTACAGAGTAGAACTCAATGTCTTCCTTTACTTTGGCTTTTTTTCGGATTCCTGCAGTATCTGTCAGAATGAAGTCTTTTTCAAACAGGTTATATCGGCTATCCAGGGAATCCCTGGTAGTACCTGCAATATCAGTAACGATAGATCTGTCTTTTCCTAGTAGTGCATTTAGAAAAGACGATTTTCCAACATTAGGCCGGCCAACAATGGCAATCCTTGGTACCTCGCTGCCTGTATCGGTATCTTCCTTATTGGGATCAAAATGCTTTACCACCTCATCTAACAAGTCTCCTGTGCCGGATCCACTTATAGATGCGATTGGGAAGATCTGTTCGGTAAGTCCAAGCTGATAGAACTCGTTGGACATATAGGATTTCTCAAGGTTATCAGCTTTGTTGGCTACGATAATTACCGGCTTTTTAAGTTCACGGACTACATTGGCAAAATCCTGATCAAGTCCGTGAATTCCTGTATGGCAATCTACCATAAAAAGGATCACATTGGCTTCTCCGAGGGCTTCTTTCACCTGGGTACGGATGGCACCTTCAAAAATATCCTCAGAGCCTTCTACATAGCCTCCGGTATCAATTACGGTAAAGGACTTACCATTCCATTCGGAGTAGCCATAGTGACGATCTCTTGTGACGCCACTTTCATTATCCATAATTGCTTGCTTCTTCTCCACCAGACGATTGAAGAATGTTGATTTCCCAACATTTGGTCTCCCTACGATTGCTACGATATTTGCCATTGTGGTGCAAAGTTAGGCTTTTTAAACATATCGTAACCCATTTTTGAGACATTAGCATTTTGGGTATTCATGCGTTGTTTATGAGCTAAAAAAGTCACGAAAAAGTAACCGATTTGAAATCCAATGAGAACCACATTTACGTTAATTTTCTTTCTCAACCCGAAGTTAGACGGCTTTAATGAAATCAATAATTTGGTTTGATGGTTCCGAATTCATAGCCGGAAGCATAGAAGATTATTCGTATGCCCTTAACGACCAATCCATATCAATCCTGAATGGATATGAGTTTGACTCTCTGGAAAAAGCCCAAAACACTGCAGGGGTTCTAAACAAGTCCAACGTAAAGAAGGCAGCCAGGGACCTTAAGAATGGTCAACAGATATGAGGAAATAGCGGAGTTTTCTCAACAATTCCTCATATCCCTCTACAGAGGTGTCACAAAATAATATAAGATAAAATAGTAGGTATTATACCTAATTAATTGAAAGCCAGGTCAATTATAATTTCTATTCTTCCACATGTTTGGATAAATATATATCTTATCTCATATGTTGGTTAGACCAGCATCCAAACATACTTCATATTTACTTTCCCCGTTTATGAGCCCAACTATATTAATCGTGGAAGATGATCCTGGAGTGCGTGAAACTGTAGCTGATTTAGTAACTGCTTTGGACTATGAATACACCATGGCCTCAAATGGAAAGGAAGCGCTCGATCGGTTAGAAATGGAACGTGCTGACCTGATTATATCTGATATTATGATGCCGATCATGGACGGACAGCAACTGCTGCGAATACTGAAGTCGGATAAAAACCTATGCACGATTCCTGTTTTGATCCTTACGGCAAAAGCAGATTTGGATACAAAAATCGAGACCTATGAAATGGGAGCTGATGGTTATTTGGTTAAGCCTTTCGATTTGAAAGAGCTCTCCTTTAAGGTTAAGTACCTGATCAACATCAAGGAAAATTTAATTAAAGATTTGGCAAATGACACAGAAAGTGAACCTGAATGGAAGTTCATTTTGGCACTGCACGCATATTTGGAATCCAATATTAGGAATGCAGATATTGAAAGTGTTGCACAGAAGCTGAACCTAACAAAGTCAGGGTTTTACAAGAAACTAAAACGGTATAGTAATCAGCCTTTTCAGTCATATGTCCATGTTTATAAGTTGGCAAAAGCAAAAGCACTTATAGATTCTGGAAAGTGTGATGTAAGTGAAGCGGCTGACCGGTCTGGTTTTGAAAATATAGACTTCTTTTCGGAATCATACCACCATCAGTTTGGAGTGGCCCCAAAAAGTTGATTACTCATAATTTGTTTAAAGCCCTCTCACATGGTAGGGTTTCCTTCTATGAAATATACTAACACAGCTGATATTGGTATAGAACCTTCCTACAAACCGGCCTACTACATTTGGTACAAGGAGAGAAACGAGGTAGTGTGGTCATCAGAATTGTATCATTTGCTTAGGCTGGATCCGGTTGAAGTAAGGCCCGACATGGACGAATTTATCGTGAAGGTCCATCCGGAAGACCAAGCTTTGGTCAAGTTAAATCACCAGCAACTATATGATGGTCAGGCAGTACGGCCATATGTTTTTCGATTGGCCTTTGGCAATTATAATAAAGAATGCATTTCGGTAAGCAGCAATTTGGAAATGCCAGATGGTTCATGGATGGTTTTAGAACAGATTTTTGAGAAGAACTCTTTTATGCACTGGGTTAATGATACGGACGTCCCCTGGCAAAGAGGCAATGGCCTTGAAGTAATTAAAGAACAAGAGGCCAATGAGAGAAGACTAATACAAGCGCAGAAAATATCGAACACAGGGTGGTATGAATACAATTTGAAAGACCCAATAAAAAGTAAGTTTTCAGACCTGTGGTTAGTAATGCATGATTTCCAACATGACAATGTGCCCAACGTAGAAGAATATCTGGGACATATCTACCCTTTTACCCTGGAGGAAATGGGCAATACACCGGCATACCTCAAAAGGCTGCCTTCAGAATGGGGTGAGGTAGAGTTCAAGTTGTTAACAAAAAATGGTGATGTAAAGTATATATGCAACAGCTCCCGTATTGAATACCAAGGTGAGGAACCTGCTAAAATATTTGGAGTTACTACTGACGTCACAGATATCAGGAAAGCCAAAAAAGCACTTCTCAAAAGTGAAAAAAGGTATCGATTATTGTCTGAAACAAGCCGGGATGTCATTTTCCTTCTTGATGGTGAGCCAGGTAATACAACGATAGCCTATGTTTCAGATTCTGTAACACCAATGCTGGGTTATAGAAAAGAAGACCTGATTGGAAGGATTAGCAGGAACTTTATCCATCCGGATGATCGTCCACAATTTCTAGCTAATTACATTTCTGAGATTGTTAAAGGTAAAGTAGCCAAGATGACCGTTAGATTGCTGAAGAAATCAGGAACTTACTTATGGGCAGAAGTACTGGCCAATCTCTTTGAAGAAAGAAAAATCAGGTTGTCAATACGTGATATCACTGACAGAAAGGTAGATGAAGAGCGGTTAATTAAAGCAAACAATGATCTCAATGCATTGATCAAAGCCACGGAAAACCTGATATTTATTATTAGTCAGGACCGGAAATTTGAAGGAGTTATTGCCAATGATGTATCAAAACTTCATATTCCACCAAAGGATTTTATTGATAGGCCAATAGACCAAATCTGGACTGATAAAAGTGGGTTGAAGCTTCAGAAACAGGTTGAGGACACCTTCGAAACTGAGCAGCCCGGAGTACTGGAATATCCATTTGTCCTGAACGGTGTGATGGATTGGTACAGGGCCCAAATCCATTCTTTTATGGGCTATGATGGCAAGCCAAAAGTAAGTGTGGTAATTGAAACGATCACCATTCAAAAAAAGGCCGAACAGGAAATCAGGAAATCATTGGAGATGGAAAGAGAGCTCTCGAAAATGCGGTCAAATTTTGTGGCGATGGCTTCTCATCAGTTTAGGACTCCACTTACGGTGATCAAGTCCAATATGCAATTGCTTGATTTGGCCAAGCTTGACAATCCAGTGGTAAGCAAGGTTAGTTCAAGGTTGACCAAAGAAGTAAACCGACTTATTTCATTGATGGAAGATATTCTCATCCTTGGAAAGGTTCAATCAGAAAGTCTCAAGGTTTCAGCGAAAGAGATCGATCTGCATAAACTACTGAAAGATATAGCAGATGATTTGATTTTGAGTAATGATAAGCGTAAACTCAAATTGAGTACTAAAGGTGAGGCTGAGTTTTTTTACGGAGACTATGGTCTGATGCGTCATGCCATCTTAAACATTGTAACAAATGCTTTTAAATACTCCGAGAATCGCCCGGGTCCTGAAGTGCTCATTGACTATACTAATGTTGACTTGATAAAAGTTCATATTAAAGACTATGGTATTGGGATTCATCCTGATGATCATCATCGCATATTTAAGGATTTTTTTAGGGCTGACAATGTAGGAAATATTCCCGGTACTGGGCTGGGGATGTCAATTGCCCTGGAGTTTCTCAGACTAAATAAGTGTAGCCTGAAACTCGACAGTGATTTAGAAAAAGGAGCCACGTTTACAATTATATTGCCAAAAAAATAATTATGGTCAAGACTGAGGAAAAGTTGATCCTGGTTGTAGATGATGAACAACCCATTGTAGATACCATTTGTGATTTCATGGAGATTGAAGGGTATAAGGTTATTACAGCTAAAAACGGGGAGGCTGGTTTTTTTAGTGCGATCAAAAACCTTCCGGATCTGATCATTAGCGATGTAATGATGCCTGTGATGGATGGATATGAGTTTTTGGAAGCCATACGATCATTCGCCAAAACAAAGTTTATACCGTTCATCCTGCTGACAGCAAAATCTGAAACTACCTTCATCCGGGAAGGGATGCAAATGGGTGCAGATGACTACATCATTAAGCCATTTGACCATGGTGATTTGATCAAAAGCGTGAAGTATCGCTTACAGCATCATTCTGATCTAATCAACCTATCCAGGCAATTGGAGCAGAATAGGATGAAAATGGATCTACATGACACACTTCAGCAGACTATGCTCGCAATCAAGATGAAAATGGAGCGGATGATTACCATGAGGTATCAGGGAAAACTAATTGACCTACAGGAGATGGCAAATATGAAAGAAATGGTGGATCTGTCTTTCTTGCAACTCCGTAATTTGCTGGACGATAACCCATCGGAGAAGTTGCTTACCAATGGATTTAATCAAACACTAGAGTCAATAATAGGTAGCTATGAACAATATTCAAGCCTCAATGTGAGCTATAAGAATGAACTTGATCAACAACCATCGCTTCAGGTAAGCGTACAGTTGATCCCTACCATTTCTGAAATATTGACCAACACCATAAAACACGCGAAGGCTTCAGAGGTTTCTATTTCGATAACCACTGATGAATTTAAAAACAAATTGATAATTTCTGATAATGGAGTTGGATTTGATAAGTCCAAAATGATAGAGAACAGGGGATTTCACAATATCCGCAGTAGAGTAAGTAAGATTGGGTCATTTGATTTGATTACTCAACCCGGCCAGGGAACCAAATACATTATTGAGTTTAATTGACACATCTAGACCAGGTTGTGTTCAATAGCATACATCGTTAAGCCCACCATGTTTTTGCAACCTGTTTTTGTCAACATACTTCGTTTATGGCCTTCTACAGTACGGATGCTTATAAAAAGCGTATCGGCAATTTCCTGGTTTGATTTTTCATCCATGATCAGTCGTAGCACTTCTTTCTCACGAGTACTCAGTTCTATTTCCAGCGTAAGCCGTTTTTTGGGAGTTAAAGTAGAGCCGCTGATGCTTTCCATTACTCGTTGGGATACTTCTGCTGAGTAGTAGTTTTTACCTTCCAAAATGCAATTGAGCGCTTCTATGAGATCATCTTTCCCAGTATCTTTCAGAATGTAACCATTGATCTGCATAGACAGCATTTTTTTAATGGATTTACTATCGTCAAACATGGAGAGCACCAAAATCCCAATTTGATCACCTCTTTCCCTTAGTTGTCTCACAAGCTCCATTCCATCCATCTTGGGCATGTTGATGTCCGTAACAAGGATGTCATACTGGTTCTTGTCCAGGAGTTCCAGGGCTTCTTCACCGTTTTTGGCCTCATCTGCAATTATAAAGTCGCCATCACTGTCAAAGTAAAACCGCATCGCATCCCTGACAATCTTGTGGTCTTCTACCAGGAGAATCCTTTTTCTAATCTTTTCCACTTACATCAATTTTATTTACATAACCGACCCTCCACAAAAGGATAAAACACCTTTCAGGAAAGCATATGTCTAGACTAAATTGATGTTGATGGTTGCAGTTGAAATTTAACGATAATCAACAACTCTGCAATTGAAGTTGACCCAATATTACAAATGATTAAGCGCAGAATTCGATGGACTTGTTAATATCGAAGTTAGACAGCCGTCTAATACCCAAACCGTTTGAGTTTCTGGTCATCTTTCCTCCAGTCTTTTTCCACTTTTACGAATGTTTCCAGATGGATTTGTTTGCCAAAAAATGACTCCAGTTCTTTTCGGGCCGCGATTCCAAGGTTCTTGATGGATTCTCCCTTTTTACCAATTATAATACCTTTTTGGCTGTCTCTTTCTACAAAGATTTCAGCAGCAATTCTTATGATATTGTCATCCTCTTTGAATGAAGTAACGATGACTTCACTGCTGTAAGGAATCTCTTGCTTGTATTGGAGAAAGATTTTTTCCCGGATGATTTCAGAGGTAATAAAACGTTCTGATTTATCGGTCATTTCATCTTCTGGAAAATAGGGAGGATGCACAGGTAAGAGGTCGACAATTTTAGACTGTAATTCAGCCACTCCTTCCCCGGTAGTTGCAGAAACAATTATTGGTTCCACCCATTCATATTGCTCCTTCCAGTATTCACATTTGTCATGGACCTGAGAGCCTTTGCCAAGATCTATTTTATTTATAAGGAAGAGTACGGGAATTTGCGATTGGCGGGCTATGTTGATCCATTGATCATGGTCATTTTTCTCACCAAGCTCTACCATGAAAACAATCACGTCAGCATCCTCGAGAGATTTTTTCACAAACCCCATCATCCGCTCCTGTAGCTTATAGCTCGGGTCAAGAGTGCCTGGTGTATCCGAATAGACGATTTGATGGGCGTCAGTTGTAACAATACCAAAAATCCTATGACGTGTGGTTTGAGCCCGGTTACTGACTATAGAAAGTCGTTCACCGGTGAGTTGGTTCATTAAGGTGGATTTTCCAACATTTGGTTTCCCCATGATTGTTACAAACCCCGATTTGAATGTAGATAGATCCATTTCGGGGCAATTTCGGTAAAACTATCCTTATAAGGAATTGACTCTCGTATTATTGTGGTCACAGGTGGTTTAAAAGCTCCCGTCCCTTAAAAAACTCGCGTGGTTTGCAATCCATAAAATACCTAAAGTCCTTTATTAAATGCGACTGATCATAATATCCTGATTTGAATGTCAATTGCGTCAGGTTAAGGTTTTTACCATGCAGTTTATAGTTTTCCAGAAAGTTCTTTAGTTTTTCAATCTTGCAAAACTCCTTAGCAGTCAGGCCCAGGTGGTAACTAAACTTTTGTTCCAGATTGGATTTACTTACTTGCAAAGTGTCATATATACTGCTGATTTTAATTTCCCCCTTTGATTCCTTGATCATTTCAATAGCGTGTAGTAGCGTATGGTCTGGTGTGTAATCTTTCCATTTGAAAGTAGCATTCAGGTAGGTTAGAAGTGAACCTTGATTGGTGATATTTTCCGAAAGATGTGTTTGCGATTCATTTCGGTTAAAATCAGGAGTATGAGAAAAAATCAATCTGGAGTAGACGGGATTGATGCACACTTCAATATAATGCAGTGATTCTCCGGAAAGAGTGAAAGCCCGACTTTGACAACCCATCATTGTTAATTCACCTTTGGCAATGGTTGTTGATCGAATACTTCCAATCATTTCCCGCTCCATTGTATCACCCAGATTGAGGATAACCCTAATATAGTTATTGGGTGTTAGCTGATAGCTTGACTGTAAATGGTTAATTTCCTTGACACTTTTGATGAAATCAGATTTAGTGTAGTCCGTTATTAAAGTCATGAGTGTTTGAGTTTTTACTCAAGACGGATGAAACCACTACTACACTTATAAAAAATTTGGTGAAAAGGTTAAAGAACAGGTTTTTTAAGTTAAGAAATAGGTTTATTAACTAATTATTTAGAATAATATTAGGGGTTTTACAAAATTTAATGGTTTGATGACTTCCTGAAATCTGCCGGTGACATTCCTGTTACCTTTTTGAATGACTGATAAAAAGACACCTTATTGGAAAATCCTACCATTTCGGCAAATGCTTCATTTGTGAAATGACTGTAACTAGAATTGGTCAGGTAACTTTTGGCTTCCTGTACCCTAAGCTTGTTGATATAAGATTTGAAGTTCTGACAGGCAATTGTATTAATGGCTTCAGATACCTGCTTGTCTGTAAGATGGAGTCCTTTTGCAACTGTTTCAAGTTTGATAAGCGGATCAGTGAAACGCTTCTCTTCCTTTACCCATTTGTCGATCAGGTGAAAATGCTTCTCACGTTCTTCAAGATTAGGAACAATGCTTAAAGATTGATTGCGCTCAATCTTCCTCTGGCGTGATGTAACCAATAACCATAGGCACAACATGATCACAAGGACCCCACATAAAATAGCAAATACAAGCATATCAACAAAGTAAGGCACCAATGCACACTTAAGCTGTGTGCATTTTTACAATTGGAAGGTTACAAACTCTTTTTTACAATTACTTGGACGCGCAAAACCCTTATTTAGTTACCCTCTTTATATTATACTGTTTGCAAAACCGAGCCTCTGGCCGGTTTTTGCATTTTATGCCAAAACCTACCCAAAAGGTCATTTACCCTTACCGGATTAGTGCTTCTTTTTTACAATTAATCCCTTTTTCTATTCACTAAGCTTACTCTGAAAAATTATTGTTTTACCAAATCAAATAGTTTATGAGTAAAATTCTACTATTCGTATGTGCGTTACTTATCAATTTAGCCGCACATGCTCAAAGTCGCTCAATCAGTGGTACAGTGTACGACGAAAGCGGAGAAACACTTCCGGGTGTGAATGTAGTCATCAAGGGGACTACCCTGGGTACGATTACAGACCTAGATGGTAATTTTAGGTTGACTGCCTCAAATGAGGATGTTCTTGTATTCTCATTCGTGGGTTATGACGCAAGAGAAATAACCGTAGGCTCTCAATCAGTAATTGACCTGACCATGACTGCCGGTACAGAATTACAGGAGGTTGTGGTTACTGCTGTAGGAATTGAGCGGGACAAAAGAGCACTTGGTTATTCTACAACCAATTTGCAAGCCGATGCTGTTCAGCAAAAAGCTGAAGGGGATATCATTAGGTCGTTGACGGCTAAAATACCTGGAGTAAATATTCAGGGTTCCAATGGCGCGCCAGGATCATCTACCAATATTAATATACGCGGTGTTTCTTCATTGTTGGGAGACAATCAACCATTATTTGTGGTTGATGGAGTGCCTTTTGATAACTCTAGTCCAAGAACTCAAAATACCCTGGTTTCCGGTGCTCCTTATTCGAGCAGGGCTTTGGACATTGATCATAATGATGTGGCATCTATCTCTGTGCTCAAAGGAGCAGCGGCATCTGCCTTGTATGGATCGCGGGCATCCAATGGTGTGATTTTAATTACAACCAAGTCAGGCAAAGGTATTAGCAAAAAAGGCATGGAGGTTACTTATCAGACTTCATATACCATTGAAAAAGTAGCCGGAATCCCAGATCTTCAGGACAGGTTTAGCCAGGGTGGGACCACTGGCGGAGGATCAGGTGTATTTAGCAATGCCTTCTTTGGTAGCTGGGGGGCAAGTGTAGATGATATTGCCAATGATCCATCTTTTCCAACCAATACTATCACTGACTGGCAGGGGCAATCTGTGCCATTACAAATTTACCCGGACAACGTTGCTGACTTTTTCAATACAGGAACCAACTTTGAAAACTCTGTTTCGATTAGATCTGGAAATGAAAGTTCGAATTTTGCCTTGACTGCAAGCCACCTCACCACGGACGGTTTTATTCCAAACTCTTCTCTGGATCGTACCAACATCAAGATTGGTGCGAATACCCGGTTGAACAATGGGCTTTATGTCGGTGGGTCTCTATCTTATATTGCCACTAATCAGCAAGGTCCACCTACCGGTGGTGGTGGGGTAGTTAGTTCAGGATTCTCCACCCAGTTATGGTTTATACCCCGTTCCTATGATCCTTTTGAATATCCGTACAAGGATGAAAACAATCAGGACCAACACTATAGAAGTGGTGAAGATCATCCATTGTTTTCAGCATATGAGAACCCATTCACTTCCAGGGTAAATAGAATATTTACTACTACAAACCTTGGGTATGATATCACAGATTGGTTAAATGTAAGCTTGCGATTAGGATATGATTCTTACTCACAAAACAACAAGCAGGTTTTTGCAGCTTCTTCCCAGTTTGCACCGTCTGGTAATATTACGGTTGATGATATTTTCTTTAAGTCAGTAAATAGTGATTTAGTGGTTACCGCAAGCAAGGATTTGTCCTCTGAGTTGGCCATTAAAGCCACAGTAGGACATAACATTAATCAAAGAGAACAAGATCGTCAAAGTTTTAGTGGTACTGGAATCACCGTATTTGGGATAGATGATCTTGATAATACTCAAAATGTGATTCCTAATGGAGGGACTTATTTTAAGAGAAGATTGGTAGGAGTGTACGCCGATGTGTCACTTTCCTATCGGGATTTCTTGTTTCTTGGTCTTACGGGAAGGAATGACTGGTCGTCTACTTTGCCTTTGAACAATAATAGTTTCTTCTATCCGGCGGCTACCATTGGTTTTGTTTTCAGCGATGCGTTAAATATCGACAATGGGCCCTTCAATTTCGGAAAACTTAGATTGGCTTATGGAAAGGTTGGAAATGACGCTCCGGTATATAGCACTCAGGATCGGTTGTATGTAAATGGTAGTTATGGCACCGCTTTGGGTGGTATGACTTTTCCATTTAATAATCGGGCTGGTTTAACACTTTCCAATGCTCTAGGTAATAACCTGCTCACTCCAGAGTTCACCTCAGAGTTTGAAATAGGAACTGAGCTTAAGTTCTTTCAAAACAGGGTAAACCTTGATGTGACTTATTTTGACCGTAGTACTACGGATCAGATATTTTCAGTATCGAGGGCACCATCCTACGGGTTTACTACTGAAACGCTCAATGCAGGAGAGGTGACCAATAAAGGATGGGAAGTAGGTGTCAATTTAACACCTATTGATAACCCAACAGGATTTAGTTGGAATATCTATGGCACTTTTACCAGGATCAAAAATGAAGTAGTATCTCTCACGGAAGGGTTGACAAGAATAAGCACAGCTTCTAATTTCTTTACACTTGGAACCTTCGCCGTACCAGGTGAGCCATACGGTGTGATACAGGGATCTGCGGCTGCCAGGGATTCTCTTGGCAATATACTGATCAATCCAACTACTGGTTATTGGATTACGGATCCCGACAACACCAGGATTATTGGTGATCCTAATCCCGACTTCATTATGGGAGTGTCAAATACCTTCAGCTTTAAAGGTCTTTCTCTGGACTTTCTTATAGACTGGAAGCAGGGTGGTGACCTGTATGCTGGAACCTTAAGTGCAATGCGGGGAAGAGGCGTGCTTGAAGAAACTGCAACAGGCGATGTTCGCCAGCAGGCATTCGTATTGCCAGGAGTATACGGAGACGTGAACAATCCCGGAATGGCGCTAACAGATGAATCTGGCAATGTGATTCCAAACGAATTCCAGATTGATGCAAATGACTACTTCTGGAGAACCAGTAATAATGCACCGGCAGAATTTAACGTCTACGATGCTACTGTAGTAAGGTTGAGAGAAGTGGGATTGAGTTATAGAATACCCACTCAATGGTTGGAAGATATATTCATTGGTTCTGCTAGCATATCTGTTGTTGGTAGAAACTTATGGTTTTATGCTCCAAATATGCCTGATGGGTATGATCCAGAGACAAACGGCAGAGGTTCTGGGAATGGCCAGGGAATGGAGTTCGCGTATGTTCCGAATGCCAAGCGGTATGGAGCAACATTGAAAGTGACATTTTAAATATGAGAGCAATGAAATTAACACAAAATAGAAAGTATAGAACAGGGGTTCTGGTATTGGCTTTAACCATATTTGGAACTTCATGTGAGTCATTTCTTGATATAAATGATGATCCCAACTTCGCGGCAGATGCAACGAATGTGCAAATAATGCCGGCAGCACAGGGAGCTTATGCTGTTGCTTTATCAAGCATGATTGAACGAGCTTCTGCTACCATGGTACAACATTACATCAATGGTCGCTTCGATAATTGGGGGTTCAACGGATCATCATATGATATTCAATGGTCCGATCTCTATGCTGGTGCTTTAACAGACCTTGAGGTGATTATCATCCAGGCAGAAGCAGATGGAGATTTACATTATGCAGGAGCGGCCAAGCTGCAGAAGGCATATATATATAGCGTTTTGGTTGATCTGTTTGGTGATGTGCCGTTTTCTGAAGCAAACGGGACTGTGATCAATCCTAAGACTGATCTGGGAGAGGAAATTTATCCTGCACTGATCAGCTTGATAGATGATGGAATCGCCGATTTACAAGGAGAGTCCAATGTCCCATTGAGCTCCGGAGACTTGATTTATGGTGGAAATACCGAGGCATGGATCAGAATGGCCAATACCTTGAAACTCAAGATGCACAACCAAACCAGGTTGGTTGATGCCGGTGCTTCCGCCTCTGCGATAAACGCATTATTGACAGAAGGCAACTTGATTGGTTCTACAAACCAGAATTTCACATTCAGGTTTACCAGTTCCAACGCTCCTGAGGGGAGACATCCCAACTTTCAGGCGGATTGGGCTGCTGGTAGTTTGGAGAACAACTTGGCATCATTCATTATTTCTAGGATGAATGCATCAAGTGACCCACGTATACCTTATTACTTCTATCGGCAGAATGCCAGCTCCGCATTACTAGGTGTAAACGGAGGAGAAGGTAGTAGTGCAGGAGATGACAATGTCAGGGCTATTCCAGGGATTTATCCAACAGGAGGAGCTTATGATGATGCAAGTTTTCAGGTTCACAATGAGACATTAGGCTTGCAGGGCGCTGGTATTTTTCCATTGATCACTTATACTAACAGGTTGTTCATTGAAGCTGAAGCTGCCTTGATTTTAGGCACTCAGGGGGACCCCAGAGTTCTTTTATCATCCGCGGTAAGTTCTTCATTGAGTGAAGTGGCAGGGTTTGCAGGTGTAGCAATGGATGCAACTGACGTGTCAGATTACCTCGCTAACGTGCTGGCTGATTATGATGGAGCTGCTACCGATGAGGAGCGTCTGGAAGTTATCATTAATGAAAAGTACATAGCCATGTATGGAAATGGAATCGAATCATATAATGATCTGCGCAGGACGGGATATCCAACTGGTTTGAATTTACCAGTAGTTCAAAATGGCCCATTCCCAAATATTTTCCCGATACCTCCAGCTGAGGTTACCGCAAATGAAAATATTGATCCACTAACAGATCTGACTTCTAAAGTTTTTTGGGACCTTAACTAATTCTGACAATGAAACGATTAATATATTTATTCACATTTATTTTATTGATCTCATCGTGTGATGAGGAAAATTTGTTTGACACAGTTGAGGCTCCGGCTCCAATTGTCACATCTACAGAGTGGGAGGCTTCTGCACTGGATGGTTCAGGAGAAGCAATATATACAACTGGTTTTGCTGAGGGAGGGCGACTGTTTAGACTCCCGGCTCCAAATAATGATTCAACTGGTACTGCTTATAGGGATATTAATGTTCAAACATTATTGAGCTCGGGAGACAGCAGGTTGATAGACAGTGTCACTGTTGAGTTTATTTGGATTCCTTCATTTCCATCTAATGGACCACAGTCCTGGGTAGTCTATGACGCGTTTAAGTTGGCCGATAGCGAGGTGGCCACTACTTACCAATTTGATTATAATTACAATTTGGATACGTGGATGGATAACTACGCTTGTTATGCCTATGGTGTCTGTGGATTTGATCTTGACTGGGTCTCAGTTGGGCCTTTCTTTGGTATCAATATTACCAGAGAGGATAATTCAATGAGGTTAAGGGTTCATTTTAATGATGGATCAGAAGCAGTTATTGCTAAAGTGCAATTCGGTCTTCCAAAGACAGAAGCAGGGCTGTTATAGAAATAAATCCATGAGGGTGACAAATGTTATTCGCATCCTCATGGATTTGCATAACGCAAATAAGAAATGAAAATGGATTCTGAAATGAGTTTTGAAGCACTTAAAGAACGCTTTGTTCGTTATTCAGGTAGCTTTTATCGAAAGCTTACGCAACCTTGATCAGAGGAGATTTTTTATTTACAATTTTCTAACTACTTTCATTCACTAAATTGTTCCTCCCAGTGCTTTACAGGTAGGAATCAAGAAATTTAAGATACTGTATTTTACCATGTAAATGGTATTGTACGGGTATGTTTCAAACAAGAAGAAGGTGTCAGACGGACACCTTCTTTGCTATATGGAAATCAGTGCGAGGTATTGATCATTTTCATCTTCTGTGAGAAGCTCAAAAGACATTCCTAGTTGAATGACATCTTCTTCCAGGCTGCACTTGTCCAAATAGACCCAATCGAACCAATCTCCCTTTTCTCCATTGTATTCATATTGATATCGGATGTTGCCTGGATAATCTGATGGTTTGGTAATAGTTCCATCTTCATATAAATAGGAGATATCAGAGGAATCGACTAGAATTTGTCCGTCAGGGTTAAGCATGGTTTTGCATTTCTGAAGAAATGACGGTACATGTTCTCGCTTTCCTGCTAAGCCGAGTCCATTCATCAACAGTAAGATTGTGTCATATTTGGTGGTATGATTTCTATAGTCCTGGTCAATCACATTTTTAACACCAGATTGCTTCATGACCTCAATACATCCTGGAGAATTGTCCAGTGCATTAACATCAAATCCACGACTTTGCAAAACCAGTGAGTGTGCTCCAGCTCCCGCACCCAGGTCTAGTGTTTTACCCCGGCATTCAATGAGTGCCAGGTGTTCGATGACTGACATGTCTTCTTCATCACGAAAGAAAACTTCCACCGGCATTTCCTCCACTTCATGGTAGGAAGTATGAAGGAGCAATGGTCCTCTGGATTTTTCCTGGTAATAGTCGCGAATGGCGCGTCCGTGAAGGTCTTTCATCGAAACAGAATGAGTAGGGTGGGTATAAAAAACAAAAGGCACTGAAATCAGTGCCTTTATCTAGTAGCGGGAGCTGGACTCGAACCAGCGACCTTCGGGTTATGAGCCCGACGAGCTACCAACTGCTCCATCCCGCGATATAAAATATAACACAACTATTCAAGGTTTTATCCTGCCGTTTCATAACTTCAGCAAGCTTTTCTGAACGTTTTCAGACTCCTTTGCTCCGTTGTGGACTGCAAAAGTAGCATAGCTTTTTACATTACCAAAGTGTTATTGATAAATCTTTGAAATATTTGTGAATGATAACATTGGATAGGCTGTTTACGTTTATATGATTGATGAAAATCCAGCTTACACCAGATCATTTGAAACTAATATCCGCAGCTGCAGATAGAGTTGGCCTTACAGTGAATGAGTACATTTCTAAAGTAATCATCGATCATCTGGAAAGAAGAATGGATAAGAAATCTTAATCTTTCAGTATTTCCCCTGTCAAACGCATCAATTCAATTTCAGCAATTTTAGCCGTATTAATGGCCTCCAGTTGCCTGATTTTCGCATCCACTGCATTGTTCTGAGCTTCTCTAATTTCCAATGGGTTTGATTTCCCAACACGGTAGCGCTCAAGAGCAATTTCAATATTCTCCTGGGCAACTTCAAGATTCTTTGTTTCTAAGTCAGCCAGTGTGACAGCATTTTGATAGGTCATGAATGCTGATCTTACTGAGGTAATCAACTGCGCTTTGGCACGATCATACATGGTCATGGCTTGTTCAGATTGAATCTTAGCATTCTGAATATTTCTATGTTGATTCATACCATCAAATAGTGTCATGGAAGCCGTAACACCGTAGTTAAATCCTGTTGCCTGATTGCTTCTCAGTACGCCAACCTCACTTTCTTGTTTTGAATAATTATAGCCAAGATTGAAATCCAGTGAGGGCAATCTCTCCCTTTCTAGTTCTTTGGTTGTCAATATAGAGACCTCTTTTTGTTCTAATAAAAACTGTAAGTCAGGGTTCTGAATCAAGGCAATATCTTCAGCTTCACCTCTCGATTTAACAAATTCAAGTTCATAACTATATTTCAGTGAGATTGAATCTGAAATAGGAGTGATACCCAGAAGCTGTTGCAATTCATATTTGCGCAAGGCAATAACTTCCTGTTGTCTTACATAGGCAGATTGATCTGTATTGAAATCCACTTGAGCTTGCAAGAATTCTAATTTACTGGCTTTTCCCACTTCATATTTATTTTTGCTTATCACAACACGTTCCTCCGAAAGTTCAAGAGTACTTTGAAGTAATGAGAGTCGCTCTTGTTCCAGAGCAGCATTGTAAAATGCTTTCAATACATCCGAAATTACATTTTGGATTTGGGCCTTGAATGCTGATTGATTTGCTCTTGCGAATTGATCTAGTTTTTCTTTAGTAGCAAACATTTTCAACCCATCAAATACTGTCCACTCAAGGTTTATTCCCGCATTGTAATTGGTGTTTTTTGCTCCACTTTGAGACTGTTGTACGGGACCTTCTCCAAAGTCCAATGTTTGGTCAGTGTTTCTTATGGATTGTGATGCCCCAGCACCAATGTCAACAGTTGGGAAGAAGCCGGCATTACCATAGGTGTTATTATTTTTGGAAATATCCAGGTTGAATTTTTCTAACCGGATGTCAAAATTCTTCTCCAGAGCAATGGAAACCGCTTCTTCTGCTGATAGGGTAGAGTCAGGTTCCTGAAAGGCACCTGTAACTGTAAAAAGCAACAATAAAGTCTTAATCATGTTCTTGCTAGTCGTTTTGATTTACTAGTCAGGAAAGTATAAATAGCCGGGATGACAAATAGGCTTAAGAAGGTGGCTATGATCATTCCGCCGATCACAGCTACTCCCATAGATACACGGCTTTCGGCGCCCGCACCCAGTGCCAAGGCGATTGGTAAAATCCCCAAAATGGTAGAAAGACTCGTCATGAGAATTGGCCTGAAACGCATTTTTGCGGCTCCTTTAATCGATTCCATTATCGATAAACCCTGAGCTTTTCTCTGATTGGCAAATTCTACAATCAGGATGCCATTTTTGGTTACCAGGCCGATCAACATAATCATGCCGATTTGTGAAAAGATATTGAGTGTCTCATTAAAATACCACAAACTAAGGAGCGCTCCAGAAAGCGCTAAAGGAACAGTGAACATGATAATCAATGGGTCTCTAAAGCTTTCAAACTGGGCCGCCAACACCAGATAAATAAGCAAAAGTGCCAGCGCAAAAGCAAAATAAAGATTTCCTGAGCTTTGTTGAAACTCCAATGAAGATCCGGCGAGTGCTGTCTGGAACCGATCATCCAGCACTTCTTCTGCTATTTGGTCCATCTCTGCAAGGCCTTGCCCCAAAGAGTAGCCGCTCGCTAAACTCGCAGATATAGTGGCTGATGTAAACCGGTTGTAGTGAAATAACTGGGGAGGAGTGGAGCGCTCTTCAAGAGAGATCAGGTTATCCATCTGCACCAACTGTCCATTGCCCGACTTGATATATATAGACTTCAAGTCCAGCGGTTCATTCCTATTGGACCGCTCTAGTTGGCCAATCACATAGTACTGCTTGCCATTCATGATAAAGTACCCAAAGCGGTTGCCACTTAGGCTCAGTTGGAGTGTTTGCGCAATATCCCTTACTGAGACACCCATACTTCGGGCTTTCTCACGATCTATTCTCACACCTATTTCAGGTTTGTTGAATTTCAGGTCAAGGTCTACGAAATCAAATGCGGGATTGGCTTTTGCTTTATCAAGAAACGCCGGTAGCACCTCTTTTAGCTCTTCGAGCTCTCTGGCTTGCAGTACAAAGCTTACCGGCAGTCCACCACGTCTATTGCCAATGGATTCCGGTTCGACTACAAAGGCTCGGGCTTTGGTGTTTTTAGCGATCATTGGTTTGATCTTCTCTACAATTTCATGCTGAGAGCGCTCCCGGTCTTGAGCATCGATCATTTTTGCAATAATAAAGGCTGAATTCGTGGATCCCGATGAAGTGAAACCAGGGGAGGTGATCGTTATTACGGAATTAGCCTCAGGCACATTTTCTTCTACAAGGTGGTCGATCTCCTTTACATATTCATCCATGTATTCGAATGTAGCACCTTCAGGTCCTGTAGCAATTATCCTAAACACTCCACGGTCTTCGAGTGGAGACAGCTCAGAAGGGATGATTTGACCAAACAAATAGATTGATCCCAATGCAATAATAACAATGAGCCCTGAGAGCCATCGGTTCCCCATAAAGCTGTCCAGGGTATCGTTATACCCTTTATTTAGCCAAACAAAGAAGGGTTCTGTTTTTCGGTGAAACCATGATTGACGCTCTCTTTTCTTCAGCATTTTACTAGAAAGCATAGGGGTCAATGTGAGGGCCACAAAGGATGAAATAATCACCGCCACGGCTACCGTAATGCCAAATTCGCGGAAAAGCCGTCCGGTAAGTCCTTGCAAAAACACAATAGGGAAGAATACAGAAGTAAGGGCCACGGTGGTAGAAATAACCGCAAAGAAGATCTCATTGGTGCCTTTTTTGCCCGCCTCGGGCGGATCCATGCCTTCTTCTATTTTAGAATAGATGTTTTCCAATACCACAATGGCATCATCCACCACCAGGCCGATGGCCAATACAATTCCTAATAGAGTGAGTACATTAATGGAAAAGCCCAAAGCATACATGGCAAAGAATGAGCCAATAAGGGCAATTGGGACCGTGATGACCGGAATAAAAGTAGTTCGCCAATCCCTAAGGAAGAAGAATATGATCAACACTACCAGGCCAAACGCCACGAAGATCGTTTGCTTTACCTCATTTATGGATTCACTAATGTATTCGGTATTGTCAAAAGCAATTTGGGTTTTAATGTCTTCAGGAATATTTTTTTGCAGTGCGTCCAGGCGTTTGTAAAACTCTTCGGCAATCTCCAGGTTATTGGATCCTGGCTGCGGTACGATAGCGTTGAGTACCATGGGTATCCCATTGTTGCGCAGCATTGTCCGCTCATTTTCAGGAGCCAGCTCGGCCCGGCCAATGTCCTGAAATCTAACGATGTTATTTTCGGATTCCTGTATAATCAGGTTGTTGAATTCGGCAGGAGAAGAGAGGCGACCAAAAGTCCTCACGGTTAATTCAGTGGTGTTTCCTTCTACCCGTCCAGATGGTAGTTCAATATTCTGTGTTTCTACCGCATTGAGGACGTCTAGCGGAGTAAGCCCAAACGCAGCCAAACGATCTGGATCCATCCAGAGCCGCATCGAATACTTCTTTTCGCCCCAGATACGCACTTCACTCACTCCATCAATGGTTTGAAACGTTTCCTTGAAAATATTGTCAGCAATTTCTGACATTTCCAACAGGTTCCTCTTTTCAGAGTAGATCCTCAAAGCTATAATTGGTTGCGAATCAGCATCTGCTTTGGTCACGATTGGAGGATCGGCATCAGGTGGTAGATTCCTGGTGGCCCTGGAGACTTTGTCCCTAACATCGTTTGCTGCGGCTTCCAGATTGGTTTCCAAACCAAATTCCACGGTGATAGAACTTCGACCGTCTGAGCTGATCGATGAGAGTGTTTTGATGCCGTCAATGCCGTTGATTGATTCTTCCAGTGGTTCCGTAATCTGTGTTTCAATGACATCAGCGCTTGCTCCCGTATACATTGTGGAAACGGTGATTACGGGTGGATCCACACTCGGGTATTCACGAACACCAAGGAAATTAAAACCGATCACCCCGAAAAGCGTAATGATGATGGACATCACTATGGCCAGTACGGGGCGTTCAATACTCATGTTTGCAATACTTGCCATACTACTTCAGGTTTATATTGACTTCAGAACCTTGATTGATCTGCAACAATCCTGAAACAATAACAGTATCCCCCGGAGCAATTCCTGAAGTTATCTGTAGGTTGTCTTCCGTTCTGATTCCTGTTTCTACCAATTGAGTCTCCACTTTTCCGTTTTTATATAGGTAGAGTTTCTTTCCGTTCAACTCTGGAATCACTGCAATAGTCGGTACCATCATCGCATTTGGAATGGTTTCCAGAATTAATTCAATTCTCGCAAATTGACCCGGTAGCAGTTGATTGGATCTATTGGGAGCTTTGGCCCTTACCTTTAAACTTCGGGTTTGAGGGTCTATCTGAGGTTCAATAGCATAAATGGAGCCAGCAAATTCCTCTTGGTAAGCATCTACTGTGAAAAGAATACTATCCCCAGTATTTACAAGACTGATGTATTTACTCGGTATGGAAAACTCCAGTTTGATTGGATCTACCTTGTAAAGTTCTGCTATTCGGTCACCAGGGTTGAGGTAACTGCCCTCGGAGATATTGCGTAAGCCGACTACTCCGCCAAAAGGTGCCTTAATGTGGTGTTTAGCCAACCGAGCTTGCATGATTTTAATCTCCGCATTGGTTGTGTTGAGGGTGGTAAATGAGGTTTCATATTCTTCGCGGCTAATTGCTTCCTTATCCAATAGTTGCTTTTGCCGGAATTCATTGTCCTCGTTGAGTTTGCGCGTATACTGGAGTTTCTCTATTTCAGCCAATACCTCATCGTCATTGAGCTTGATCAATAATTCACCCTTCTTTACTGCCTGGCCTTCTAGAAATGAAATTCTCTCCACTTTGCCTGCTACCTCGCTATTTAAAGTGACCGATTCATCTGCCAAAATCGAGCCTGTGACGTTTACCTGGTTCCGGAGAGGGCTCTTAGCTATTATTATTCCATCTACAAGCAGTTTTTCTTTAGAGGCAGATATGGAAGTGGTGGTGGTCTCTTCGCTCGTTGGAAGTTTTGGATAAACAATAATCCCCAAAATAACCAGCGTGACCACAATGTATAGAATTCTCTTAACTGTTTTATTCATTTGTAGGTTGATTCCAAATCATTACACCAAATCATCGCATATTGTTTTCAAGTGTCAATGCTTTGGAAAGTAAAATCATGTTTCAATCGCGGTGCAAATTTATATGTATCTACCGATAACCAAAGATGATAATTGGTTGAAGTGAATAAATCAGTGATGAAAGGTACGGCTAAACCGTAGACCAATATACCGACTTCACGGTATTCCTTTCTCAAAAACATCGCTCTAATTTAGTGTCATCATAAAAACGCAAAAAAATATGCATCGACTTAAACTATTCACAATATCCTTGACCATAATGTGTCTTATTTTGTCTGCACCGGCTTATTCACAGTTGGGCTTAGGTAAAAAGAAAGACGATACAGAGCAAAAAGAAGCAACAGAAGAAGGAGATGAGGAAGAAGGTGGATTTGGAGGGAAATTCAAGTCCAAAGTAAAAAATTTCAACCCAATGAAATCTCTTGGAAAGCTTGCTGGGAATTTACTTACCACCACGACTGACGATCTGAATACCCTTTCAATGCAGGTATTGTATATGCAGAACCTGTACCCTAGTGAAGCCATGACTGTAGAGACCGAGTATTTTGGTTTTTGGGAATCTGGAATGGATATGGCCGGTGTGCTCTTTTTGAAAAAGGAAGGAGTAGGCATGAGCAAGATTGATGGAAGTGTTAAAATAGATGGCAATGAAATAGAGCATGTGGCCAATGGCTTCTATGGTGGCATTGTGTCCGAAAATAGCGGAAGTCATATCATCAATGTGGAGACTGTAAGTGGCGATAAGGCTTTACTCAAAGCTGAACCAATAGAACCAATAGAGATAATCACTGTTAATGGAGTGCCAAGGGGAGAAGTAGCCGAGGTGAACATGGACCAGGATCTTGTATTGGAGCTGAAACATCCACAGGGAGGTACTGAAGACTTTTATGTTGCCGTTCTAGGTAAGGTAATGGGTGTTAAAGGCTTTAATGAAATTGGGTTCTTCAAAAGCACTAATAAAATTGTGATCCCAAAAGAAGCATTTAAACACACTGCAACTACGGCTTATAAATTTGAGCAGGGAGCTAATTATTTAATGGTTCAAAGAACAAAGGAAACGGTAGTCAACCTTCCAGATGTAGGAGCAGCACAGGTCATCACTGGGGCCATGGATTGGTCACCTATTACATTGAACGGAGATCAGAAGACATTTTTGGGAATTGGCACTGATGAGTATAATGCCAAATACCAGGTGAAAACTGATGACAAGTTTCAGGTGCAGGCCAATAAACCTAACGCCTTCTGGGGACCTCCATTGACACAACCAAAGAAACTCGCCATGGCATCATTTGTAGTGCGTGCTACTGAGCTAAAACAACAACAAAGTAAAACTTCCTCATCGACTGCTGGAAACGTAACAACTACCACTACGACCACTACGACCAAAACATTCCCTAAGGTTCCTGAAGCTTATTGGGACCAATTGGTAAATGAATTCTATGCCAAATTTGAAAAAGCTTTGTTGAGCGAAATGAATATTGAATTGGTACCTATTGAGGAAACCATGAAAGCAAGTCAGTATCAAAACCTTTTCGCAACTGAGGATACGGTATCTGAGAGTGTGGTAGTAAAACCTTACAAAGGTTGCAAACTGCTTCTCCCAACCACTTTTAGCGAAATGTGGCAATCAAGGACCAGTACATTTCCAAATGATAAACCGGAAGTCAAACTGATGAAGGAACTTGGTGTAGATGGAATCATCTCTGTAACGGTTGATTGTGCGATGGCATGGGAGGATGGAGCACTAAGTCCAAGGTTTTCCTTCAAAATTGATGGGCCAACAAATGGTTGGAAAGTGGGGCCTACTACTTATGCGAATGGGCTGATTACCGGACCTGGAACAGGAATCTCTGAAAGCTCTAAGAGTGCGGAAAACATTGTTGACCAGTTAAACCAAATCATGAGTGTAGATAGAGTTATTGAACTATTCAAAGAATCAATGGCCGGTTTGAAAGAAGATGAGAAGAACAAAGGTTATGAAAAAATCTGGGCGTTGAAATAAGATACAGCAGGCCATAATTCACCAACTTTCTAGAGCTAGTTGGTGCATATTGGCAGTTGCAATAGGCGGGCATAAGGCCCGCCTTTTTTATGGAACCACAATTTTGCCCTTCACCCAGGTTTCTCCGGCGAGGTAAAAATCCATTTTGGTTTTATTTTGGATATCCACAAGTTGATTGCGTAACTCTATGGAACGTATGAAAAGATCAGCGCGCAATTGATTTGCTTTAGCAAGTTCATCCTGGTTAGAAATATGATTGATATAGCCATAAGACTTTTCTTTTCGGCCCGATTTCACAGCGATGTACCAGTCATCAATAAGGGCCAGGTCGTATGGGTCCATCATTCCCTTACTGACCTCAACCATAAGCCTTGGTTTTAAGTTGGGGTAAATATCATCGCTTTGCTGGTATTCAGGAGAAAGGGAATTATGGTGGCAAAGTATAGTTGTCATCCATAGGCTATTGCCTATCAGCTGTTCTCCAGGGTATCCTGTTTGGTTGAGGATTTCCAGTAAGTCTCCAATTTGTGCCTCAGAGTGGGGGATTCCTTCTTCCTGTATCAACTTTTCGCGAGCTTCATCTCCTGGTTTAAAATAATATTTCAGGGCCAGTTTTTGATCCTTTCTAAACATTTGTTCCACTCGGGTCCTGACCGGAGCATTCATGCGATTGGAGAAATCTTCGCGCAATGCTTCATAATTCAGCTCAAGGTGTGCCCATTGGACTTCCTTCTTGAGTTTTTTAAGTATGTTGTTTTTTTTAATCTCCTTAAGCGTCCACCCATTAGCTACTCCTAGCCCCAAGTAATCAAAAGCTCTTTGAGTTTGATTAAGGTATACCGCCAATTGTGCAGCTACTTTATGTTCTCTTAGAAATACGAACTCAAAATCACTGAATAGCTGATCATATACCGCTAATGCCTCTTGGTATGATTCGGTTGCAATCAGTCTTTCTGCAGATAACACCCGTGAGTGATAGTCAAAATAATTTGCCTGTCCAAAGCAGTAGGCGTTGGCTAAAATCCATATTAAGGCAAAAAGTAAGATGGCCCGGGGCATTGGCATCTAACTAAAATAATTAATTCGTAGCTAATATTCCTGTTTTAGTAAATGAAAAATTCACTATCACGGCCGGTTATTCTGTATTTTTCTAACAAAAAAGAGGCTGTCTCAAAAGGTTGGAGTCATTCTGAACTTGTTTCAGAATCTTTGATTTTAACAGCTAATCGCGGTTAAGATCCTGAAATAAATTCAGGATGACTGTTTGTTAAAACCCTTTGAGACAGCCTCTTTTTATCAAACCATGAATTTGTTCACTTAAACATCTTACTTACCACCAAATCCTTGGATCCGGGAGTGTATTTATAAAATCCTTCTCCGGTTTTTACTCCCATATAACCAGCAGTGACCATGTTCACCAGAAGAGGACAGGGAGCATATTTGGGATTCCCGAAACCTTCGTGGAGTACTTTGAGGATACTGAGACAAACGTCCAAACCAATAAAATCTGCGAGTTGCAATGGCCCCATTGGGTGTGCCATACCTAATTTCATTACAGTGTCAATTTCTCCCACACCAGCTACTCCTTCAAATAGGCTATAAATAGCTTCATTGATCATTGGCATTAATATTCGGTTGGCGATGAAGCCAGGGTAGTCGTTAACTTCTACTGGATCTTTACCCAACTTTCTGGAAGCATCCATTACGGCTTTGGTGGTCTCTTCAGAAGTGGCATAACCCCTGATCACCTCCACCAGCTTCATGATGGGGACAGGGTTCATGAAGTGCATTCCAATTACCTGGCCGGGACGTTTCGTCTCCGTAGCTATTCTGGTGATGGAAATAGAAGATGTGTTGGTTGATAGAATGGCCGAAGCAGGGGCATATTGGTCCATATCATGAAAAATCTTCTTCTTGATGTCAAAATTCTCTGCGGCAGCTTCAACTACCAGGTCTGCAGATTTAACACCCTCTTTGATCGTGGTGAAAGTAGAGATATTTTTAAGTGTGGATGTTTTATCCGCTGAAGAGATTTTTTCTTTGGCAACTTGTCGATCTAGGTTTTTTTCAATAGTGGCCAGGGCTTTTTCAAGTGCTTGTTCTGAAATATCAATGAGTGAAACTTTATAGCCGTATTGTGCAAACACGTGGGCAATTCCGTTTCCCATTGTACCGGAACCAATGACTGAAATGTTGTTCATTTTTGTGTGTTATTTGGGTTTTGAAAGAATAATGCTTTGATAAGGAGGCAAAACTAACGTTTCCAGTGAATCATTCTCAAAATCATAGGTACTAAGCTCAACATTCTTGAAACCACCAGGTTTTGAAAATCTTTTGGTTTTGGCCGAAAGGTTATGAACTACAAGCATCTCCTGGTTTTTGAAAGTTCTAGTGAAAGCAAGTATTTCTTTATCTGAAAAGGACTGAAATTCAACACTCCCGTAGGTCATTACTTCAGATTTCCTTCTAAAATGGATCAATGACTTATAGTGGTTGAAGATGCTGTTTGGGTCGTCGATCTGGTCAAGTAGTGGAGTAACGGACTCCTCGGTACTGTACTTTGCTTTGATCCAGGAGGTTTGACCAGAATCTGGTTTGGAAAACCATAAAAATGGCTCTCTGATTAGCTCGTCTGGTTTCATGCCTCGCATACCTATTTCCTCTCCATAATAGATATAAGGAGCCCCAGGCAATGTGAGTAGGATAGACGCTGCTAGTTGTGCTTTTGGTATTTCATTTTCCACAAAAGACATGACCCGATTCTGGTCATGGTTAGTGAGAAAGGTAGTATTGACAAAGTCCGGGTTTACCTTATTGAAAGCTTGAGCACTTTCGTTGAAAAGGTCTACAGGCGACCCGTCTCCTACCTTCCAGGTACTTTCATGAATGGTAGCAGAGACCATTTTCTCATTTTTCACTGTCTCCATAATGGTAAATGCCAGATCAAAGTTGAAAAGCCCTGTAAACCCAGCAGCGAATGGTTGTTGGGTTTCCAAATCAGCCCAAACTTCTCCTACCAGATATACGTCTGGATTGTAGGATTCCATTTTCTGTTTAAACTCAGCCCAAAAAGCATGGTTATCTTCCGCCCTGTAGTCTGGATAGATATGTTTGGCAGCGTCAAGCCTGAATCCATCTACACCGATTTCATTCAGCCAAAATACTCCAATGTTATATACCTCATCCCTTACTTTGGGGTTGTCATAGTTGAGGTCAGGCATGCCACTATAAAAGAATGAAAAGTAAAGTTCATCCTGCCCCTCCAATTCGTTCCATTGCCTGATATTGTCACTATCACCTGTTGCTGCCTTCTCCAAAATCCCTTGAGCTTCAATTTCTTCCATGTCACCCCAAACAAAGTAATCCCTATACTCACTATCAGGATCTAGAGCAGCTTTAAACCATGGATGTTCGTTAGAGCAGTGATTGATTACCAGGTCTATCACTACCCGAATATTCCTGTCGTGAGCTTCTTGGACGAACTGTTTGAAGTCCTCAATAGTGCCATAATCAGGATGAATGCCATTGTAGTCAGTCACGTCATATTTGTGATAAGAAGGAGAGGGGTTGATAGGCATGAGCCACACAGCTTCAATTCCAAGATCCTCCAGGTAATCCAGTTTCTCGGTCATGCCATTAATGTCACCGATTCCATCTCCGTTGCTATCATAGAATGATTGAACGAAAATCTCATAAGTTACGGCGTTGGGCCATCTACTTGGAAGTTTGTCTTTTTGATCAGATGATTCCATCGAATTGTTTTGATTGCATCCAACCAGTGCCAATATAAGCACCAGCAAAGCGGGAATTTGAAGTTTTATCATTATGGGGTTATTGAAGTTTTAATATTTGATAGCTCATTGGTTGGAGTTGAATATTTAAATCACTTTCTGATGAGTAGTCAAAAGTACTTTTGGTGTTTATGGCTAATTCAGTTTCTCCACTTACGTTCACTTCATCTTTATCCAAGCCGAATGTAATCCACGCGGCTTCCGGTATTTTGATTGAGGCTGATTCCATATTGTAACCCAGGTTGATGATAATAAGCAACACTTCAGACGGAGTATGCCTCACAAAGGCATATACTTTATCCGAGTACCCTGTATAATCCTGATTACGATTATAGTAATGCAAGTCATAAAACTCACCTGACCTCAAGGCGTCGTACTCATTACATGCTTTTAAGATTTCAGCATATGATGATCTAAGGTCTTTTTGCTCCTGGCTAAGCAAGCCACCATCAAAAGCTCCCTCATTTACCCATTTGATATGTTCAGGCACTCCCCAGTAATCAAAAATGGTTGTTCTTCCATCATTGCCACTGAACCCCGATACACCTGCACCTGGTTCGCCAACTTCCTGACCAAAATACATCATCACCGGCCCTTTGTGCATAAATGAAGAAATCGCCATCATGGGAATACCGGGCCACATGGCACCGGCAAAGTCAGGCGAAGCAATCCGCTGTTCGTCATGGTTTTCGAGGAACCTGAGCATGTGCTGCCCAATACCATCTTGTCTTTGCCAAATTGCTGTAAGGCCATCCGTGCTGCTTTTGTCCTGTATAATATTTTTGAGAGAATCATACATCTCTACTTTGTCATAGAGATAATCAAATCCACCTTTATTGATGTAATTGCGATAATTATTGGGATTGTAAATTTCTGCGACAAAAATCAGGTCTGGGTACTCGGTTTTAATTTCTTTGATGACCCATTCCCAAAAATGAACCGGTACCATCTCAGCCATATCACACCTAAACCCGTCAACCCCTTTTGAGGCCCAGAAGAGGAGAATGTCTTTCATTTTGCTCCAGGTGTCAGGTGTTTCATGAAAGTGATTGACCCGACCACTTTGCTGGTACTCTACCGCATAGTTGAGCTTCACGGTCTCAAACCAATCGTGAATGGAAGGTGTGGCAGAAAAAACGTCGTTTCCTGTGGCCTTTGCAGGGTTTTCATCAAATTTTCCATCTTTAGTTGGGAAAGTATTTGGGCCAAGGGATTGGTATCCCTCAGGAACTTGGAATGACTGACCAGGCAGGTAATAGAAGTTATTGTCTTTGTGAAAAGCAACCGATTTATCATCATCCTCACCAAAATCAACGACCCCTTTTGGTTTTGCATCAGAGTAGTATTCTCTGGAAACATGATTAGGCACAAAGTCAATAATTACCTTCAGGTCAGACTGATGAGTTCGTTCCACCAATGCCTCAAATTCCTTCATGCGGTCTGGAACTGACTTTGCAAGATCAGGATTGATGTCATAATAGTCCTTGATGGCATAAGGTGAACCAGCTCTTCCCTTCACCACATCTGCATCGTCCAGTGGGATCCCAAATTCTGTGTAATCGGATAACAATGCATGCTCTATTACACCTGTATACCAGACATGAGTAATCCCAAGATTTTTTATTTCAGTAAGTGCTTTAGGGGTAATATCTTCCATTTTCCCAACACCATTTTCTTCTTTGGTTCCCCACAATTTGTTGGTTTGGTTGCTGTTTGTAAACAGCCTGGTAAAGATTTGGTATACAATTACTCTGTCTTGTTCAATGTTCATTTTTACCTCTAACGAGTTGTTTTGATCATTTGAATTTGTGCACGCAACACAAATCAGTAGAAGTACTAGAAACTTGAGGTGCTTGTTCATTTTCTGGTCAGATGTTGATTATCCGAAAATAGAGAATGCTTCTACCTTTTCCCAATTCACCCAAAATTAAAGAAGGCCATAATGACATTGTCAGAATGGCCTTCTTTAATGATTTGTAGAAAATAAATTACGCGTTTGTATTCACATTGTTCAAATCTTCGAAAGATACTTTCAATCTATCTACGAACGACTTCTCAGCTTCTCTTAGCCAAACACGTGGATCATATTGCTTTTTATTAGGCACATCGTCACCTTCTGGATTACCGATTTGGCCTTGAAGATAGCCTTCTTTTGACTGGTAGTAGTTCTTTACACCATCCCAGAAAGCCCACTGGAGGTCAGTGTCAATGTTCATTTTGATAGCTCCATAGGAGATTGCCTCCCTGATTTCTTCTCTTGAAGATCCGGAACCACCGTGGAAAACGAAATTAACTGGGTTCTTACCAGTTCCGAATTTTTCCTGAATATAATCCTGTGAGTTTTTCAAAATTTTCGGTGTAAGCTTCACATTACCAGGCTTGTATACACCATGTACGTTACCAAAAGCAGCAGCTATTGTAAAGTTAGGACTCACTTTCATGAGCTCCTCATAAGCATAAGATACCTCTTCTGGTTGTGTGTAAAGACGACTGTTGTCAATCTCAGTATTATCAACACCATCTTCTTCACCACCAGTTACACCAAGTTCTATTTCAAGGGTCATTCCCATTTTGGACATTCTCTCGAAATACTTAACACAAGTGCCAATATTCTCTTCAAGTGGTTCTTCTGACAGGTCAATCATGTGTGAACTGAAAAGAGGATAGCCTGTTTCTGCGAAATGCTTCTCATTGGCATCCAACATTCCATCAATCCATGGAAGTAATTTTCTTGCAGCATGATCCGTATGAAGTATTACGGATACACCGTATTTCTCAGCCATCTGATGTACATGAAGGGCGCCTGATACTGCACCGGCAACTGCAGCAGCCTGATTGTCATTACTCATTCCTTTACCAGCAATGAACGCAGCTCCACCATTTGAGAATTGGATAATTACCGGGGATTTGAGATCTTTAGCAGCCTCTAATACTCCGTTGATCGTGTTGGTCCCGATCGTGTTGACCGCAGGTAGTGCAAACCCATTTTCATTGGCATAATTGAGAAGTTCGGTTGCTTCTTTTCCAGTAAGTACACCTGGTCTGAATTTCATAAGTAAATGTTTAGGTTTCTAGAATAGGCACAAATATAAACGGTTAGTCGCATACCCATCCCTACGTTTTAAAATCTTATATTTTAAATGTAAATATTTGATAATTATCTATTTTAACCACCATAAAAAGTGCGTTTTTTAACGAATAATCGATAAAACAGGTTAATGTATGAGTTTCAATCGTTTGTTTTTTTGAATTAGTACTTAGGTTGATTTTGGACAAAAGGAAATTTACTGATCTCTTTGAGCTGAAATTCATTTAATCGTGTGGAAAACGTTTAAAATTAATTGAAATAGGTATGAAGCTGAAGTTAGTGGTGGGATATAGGACACACGGGGGACAATGTCTCTATGTATCTGGATCGGCCAGGGAGTTAGGAGCCGGAGATGTGTCTAAAGCGGTAAAGATGACACCAGGTAGTGGTGAATTGTGGGAAGTAGAAGTTGAGGTTAAATCAAATGAGCTTTCCTATAAGTATTTCCTGAAGGATGAGAATAGTGGAGAGACATTTTCCGAATTCGGAGACCCCAGAAAACTCACTATTGACAAATACTTCAAAACCACTTATTTAAGAGATTACTGGAGAACTCAGGGTACTCTTGAAAACAACCTTTATACAGCCCCATTCCTAAAAGCATTTTTTAAAAGAGGAGCAACAGAAAGACAAGCCATTTCCTATAACAAGAAATCAAACTACATCAGGTTGCAAATACGAGCACCAAGAATTAGTGAAGATTATCAAATGGCGGTGATTGGAAGTGCAAAGGGACTAGGAGGCTGGAATGAGGATCAGGTAGTACTGATGTCCGATCAGGATTTTCCGGTTTGGAAAGTTGATGTACCTGTTGATGTCAGTTCAACTCCTTTTGAGTACAAATTCGTGATTTACAGTCATAAGGAAAATAGAGTAGTTACCTGGGAATCCGGTGCAAATCGCTACTTTCCAATGTATGATTTGTCGGATGCCAGGAGGCTTGTCGTTCACACAGAAGAAGCATTTAGGTATCCTGTTGGTCAGTGGAAAGCAGCAGGCGTGGCTATTCCGGTCTTTTCACTAAGATCAAAAGATGGAGCCGGGGTGGGAGAGTTCAAAGACATCAAGCCGCTAGTGGATTGGTCAGTGAAGACTGGTTTGAAAGTTGTTCAGGTTTTGCCAGTAAATGATACTGTGGCAAGTCACACCTGGGTGGACTCCTATCCTTATGCAGCAATCTCTGTTGAAGCACTTCACCCGATCTATGGGAATATGGAGGCCATTGGCCAGTTGAAGGACAGGAAAGCGCAAACAAAAGTTGATCAGGAAGCCAAAAGGCTCAATGATTTGAGCGAGGTAGATTACGAAGGAGTGATGAAGCTCAAGTCACAGTTTTTCAAACTCATATTTGAACAGCAGAAGGAGAAGTTTCTGAAGAGCACTGAATTTAAAGAATTTTTTGACCGCAACTCCAACTGGCTCCCTGACTATGCAGCATTTTGCTATTTAAGAGATAAAAATGGCACACCTGATTTTACCAAATGGGGAAAGCACGAAAGCCTTACAGATGCACAATTGCAGGACTTTGTATCTTCAGAGCAAAAGCATTATCATGATCTGGCCATTCACTATTTTATCCAGTTTCATTTGGACAAACAACTCAGGGAATCTACTGAGTATGCCCGTGAAAAAGGAGTGGTACTGAAAGGAGATATACCAATCGGGATTTATCGCAATTCGATTGATGCCTGGCGTTTACCACATCTCTTCAACATGAATACCCAGGCGGGAGCGCCTCCGGATGATTTTTCTATAACTGGGCAAAATTGGGGATTCCCGACGTACAATTGGGAGGAAATGTCCAAAGACGGCTATTACTGGTGGATAGAACGGATGGTCAAGATGTCAGAATATTTTGATGTGTTCAGAATTGATCATATTCTTGGCTTTTTCAGGATTTGGGAAATTCCGTGGGACCAGGTAGAGGGATTGATGGGTCGATTCAACCCGGCTTTACCATTCGATCTTGATGAATTAGCCAACTGGGGAATTCAATTTGATCATCACAGGTTTACAAAACCGTACATCAGGGAGCATATGATCCATGATATTTTCGGGAGTCATGCCCAGGTGGTGATTGGGCAGTATTTGAAAGAAACAGATCCTGGTGTATTTATGATGAAACCAAAGTTTGATACCCAGAGAAAGGTAAAGTCATACTTTGATGAGTTGATTAAGAAGGAACCCGAGAGTGCCGAATTTAATAATTGGTTACGGTTTAATCTTTACCGATTAATAGGAGAAGTGCTGTTCTTAGAAGCTCCGGATTCAGGAGGCAAGGCTTTTAATCCTCGTATCGGTTTTCATAGCACTTATTCATTCACTGAGTTAGACCCTGGAATTAAGCATAAGCTGGATCAACTTTATAACCATTACTTCTACCATCGGCACAATGAGTTTTGGAGAGAAAGTGCAATGCTTAAGTTACCAATGCTCAAGAATGCAACAGATATGCTGATCTGTGGTGAGGACTTGGGAATGGTTCCCGCAAGTGTTCCTGGTGTTATGAATAAATTGCAAATACTCAGCTTGGCGATACAACGAATGCCAAATGATGATCGGGAGTTTTGGCATCCGGCTGATACACCTTATATGAGTGTGACCAGTACTGGTAGCCATGACATGTCATCACTAAGAGAGTGGTGGCACGAGGATAAAGGCCAGACCCAACGATTCTTCAATCATATTCTTGGACAGGAGGGTGAGGCTCCATTCTATTGCGAACCAAGGGTTGTAAAGGATGTTATCAATCAACATTTGCATTCTCCGAGCATGTTGGCGATTTTCCCTATTCAGGACCTCATTGCCATGGATGGTAAATTGAGGCGAGATCTCCCGGAAGAAGAACGAATCAACGTGCCTGCCAATCCGCAGCACTATTGGAAATACAGGTTTCATTTAACTGTTGAGAACCTGTTGGAACAGGAAGGATTTAATGGGTTCTTGAGACAGATGATTGATCAAGGGGGTAGAAGTGCAGACTATTAGCGATGTAGATTGTTTTTTGGATTAAATTCATGTTAAGTATCACTCCGGGACAACGTTTTGCCTCGTGGAGGTGTCTTACTAACAGTCTCCAATAATCTAATCTATGAAACACTTCTCTTTTATAGTGCTCTTTTCCATAGCGCTGGCCTCATGTGATACTGACTCCCAGAGTCTTGATCAACAGGTGGGGGTTGTTACGGGTTACGAACCGATTTATGCTGATAGTTCGGACTATTTTGTAAGCCTTCAAGACCCCAGGCCAATAGAGCATGCTGGTAAAATCTATAGTTACCAGAATTTGCTCATGGTGAATGAAGCCGGCAAAGGTATCCATATCTATAACAATTCAGACCCGGCAAATCCCGTCAATTTATCTTACATAAGCATTCCAGGCAATAATGATGTCGCCATAAAAAATGGCATTCTATATGCAGACAGTTTCGGTGATCTGTTGGCATTGGAAGTAACCATGGATACAGTGATCATTCATAAAAGAATAGAGGGTATTCTGGACTACTCTGTGGATCTTCCGCCAGTTGCAGGTACTTATTTTGAATGCGTGGACGATTCGAAAGGATTTGTGATTGGTTGGGTGGAGACTGAATTGGAAAACCCTAAATGCTTCAGACAATGATCAGAAATATCATATACCTAGTTTGTATTGTGACCTTAGGAGGTTGCTACGGTTCAGAGGATTTTTCAATCGAGAATTTTGATGGAGGGACGGGAGTTGGTGGGTCGACAGCACGTTTCGCTATAAACGGGGATTTTCTTTATATAGTGGATCAGACCTCTTTGAAAGTAGTGGACATTGAGACAGTACGTAATCCAAGTCTTAAGTCAACCATCCAAATGGGGTGGGGAATAGAAACAATATTTGGCTACAAGGAGAATCTTTTCATTGGCTCCCAAACAGGAATGCACATTTATAGTATCAACAATGAAGGTAGACCAGAATATCTTGCTGAGTTTGTGCACCAGCGCACTTGCGATCCGGTGATAGCCAACGATCAATATGCTTATGTGACGATTAGATCAGGTGAAGGTTGTGGCACGGGTTTGTTTGAAGCAAATCAATTGATCACACTTGATATTTCTGACATTCGCAATCCATTTGAAACAGATCAACAAGCAATGCTGAACCCGAGGGGCCTTACCTTCTTCAAAGGAGATTTGTACGTGGCAGAAGGGCCGCATGGGTTGAAGAAGTTTAGCCTTAGTGACCCATCAAAGCCTGCATTAGTGGAGTTTTATGATGATATAGCTGCTAATGATATGATTTCCTTGCCAACTACCATGATTATTACCAGAGATGAAGGCATCTATCAGTTCGGATGTCAGGATAACGAATTGTACTTTTTAAGTCCGATTCTATGAATGTAAGGTTGGTCGTAGGATTGGGATTTTGTCTTCTGTTTAATATCTGTTTTTCGCAGAAAAGCGACTCGGTTAATTTGAGGAATCCTTTCTATTTGAAGTTGGATATTTCCAATGTTGTGAACCCAATAGATCCCGGGATTTTAATGGGTCTGGAATTGAAATTTAAAGAGAAATTCAGTTTTACCCAGGAGTTTGGTTGGATCCTTAGTTTAAAGGATGAGGATAATATAAAGCAGGAATTCACGGGATTTAAAGTAAGGGAGGAGTTTAGAGTATACAAAGGGTTCAATGATTGGGCCGGGCAATACTATTTTGGCGTGAATGCTTTTTATCGATATATAAACCTAAGGGACAGAGTGACTCTGGGGACGAATTGTTCAGAGAAATTCTCATGGTCTTGTGATTATGTGAGATACGACGTGCAGGAGATTACTGTTCATCAGTTTGGAGGTGCCTTTAAAATCGGTCTTCAAAAAAATGTGGCAAGCAACATCCTGATAGAAGTTGATGTAGGATTAGGGATTCAAAATGTCTCTCGATCAGAATTTTCAAACCCTGGTGAAATGGTCGATTATGAGTTCAACAGAGTATACGGAGAAGACTATTTAGGAACCAGATCGTACCCTACATTCAACGCTAAAGTAGGCTATCAAATCAGATAGCTAGTAGTTGCTAAACTCCTTGACAATAGGCGCTGTCCGATCAAAATGGTGGAGAAGCCAGTTCCAGATTTCATTCGGTCGATAAGTTTTTTGAATACCCGGAAACTGCTGGTGCAAACGCCTAATGACCTCATCGTATTGCGTACTGTCCAGTGCATACATACCTGACAGCTTAACTCTCACTGAGTCTTGGGCAATGAATCGTTGATAGGTAATGGTTTCCCGGGTTTCTTCATAGGCTTCTGCCGCTTTTCTTTTCTCACGCTCATCACGGCTAAAGTACGTGATTGGCCCTTCTATGCTGATTGCGGGCACGGGAACACCACCAACACCAGTAGCTCCGAATGAAGCATCACCCGCTTTAATAGGATCTGGAGGATTTACAAGTGAGACCCCATTGATGAAAATTGGCTCCCCTTTGATATTAAGAGGTACCTTGTAATATGGATCTGAATAGATTGTGATGGATGGAAGTAGCATCGAATCCCTGGGAAGTGTAACTTTCATGAAATTAACCAGGTGTGAAGAGCTAACAATTACTTTAAGGGTTTTATACCCTACATAAGAAAACCTTAAAGTATCACCCTTTGCGGCAGTTAATACAAATTTACCCTGTATATCACTTACCTTTCCAAGGTCTATGGTTTCATTGTAAACATGACTAAAACCAACTCCTTCTTCATTTTCGTCAACTACGGTCCCTTTCACGGTGTGTTGTCCAAATGAAGCAAGGGAGCAAAACATTAAAAGATATATAAGGTGATATTTCACTGGCTCAAAGAAAACGTTAATCGACGAGATTGGTTGATAGTAAAAACATTTTTAACAATTATTAATAGCTTTTCCGTTTAATCCAGAGAGCCCAAATTTACAGTAATGATCGAAACAAAACATTTCCAGGAAAGTCCTCATCTTTTTTCCTTTCTACCAATCATGTATATGGTATGGGCAGATGCCATACTTACTCCGAGTGAGATTTTGAAAATCAGGGATTTGGTTGACCAACAGGTTTGGGTGACCGAAAAGGACCGGAAATTTTTGTTGAGTCAGTTGGATCCACAAAACCCGCCTTCACCGGAATCTTTAAAGAACTGGCTCACTGAGATTAGGAGGGTAGCAGTTTCACTTACACACGACATGAAGCAAAGCCTTGTAGATATAGGGATAGAGCTGGCCAGACTAAATGCCCGAAACCAGAACGATGAAGCCCTGGAAGCTGCCAGGGCGCCTCTGACCGATCTGGAGGAAGCCCTGGGGATCCTATCAAGGGAAGCTGCTTATCATTTGAGGTTTCAAGAGCGAACCACTAAAACCAATGGTCAGCAAACTGAGCGATCATTTGATCCGGCTGAAATGGCTAAGATATTAGATGGTGCAGATCACGAATTGATCAAAAAAGTTAAAGTGATCTTATCTGATCCGGAGTTCAAGTATTATGAAGGGGAGAGCATCAATGAATACCGTGAGCAGGTATTGATATGGTGCAAATTTCTGGCGGACCAGGGCTTTGGGGGAATGGCTTATCCAAAAGCATTTGGTGGATCTGGCGACATGAAATCCTACTTCACAATCATGGAAACCCTTTCCTATCATGATTTAAGTATGGTGATCAAGTTTGGGGTCCAGTTTGGACTATGGGGAATGAGTGTCAATTTTCTGGGTACAGAAAAGCATCATAAAAAATACCTCAATGCCATTGGCAAGCTTGATCTTCCGGGATGTTTTGCCATGACTGAGACTGGCCACGGATCTAATGTGAAAGGACTGGAAACCACGGCCACCTACCATCATAAGAAGCGATCGATTATAATCAACACCCCTAACGATAATGCTGGAAAAGAGTATATCGGTAATGCGGCTTTACATGGGCAAAAAGCGACTGTATTTGCCAAGCTGATTATTGATGGGGTGGATTATGGCGTGAATGCATTTGTGGTACCGCTCAGAAATAAAGATGGTTCTGTTTATCCAGGCGTTGAGATTAAAGATTGTGGTCACAAGATGGGGTTAAACGGAGTAGATAATGGGCGGATATGGTTTACTGAGGTTGAGATTCCATTGGATGACATGTTGGACCGGTTCGCTTCCATTGATAAGAATGGCAAATTCCAAAGCCCAATTACCAGCGACAATCGGCGGTTCTTTACCATGCTGGGTACATTGGTGGGTGGAAGAATTGGAATACCTCGCTCTGGACTTAGTGCCTTGAAATCAGGCGTTACCATCGCTATTAAGCATGGTGATAAGAGAAAGCAGTTTGGACCTGAAAATGGGGAAGAAGTACCAATCCTAAACTATCGAACCCACCAAAGACGATTAATGCCCATAGTCGCACAATCTTACGCACTGCATTTTGCCCTTCAGTATTTGACTGAAAGATTTTTAAACCGGACTGATGACGATATTCAGGAGATAGAAGCCCTTGCGGCAGGGTTAAAAGCACTTACCACCTGGAAAGTAACCGCCGGTCTTCAGGAGTGTAGAGAGGCTTGTGGAGGAAAGGGGTACTTATCAGAAAACAGGATAGACCGGTTGAAAAATGATACGGATGTCTACACCACTTTTGAAGGTGATAATACAGTATTGATGCAATTAGTAGCAAAAAGCAGGCTTTCGGAGTTTAAAAAGGAGTTTTCTGATAGCAACCTGTTCGGAATATTGGGATATGTAGCCAATCAAGCAAAAATTTCACTCACAGAGATGAATCCTGTGACCATCCGAAATACTGATTCGGAACACCTTTTGGATTTTGAGTTTCATCTTGCTGCGTTTAGATATCGGGAGAAGGATATACTGGTTTCTGCTGCAAGAAGGATCAAGAAACATATTGACAATGGGATGGATTCGTTTGATGCATTCAATCAGACCCAATATCATATGCTCAACGTTGGTTTTGCCTATGTCGAACGGGTGATATTGGAGCAGTTTGTAAAACAGGTTGAGAATACCAAAGATGATAGTTGTAAAAAGGTATTGACCAAATTATGCCAATTATATGCACTTCATACTATTGAAAGGAACAAGGGGTGGTACCTGGAGCATGACTATATGGTGGGCAGTAAAACCAAGGCTATTCGAAAAATGATCAATAAACTGTGCATGGAAATTCGTGAAGATGCACTCCCTTTGGTCGAATCCTTCCAGATTCCGAACAGTTGTCTGGCTGCACCAATAGCATTGGATCAGTAATGCTATAGTTTTTTCAGAAAGTCCACAGCTTCATCTACAGAGGTGAAGAGCTTTGTAGGCACCAGGGGTTTATTAACTGTGAGGTAAAAATTGGACATTAGTTTACGTGCAGGAGAGTCAACAATGAGCGCAACCGCTTCAACTCTTTCTGATCCTTCTTTAGCAAGGTAATCGCGAGATTCTTTATCAATGCCCTTGAGGCCTCTTATATCGCACACCACCGGATACGATAAATCACCCTGTACTTTTAGCCTGGCGGCTACTACTTGTTGAGAGGCGGCGAGATCTAGTACAGTACCATCTTTATATGTGAAATGCATGATGCCATCCAGAACACGAAAAACGGCAAAGTCATTTTCTATAGATAGTTCCTTCATTTCGTAAGATGATGATAGCTGGGTTGTTTAAGAAAGACTAAAAATGTTAGCACAAAGATATTCATTGCTTCTTTGTATTCATAGGTAGAAGAAAGTGTTTCGTTCGTCGATATATAGCCATTCGTCGAATGATTTGGTTTGGGAGGGCGTATTTTTGAAGAATAGATGGCAAAGATTAGGCACAACAATATTATTGACACATTCGCCGAGTTATCTGATAGTGCCAAAAGTCAGGGTGTAATTCAGCTTTATACTGAGGATGAATATTTCACAGGAAGGCATGTTACTATCAACCAAAATAAGTTATTACATTTTGGGACAACTGGCTATTTGGGTTTAGAGCAGGATGAACGTGTGAAGAAAGCAGCTGTGGATGCCATCATGAAGTATGGTACTCAGTTTCCATTGTCCAAAACTTACCTTTCTCATTCTCTTTATGCCGAGTTGGAAGAAAAACTCCTGCAGATGTACGGCTATGAGGTAATCATTACTAAAAATAGCACCCTGGGTCACATGGGGGTTATGCCTACGATAGTTCGTGATCAGGATGCAATTATTCTGGATCATCAAGTTCATTGGAGTGTTCAGAATGTTAGCCAGATCATCAAGGCAAAAGGACTTCCTATTGAGATGGTGAAGCACAATGACATGGACATGCTAGAAAGCAGAATCAAGAAATTGAGCCAGTCTAGACAGAAGATCTGGTATTTTGCTGATGGTATTTATTCTATGTATGGAGACGTGGCTCCAATAGGAGATCTGAAAACCCTTTCTGCTAAATACCCACAGCTTCATCTGTATTTTGATGATGTACATGGTATGAGCTGGACCGGAAAAAATGGTACCGGTTATGTAATTCAGCAATATGGTGACGAATTACCTGAGAATGTGATAGTTTTTACTACGTTGAGTAAGACATTTGGTGCCAGTGGGGCAACAATGGTTACGAGCAACAAACAATTCCGGCATCATGTGAAATCATTTGGAGGTCCGTTGACTTTCTCAGCTCAGTTGGAACCCTCATCAGTTGGGGCGGCTATTGCCAGTGCCAATATTCATCTTTCGGAAGAAATCTATCAAATGCAAGACCAATTGCATGAGCGGATTAATTATTGCAATGAGTTACTTTCAAAAACTGATTTGCCATTGCTCGAAACCAATGACTGTCCAGTTTTCTTTATTGGAACTGGTGCGCCTGCCATGGCGTATAGTCTTATGCACAATTTGTTTGAAAGTGGTTTTTATGCGAATATAGGTCTGTTTCCGGCCGTACCTGTGAAGAAGACGGGCATCCGTTTTACCATTTCAAGGCACAATAACCTTTCGGACATTAAAGATTTGGTAGACGCTTTGGAAAGCGGTTTTACAAAATCCCTGAAAGAGCTTGGTCAGACACATAATCACATTCGTAAAATTTTTGATTTGTCCCTGGTAAAGGATGATATTCAACTTGAAAAGAAACACACTGAGCTCACTGTGAACGTATATGAGAGCATAAATGATGTAAATGAAACTGATTGGAATAATGCATTTAAGGGCAAAAATGTATTGGATACGGAGGGGTTGAAATACCTTGAGCGGACATTTGCCAATAACTCAAACAAGGAAGAGAACTGGGTATTTAGGTATGTTCTAATCTATGATAGACAGAGGAGGCTTGTTATGGCTACTTTTTTCACTAAAGCCCTTTGGAAGAATGATATGTTTGCCCTGGAGGACGTATCCAAGGAATTAGAAGCAAAAAGAGCCAATGATCCGTACTATCAAAGTAGCTATGCGCTGCTTATGGGGTCACTTTTCACAGAAGGGAACCACCTTTTTCTTGATTCTTCGCACCCAGACTTTGCTGAGGCCATCAATTTGCTTTTCGATAAGGTGGAAGTTATGGATGAGGTTTTGAAACCGGAAGTGATTGCTTTTAGGGATTTTAGTGATTTGGATGAACAGCTAAAGCTTCAGTTTGAGATGCGGGGGTTTATCAGAACGACCATACCTGATGCTTGCACTTTGGATTTAACAGGATTTTCGAATAAAGCTGATTATCTTAATTCACTTTCAAGCCGTTCGAGAAAGCATTTCAAGAAGGATATTGAGCCTTTCATTGATCAACTGAATATAAAAGTAACAGATCAGCTGAGTAAGGTGGAATTGGATAAAGCTTATTCTCTTTATTTAAATGTCTGGCAGCGCAATTACTCTATGAATACTTTCGTCTACCCCAAGAAATTTATTGAGGAGATGAATGGCCAAACCGGCTGGGAATTTATCATGCTATCAGATCCGATTACTGCCAGGGTTGTTGGAGTGATGTTTTGCTATAAGAATTCAGGAGAAACGTACGTACCGGCTTTCATTGGGATGGATTATGATTTTGATGGAGATTTCTCTGTGTACAGACAGCTCCTTTACCAAACATTAATTCGTGCAAAAGAGCTTTTGTTCAAAGAGGTTGACTATGGATTTTCTGCATCCTTTGAAAAACATAAAATAGGAGCGAAGGTGATTCCTAAAGTGGCTTATATGCAAGCCAAGGATAATTATTCCATGGAAATGTTGGAAACCATCAGCAACACCGCTAGCTGACCAAAGACAACACCTTATTGTAAATTTCTTTTTTGGTAAAGGGTTTACGTAGATGTCCATTCATTCCATTTTCATAACACCTTTTGATATCTTCATTGTATACATTGGCAGAAAGAGCAATGATCGGCCCGAAGTAGTTTGACTTTCTTAATTTGGAAGAAGCCACATAGCCATCCATTATAGGCATTTGCACATCCATAAAAATGATATCAAAGTTTTTCTTCAACGCCATGTTGACAGCTTCCTTCCCATTTCTGGCGCTATAGACCCTTAGGTTCATTGATTCAAGAATCTTTTGAGCGAGCATCAAATTCACATCATTGTCATCCACTACCAGGATATCATAAGCACGATTAAACATGGGTTTGAATTCAGCGGTGCCTTCTTGGAGGCTTTGCTGAATGCTATCATCGATCTGAAGTGGGATTTTCATCGTGAAAACGGATCCATGATCAATCTCAAGTGATCTGGCTGGACTTTCAACTTGAATGGAGCCTGACATCAGGTTGATCAGGTGTTTGGAGATGGTTAGGCCCAATCCCGATCCGCCAAATCTTCTTGTAGTAGAACTATCGGCCTGGGTAAAGCTTTCAAAAACGGATTCTATCTTCTCTTCTGGTATCCCGATGCCAGTATCGGAGATCACACATTTCATGGTGAAATTATCCGCGTGCATTTCATCAAGTTCAAACCGAACATTGATTTGGCCTTTTTCTGTAAACTTAAGTGCATTGCCTACCAAGTTACGAATGACTTGATTAATCCGGGACGGATCACCAATGACCATACTCGGTAGTTTTGAGTCAAACTCAAAATCGAACTTCAGCCCGCGCTCATTTGCCTGGTATTTATATGGATAAAGGCACCCTTTTAAGCTATCCTCCAGTACAAACCGGATGCTTTCCAGTGTAAGTTTTCCCTGTTCTACTTTGTTTAGGTCCAGAATATCATTCAGCAGCTTGGATAATGAGTCTCCGGATACTTTCACCATTTTGAGGTATTCGGCCTGCATTTCAGTGGTTGGGGTTTCACTCAAAAGTTCAATGAACCCTAACATGCCGTTCAGCGGAGTTCGGATTTCATGACTCATATTAGCTAGAAAACTGGATTTAGCACTGCTGGCAGCCTCAGCTTTTTCTTTAGCAATCTTGAGTTCGCGTTCGGATTCTTTTAAGGCACTTATGTCTTTGGCAATAATGATTGTACCAAGCCTTTTTCGTTGATTGTCATAAAGCGCGGAGAAGGAGGCTGAGGTTTCAAGAAAAGTCCCATCTTTTCTGGCCAGATAAACATCCACAGCATGATGCGCATTTTTGATTTCCAGACTATCACGTATTTCGTTGAGTGCCGGAATGTCTTCATCCCGAACCAGGCTCCTGAAAGGCTTATTCATCAACTCCTCGGGGACGAAACCCAAATGATCTGTGACCATGTCATTCACCCGCTCTATGGTCAGGTCAGTTCTCAGAATAATCAGAATATCAGCAACTCCCCTGTAGATGCTCTCCATGAAGTCCTTGGAGACAGTGCTTGCCTTGAGTTCTTCACCAAGCATATTGATTCCCCCGATCAAGCCCTCAAGTTCACCTTCGAGGTTAGTCATTTCCAGTTTGTAATCGAAGTTACCAGCTGCCACCTCATAAATGAGGTTCATGATATCTTCGATTCTGCTTTTAATATATTCTTCTGTGCTGCCTGGGGACGACATTTATCGTTCTTTATTTCTCTTGCTAACTTTAAATATAAGCTCCGTAAGTCTTTTCTTCGAGTATTTGTGCCGGAAACTGTTCAATTGATTTTTTTGGTGGAAGTTATTTCGGGCAGCGAATAAGCATTTTACTTGGTTTTAGACTTGTTACTATTAGTGTTTACGGGGATTTTCAGTTTTTTTAAGGCCCATATAACCAACTCCTGGTCATCGATTATCGACATTGAGTGTGGATGCTTCTGTCCATTGCTTCTTACTCCAGTGCCAATTGAAATTATTAATTCAGCTTCTTCATTTCCCATCATTACGAGTTGATTAATCATTTCTGATGCAGGAGTGACGTTCATGTCCATGAGGCTACGTCTCCGGTTTTTAATTTGCCAATTGACGTCCACATCGTGATAGGAGCGAACAGGTAAATGTTTCAATATGGCAATGTTGCCTCCAATTTCCATTTCTGTATTAAAAGGGCTTAATTCACCATACCTTTCCGGGTAACCTGATGGACTTCCTCCAAAGTCTCTTTCCATTATTGAGATAGCATACCTGGCTTCTGTAACTCCTATTTGTGAATAATTTGTAGAAATTTCTCTTTGACAATATTCATAGAGTGTTGCTAAATCGACTGGAGAATCCACAGCAAAGACAGCCTTGGGTACCATTGGGTATGAATCAGGATATTTTATACAGAATTGTGAATATCTAAGTGCGATTGTTCCTCCTGCCGAAAAACCCCCAATAATTACTTTATCTTTTGGGATGTTGTACTTTGCCATAGCTGTATTGATGGCTTCATTGAGTAGTTTGACCACAGATCTGTCTGCGAACAGTTTAGGGCCAATGGGGATAAATATAGTGGCAAGACCATGTATATAAGCTAAATTTTGAAAGGCAGTTTCTTTAAGAAGATCCTCAATAGGTTGATTAAATCCCGGCAGGAACACAATCATTCCTTTGGCATTGGCTGGTGGAGCAACAGCAGTATATGATTTGAGGCTGTCCTGAAGAAAGTGCTTCACAGGTGTCTGGGCAAAGATCTCTAGGTTAATAGCAAATACAACTGAAATAATAATCAGTCTTATCATATCATTGAGGCGGTTAGTGTACGTTTGTTAAAAGCTTTTAAAAGCCGAAATTGATGGAAAATGATAATATATGGCTTATTGGCTTTTTAATCCTAATAATACCAGTGTTTTTTTGGTTGAGGGTTAAAGCTTACAACATTCGGAAAAAGAGTGTAAATGTTTGTTGTCCGTCTTGCGGAAACAATCAAAGATTGCCCAACCTGAAGAATTATCGATGTAGAAAATGTGGATATGAAGTAGAGTTCTTTACTAAAAACGGCACCACAAGTCCAACAGTAAAAACTTATCACTGTATGGCTTGTGGTGCCGAGAACTTCAAAGGAGTAATTACCTGCACAGCATGTGGGCTAGCTAACCCAGCCGCTATTTAAACTATTCAGATCTTAAGGCTTCGATAGGATTGCTGTTGCTGTTCATCCATACTTGAGATATTATGGTCAGGCCTGTGATGATCAGGATAATCACTACCGCTGGCCCAACATTCATTAGCCCAATAGGAGCGTGTGTGGCCATCATATTGATCCATAAGCCATTGAGAACCACCGCTCCAGGGATAGCAATTAAAAACGTGATCGCCACCATGGAAATGAATCCCCGAGTCATAGAGAAAAGGATTTGGCTGAATGTAGCTCCCAGAACCTTTCTGATGCCTATTTCTTTTACATGAGTCTTTAGGTGGAAGCTCAGCATGCCCAGAAAGCCAAGGCAGGTAATGGCAATAGAAAGCACGCTGATTAGGGTAAGGATACTCGCTAGATCATCCATAAACTGATAGAAAAGATTCATGGCTTCATTCAGGAACCCTCCTTCGAATGATCGTGCTTCATCAAATTCATTCCAGTGGTTCTTAAATTGAGTGAGCAAGTGGTGCTTTTCTGAAGTCTCCATTTTGAAATACGCGTACTCATATTGATCCGGCATTATTCGCAAAGCCAACGGGCTAATACCTTTCATCATTGGCTCCCAATGATAGTCTTTAACTACACCAATAATCTGGAGCTGTGTATCTTCATTGAGTAAAATAGTTTCACCAATAGCAGCTGCTGGAGATTCAAATCCAAGTCTTTCTGTAGCCAGTTGATTGAGGATAATAAATTTCTCATTTTCGCTGACCGTACCTTCTGGGAAATTATTACCTGCAATAAGCTGCAGTCCCATCACTTCCAGGTAGTGATTATCCACTCCAAAATGACTGATAGAAAGGTCTTCGTCTTCTGGTTTGAGCCGGTAAGCTTCACCATGTGACCGACCAACAGCTGGGTGATGTGTGGTGAAACTGATACCTGATACCCCTGGAATTCTACCAAATTCATTTGCTATTAGCTGGGGATCATGACCTTGTAGGTCTACATAGACAATTTTGTCATTTTCAAATCCGTAATCAGAATTCATGAGATGGTGTGCCTGATCTCTAAGAAGAAAGATGCTTACCAGCATGACGATGGCCAGGCTGAACTGTACGCCCATCATCAGTTTCTTGGATGAAAAGTATCTGCTAATCCCCCTTGCTGATGTACTTGCAGTCAACATCGATCCTTTCAGAGATTTTACAGGGTTTATTTTGGAGATGTAAAGCGAAGGGGCAACTCCTGAAATGATTCCAAGTAAAAGTGTAAATACAAAGAAGAAAATATACGCAGATGATGAGTCTTCCAAATTAAGGCCGATCTGGTTAAAAATCCACATTTCATTGAAGCTGTTGATGAGAAATTTGTAGATACCAATGGCTACTGCCAATGATAGGAAAGCTAGAATAACAGATTCTACCAAAAACAGGCCCATAATATTCCATCTGGTAGCGCCATTTACCTTTCTCACACCTACTTCCCTAGATCTACTCAAAGATTTGGCGATAGATAGGTTTGCATAGTTGATGCTGGCGGTTAACAAAACAATGAAGCCCAAAATGATAAAGAAGACGATAACTACTATAGGTAGCGTAAACCCTATTTCGTTATTGCACAAGCGTCCGGGCACCACATCATTAATATTTTGTAGCTCAAACTCGTAGCGTTTGTGATCAGGATCGTCAAACTTAATGTTCTCTTTCCCTATATCATTGAGCAGGGCAGCAATCTCACTTGGGTTTGTATCTTTGGATAATACGATATAATTGTAATTCATCCAGAGGTTGGTCCAGTTGTTATAGTGAAGTTCTGAGTCGGTGTCTTTTCTCGCCTCCAAAGTGGCAAAAGACGCCAATGCGTCAAATTTGATATGGCTCTTGCCTTTGGGTTCGGCCAAGACACCAGTGACCTTAAAGGAGCTACCTTCATGCTTAATGAGTGATCCCAATGCCTCACCTTTAGGGAATAGTTTCTTGGACAATTCTGATGTCAGTACGATGGAGTGAGCCTCCTTTAGCGCTGTAGCTTCTAATCCTTCTTTTAGCGTAAAGCCAAAAACCTCAAAGAACCTTTCATCCGCATATAAGGATCTTTCCAGATCAAAAACCTTAAAGGGAGATTCGATTTCACCTCTGAAAGAGTGGTTTAGGTTGGTATAGCTTTCAATAGCAGGATAGTTTTCTTTCAGGTACTTGCCAAATGGGAAAGGTGAGGTAGCATATGCGGATCCCAGAATTTGATCTCTGGTTCCTTCCTGGAAGCTGAGAATTCTATAAGTCTGATCAGCTTTGGGGTGAAACTCATCGTATTGATAGTGGTCATAAACCAACAAGATGAGCAACAGGCAAACGGACATGCTGAGTGATAGTCCGATAACATTGATGAGAGTGAACGCCTTGTGTTTTAAGATGTTCCTCCATCCGACCAGGAAGTAATTGCGTAACATATGAGTCTTTGATTTTGAGGTTATTTCCTCATTAGACTACATAAGTTAATCTTCGGTTACAGCCCTACTCACTTCCATCCCTAAAGCTTTATTCAGAAATTATTTTTTCCCAAATTTCTTCTCATAGTCAAACATCGCTTTTTCCACGATTTCGATCGCTGTTTGCCTGTTTTGGAAATCTTCAATAACCACCGTTTTGTTTTCCAACTTCTTGTAATCTTCAAAGAAGTTCTGAAGTTCTTTTACAAAATGTGGCCCAAGATCAGAGATGTCATTTAAGTGATTGACACTCATATCTCCAATTGCCACGGCAATAATCTTGTCATCCTTTTCGCCCTGATCAAGCATCTGCATGGCCCCAATCACCTTAGCAGGAACAATACACAAAGGATCCACAACAATTTGGGTCAATACCAGAATATCCAATGGATCCTGATCATCACAGTACGTCTTGGGGATAAACCCGTAATTGGCCGGATAGTACATGGAAGAATAGATTACCCGATCAAGAATAAGCATTCCTGATTCTTTGTCCAATTCATACTTTGCACGTGTATTTTTTGGGATTTCAATGATACCATTAATTACTTCAGGCGCATCTTCACCTATTCTTACGTCGTGCCATGGATTCATATGTGTTTTTTTTTACCAAAGATAGGTGATGCTAAACTTTAGTTAGTTGGTTACGAGCATTTCTTGTTCGATTGTAATCATATTGAAGAAATCGCCAACCATTCTACCCAAAAGAGTAGGGAAGCCGCTCAAATCTTCTCCGGACACCACTCCTTTATCCAAGCCAACAAAACCAACAGGTGCTTGTGTCAAATAGAAATAGCTTGCCAGTTTCTGACCATAAACTTTCGAACCGGGACTTGGTGAAGGAATATTGATCATCATGAGTGCATTGGTGAATGCAATACTATAATTGAAATGATTGGAGGTGAGCTGAATACTCAAAAGTGCATCTAGCTGTAGTTGTTCACATAGTCTTCCTAAGATTACATTGATGTCCTCATTGTTTCCATCCTCCAAAAAGACTGGCGCAAACCCAATTCCTGTAGGAGTATTTGATAAGTCCATCTCAGCTAACCGATCATATAAATCCAGCTTCTTTCTGAAAATCAATTTGATCTCATCCAATGCAGCCTTATAAAATAGCTTTTGATCAGAATCAAATTCATTTGGGGTAATCAGCGTTATGCCATATGATCGGACTGAGTCCGCAATGCCGGGAAGCGAAGTGTCATAAATTCTTTCGATCAGCGATTTTCCAGCCTTTACATACTCATAGGTGATCAGTGCTTTATCCTTTTTATAGTCCTGTTCGAACAAAGAAAAGGTTAGTAGCCCCACTCTTTTTATTTGGAGATCTTCAGGTGTGATATATCCTTTTTTAAGTGGCTTTTGGAAGTCATTATATTTTGACTCAATAAAAATGTTTTTAGCATATTCTCGATAATCTTCCTGGGCAAGTTCTGCTATACCTTTTTGGCAATAGCAGTAGCTGCTTGAAAGGAGCAAGGTGGCAATTATTAGTCTTCTCATTTTGTGAAAGTGAACGGCATTATAGTGAATTTGAAGCTAAATTAATCTCTATTCTTTTGATAGATTTCGATTATCCTTTTAAAGTGCAAGATGATATTTGGCGGATGCTATTCTAAGCTTACAGCCAATATGGCACTGTAATAATTTGACTATCTTTTCGGAGCATTTAACCCATTCACTATGTCCAGGATTTTTGGTGTCTTGTTGCTCTTTTTAGGTACGGTTTGTTCAGCGCAAATTGATCCACATGAGGTGGAAATAATCAGAGATCAATATGGGGTTCCTCATATCTATGCACCTACAGATGCGGGGGTAGCATATGGTTTGGCCTGGGCTCATGCCGAAGATGATTTCCAAACGATACAATTGACAATGCTCTCAGGAAAAGGGATGCTGGGGCGACACCTTGGTAAGTCTGGAGCAGCAGTAGATTACGTAGTAGAATTACTCAGGTGTAAAGAGATTGTAGAAGAGCAATGGCCACTTCTTTCAGATGACTATAAGGCACTGATTAATGCTTACACTGAAGGCATCAATAGCTATGCATTGAGTCATCCAAAGAAGGTGCTTTTAAAGGGGTCATTTCCTGTTACAGTCGATGAGGTTTTGAGGGCTTATGTTTTGTCTTTGGCAGTCATTTCAGGAGCCGATCAGGTGATAGGAAACCTGGTGAAAGGAGAGGTGGAAGCTGCTCCGGATTTAGGAGATAAAGGATCGAATGCGTTTGCTTTTGCGAGGAGTAAAACCACCGATGATCACGTATACCTAAATATCAATTCACACCAACCGTTGGAAGGCCCTACTGCCTGGTACGAAGCACATCTGGTTAGTGATGAAGGGTGGAATGCCCTGGGAGGATTGTTCCCGGGAGGAGCAACCATCTTTCATGGAACCAATTCCAATTTGGGCTGGGCGCATACCGTAAACTACCCGGATAAGATCGACATCTTCGAGTTGGAAGTGGATGGAAAAGATAACTTAAAGTATAAATTTGATAATCAATATAAAGTACTTGAATTAGAGGAAGTTGAGATTTCAGTCAGAATATTATTTGGCATTAAAATAAAGATAAAAAGACCAGTTTATTGGAGTATATACGGGCCTGTGATCAAGAATGACAAAGGATTCTTTGCGTTTGATCTTGGAGCTTTGCATGACCTTCGTGCTCCTGAGCAGTGGTACCGTATGAACAAAGCGCGCAACTGGGAAGAGTTTCGCGAGGCACTAGAGATGGTTGCTTTGCCTGGATTCAATATTATCTATGCCGATAAAGATGACAATATATTTTATCTGGGAAATGCTAAAATCCCCATCCGAAACCCTAGGTACGATTGGTCGAAAACGTTGCCTGGAAATACTTCAGAAACCCTAATCAATGCCTACCATGTGTTGGATGATCTGCCACAAATTTTCAATCCTCCATCTGGCTATGTTTTCAATACCAACAACTCCGCGTTCAACTGTACTTTTGGTGATGAAAATCCGCATCCAAAAGACTATGATTCAACCATGGGATACCTTCAGTTTGAGAACAATAGAAGCATCAGGTTTATGGAGTTAATGGACCAATATGAAAAGGTGAGCTGGGAAGATTTTTTAAAGATTAAGTATGACGACACATTACCTGAAAAATTAAACTATCCTATAGATGCGTCGATACTTTTTCAGTTGGATAGCACCGCAATTCCAACTTATCAAAAACTCATACATATTTTACAAAACTGGGACAAGACATCACATTATAGCAACCTTGGATCTGCACAATTTCTGGTGCTATATGGAGTGTTGAAAGATCAATATAAAGCCAGCTATACGGGTGAAAAATATAGCCTCAATAAAGAGGAAATTCTAGATGGGATTGCCCAGGCTCAGAGATACCTCTTAAAGCATTTCAAACGAGTGGATATCAGGTTGTCTGATTATCAATTTTTGGTAAGAGGAGAAAAGGAAATCCCAGTTAGCGGAATTCCTGATGTGATGACTGCCATGTATTCCAAACCATATAAAGATGGTAGGGCAAAGGCCGTGCAAGGCGAGTCGTTAATTATACTGGTGAAGTATCCAGAAGAAGGATTGCCCATGATAGAAACGATGAATGTGTATGGCGCGAGCAACCAACCTGAAAGTCCACATTTCGATGATCAGATGATCCCATTTGTAAACAAAGAGAGGAAGTACATGACCCTGGATCTTGAAGAAGTTAGAGCCAATGCCAAATCCATTTACCACCCAATAAAGGAGTGATACAATCAGGCTATTTTTTTTATAGCCTTCTGGATTTCACCTGCCTGAACCACCCCAACTTTCCTCCACATGATTTTCCCGCTTTTGAATATGAGCAGAGTGGGGATACTGCTGATGCCGTATTTATGGGCGGCCTTTTTGTTTTTGTCCACGTTTACTTTCAGGATATTTACCTGGTCACCCAGGCTCGACTTCACCTCATCAAGGATCGGTGGCACCATCTTGCAGGGCTCACACCAGTCGGCATAGAAGTCTACCAGGGTTGGTTTATTGCGATTGATTAGCTCGTGAAAGTTTGACATAATACGCATTAACCAACATCCTCACCAAAAGGTTGCTCATCTAGTCAAGTATTTCCCAGAAAAGTATATAAGAGGCTGTGGAGCCTTTTTCTTTGATATTCATACTGGTGGAAAATGATCCTTCGTGATCCTCTCCAATGATCATCTCAAAAGTTCCTAGAAAGTCATTGGCGCTTAGGTAATCAAAATCCCATAGCTCAATGACCACAGGTTCGTTTCGATCAGGGTGTGAGATTTCCACACCAACCTCAAAGGTCTCAGAGTTATCTATCCCTTTGTAGAGTCCATGCTCAGGCCATATTTTCTCTCCATTGTATTTTAGATAAACTTCATCCTCATCTATCTCATCATTGACGATACATTCGAGTTCTTTGAGTAATAGTCTGGCCATAGCTTAAGAGATTTGGTAAGACTAAAATAATGAGATATTCTTTCTGAGAATGCTCTTTTTATTGAATTTAAAACAAAATCATCGAAAGGAAATTAGCAATACATTTTTAAAACTGCCCGGAATGAATTTGCAAGGCAGGGTCAATGGGCTTGAGGTACTCATATACCCAGCAATCTATTTTCCGCTGGCCTGTTCGGATTGATCTCAGGCGTCTTTGGTAATCTGGATTGTAGGTTACCAGTGGCAGGGAGTTTTCATATTGGTCCAATACAGCTAGTGCCTCGGTGGGATTAGTTAGTTTGAAAATTTCACCCCTGACCAATGAACCATCGTCTGTATAAATGACACCTGGATATACATCCACCCTGTAAATCAACCCTGGATATAGACCTTCGGCAACAAACTCAGCTTCAAAAGCTGGAGTCTTTGTTTGCATATTTCCATGAAATCTCCTCATCAGAAACCCATAGGCAAAGAGATGATCACCCACTTCACTTACAATTTTTCAATTCTTCTCTCACCTTGAGGACTTCCTCTCTTGCACGCTCTGCTTCTCGCTGTGCATCTGTAGATGCTTTGAGCGCCATAGCGGCAGATTTTTCGGCTGCTATCTGAGCTTGATTTGCAACTGCATAGGCGCTATCTGTTTTCAACCTGGAAGCACTAAGTTCTTCATTGAGTTCATTAGTCTTTAGCCGGCTAATCACTGCCAACCCAACAATAATGATGAGGTAGATAAAGTGTATTCTATATTTTTTCATAAGGTTATTTTCCCTGACATTCGTTAAGTTGATCTTCCAGTTTCTTTGCCCTGTGGATTTGAACCAGTGCTTCAGCAGCAGCTTGTTCTGCTGCTTCTATGGCTTTAAGTGCATTTTCATTTTCTATTTTTGCCTTTTGATCATTTGTTTGGGCTAATCTCATGTTTTTCTCAGCCTCATTAGCCTTAATGTTTCCATAAACCACAAAAAACCCAATGATCAAAAGGTAAACAACGTGTACAATAATCTTTTTCATCCTGATGGTTATTTGGATTTACACTCAGTTAATTGCACAGATAAATCATCAGCAAGCCTTGCTTGTAAGCGAGCTTCAGCCGCAGCTCTATCTGCATCTTCTTCAGCTCTTCTGGCAGACTCAGCTTGTTCAATTGCTTTCTCTTCATTCGCTAAAGCCAACTCACGATTTTTCTCGGCCTCACTAGCCTTAATGTTTCCAAAAACCACAAAAAACCCAATAATCAAAAGGTAAACAACGTGTATAATAATCTTTTTCATGAGTAATACTTAGATGATGAATACTCCGAAAATACAAAAAACCATTAGAGGTCAATATTTTTTTCTATAAAAAACTGTAATAAATGCTTGACTCTTGTAACTAAATAGGTGAATTGTGCATCATTAAGGATATGAGAACTAAAGCAAAAACTTATTTAACCGTCTTAGGAATCTTAGTGGCATTGCTGTTGCTCTATACTAGCAATGCACAAAGTTCAATCTCACCAAAGTTTACCTATAGTATAAAAAGTCATTCCCAGTCAGTAACCACTCAGTTTACAGCAAAAGTAACTGCGGAGGCAATGGAGAGGCTTTCATATTAAGTATCAATGGGAGAGAAGAATCGACTAGACTTTAGCGAAGTTGTGACCACCCATGGAGATTCTATCTATCGCCTGTGCAAGGCGTATATCGGTAACTCTGACGATCTTGATGATCTGTATCAGGAAACGTTGATCAATATTTGGAAAGCACTTCCACGGTTTCGTGGTGATTCCAAACTGTCCACCTGGATCTACCGCGTGACTGTAAATACTTCCATAAGCTTTCGCCGAAAAAACATTCAAGAAGAGTCCCGTAAAGTGGATAACTGGGAGCCAGAACTTTGGGAAGAGGATCTTTCGGAAAAAAATGAAAAAATCACGCGGGAAAAGCAATACCAAAAGATGCTGGAGTGCATAGAATCCCTTAAGGCTGATCAAAGAATAATCATAGGGTTGTACCTGGAAAACCTCAGTTATAAGGAAATTGCGGACGTGGTTGGAAAAAGCACCAATTACATAGGTGTAAATATTACGCGTATCAAAGAAAGACTATCTAAACTCATGGTTCATGAACGAATTGGATGAATTAAAAGAGATTTGGCAATCTGAGCTTCCAAAGCCCATGAAATCATTGGCCTCAAATCAATCTGGTTTAGTGAAAGAGATCAATGATTTACAGAAGAAGATACTCCGGTCAAATATTGTCGCTACTATTTGTATGAGTAGTGTGGTTGTGTTTCTTACGTCATTGATTTTTATCTATCCTGAAGAGAAGCCGCTTTTCTATATCGCACTAATTTCTGTTGATATAATCAGCATTGCAGTGGTGTTTTTACTTTGGTCGAGAAGGATCAAATCTGGGCATGATTTGTCATTGAACAGTAATGACTATGCTTGTCACCAACTTAAAAAACTGAACAGGACTCGTTTGATTATTGAGTTTTCGCCTCTTTATGGATTGTTGCTTGGGATACTTGTGAGTTTATATAGCTATTCATTGATCAGTGAAGCATCTGGCGAGTTTGTGTTTTGGATGACCAATATTAACTGGATTTACATTATGCTGATCAGCTTTATCTCGTATAGGATCAAAATCAAACGTTTTCATAAAAAAGCCGGCCCTATTATCAACCAGTTGAATCAGTATCTCGAAGCGTAGATAATTTTAAAAATATCTATTTTTTACTATAAACCTTCGCCCATTTTTGCATTCCCGTTTGATCGATCTTCCTATATTTGATTTTATCTAAGTTGAAATAAGAAAAGGAGAATTATTCAATGTCGAGAAAAGTAGCGATTGGAGTCGATATAGGGGGGACACTTACAAAGGTTGGAATTGTGGACCGGGAAGGAAATTTGTATGCCCAGACAGATTTTTCCACCACGAAGCATAAGGAGTTTAGTGATTTTTTGGATGAGCTTAAGGTCCAGATCGAAAACCTGAGAAAGCAAATTGATTTTGAGGAGGAGCTATTGGGTATAGGTGTAGGTGCACCCAATGCAAACTATTACAGAGGTACTATTGAGTATGCTGCAAACTTGCTATGGAAAGGAGTGGTCCCTTTTACCGAAGAAATCAAAAAACGATACGATCTTCCTATATACATCACCAATGATGCAAGTGCTGCAGCGATTGGTGAAATGATATACGGAAATGCCGTTGACATGAAAGACTTCATGGTCATTACACTTGGTACAGGGCTTGGTAGCGGTATTGTGGCAAATGGTCAATTGATATATGGCTATGATTCACAAGCTGGTGAGCTCGGTCACGTGATGATCGAAAAAGGTGGCCGGATGACCGGTCTCGGTCGGCGGGGTGGTTTAGAAGCCTATGTATCAAGTACAGGAATCAAACGAACAGTGTTTTATTTGCTCTCCGACATGATGGATAAAAGTGTATTGAGGGATTATTCTTACAATGACCTACACGGAGAGATCATTACAAAAGCTGCAGAAGATGGTGATCCTATCGCTCAAGCCGCATTTGAAATGACAGGAAGGATTTTAGGTGAACAATTGGCTAATTTCACGACTTTCTCTCATCCGGAAGCTTACTTTTTGCTTGGTGGCTTGGCCAAAGCAGGTAAATGGATTTTCGATCCTACAAGAAAACATTTGGAAGAGAATTTGCTTCCTTTTTATAAAAACAAAGTTAAACTCTTGCCTTCTGGTATGATGAACAAAAATGCTGCTGTATTAGGTGCAGCTGCTTTGGTCTGGAACCATCAGGACAACTAAGATCCAATATTTACCAATAAACAAGAAAGACCACTGACAAAGTGGTCTTTCTTGTTTTTACCTTCCTAGTAAAGGTTTGACTAGTTGTACTTGTATACGTTTCCTAAACGTTCGGTTGAATTGCCCGATATTCCCAGATCTTTAATCAATCCGTCTTTTAAACTATAAACCCATCCATGTACATGTGGATACTCACCTTTTCTCCATTCCTCCTGCACTATAGACAACTTCATAAGGTCATGAACCTGCTCGGTAACGTTTAATTCTACAAACCGGTTAAATCTATCGGTTTCATTTTCAATAGCGTCAAGTTCCTTTTCATGCATGCGATAGACATCTTTGATATGTAGCAACCAATTATTCAAAAACCCAAAGTCCTCATTGCTCATAGCTGCTTTTACGCCACCACATCCATAGTGTCCGCAGACAATTATATGCTTCACTTTAAGCACTTTCACTGCATAGTGAACAACGCTTAGTAGGTTCGTGTCGGTGTGTATCACCATATTGGCAATGTTTCGCTGTACGAAAATGGAACCTGGCACTGCATTTGTAATTTGTGTCGCTGGAACCCGACTATCTGAACATCCAATCCATAAGAATTGTGGTGTTTGTCCTTCTGAAAGACGATCAAAGAACTCAGGGTCGGTTTTTAGAGTGTTTTTAACCCATTCCTCGTTTCCACTTAATAGATCCTTTATTTTTTCGGCCATTTTTAAAAGATTTAAATTATCATTATTAATTACATTTAGATATCACAGATACTTTTTGTGATATAAAACAAATATAAGAGGGTAAAAAGAAGAAAATCATATTTCCAATTGTTTATTAGCTGATTTAATTAATTCACTGCATTCATCCTCTTATAGCCTCTTTGTATTATCGTTGGAAGTTGATAAGTTGCAAACCAGAGACCTGTTTGATAATACAAATGGGATCTTCTAATAGTGGCAGGGTTGTTGTTTATTTGTTTGTAAATGATAACTCAATGAATCATGATCCTCTCCAACCATTTGCATGGTGTATGCTCCGGTTAAAGAATTGATCAGTGAATTTATATCCTTATTGGGACCTATTCGTTGATAAGATGAGTTACAAAGTGTGGCTTTGGACAGAGCGTTGAAAATTTAGTGAAGAACAAAAAGTAGTATTATGAATAAGTTGTTGTTGATTTTAGGTTCGGTAATTATAACCCTTGGAGTGGGAGAAGTCGCTTCTGGAAATGAAAAAACTTACGAGAGTGTTGTCAGTGATTCGCTGAAAATTCTCGAACCTAAACCGGAGCATGCTAGCGAAACATTTGTCATTGTAAACCTCCTCAACAGGTATCACTACAGAAAATCAACACTTAACGACTCGCTTTCATCAGTCGTCTTCGAAAATTATTTCGAAGCTTTGGATCCCAATAAGTCTTACTTCCTGAAATCGGATTTGGACTATTTTGAAAAGTATCGCAACACCATTGATGATCACCTACCGGAAGGTAACCTGGAGTTTGCTTATCAGGTATTTAGCATATATCGTGAGCGATCCCTGGAGCGTATGGAGTTTGTTTACAAGCTTTTGGAAAAAGAACCAGACTTTACGTCGAAAGAAAAATTTGAAACTGATAGAGAGAAGTTACCATGGGCTTCTGATAGAAATGAGCTCGACAAATTGTGGGTGAAGATTGTTAAAAATCAGGCTTTGAGTTATAAACTTTCTGGTAAGGAGTGGGACTATATCGCTGATGCACTGGAAAAGAGATACAAGAGAGTAGAGAAAGCACTTTATCAATATAACAGCGAGGATGTTTATCAGGCGTATATGAACTCTTTAACGAGTGCCTATGATCCGCATACAGATTATTTCTCCCCAATAGCCAAAGAGAACTTTCAAATAGACATGAGTCTGTCACTTGAGGGTATTGGTGCTCAGCTCACACAGCAACTGGACTATACAAAAGTGGCCGATATTATCCCTGGCGGTCCAGCCTATAAAAGTAAGATGCTACAGAAGGACGATAAAATCATTGGTGTGGCTCAAGGTGAGGATGGAGAGTTTGTCGATGTGATTGGCTGGAGATTGGATGAGGTCGTTCAAAAAATCAGAGGGCCTAAAGGTTCTGTGGTACGATTACAAATATTGAAGAACAGCAATGATATCAATGTACTCCCAGACACCTTAAAACTAGTTAGAGATAAAATCAAGTTGGAAAAATCTGCTGCCAAAGCCGAAATTATCCCAATAACGGAAGGCAATCAAACATACAATCTTGGAGTGGTCACTGTTCCTAGTTTCTACATCAATTTTGATGAAATGAACAAAGGGGTTAAGGACTACAAGAGTACAACCCGCGATGTTAAAAACCTAGTTGATAGCTTGAAACTGAAAGGTATCGATGGGTTAATGATCGACTTAAGGTACAATGGCGGAGGCTCATTACAAGAGGCTATAGAATTAACAGGTCTATTCATTCCACAAGGCCCGGTAGTTCAGGTGCGTAATACGGATAACTCGGTGGATGTCATGGAGGATGAGGATAAGGGTAAAGTATTTTATGACGGACCACTAGCGGTACTTACGAACAGATATAGCGCATCAGCATCAGAAATATTTGCCGGGGCTATTCAGGATTATAAACGTGGAATTATCGTTGGTGAAAATAGTTTTGGAAAAGGTACTGTACAGAACCTGATTGATATTGGTAGATACATGCGACAGGAGGATGTGGAGTTAGGTCAATTAAAAATGACCCTGGCCAAGTTCTATCGTGTCACCGGAAGTAGTACTCAGCGAATTGGCGTATCTCCGGACATTGCTTTTCCTTCACCTTATGAAGACGAAGCGTTTGGAGAGGCAAGTCGACCAACCGCCTTACCTTGGGATGAGATTGCTACAGCGAAGTTTAAATCTACAGATAAGATTTCTCCCCAAATGTTGGCGAAACTGCAAAAATTGTACAGTCAGCATTTGACAGAAGATAAAGATCTTCAGGAGTTGGTTAGTGATATAGAGAAAGCCAAACAACTCAGAAATGAAACGTCAGTTTCGTTGAACTTTGAGGATAGACAAGCCATGCAAAGCAAAGAGGAAGAAGTGGAAAATGATTTATCTACTACTTTAACACCCGGAGAAGTTTTCACGGATAAAGCCCACCTTGAGAAGCTATCAGAAGATCCATACCTGAAAGAGGGCCTGAGGCTACTTGCCGAACTTTCACGAAATAAAATTGGATGATCATGCAACCTTACCTTCAGTAAGGGCATCTATTCAATAAAAAAAAATTATGAAACTATTCCTAACCGGACTGATAGCGCTTTTATCCTTAAGCCTTTACGGTCAATCAAAGCTCGCTGAGCATCATTTTGAGGCAGACGACATCACTGAAGTAAGTGTCAGTGGTGCATTTTGTGATGTTACAGTAGACAAAGGTGATAAAGTCATTTTTGATGGTGTGATAGAAGGAAAAGGGGACGAAGGTGATTATGTAATCGCGAGCATTCGAAACGGCAATACGGTGGTTTTTAAAGTAGAGCGAAAGAGAAATCGAAATTATGGATGGAATGATATTGGTGTCGCCAAACTGAGCTTAAAGCTACCAGAAGGAACTACACTCAAAGTCGATAATTCGTCTGGTGATGTGAGCATTTCCAACTTCAAAGCAAGTATGCTGGATGTTGGTGCTTCTAGCGGGGATATCGTTTTACGAAACATACAAGCCGAAACAAAGGCAAGGACTACATCAGGAGATATTGACGCACGTGGTATTCAGGGAGATGTGGCGATGCGTTCCACAAGTGGAGACCAGGATTTGGTGGAGATCACAGGAAACCTTAGGACTGGTTCTACCTCTGGAGATATCGAAATATCTAGATTGATCGGAAGTCTGGACGTTGCCTGCACTAGTGGGGATATTGAGTTGAATCAAATTGAAGGCACGATCAATTCTTCTACAACATCAGGTAATACAGATGGAGAGCTTGTGTTGTTAACAGGTGATTCTCGTTTTAAATCTACTTCCGGAAACATTGAGATAGCGTTTAAGAATGAATTGGATGAAATGAGTTTCGATCTACGTGCTACATCGGGTGATATTGAAGTAGGCAGAATGGGTGGTGGTGATCAGCTCATGCTAAAAAGAGGGGATTTATTGGTTACTGGGGTAAGCACGAGTGGTGATCAGACCTATACCAATTGAAAGATTCAACTAAAAAAGTAATAAGGGCAACGAGATCGTTGCCCTTTTTTGTTTTTATGCCTTAAATCAGCATTTTTGTTGGATTCGAAAATTTACCCTAAACAAATAAACATGCACAAACCCTACATCAGCCCTGAGACCCGACTAAATGAACTAACGCTTAGGTCCATTATCATTGGAGCACTTCTATCTGTTATTTTAGGAGCAGCCAATGCGTACTTTGGATTGTTTTCCGGGCTGACCGTATCAGCGTCTATTCCTGCCGCAGTAATATCCATGGCTATATTGAAAGCATTCAAGAACTCGAATGTTCTGGAAAACAATATGGTTCAGACTGCTGCCTCGGCTGGAGAGTCGTTGGCAGCAGGTGTAATATTCACCATACCAGCCTTGGTAATTATGGGTTACTGGCAGGAGTTTAATTATTTGGAAACTACACTGATTTCAATCTGTGGCGGCGTCCTTGGAGTATTGTTCACAATCCCGCTTAGAAATGCACTTATTGTAAAAGAAAACCTGATGTTTCCGGAAGGTGTGGCAACAGCCGAAGTACTTAAAACCGGACAAGAAGGGGGCAAGTCAGTAAAATTTCTTGTGTATGGTAGTTTGATTGGAGGGGTTTTTAAACTCGGAACTGAGGCTTTGAAACTATGGGAAGGCCTCTTTGAAAAGGCAGCACTATTAAATCAAAAAGCTTACTTGTACTTCAGTCTAAATCTTTCTCCAGCGCTTGTGGCAGTGGGTTATATTGTTGGGCTTAATATATCAACACTCGTATTTATGGGTGGAGTGATTACATGGTGGATTGCAATCCCTGCTTATGTTGGGATAAATGGATATGAGCAAGTAGCAGCAGAATTAGTAGCAGCTGGCAAGTTTGTGAGCATTGATGGAGTTACTCCAGAAGCATTCGGTAGAGCACTATGGAGCGCAAAAATGAGATACCTGGGAGTTGGCGCAATGATTATTGGAGGACTTTGGGCATTGATCAGTTTAAGAAGTGCGCTGGTTACTGCTTTTAATTCAGGAGTGAAAGCCTTTAAAGAAGGAGCACAAAAGGCTTCAGAAACTTTAAGGACCGAACTAGATACTCCAATGAGTTGGGTATTAATAGGCATCGGAGTAATGATCGTACCAGTTTTCTTTATTTATCTGACGATTATCGAGGACGTTCCGATTACGTTATTTATGGCCTTACTCATGGTAGTAGCCGGGTTCTTGTTCTCTGCGGTTGCCGGATACATGGCAGGTCTTGTCGGGAGCTCCAATAACCCAATTTCTGGAGTCACCATCGCTACCATATTAAGTACCGCATTGTTGCTACTTCTTTTGATGGGATCTTCTGATCCTGGAAGAGGAGCAGCAGGAGCCATTTTGGTGGGTGCTGTAGTGTGTTGTGCTGCGGCGATTGCCGGTGACAACATGCAGGATTTAAAAGCAGGATATGTACTTGGAGCGACTCCTCGAAATCAGCAGATCATGCAGATGATAGGTGTATTGGCAGGCGCACTTTTAATCGCTCCGGTATTGAATTTATTGTTGGAATCAAAAGGAATCGGCAACCCAACAGCAGAGCACCCAAATCCATTGACCGCACCACAAGCTACCTTAATGATGAGCGTAGCAACAGGCATTTTTGGAGGAAAACTTCCGTGGGGAATCATTGGTATTGGAGCCTCTATTGGAGCAATAATTATCGCTACAGATCAATATCTCAAGAAAATTGGTTCAAATTTCAGAATGCCGGTTTTGGCAGTAGCCGTCGGCCTTTACTTACCTTTCGAACTTGATTCATCCATTTTTGTAGGTGGAGTAATTGCCTGGATGATTGAGAGAAGTTTCAGGAAAAACAATACTGACAAAGAGCACACTGACAAGGCATCAAATGCTGGTCTACTGATCGCTTCAGGTCTCATCACGGGTGAAGCCCTTATGGGGATTTTGATTGCCCTGCTGGCAAGTTTTCAGTTAAGTCTATCCCTGTTTGATGAGCCAATTGGAGGAAGCATACTTGGATTAGTGCTTCTGATGCTTATTTTGGTTTATTTGTACAGAACAGTGGTGAACGTTTCTAAGAAATAATTTATGAGCAAAGGCGAGGAGTTTAGTAACCGTTGGGGGATTATTCTGGCTTCACTCGGAATGGCTATCGGAGCAGGTAACCTTTGGCGGTTTCCGCGGCTAGCTGGTCAGTATGGAGGTAGTTTTATTGTCCTGTGGATCGTATTCCTGTTTGTCTGGTCTATTCCGTTGTTGCTTGCTGAGTTTTCGATCGGTAAGAAATTTAAGGCAGGGGTTATTGGCTCCTTCGGAAGACTCACAGGGGAGAAGCTCACCTGGATGGGTTTTTTCATTACAATATGTACACTCGGTATTGCTTTCTACTATTCTGTGGTCACGGCATGGTCTATTGAATACCTGGCTGTTTCCTGTATGAATTTGTTTGAAGGAATGTTTGGAGGGATGACATTAGCGGAAAAAATTTCAGCTGATGACCAGTATTTGATCAATCAGTGGAATTCTTTTTCCAATGAAAGTGTGGCTACCATTTTGCTTTACATTACGGTTGTAATCCTGGGATTGTTTGTAGTGAGCAAAGGAGTGAAGGGCGGCCTGGAAAAGGCCAATAAAATTCTCATTCCGAGTTTGTTCGTTCTTTTGGTGATAGTAGCATGTGCTGCATTGTCAATGAAAGATGGTGTGAAGGGTTTGGAATATATGTTTGCCATTGATTGGCAGAATTTCAAAAATCCCACGATTTGGATCGAAGCGCTATCTCAATCAGCATGGTCAACGGGGGCTGGTTGGGGATTGATGATCACTATTTCTTCTTACTCAAGATCTAAGGAGGATGTGACCTTAAATACTTTTATTGGGGCATTTGGTAATAATACGGCCTCCATCCTGGCTGGAATGGCAATTCTCCCTGCGGTATTTGCCCTTGCGGCCAGTGAGCAGGAAGCAGTGTCTTTTTTGCAGTCGGGAAGTCAGGCTTTGACTTTTACGATAATTCCGAAGTTGTTTGCTACTATTCCGGGAGGAGACTTCATGACCGTTTTCTTCTTTCTGGCACTGACACTCGCTGCTTTTAGTTCTTTCCTACCAATGCTGGAGCTCTTCAAGTCCAATGTGAAGAATCTGAGAGTAGGCAAGAAGACTTTGATTGTAATCATGGGAGCAGTGTTTGTTACCTTTGGATTTCCGTCAGCTTATTCACTGGACTTTTTTACCAACCAGGATTGGGTATGGGGGTTGGGCTTAATTGTGAGTGGCTTCTTTATAGCAATAGCTACGGCGATTCATGGCCCTGTTAAGTTCAAGGAAGCATTTATTGACGGTGATTCTGACTTCAGGATCTCTAATTACTATTTCAAATATGCCATTTACATCAACATCGCTATGGCGTTGATATTGATTTATTGGTGGATGTCACAAGGTTATAGCGCCAACCCATGGGTAACCGATGAGGGTTCGTGGAATTGGCTGGACGTTTACAGCAATGCAACCATCACCACCCAGTGGGGCTTGGTCATTTTGATAGGCGTCATTTTAAATAAATTTCTCTATAAAAAATTCTGTAAAGATTCAGCTATATGAGTTTAGGAGCAATCATTAGTATGTTATTGATTATAGTCACGGTTGTGGGTGGGTTTCTTTACTTTTTAGCTAAGGCAATAAAAAACGAAAATAATAATAATGGATAAAATTGATTCTTTAAATCAAGTAGCTGATTTTCATAAGACTTTCAAACACCCAATTTTAGAAAAACCAATCATTCCCTCAAAAGATAGATGTGCTTTGAGGGTTTCCCTGATTGCAGAGGAACTGAAGGAGCTTGAAGAAGCGATTCTGGCAAATGATCTTGTGGAGGTAGCAGATGCCCTTTGCGATATCCAGTACGTATTGTCCGGTGCCGTGCTTGAATTTGGGCTAGGGGAGAAGTTTGTTGAGCTCTTCAACGAAGTACAAAGATCCAATATGAGCAAGGCATGCCTCACCGAGGCTGAGGCACAGGCTACAGTGGAGCATTACAAGCTTCATAAGAATACCGATTCATACTATGTTAAGGAAGACGGTAAATTTCTGGTGTACAGAAAAGGAGATAACAAGACTTTGAAGTCAGTTAATTACTCACCGGCGGACTTAAAAAGTATTATAGAATAGGTATTACAAAGGAAATGGTGGATACGAGACTGTTTTGTAACTCGAATAAACCGTTAAGGACTCTTTGATCACAACCAAGGCCAAACATTAATATGAAGTAGGCGGTGATGGAAGAAAGTAATTTTACTACTTTTTTGTTTTTCATATCAAATCCTGATTTCGTTGTAAAATTATGAAGAATTTTATTATAACTTCATTGATTTTACAAATAAAATCAGGATTCGTTAAACTCGCAATACCCAAATAATGGTATTTTTCATTAATCTATATGTACTAAATATACATTTTCATTGCGTTCATTTCTTTCCTCATAGGAAATAAGTACGCCGTTTTCCATCAGCCAATAGTCGTCATCATCTGTTTTAAACCGATCAGTGTCTGATATATAGAGCCTGCCTTTACTATCTATATGCCATTCTGAGTACTCCACTTCTCGCTCACCAAAGGCTTCTACAACTACTTTTACTTCACCGTCTGGTCTAAACTCCATATAGATTTCCAATTCTTCAATTATTCCGGATACCAAACCAGATACAGAATTGAGGATCATTTCTCCCAGAAAACTATCTTCTTCCCTAACTTCTTTTTTAGCTTCATCTAGTTCTTCTTCAATATCTATGACAAGTTTCCAGGTGCCATCAGTTAAATCTTTTTCCCTCACCTTACTTTGAGCGGTGAGTGATGCGAGTACTACTACGCATGAGAGGATTGTTAAAAGTGTCTTTTTCATGATATTATGTATTACAAGGTACTGTCTATGTACTCATACTGATTTGTTTTAAATAGGTTGCGATAATTCAATGTTTATTAGTTTTGCGTAGATAAAAATGACAAAGCATGTTTGACAATCTTAGTGTAAAATTAGATCAGGCGTTTAAGACGCTAAAGGGGCAGGGAAACATCACCGAAATCAACGTTGCATCTACTGTTAAAGAAATAAGAAGAGCTTTAATTGATGCTGATGTTAATTATAAGGTAGCCAAGGAAGTCACTGATTCAATTAAGGAGAAAGCACTGGGAAGAGATGTCTTGATTGCGGTTTCCCCAGGTCAACTACTGACTAAGATTGTTGCTGAGGAGCTTACGATTTTGATGGGTGAAACAAATGTGCCGCTTGACCTGACAGGTAATCCTAACACCATCCTTATTTCCGGCCTTCAGGGTTCTGGTAAGACGACTTTTAGTGGAAAACTAGCCAATCAGTTTAAAAAGCAGGGAAGAACAGTGCTACTCGCAGCCTGTGATGTATACCGTCCGGCGGCAATAGACCAGTTAAAAGTTCTCGGTGAGCAAATAGGTGTGGAAGTATATAGCGAGCCGGACGAGAAGGATCCGGTGAAAATCGCTAAGAATGCGGTGAAATATGCAAAAGAGCACGGCAAAAAATCTCTCATTATAGATACAGCAGGTCGTTTGGCTGTAGATGAGAAAATGATGGCAGAAATAGCCTCCATCAAAAAAGAAATTAATCCTGCTGAAACACTATTTGTCGTAGATTCCATGACTGGCCAGGATGCGGTAAATACCGCTGCGGCTTTCAATGAGCGACTGAATTTTGATGGAGTAGTGCTTACCAAACTCGATGGTGATACACGAGGTGGTGCGGCGTTATCTATCCGAAAAGAAGTCACCAAGCCAATTAAGTACATCAGTACAGGTGAGAAGATGGATGCCATCGATCTTTTTCACCCGGACAGAATGGCCAAGCGGATTCTTGGGATGGGGGATGTGCTCTCATTGGTGGAAAAGGCACAGGAGAATTTTGATCAGGAGGAAGCCCGCCGGATCAACAAAAAGATCAAAAAGAACCAGTTTGGGTTTGATGACTTTCTTTCCCAGATGGAGCAAATCAAAAAAATGGGGAATATCAAAGATTTGCTTGGAATGGTGCCAGGTGTAGGTAAAGCCATTAAAGACATAGACATAGATGATGATTCCCTAAAGCCAATAGAGGCGATCATAAAGTCCATGACCTTAAAAGAGCGTGAGAACCCGGACATGATCAATGGTTCCAGACGTCAGCGTATAGCAAAGGGTAGTGGTACTTCCGTAAACCAGGTAAACCAGTTGCTCAAGCAGTTTGAACAAATGCGCAAGATGATGAAGACCATGAACAAGATGGGTGGTGCCAAGGCGCTCTCTAACCTGATGCGCTAAATAGATAAGACATAATACCTAACTTATTTGAAGTCAGGCGCAAGCCTGACTTTTAACTTCAAGGTTACAATTGATGTTTTTGGAACGGTTTGTGCAGCTTATTTGGAGAGGCAACTGGCGTTATTCTCAAATCCACACTGAGGATACTTAACTCACTAATTTACAGACTATTACCTCTCATCTGTAAATAATAGTATACTAAATTATTCTAACACGTATCTTAGTTTGTTGAAATAGGTATCTTAATCTATTTAGATACGTATAGTAATAGTTAAACGTGCTTATGTTCGATGGAAAAGAACCTTATGCTCAGAGGAGAACTCCCTTATGTTAGAAGGAAATCAACCGTATGTCATGAGCTCAACAACCGTATGTTTAGATCTGAAGCACCGTATTAAAGTATTAATCATGGCCGTATCTTATAAAGTAGTAAGCAAGAGACCAGGAGGAATGGCGGGTAACAACCCTCCAAAGTATTTTCCCATAGTGACTAAGCGATCATTGATGGACACCAGAAGTTTGGCGGAAGAGATTGGTAGAAGGAATGGCTTTTCCTCAGCGCACGTGGTGGGTATGATAGAAACATTGATCCAGCTGGTACCAGAGATGCTGAAGCAGGGTAGGAGTGTCCGTCTGGATGGCTTTGGCACCTTCAGTTTACATGTTTCAGGAGTAGGTAAGGATTCTCCCGATAAAGTCACTAAACGAGACATTACCAAAGTGAAAATGGCTTTCCTACCGAGTAAGGATATTAAGAGAACCCTGGCTGCTACTGAGTTTCGAAAGGTGTAAGACAGTAGCGTACAATCGCTGAACCTTCTATTTGTCAAGATGTCTGGCGACATGACCTGATTGAAAATCACTTGTAAAGGATCTCTATGAAAGAGAGAAATAATAGAAAGAGGCATTCCGGAAGGAATCTCTTTGAACATCTTGTAGAGTCCTGAGGATTGAGCAAGCATCTTCTACATGTCATGATCTCTTCTGGATGACAACAAAGGAATCATCTATTCTCTTTGGTTTGCAGCAATTGTTTTTGGTGTACGCGTGCTTCTGGAACGGTTTGTGTGATGATAATCAAAAGAGGAATGGCATTTTCATCTCCAGTTAATTGATGCCGCCTGCTTACTTTCTTCTAATAATGCAATTAGGCCCTTGGCCACACGCGAGTCTACAAACTAACCATCCGGCTCTGTGATGGATTTAGCTCAAAAGCCCTGAAAAGTCCCTTTCTGACACACTGAGGCATGTTTTTAAAAGCTGCACAGATCATGATCAAAGTCTGCGCAGGTTTTGATCAAAGTCTGCCCAGACTCCACGCCAAGTCTGCGCAGACTTAACACTAAGTCTGCGCAGACCTTGAGTACTTGCTGCGCAGCAGTTGTAGAGCGGCACAGCTTGCTCAAAATGGTGCAAGCCCTTGTCTTTGAAAAGTACTATTTATTCTTCCAATCCTCTTCCCCTAGCCGGACGCCAATATTTAGGGTATTTTGTTGGCAGGGAATGGTTTCAGTTGTTTCGTGTTGGGGAAAGTGGTATTATTGAAATGAATAAACGTTTTAGTAGTTGCACAATATCGACCGTTTGTAAACGGCTTTAAACGGTTACAGACGCTTTTAATACTGGCTTTCAATAACTTAGGCAAGTGAAGCCATTAAGGAAATAAGCGGAAGTTTCCGCTTATACAAATGTTATCAGCAAGCCATCATACATGGACGATTTTCTCAAACATTTAATTAGCTACGAAATACAAACAAGTACAACTTGTCCTCACAGATTGCTTTTTGATAAAGATTACATTGAAAATTTTACAAAGAAGCCAGCGTTTGAGTATGCCAACATCTATTTTTTCTGTCGAACGAAGAAAGTTCGTTTTGACATTGATAAGACCGAACTGTTGAACAAACGAACACTTAAGACTGAACTAATTATTGAAGGCAAGCATCGAAAGGAAGTAATTGCTAGTTTATTTGATTTATCTCAAACCTTTAGAACGATCTACGGCACAAAGGAGAATTTTGAAGATATGGTTAGTGATGATGATCCATTTTGGGATTGTGAATATTTAAAATCAGAGTCCGAGGGAACAACTTTAGTATTTAATCAAGTTGCCACCCACCTAAACACAAAATTTGATTTCATCCTAACTCCAGAAAACATCGAATTCGATCTGGACATAGATTTAGATAATCCTCCTGAAATCGTTTATGTCGGCCAGTCATTCAGAATTTTAGACAGGGTTCAAACTCATAAAACTTTGAACAAAGCAGTTTCACAATTGAAGGATGGTCAGGATTTAAGACTGTACTTTACAACTTTCAAATTTGCATATGGTGGACATAGAGATTTCGCTGATCTTGAAGGCAATGTTTCTCAAATGTGGATGAGTGAACATGGGAAAACGAAAGAGTTTAAATCGAAGATTGATCTAGTAGAACGTTTCTTAATTCATTTTCTCAGACCAGAATACAATGAACAGCATGTCAATTCCGACATTAAAAAGGATTCAAGAGTGAAGGAATTGCTTCTGGAAAACGAGGTTTCATCAGTATGGATAAACTTCGGAATGCATGGAAATGGATTCCAATTTTGGAGTCCAAACCAATCCTTAAAGAGTGATTTTGTCGGTTTTGATTTTGAAATACAGAATCCTCAATATTACGATGTGCTAACGAAATAAGAAGCTGATAACAGGCGCTAAAAATCCATAGGCTAATGAGCTACTTGCAAAGGGCAATTGAATCAGATACTTTTAAAGAAATTAAAAAACGGTCGGCCTACGGATTTTAGCTGATCGTGTGCGCCCAGCATGGGCAATAACTATAGGGTGGAAGACTTTGCGTCTCAGTCCCGAACAGGCAGGGGTAAACTGTACTGTTAGCAAGTGGCAAGTGTCATACTGTGAAGTGTCGCATGAAGGAAGCCAGACTGCAAAATCCTGTACTGATGAACAAGAATCGCATATAGAGGCGGTTGTTCGCTTAGGATAAGGTAGCACGTCATACCAAAGTCCAAATTTACTACATAGCGAACTACGTAGATGCGGCAGTGATAGGAGGAAAGTTAGTGTCATTACCTGGGGAGATCTCACTATGTCGTGAACATGGGGAGAAGTCAGCAGATGTCATAGTAGTCATCGGGAAATGAGCCAGACCCAATATCATGGATAACCTGGAGTACTCACGAGAAGACGAAGGACGAACGTTAAACGCTTGGATTTATATTGTAATTCATAAGTTACGTTGATGGTAGAATCCTAGTAGCTTATGGCATTCCTTTAAAGAAAAGCAGCAAGAAAAATTGTAAATGCTAGACAGGATAGTAAGTAAAGAAAACATGTCAAAAGCCTATGAACGAGTAATCGGTAACAAAGGCTGTGCGGGTGTTGATGGGATGGAGGTAACAGATTTGAAACCTTATCTAAAGGAACACTGGCAAGACATAAAGAAAGCTATTCTAGCAGGGGAGTATCGGCCTCAATCCGTTCTCGGTATTGAGATTGATAAACCTAAAGGAGGGAAACGTCTATTAGGAATCCCAACGGTACTGGATCGCTTGATTCAACAAGCGATCCATCAGGTTTTAAACGAACATTATGATGGACAATTCTCTGTGTACAGTTTTGGGTTCCGAAAAGGGAAGAACGCCCATCAAGCAATTAAGACCGCTCTAAATTATGTTAACACTGGATCGAGATACGTTGTGGACATTGATTTGTCCAAATTTTTTGATCGGGTTAACCATGATTTTCTGATGGGACTACTATCAAAGGAAATCCCTGCCAAAGGTCTACTAAGCTTGATAAGAAGATATCTACAATCAGGTATCCTTCTGGGTGGATTGACATGTAAACGAACTGAAGGGACTCCGCAAGGGAGTCCACTAAGCCCGCTACTGTCAAATATCATCCTCAACGAATTGGATAAAGAGCTTCATTCCCGCAAGCATCGTTTTGTACGATATGCAGACGATTTCAGTATTTATGTAAATACCAAAAGATCAGCATGGCGAGTAATGAAATCAATTTCAACTTTCGTTGTAGACAAACTCAAACTGAAGGTAAACAAGGAGAAGAGTGCTGTACGGTATGCAGGCCACATGGAACTATTAGGTTATGGTATATATCGTATGCGAAACCAGAAGTTTGGCTTAAAGGTTATTGAAAGCAATTGGCAAAAATTTGTCAGGAAATGCAAATCACTGACCAAGAAAAGCCACCCCTTATCATTCGATGAACGAGTCGGTAAACTTAGATCGCTCTGCTATGGATGGATAGGGTATTTTCGCTATGCGAATATCAAGACCAGGTTGATAAGTTTAGACGGGTTATTGGGTAATCGATTACGTCATTGCATCTGGAAAAGCTGGAAGCGAATACGGACTCGAATCAGAAACCTGATTAAACTAGGAGTTCCCGAGTGGCAGGCAGTAAAGTGGGGTTTCACAAGGAAAGGGGGCTGGCGTATAGTTCAGAGTCCTGTTCTGCAAACGACACTTACGAACGAACGTTTACAAAAACGTGGGTTTATTCCTACCGCAAGCATTTACCAAAGATTTAGCCATGTTTAACGAACCGCCGTATACCGGTCGGTACGTACGGTGGTGTGAGAGGGTGGAGATACGAAATTTCGTATCTTGCTCTACTCGATTAGTGTGCCACGAAGTGGTACAAATCCAATAGGTGTAAATCCTATCAGGGCAATTGTCTGTTCACCCTGAAGAAGTCTGGACAGTTTGGTGGTGCGAACCGCTCGCTGAAGCTTCAGCCTTCAAATAATCAAGCCGTAATGCGCGAGTGTGAACCCGTTATAGCTCCGAGATAGCTAACCCGCAGAATTGGGGAGAGTGTTGACGATCTCGAACCCTGTCATACTGAAAGGATCAACAGTCATAGGAACTTCAGTAAACTGCCGGAGTAATAGGGATGGCGTGATTATAGATGGATTTGTATTAAACGTGGGAGATCTTCTATTCTAAAAGGTTGGCAACCTTAAATGTCCGGATATAAGTAGTACGAAGTTTCGGACAGGACTAGAAGAAGTCGGAAGAGCCCATATTACCAATGACACTTGAGACAACATAACTCAGGCTAGGGAAGGGGCTCTACTTTAGAGATGGGGATATAGTTTTAATACCTTCAGTACTGGCATAGTCCTATTGGCTGAAATTATACGGTAGTTAAATCTAAATGCCACTATATGTTTAGAGGTCAAATAGGAAGTGATTCTGTAATAGAGTTTGACTAGCCACAGACTTGATTATTTACAGAGGGTAGATTCCTATGAATATCAAAACACGAACTCTATCGGTAAGCCGTATGAGGGAAAACTTCACGTACGGTTTGATGAAGGGGGCGCTGACAGTTTCCTTTTACTATATTTATGGTTAATAGTGGGGCTGTCAGGCTCTACTCTACGGTTTCATGCCGTGAAGTAGAACCAGCCGCACATTCAGGCACATTTGGTTTGCCTACTCTACAGCCAAACCTCAAACCAAAAGAGCCTGAATTTTCAATTTGTGATAAATAAATTTAGGTTTTAATTGATTTTCTAAATTGTGCAAAATTAAATTAGTCTGATTAATCATACGGAATGGACAACATAGTCAAGAACATAAAGAAATATTCTCCAAAAGAAACAGATGCTCTTTTACAAACTGTAAATAATGTTGTTCAGCACCCGGTTTTTAAAAAATTAAATTCCCTTGATAATGTCATCAAATATTCAGAATTTCAAATATGGTGCGTATGGGATTTTATGTCAATTCTGAAATGTGCACAAAATTTCATTTTCAACAATGATATTTTATGGTCTCCACCTTCCAATCCTAATGCCGGTTCTGCATTCTATAAATTGATCGAAAGTGAAGAAACAGACTTAGGATTTAGAAATGATAAGTTAAATAGGGCTAGTCACTTCCAATCTTTCATACTTGCAATGAATCAAATGGGAGCTGACACCTCGGGGATTAACAATTTCTTAAAGTTTATTCAAAGCGGAAATTCATTAGAAGAAGCACTAAATAAATCAAGTGCTTCTGAAAAGACTCAAGAGTTTTTGATTACTAACAATCAACTAATCAATAAATCTCCACTTAATGCATTAGCGTTGATGACTTTAACGCGGGAAAATATAATTCCTTCAGTTTTTAATTCGCTGATGAACAATATTCAAAAGAGTGATAAAATCGAAAAGTTTATTTGGTATCATGAACGACATATCCACCTAGATATGGTACTGCATGGAAAGCTATCATTCTTTATATTTAATGAATTCTTCAATGCTACCGATTTAATTAAAGAAAGCATTGAAGCCTCCATTCTTTCCCTAAATGCAAGAATTCAACTTTTAAATGAAATAAATAACAAATTAAAATAGCGATTATGGAAATCCCATTTAAGTCATTATTCATACTTCTCGTCACATTGACCTTTATTTCCTGTACTTCTATGAATTCCGGAAATGGTGAATCTAGCAACAAGGAAGAAACTGTGATGGATCGTGTTCTACGAACAAAAACAATCAGGGCAGCATATACCATTTATCCTCCAGGATGTATGAAGGACAAGGAAACTGGTGAACTCTACGGAATTTTCGTTGAAACTCTGGAAAAAGTTGGGCAGGAATTGAATGTCGAAATTGAATGGACTGAGGAAGTAGGTTGGGGAACCCAGATTGAAGGTTTAAATACAAACAGATATGACATGATGGGTTCTTCTGTATGGGCAAACCCAAAGAGAGCAAAGCTTGCTTACCTTTCTAATCCATTGTACTACAGTCCGATTAGTGTATTTGTAAGAGAAGATGATAATCGGTGGGATGGAACAGAAGATTGGTCTGTTTTAAATGATCCTTCAGTAAAAATTTCAACCATAGATGGAGGAACTGGAGAAGTGATTGTAAGAAATAATTTTCCAAATGCGACAAAAGTATCGCTTCCACAACTTACTGAATTTTCGCAATCTTTTATGGATGTCGTCCACAAAAAAGCAGATCTACTATTTCTCGAACCTTACTATGGATTTAAGTTCGAAGAGAGCAACCCAAACACAATTAAAAATATATCCGAACAAAATCCACTTAGAATGTTTGGTAATTGCTACATGTTCAAGCAAGGAGAGGACGAATTTCAAAATATGTTAAATGCAATTGTGGAGGACTTGCAGAATAGCGGTTATATAGAAAGCCTAATAAAGAAGTACGAAGAATATCCCAATACAATTGTAAGGGTTAGCAAGCCATATACGATCGAATAGTCAACCATGACTGTTTTAGAAATATTGTCCGAGTACCGTGTGATGTTCCTTGAAGGACTAAGTACAACCCTATTGTTGTGTTTGTACATATACCCTTTGGGTCTCGTCATGGGAACTATTCTTGGTTCGATTGGTTATAGATATCGCATTACTGGTCTTCTGACAAGAGCATTCTCTACGCTTATTTCAGCCACTCCAATACTTGTTATTCTTTTCTGGTTGCATTATCCAATGCAATACATATTAGATGTTGTAATTGATCCTTTTTATACATCTGTTTTTGCAATATCCCTTGTAGCTATATTCCTTATATCTGACATCATTTATAACAGCTTATCTGAATTCCCTCAACAATATGTTTCAGCTGCCAAAGTGTGCGGAATTTCATCAAGGACAATTTTGCTGAGAATTCAACTCCCAATTATTGTCCGTCAGGTACTCCCTTCAATTATCAATATTCTGGTTGTGATTTTACAAACTACGTTGTTCACTTCTTTGATTTCGGTTAATGAACTCTTCAGAGTTTCACAACAGATAAATGCGGAAATCTATAGGCCGGTGGAAATCTATACAGCATTGGGGATCTTCTACATAGGAATTAGTTTGGTTATATTTGGAATAGCCCATTTTATCAAGATTAAATACACCAGAAACCTTTCTGAAAACTGACAAGGATGCTTGAGTTTAAGAATATCAGAAAATCCTATAATGAGCTGGAAATAATCAAGGACATTTCAGGTCAAATAAACTCGGGAGAAATTACAGCCCTAATTGGTCCGAGTGGATCTGGTAAATCAACACTATTTCGTCTCCTTAGTCTTCTGGAAGATGCTGATTCTGGAATAATCAATTTTAATGGCTATACTCTCGACTTTAGTTCTAGAAAACTAAAAAAACCTACTGTCATTTGGCCTAAAATAACTCTAGTCTTTCAGCAACTTTATCTATGGCCAAACTTGACAATGAAGCAAAATATCATGCTTCCCCACAAGAATATTGAACGGGATTCAATTGAATTTAAAACAAAACTTAATGATCTCATTGAGCTATTTGAACTGGAGGATTATCTTGACCGATATCCTAACCAATTATCCATTGGTCAACGTCAACGTATTGCTTTGATACGAGGTTTAATGCTAAAACCGGATATCTTATTGTTAGATGAAATTACATCATCGCTTGACGTGGAACACATCCAGAAGGTAAAAAGTGTTTTAAAAACAGAAAAAGAATCTGGAACTGGATTTGTGGTGGCCACTCATTTACTTGGTTTTGCCAAATCGGTGGCGGATAATATCTGGTTTATCGAAAATGGACGATTTGTAGAACAGGGATCAATAAAAAGCTTAGATAAGCCTAAGACTGAACGATTCGCTGAATTTTTAAGTCTAATGGAATAATTGTCATGATAGTAACATTTGAAAGAGATATAAAAAATCAACTTATAGACTTAGAAGACGATATCATTAAGCTACTTGAAAAAAGCTTTAAAAATGGCGAAGATGTCAAGTTCGCATTCACCAAAGTACTTAGTTCAATATCTCAGATTCTATATAAAACATCACTAAAACATGTTGAGTGGCACGAGTCTAACCAAAGTCAAATAACTGCTAAGAGTGCAAATCATAATCACCAGTTTACTTTTTTCCCAGGATATGTAACCAATGACAGCAGACGTGTTTTCAACATCGCTTTTTTAAAAGTAGATACAAAAGGAAAGATTTATTTAGCCGACCAAAACAAAGTAGGCTATGATAAATTCAATTTGGACTTTTGGTTTCGGCCTGAAAAACGTCACGATAGCAACGGGGAAAGACTAAACAATGTTTCTGTTCTTTCCCTCGCCTACCATTTTCTATTTCTTGGGTCTATCGATACAAATCCTTATTTCTCTCCTGAAGTTGGAGGTACGCATCAGTGGGCATCCGCAGTTGCTGACGAAATTGCTTTAAATGATAATCTGGATACACTGACACTTTTAGCCTTTTACAACAACAAACAAGTATCTCGAGAAAACCAATTAAAATATAAGTCATGGATCAACATCCCATTCAATCTAACATCTAAGGATAATATTGAAACTATTCAGGACGAAATCTTTGAATGGTGTAAAAGTGTTGTTAATACATTAGACTTCCAATCAAATGACAAAAATGTGGATAAGGTCAAAAGTAAATGGCCTTACAATCCATATATCAGTAATAAGGAACTTAACAAAAACAAAGACTGGCTAATCTACAGAGCCTATATAGTTGGCTTTTGGATGATGCTCGTATTGTTCCCTGAGAGAGTTTTTACATTTGATAAATCTGGTTTCAGAAAAAAGACTTTAAGAAATACTAAGGTCGTTAAAGCTTGGTTTGAATTTACCGATTATTACAAAAGTAAAGTCGGTATAAAAACAGGTTCAGACGAAATGGATTGGCTGAACTATCGAGTGTCAAGAATCGATATCCTTAAAAAGGTATTTACTAACAAAGAAAATGAATCACTAATAATTGTAAATAGATATGAATGTTGGTTCACAATACCATTCCAACATAGGTTAGATTTTTCTCCCGACGATATAGAACCTAACAGTAGAAAAGAAACTGGAAGTGCAATGATATTATCCAACTACCCCTTAGATGGGGAGTACTTTAGATTCATCATACCTTGGATTAAGCAGATGTATGATGCTATGAGAGAATATGATACGGCTTTTCAAATAGAGAAAAATGCTAAAGAACGCTTTAATAAAGCTATGAAGGATGCGAATATTGAGGATTACAAACGAAACTCTGTTAATTATGCAATAGGATACCAAGCTAAAGATGAATGAGAAAATAGAAAATTATATCAATAGCGAAGAAAATTCCAGGCAAGACTTTGTTTCATGTCGAGATAAGGATATTACAAAACTATTAAGATGGTTCTCAATCTCAAGACTAAAATCATTCTACTCTAATGAGCTGTTGCCAAAAATATCAGAGACGAATAATCAAATTGCTAAAATCGAAGCGGACATTGGTAATTCAACAGTACCAAAGGAAACTGAAATATTAAACAAGCTATTGGTTACTCAAAATAACAGGCTTAAAAAACTAACATCCAAAAATTTAGAAACTCAAAATTTGATTAATATCCAAACTAATCGGTTGTCAAAAAACCGTGATTTAGGAATTCTTGCTTTTTCGATATTGATTTCAGGGTTTTCATTTCTTTACGGTGTACAATCTTCTACCACCCAAGCGGAGAGAATTCAAAGTGAAGTAAAAAAATCAAATATTGAATCAACAGAACAACTACAAGTTTTATTAAAGGATGCCTTAGAACAGCTTAAAAAACAGGAAAGAAATAATGAATTACTCTTAATAAAAATTGATAGTTTGAAAAGTAAATAGCTTTAACCTTCACGCCAAAATCATATCCGATACACAAAAACCATACACATTGCCAGTTCGCACAATATCAACCCTCGACCTAAACCTGCCATAGAGTGGCTGCCCCACCGCACTCAGGCGAACCAACTTACACGCACGCAGAAGCAGGACGGAAAATGCACGAAAACCTAACATATGCTAAAAATCCATAGGCTTACTGAGGTGCTTGCAGAGGTTTGTGAGATGCTATACTTTACCGATATTTACAGATGTCCAGCCTACAGAGCTTAGCTGGTCGTTGGTGTGCCACGAAGTGGTACAAATCCAATGGGCTACGCGCCCCGGATGCAAATCCCATCAGAGCAATTGTCTGTTCATCCTGGCGGACGGCTAGTCAAGAATACTGGACAGTTAGTAGTGTGAACTGCTTGAAGCTCCAGTCTCCAAATAATCAAGCCGTAATGCGCAAGCGTGAACCTGATATTAGCTTCGAGATAGCTTAGCCCGTGGTTTGGGGAGGTTGTTGATCCCCAAAGCTTTGGGGAAACCCTGTCATACTGAAAGGATAAACAGTCACATGAATTT
>JAVJQA010000045.1:0-15772 GCA_040218045.1 Marinoscillum sp.
CAAGGAGGTTTTCAAATACGACTCGTTTGAAAACCCAAATGGGATTTATATCAACTGGGATGGCAAGAACAAGCAGGGAACAGAAATGCCTGCTGGTACCTATTATTATTCGGCCGAGGTTACTTTTGATGTCCTCAGGCCAAAGGATGCAACCAAAGTTTTCAATGGATGGGTTCAACTGATGAGGTAAACGACCATGTCATTCTCTTCGATGGAGTTTGTAACTTGTGTAATTCATCTGTCAATTTCATCATTGATCGGGACAATGGCCATTTCAGATTTGCTTCCTTACAATCAGGTTTCGCCAAAACTCAATTAGGCTTGCAAAATTCGGACACAGGTTCACTCGACAGTATTGTTGTGCTCAAGAGGAAATGCCTACTGTATAAGAGTGATGCCGCATTGGAAATAGCCCGGCACTTGAGTGGTGGCTGGAAACTGCTGTATGGCTTCAAAATCTTACCAAAACCATTCCGGGACTGGTTCTATGATTTAATCGCCCGAAATAGATACCGTTGGTTCGGAAAACGGGATTCCTGCCGGATTCCTACACCTGAACTCAAGGAAAGATTTCTCGATTCTGGTGATCTTATGTAGATTTGTCCGCTAATCAACAACAACTCAAACCATATTATATGAAGGCATTTGTATTTCCTGGACAGGGTGCACAATTTCCAGGCATGGGAAAAGATTTGTATGACTCAAACGAAAAGGCAAAACAACTCTTTGATCAGGCTGATGATATTCTTGGATTTCAGTTATCGAGGATCATGTTTGAAGGATCAGCCGATGAGTTAAAGCAGACGAAGGTCACACAACCAGCCATATTTGTGCACAGTGTTGCCATTGCTCTTACATCAGATGAATTCAAGCCAGATATGGTGGCAGGGCATTCCCTTGGAGAGTTTTCGGCTTTGGTAGCTAATGGCACATTGACTTTTCAGGATGGTTTAAAGTTGGTTTCTCAAAGAGCCATAGCCATGCAAAAAGCATGTGAGCTGCAGGAATCAACAATGGCAGCAGTATTGGGCCTTCCCGACGAAACTGTAGAGGAAATCTGTGCCAGCATTGATGAAGTGGTGGTGGCAGCAAATTATAATTGTCCCGGACAGCTTGTGATTTCCGGTAGTATCAAAGGAGTGGAAATTGCATGTGAGCAGCTCAAAGAAGCTGGGGCTAAAAGAGCCTTGATTTTGCCGGTTGGCGGAGCGTTTCATTCACCAATTATGGAGCCGGCCCGCGAAGAACTGGCTGCAGCAATTGAGGGGACACTTTTCGGTACACCTACTTGTCCTGTATACCAAAATGTAGATGCTAAGGGTCATACGAACATCGCAGATATTAAGACCAATTTAGTTTCTCAATTGACAGCACCGGTAAGATGGACACAGAGTGTTCAATCCATGATTATGGACGGGGCCAACAGCTTTGTGGAGTGTGGCCCGGGGAAGGTTTTGCAAGGCCTGGTAAAGAAAATAGATGGTGGGGTAGAGACTGCCGGTCTTTAATGAAAAGATTCAGAACAATAGCGTACGTTACCTTTTTGAGTTTATTGATTGTATTGGGAGGTTGCCGAAAGGGGCCTTCTTCTTCGAAAAAGCGACAGATAAAAAAAGGAAAGCCAATTCCATGTCCAATAAAGGATTGCTAGATGGGTAAAATAATTATTGCCCTCGATGGGTTTTCAGGTACAGGTAAGAGTTCCACAGCTAAAGAGGTAGCAAGAGCGTTGGATTATCTGTATATTGATAGCGGGGCGATGTATCGGGCAGTTACTTTGTATTTTTTGAATGAGGCAGTCGATTGGAATGAGCAGGCGTCTGTTTCAAACGCTTTGGCCAACATTACCATTACATTTCATGGGAATGAAATCTTTTTGAATGGTGAAAACGTTTCGATGGAGATTCGTACAATGCGAATAAATGAAAATGTTAGTGCTGTCAGTGCGATAAAGTCCGTACGTGAATCAATGGTTGCACAGCAGCAGCGCATTGGTCGTGATAAAGGGATTGTAATGGATGGCCGTGACATTGGAACTGTTGTATTTCCTAAAGCAGAGCTTAAAGTATTTATGACCGCAAATCCGAGAGTTAGGGCCGAAAGAAGGCAAAAGGAACTCGCCCAAAAGGGTATTGACGAGAAACTACATGTGATTCAAGAGAATTTACTTGAAAGAGATCAAAAGGACTCCAGCAGGACCGAGTCACCTTTAATTAAAGCTGACGGTGCTGTTGAAATTGACACTTCAGGTTTGACTTTCGACGATCAAGTTCATAAAATTGTATCATTAGCAAAGGAGATCATCTATGCAAATTGAGATAGATTCTAATTCCGGATATTGTTTTGGTGTAGAGTTTGCCATTCAAATGGCAGAAGACGAAATGAAAGATGGCTCACATCTCTACTGCCTGGGTGACATTGTACACAATGCCATGGAAGTGGAGCGCCTCTATCAGAAAGGCCTCAGGACAATAGACCGGGATCAACTCGAACAACTCCGGGATTGCAAAGTACTGATTAGGGCCCACGGGGAGCCACCAGAAACCTATCAAACGGCACTTAAGAACAATATTGAATTGATTGATGCTTCATGCCCGGTGGTTCTGAAACTTCAAAATAGGATCAAACACTCATACGACAAGACTCTTGTGGACAAAGGTCAGATAGTGATCTATGGTAAACTGGGCCATGCCGAAGTAATAGGCCTGACAGGTCAAACCAACGATGAGGCCATAGTGATTACCTCGGAAGAAGACCTTGAAAAGATCGATTTTTCACGTCCGGTTATTCTTTATAGTCAAACCACAAAGAGTACCAGGGGTTTTTATCACATGAAAGAATTGATAGAGGAAAGGATCCGAAATGAAAAAGGTACACTTACGATTGAAGACTTTCAGGCCAATGATAGCATCTGTAGGCAAGTATCAAACCGGGAGCCGCGCATGGTGGAGTTTTCTACCCGTAAAGATGTCATCCTTTTTGTGTCCGGAAAGAAAAGTTCTAATGGCAAGGCGCTTTACGATGTTTGCCTTGAGCATAACCCAAGGAGCTACTTCATTGAAAATGAACAGGAGATTGACCTGGAATGGATTGGCCCAAATGATACAGTTGGTATTTGTGGAGCAACCTCAACACCTCGTTGGCTTATGGAAAAAGTGGCCAATTTTTTAAGCTCGCAAGAACACATTTTGGAGGAAATCTGAAGTTTTCAGAGCTGTGGAAAAACAGTTGCTTAATGATTACTTCAAACATTTCATTTGAACATTTTTTTTGTATTTTTGCTTCGATTTTCAAGTAGATCGCAACTATACAAAATGTCCAAAACGATAAAGTTAAAGAAGGGTTTTGATATTAACCTTGCCGGGAAGCCGGAAAAGAAAATCTCAGAAGTATCGCTCTCCGAAACCTACGCAGTAAAGCCTACAGATTTCATTCACATGTCCAGGCCAAAACTTTTGGTCAAGGAAGGTGACACCGTAAAAGCCGGAACGCCAATACTTTACGACAAGATGACAGAAAACGTAAAGTACTGTGCTCCAGTAAGTGGTGAGATTGCTGAAATCAAACGTGGCGAGAAAAGAAAACTTCTTGAGATTAAAATATTGGCAGACAAAGAGGTGGTTTTTGAACAACACAAAACATACTCAGCTTCCGATCTATCTAACCTTTCTAAAGAGGATGCAGTAGTTCATATGCAACAGGGAGGTGTGTGGCCTCACGTCATACAGCGACCATTCGGGATTGTAGCTAATCCTGAAGATTCACCAAAAGCGATCTTCATTTCGGCTTTTGACACCAATCCGTTGGCGCCGGATTTGGCTTTCCAACTAGGAGATAAAGCCCAATTCTTTCAATCAGGACTTGAAATCATTAAGAAATTCACCTCAGGAAAAGTGCATTTGAATGTAAACGGAAAAGAAGAAGTAGCTTCCGTTTTCTCACAAGTATCAGGAGTTGAGGTAAACAAAATATCTGGCCCACATCCGGCTGGAAATGTCGGAATTCAGATTCATCATATTGATCCGATTAATAAAGGAGATATCGTTTGGACGGTTACACCATATGGTGTTGCCCAGATCGGCCAACTATTTGTAGAAGGAAAGTACGATGCCTCTAAACTTGTAGCTGTAACTGGTTCTGAAGTGGATAATCCGGGTTATGTGAAAACATACTCTGGGGTGCTGCTGGAAAAAACATTCGATAAAGTTCCTACAGGAAACCTGCGATTTATTGCGGGCAATCCACTCACTGGAGTGAATGTCGGAAAAAATGGATACCTCGGATTTTATGACAATCAGATCACTGTCATTCCTGAAGGAGATTATGAGGAGTTTTTAGGTTGGCTTATGCCAAGTACTTCTAAGTTGAGCTTCCACAAGGCAATCGGCCTGATGTCATTCCTTAATAGAGGGAAAGAATATAAAGTAGATACCAACACCCATGGCGAAGAGCGTCCATTTGTGGTAACAGGAGCATTTGAGAAAGTACTTCCTATGGATATTCTACCAACATATCTGTTCAAGGCGATCATTTCGGAGGATTATGATGAGATGGAAGCGCTGGGAATCTTCGAACTTGTAGAAGAGGATGTAGCACTTTGCGAGTTCATTGATCCTTCTAAGAACGAGCTACAGAGTATTTTGAGAGAAGGTATAGAGTTGATAAAAAATAGCTAATTCATACAAATGAAGCCATTACAAAATCTATTTGATTCATTAAAACCCAACTTCGAGAAGGGTGGTAAGTGGGAGAAATTCTACACACTTTACGAAGGACATAGAACCATTGTATTTGCTCCGGATCTTATCACTGCCAATAAGGGGGCACAGATCAAGGACGCTGTAGACTTGAAAAGAGTCATGATTACAGTGGTGATTGCAATGATTCCTACTTTGTTATTTGGAATTTGGAATGTTGGTCATCAACACTTTATATCTATTGGCGAAGAAGGAGCATTGCTGGATAAAATTTTGGTAGGTGCCATTGCAGTAGTACCGATCCTGATTGTTTCTTATTCTATTGGTCTACTCACGGAGTTTATCTTCTGCGTGATCAGAAATCACCCGATTAGTGAAGGGTTCCTGGTAACGGGGATGTTGATCGCATTGGTGATGCCTCCAACTATTCCACTTTGGCAGGTAGCACTGGCCACTATTTTTGCTGTTGTGATCGGAAAAGAAGCGTTCGGTGGCACCGGGATGAATATTTTGAACGTAGCATTGACAGCAAGAGCCTTCTTATACTTTGCTTACCCATCCAATATTTCAGGAGAGGTTTGGACCTTCTTCAGTGACAAATCTCCGGTAGATGGATACAGTGGTGCCACAGTACTATCTTATGGAGCTACTGCAGTAGCGAATGGAACTGATATGATGGCCGACATGGCCGGCCACTGGTATGATGGCATGTTCACCTTTATGAATATGTTTATCGGTGCCATTCCGGGAAGTATTGGCGAAACATCCGTATTAATGTGCTTGATAGGTGCTGCCATTTTGATAGGAACCGGAGTAGGTAGTTGGAAGATTATTTTCAGTGTATTTGGCGGAGCTTATTTTATGGGATTGATTTTCAACCTCGTAGGAGGTAATTCATATATGGACTTCCCGGCACATTACCATTTGGTAGCAGGAGGATTGGCTTTCGGTGCTGTGTACATGGCTACTGATCCAGTATCGGCTGCCCAGACTGAAGTTGGAAAATGGATTTATGGATTTTTGATTGGGTTATTAACTGTCTTGATAAGAGTGGTTAACCCGGCTTATCCGGAAGGAATTATGCTCGCAATTTTGTTCATGAACGTTTTTGCGCCGCTAATTGATTACTATGTAGTAGATGCTAACAAAAAAAGAAGATTAAAACGTGCAACGGTCTAATACTTATATCATATTATTTTCAGTTGCCCTGACAGTAGTGTTAGGGGGGCTTTTGTCTCTTGCATCTGTAGGGTTGAAACCCGCTCAACAGAAGCAGGTGGAGCTAGATACTAAAAAGAAGATTTTAGGAGCTGTAATGGATATTTCTTCTATTACTGATCCAAATGAACTTTTGACTTTATATGAACAAAAGGTAGAGTCGGTTGTGGTTGATATCAATGGGAATTTGGTAGAGACAGATAAGAAGGGAAATCCTACTGTTGCGGAAAAAGTGAACATTCAGAAGAATTATCGCTTCCCGAAAGAAGAAAGACTTTATCCTGTATTCAAATTCAAGGAAGATCCTAATTCAGACAAAGTGGATGCCTATATTTTCCCGATGTTTGGTGCAGGTCTTTGGGACTGGATTTCCGGTTACTTGGCTTTGGAATCTGATCTCAACACCGTTAAAGGAATAGCTTTTGACCACAAACAGGAAACACCCGGTTTGGGAGCGCGAATCACTACTCCTACTGTTCAGGGTCGATTTGTAGGAAAGAAAATCTATGAAGGTGACAAGTTGGTGTCTGTGAGTATGGTGAAAGGTGAAGGAAACGCCGGTCTTACTGAGCATCAGGTAGATGGGATGTCAGGGGCAACCCTTACAGGAAAAGGAGTAAACGCAATGTTGGCGACTTACCTTAACTGCTACCAGCCATATATTAAAAAAGTGAAATCTGGCGACGATAAAGTCGCGCTCAATCAATAAAAACTCGATTTATGAGTACTGAAGCAACAGAAGTAAAAGAGGAAGTAAAAAAACCAGCTGAGGCGCTATTCTCAAAGAGAAGAAAGCGAATCGTCTCAGACCCTCTGAATGAAGACAACCCAATTACCGTTCAGGTACTTGGTATTTGTTCGGCTCTTGCAATTACCATTAAGATGGAACCTACTTTGGTTATGTCCATTGCAGTGGTTGCTGTAATTGTATTTTCAAATTTGATCATTTCAGTGATCAGAAACCTAATCCCGGGCAGGGTAAGGATTATCGTACAGCTTGCGATCATTGCTACATTGGTGACTTTGGTGAGTGAGGTACTTAAAGCATATTATTTTGATATGTACAAAGTGCTGGGAGCATTCGTTGGTTTGATCATTACTAACTGTATCGTAATGGGTAGACTTGAAGCCTTTGCAATGGCCAACAAACCTTATGATTCCATCTTAGATGGATTGGGTAGCGGTTTTGGTTATGCCTGGATCATCTTGGTTGTTGCATTTTTCAGGGAGTTGTTCGGGTCTGGATCCATATTCGACTTTAAGGTATTTGAAGCAATCGGATTGCCAAACTTCCCAACGAATGGATTGATGGTAGACTCCATAGGAGCATTTATGGTACTTGGAATCCTGATTTGGGTTCAGAGGTCAAAAACTGGATACGTTGAACACTAAAGCTTAAATTTTAGAAAGACATGGATATTTTTAATATAGCATTAAAGGCCACATTTATCGACAACATGATCTTTGCCTATTTTCTGGGCATGTGTTCATTTCTTGCGGTATCTAAAAAGGTATCAACTGCCTTCGGTCTTGGTTTGGCGGTAATCTTTGTATTGACCATCACTGTACCAGTTAACTGGTTACTTCAGGAATATGTACTGAAAGAAGGAGCTTTGTCATGGTTGGGTGCAGATTTCGCAACTGTTGATCTAACATTCCTGCAGTTTATCATGTTTATTGCTGTAATTGCGTCGATGGTGCAGCTTGTAGAGATGATTATTGAGAAATTTTCTCCAGCCCTCTACGGTTCTTTAGGTATTTTCCTTCCTTTGATTGCGGTGAACTGTGCCATTCTAGGTGCATCACTTTTTATGGTACAGAGAGATTACACCATAGCACAAGCTACAGCTTACGGTTTTGGTTCTGGCCTTGGGTGGTTCCTTGCAATCATTGCACTTGCAGCCATCCGGGAAAAACTTAAATACTCTAGTGTACCTGATGGATTGAAAGGTTTGGGCATTACCATGTTGATCACGGGACTGATGGGGTTAGCATTTAAATCCTTTATTGGGATTGCACTGTAATCCGGTGAGTAAAGAATTTAGAAGGCCTTGTCGATCGACAAGGCCTTTTTTGTTTATTTTGATTTCGGCAACTATAAACCAGTTATGAACATACAATCATTTGTTAGATATTTTTTGAAAGGCTTGCTCCTTGTAGTCCCTATGGGAGTAACGGGCTATGTCATTGTGGCAATGATCGCCTGGACGGATAATTTGCTTCCAATAAAAATTCCAGGGCTGGGCATCGTGACGGTCATTTTTGTCACTGCTTTGGTCGGGTATTTGGCCAATACCATTTTTGCGCGTCCATTCTTTGATCTGATAGGGGATTTGATCAAAAAGATTCCTTTGGTTAATTTTATTTATACTTCTATTAATGACCTGGTTACGGCTTTTGCCGGGGATAAAAAGAAGTTTGATGTGCCGGTACTTGTCCCTTTTGATAAGGACGGTACTATTTACAAACCGGGCTTTATTACCCAGAGCGATCTGGATGAAATTGGATTCCCCGGATTGGCAACCGTATATTTACCACATTCCTACAACTTTTCTGGCAATGTTTTCGTTGTGGATAAAACTAAATTAATTCCATTAGGAGGCAATAATACAGAAACCATGAAATACATAGTTTCTGGAGGAGTCTCTGGGAAATTGGAGCGAAAGCAGTAAAAAATTTCGTGAAATAAATAAAATAACTGCTTTTATTCTTGGTGATGGAAAAAAATAGTATTTAGTTTTGTATCATAGATAACATTTAGAGAGTTGAACGCTTTTATAAACATATCAAATCCTTCAGTGAGGCCTAGATTCCCCAGGCGGCAAGCCTGATATGTTTTCTATGGACACCTACGTGGTGACCTATTCTCGACTTAAATCTATTTTATCATTCTTATTTTTCTCAAATTCACATGGACAAATTTGTTGTATCTGTAGCTGATACATCACATGTAAAATACGCAGATGAAATCTGCGACCTTATAGCGGACAGTGCCGAGAAGCGAGGTACTGGAATCGCGCGAAGATCTACTGAATATATCCAGGGTAAATTAGCAGATGGCAAAGCCGTCATTGCATTGACCAAAACGGGTAAACTGGCCGGATTCTGTTATATAGAAATCTGGGGCAATGGTAAGTATTTGGCCAACTCTGGCTTAATAGTAAACCCGGACTATAGAAACAATGGTTTGGCACAGGCCATCAAAGCACGTGCCTTTAAACTTTCAAGAGACAAGTATCCAGACGCAAAATTATTTGGGTTGACAACCAGTATGGCGGTAATGAAGATCAACTCAGATCTTGGATACCGGCCCGTGGCATTCTCAGAGCTCACAGATGATGAAACCTTCTGGAAAGGATGTAGCAGCTGTGTAAACTACGATATCTTAACCAGAAAAAACCATCAGATGTGCCTTTGTACAGGCATGCTCTATGACCCTGAGGAAAAGAAACGTCAGTGGAAAAACAAGAGCGAAAAAGTGCAGGAGAAAATCCTATTTTGGAAGCAAAAAGTAAAAACCAAATAAATGAGTGATCAAAAGAAAGTAGTGCTGGCATTCAGTGGCGGATTAGATACCACTTACTGCTGCATCTACTTGAAAGAACTAGGTTATCAAGTACATACTGTCACTGTCAATACCGGGGGATTTGACAAAGAAGAGCTCAAGAAGCTTGAAGCTCGGTCTAAGGAACTTGGGGCATTGAGCCACATTAGCATAGACGCCACCGAAGAATTTTATAAAAAGTCGATCAAATACCTGATTGCTGGAAATGTATTGAAGAACAATACTTATCCGCTGTCCGTAAGTGCCGAGCGTGTATTCCAGGCCACGGCTATTGCTAAGCAGGCGATCAAAATTCAGGCAGATGCCATTGCTCATGGCAGCACAGGCGCTGGTAACGACCAAGTCAGGTTTGATATGATTTTCAACATCCTGTGTCCTGAAATGGGAATCATTACACCAATTCGCGACAAGAAACTTTCACGTGAAGAGGAAATTAAGTTCCTCATAGATCATGGTGTGAGTGGAAACTGGGAGAAGGCGCTGTACTCGGTGAACCAGGGATTGTGGGGGACTTCAGTAGGAGGAAAAGAAACACTCACATCACACCAGTATTTACCAGAATCAGCCTTCCCAAGCCAACTGTCAAAGGAGGGTGAGAAGAAGGTAAATATAGTATTCGAAAAAGGAGAGCCCGTCGGATTGAATGGTGTACGTCTTTCACCAGTGGATTGCATTGAAGAACTCAATAAGATCGCCAGTCAATTCGCTATTGGCAGGGACATCCACGTAGGTGATACAATTATTGGGATTAAAGGTCGCGTTGGCTTTGAAGCGGCGGCTCCGTTGATTTTGATCAAAGCACATCATGCTTTGGAGAAACATGTACTGACCAAGAATCAATTATTGATCAAAGATCAATTGTCACTCACCTATGGTAATTTGTTGCATGAAGGACATTACCTGGATCCAGTAATGCGAGATATTGAGGCTTTTTATGAAAACACTCAAAAGTATGTGACTGGAGATGTCAATGTTCTACTTACACCTTATCGCTTCCATATACTTGGCATTGAGTCAAATCATGATTTGATGCAGTCGAGCTTTGGCAAATATGGGGAGATGAACAACAGTTGGTCAGGTGAAGACGTGAAAGGCTTCTCCAAGATCTTTGGTAATCAAAACATGATCTATCACAAAGTACACCAGGCTGATGACTAAAATAAAAGTAGGGATATACGGAGCAGCAGGCTACACGGCAGGAGAACTGATCAGAATACTGATCAACCATCCGAATACAGAGATTGTCTGTGCGCAAAGTGGCAGTCAGGCGGGGAAAAAGGTTTACGATACGCACACAGACCTAATTGGGGATACCGCGCTTGAATTCAAAGATGAACTTGATTTTGAGCAAATGGATGTGCTTTTTATGTGCAAGGGGCACGGGGAATCAAAAGTATTTCTTGAGGAAGTCACTGTTCCTGATCATGTGAAAATTGTTGACTTGAGCAACGATTTCAGGCTTAAAACCCCGGGAAATGAATTTGTCTATGGATTGCCTGAACTCAATCGGGAAGCCACTAAAAGTGCCGGTAAAGTAGCTAACCCGGGTTGTTTTGCTACCTGTATCCAGGTGGGATTATTGCCAGCGGCCAAAGCGGGCTTGATTAATTCAGAAGTTCATACTTCGGGGATCACCGGTTCGACCGGTGCAGGGCAGAGCCTATCTGCTACTTCCCATTTCTCTTGGAGAAACAATAACATGAGCGTTTACAAAGCCTTCACCCATCAACATTTGTCTGAAATAGGGGAGAGCCTGGAGCAGCTGAGCGGAGTTACGCATCGAGTAAACTTTATTCCTTACCGGGGAAACTTCACCCGGGGAATTATCATAACCTCGTATTTTGATTGTGAGCTTTCTGAGAAAGAAGCTTATGAAATTTATGAGGCCTATTATCAGGATCATCCTTTTACGCATGTGGTGAGAACTAATCCTGACCTAAAGATGGTGGTCAATACCAATAAAGCCCTGGTGTACCTTCAAAAAGAGGGTGACAAGCTGATGGTCATTTCAATCATTGACAATTTACTGAAAGGGGCTTCTGGTCAGGCAGTACAAAATATGAATTTGATGTTCGGTCTGGAAGAGATGACTGGATTGAACCTAAAATCAACAAGCTTTTAATTATGGAATTAGCCAACCAAAAAATTGCCATTTTAGGAGCTGGTAACCTGGGCATCGCCATTGCTAAAGGAATAGCAGATGAAGGGTTGAAATCAGCTGGTGAGATTTACCTTACGCGCAGAAACCTTTCACATGTTGAATACCTGGGTAAAGAAGGATTTCAGATTCTGACAGACAATGCGAAGGCTGTAAGTGAAGCTAAGTTGGTGATGCTCTGTGTACAACCAAAGCAGCTTCCAAAGCTTATTGAGGAGATCAATCCGGTACTGACGGATCAGCACATGCTGGTGTCGGTAATTACCGGAGTTTCGATAGAGGAGATCAAGTCACAACTAAAAATACAGATACCAGTGGTCAGAGCGATGCCTAATACGGCCATTGCAATAGGAGAATCCATGACATGTATTGCCTCCGAGGACAGTAATGACCTGGCTATAGAGGTACAGAAGATATTCAACTCGCTAGGACAGACCCTGATTATTGATGAGAAGCTGATGCAGGCTGCCACAGTATTGGGAGCCAGTGGAATCGCCTTCTTTATGAGGTATCTGCGTGCGGCCACTCAAGGTGGAGTACAAATGGGTTTTCACTCTGAGGAAGCACAACTGATTGCAGTACAAACTGCAAAAGGGGCGGCCACACTGATATTGGAAAACAAACAACACCCTGAAGTAGAAATTGACAAAGTAACAACCCCGCAGGGCTGCACAATTGCCGGTCTCAATGAGATGGAGCATCAGGGACTAAGCTCCGCGCTGATCAAAGGGTTGATGGTATCATACGAGAAGATCAAAAACATCAAATAACATGCGCCACTTCACTTCCGTGAACGATGTGACTGACCCCTTGGGGTTGGTGGAAAAAGCATTACAAATCAAAAAGAACCCATTTGCCGATAAGGCTCTTGGACAAAACAAGACTATAGGTCTCCTTTTTTTCAACTCCAGTCTGCGTACCAGGATGAGCACCCAAAAGGCAGCGGCCAATTTGGGCATGAACGTGATGGTGATGAATGTCACCCAGGATTCCTGGCAGATAGAAATGGAAGATGGTGTGGTGATGGATGGTGGTAAAGCAGAGCACATTCGGGAAGCTGCAGCGGTGCTGGGCACCTATTGTGATATTTTGGGCGTGAGGTCATTTCCATCCCTGGAAGACCGGGAGGCAGACTACAATGAAGTCATCATCAATGCATTTATCCAACACTCTGGTGTACCGGTTGTAAGCTTGGAGTCGGCCACATTGCACCCACTACAATCCCTTGCTGACCTGATCACCATTACTGAACTGAAAAAGGTGGAGCGCCCTAAAGTGGTCTTAAGCTGGGCACCGCATGTGAAAGCCCTGCCTCAAGCTGTTTCCAATTCGTTTTCTGAATGGATCACAAAAATGGATGTGGATTTCACGGTAGTGCAGCCCGAAGGATTTGAATTGAAGGATGAGTATACCAAAAGTGCCCGGATCATTCACAACCAGGAAGAAGCTTTTGAAGGAGCCGATTTCATTTATGTGAAAAACTGGTCTTCTTATCAAAATTATGGTCAGGTTGGTTCCCAAAGAGATTGGACCATCGATCAGGAAAAACTTGCCAATACCAATGCAGCTAAAGTGATGCACTGTCTGCCTGTACGGCGCAATATTGTGATCGCTGACGATGTATTGGATAGTAGCAGCTCTGTGGTCATCCAGCAGGCGGGAAATCGCGTACACAGCGCCCAGGTGGTTTTAAAGGAAATACTTTTGAAATTATGAGCGGGGAAACACTACATATTATCAAAATTGGCGGAGCGGTCATCGAAAACCCTGAAATGAAACAAGCATTTCTGGATGGGTTTGTTGGGTTGGAGGGAAAGAAAATACTTGTACATGGAGGTGGGCGAATAGCTACAGAAATAGGAGAGCGACTTGGTCTCAAAACCCAAATGGTGGAAGGCCGGAGAGTGACGGATGATGCGACCATTGATCTGGTAACGATGGTCTATGGAGGATTGGTGAATAAGCAGATGATAGCCCAGCTACAGAGTCTTGGAGTCAATGCAATTGGTCTTACCGGTGCAGATGCTTCCATTATAACTTCGCAAAAGAGGCCTGTTAAAAATGGTGTTGACTATGGCTGGGTGGGTGATCCACAAAAAGTGAATGACCAGTTTTTGGTAAGCCTGTTGACGGCTGGGTCCATACCAGTGATCGCGCCACTCACTCACGATGGGCAGGGACATATTTTGAATACCAATGCAGACACCATGGCCGGGACATTGGCGGTGGCCATGGCCGAACATTTTGATGTGAACCTGATTTTGACCTTTGAGCTGGATGGGGTGATGCAGGATGTAAATGATCCGAATTCATTGATGGTCAACTTCCAGGAATCTTTTTTCAAGGAAATGAAGTCCACAGGTGCGATTCATAGCGGGATGATCCCTAAATTAGAGAACGCATTCAAAGCATTGAACAGTGGGGTAAAGACGGTGCGGATCTGTAAATACGACCAAATACACACCAAGAATGGCAGTTTCCTTCAAGTTTAGTACCGACCAGCTTCACATCGAAGCTGTAAAACTCCTTTCTCAACTCATTGAGATTCCCAGTGTCAGCAGAGAAGAAGACAAGACTGCAGATTTGCTTCAGGCTTATTTTGAAGGCTACGAGGTGAATGTGGAGCGAAAAGGCAATAACATTTGGGTAAAGAATTCTGGTTTTGATCCGGAAAAACCAACCATTCTGCTCAACTCACATCACGACACAGTGAAGCCTAATGAGGGCTATACCAACGACCCATTTGAAGCCATAGAAAAAGAGGGTAAGCTTTATGGTTTGGGAAGCAATGACGCAGGTGGAGCATTGGTTTGCCTGATCATGACTTTTTTGTATTTCTACACCAACAAAGACCTTAAATACAACCTGATCCTGGCTGCTACTGCCGAGGAGGAGATCTCCGGGGCTGGTGGGGTGAGGAGTATACTCAGGGAAATTGGTGACATCTCTTTCGGGATAGTAGGGGAGCCTACGCTGATGGATATGGCGATCAACGAGAAAGGCTTAATGGTGCTGGATTGCTATACCCGGGGAAAAGCGGGCCATGCCGCCCGAGAGGAAGGGGAAAATGCCATTTATAAGGCGATGAAAGATATTGAGTGGTTCAGGTCATTTGCTTTTCCAAAAGTATCAGAAACCCTGGGGCCAGTGAAGATGTCAGTAACTATGATTGACGCTGGTTCTCAGCACAATGTAGTGCCGGATACTTGTCATTTTGTGGTAGACGTACGTACCACAGATGCCTATGACAATGAGGAAACGCTCAACGTGATCAGAAGCTATGTTGGATGTGAAGTAAACGAGCGGTCTACCAGGCTACAGCCATCAAAGATTACCAAAGACCATGAGATAGTGAAAGCTGCTGAGGAGCTGGATATGTACATGTTTGGGTCACCTACTATGTCCGACCAGGCGCTTATGCCCTTTCCTACGGTGAAGATTGGCCCGGGAGACTCTGATAGGTCTCACACGGCCGATGAGTTTATCTATACCGATGAGTTGCGTGATGGGATTATAGGGTACCTGATGTTATTGAATAGGTTGTTTAAGTCTGGCTGAAATATTGGAGTGTCACACGAAATTGTTTCAAGATCTTCAGGATTGTTTGAATCGTCATCCTTGAATCTGTTTCAAGGTGTTCGCTACTAATTCAAGAGTCATCCTGAATCTATGTCAAGGTTTTTTGTGAGTTATGCAAGTGTCACCTTGAACTTATTTCAGGGATTTTGTGATTATTTGAAGTGTCATCCTGAATTTATTTCAGGATCTTCGTGATTTGAGCAACAATCCCATGCATCAAAAGGAATGAGAATTAGTAACCAGTTAAAACATGATGAAGCTCTGGCAAGGATCATTTGAAATGCACTTTACTTTCTGTCTTGATACAGAAAGTAACAAAGAAATCAAGGCTGTATTCATTTCTTAACGGGCCTGAAGATTTCAAAATCAGGAAATAAAAAAACTCGTCGTGCTATTTATTTGATAGGATGGTCAGGAACTTACGACTCAAACAGTTTTTATTTCTATTCTGATTTTGAAATAGTAGCGTCCGAGAAAAGATTTTGGTTTCGAAGAAAATCCGTCAAAATTTACCCCTAAGCCGGGCGCCCCTAAATCCCCTAAAGGGGACTTTCG
>JAVJQA010000047.1:0-50884 GCA_040218045.1 Marinoscillum sp.
AAATGCTGGAATTGTTTGCGGGCCTTTGTAACTACTGTTTCACTTTTTTTTCATGATCTTTATTGTTTAAGATGTAAACACTAAAGGTAATGAAGGCTTACGCTTTGTAGGTCTTCCACCTTTTGTGGATTCGTTCAACAAGCGCTAGCACGAATGCGCCAACTGCCACTTTGTAAACATCAGTGCGAACTTCACCATGAATCAGCCGCTGGGAGAGGGATGTGCTTTCTACTGACTGCAGCTCGCAGGATTTTCATCTTTCTGAACGCAGTGGTTATCTGATACTTTGGAAGCACCCCCTTGCCGGGCGCGGCAAATTCATTAGTTTTATCGGAACTTGCTAAGCTCGGGGCGCACTCCTGCTAGCTTGGCGTTAGCGATTATTCCCGCATGAGATCAACAATAGTTGCCATATTTCTTTTTGTTTCCTCACTTAATCTGAACGCACAGGTTGATTCAGTTACAAATTCGGTGCTATACGAAGCTGTTCAACGAACACCTCCAACCGCTTCGGAGGTGTCAGACATTGTCAATTATTTCAGGCTAACGACTAAAGACGATCGGGAACTTTTGGAAATGGCTTTCTACTGGATATCTCTCAATATTCAATACGACCTTGAACTTTCCAAAAAAACTCAATTAACATCATCTGATATTTCTGTTGAGAATACTCTCATAACGGGCAAAACTATTTGCTCAGGATATTCCCAACTCTTATGTGAATTCGCATATTACCTGAACTTGGAATGTGAAGTGATCTCGGGAATTGGACAGAATTACCTTGAGCCGAAGATTGACTCACTTACAACAAATCATGCGTGGAATGCAGTAGAAGTTAATAACGAATGGATGTTAATTGATCCTACTTGGGGAAGCGGTGGTTATCTAGGCTTGTCTGAAGATTACTTGCAACAAATTGACATGAGATACTTCCTGTCTGACCCTAAATTCCTATTAATTGACCATCTTCCGAAGAACCCAGAATGGCAGTTGGTAGATGAACCAATTAGTTATTCTGAGTTTCGAAATGAATACTGGTCAGAAATGAGGTTCCGGAAATTCAACGAACTTATGAACGAAGATGACTATCAGAATCATCTGCGAATGATGGAAAATGCTGAACGGTATAAAAACGAAAACTAACAAATCGCTAATCGAGTAGGTAAAGGGGAATCTCACCCCTAAACCTCTCACAGAACCGTACTGGGACGCACAGTCGTGAACCTCTCGATTCATACGGCTCTTATTATACAATCGATTGATATGAAATTGATCATACCAATTTGTACCCTAATTCCCAATGATAAAACAGGTTAGGATATGAAGCCGTTACACGTCTAAGCCATTTAACAGCTTTAACCTTGCTTCCTTTGAAGCTCTTGTACTTGTTCAATATCCACCTGATCAGGCGATGGTGTAGGTGATAAAACACTGGGTTTAAACTCTTGCGGCTGATTTCCCATAGTACTATCCGCCCTTGTTGGTGCTATCACCAACAAGCAAGCACCCAGCTCTTCGGGATTTGTGCCGCAGGTAAAGGAAGAGCCAAGCATAGATACTCCATAGATAAAGCATGGACTAAGCATGGATAGTGCATGGGAGTTACGGGTCAGTCGTATGTTTCCACTCAGCTCTCCTCCTATGTCGGTGTTGCCAATATGCAAGTCACCGGTGGTTACTATCTACGTAAAAAACCATTACCGAGCAACCCTCCTTTTCGGATTAATTCATCTCCTACTCTACCATGACAAAAGCACCCCAATAGTAAGGATGATCGTAACTTTTCATTAATGATAATTGAGCATTTCTAAAGGCTGTTTGAATGGGTTGATGCTTTGTAACCCACAAATCATAAAACTGGCTCATCAGCTTTTGAGTGGCTTCATCATCCACCTTCCAGAGACTCATGATCATTTTACTCGCTCCGGCCACCATAAAGGCCCTTTGTAGTCCATAGACTCCCTCACCTGATTTAATGTCCCCCTTGCCCGTCTCGCAAGCAGACAAAACCACCAAGTCAGTAGCAGTCAGCGAAAGGTTCATGGCTTCATAGGCAGTCAGGATCCCATTGTCTGATCGGTCAAATGATTGTGACTCCAGCGCGCCTGATGCACCGGCCAGCATCAGCCCGGCCCTTAGCAGCGGATTGCTGCGCGCCTGATCTATCTGAACCCCAAAAACTTTACCGCCTGACTCCTGGTCTTCAAGGAAAAAGCCATGAGTTGCTATATGCATAATGCCTGGCTGGCTCACTCCCTTTATGGCTGATTCGGTAGCCTCATTTTCCATGAGCAATTCTGTACGGTAAGTTTGGGTGCCCAAGGCCTCACTAACCATTTGTACCTCCTTTTTAGTGCCGGGAAGAGGGGTCACATCACTAGAGCCATAATTAGGAAATCCAACCAGCAGTGCCTTTGAGGCCGTTTTGGTTTTAGATTTCTCCTTGTTCATCAAATCTTTAGGGTTACCCACGATTCTCAGATCATAGTCACTGATAAAGTAGCCCCCCGAGGGTTTTCGCAGGGTGTTGAGGTTGACCTGATTGTAAACACCATCTGGTGAAAGCCATACTTTGGAAACCGATCCCAGCTCATTGGCTATAGGTTGCCAAAACTGATTGTAAGAGTACTCATCAGGCAGCTTTTGTTTGATCAGGTTCTTATAAAGTTTGAATGATTTGGCATCAAAGTCAGTACCATCGGGCAACCTGACCAGCCTGGGCTTGCCTTTCTGGTCCAATAAAATCGCCACGTAGGTGTGAGCAGTGCTCAGGGAATTGTTGAATATTGGTAAATGAACGATTTCCACCAGTGCGGCATCAGCCGAAAGCTGATTAGCTACTTCCTGATAAGTGATTTCACTAGAGATAAAAGAATTGGCAAAATCGGACGATTTTTCAGAAAGCAATTTCTCAGAATCATTTGCTGCGCTTTCCAGAGAGTCAATATTGATTTTCTGCTCGGAAATTTCGGCTTTTGAAAAGCTGTAATAAGTCGCGAGCATTCGTTTTTGATCTTGCCACTGCTCATACAAATCCACCAGGTCCTGGTTCCCACTGTTGAGGATAGCATTTCTGATCTTGGTGGTAGCACTTAATAACAGGCCTTTGGTAGCTATTCGGTAGTTGATGAATTTTTCGAGCAACTCCGGGTTCGAATCTGCATTTTCGATGACAAAATTGTAATAAGTGTAAAACCTTGGCTTGAGCTGGTCCCAGTACTTGGTTTTTTCCACCTCACTCAATGGAGGAAAATACTTGTTGATAAAAGCCAGGCTGCTGCCAAGTGCCAAATCAAAATATTCGGATGCCTTATCAATCGCGCCGGTTTTCCAGTAAACCACAGCAAGGTTTTCCTTGGCCTTGACCGTTTTAGGGTGCTCTTCGCCGAGCTTGCTTACCATGACTCCATGTGCTGAAACGAGTTCAGGTTCTGCTTCCTGATATTTGCCCTGATAAAGAAACAGCTTGCCCAAATCAGACTTTGCCGTGGCAGTAGATAAGTGGTCCTCGCTAAACTTATTGATATAGATTTCAAGGCTCTCCTTTAGTAATTTCTCGGCTTCTTCCAGTTTACCCACCTCAGTGTAAAGAGAGGCCAGGTTGTTGAGCATGTGTGCATAATCCGGATCGGATTTACGGTTGAGTTTTAATCGGCTGGTTTGTAAATCCAGTGCTTGCTCATAGGTAGCCTCCGCTCCTGTATAATCACCCATTTCCTGCTGCACCAAGGCTTTGTTGGTGAGGAATTGGACATAAGTGCCAGAATTATCCCTAAGCTCTTCTTCAGCAATGGTTAAACACTGATTGATTTCATTTAAAGACTCACTGTACCGGCCCATGTATTGATAAAGGATCCCAAGGTTATTCAATGCGATGGCATACGGTGTAGACGCTTTGCCTTCTACGCTTCCAATATAGCCCTTGGATGCACGGAGCAGTTTCTCAGCCTCCGAATAATTCCCCTGGTTGAAAGCCAGCACTCCTGCATTGTTGGCTTCTGCGGCATACCCCGAGCTGGACTTTCCGTTGGTGGCCTCCCAGCCTTGCTTTGCAGCCAAGGTCAGTTCCTCCGCTTTATCAAACCGGCCCATATCACTGTAGAGAAGCCCGAGTGACCCCAAAGTCTTCAAATAGACCGGATCAGAAGTAGCTGGAATCAGTTCGTATGCAATTTTTGCACCCGTCAAATAGATCTCGCCAAGGTAATAGTTTCGCTTGGAGTAATTAATTCTCCCCAATTCGTATAAATCCCTGGCTTTTTCAGAATCGCTCTTTTCATTACTTTCCTTGATCAAAAAACCAGCTGTTTTGACCAGGCGCTCACCCTTTTGCTGGTTCTGGAAAGACTCAGTTTTGTCCAAAAATGCAATGGCGTAGTTAAACGATGATGTATCGTATTCACTTTGCTTTTCGTCGGTTTTCTCAATGACTTTTTCCTTGATTGCCTCAGCCGCCTTATCCTGGAGCTTCTTCCCCAGGTTTCCAAATTGTGAAAAACAAAAGGTTGGCCATATGATAACAACGACCACAGAATAGATAATTTTTTTAAACATAGAAAGTAAAAATTGGCATGGCTAAAATACGAAAAGTTACATTCAATAACGATTTTGTACCATGATGATTCAAGTCCACAACCGCTTATCACTCTTTCATCAATTTTCATGGCGGTTTGGATTTTACTTCTCTTCCTTTTGTCATATTTTCGCCACCGTTAATTTTAATCCGATCCGCATGCAAAGACGTTTTACATTTTTCATTTTCACACTTTTTATATCATTGGCTTCCTTCTCACAAATAGCCATGTCATTTGAGGAAGCTCAATCTCAAGGAATTCAAATATCCATGTTGGATAGCCTTTACTTGAGTGGGATTCATAGTGATTCTTCCAAAGCTGTCTTTGCTGATCAGCAACAGGAGTACATTAAAGCATACTATGCCATGCTCCATGACCTCAATGCCTACCTGAACCAAAATGACTTCAGATGGGGAGGACAAACCAGGTGTTTCAACAGGATCTATTTTGATGAGTCCGGGGAGATTGACTACTTCCTGTTCAATTTTCAAGAAGGGGAGCTTGCAGCAGAAAAACAAGATGAGTTCGCAGTGCTTCTCAACGAATTCATTGGAGAATTTAAGTTTAGCCTGAGCAAGAATGTGAAGTTTGCTCAATGCAGCCCCGTTAATTTTAGGGATATCCTATAATCAAACAACCTTCTCAAAAAAGTTTTCCGTGCTGAATTCATTACTGACTGCTAGAATATTTTTATTTTTCGTAGCATATTGGTAGTTTTATTGAATGTATTAATAATTATTCATTCATAAATTATAAATATCTCAGTAATTGAAGTTATTAAATATAAATTCCACAATTGACCCGAGTGTTTTGGCACAGGGAACTGAGATTCGTTTAAAAAACGGTCAGATTTTAACACAGCAGTTTGCCAAGGCAACGGACTTCTACTTGCTCAAATCCGGCAGGGTGAAGTTTTCGTTGACGATCGATGACTCCCGGGGAGAGATTGAGGTAGGCAGAAGTGACATCAGGCTCACACCGATTGGCTGGAGTGGATTCAATGCACCGGGGAGATATGCCACAACGGTGAAAGTCGATTCGCCCACTGCATCTTTCATCAAATGGACCCACGAACAACTCAAAGAAATTTTCCTGTCTGACCCGGAAGCCGGCACCATATTCCTCAGAGAAGTCTGTGGAACCTCAAGAAACCTCATCAAAATAGCGATCAATCAGCTGAGTATTCACGGCCCATCGCTTCCGAGAAGCGAGATCACAAAATCCGAAAATGAATATACGCTTACTCAGCATTCAGGTGAAGAGAACCTGGTCAAATTCCTGAGAAAGTCCTCCTTCTTTGAAGTGTTTGAAGAAGCTCCGATTGAGTTTTTAAGCCAGGGGATAGAACGAAGGATTTACCGACCCAACGACATGATCTACAAGCAGGGTGGAGATTCTGAGGGCATCTATATTTTAGGAGTCGGTAAGGTTAGGTTTAGCTATCACGATGAAACAGAGCAGAATGTAAGCTTTCGCCAGATATCAACCGCTGGATATGTACTGGGCTGGGCCGGCGCTATGGGTCTTCCCAATATCATCAATGCGCATGCTGTGCAGGAGACCATGGTTTATTTCATTCCCAATAATGTTTTAAAACGTGTCCTTAAACTGAATCCAAATTTTGCACCTGCATTTTACAGAAGATTACTCTGGCTCATTAGTAACCAACTTCAAGCCATCAGGGCACGTATTATTGCCTCAAGGTTCAACCATGAGATCACGGCAATAGGTAACCTTATTGACCAGAACAGTGCCAAACTTGATCTTTCGTCTCCCTTGCACAAGATCCCGGGTTTGCTTGATAACAAACTGACAGTGGGTGATGCGTTGAGTACCCTGGAAAACCTAAGGAACAGTGGCTCATCGCTAGAAAAAAATATTGCGGGAACAGCCTATGAATTGCTGGATGAGATCAGAAAGGAACACGAATTCTATACTGGCCTGGTAAACGTGTATAACAGTGTGGTAAACGCAGACCCTGAACGCACAACAGATGAGGTCAGGAAAATCAACGCTACGGCTTACCAGGATATTTATAAAAATCAGAAATACGTCATAGAAGGTACCGAAAACCTACCAGACGAACCTGGAAACATTTTCATTTACAATCACCTTCGCAATCATCCATACAACACGCTGCCCAACCAGTTTCAGATCACCCTTGATTCACATTTCATCAGTGCCATGGTTTTGATGAAAAAATATGGTGATCCCGGGTTGCGGATTGTAAGAATAGGAATGAGCAAGGAATATGCTCACCAAGAGTACTATCAGCGATTGGGCCACATTGATGTATTTACAGAGGAATCGGAGGAAAAATCAAAGAAGCAAAAACAGCAGGTCAGACAGATGTTTTACAATGAAGCTGGTGAACATCTCAACCGTGGGGGAAACTTGATCATCAGCCCGGAGGGTAACTCCTACGGAACGGATGAAACACCAGGGCCATTTAAGGCCGGAGCTTTTAACCTCGCCCTTTCACTAAAAAAAGAGCCGTTTATTGTTCCAATAGCTGTTGCCAACTTTGACAAGAGGGTGCGGAATAATTGTTTCTCCTGTGTCATTATGCCTCCCTTCAAGGTGTCTGAGTATATTAGCCATCCTGGTGACAAGACAGAGATGAGACAGTTTTTGAAAAGCTATCAGGAAAAATATCGGACTTATGTGGAGCGAGCTATTACCGAAAGCAAGAAATATATTTAACCATTATGGAGTTGATGGACCTTGAGTTTGAGGACGAAATAGTAGAACTGGAAAGAAAAATACTGGACCATTCAAACAAGGAAGATCTTGTTGTTTTCTTCGGCAGTTCTTCAATCCGGTTGTGGGAAAACCTTGGTGATGATATGTCTCCGTTAAACATAATAAACCTTGGCTTTGGAGGCTCATCGTTCTCCTGGTGCATTTACTATTTTGACCGCTTGTTTTCCAGGCTCAAGCCCAAACATCTGGTAATTTATGTGGGTGACAATGACCTGGCCAATGGGATTTCTCCTGAAAAAGTTTTGAAGAAATTCAGGATGCTGACACGAATGGTCAGGTCCACATATCCACACATTCCCCTAGACTTCATCACCATCAAGCCCAGCCCGATCAGAACCTATCTCCTCCCCGAAATACGCCTTACCAATAACCTGATCAGAAAAGAACTATTGGCACTTAACAGGGCCTCGCTGATCAATGTGTTCGACTCCATGCTCAACGAAAAAGGAGTAGCCAGACCTGAGCTTTACCTAGAAGATCAGCTACACATGAACGATAAAGGCTATAAGATCTGGAAAGGCGTCGTTAGAAAACACTTCGGGATTTAAGTTTTAAGTTCTGGGTTTTAGGTTCATGGTTTTAGGTTTTAGGTTCTTAAGTTTTAAGTTGCTTGTATTGTCATAATGCATAAAACCATGAACCATGAACCCAGAACCTAAAACCCAGAACCTAAAACTTAATAAACCTTACCTTCCATAGAGTTCCTTTCCGGCCTCTTCGTACTTATCTCCAGCTTTCCAGAATATTTCACCTGTATAATTGGCAATGAGAGAAGTGGCGTAGATATATGCCTTGGAATATTTTGTGAGGTAATCATAATCAAGTGTATTGGGCTCATCAGCTGGCTGATGGTAGTACTTCGTGATTTCCTCATTCATCTCCGTATAGCCCGGATCAAACGAAACGGCAGGCACTCCTTTTGCAGCAAAGCTCACATTGTCTGATCGGTCATAGTAGTTTTCCTCAGGTAATGGGTCATCGATTGCCGTCAACCCATAAGCCTCTGCAGCAGTTGTGAATAAACCTGTAACTGATGTCCTATCAAAACCAACCACCGTCACTTTAGTCACATCATTGTAACCTCCGGTGTCTGTATTGAGATCGAAAACTGTCTTTTCCAAAGGAATCATAGGATGCGATGCATACCAACGGCTCCCAAGCAAACCTTTTTCTTCAGCATTGCAGGCCAAAAATGCAATGGATCTTTTCGGTGGGTTCTTTGCCAGATACTCTGCCGCGGTGAGCATGTTGGCAATGCCAATTCCATTATCCCGTGCGCCATTCCAGATGCTGTCCCCATCAACCTTGCTCACTCCCACATGATCAAAATGTGCGGTGATCATTACATATTCTTCTTTCAGCTTTGGGTCCGTGCCTTGTATATATCCAACCACATTCGGGACTTTAATCACCTTGTTACCCTGACCACCTATTGAAAGCGTCGCTGTGGTGCCCGATTCAAGATTTTCAAAATAACTCAAAAGATCACCAGTTTCATCCAGCAACCAAGCAGATGGATACCCGGCTTCACTTTCATCTTCCTCAGAACCCTCATATAAGCTGTATTTCTCGCCTGAGAAATAATACTGTATCAGTTTCCACGGGTATCTACCAGGCTTGAACAACTCTACCAGGGCAGTAGCCCCAGCCTCCTGGAGCATGGCTTGTTTCTGTATGGTGTAAGGTGTAAGCCGCTCTTCCGGATTACCATTTCCTGTCTTAGCTACCACTATTTTCCCTTTTAAGTCAAGGTCTTTAATATCCTCTTCCAGGCCATAACCGACGTAAATCACTTCTCCTGTAAAATCACCATTTTTGGCTGTATAGAAAACCATGTCTTCTTCCAAACCGAATGACTTCTCCCCTACTGAAAACTTAGCCTTCTTAGGACTGATGGCCTTCATTAAAGATACTGACTGAAAATATGAATCTGCTCCAGGAGCAGGTTTCACTCCATAAGACCTGAATCGCTCGGCTATATACCTTGCCGCGATTTCGTTTTCAATGGTTCCTGTATTCCTTCCTCTCATTTCATCCGAAGCGAGAAAGTACAGGTGGCTTTCTATTTCGCTCTTCTTCACGGAATTGTCTATGCTCTGCACAAGTTTTTGACCTTTCGCGCCTGAGAGAAATAGTGCCATTAAAATGACAAGTGTGTATCTCTTCATCATTGGTTTAGTTATATGCTGTGATCAAATCTAATGATAGCATCTGGTAGCTGAAATGATATTTTTTCCTTCGGTCATAAAACACATTAAGTGGTTACTATAATTATTAGGAGAAATAGTTTGATTTCTTAAGATTAGCACATATTATCGCAAGTACCCATAGTGATAACTAAGTTTCAATTGAGAGTACTTCTAGTTTTTATTTGCACTTTTCTTGTTTATTCTCATCTCAGTTTCGGGCAGTATTTTCAGCTATCCGATCAAAATAAATTGAATAGTTTACAGGAGGCATTTGAATTGAACCATGTGCAGTTCAAACGATTACATGACTCGATTCCAAAAAGATTTCCTCAAAAACTTATAGAAAACCTGGACCCGAGAGCTCGGTTCTTTTTGAAAGAGGACGTGGAAGTCATTCATAATATACTGGCGGAAAACAGCGTATACAAGTGGGATCAATCTGCTGTAGTGATGGACTCGTGCTATGCCAGATTGAAAAATAGAATGTTCAGGGCGTATCGATTTCTTGAAACCTTGGGCGATTGTGATTTTACCCAAAATGACTCAATTCACATGATCCCTTTCTACGCAGATCCAATCTATTATAAAGATGAAGCGCAGTTTGAAAGAAGCTGGAAAAAGAACCTGAAATACTCCACATTGATGTCGAGTTTAGGTGACTCTACCAGAAAAGTGAATCCTGAACAATACCTGGACAACCTGCTTTCAGGATGGCATACCCAGATTGAAAATTCGCTATGCGAAATCAAAACGCTACTCACTGAAAAAGGCAGGCTCAAGCAGACAGTTTTTGATGCTTATCTGAACGCCTATGCTCAATGTTTTGATCCTCATTCGAATTATTTTTCCATAGAGGAAAACGAAATGTTCAACACCGGATTGAATACCCAGATCTTTACCCCGGGCTTTTATCTTGAACCTAACTTTCAGGACTACTATGTCTCAGAAATCATTCCCAACACAGAAGCATCCAAAATCAGCACGTTACATCAGGGCGATAAAATCGTTAGTGTATTGGTTGACAGCTCTTTTTTAAGCCCGGCTTGCTTGTCAGACGAACGCTTGTTTGAACTCTTTTATGGCATGAATGACTCTACCATTACCATGAACATTCAATGCCCAAAAGATCGAATTACCCGTACACATTCCTTCAAAAAACAATTGGCCACTAACAGCTACAATAAGAGCCTGAGTTATTCGCTTGAGTCCGAAGATTTTAAGATAGGATATATCATGCTTCCAAGCTTCTATATGGATCAGGATGGAATTGGTGATTCATCCGGACAGGACCTGGCTGCCATCCTGCTTCAAATGAAATCCTCTAACCCGGATGCGGTAATTTTAGACCTCAGGGGCAATGGAGGTGGTTCACTAAAAGAAGCGGTAGATCTCGCCGGGTTTTTCGCTGACTATGGGCCACTTTTTTTGGCAGGTGATCTATATTCAAAATCACCGGTTCTTATTAAAGATACCAAAAGAGGAAGACTTATCGATAAGAAATTAGTCATTATGGTCAATCAGTTTTCAGCTTCCGCCGCAGAGTTGGTGGCCAATACGCTGCAAACTTATCCTGACATGCTGGTGGTCGGAAACCAAACTTTCGGCAAATCTTCTGGTCAGGACGTCATACCACTGATTGATAATGAAGAGGTCTTTGGCTATGCAAAAGTCACGTCGTTGGAGATTTTCAGGTTTGATGGTAAAACCATCCAGGCGATTGGCGCCATACCTGATATTTATATTCCCTCTGGCCTACCCACTGATATGGGCAATGAGTCTTCTTTAGATTTTACCCTTCTGTTTGAACAGCCAAACAAAAACATTTCACCGGTTTTTAAACGAAGAGAACCTGTAGAAACTTTACAGGTTCAAGCCAGGGACAGAATAAGTAAGAACCCACAGCTCATCAAACTAAAAGAAATGGAAGTTGAATATACTGAAGCCTTCAACAACCCGTTGGACTTGTCTTTGAATTACAAAAACTTCAGTTGGCCACTTGAAAACATTCCGGATGTAAGGGATACTTCCGGGTATTTTAAAGCCCATGCACAGACGATTGTTCCCCAGGACAGTCTTTCTCTTTCATACCAAATAAAACTCATAGAAGAAGACCCCGTGATTCATGAAACCATTCGGATCATAGGGGATTGGCTTAACCTAAATAAGAACTAAAATGCGCAGACCAATTCTACTTTTCTTATCCATTCTGTTCTCATTAAGCGCTATCTCCCAGGAATCGGCTGGTGCATACATGTCAGAATTGAACAGCAACTACCGCGAAATCAATAAAGATTCCTGGAGCTATATCAAACAAATAGCGAGAGGAAGAAATGCCCGAAGGATTGATAAAAAGCGTGTCGAACTGGTAGGTACTTTAAAACAGGCCAACTACACGGTATCACAAACCGGAACTTATGATGGCGATGCCTCCCTACGGGATGCCATTAAATCATATCTCTCTTTGCTGATTCTCACGCTTAATGACGATTATCGCAAAATCGTTGATATGGAACAGATCGCTGAAGAATCTTATGATGCAATGGAGGCCTATATCATGACAAAAGAGCGGGTCAACGAGAAAATGGATGCCGCACAGAAAGAGCTTGAGAATGTAGAAGCCGCATTTGCCAATAAGCATCATGTAAACCTTGTTGCCAATGATTCCCGTGTCTCAAAGAAGATAAAAAATGCGAATGAAGTGATGGCTTATTATAACCGGTTCTATCTGCTTTTCTATAAATCCTACTTTTATGAAGCGGAGATGATGGCCGCAATGAATGCGGAAATAATTGGGGATGTGGAACAATACAGGCAGACCCTGGCTAATGTGTCAGAAGAATCCCTGGAAACACTAAAATCCTTTCAAGAGTTCGAGAACAGCTCAGATCTTAAAAAAGCCTGTCATGAAATCTTATATTTCTATCATGGAGAGGCAGTAAGATATATGCCGGAAATCGTTACTTTTTTCGTGGACAAGAAATCTTTCGAAGAGCTTACTGCAGCTATGGAGTCCAAAAAACCCAAAGACAGGACCAAGGAAGACATAGACAAATACAATGCGGCGCTAAACAACTACAACGCCAGCATTCAAAAATTCAATGAAACCAACGCCTATCTCAATAAATTTCGAGAACAAAGCTTCAATAACTGGAATAAGGTTTCGGAGGATTTTCTAGATTCTTATATGTGAATACTAAAAGGATGTCTCAAAAGTCAAGGTAAAAACGCAGATGAGATTCTGAAATAAATTCAGAATGACAGACGTAGTTACTTTTGAGACATCCTTTTTTTCAATTTCTATTACTGATTGACTATTTGAATTTTGGATGCTTTTGATCAGGGAAGTTGTCTTCGAAGAAATCCCCGTACTCCCTGATCGTCTTCTTCATGTCTTTTCTAAGCCAAAGAATTCCCAAAAGGTTAGGAAGGGTCATCAGGGCAATGGTAATTCCTGATAAAGTCCAGATAATCGTAGTATCCTGGAAAGACGCAAAGAAAAACGCTACCACATAGACAATTCGGTAATAAATCACGGATTTGGTGCCCAGCAAAAAGGTCATGGCCCGATCTCCATAGTATGACCAGCTAATGGCTGTGCTAAATGCAAAAAGCAACAAGCCAATTGAGACAATGTACTGACCATATTTACCAAAAAAGCCCCTATTGAAGGCGATGGCCGTGAGTGGTGCACTATGCACCAGTGATTCACCAATAAACTTCAATGACTTACTGTCAGTCACATCCCCACCCAGTATTTCAATATTCCCAGTGAAGAGTTCTTCCTCCAAAAGGCCTTCATTTTTATAAACTTGTATGTTGTCCGCAAAACTTCTTGAATGAAGGAACGTGATGTCGGAATTCTGAATCTGGCCTTCAACTACCTCAAGACTACCATTATAAACCGGAAGGCCTTCAATTCCATTCAAATGCTTGTAAATCGCTTCGGCATTGTCTGGGTTTGCCTCCTTAAGGCTGCCACTTAGTATCTCAATTTCCGAATAATCAAACTGGTTGACGTGCTTTTCTGACCAGGCTCCTGAGGACAATAATACCAATCCAGTAACTGTACATATAATGATGGTATCAATAAAAGGTTCAAGAATAGCAACCATACCCTCAGACAAAGGCTCATTGGCTTTTGCGGAAGCGTGGGCAATCGGTGCAGATCCCTGGCCTGCTTCATTGGAGAAGAGTCCTCGACCAACCCCACGGTTGAAAGCAAAAGCTAAGTTGGCGCCGATGAACCCGCCTGTGGCGGCAGATCCAGTGAATATATCACCGAAGATGGCCACAAATGAAGGCCAGATATTTTCGACATTGTAAAAAATCACTGCAAAGGCCCCTATGAAATAGACAATGGCCATTGCCGGTACGAGCTTAGAAGTAACTGCTGCAATTCGCTGAATGCCGCCTATAATCACCAAACCAAGCAAAACAGCCAACACGGCGCCAGTTAAGATCTGGTCAATGCCAAAGGTTGCCAAAAGCGTACTTGAAATGCTGTTGATCTGTGGAAGACTTCCTGTACCAAAAGATGACAATACTGTGGCAATCGCAAAAATTGCAGCCAGCCATTTCAGGCTTACCTTTTTGCCTCCTACTTTGAATTCGGCATTTTTCATATAGTACATCGGGCCACCAGCCATCGTGCCGTCATTCAACTTTTCTCTATACTTATGAGATAGCGATACCTCCACAAACTTCGTACACATACCCACTGCGGCTGTCATCAGCATCCAGAAAAGGGCAGCTGGTCCACCCAAATGCACGGCAAAAGCCACACCGGCAATGTTTCCCGTGCCTACTGTTCCTGAAAGTGCTGTAGCCAAAGCCTGAAAATGCGACGTGTCTCCCGGCAGATCACTTCGGTCATACTTTCCTGATACTATTCTCAATGCATGTCTGAAAAACCTGACTTGTGGAAATTTCAGATAGATCGTGAAAAACAAACCAGTACCTAAAAGTGCATAGGGAAACCAAAAGGCACTCCCGATAAAACTATCAATGAGTTGGAGGAATTCGTTTACTTGAAGCATAAATAAGTTAAGACGTGGGTTTTTGAGTAATCCGACAAAAGTAATGATTCTGAACAAAGTATGAGTATTGAGGATTTATTGATTGGATTCTATAAATTCAGGGCATGATCAGTCTGGCCAAAATAATTTTCAAAATGCTCCCATGGTTGATAGTGGTGGCACTTCTGTCATGGATGCTTATCTCCGAAAAGCTTTCACTGGACATCATAGGTGGAGAAAAGGAAACTTATCAGCATACGATCCTCACCCGTGTGGAAGCAATGGGGAAGCTTGAATTGGTCAAATACAACTTTCAGGAAGTAACCGAAGTACAAAAAGCAGTGGCCCGAATTGACTTCAAATTATTCAAACTCCCAACGACGCTTGCTCCAGACTCCAGGGCAGTACTGATCAGCCAGGGAAGTGCTGTTGGCTGCATCAATTTGGCAAAACTTTCTAAATCAGACATTCACCTGGAAAATGATACGCTTTTTATATCCCTGCCTCCTCCAGAGCTCTGCTACTTTAAGATTGACCTGGAAAAGTCAAGGATTTATGATTTGGAAATCACCGGGCTTTCAAAATCTGAGCGAAAGCAGTTTATGGAAGAACTCTATAAGGTAGCCGAATCAGAAATTAGAGACTCTGCTTTCAAAATGGGCATCTTGGAACAGACACGTGAAAATGCAGAAACAATACTCACTCCCCTTCTTGAAAATATCTCAGGAAAGAAAGTGGTATTGAGTTTCAAATTGGATCAGTCGATTATTACATCACCTGAAAAGCTTTAGGTGCTTACTTCTGCTTACCTAAAGTAAACGTATCAAACTCAACTTTTAGATATTCTGCTATCTCATTGTAAACCTAGCTCTTTGGCACCAGCCGCAATGAATTTACCAACCATTTCTGGCCAGGTGGCCGCTGTCCCCACCAAAGGATCTCCATTGGCATTTTTAGTGTTTGGATCAGCTCCATTTTTCAACAATGACTCAAGTTTGGCAGCATCATTACTTTTCAGCGCAACTTCCAGGTCGGACTGGGCAAGTATTGGAGCACATAATATGAGTATCAGTGTGGTCGCCAATAGGGTGGTTCTCAATTGCTTTTTCATGTATCTATTTTTTTGATACTAAAGTCTGAAAAAACAACCCCGATGTAAATAAGTAGTACTCGGTATTCTACCTCACTATCATTTGGTACTATAAAGCAATCAAGCCCATTTTAAAGCCAAATTTGAGCAATCCAACTACACTTTTCACCTCTGTCTTTTTGAGAATGTTCTTACGGTGGGTTTCAACGGTACGTCTTGAGATGAAAAGTTCTTCGGCAATTTCTTCACTTGACTTCTCCTGAGCAATCAGCTGTAGTATTTCCTTTTCTCGATCTGTGAGATTTACCTCTTGGATTTCCTTCTTTCTCTCTGCTTTGTACTTATCCAGTATGATTGACATTACAGCATTACAGTAATAAGTGCTACCATCTGCCACACGGGTAATCGCTTTAAGCAGCTCCTTCCTGTCCGTATTTTTGAGCACATATCCTTCGGCCTCAGCCATCATGATCTCCGTGACGGTTGGCCGATCATCATGCATGGTCAATACGATAATCTTTATTTCTGGATATTTCTGCTTCAGTTCTTTAACCAGTTCAATGCCATTCATTTCAGGCATATTAAGATCAGTCAAGACAATGTCAGGAGGATCTGCTGTAATCTTGGTCAAAGCGTCTCTGCCACTGCAAGCTGTTCCAATAATTTGGAGCTGAGGATCATCCTCCAAAAGAGACACGATTCCCTCTAAAAAAAGCTCATGGTCGTCAACTAACAGTAGTCTGATGGGATCAGTCATATTGTGGTGCAGTAAATTTTACGGTGGTTCCGTGGCCCAATTTAGATAAAATGGTCATCTCTCCCCCAATCAATTCTATTCTAGATTGCATATTATTCCAGCCTATGCCTGAACTCTGCTTAATCTGGTTCAGATCAAAGCCTTTTCCATCATCAGTAACTTCAAAATAATAGAAACCATTTTGCAAGACAATGGAAATTGTGATTGCGCTAGCCTCTGCATATTTCAACGCGTTATTGATGATTTCTTGTAATACTCTATAAATACCAATAGACGTAGATTCCTCTAAATGAACTCCCTCCTGACGAGAAATTCTCACCTGGACATTTTCTGCTTCATTGATTTTACGGATCATGTCATCCAAAGCAGCATCCAACCCAAAAGAGACCAGTGCATTGGGCATCATATTGTGTGAAATATTCCTCACCTCCTGCACGGCATGATCAATCAGCTGAATAGAATTACGTACCTTTTTGTTTTCCTCATCCCCCTCAAGAGAGGAGACGGTGATGCGTGTAGTCGAAAGCAATTGACCAAGTCCATCATGCAATTCCCTGGCTATGCGCTTGCGCTCTTTCTCTTCGGCTTCTATCACCGCCCGGAAACGTTCTTTCTGAATTCGCTCCTTCTCTTCGGCCAACCCAGCTTTGAGCTTATAGCGTTTGCGGCTATTGATTAGCATTATGGCTCCAATACCAATAAACCCGAGAACCAGAGAAGTGAGCAAAAGGTATCTTGTTTGCGCAATTTCCAGCTCATTGAGTGCGGTTTCTGCCTCCAGTGTCTTGATTGCCTGCTCTTTTTTCTGTGTTTCATATCTCACCTGGAGCTCTTCCACAGTCTTGGTTTTTTGCTGATCGCTCAATTGATCACTCAGTGATAAAATCCGCTCATGGTAAGCGATGGCTGAGCGTAGCTTTCCGGTTTCTTTGCTGACACCGTATAAAACCCTGGTGGCCCTGAGTTCCTCATCCAGCAAACCCATTCGCTCAGCATCCTCCAGACATTTTTGGGCCATCAGCTCAGCTTCTGCATAAGATTGGTGCAGCAGTAAGATATCAGCCAAACTGCCCCGAGTGAAAGTAGCCTCTTTTTCATTGCCATATTTCAAATACTGTTCGAGGGCCCGCTGATGAAAAGTCTCTGCTTTGGCCAAATCCCCTAATCCCTTGTAGGCAATCCCAATATTCTCGAGAGAATAAGGCACATACTGATCCAGGCCAAGGTCTTTATAGCCCTGGATTGCATTTTCACTGTATTTGATTGCTTCTTCGAATTCCTCAAGCTCCAAATACACAGAACCAATATTCCCATAGGTAATGGTTTCACCGATTGAGTGCCTGAGCTCTTTATAGATTGCCAGGGATTTTTGATAATAGTCAAGGACTTTTTCATAGTTGCCTTCCTTCTTATTAACAATCCCAAGATTGTTGTACGCCTTGGCCATACCATCCTGAGACCCAATTTGCTCATAGATACTTAGCCCTTTCAAATAATACTCAATTGCCTTATCGTTGATCCCTTTTTCGTCATATATGATCCCCAGGTTGTTATAGGCTCCAGCTATTTCAGAAGAGTCCCCTATCCCAACCCAAATATCTAAAGCGAAGGATTGGCTTTGAAAAGACGAATCATACTGGCCCAAAATCCGCTGGGCAATGCCAAGGGTTTGGAGTGCGGAAGCCTGTCGTTCAAGATCTTTCAATTTTACAGCCAGATCGTAAACCATACTTGAGATCACTACGCACTCGGCCGGGTCATCGTAGAGTAGCTGATCAGTCAGGCTTATCAAAGAATCGAGCCTAGGGGAATCGTCGAGATGTTCCCAATATTGATTTTGGGCATTCTGGCTTGCCAATGATAAACTCGCTAAAAGGAGTCCGAGCGTAAAAAATTTCATCTGCTGGTTAGTTTGGACAGATGAAAATAACCAAAAAACTGATGACGGGTCGTTGACCAAACTTCTGAGCCTTAAACATTTCGATCAATACGAAAAATTCCTAGATATGATACTGAGCAATGAGATCATAGATGAATGAACCTGCGAGCTTGGCCGTTCGCCCATCATCATATGTAGGGTTGAGTTCTGCTATATCGAAACTTATCACCTTATTGGTGCTAAAAACTACTCGGATCATTTCACGAATGTGATTGGGATCTACGCCAAATGCTGCCGGAGCACTCACTCCAGGGGCATGAGCTGCTGGCATCACATCCAGGTCCAAGGTGAGATAAATATGGTCCACGTCATCTGCAAAAGTCAAGATTTGATCTTTGATAACCGCCATATTATCCCAACGGATCTGGTCCTGGACAATAAAAGTCTGACGGGCCTCATCCAGGACCTTAAACAGTGATTGTTGATTTCCGGCAGGATTGATCCCTATTGGAAAGTAGTGAAACTCCCGCTTGTGCTTTCTGCAATCATCGAGGATTTGCCTAAATGGTGAACCTGAGTGTGCTCCTTCAGCATATGGCCTCAGATCAAAATGAGCATCCAGATTGATGATACCAATGACTTTATCCCGATCGGTGAAATCCGAAATGCCACAATAGTGCCCGTAAGAAATCTCGTGACCACCACCCATTACAATCGGTAGATATTTTTTGGAAAGAAGACCAGTCACTGCCTGGGCAAGTTCTTGATGAGCTCCGTTGAGATCTCCATCGGAAGCCACCACATCTCCACAATCTATCAGCGGATATTGATCAGCATCGAAATGCAAGGCAAAGCCACTCATCGCTTTTCGCATGGCATCTGGCCCGTCCGCAGCTCCAATGCGGCCCATGTTGCGCTTTACCCCTTCATCCGATTTGAACCCAAGGAGGATCGGCTGACATTTGTTTTTTGCAGGAGGTAAATCATCAAGAGAAATACACTCAATAACCTGATGCCAAAGCAATGCATCCTTCCCTTTATTTGGATCAATTCGTCCACTCCAATTACTCTTTTCTGGTTTCCGGTACATGCTTGTTTATATAAGTTCTCCTTTCTTCCAGACTTTTACTGGTTTCGCTTTCCCCTGGTTATAAAATATTTCTCTAAAATCTGACAAAGGAAAACCAATCATATCAGCCTTTTTCCCTGGAGAAAGTTGTCCTCTATCAAATAAATTTAATGCAGCTCCCGCCCTGAAAGTCATTCCGGCCAGTAGTTCTGCGGCAGATAACTTCTCGTAAATGCCCAGTAAAGATGCCTGAACCAAAAGGTCACCCATTGGGGCAGACCCTGGGTTCCAATCAGTAGCGATAGCAAGACTACATCCAGCATTAAGTAGTTTTCTGGCAGGGGTATATTGCATTCCCAAACCAATAGATGCGCCCGGCAAAGCCACAGGCACCACATCGGACTGAGCTAAACGGAGGATTTCCTGATCACCAGAAGCCTCAAGGTGATCTGCACTCAATGCACCAACCTCAATTGCTAAGTCACTACCGCCTACGGTAAACTGATCTGCATGGATGGTGATATCAAATCCAAGCTTCCTGGCTGATTGAAGATATGACCTGGCTATCTCAACCGGGAATGCATTGTCTTCAACAAATATATCCACCCTGTTTGCCAGTCCCTTTACCATGATCTCGGGCAACAATTCGTTTTCGATGTGTTTCAAAAAATCTGGCTTTTCAAATTCTTTTGGGCAAACATGTGCAGCCAGGCATGTAGGCACCAAATCTGCTTTAACAATGGATTTTCCATTTTTGATTACGTTCAGGAGTTTTAGCTCCTGATCAGGAAGCAAACCATAGCCAGTCTTAACTTCTATTGTTGTTACCCCATCTTTGAGATGCCTGTCTGCTCGTGTTTGTAAATCATGAAGCAGCTGATCTGAACTGGCAGCCTGAGTTTTGGCAACCGAATCAAATATACCACCACCTGCAGCCAAAATATCCTGATAGGATTGACCCGACATCCGCATTGTATAATCCCGGGCCCTGTTGCCTCCCCATACAAGGTGGGTATGGCAATCTATCAGCCCCGGAATGAGGACCATTTGCTCGAAAATCTCTTCGACCTCACAATCATGGATAAATTCTTTGGTGAATTCTCCAACCTCTACAATAATTCCATTCTTTATTTTCACCGCACCCTGATCAATAATTCTCAACGTATGATCCGAGATTGATCCCTTCAAAGGCAAGCTTTCCAAGGTGACCAATTGGGCGAACGGGCCTACCACTTTTGTGTCTTTGCGCATAATTTAAGCGTATTACTGATTGTTTAGGTACTACACCTAAGTGTATTTCTTATTTATTTTCTGAGCCTAATTTTTAGACTTTCGATTCAATTGATTTTACTTACTATATAATCAATATCCGTACTTCTCTTTCCACCTGTTTCTAAGAAACTTTCTGAGTTCTTCTTCCCTTGGGTTTTTGCCCGGATCATAGAATCTCGTGTTTTCTAGTTCCTGAGGAAGAAATTCCATATGGGCAAAGTTATTTTCATAATCATGCGCATACTGGTAGCCTTTGCCATAACCCTGATCCTTCATTAGTTTGGTAGGGGCATTTCTTATGGCCATTGGCACTTCCAGATCTCCTGATTTGGTGACTTCCTGCTGAGCCCGGTTGATCGCTTCATAGCTGGCATTGCTCTTCGGAGAAGAGGCCAAATAAGTCACACACTGCGAAAGAATAATCCTGGATTCGGGATAGCCAATAACATTGACAGACTGAAAACATGCATTTGCCATGACCAGGGCGGTGGGGTTGGCATTTCCTATATCTTCTGAAGAAAGTATGAGCAGCCTCCTGGCAATGAACTTCACGTCCTCTCCTCCTTCGATCATTCTAGCCAAATAATAAACCGCTGCATTTGGATCACTACCCCTGATCGACTTGATAAAAGCAGAGATGATGTCATAATGCATCTCCCCTTTTTTGTCATAAAGTACCGTTTTGCGCTGAGCCACGGCAATTACCTGCTCATCATTGATCAGGGATTTTCCATTTTTCTCATTACTTTTCACCACCAACTCCAGCAGATTGAGGAGTTTTCTGGCATCGCCACCAGAGAGGTTAAAAAGTGCCTCTGTTTCCTGGACATCTATCTGGATTTTCTTCAGCTCTACATCTTCGGTCATAGCCTTATCAATGATCTGCTTTAGGTGTGACTTTTCAAGATGGTTTAGTGTGTACACCTGGCATCTGGAAATCAAGGCGGCGTTCACTTCGAAACTCGGGTTCTCCGTGGTAGCTCCAATGAGAGTTATGGTGCCTTTTTCCACTGCGCCCAGAAGTGCATCCTGTTGACTTTTGTTGAAGCGATGAATCTCATCAATGAATAAAATAGCCTTACTTCCCGATCTGATATTGTTAATGACTTCTCGCACGTCTTTCACCCCTGCACTGATGGCGCTAAGGGTATGAAAAGGCATTTTGACCTGATTGGCAATAATATTGGCGAGCGTAGTTTTGCCAGTGCCCGGAGGTCCCCAAAGAATCATAGATGGAATACGCCCCGCATCAATAGATCGCTTCAGAATACCCTTTTCCCCTACTAAATGCTCCTGCCCGATCAACTGCTCCACTTGTGATGGCCGCATTCTCTCTGCTAAAGGTGAATTGTCCTGAAACATGCTCATGCCTTAAAGTTATTGCGTTAATTTTAAGTACCGAACCAGCCTATGAAAAACCTAACGATCATTTGTATATTGATCCTCTCAAGTGATGCCATAAAAGCCCAATCTAAGGCTGAGGATCAACTCATCCTCAACCAAGCCATTGAGTGGCTTGAAGACAAACTGACCTACAACTATTTCAATGTAGAAGATGATGAATGGTGGATTAACCGTTTCACCTTCAATGATGCATCCAAAACTGTGACTATCAAAAATATAGCCTCTCCACACTTAGAAGCAGTATCTGACAAAACTTATTTACAGCTCAATTTCCGGCTTGAAGACCTTAACCCTTATACCATTCAGGTTCAACAATCCCTCAAGAACAATGGCAGGCTGGTCAAGGGAAAAACGATTCGGGTTGGAGCATTTGATAAATCCATCAGCAGATCAAAAAATGGCACACTTTCCACCAACCAATCCTTTATCTACTTTTCAATCCCTGAGTTTTTTGAAGACAGTGTTGAAAATTACACACAGAACATAGTTGATAAAATAACTTCAGCTGTACTGCTTTCTACTAAGATTTATGCTGGCTCCGATGAAGAAAATATTAAGAGCTTATATCAGGTAATTGATGGCCGATTCATCGCAAATAACCAATACTGGGAAGTCTCGAACCTCTTTGCGGACACGTACTCCATAGATGTGATCAATGAAAATAATGAAACGCAGGCTAGATATTTCATCAAAGTTTTGAGTGGTTCAAAATTGGAACTTACTGCGTTCTTAAAAGACCAATCAACCCAAATGGTCATACTGGATAAACTAGAGGGCAGCGAACTGATTTATGGGAACAGCGAAATACAATGGTATTTCAAGAACGCCAATGAGGTGGAAATAAGCTCTGGTGCGGAGAAACAAGCTTTAATTAGAGATTGGACCTTTTTGTATTCGAACCCAAAATCAAGATAAAAAAATAGTCCCGTGGGGTAACGGGACTACTTTCACTTTAGTTGTTGTTTAGGGTAACATTGTTTAATTATCGAACCTGGCCTTCAAACCTAGATTCCTTACTACTTCATTGTAAAAAGCAATCTCAGAAGGTTTGGGGTGATAATTTTCTTTCAGATAGCCGAAGCAGAAATTTACAAACTTCAATTTCTCCTCTTCAGAACTAAATTTCATAGTATCTGCTTCGTCCCATTCATCCAGTAACTCAAGTGTATTGTCTTTAGGTACACCAAGAAACTGGCCTACATTTACAATTTCCTCCTCTCGCGCTTTCTTCTCTCCTGATAATTTCACAAGAGTACTGAGAGAGAGCATGGTTTTTCGGTCAATTTCAGTGAATATCATAACTGCAAATTGGATGCGTGTAAAGTGCAATGATACAAATTGCAAACGTTTGCAAAAAGTATTTTCGCAAGAATATTTTCACTTTCAAACCATCATTCAATGAACGTTGGCTAATTTCGAAACTTGCAGAATTTTCGTTCATGAACAGTCAAAAAAGTGCAAATAAATTTGGGGACTTTTTATTCCTTTATCGAGGCATAATTCCAGTCGGGCTCCTTTTGGTTGCATTTAGTGTCAGGTTTTACAATGCAAGACAGGGAGCAACCTATGAAGCCTACTTCGATATCATCTGTTTGTGCATGGCTATTTTGGGATTGGCTATTCGGATGACCGTGGTTGGTCATAGCCCTAAAGGGACTTCCGGGCGAAACAAAGGCCGTCAACTCGCGGATCAATTAAATACCAAAGGGTGGTATTCCATGGTTCGACACCCTTTGTACGTGGCAAACTTCCTGGTCTGGCTTTCAGTGGCCCTTCTTGGGCACAGCTCCATCTTCATGCTCATTTTCCTTATTCTGTTTGCAATTTTTTATCGGACGATCATTACTGTTGAAGAGCATTTTCTCGAAAAGAAGTTCGGCCCGGTATATCTGATTTGGAAAAAGGCTACGCCTAAATACTTCCCAAACCCATTTCAGTATGAAAGTAACCAAAGCCCTTTCAACCTTAAAAAAGTGATCAGGAAAGAAAAAAATGGAGTAGCTGCCGTGTTCCTGGTTTTTTTTCTTTTCCAATTAATTGATGCCATTGGGTCTGCCCAATTGAGTGATTTTCTCATTACTCACCTCTTCTGGGTGATCGCCATGATCGTAAGTGGAATGACATATTTCTCCATCAAGATTATCACAAAAAAGACCAATTGGCTTCACTAGGATTAGCAACTTACGGGCCTACCTTTGCCAGGTGAATACATCGCATCTCCTAAGACATCTTGCTCTTCTCTCAGTTGGTTTATTATATGGGGCCAATTACAGTATTCTTAAAACCGTCACTCCGGAGTATGTACAACCTTTTGGATTTATTGTCATTAGGGTTGCTATTGGCGCACTGCTATTCTGGCTCATAGGGTCTTTTGACCGTCAGTCTATAGATTGGAAAAAAGATGGCAAACAACTTTTCATGTGTGCACTATTTGGAGTTGGCATCAATATGCTTTTCTTTTTCAAGGGCATGAGCCTAACCTCTGCAATTAACGGATCAATTATCATGACATTGACGCCAATTGCCGTGCTGATTATTTCACTTATCATTCTAAAGGAGCGAATAACCTATTTGAAAATCACGGGATTGATCCTTGGCCTTATTGGTGCCTTGCTCATCATCTATCAACCTGACTTATCACTCACTCAGGGAGACTGGAGAGGCGATATTTTGATCGTTTTGAATGCACTGAGTTATGGCACCTATCTCGTACTTGTCAAGCCACTATTGACCAGGTACTCTCCGCTAACAATTGCCAAATGGGTATTCTTAATAGGGTTTTTCATTGTATTTCCGGTAGGCTGGGGAGAATTTAGAGCTATAGAATGGAGTGCTATTCCTGTACCAGCCTTTTGGGCAATGGGCTATGTGGTAATTGGCGTAACAGTGATGGTGTATTTGATCAACATTTGGGCGATGAAAAAAGTCAATCCTTCAACAGTAGGTGCGTACATCTATGTGCAACCAGTCTTTGCCACTTTGATAGCCAGCATCTTTTACGATGAAATACTTACCTTAAAGCATCTTCTGGCTGCATCTCTGGTATTTTTTGGTGTCTGGTTGGTCACTAAACGCACTAAAGGTTAACTGTCTGATAGTAAACCAGGTACCAACTGCCCTCGATCAATTCGAATCTGCGTTCGATTGAAAATCCTGAATCTCTGAGCTCCACCTTATCGATGACTTCCTTTTCTTTTCGAATGATTTCAGTATCATAGTCAGGATCTGAAATGTCTGTTACTTTTTCCAAATGCGGCTCCCAATCTGCTTTAGTCCAGGGCTCACCACCCTCTATGGAGACGTACTCTCCTTCCAGGGGAAATTTTATTCGCTTCAGCTGGAAATCAACATCCTCATGAAACCGATCATAGAATTCGTCAAAAGACTCAGCAACCTTGCTGGTACTTATTTTTTTAGAACAGCTGACAGCCAGAGTTAATAACAGCGCAAAACTCAAAAGTCTAAAGAAAGTGGTCATATGTTGTGAATTATATCGATTGCTTGGTTAATCTGATCATCAGAAACATCCAGATGTGTAACAAACCGAATAGCTTCTGGCCCGAATGCGACAGCCATTAGTCCACTTTTGGAAAATTTCTCCAACAGATCGGCAGGTTTTATTCCTTCCAGTTCGGCGATCACAATGTTCGTATCAACTGGCAATATTTCCTTCACAAAGCTCTTTGCCGACATGGCATCTCCCAGTGCCCGGGCTTTTTTGTGATCTTGTGATAGTCTTGTAACATGGTGATCCAATGCATAGACACAAGCAGCGGCGAGAAATCCAGCCTGTCGCATTCCACCACCGAAAACTTTGCGCACACGCTTCGCTTCTTTAATTAATTCTTTGGCGCCCAACAATACCGAACCTACAGGTGCTCCAAGACCTTTGGAAAAACAGATGGATATGGTGTCGAAAAGCTGTCCGTACAATGCCGGAGATTCCCCTGTCTCAGTGATTGCATTGAAAAAACGTGCCCCATCAAGGTGCAACTTTAATCCATGAAGTTGGCAAACTTCCTTTATTTTTTTAAGTTCGGAAAGCTCATAAATACTTCCACCACCTTTATTTACCGTATTTTCCAAACTTACGAGTTTCGTTCTCGGAAAATGGATGTCATCAGGAGGATTGATTTGGCTGGAAATCATTTCGGAAGTTAACCGTCCTCTATTTCCATCGAGTAGTTTTGGTGATAGCATTGAATTATAAGCCAGACCACCACCTTCATAAAGGTAAATATGTGATCGCTTGTCACAGATCACTTCATCTTGAGGCCTGGTTAAAATACGCAACGCAATTTGATTGGTCATGGTGCCAGAGGGACAGTAAAGTGCTGCCTCCATGCCAAATAAGTTTGCAACTTTTTCTTGCAATAAATTAACTGTGGGATCACTCTCAAACACATCATCACCTACTTCGGCCGACATCATTGCCTCCAGCATTCCTGGCGTAGGTTTGGTTACCGTATCGCTTCTTAAATCGATTGGCCGTGATTGGTTCATGCGGCTAAAATATGAAATTTAAGCCATAAAAAAGGTTGCCCACTTCATTGTGAGCAACCTTTGGAAACATACTAGTCCTATTTTGTCAAGTTTTTAATCTTCGTTCTATCACCCTAGAGGTCGCACTAAACTTGTTTCAGTATCTGTGGTCATTAAACCTAACTAAAGAAGGACTCGTCATTTTTGAGTTTTTGATCTTTAAGCAAACTATCAATAACAATACTGCCGCTTTATGGAAGGGTTACACTTCGTGATAAAGTATATCTTTGAGCCCTTCAATCCAGTGACCGGAGTTTATGATCATTCATCTTAAAAAAGGATTAGCAAAATCACAGGCAATACGAATTGCCGCGGAGTTAGAAGCTTTACACTTTACACAAAATGATCAGGAAATACTTGTCACTTCTAGTAAGCTGAAGTCACTTCCTGAACACTATCAATCTTTGGCTGAGCAAACATTCGTCATGGATTCTGACATTCAGCTCGCCAGTCGCTCATATCTTCCGAAGAGGAAAGTTGAATTTGGCGCATGCCAAATTGGCGACCCGGAAAATACGCTGATGATTGCTGGTCCATGTAGCATAGAATCATGGGAGCAAATCACTAGTGCAGCTCAACTCCTAAAAAATCTCGGTTTGAGTACTTTGAGAGCTGGATGTTTCAAACCAAGGACTTCACCATACACTTTTCAGGGACTGGGTGAAGAAGGATTGAAAATGCTCGTGAAAGTGCGTGAGGAATTTGGCTTAAAAATCATCACTGAGGTTAAAGACAGCACACATGTGGATCAGGTAATAGAGCACACTGATATCATTCAGATCGGGGCAAAAGCCATGTATGACCAAGGCATTCTGAGGAAATGTGGCCAAATCCAAAAACCAGTTCTCCTCAAAAGAGGATTTGGCTCCACCCTTCAGGAGTTTGTTCAGGCGGCAGAATTTATCCTCTCTCAAGGAAATCCCAATGTTATTTTATGCGAGCGCGGCATCCGTACTTTTGAGGACAAAACGCGGTTTACTTTGGATCTGACTGGTGTAGCTTACCTAAAAGAATATACCAATCTGCCAATAGTTGTAGACCCAAGTCATGCCATGGGTTACAGATATGGAGTGCCTGACCTTACCCGGGCAGCAATAGCCATGGGTGTAGATGGATTGCTCATTGAGACGCACCCAACACCAGAAAAAGCCCTATCAGATGCTGCCCAGCAATTAAATTTTGAAGAATTTGAAAAATTGTATCACTCACTAAAACCGATAGCCAACGCGATTGGCCGAAATCTTATTTAATGTTAGACAAAATCAAAAAGATGAAAATGCTCATCCTGGATGTAGACGGAACCATGACAGACGGTGGCGTATACATCATGGAAGATGGCATGCAATTCAAAAAGTTTCATGCCCGGGATGGAATGGGCATAAAGCTCGCCATCAAAGCAGGTACAGATGTTGGGATTATCAGTCACAGTCTTGTCAGTGAAATGGTCACTTCCAGAGCCAATACCCTGGGAATGAAGTACTATTATGTGGGCACCAAACCCAAAGAAGAGATATTGGATGGCTGGCAGAAGGAATTAGACCTTAAGGATGAAGAAATAGCCTTTATTGGAGATGATGTGAATGACTATGAAATCATGCAACGAGTGGGATTTTGTGCGTGCCCTGCTGATGCCGCTACGCAGATCAAGGCTATTGCTGATGTCATTCTGGAGAAAAAAGGAGGTGATGGAGCCGTGAGAGAATTTATTGACCGGTTTATCCTGAAAGTCGATTAAGACTCATCAAGCTTTTTAACATATTGAGTAAAGTAAAGCATTGGCATTGGCCAGAGTTGTTTTTTGAACTGCTGTTTGAAAAACCCAAAATGACCTATCTTTTTCAAACCCAGGTTTTTTGGCGAAATGAATTGAAAGCTGGTCTTGGCATTTTTATAGTAACTCATCAGCTCCTGAGTTGCCGCTGAAGGTGCCAGCAACTTATCATCTTCAATGCTTACAAAATGTAGCGGTATTTTCACTTGTTCAAATTTTCGGGTCAATTCATCATTGTTTTGAAGAACACCTCTTCGGTGTGTTCCCCACTTTCTCCATTCCAATGCGGCTCTTTTGGGCAGTGGCACTTTACCTCCCATGGTCCAGCCAGGCAGGTAATCCAAAATAAAAGTGGTCGCCGGGATCAGTAGATACCAAAATATAAGTACATAAAAGTGCCAAAGGCCACTCCAACACCCATGATAGGCGGTTTGTGAGCCTACAAAATAAGCGGCGCTAATTCTCGAATTGCTCTTTGCTTTTGGGAAAACCTGACCAGCTACGCTATGCCCGATAAGAAATATTTTGGCATACTTAGAATCCGCCCAATTGATTATTGATTCTAAGTCCTGTTCACCCCAGTCACTCATTTTTACCTGGCAATCAATCACAGATTCATCAAGTGATTTCCCGATCCCCTGATAGTCAAATGTGACGACATCAAAATCTTTATAACTGGAGGCATACTCAGAAAACCGACTATAATAGTACTGTGGTGCGCCTGCTGCCGGCCCTACAATAATGAGGTGAGTGCCTCTCTCCTCTCCTTTATATAGGGTGGCACAAATGGTGGACTGATCCTGAGTAATAACCTGAAATTCTTCAGTCTGATGCATGCAATAAAATTGATACGGTCATTGAGAATTGTCGGCGGTGTATATTTTTGATGAATACAAATGTATATATATACTTTAAAATTGAGAATCCGTTTGTCAATGTGTCCTTTTCAAATATTTTTGCACCTCACAAAGAAACCAATCCAAAATGAGTGTTTTAGTCAATAAAGATTCTAAAATCATCGTGCAGGGCTTCACAGGTTCTGAAGGAACTTTCCACGCTTCGCAAATGATTGAATACGGTTCTAACGTAGTAGGTGGAGTAACTCCGGGAAAAGGTGGTCAAACTCACCTTGAGAAACCTGTCTTCAATACTGTAAAGGAAGCTGTAGATAATACTGGTGCTGATGTATCGATTATTTTCGTTCCGCCGGCGTTTGCTGCAGATGCTATCATGGAAGCTGCAGATGCAGGAATAAAAGTAATCATCACGATCACGGAGGGTATTCCTGTTAAAGACATGATGGTGGCTAAACCTTACGCCAAGAAGCGCGGTGCGACACTCGTTGGGCCAAACTGTCCTGGAGTAATCACTCCTGGTGAAGCTAAGGTTGGTATCATGCCGGGCTTTGTGTTCAAAAAAGGAACAGTAGGCATTGTCTCTAAATCCGGCACACTTACCTACGAAGCTGCGGACCAGGTAGTGAAAGCAGGATTGGGCATAACAACAGCAATAGGCATTGGTGGAGATCCGATTATTGGTACGTCTACCAAAGAAGCAGTACAGATGCTGATGGAAGATCCTGAAACTGAAGCGATTGTGATGATTGGTGAAATTGGTGGAAACTATGAAGCAGAAGCTGCAAGATGGGTGAGGGAAAATGGCAATAAGAAACCAGTGGTTGGCTTCATTGCTGGCCAGACAGCACCTCCGGGAAGAAGAATGGGCCATGCTGGCGCCATCATTGGAGGAGCAGAAGACACTGCAGAAGCCAAAATGAAGATTATGGCCGAAAACGGAGTGCATGTGGTGAATTCACCCGCTGATATTGGAGAAACTATTAAGAAGGCCTTAGCTTAAAGCTTATTAAATATGAGAACTGAACCGGTCAATTTTTTGGCCGGTTTTTTTGTTTTAAGAACCATTCAGATAACTTCGGTGTTCCCTGAAATATTAATTTGTAGAAGAATGAAAAATTTTACGCTTTTAGTTGGCCTAGTTCTTATAACAGGATTGGTTTCCTGTAATAAAGATGACGACACCCAGACAGAATTTGAGAAGGTCAATAATTGGATTTATGCCAATATGGATTATTACTACTTCTGGACTGATGAACTGCCTAGCAAGCCAACTACGAACGTGGATCCTGAGCTGTTCTTTGAAGAACTACTTTCCGACAAGGACAGGTTTTCATTTATCTATGAAGATTATCAGGAACTGATCAATTTACTCAACGGCATCACACTGGAGTCAGGTTTCGAATTCAAATTATATCTGGAATCTGAAGATAACGAGAATGTAATCATGCAGCTCACTTACATCAAAGCCAATTCTCCAGCCACAGCTTTAGGTTTGAAAAGAGGTGATATCATTTACAAAATCAACGACACACAGCTCACTACTTCCAACTATCAGAACTTACTGAGCGATATGAACTCCACGTATACCGCTGAATACCGTCGGTACGATTTAGAAAATGAGGTTTTTGAGGAACAGGGCAGTGTATCAATTGCTCCAATTACATATTCTGAAAACCCATTTTTGCTCGACACGATCTACGAAATAGAAGGAAAGAAAATTGGCTATTTGATCTACACTTTCTTTTCACCCGGTGGTAGCGAACTTATCTATGACAATCAGATGGACGAAATTTTCCAGAGTTTCAAATCTGCCGGAATACAGGATTTAATACTCGATCTGAGGTTTAATAGTGGTGGAAGTGAAACTTCTGTAAAGAACCTGACAAGTTTAATGGTCAAGGGAGCCACAACTTCAGATTTAGTCTTTAAGAAAACTTATAATGAGGATGTTCAGCAGTCAATTCTCAATGATGATAGGCTAGGGGCCAACTTTCTAAATGTTCGATTTTCATCTAAAACTCAAAACATAGGTAATCAACTAAGTACTGGTACTGTCTATATCATTACATCCAGCAGGAGTGCTTCTGCATCTGAAGTCACTATTAACTCACTGAAACCCTACATGGAGGTGTTCATTGTGGGTGATACCACGGTTGGTAAGGATGTTGGGTCGATCACTCTTACTGACGAGGATGATGCAAGTAACAATTGGGCCATTCAACCTATAGTGGTAAAACTTGTCAACAATAATGATGAGGATTATCCCAACGGCTTCAATCCGGATGTTGTGTTAGAGGATCGCTCACTCATTCTCAAACCGCTTGGAGATATTGAGGAGCCTCTTTTGGCCAATTCACTTGCAGCCATTGGCATCCAGGCCTCTCGGGTTGATTTGTCACCAGGTCCTCAAATGCGCCTAATCCACTCCTCTCTGGATGACAAAATAATCAATGGCAGGTTTATCCTGGAGCAATGAAAAAAAACAGGCCGATGAAACTATCGGCCTGATATTATAGCGTGTGATTTTATTTGTTTTTAGAAACCCTAAGTGATTGGTCTTTAACCTGGATCAGGTAGATACCTCCGGCGTAATTGGATAAATCCAAAGTCTGCTCTGTTGATAGCATTACCTCTGAATGGATTTCCTTACCGGTTAAATCAAAGATGGTCAATTGCTCACCGATAAGATTAGCCGGTATAATCACTTGAATGACATCATTTGCCGGGTTTGGATAGACATTAATTTTTTGTATCTGTTGACTACCAAGCACTACCTCATCATCTAAGTCATTAAGTGTAATGGTGATTAAGGCAGCGGCCGATGCACCATTGTTATCCGTTACCTCAACTTCCAGGTTGAATGCCGTAATCGTTTCAAAATCAAGTGCAGAACTATTAGAAACAGTGATTTCACCATTACTCAAACCTATTTCAAAAGCTTCATTGGAATTCCCAGATGTGATGGAATAATTCAGCGCATCTCCATCTTCATCAAAAGCCTCGACGGTTCCCACCAAAGTACCAACCGTACTGTTTTCATCAATGGCAAAAGCCTGACCTGAGATAGACGTTAGCTCATTGACATTGGTGACATTAATCTGATAGACTGCCTTAGGTGTCTCAAATATTGGATAGCAACAAAGGCCGATTTGTATTTTAAATGACTGTATCTCTTCAAAATCAAAAACAGCTGAGTTATCAATTACCAGATCGTAATTCTCTTCGGAAAGAACCAATGCAGCATTGTTTAAAAGCTCAAGCCCCCTGACTAACTCAGGGTCATTTTCATCAAACTGACCAGCACTCATCTCAAAGTATGGGAAATCATCACTATTCTGAGAAAAGAATCCAATGCTTCCTAATACTGTACCGGAAGCACTGTTTTCCGGCACATTGAATACAGTAGGAATAAGGCGTGTGACATCATCCAAATCACTGAGATTAATGGCAATGGCAGCAGAAGCATTTTTTACTCCGTCGCTTACCTCTATTTCAAGCTCGAACGATGGGTTGGTTTCAAAGTCAAGTGCGCTTTGCGTCAGTACAGTCAGCTCTCCTGTAGTTTCATTGATAGCAAATGCATCACCAGTATTTCCTGAGAGGATGGAAAAGGTAAGTGCATCGCCATCTTCATCGTTTGCTTGTACAGTTCCAACCGAAGTGCCAGATGGGCTGTTCTCAGCTATGGTAAAAGATTGATTCGAAATAGACGGTGCCGTATTGGTACTTTCATCCACATCTTCCAGGTTGATGGTAATCGTAGCACTGGCTATACCTCCATTCCCATCATTGACTTCTACTGCCAAATTGAAAACCGGAGTGGTTTCGAAATCCAATGCGGATTCGGTTAGCACCATGAGCTCTCCGGTGGTTTCGTTCATCGCAAATGCATCATCTGTATTTCCTGAGAGGATGGAAAAGGTGAGAGGGTCATCATCTGCATCCGAAGCTGTAATGGTGCCAACCGATGTGTCGGTTGGGCTGTTTTCGGTAATTGTGAAGGTTTGATTCACAATATCTGGTAATGCATTTTCAAAAACATCTATGACCTTAATCTGAACAATTGCAGACGATACAGCTCCATTTCCATCATCAACCTGCACGGTCAAATCAAACTGCGAAATGGTTTCGAAATCAAGTACTGCTGATGTTAACACTGTCAATTCACCAGTGGACGCATCAATCGCAAAAGCATCATTTAAATTTCCTTCTGAAATAGTATAAGTTAACGTGTTCCCATCTTGGTCAGAGGCCAAAACAGTGCCAACAAAGGTGCCGAAAGCACTGTTTTCTTCGATTTCGAACACTTGATCTTCAACAATCACCGGCGCAACATTCTCAAATACATCTTCTAGAGAAACAAGGACATTGGCTATGGTTGACAAACCTTCTTCATCACTTACCTCTACTGAGAACTGTAAATGTGGATTCCTTTCAAAATCAAAAACATCTGACATTAAGACGGTCATTTGGCCAGTTGATTCATTCAATTCAATTGCGCCGAGCTGATTTCCATCAATGACTTTATATTTCAAAGCATCTCCATCAGGGTCTGATGCCATAACCTGACCAATCAAATGCCCATGGGCTCTGTTTTCCAATATGCTAAAAGTCTGATCAACCATGACAGGTTTCTCATTAATGTTTAGAACATCTACAAAAATTGTTGCTGTATCTATTTCCAAGCCATCACTTACAATGGCGAGGAATGCAAAGTGTTTATTACTTTCATAGTCATAAAAGGCACTATCGCTAACCCTTATCTGCCCGGTTGAATCAACAACCACAGGAAGATGCATCAACGAATCGGCTAGCAAGTAAAACAATTCATCATTATCATCATCACTTGCAGTAACTTGACCTATGACCTCATTAAACTGAGGGTTTTCAGCTATTTCAAATCTTTTGGAAATCAAAACAGGAGGCACATTGCTTTCATAAGTGAACTGAACACTTTCCATTTGACTCAAAACCCCTGACACAGTCTCCGCAACAAATGTGGCCTCATACATCTCCCCTTCAATCAGTGTAGATACATCGAGCATGATAAGCTCATCAACTTCTTTACTTGGTTCATTGACCACATATTCAAAATCCTCACTATGAGTATCTGATGAAATTGTGTAGTGAATTCGATGAATGCTTTGATTATAATTGCTTTTTACTCGATAGAAAGGATAAACTGTAGTGTGGGACCATTGATTGTCCTGGGTTCCAGCTCTTAGGTATAGTCGATGCAAACCATTCGAAAGATCATCCATAGATATGTTCATATCTATTTGACCACTTTGTGCTTCAATCAATATACCCTGACCGAATCCCGGATCATTATCAATAAAGTATTCAACATACTCCACCTCAGATTGAATGTCTTGCTTAATAAAAAGGGACGTCTGTGTATGACCCCACCTGCCATCTGTAGTCATAGCTCTTAATTTAAGCACATGTACCCCAGCATTTATTCCTGAAAGAGGGATAATAAAGGCCATTGAGCCATCAATGCCTGTTTGCGAGAATTGGGTACCATTACCAAAACCAGGATCATTATCAATGCTGTATTCAATCAATTGAATTTCAGCAGGTTGTTGAGTTACTATAATTGGAATTCGATTAGTCATAGACCACTTTCCCTTATCATCACGTGCTCGTGAGTAAAGTACATGGATCCCTGATGCTATTCCATCCAGGTTCAATGTAAAATCAGCGACCCCATCTACTAATGATAGAATAATTCCTTCTCCAAATCCGGGGTCTTTATCGAGAAAGTACTCTAGTATAACTGGACTCGCCTCGCCTTCAAAATGCTCAAATGGCAATATTTCTAAATCAATTGATCCAGACGCATGATTGCCGGACGGATCTGTAATCGTCACTGAGATACTATAATTCCCTTCAACGGAAAAGTCATTTTCGCTTAATTCATATTCAAACCCACAGTTGTCAAAAGAATCAAGATTCAATTGACTAAACGATACTGATGCATTTCCAAACTCATTCATCCTTATAGTTGCACTGGGCTTTAATGAGAGAATAGGGCTTATGGTGTCTAATAACTCGATAAACACTGAATCATAAAATATAGGCGTTCCCAAAATCCTCCCATGGACATATACATAGTTGGTATCTTTAGAACAGTTCAAATGAGTATCATCTATTACCCATTCTATTTCATTGTTGCCACATTGGTCTGGACGGTTGCTAAAAAGATCATCTAATCCAATAGTACCTATTCCCTGTGAATCCATATACCAATCAATGGAGTCAAACGCGACAAAATTTCCTTCATTAATAAGGGTTGCAGAAGTCATCGACGTACAAGAATTAATGTCTTTAACTATCACATCATAATCCACAGCAGATAAGGAGTCAAAATCAGAATTTTCATAATACGAACTCCCGTCAATTGAATAAAAGTATGGTTCCGTCCCACCACTCACATTTATCGACATTTCACCATTTATGGCTTCACAATTCGGATGTGTTAGGGTTATTGACTCAATAACTAATGCCTCTGGTTCCGCTATTTCGATACTGCGGGAGATTAACGAGTCATTCGCATCCTTCACATAAACATTGTATTCGTCTGATAGGAGATTATCGAAAGTAGAGTCCGGTTGAAAAACAACATTATCAATACTATAAGTATACGGGCCGGTACCGAAAACTGCACCAATGTGTATTTCTCCTGCTGTCTCCCCAAAACAGCTGTTATCCTTTACAAACACGCTATCAAATCTGAAAGTGGAATCTACCTTAAGCACTAAAGAGAGAAGAAATTCAGCCTGATATATATTACCCTGCTTATCTGATGCGAACAATATGAGCTCATTGTCACCTGCATGGGAAGAGTCGAAATCCGATTGACTCAACCAAAGTGAATCCAGTGTGCAATTGTCCGAACTGATGAAGTCCAGATGATCAGGGATTATGGTAATAACGGAATCTGGATGCAAAAAGAAAGTGCTATTTTCAACCAATATCTCGGGGGAAATAGTATCCAAAACCTGAATTACTACATTTCCGCTGGTTTCATTGCCAACCAAGTCTGTAAGTAAAACCTCCACAACATTGTATGTGGCACTTTCACAGTCAAAATCGTTCACTGAAATTTCCCAGGTAAGCTCTTCCTCAATGGAGCAGTCATCAAAACTTCCAAAATTGATTTCTGCTTTGGACAATGTAGCCAGACCTTCCTCATCCAGGTAAACGATAGCCGTATCCAACAAGTCCATGGTTGGAGCTGTTTCATCCAAAATTTCATCAATTGTGAATTCTATAGTGCGAGTACACTCATTTGCATCCAACACGGTCAATTGGTACTGCCCAGCTTCCAATTCTTTGAAAAAATCCTCATCATGGTAGGTTTTACCACTATCTAATGAAATCTGGTAAGGAGCACTACCACCTGTAATGGATAAATAAACAGCACCTAGGTTATCACAAACCACTTCATTGGAGCTATCAACGCTTACCTTTATTGAATCCGGTTCTCCTATACTAATTGACTGGTTAGATAAATTCCCCTCTTGGTCTGAAACATATATGGTATAGTGGCCAGGATCCAGATTATTAAAAACGGAATCTGTATGAAATACTTCATTATCAAGGCTAAAATTAAAAGGTCCTTTGAGGCCACTGGCATAAACCACCAAAGATCCGACACCACCATAACAGGGTGCATGGCTAATTGCCAAACTGTCTATCACCGGAACATTCTCATAGACTGTAAAAATCCTTTCAAAAACATTGTTATCTTCATTGCTTTCTTCAGCCATGTCCTCATAATCTAGTATGATCTTAATGGTATGTTCACCCGGGGAAAGATTACTAATCAGCTTATCTTCATAGTACTTGGAGTAGCCATTGATCCACGTGGTAGTCCAGCCGTTATAATACCTGTAGTTATCATCGATGTACAACCTTGATTCGATCCTCCCAAAAAATTCTCCTCCGGTATTGATGAATTGATAGTCTACATAAAGGTCATCATTTACCGTTATGGTATTATCAGTATTGGTTCCCTGTACGGTAGAAAGAATAATGGGACTTGTCCATTCACCGGCAAATGCCTTAAAATCGGGTGGCCCGTCGATTTCTAGATACTTCTCGTAAGTAAATGATTTGCTCTCACCATTCGAATCCACTATGGTTAGGGTTACATCAAATGCCCCAAGCGAATTGTAAACTACTGTTGGATTTTCTGAAGTGGATTTACTCGGGACCCCCCCGGGGAAACTCCAATCCCAGCTAAGCGCTCCAAAAGATTGATTAACAAATTGAACTGCATCTCCGATATAAGGATTTGTTTCTATTACAACAAAACTGGCAAATGAGGTTACATCATACCCATCCAGATAGTCTCTCGTGGACAGATAAGCCTCTGACATTCTGTTATATTGATCAGCACTAAAGCTTGTCCGACATCTGCTTAGTGAATACGACATAATATTTGAGACCTCTGGGACGTATGTATCACCATTTGCGTCCTTAGCAGTACCTACATACTCACAATCTCCTTCAACCAAATCTGTTAAATTCGGATCTGCCGGAGTATCACAAAGGAAGTCACCAGCGGTAGTGCAATTCGACTGATCTACTAATTCATCTGTGGTGCCAAAATTGGTAGTTCCGTGAGTATGATGCAGATTAAAGAAATGACCTAATTCGTGAGAAAGAATTGCGATGCTATTGACTGTGGCAGATTGAGTCATAAATACCCTGTTAAAGGAACCGGGAAAATAGGCATAACCATTAAATGAAATACCATCTCTAGTAATGGAACTTACAAAGTAAATATTAATGGTGTTATCAAGATCATTGGGTTCAGCTAGCGCCGCTTCAAACTGATCATCAAAATAATAGTAGTCATCATTATCGACAAAGTTGGGAGTTAATGTATAGAACTGAATTCCTAATGGAGCATATCGAATATTGACCATCTTCAAGGCAAAATCAATATCATGAATATCAATTTCAACGTAGCCATCACTATTTCGAATGATATGTGGCTTTATGGCAATAAATTTCGCAGTGGCCTCAGAACCACTATCCTCAAGCAGTAATGGTTTGCTTTCATCGATCATCCTTTTGATAAGGACTTCTTGATGTGGTGTAATTTGAGTACCACATGATAATTGTCCATAACAAGTCCATGAAATCAAGGCTGAAACTAGGAACAACAATGACTTTATTAACTGATCTGTCATCGCTAGTTAGATCTCACCTTAATCCTCACAGGAAGTCCATCTGAATCATTCCCTACACCTGAAGTTTCTATCTCATAGATGATTGGAAGATTTGGCAAACCAGAGAGTTCATAGGGTAAGTTGCCTCCGAAAGCTCCGGGATCAGTTCCTCCCTTGCCGGAACTTTTGTATGTGCTCTCAGCATCTAGCATCCATTTGCTATCACTTGTGCCGTCTGCCACAAATATGACATCACCCTCAGCATATAACTTATTGCCATTTTCTGTACCCAAGACCCCATCCTTAGCCAGATTGTACTCTGTAGTAGCACTTACAATATTGTACGAGTTAGTGAAAGCTTCTTCCTCAAACAGAATGTTGTTTCGAAAGATATTGGCCGATGCAGTAACACTCCCTAGAAATGTATTATTCGAAATCTCTGAGAAAACACCACTTGACGAATTAATATCATTGACAATAGAGTTTTTTACAATAATGTTAGCAACACCACCCACAGAAATCCGATCCCCTATAGACTGCCTTATTATCACATTCGAACAAGAGCTTAATTGAATCTGATCGAACCTGCACTTCTCTATCACAACCTGATCATCATAAATGTAAATTGAGCCTAGATTGATACCCACAATGTATACACCCTCTGCTCTTACATAAACATTGTGCAACCTGGCTTCAATGTTAGAGTATGGTCCTTGCGCATTTTCATTCAAATAATAGCCCGGACCAATGATTACAAAACGTTTGTTGATTGTTCCATCATAGGACGTTAAAGAGCCTTCTAAATAAAGGGTATCACCTTCGAACACATGAATATCATCCAATTGTGCTTGAGTAATAGACTCGTAATCCGCTGAGTCATCACTATTGTTGATTCGCCACACCTTACCAAATACTGATGTGTATAACAAAGTCAGGATGATGATTAAAGTTAACCGGTTAGTTGTTAAGTATTCCATGAGTTAGTATTGGTTTGAGTTCTTAATTTACCATACATCATAATTTCGATCCAAATTAATGTTTCCAATAGGCTATAATTTCTTGTCAATGGGCAATAGCTAATGATAAAGAAGAATCCACTTCTTCTCTACAACAATTCACCCCTTCGTCTTGATGATCTCGAACTTGCTCAGGATCTCGGCCCGCTGTGGTTTGGAGATGGTGATGGGGTACTCTTGCGCATCTGCACCCTTTAGATAGAGCATGTTTCCATTGATGCGATCTACTTTGTTTGTGTTGATGAGGTGTTTGCGGGAAACCCTGTAAAAATCAGGGTGCTCAAATTGGGACATAAAAGTTTTCAGATTGGTGGTCAGCTGATATTTCTTGCTTTCTGTAAACACTTTCACATAAGCACCGTCAGCCTCGACATAGATAATGTCCTTCTTAAAGACCCGATGATATAAAAACTTATCCGGAACAAAAATTGAATCCTTTACTGGTTCAGGTTTGGAATATTTCTCTTTAAAATTACGAACCGCCAAGTCGATATTAATCGTGAACTCGCTGATTTTGAATGGTTTAATCAAAAAAGCAGAAGGATGTGTCTGGAGTGCTTTTTTAACTGTAGTAGATTCTGAATTGGCAGTAAGATAGATTACCGGACAACGGTGGAATTCATAAACCTTCGAAACGGTCTCAATCCCATCTATATCACCTTCAATCATAATATCGGCAATAATCAACTCCGGGCTGAACTGCCTAACCTTTCCTATGGCGTCTTCACCTGATCTGGCATTTCCAACCACTGTATAACCGAGCTGGGTCAATTTGAATTTTAGATCCTCCGCAATTAGGAGATCATCTTCAATAGTAAGAATGGTGTACGACATAGTTGGCGGTTGGAATATACACATGAAGCTAACGCATCAAATACAAAATATCAACAAATCTTATAAAAAGGCCTTTTCTTCATAACAATAGCAACATGTTTCTTGTCAACCAGACATTTTTAGCAGATAATGGAACCCATTCGTATAACTGACCTGGTACTGTCCATTCAATTGATCAGATTGAATTCTTATCAATTGATTACCAAAAGATTCAGACCGCTTCCATACTTCCGGGTCCACACCAGGCCCGTTGTCCTGATAAGACAATGATAGTTTGCCGGCTTCCCTTTTGATGGACAACTGGATCTCAATGTGCACCTCAGTTGGGATGTGTTTGGCACTGTTGGTAATCAATTCATTGACAATCAGCCCAAGGCTGGTGGATTGTTCTATTTTAAGGCTTAAATTCTCCTCAATATCCAAATTGGCAAGTATGGTCCTATGAGCAGAAAATCGAATCTCTTCCACCAATGTACTGATATACTCACTGAGGTTAATCTTGCCAATGTGATCTCCTTCATAAAGCATCCGGTGAAGCAAGGCTACCGAATTAACTCTCAGTTGACTATTGTTGAGTGCGTTTTTGGCATCTGCAGAAAGTAACTTCTGTGACTGTAAACTAAGCAAACTGGAGATCATCTGTAGGTTGTTTTTCACGCGATGGTTTTGCTCTTTTAATAGGTGTTCATTCCTCACCGACAACTTCCTGTTTTTTCGGTATAAGTAAAACAAATACAATGATAACAGGACAACAAGAAATGCAGCCAAGGCAATTGCTCGAATGACATTGTCCTGCAAATCAAGTTTCTCTTGTTTCAATTGAAGATCCGCTTCTTTTCGGTCAGTTTCATATTTCTTGTCAGCCTCTTGGATTGCTGATTGCATCTCTTGGCCTGCTTGATATCTACTCCTTTCTAAAATTTCCGAATGCAACCAAAGAATTGAATCGTTGCCTGATTCTTTTGCCAATACCCCAAACCATACATCATAAATCTCATGAAAGCCTCCCTGCCTACTTTTGGCCAATTCATATGCTTTGGTGATATGTTGTTTGGCCAATTGGTTTTCACCTAACTGGGAATAGCTTCTTGCTGTCCAAACATGGCGTGCTTGTAATAATTCCTTGTCACCGGTCATAATAGCGTTTGACTCGGCTCTCTCGGCATAGTAAAAAGCAGTATCGAAATTTCGATGACCCATTCTTGCTTTGAAATAATACTGACGCATCAATCCAGCGTATCCCCAGCCAACCGGGTTCAAAATACATGAATCCCCAGGGACAGTTGAGATTGACTTCTTAAAATAATAAATTGCACTGTCTGCCCATTTGAAAAAAACCTCTCCTGGAGTATTGTGCGCTCGATCGTATTCCTTGCGGTTACCTAGGTAGATTCCAAAGTGATTATAAGTTTGACCCAACAGGCATGAGTCGCCGTAAGCCTTTGCTCGCTTCAGGTTCCTCAAACCTATCTCCCCTGCGCGATCCAGGTTTTTCATAAGAGCGTATCTGATAATCAGTTGATTGTTCAGTTGGATCATTGTACTGATATCTCCTTCTTTTTCAGCAACCATAATTTGTACCAGTAAATCATCGACTACACTCTCCACACTCTCGAGGTTCTGATCCCCCATGCTCACAAAAGGGGACTCCTCCTGTGCAAGGACCAATCGCCCAGAAAGAAACAAAATCATAATGTAGTATTTTGTAAAATTCATACGGCCATTCTCAATTCGTAACTAAACCCATTGTCAAGAGAAACCTGATAGTCTCCTCTTAGCTGCTCAGACTGTATCCTGATCAGCTGATTGCCAAAAGATTCAGACCGCTTCCAGACATCCGGGTCCACACCTGGTCCATTGTCATGATAAGACAATAATAGTTTACCAACTTCTTTTTTGATCGTCAATTGAATTTTCACCTCCACTTCATCTGGAATATGTTTGGCACTATTGGTGATCAATTCATTAATGATGAGGCCCAGACTCGTAGATTGCTCGATTTTAAGACTCAAATTTTCATTAATATCCAATTCTGCCAGAATGATCCTATGGGCTGAAAACCGAATCTCTTCTACAAGGGTCTTGAGGTATTCCCTTAGATTGATTTGCCCGATTTGCTCACCCTCATAAAGCATACGGTGCAGGAGGGCCACGGAGTTGACCCTAAGCTGGCTATCACTAAGTGCATTTTTGGCGTCTGTTGACAGCAGCTTTTGAGACTGCAGGCTCAACAAACTAGAGATCATCTGCAAGTTGTTCTTTACGCGATGGTTCTGCTCTTTGAGAAGGAGTTCGTTTCTTTTAGATAGTTTTTTATTCTTAAAAAGTACCAGATAAACATAGGCCAACAGTAAACTAATTATCAGCAATGCTCCCAAAGAGATATAAAGAACCATACTGGTAGATGAAAGTTGATCTTCTGTAGCAGAAAGAACCTTCTTAGTCTTAGATACTTCATATAGCTGATCTTTTTCATATAACTCACCACTGTGCTCAGCGGCAGTTACATCCCGAAAATAGTCAAATGTCAATTTTCTTACAGTAATAAGTGTATCCAGGTTATTTACGGTAGCCAAATAATCATGCAGCCTTAGGTAATAGCTCAATTTTTGTTTGTTTTTCATTGAACTGAGACGATTGCGCAGATCATCTATAAGGTAAAATGCGGTATCCTGGTTATTCATTCTTAGACAATATCCGATATAAAGTGAGTGAGTAGAAATTACTAACTCTTCATCACCCGTGGCCAGAGCATATTCCATTGACTTACTATAGTATTGGGGTGCATCATGCCCTTTATTCAAATCAAACTCATTCAATTTAACTGTAGTCTGCAGCAACCCACGATAGCCCCAACCAACAGTACCCAATTTACCATTCACCAATCCAGACGAAATCGCCGTGTTGAACCAGTAAAAAGTCGAGTCCAACATCTTGAAGTATTGTGTACTATCCACTACACCATTTGGGAATTGACGAATTTTCGTGTACACAAACATTCCTGCTCGATTGCATACTTCTGAAAAGTAACTCTGATTAGAGTAATTAGTAGCAAAGAATATGGAAGTTCTCAAATATTCTTCAGCACGCTGATGCATTCTGGCACTTTGAAATTGGGTCGTTAGAATTGCTGAGTACCTAATAATTTCCGCAGTATCACTGTGCTGCTCAGAATATTTCAGGCTATCAATGAGCATTACTATATAGTCCTCACGACTCATCTGGCCCTGGTCTGGCTCCGGCAATTGGGAAATAGCACTAAAACCACACCATAAAAAAAGAAAGTAAAGGTAAAATCGGCTCATTTCATCAGCATGAGAAAATGAAAATAGCCAAGAGATCAAGAATATCAAAGTGGAATACCCGAATTCGAAATGTAGATTCTTGATTTTTCCTTTTGCAAACTAAACTTTCCGTATTACGTTTGCTCCTCAAATCGATAAGTCATCGATTTATAAAGAAGCGCTGAGAGACAGGCTCTGAGAAGCGCTAGCAACCCCCACCCTAAACGGGAAGGTGCTAATTCCTGAAATATAAATTGATAGTTATGAAATTCTACAAACACCCGTTCGCGAGTATCCGTGCTTCTCAGCAAGGCTTTGAAGACAACAATCTGTACATTTCCGGCAGTGAGCTCAGCAAATATTGCTGTATGTGTTGCATACACTAATCCTGCAGGTTTGACGTAAACAGTTTGCCAAAACTTGTCGGCCTGATCAATTTACTTTTTCAGGTCAGAAAAGCATCATCACATCACATTTCACAACGATATAAACATAAATAGCAATGTCACAACATAAATTTGAAACACTACAACTACACGCCGGACAGCAAATAGACCCTACTACAGGATCACGAGCTGTACCCATCTACCAAACCACCTCATTCGGATTTAAAAACTCTGAACACGGCGCAAACCTTTTCGCTTTGAAAGAATTTGGCAACATTTATACACGCATCATGAACCCAACAACTGATGTGTTTGAGCAAAGGATAGCGGCTTTGGAAGGTGGTGTAGCGGCTGTAGCCACGAGTTCTGGTCAAGCTGCCCAGTTTCTGGCTTTAACCAACATTTTGGAAGCGGGGGATAATTTCGTGTCAACGCCATTTCTCTACGGAGGTACTTTTAACCAATTCAAAGTCGGCTTTAAGCGACTAGGTATAGAAGCCCGATTTGCTGAAAGAGACACACCTGATGATTTTGAAAAGCTCATTGATGAAAAGACCAAAGCCATCTATCTGGAAACAATTGGCAACCCGGGATTCAACATTCCTGACTTTGATGCCATAGCAGCATTGGCTAAAAAACACGATCTACCGCTAGTAGTAGACAATACGTTTGGTGCGGGTGGATATTTGTTCCGACCAATAGAACATGGAGCTGCAATAGTCGTCAGCTCAGCCACCAAGTGGATAGGCGGACATGGCACCAGTATTGGGGGAGTGATTGTGGATAGTGGCAAGTTTAACTGGGCAAATGGTAAGTTTCCTCAGTTTACCGAACCCTCAGAAGGATACCATGGATTAGTCTTCTGGGATGTATTTGGAGAAGGCAATCCGTTGGGCTTACCCAATATTGCTTTTGCGATTCGCACCAGAGTAGAAGGTCTGCGTGATTTTGGGCCGGCACTAAGTCCTTTTAATAGCTTCTTATTGCTGCAGGGTTTGGAAACCCTATCACTCAGAGTGGAAAGAACAGTAGAAAATGCGCTGACCCTGGCCAAATGGCTGGAGACACACCCTGAAGTGGAGGGTGTAAACTATCCCGGATTAGAATGCAGCAAATACCATGGCCTGGCCACAAAATATCTGAAAAATGGATTCGGTGGCGTTCTTTCTTTTACGTTAAGAGGGGATCAGTCACAAGCCACTAAATTCGTTGACAGCTTAGAGTTAGTCAGTCACCTCGCTAACGTGGGAGATGCCAAGACACTCATCATTCAGCCGTCAGCTACCACTCACCAGCAGCTAAGCAGTGAAGAACAACTCAAGGCAGGGGTTTTGCCTAACCAGCTCAGGGTATCGGTTGGAATAGAACATGTAGCGGATATCAAGGAAGACTTTGAGCAGGCTTTTGAAAAAATCAAGACACACACTACGGTAAATGGATAAAACAACAACTCAAATAGCACCTAAATCTGTAATCCTCAAAGCAGAAGATCCGATCGTTCTGGAGTGTGGCGACACCCTCCGGAACGTGAAGATTTCCTATACCACCTTTGGCAAACTGAATAAAGAAAAAACCAATGTGGTGTGGGTATTTCATGCCCTTACAGCAAATGGTAACCCCGCAGAGTGGTGGTCAGAACTTGTAGGTCACGGAAAGGTGATCAACCCGGAAAGTCATTTTATAGTATGTGCCAATATGCTTGGCTCGTGTTATGGGTCTACCGGCCCACTGAATTCCAACTTCCCACTGGTTACTATTAACGATATGGTGAAAGCTCACCAAATTCTGAAAAAACATTTAGGCCTGAACAGGATCCATCTTGGAATCGGTGGATCAATGGGTGGACAACAGCTGCTGGAGTGGGCGGTGCAGGAGCCTGATCTATTTGAGCATATTGTTCCTCTGGCGACCAATGCATTTCATTCACCATGGGGTATCGCGTTTAACGAAGCACAGCGGATGGCTCTGGAAAATATTGATTCTGCTAAAGGCCTAGAAGCAGCCCGGGCAATTGCCATGCTTTCGTACAGGCACTATAATACCTACCATGAAACCCAAAAAGACGTAGATCAGCGATGGGATGATTATGCAGCCTCCTCCTATCAGAGGTACCAGGGTGAAAAACTCCGCAAGAGATTTTCTGTGCACAGCTACTACAGTTTATCCAAAGCAATGGATTCACATCATTTGGGGCGGCATTTTGGGTCGGCAGAAGCAGCCCTGAAACGAATCAGGTCAAAAGCCTTGGTGATAGGAATTGACAGTGACATCCTCTTCCCTCCAGTGGAGCAAAAATTCATTGCGGAGCATATTGAAGGAGCGAAACTAAAAATTATCCCTTCTAAATTTGGACATGACGGATTCCTTACGGAGGCGGAGTTGATTACCGAACTTCTCAATGATTTTTTAGCAACAGCATAGCCGGGAAAATGAGCAAGAAAATCGGTTTATTCGGATACGGGGCAGTAGCTCAGGGCTTCTATAAAGCACTGGATCACAATCAACAGTTGGACTGTGAAATCGTAAAGATTTGTGTAAAACACGAGGATAAAGTAAGAGAATTGGATGCAAGTCTTTTCACGATTGATCCGACTGAACTTATAAATGATCCTTCCATAGATATTATCATTGAGCTCATTGATGATGCTGATGCGGCTTTTCATATCGTAAAAAATGCCCTGGATCAAAAGAAAGCTGTGATCTCGGCTAACAAAAGAATGGTAGCAGAACACATTGAGGATGTTGCTCATTGGCATTTGACTGCCGATAAACCCTTTTTCTATGAAGCCGCAGTTGGAGGTTCTATTCCAATTATTCAAAACCTGGAGCAGATCTTTAAGCAACAAGAAGTAACCTCTATCCGAGGTATTCTGAATGGATCGACCAACTACATCCTCACAAGGATGCGGGAGCAGAAACTTTCCTTTGATGAGGCTCTTGGTTTGGCGCAAAGCGAAGGTTTTGCAGAATCTGATCCTACCCTTGATATTTCGGGCAGAGACGCTATGTACAAGTTGATAATACTGGCCTATCATGCCTTTGGCGTAAGGATTACAAATTATGATGACATACGCTTAGAAAGCATCACCAACATGGAGGATCAGTTCTACGATTTGGCCGAACTCCAGGGAATGAAAATAAAATCAATCGCCACTGCCTACAGGAAAAACGATTCGATAAGGCTAAAGGTCCAGCCAGAACTTATCGATCCGGCAGATGACCTCTTTGGTATAGAAGAAGAAAACAATTCGATCATCGTGGATGCGAGTTTTTCCGGGAAACAAATATATACCGGTAAAGGGGCTGGGAGTTTACCAACGGCATCCGCTGTGATCAATGATCTTGCTCTTCTGCTAAAAGGTTTTAGATATACTGCGAATTCTGATGTGAAAAGTCCTCTTAAGAAATCCGCATAAGTCAATCATTTTTATTTACTGGAAGAAACTACCGGTTATAAGTCGCCTATAAGAAACTGAAATCAAACAAATTGATTCTGAGGTCGTTGAATATATACGGTTTAATTTTTTTTAAGACATAAAAACGATATACATATGAGCGCTAGTAAAACAATGTTCACTTTTATAACTGGTGTAGCATCAGGATTGGCCATCGCATATTATGCTGACCCAAAAGGGAGCCAGCAAAAGCTAAAGAAGATTGAGAAAGACGTAAAGAAGACGAAAAAGTCTCTGGATAAGAAACTAGCTCAATACAAAGGATCTTACAATGAAATTGTAGACAGGTATGCCAATAAATCAAAAGCTTTAATTGATGAAGCCAAAGGCATAGTAGATGGAGCAAAGAAAACGACAAAGTCGAGCTAAGGGAAAGTCACTTAGAATTTAAATGAAAAAGCATTCCATTATTTGGAATGCTTTTTTTTATGCCATAATGTACGCAATGCACGCCATCAAAGCGATAGAGGCGAACAATGCTTTCAAAAGAAAATTTCTGAATAATCTTCGATTGATCGAATTGAAAGATTCCCAATTTTGAATGTATCGGACAAGTGGATGTATAGTTTCATGTTTAGAGAACATAGGGCGTATTATTTGATTACCAAGGTAGATCAAAGCACGTTCATAATCTTGCCAAAAGATTATACATTTATGCCATTCTTTATTACGAACACCTTACAATCGTATTTTAGGGAAAATAGCAGGCACTTCCCTGGAATATTCTACATATGCCTCACCAAATTCTTCCACTAATTTTTTCTCTTCGAAATAAATTCCAATTGGGAAATAGGCAAAAATGATGAATGTGGAGAGTAATAGCATATCGGTCGGGTGATTTAGAATCAGTCCAACCAGCATCAGGATGTTTCCGGAGTAAAGCGGATGCCTTACAAATGCATGAAGACCTTTGGTAACTAGCTCACCGGTTTTGGGTTTTTTAATGCCCATAAACTGCAAACCTGATAAATACCTGAAAGAAACCACCATGAGGATAACTCCCCATGAAGCAAAGATCATCCCAATATATCGCAAATACCCAGGTGGGTCGAATAAGGTATGAGAAGGAGTTGTTGCTAAAATCAGAAAGATCCATAGCAACCCCACAATGCTCACTACTGAGTAAAAAAACCTGTAAAATGGCCAAAACCACCCAGCTTTTTCACGAACGGTTTTTTTAATAGCTGTACTGGCCAAAAGGCTATGCACTGCCAAATAAACAACCCAACTGAACCCAACAATTAGATAATCCATTTTACCTCATCAAAAACATTAAATTTGCGGCCATCAAGATAACAACAATTACATGACACAAGTAAAAATCGCACTTATTAAAGAAGGAAAAATTCCTGTTGACAAACGAGTTGCCCTCACCCCTTTCCAGGCAAAACAAGTCAAAGAGCGATTTCCACATGTGGAAATAGTAGCCCAAGCCTCTGATATCAGATGTTTTTCAGATGAAGACTATCAAAATGAAGGGATTAAGATAGTAAATGATGTCTCCGACTGTGATATTCTACTGGGTGTAAAAGAAGTGCCCATCCCTAACCTGATTGAGGGCAAAACTTACTTTTTCTTCTCACATACCATCAAAAAACAACCGTACAATCAACCTTTACTTCGAGAAGTTCTGGACAAAAACATCAGGTTGATTGATTATGAAACTCTCACGGACCAAACCGGTAAAAGAATCATCGCATTTGGTAGGTGGGCCGGCATTGTAGGTGCTTACAATGGCATCTGGACATTTGGTAAAAGATATAACCTATTTGAAATCAGGCGGGCTTCTGATTGCTTTGACCTGGAAGACTTAAAAACCGAATATTCCAAAGTGAAACTACCAGCCGTGAAGATTGCCATTACAGGAGGTGGAAGAGTAGCAAAAGGTGCCATGGAAGTAATGCACGGCATGGGGATTCGTAAAGTCACTCCTGCGGCTTTCCTGAATGAACGCTTTGAATTTCCGGTATTTACCCAGCTGAACACAAGGGATTATAACAAAAAGTCAGATGGTGGAGAATTCAGCAGGCACGAGTTTTATAAAAACCCTGAGCTCTACGAATCTAATTTCTTACAATTTACCAAGGCTGCCGACATTCTCATTGCTGCGGCTTTTTGGGATCCTAATTCGCCGGTTTTGTTTAAAAGAGAAGACATTTTAAGAAATGATTTTAAGATCAACGTGATCGCCGATATCACTTGTGATATTGAAGGATCAATCCCTTCTACCAAACAGCCAAGCACTATTGAGGATCCGGTTTATGATTACAACCCAAGTGATAATGAAGTAGAAGCACCATTCGTGGATGAAGGAAATATTACGGTCATGGCAGTAGATAACTTGCCATGTGAGTTGCCTCGTGATGCCTCAGAAAGTTTTGGAAATGAGCTGTTGAACAATGTGCTCCCCGAGCTCCTTGGCAAGGATAATAAGGAGGTTATTAAGCGTGCAACCATCACGCTAGATGGAGAGCTTACTGAAAAGTATCATTATTTAAGAGATTACGCAGCAGGAAAAGAATAAATCAAATTTTACAGTATAAAAATGGCCAAAGTTTTAGTAACAGGATCTGGAGGACAATTGGGTTCAGAAATACAATTTTTACAACCGAAATATTCAACTCTTGAATTTCACTTTACAGATTACCCGGGATTAGACATTACTGATTCGAATCAAATCAATTCCATTTTTGAATCTGGCAAGTACGATTACTGCATCAACTGCGCAGCCTATACCGCAGTGGATAAAGCCGAAGAAGAAAAGGATGCTTCTGATGCAATCAACGTGCTCGGTGCTCAAAACTTAGCCAAAGCCTGTAATCAATATGGAGTAAAGTTGATCCACATCTCCACAGACTTTGTGTTTGATGGCACCTCCAGCAAGCCTCTTAAAGAAGATCAAGCCACAAGCCCTGTGAACTACTATGGTGAATCAAAATTGAAAGGTGAAATGGCAATCTCAGAATGTCTGGAAGAATATTTCATCATACGCACTTCATGGCTTTACTCCTCTTTTGGAAACAACTTTGTAAAGACCATGATCAGGTTGGCTGAAACGAAAAGTGAGCTCAACATTATTGCTGACCAAATAGGTTCTCCCACATATGCTGCTGATCTGGCCCTGGCAATCATGGACATTATATCGAAGAAATCGATTCAGTTTGGGCTATACCATTATAGCAACGAAGGAGTAGCATCATGGTATGATTTCACCTCCGCCATTTTTGAGTATAAAGGGATTGGAACTAAAGTATACCCTATTCCCACGGAGAAATACCCAACTCCGGCATCACGCCCGCACTACAGCGTGATGGACAAGACCAAATTCAAAGACACCTTTGGAATTGAAATCCCCCATTGGCGTGAAAGTTTGAGGAAATGCCTTGAAAAATTATAATTAATCCTACTTTGTCAAGTTACTGAATTGCGTTTATAATTCTGTTGGATCTGGCAATGGTACCTTGCAAGTTGTTGCATGCATAGTTCCATTGTACTATCAAGAGACTCCCAACGGCTGATGATAGTTGCGGCGACCAGCTTTC
>JAVJQA010000049.1:0-193791 GCA_040218045.1 Marinoscillum sp.
CGAAAACAGGTCTGCGCGCAACCAAAGCCTTCGCCCAAAAAGCAATAGGAAAACAGGTGGACAGCCCGGTCACGAAGGTAGCACCTTGAAAATGAGTTCAACACCGAACCAGATCAAAGAAATGATACCAGGTTATTGCAACGCTTGTGGCAATGATTTGCGTGAGAAGGAAGCGATTCAGGTTTGGCAACAGAACAATCACCCGATAGAACTTTCAAGTAATGAAATGATGGATCAAAGATTAAATTATATCCATCAAAATCCTGTACGAGCTGGACTGGTTTATGAGCCAGAATATTATGTGTATTCTAGCGCCTTGGATTATAGCGGAAGTAAGGGATTATTAGATTTGGCCTTTATTGAATGATGGTGTAGGAAGTTGGAAACTTCATGTTATTGGTCAGATTCAGTTACAAACTGAATCTAGTAACTGGTTTCAGTTTGTAACTGAAACCGAATGATAAAGTCAAAGTCTTTGACTTTCTTGCCATATTTCAAACCTTTCTGGCAACAAGGAAACCACAGGATGATCGCCCTCGAAACTCCCCATATCTTAGCTAGACTTGATTTCATCTAGCTATTCAATGACAACATCTAAATACCTCCTTGCAATATTAATGGGTCTTGTGTGCTCCTCCCTGCATGCCCAACCTGAAACCATCACCCAATACCTTTCTGGGAAAGGTCACGGAGATGAAGTGCTCTGGGACTTCAAACTTTCAGAGGGAAGGGGAAGTGGCGAGTGGACGAAAATTCACGTGCCATCCTGCTGGGAGCTGGAAGGTTTTGGTAAATATAATTACGGCCATGAGAAAGATAGCGCTCGCGGCAAAGAAGTAGGCTTTTACAAGCATTCATTTGAAGTGCCGGAATCATGGAAAGGGAAGCAAATCGAAATAGTATTCGAAGGTTCAATGACCGATACTGAGGTGAAGGTCAATGGAAAGTTGGCTGGAGAAATTCATCAAGGGGCTTTTTATAGCTTTAGATATGACATTTCTAAACTAGTAAAATTTGGAGAACCCAACCTCCTGGAAGTAAAAGTGGCAAAGCACTCTGCGAATAAGTCCGTGAACATGGCTGAGCGGTATGCAGATTACTGGGTTTTTGGAGGCGTATTTCGTCCGGTCTTTTTAGAGGTTAAGCCAAAGCAAAATATCAAGCGAGTGGCCATCGACGCTAAAGGTGATGGAGCTTTTCGCGCTGAGGTATGTGTAGAAAAGGCCGGAGCGTCGGATAAGATCACCGCACAGATTCTAACCCTCGATGGCCAACCCGTAGGAGAGCCTTTTACTAGTGCTGTTGGTAAAAAGGATTGCAAAATTCTTTTAGAAAGCAAAATCAACGGAATTAGAAACTGGAATCCTGAATTTCCTAATCTATACAAAGTAAAGCTTGACCTTTATTCCAAAGGGGAATTGGAGCACACAACCACTGAGCGATTCGGGTTTCGAACGGTGGAAATAAGACAGAGAGACGGCATCTATGTCAATGGTGTCAAGGTCAAGTTTAAAGGTGTCAATCACCACTCTTTCTGGCCAGAGTCAGGCCGGACTACCAACAAACAAATGAGCATTGATGACCTCCTGCTGATGAAGGAGATGAACATGAATGCCGTCCGCACATCTCATTACCCTCCCGATGCGCATTTTCTGGATGCATGTGATTCGCTGGGCATGTTTGTGTTGGACGAGCTTGCCGGCTGGCACAATTATTACGATACGGAGATTGGGGAAAAGCTCGTTTTCGAAATGGTGACCCATGATGTAAACCATCCGTCTATAGTGATGTGGGACAATGGAAACGAAAGCGGCCATAACCCGGAACTGGATGAAGATTTTGGTAAATACGATCCCCAGAACCGGTTGGTGATCCATCCGTGGGAAGAATTTAATGGACTCTCTACGCAGCACTATCGCCAATATAACTATGGTGTGGGCACCTTCTGGCACGGATCTAACATTACGCTGCCTACTGAATTCTTACATGGACTTTATGATGGCGGCTCTGGCGCCGGTCTGCACGATTACTGGGAGCTGATGTGGGACCTTCCGAAAGCAGCAGGTGGGTTCCTTTGGGTGTTTGCGGATGAAGGTGTAGTTCGCACTGACAGAAATGGTGAAGTCGATACTTATGGAAATAAAGCACCTGATGGTATAGTCAGTGCCTTTCATCAGAAGGAAGGGAGCTTTTATGCGATAAAGGAAATATGGTCTCCGGTCAGGTTTACAGAGGAGGATATTACCCTTGCATTTGATGGTACAATCGAGGTTGAAAACAGGTATTTGTACACCAACTTAAAGCAATGCTCCTTCCGCTGGAAGTTGGTCGATTTAGGTGGGCCTAATGAAGATAATATTCTAGGTGAACAGTCAGGTGACATTGAGGCTATTTCCGTAGAGCCAAACCGAAAGGGAGAGTTAAAAGTAGACCTGCCAGGAAACTGGAAGGATTATGATATGCTTCAGCTTGCTGCCTATGGGTCCGGAGGTGAGGAGCTTTACACTCATAGCTGGCCGATTGCCTTGCCTGGGGATGTGATGATGGAAATTCAACCTACAGCGGTAAACAGTAAGGTGACCTATAAGGAAACAGGTGATGCTTTCGAAATACAGGCAGGCTCAGTCACTTATACCATTGGTAAAACTGATGGCTTGCTCAAAAAGGTACTCAATCCAAATGGTGAAATACCATTCAATAACGGTCCTTTCCTGAGTGCCGGTGAGGTTATTTTTAAAGGGATAGAAGTGGGACAGAATGATAGTCAATTGACACTGACATGTTCTTTTGATGAAAAGGAATCCCGGATGAAAGAGTTTATCTGGACATTCCACCCAAGTGGGTTGGTCAATCTTGATATTTACTATTTTCCTGAGTTTTACGATGTGTATTTTGACTACATGGGCGTGAACTTTGATTATCCTGAAGAGCTGGTCACAGGAGTGAAATGGATGGGTGATGGGCCTTACAGGGTTTGGAAGAACAGAACCCAAGGGGCAGAGCTAGGCATACATCAAAAGGCCTATAACGATACCAAAACAGGGGTTTACCCTGTGGTCTATCCGGAGTTTAAAGGTTATCATGCCAATTTGTATTGGGCAAAAATCCTGTCAAAAGAACAATCCTTTCTAATAGGTACTTCGTCTGAAGATGTGTTTTTAAGGTTATTCACTCCGCGTCCGGATGATGATCCACGGGTGTCTCCGTCTTTCCCCAAAGGTGATATTTCGTTTATGCAGGCCATTCCGCCGATAGGCACCAGGACCAACGATCCCTGGAATATGGGGCCATCCGGAAAGAAAAACATGTTTTTCGATTATGGCCCATATGATTCCTGGAGAAAACGCTGCAAGATGTTGAAGCTGTATTTTGACTTTTCCAGCCGTATAGATTGAGGAGTTGTGTATTGCCGTTTAACCTTTGAGGGAAATCGGTGATGTGATGACTATAAGCTATTTTACACTAATTGGTAAAAAAGGATTTCCGACTTCAATAAGTCTTGTTTGATTTTGTAGATGTTATTTCACTCCTATATGTTCTATAGCCCCTCTTGAGCGAATAATATATTGCTGTACATTAACAATCATAATTATAACATAACAGGTCTGTTGGTCAATGAACTTTGTTTCGATACTAATAGCTACAAGATGTTTTTCTTTTAGCTCCTAGCGTATGGCTACTGCCGTTCTACTAGATACTATTATGTAGTATGATATTCTTTTATGAAAAAAATCTATTAATTAACTATTATAGCTAGTTTAGCGTTAACTAAATAAAGAATCTATTATGTCCAACATCACTATTGAGCAAATAGAAAAACTTCTAGATTTAAAACTAGAACCTATTGTTAAGGAACTAAAAGTAATATCAGCTAATCTTAATGATCTCAGAGAGGGAAGCTGGTTATGGAAATCTTGAAGGTAAATTCACCATCCATAAAAAAGAAGACCCAAAAGAAATGTGAAAATCTTTAATTTATAGCGTTTCTTACGCTAAATTATAGATTTGAAGGGAATCCTGCCCAACTATAAAAAGAAATATCAAAGAAATATTTTAGTATTGCCCTTTCTCACCATTCTTTCATTCTCCATCCATTTTACCTTTTGGATTGCATTCTATTCTTTTTTGAGTTTTTGATTGAATACTGATAATCCCCTACTTCCTTGAATTGAATTTTGAAGCCCTTCAAAAGACTCAGGAAAATTAATAACCAATGATAATCTCACCCTCAAGCCATTATTCCAGATAGGTGTTCTTATAACATAGGTTGACCAAAATCTGTTATCAGATACTGATGCTGTCTTTTCTTCCGTTTATCGTCAAGTGTAGCAAGCCCAAGCCGATTGAGGGCAATTGCATTGTCCTCTTAAACTTTGAGAAACACCTGAGATGTGGTTTTCTCATTTCCGTCAAGGATACAGCAGGACGCTTTTTGCTGCTAACAAACCTACATTCGATTAAAATTTAAATAGTAATCCCCGAAATTGATGACCAACAAGCTTAACTACCTTTTTTGTCTGGCTGTAATTGCCATTTTTTCAAGTTGTCAAGACAAATCTCGTACCGACTGGAAGAGTGGAATACTGGTTGACGAGTTCGTATATGACACAGCCTCATTTCCTCAATGTCATGCCTCTACAATCGAAGAGACCACTGACGGTACTTTGATTACCGCTTTTTTTGGTGGTACGAAGGAGCGAAACCCTGATGTATGCATTTGGGTATGCCGCAAGGAAAATGGCGAATGGACTGACCCACAAATGGTAGCAGAGGGATTTATGGAAGGCGACTCAACGAGATATCCTACCTGGAACCCGGTTCTTTACCAAGTGCCGGAGGGAGATTTGATGTTATTCTACAAAATTGGTCCACACCCATCTACTTGGTTGGGGTTTTATAGAACCTCTGCTGATGGTGGCAAGACCTGGTCTGAGCAAATTCAGCTACCAGACAGTTTGATCGGTCCTGTTAAGAACAAGCCTGTATTGCTGGAAAATGGTACGCTCATCGCTGGCAGTAGTACTGAAGGTGATGGCTGGAAAGTACACTTTGAGACTACAGATGATTTTGGCAAGACATGGTCTAAAATAGGCCCAATCCATCAGGGAGAAAAATATGGAGATCATGATGTGATCCAGCCGAGCATACTAAAGCATGGCAATGGCAAACTCCAGATGGTAGGTAGAAGTAAAAGCAGAAGGCTGGCTACTGCATGGTCAGAGGATTATGGTCAGACCTGGTCTGAAGTGGATACGCTTTCTCTTCCGCAAAACAACTCAGGAACTGATGCCGTGACGATGAAGGACGGTCGTCATGTGCTGGTGTATAACCACACGCTGGATCCTGATGGACATTACAAAGGGCCAAGAACCCCACTTCATGTGTCCGTATCTGACGATGGTATCAACTGGTCGGCGGCTTTGATTCTTGAAGATTCCCCAATTAGCCAGTATTCATATCCATCCATCATTCAAACTTCTGATGGGATGCTGCATGTGGTTTATACCTGGAGGCGATTGAAAATCAAGCATGTGAAAATTGACCCTTCACAGCTGGAACTGACACCAATCAAGTCTGTAGATTGGCCATCGCTTTCTGCAAACGCTGAGTAGACGGTTCTCACGACTCGTGAAATGCTTGCTTAACATATCGTTTTACCTATTAGTCCTGATTGCGGGGATAAGTTCCTGTGACAGTTCGGTTTTGAAAATTTCTAAAATCACGACTGAGCATATGGAAACTCCTTATGGAATTTCCGGGAATCCTTGTTTTGGTTGGCAGCTAGACTCAAATGGAAAAGGGGCTACTCAGTCGGCTTATCAGGTAGTAGTGACCAGTAATCAGAAAGAGGTTTGGAACTCGGGTAAGGTGATTTCCGACCAAAGTCAGCTGATTCGATATGATGGCAATGATTTGCTACCTGGAGAACGCTATGTTATCCAGTTGTCAGTTTGGGATCAGTCGGATCAGGAAGTCAAAACATCATCATGGTTTGAAACTGCTCCTGAAAAGCTCCAGGGACAATGGATTGGAGCTATAACCCGAGCAGAGTCCAATCTCCCGAAGGGCCGAGGTTGGCATTCTCCATCTCTTAAGAAGAACCGGGAGTTCTATGATAGCATTCCTGAGCAGGCCAAGCGATCCATCATGTTGCGTAAAGAAGTAATGCTTCAAAAAGAGATTAGAAAAGCAAGGATCCACATTTCAGGATTGGGGCACTATGAATTGAGCTTGAACGGTAAAAAGGTAGGGAATAGTGAGTTTGCTCCGCTTTGGACTGATTATGATCAGTCGGTTTTCTATAATACTTATGATGTTACCAATTCTCTCCAAACCACGGATAATGCCATTGGAGTGATGCTTGGCAATGGCATGTACAACGTGATAGGTGACCGCTATCGAAAGTTTTGGGTGAGTTTTGGGCCACCTACTTTACTCTTCCAACTCAATCTCGAATACGAGGATGGATCCAAAGAGGTCATCAAGTCAGATGAAAGTTGGAAATATGCACCGAGTCCGATCACGTTCAACGACATTTTTGGTGGAGAAGATTACAATGCCCAATTGGAACAAGAAGGATGGAATACTACTGATTTCGATGATTCTGAGTGGAAGGCTGTTGTTGTTCAGGAAGCACCAAAAGGGACTTTAAAACCTCAATTAGCGCCAGCCGTGAAAATTCAAAAAGCACATGAAGTTGTGGAGTACAAGCAGGTGGATTCATCCACTTATGTATTTAATATGAAGCAAAATCTGGCTGGATTTCCTTCAATCAGAGTAAAAGGAAAAGCGGGAACCAAAATCAAATTGATTGTTGGGGAGCGCATCAATGAGGAAGGATATGTAACGCAAAAGAGTACTGGCGGGCCTCATTATTATGAGTATACCTTGAAGGGTGAGGGAGTAGAAGAATGGCAGCCAAGATTTAGCTATTACGGTTATCAGTATATCCAGGCGGAAGGTGTAAGCTATAAAGGAGATGACCAATCAGAGCTTCCAGAGCTTGTTGACCTGAAGTCCAGTTTCATCTATGCTGATGCAGAACCGATTGGCTCATTTGAGTGCTCCAATGAGATTTTCACCAAAACCCATCACTTGATCAATAATGCAATCAAAAGCAATATGCAGGCAGTTTTTACAGATTGTCCTCACCGCGAAAAGCTAGGTTGGATTGAGGAGATTCATCTCAATGGGCCGGGATTGCTTTACAATTATGATCTGACCCAATCTTTAGCCAAATCCGTGATGGACATGGCTGATGCGCAAAGAGAAAATGGACTAGTGCCCAATATCGCACCGGAGTATGTTGACTTTTCGAAGGAATCATGGGGAGCGGATTTTACGGATTCACCGGAGTGGGGAGCTGCGGTGGTGATGGTGCCATGGCAGTATTATGAGTTCTATGGGGATGATCAGCTGATTCGGGATTACTATCCGGTCATGAGGGATTACGTGGATTACCTGACGACAAGAGCGGATAGTGGAATCGTGTCGCATGGCTTGGGTGATTGGTATGACTATGGCGAGCATGGCGCTGGATATGGTAAGAACAGCCCCATTTCCATTTCTGCTACTTCTCATTATTACCTGTGTATCATGAAGCTTTTGGCTGCAGCCAAATTGGTTGGGAATGATGCCGATATCAAAAAGTATCAGGCATTGGCTCAGGAAATTAAAACTGCTTTTAACCGAGAGTTTTATAATAAAGAAACCAATCAATACGCTACCGGAAGTCAGTTCAGCAATGCTGCGGCTATCTATCTGGATTTGGTAGAACGGGAAAACCGACAAAGGGTGCTTGATAATCTTGTAGCTGACATCAAGGCACACGGAAATCGATTGACGACCGGAGATGTGGGCAACCGCTACTTATTTCAAACCCTGGCTGATAATGGGTTGAATGATTTGTTGTTTGAAATGATGAATCACTATGAGGCGCCGGGTTACGGGTTTCAGGTGAAATATGGACTAACCACACTCACAGAGCAGTGGGATCCTGAGCGGGGAAACTCCTGGAATCACTTTATGCTTGGTCAGATAGAGGAGTGGTTTTTTAAGTCATTGGCGGGTATTAAGCCCGATCCTGATAAGCCAGGATTTAAGCAATTCTTCATTGAGCCAGAACTGGCTGGAGATCTCACTTTTGTGAATGCGAGCACAGCATCCCTTTATGGAGAAATCTCAGTGAATTGGAAAATTGAAGATGATCAATTCAATATCAATATCGCTGTTCCTGTAAACTCCACGGCTACATTCGTACTGCCGGAAGAGATTAAAGCTGAAGAGAGATCTGTTCAGCTCGTTTCTGGTAATCATTCTTTGTCCTACTCACTAAAACGCCCCGGTTCATGAGATTGATTAGAATATTATTATTGATTGTATTGATGTCGTCTGGTGACTTGTTTGCTCAGACTTCTGATAATGATTTCTCGCGACCACTCATAGAGGTGTTAGATGAACTTCAGGAAAAATATGAGGTTCGGATTAAATATGATGAGCGAAACATCAGTGTGTTCATGCTTCGATATGCTAACTGGCGCATGGTGCCAGGGGATATTGAGCTTAGCTTGAAAAACGTTCTGATTCCTTTTGACTACATTTTTGTAAAGCAGGATGAAGGCGTTTACAAAATCAAACCTTTTCAGTATCACTTGATCACACCAGAGGAGGGAGCATCTTCTTTAGAATATCTGAAGACAATCTACACTGGCAAAGAGACCTGGGAGTCAAGAAAGCAAGAGCTAAAGCAATGCATGCGAGAAGCATTGGGGATTGATGATCTGCCAAAGGCTGAAAATCCTAAAGTTATCCTCACCAATAAGCGCAACTATGGTGGCTATAGCGTTGAGAACATTGCCCTGGAGACTGTTCCAGGTTTGTATGCTACTGGTTCTATCTACCGGCCAACCAAAGCAAAAGGAAAGCTGGCTGTAATCATTTCACCAAATGGTCACTTTGGAGATGGAAGGTACCGTGAAAATGAGCAGCTACGATGTGCGGCGCTTGCCAAAATGGGAGCCATTGTAGTGAGTTACGATTTATTTGGTTGGGGAGAGAGTGCACAACAGGTTGATCCGAAATCTCATCGAAAAAGCATTGCCCATTCCATTCAAACTAATAATGCCATTAGTCTGCTTGACTATTTATTGAAAGACAAAAAAGCGGACCCTGATCGTGTTGGGATCACTGGTGGATCTGGAGGTGGGTCGCAAACCATGCTGGTATCAGCTATCGATGATCGCATTGACGTTAGTGTGCCCGTGGTGATGACTTCTTCATTTCATTCGGGTGGTTGTCCATGCGAAAGCGGTACGCCAGTTCACTTGTGTGGAGAGCGGACTAACAATGCTGAGATTGCTGCAATGATGGCTCCCAAACCTCAGCTAATTATCTCAGATGGTAAGGACTGGACGTTTCAGGTTCCAAAGGTTGAGTTTCCATTTATTCAGAGAACCTATGGTTTCTACAATGCTGAAAATCAAGTAGTCAATGCACACTTTCCCGAAGAGGGGCATGATTATGGTTTGTCAAAGAGAACAGTTATGTACAGGTTTATGGCAAAGCAGCTTTCATTGAACCTGAATGCGATTTTGGACAAAGAAGGAAATATTGATGAGTCTGGAATCACCATAGAAGAGTATCCGGAAATGTATGCTTTTGGAACGAATGGTGAAAAGTTGCCGGCAGAGGCAATCAAGAACTTAGAAGAGTTATATAAAGTACTAGAAGAAAATGAATAAGAGTAATCAAATACTTCTGGCCGTCTTGTTGGCGGTTGTTTTTGGCTGTAGCCAATCAAAGGAAGAGCCAATGAAAATGTCTGTTAGGATGGCTGATTCGGAGATGGCCCGGTTTCCTGAACTCTGGACCGTAGATGATGTTCGCATTCCTTTCTGGGGCTATACCCACGGCATCATTGCCAAATCAATGCTGGATATGTACGAATATACCGGTGATGAAAAGTACTACCAGTATGTATTTGACTATGCGGATACTTTGATTAAAGAGGATGGCTTCATCGTGACTTATGATTCTTCCAAGCACAATATTGACATGATCAATCCCGGGAAAATCCTTTTCCCAATGAATGATCATACAGGTGCGGACAAATACCTGGAAGCGGCACAAACGCTGGTTAATGCCATGAAAAATCACCCGACTACTACGGAAGGTGGTTTCTGGCACAAGAAACGCTACACCCATCAGATGTGGCTGGATGGTCTCTACATGGGAGCACCTTTTTTGGCGCAGTATGCTGCGGAGTTCGATCAAGACTCATTGTTTGATGTGGTAGGTACCCAGTTTCGTTTGGTGGACAAATACATGTATGATGCTGAAACCAGCTTGTACTACCACGGCTGGGACGAGAGTAAGTCCATGCTTTGGGCAGACTCGGTGACGGGTACATCTCCCAACTTTTGGGGCAGGAGTGTCGGTTGGTTTGCGATGGCCCTGGTCGATGTGTTGGATTACTTTCCAGAAAATCACTCGGATAGGGAAATGATTATTGAGGTATTGGGTAAAACTGCCCAGGGGATCAAAAAATATCAGGATGTCGAAAGTGGTGTATGGTACCAGGTGATGGATCAGGGAGCTCGGGAAGGCAACTATTTAGAAGCCACGGCCTCTACGATGTTTGTCTATTCACTTTACAAAGCAGTAAGAAAGGGCTACATCGATCAGTCCTATTTAGAGGTGGCCAATAAAGGATATGAGGGAATACTAGATGAGTTTATCAGGGAGAATGAAGATGGCACCATTTCATTGATTAAGTGCTGTGCAGTAGCTGGTCTGGGTGGAGACAATAACCGTGATGGAAGTTTTGAATACTACGTCAATGAAACGATCCGTCCTGATGACCCCAAAGGGATTGGCCCGTTTATTTGGGCAAGTATGGAATATGAAATGATTGATTAGTTAGAAATAAATAAAGATCCTGAAACAAGTTCAGGATGACTGAAATAAACCAGAAATGATGAGCAAAAATCATAAGAGCCGAAGAGGTTTTTTAGGAAAGGCAGCACTGGCAACTACAGCGTTCATGTCTGCCCCGGCACTCATTACCAAAGCAGAGTCCACCCATTCAATCGAGGAGGTATTTGGGGGTGATGAAAAATATAAGGTTGCGGTATGCGACTGGATGATCTTAAAACGCCAAAAACTGGGAGCCTTCAAGCGTACTGCAGAGATTGGCGCGGATGGGCTTGAACTTGATATGGGTGGTTTGGGCAGTCGTGTTGTTTTTGATAATAAGCTTCGAAATCCTATTGACCGAAAGGTATTTAAAGAGGAGGCTGAGAAGTACAATCTTGAGATTTGCTCTATAGCTATGTCAGGTTTTTATGCGCAATCTTTAGCTGAAAGGGATATTGCGCCGATGATGGATGATGCCATAAATACCATGGTGATGATGGGTGTGAAGACTGCTTTCCTTCCTTTTGGAGTGAAAGGTGATCTGATTCAGAATCCTGAGTTAAGACCTGTTTTGGTGGAGAAATTCAAAACGATTATTGCTCCAAAAGCGGAAGCTGCTGGTGTGGTGATCGGTATAGAAACTGCGCTTGATGCTGCTGGAGAAGCTGCATTTTTGGATGAAGTCGGGTCAAGTAACATTCAGAGTTATTTCAACTTTCAGAATCCACTGAAGAATGGGAGGGACTTGCACGAAGAACTGCGAACACTGGGAAAGGACAAAATTTGTATGATCCATGCCTCGGATGAAGATAAAGTTTGGTTAGAAAATAATGACCGCATTGATATGCCGAAAGTAAAGCAAACGCTGGATGATATGGGCTGGAGTGGCTGGTTGGTAGTGGAGCGATCCAGGGATGCCAACAACCCAAGAGATGTCGTGGGCAACTATGGCGCCAATACAAAATACCTCAAATCTGTTTTCCAATAATAAATAGCATGAAGAAATTAACACTGGTTTTTGCACTTATAATTGCTGGCATTCAAAGTCAGGCTGCTGTGGATATTTGGGTTTCCCCAAAAGGCAATGATCTCAATGAAGGAACGGAAGAATCACCCTTCGCCAGTTTACATCAGGCATTGCGCAAAGCCCGTGAGCTGAGAAGAACCAATGACCCGGCAGTAGAAGGAGGCATCACCATTTATCTTGCTGGTGGTATTTATCAGTTGGAGGAATCTGTGAGGTTAAGACCTGAAGATTCAGGGACACCTGAAAGCCCAACTTTGATAAAGGGAACAGGGAATGACAGACCAGTATTGAGTGGCGGTGTGAATGTGACGGGTTGGAAGAAATCCAGTGTTACAGAGCGTTTTCCAAAGGCTGCACAGGGAAAGCTATGGGAAGCTCCAATTCCAAAAGTTGGCGGTTTACCAATGCGATTCAGACAGCTATGGGTTGATGATGTGAAAGCCGTAAGGGCGAGCAATCTGAATGATGGTGAGCTGGACAGAATACTTTCTGTTGACAAGAAAGATCAGTCTTTTTACATCCCAAACCCTGATTATGATTTTGCTGAAATCGGGCAGTTGGAGTTTGTCATTCACCAGTGGTGGGCTATTGCTAACCTGAGAGTGAAAAGCCTTCAAAAGGAAGGTAACAAAACGTTGATCAAGTTTCACCAACCGGAAAGCAGAGTGGAGTTTGAGCACCCATGGCCTGCACCATTTATTGATGAGAAAAAGGATCAGAATGGCAACTCAGCATTCTATTTAGTGAATGCCCCAGAATTGCTCAATGCACCGGGCGAATGGTACCTTGATCTTGAAAAGGGCAAAGTCTACTACTGGCCGAGAAGTGGAGAAGACCTGGCTAAAGCCGATGTGGTAGCTCCTTACCTGGAGACCATCGTGGATATTTCAGGTTCGCTGGATTTGCCGGTTTCCAATGTACTGTTTGAGGGGATTGATTTTGCGCATACCACCTGGATGCGTCCATCAGAAGCCGGTCATGTGCCACTGCAAGCCGGGTTTTATTTGCTGGATGCTTACAAGCTGAAAGTACCGGGTACACCGGACAAAGCCGCTTTGGAGAACCAGGCGTGGTTGGGTCGTCAGCCGGGCGGGGTAGAGCTATCAGGGGCTCACCACATTCGGTTCGAAAAGTGCAGTTTCCGCCACATGGCGGCTACAGGACTAGATCTTGTTTCAGGCACGCATCACAACCAAATAGTAGGCAACCTTTTTGAAGACATTGGCGGTACTGGGGTGCAAGTTGGGTTCTTCGGAGATGAGACATTTGAGGCACATTTGCCATATAACCCAACAGACGAGCGCGAGGTGAGCAATAATGAACTCATTGCGAACAACCTTATAACCAATGTCACCAACGAAGACTGGGGCTGCGTAGGTATTGGAGCCGGGTTTGTACATGATGTGGTGATTTCACACAATGAAGTTAGTTATCTCAACTACTCCGGGATTTCCGTGGGTTGGGGCTGGACAAAGACCGTGACCTGTATGAAAAATAACCAGGTGCTGGCCAATGAAATTCATCATTTTGCCAAACAGATGTATGACGTAGGTGGGGTGTACACTTTGTCGGCTCAGCCAAAATCTTTGGTAGAGGGCAATAGCATCCATCACCTCGAAAAAGCACCTTATGCGCATATACCGGAGCATTACCAGTATATCTACTATGATGAAGGATCATCTTTCATCAAGTCGAAGGACAACTGGACAGAGGCGGACAAGTTCTTTTCCAACTCACCTGGCCCAGGTAACGAATGGATCAATAACGGGCCTGCGGTTGATGAGAAAATTAAAAATCAGGCTGGTCTCGAGCCAGCTTATCAGTATTTAAAAGATTGGTTGAAGAAATAGAATTATAAATAATTGTCATTCCGACGAAGGAGGAATCTTTCTTTTTGGACTGGTTAATGAAATATACTTATGAAGAAAATACAATTAGCAATTTTAACGATAGGGCTAGGGTTTACAGCATTGGCTCAAAACGTGGACATGAGCACTGTCAACCCGGAATATGTCAAGGTATTGGAAGGCCGGACGCAGAAGTTTCTGGAGCCAATGAACCTGGGAGACAAGCATGATAAAGTTCAGGCGATTGTCATCGAGCAATATTGTAATCTGAGTGCCATCCACGATACGTGCGGAGTGAAGAAGAAGTCTGTTCGTCCGCTGGATGTCTCTAAAGAGGTGAAGGACAAGATGATCATTGATTATGAAAACGAGCGTGATGCCAAATTGTACATTCGTCACAATGCTTACATCGCTCAGTTGCTGGGTGCAGGTCTTACTTATGACCAGGTAAACGAAATCAAGGATGGAATGACCTATGGAGTGATGCCAATCACCTATGAGAGTTTTCAGGACATGCTGTTGGATCTGACGGAGGAACAGAAGAACAAAATCTGGATTTGGCTCTATGAAGCCCGGGAAAGAGCAATGGATCAGAGTTCGTCAGATGACAAGCACAAGATGTTTGGTAAGTACAAAGGGCGCATCAATAATTACCTTTCAAAAGAAGGGTATGACCTCAATGCAGAAAGTCAAGCCTGGCACGAACGCATGCGAAAGGCAGGTAAGAAATTCTAATTCAGACACTAGACCCAAGATGTAAGATGTTAGACCGTTTGACTTATTTCAAGTTTTCACACCTTCTGCCAGTATTATTAGTGGTTTTCTTTGCTTGCCAGCCTAAAGAGCTTCCAAAGGAGGTTTCTCCAGAGGTGATGCAAAAAGTATATAAGGAGGTGAAGACTCCATACAAATATGGTTTGGTGATGGCACCGGAAGATCAGACCAAAAAGATTGATTGCCCTACGGTTTTCCGAAAAGACGGAAAGTGGTTCATGACCTACTTCATTTTTGATGGACGAGGCTATGAAACATGGCTGGCAGAAAGTGACAACCTTTTGGATTGGGAAGTGAAAGGCCGTGTGATGGCATTTAGCGACAGCACCGACTGGGATGCCAATCAGAAGGCTGGTTATCCGAGCTTGCAAGACCCGGAGTGGGGTGGAAGCTACGAACTCAATCAATTCGATGATAAATACTGGATGCCATATTTCGGGGGCAGCTCTACTGGATATGAAAGTGGTTTGCTCTCCATAGGTATGGCTTATACCGATGAAGATCCAAGTACCGCACATATTTGGGATCGACTGGAGGAGCCAATTTTCAAGGCTACTGATGAAGATGCGCGTTGGTGGGAAAACAATACCATTTACAAAACCTGGGTGCTCAAAGATGATAGCAAAACCACGGGCTATCCATTTGTGATGTATTACAATGCGCGTGGAGACAGTATCAACCCAAAAAGAGGAGCTGAACGAATCGGAATGGCCGTTTCTAACGACATGGTCAACTGGGAGCGCTTTGGTGAAGAGCCGTTGATCAATCACCACAAAGGCATATCTGGTGATGCTGTGATCCAGAAAATTGATGATGTGTGGGTGATGTTTTACTTCGGGGCTTTTTGGCCAACCAGAAAAGACCATGATGCATTTAACCGATTTGCAGTTTCCTATGATTTGGTCAACTGGACAGAGTGGGAAGGGGTGGACTTGATTGCTCCATCAGAGCCTTATGACAACTGGTTTGCCCACAAATCTTATGTGGTGAAACATGATGGTGTGGTGTATCACTTTTACTGTGCTACGAATAGAGACCAGGAGCGCGGAATTGCAGTTGCCACCTCAAAGGATTTGGGAAAGAGCAGCATTGAATATTACAGAGACCCCAATCTCAACGAACCAAAACCCGAATAAACCGATGATCCGGCTTAACCTTCTTGCAATTAGCTTAATAGTTGTTTTTTCATCTTGTCAGACTGAAATACAAAAACCGCGAACAGTCGAAGACTTCAATTGGGACTGGAAATTTCAGTTGGGTGACGATAGCCTGGCTTTTGAACCAGACTATGATGATAGCCAATGGAGGTCGTTGAACCTACCGCATGATTGGAGCATAGAAGGGGAGTTTAGCGAACAGCATGAGACACGCCAGGCTGGTGGTGCGCTGCCAGCAGGGAAGGGTTGGTACCGTAAGGCTTTTAAGCTGCCAGAAGCTGATCAGGGCAAGCAGGTTTACATCGACTTTGGAGGCGTTTACCGCAATAGCGAAGTTTGGGTCAATGGTGAGTATTTGGGTAAGCGACCATTCGGATACATTTCCTTTAGGTATGATCTAACTTCGCACCTCAACTATGGGGAAACGGAGAATGTGATAGCCGTGAAGGTAGACAACACGCCACAACCGAACTCCAGATGGTATACGGGCTCTGGCATTTACCGAAAGGTAGAGATGGTCAAAACCAATAAAATCCATGTAGGTCATTGGGGAACTTACATTACCACGCCTCAGGCATCAAATGAGGAGGCCACGGTGGTGATTGAAACTTCCGTTAAAAACTTAGAGAATCAAGCGTCGATTGAAGTGAAGACTGAGGTTGTAGATCAGGACGGAGCGCCATTAGCTGTTGATGTTCAGAAAGTTGAGTTGGCTAGTGGAGAGCAAAAGCTGAATCAAGAGTTCGTGATTTCGAACCCAACACTCTGGTCAGTTGAGAATCCTGCTTTGTATACTGCGGTTACTTCCATTACTCAAAATGGAGAGTTGATGGATCAGTATTCTACTCCGTTTGGCATTCGTTACTTTCAATTTGATCCTCAAAGTGGATTCTCTCTGAATGGTAAACCTTTAAAGATTTATGGTGTAAACCAACACCATGACCTGGGTGCCTTGGGTGCAGCTTTCAACAAACGAGCAGCCGAACGACAGTTGGAAATACTGAAAGAAATGGGTGTGAATGGAGTGAGAATGGCTCACAATCCTCCGGCTGAAGAGCTACTGGATCTGTGTGATCAAATGGGCTTCATTGTGGTAGATGAGTCGTTTGATGAGTGGAAAAAGACCAAAGCGAAGAAAGGCTATCACCTCAACTGGGACGAGTGGCATGAGCGGGATTTAAGGGATATGATCCTAAGAGACCGAAACCATCCATCCATTTTCATCTGGAGCATTGGGAATGAAATTCGGGAGCAGTTTGATTCTACAGGTCTGACCATTACCAGGGAACTGGCTGATATCGTGAGGGAGCTGGATACCACACGTATGATCACAAGTGGCCTTACCGAAAATGAGCCTGAAAAGAACTTCATCGCCCAGTCTGGCGCGCTTGATCTGTTGAGCTTCAATTACAAGCAGGAAGCCTATGCCGATCTCCCCAATCGATTCCCCAATCAACCGCTAATAGCTTCTGAAACTTCTTCGGCTTTTGCCACCCGTGGACACTATGATATGCCTTCTGACAGCATACAGCGGTGGCCAGCCAAGTACAAAGCGCCCATTCCAAATGCCAACCCGGATTACACCGTTTCGGCCTATGACATGATATCTGCTTATTGGGGATCTACGCATGAAGAAACCTGGAGCGTGGTGAAAAAGCTCGATCACATGGCTGGCATCTATGTGTGGTCTGGCTTTGATTATTTGGGTGAACCCGATCCATATCCGTACCCGGCCCGGAGTTCCTATTTGGGGATTATCGATCTTGCAGGTTTTCCAAAAGACGCATATTACATGTACCAGAGCGAGTGGTCTGATGAAACCATGCTACATGTGTTTCCACATTGGAACCTGCCTGCCGGAGAGGCAGAATGGGAGGAAGTCCAGACCATTGATGTGTGGGCTTACTACAACAAGGCGGACGAAGTGGAGCTTTTCGTCAATGGAGAATCAAAAGGCGTAAAGCGCAAAGGAGAAGAGGATCTGCATGTGCAATGGCGACTCACCTATCAACCTGGTACGGTCAAGGTAGTTTCCCGAAAGGATGGGAAAGAAGCGATGGTCAAGGAAATCAAAACCGCAGGTGACCCTGCCCAAATTAACTTATCAGCAGATCGCACAGAAATTAAAGCTGATGGATATGACCTCTCATTTGTTACGGTAGATATACTTGATCAGCAAGGCATTTTAGCACCTCATGCAGATAACTTAGTTGAATTCGAAATCTCCGGGCCAGGCAAAATTGTAGGAACGGATAATGGTTACCAGGCCAGTTTGGAATCGTTCAAAACCAATCAGCGAAAAGCATGGAAGGGAAAGTGTTTGGTAATAGTACAGTCGACCAAGGAAGCCGGGGAAATTGTTTTGAAGGCTAAATCTGAGGGGTTGCAATTGGCTGAAATTAAACTGAGTAGCCACTAGCTTCAGTTTGCAACTGAAGCTGATTAAATGAAAAGGAAGTTTACAAACTTCACGTTATTCCCGAATTCAGTTACAAACTGAATCCAGAGGTTTTTGCCTATTGCTACCTGCTTACTGTCTATTGAATTGTTTTACCTATTGTTAATTGCTACTGCATATTCAAAGGTTTGCAGCGCAGGTATTTAGTAAATCCTGCGGCACCCCGAGGCTCTCTACTCCCCAAGAATCGAAACTATATCAGAAAAGTCCTACTGTTTCTCCTAATCCTCTTCCCCACTTTAGGGTATTTTCTTTTCATAGAATGGTTTGAGTTGCGTGGTGTTAGGAAAAGTGGTATTTTGGAAAGCTGTATTGCAGTTTTACATACTGCAAGAAATGTAATATGATTGTGTGCTGCTAGTTGAGCTTAATAGATAATTCATGAAAGATATTTTTCCAGGATATAGTAGAAAATCAGACTCTGAGATTAAGCAGATTTGGGAGCAAGGAATTATCATTTTAGAATAAAAGGAGTGCAAAGTCCTGCAACCGAAACTGACGTACGAAATGCAATCAAATAGACTTGTCTATATAATGGTAACTTTATTATTAATGGTAGGGTGTAGTTCTCCGAATTCAACGAGATATAAAAAAATTGAACTGCCCAAAACATCAAATGTTGAACGATATGAACGGTATTTAAATAGTGAAATAAGTCAAGAAGTAATCAATTATGGTTTATATGATACTACGATATTTGTTGCCAATTCTAAAGTAATTGTTGATTCCGGTTATTTGGACTCAGGTAAGTTGATACGAACTTATTTTTTATCTGGTCAGTTGAAGGATTCAGTTTTCTTTAAGGGTGCATATCCAGAAGGGATATCTAAATCATACTATGAAAATGGCAATTTAAAGTACTACTCATTTTACATGGATGGAACCGTTGTTTACCTTAAAGAATTTAATAGAAATGGAGAGATTTTAGAAAACTTCTACACAGCGATTTCAGTGGGAGACATTGCAAAAGGAGGCGAGTATGATCTAAATGACACCTTGAATTTGTCCTTTCAACTTATTCATACGGCTTTAAAGTATCCGGTAATTATCTATGTACTGGTCGCCGACGATCAGGATACTATTGATTTTCTTAAATCAAATGAATTAAATGTCAATTTCAATGTGTCCGGTATTAGTGTAGATGAGAAATTGGACTTGTGGATGCTAGAACTTGATTCCTTAGGACATCTTTATGGAGATGCTAAATTTGAATATCCTCTAACAATACATCGGGGGAAAAACTAGCTGAAAGCTGTATTTCTTTCATTTTTAAGCGAAAGGGGTGATGGTATTCGGACGCAAGGGAAGAGCATAGTGTACCTACCTGGCCATGGAGCAACTGATGGGCCGTAGCTATTACCCATTTGGGCTGCCTATGGTCACGGGGAGTAGCACGGCTAACCCAAGCCGCTTCGGTTATCAGGGAGACTTTGCAGAAGAAGACCAGGAGACAGGGTTTAATCACTTTGAACTGAGGGAGTATGATCCTGTGATTGGTAGGTGGATGAGAACAGATCCGGCTCGTCAATTTTTTTCACCATATTTAGCCATGGGTAATAATTTCATAAATATGGTTGATGTAAAAGGTGATACTGCTGAGTATTGGAGTCCTGATGGTGATTATCTCTTTGAAACTTGGGGTTCAGATGCTAGGAGGGTTGTTGTACTTGATAGACTTCAATTCGAAGATTTTATGGAGGTTTGGAACGATATTAGCTATTTAGATTCTAGGGATTTTATATCCAAGCATGTTGGTTCAGGGGAATTTGTTAATGTATTGGATTACATGGCTTTGGAACAGGACGGAATGTTTAAAGAATTTAATTATAATCAGGATTGGTTGGAGAACTATTTGAGATCCTTTCAACTAACTGAGCAATTTCACTTTTACTTAAAAGGAGAATATATTCCAAATTGGGTTCGTTCAGTAGATCATTACGAATATGAGTCTCCTTATGTTAAGTCAAAAGAAGCTTTTTTAAATTATTTTAACAAAAGGTTTGATGAAGTTAATGAAAAAGAAGTTCCCGCTCGTCAAAGGCAATATTATCCGGAAAGGGATTATTAAGATTTGTATTATTTTATCTCTATGTTTATCTCAATGCACTCCTTCCAAAGAAGAATGTGAATCTTATATTTCAAGAGGGCATAGAATCACTCCTGAGACTGAGAAGGTTTTCTTTTGTGAGATGAAGGATCGAAATTATGTCGAAGCAGTGAAATACCTCTTAACTTTAGAAGTTTCTAATATCGGCATTGTATCATCGACACAATTCTCTGATCAGGAAGTTGATTTTTTCATAGAAAACAATATCCTAATCTCTAAAGCAAATATAAAGAACACTAATAGAGGCGATATAGATGTGATTCCAGTAAATGAATATACAATTGAATCAATACGATTTACTTTAGCAGGGGATAACAACTTTGTTAAAAAATTTGTCAGTTTGATTCCATCATCCGAAAATAAAATGATTGATTTCACCAAGCCTATCGTTTTCAGTCAGCCGGCCGAGTTGATTGCCAATTATCCAGTTGAATTGATAAAGCAAGCTAAGGATAGTAGTTTATTACGTATATTCAAGAACAAACCAATTTTACTGTCTTCAACTTCTGAAGTATTAAATGTTTATGATACTCCATTCAATTGTTTAGAATTTTCACCTTTAAATAAAGCTGAATTAACGTTTAATGCCATTTATAGTTTTTGCAATGATGAAAGTGATTAAATACCTGAGTCATCTTACTCAGAAAAATATCAAGATGAATAGTTCAACCCTAAATGTGTTTTTGGTTCGCAATTCAAAATTTTTAACGGAATTTTTTGTTCAAATCGATATTGATATGTGAGTAAGGCCTAGATTTTGATGGTCTATACCCTGAAATGCAATGAACGTAACTAGAATATTTAGCATATTGCTATGTATTACTTTATCGTCAGGATCTTATCTGGTACAATCTCCTCACTAGCTTCAGTTTGCAACTGAAGCTGAATGGTAATATTGAAGTTTGTAAACTTTTATGCATTTCGCGGAATTAAAATCTAACAATCCCCCAACCCCCCTGACCATCACAGTACAGGAAACTATCATGTTGCCATTCAGGTACTTTTAAGGCTCAACCTTAAACAACCGAATGAGCAGAGACATTTCAAGCACCTTTTTTAAATTCATGTTGGTCTTTTTTTTGGCCATAGTCTATGCAGAGGCTTTTACACAAGTCGTAAAAGTTGATCTTAATTTCGATGGAAGAAATGAGTCTGAGGTACACTCACCGGCTTATTCATCCTGGATCATTAGCGCAGGCCAAACAGCTTCCTTCACCGAGTCAAGTATTACGTTTGAGTTTGAAGCCGAAGGTTTTGGTTCGGGATGGTATAAAGCAGGAGCACAAAACCCATATTTTGCACAATTGGCTAGTGACGGACTCATTTCACAGGATGTTACTTTGAAGATTTCAGGTCTTCCACCAGGTACTCACTCTTTGCTTTCATTTCATAATTCATTCAGCAATCCGGAAAACAACACCTATTCTAATATTGAGATTTTCGTTGGGGAGAGACTTCTGGTGGATGATTTAGAACAATCCAACAGAGTGCTGGATGATGAAGATGCGGCCACTGCATTTGTTGAGTTTGAGGTGGCTCAGGGTGAAACGGTTAATATCAGGTTTCGGTCAGAACCGGAATCGGAGGCTTCAGATAAATCGGTTTATTTAAATGGTTTTGAGCTCAATACGGCCAATTCGGAGCTGCAACCTTCCATGCCATTTCCGGCAGATCGAAACGAACATGCCAATGCGGATGCCGGTGAAATTCGTTTAGCCTGGAAAGCTGCTGATGAAGCACTTTCCCATAACCTTTACTTTGGTCAGGACAAGGAAGCCATGTGGGTGGCGACTCCAGAGTCTCCTGAATTTATCTGGAATCAAACAGATACCAGCTATTTGATTTCCACTCCGGGATGGAAACCTTATTACTGGCGCGTGGATGAGGTCTATGCCAATGATACAATCAGAGGTGATATCTGGTATTTCATTCCCAGACGACTTGCTTTTGAAGCTGCTGAAGGTTATGGAAGACATGCGATTGGTGGAAGAGGTGGACAGGTAGTCCATGTAACGAATCTGGATGACGATGGCCCTGGCAGTTTCCGCGAGGCGGTGACCAACAGTATTGGGCCACGAACCATCGTTTTCGATGTATCAGGTTTAATAGAACTAGAATCCCGTCTCACGCTAAAAGATGATTATGTAACCGTGGCAGGTCAGACAGCTCCTGGTAAGGGCATCACCCTCAAAGGTGCTCCTTTTGGGTTGAGCGGAACCAGTGACTGTATAGTGCAAAACATTCGGGTGCGCATTGGGTCTGGCCCAACATATGACGGCATGGGCATGCAGGGTAGCAATTACTCCATCATTGATCATTGCTCTATTAGCTGGACCATCGATGAGTCTTTCAGCTCACGAAGTGGCAAAAACATCACATTACAGCGGACATTGATCAGCGAAGCACTGAATGTAGCTGGCCACCAAAACTATCCCAGCGGAACAAAACACGGGTATGCAGCCAGTATCAGTGGAGATATAGGTAGTTTTCATCACAACCTGCTCGCACATTGCTATGGCAGAAACTGGAGTCTTGCTGGTGGACTTGATGGCAATGGTATCTATGCGGGAAGGCTCGATATTTCGAACAACGTGGTGTATAACTTCGGGACCCGAACGACTGACGGAGGTGCTCATGAAGTTAATTTTGTGAACAACTACTACAAACCCGGACCAGGGCATCAAGGCAATAATTATGCTTTGAATGCACAGTATGATAATTTCCCGGGGACTCAACGATATTACTTTTCTGGTAATGTGATGCCGGGACACTTTGATGAAAGCAATCAGGAGTCTGGTCGCAGGTATTCAGGGAGTCCACAGGGCTATTCACCTTGGGTGAGTGAACCGTTTTTTGATCACGAGATCAACCTGCAGACTGCCAAAAATGCTTACAAGGACGTGCTTTCAGATGTTGGCTGTATCAGTCCGGTGTTTGATGAGCACGATCAGCGAATTATTGAAGAGACATTTAACGGGTCCTACACTTATTCTGGAAGTAAGTCCGGGATCAAAGGCATGCCAGATTCACATGAAGATGTGGGTGGTTGGGAAGACTATCCTGAGTTGATAAGACCGGATGATTGGGATGAAGATCGAGATGGCTTGCCCAATTGGTGGGAAGAGATAATGGGCACAGAAGCCTCATCAGCAAGCAATAACAACGATGCTGATGGAGATGGTTTTACAGATTTGGAAGAATTTGTAGAATGGCTGGATCATCCACATCACATCCTGGGCAGTGATAGTGTACTTTCATTAGATCTGGCAGGTTACACCCGAGGATATCAAAGCAGTCCCGCATATGAAATACTGGAAAGTCAAAATATTGAAACCTCGCTAGAAGGAGCTATTTGTTCCGTATCTCCAATAACTGACGGTCTTGGGAGATTGGTCTATCGAGTTACAGATAGCGAAGGAAGTTCCAGAGAGGTAGCGGTTCATTTCGCTATTGGTGATTTTGAAGTTTCGATACCTTTTGAAAGGGAAGAAGAAGAGGAAAAAACAGTCTTGGAGGTCGGTAGTGAATCTGCGACCATCGTTTATCCAAATCCTGTGGCAGATCTTATTAAGATCAACAGTGATCGCGATATTGATTCAGTCTCAGTGATCAATACCAAAGGTCAACAGGTTTATTCCAAAACAGGCTTTAGCAAAGGAAATGTGGAGTTTAATATTGGTCATCTTGAATCCGGCGTATATTTTTTAAAAATCATTGGGCCCGGGTATGAAGAGAAAATCAAAATAGCCAGGTAGCAACAGATGAATCAGACCAATTACCAGCTATTTGATTTTTTGGAGTTTGATCCTAAACTCACAGGAGAAGACATATTATGGAAGGCCTGCCAACCAACAGCGATTAGCGAGAGAGCAGGTAAAGTGATTGTCACCATTCCATTCCAGAGACACTTACCCCTCAACGATATCACACCTGATCCTGACACTCCCAGAAAGGAGTATGAGCTCGCATTGAGTGCATATGATGGAATAGTCAGGATACAAATAGGTGTCGAAGCTCAGATATCCGATCAGTCTGAAATGCTTCAGATTGATGACAAGCTTCAAAGTACAGACCTGACTTTTGAAAAGAAAAAGCATGAATGGGTTATAAAGGACGATTCTGGTCAGGTCCGTGCCGTTATTGACTTTACGCAAGCACCGATTGATCATTGGAGTGACTTATTGCCCGAACCTCACGAGACCTTAAAATTGACGGTTTATCCAGATGGACAAAAACCTGTGAGATTGAGTGCCAGGGATCAGTTCTTTCCAGCACGTAATGATGCGATGGCTCTGGCTTTCATTGAGAGAAATGGTCAACCAGATCGAATTACTTGCTCTGTTGAAGCACGGCCTGATGAGTGTTTTGTCGGCACTGGTGAACGTTTTACCAAAATGGATTTGTCTGGCCATACTTACCAACTCAAAAATCAGGATGGCCAGGGAGTAAACAATCGGCGAACGTACAAAAACATTCCATTTTATCTTTCCAGTGAGGGGTATGGCCTGTTTTTACATACTTCAGCTTACGCGAAATTCTCACTCGCAGATCATTCATCCAGATCGGCACAGCTCATGGTAGAGCACCCTGTGTTGGATGTGTTTTTAATCGGTGGAGCTGATCCGGGAGTCATTAACCAAAAGTATCAACAACTCACAGGGTTCCCGTTCATGCCGCCACTATGGAGCTATGGTGTATGGATGAGCCGGATGACTTATTTCTCTGCCGAGGAAGTAGAAACCATTTGTGAGCGGATGAGAGATGAGAAGTTTCCGTGTGATGTCATTCACCTGGATACGGGTTGGTTTGAAACTGACTGGCTCTGCGAATGGAAGTTCAATAAGGAGCGCTTTCCTGATCCTGCCGGATTCATTAAAAAACTAAAAGACACGGGCTACCGCGTGAGCCTTTGGCAGATGCCCTATATCGCCAAAGAAGCAGAGCAGCATGACGAAGCTGTCGCCAACAACTACATAGGTCCATTGCTGGAAAGCAGGGAGCAAGGTGGGTCTAACTTCAGTGCACTGGACTATGCAGGCACCATTGATTTCACTTATCCCAAAGCTGTGGAGTGGTACAAGGGCTTGCTTAAGGAACTGCTCGATATGGGTGTGGTGTGCATCAAAACTGATTTTGGAGAAGAGATTCACATGGATGCCACCTATCATGATATGGATCCAAAGGAGCTGAACAATTTGTATGCGTTGCTCTATCAAAAAGCTGCATATGAAATCACCGAGGAAGTGACTGGTGATGGGATCGTATGGGCAAGAGCAGGTTGGGCTGGATGCCAGAGGTATCCGTTGCACTGGGGCGGAGATGCCGCTTGTTCGTGGGATGGCATGGCCGGTTCTTTGAAAGGTGGTTTACATCTGGGATTGTCGGGCTTCGCTTTTTGGAGCCATGATGTGCCCGGCTTTCATGGAGTGCCCAACTTTATGAATTCGGTAATTCCTGATGACCTTTATGTTCGATGGACACAGTTTGGGGTATTCAGTTCGCACATTCGCTATCACGGCACCTCTAAGCGTGAGCCCTATGAGTATCCCAATATTGCGGATACGGTCAGACAGTGGTGGAACCTGCGGTATGCGCTGATTCCTTACATTTTACAAACCAGTGATCAAGCGACTTCTTCAGGATATCCTGTTTTGCGGGCGCTGGTGTTTCATCATCCTCAGGATAAAATGTGCTGGCACATTGACGATCAGTATTATTTCGGAAGTTCGTTTTTGGTGGCTCCAATGATGAATTCAGAAAACAAGAGAGATGTCTACTTGCCAGCCGGTGAGTGGATCAATTTTTTCACTGGAGAGGAAGCGAAAGGCGAAAGGTGGATCAAAGACTATAAATGTAGTCTTGATGATATGCCAGTTTGGGTAAAGAAAGACGCAGAAATTTCCTGGTATCCCGGGACTGTGCAGTGCACGGATGAAATGGATTTGAACAATGCCAGGACGATTAAAATCATTAGTGGTTTCAAAGGAGTTTGGAGCCTATTGGATAAAATATAGAAAGACAAAAAGTTAGCAATTATGAGTGTAACGATAACAAACGAACAAATAGATCACTTCCAAAAGCACGGATTTGTGATTTTAAGAGATGTTTTCTCACAGGAAATGATTGAGAAAATTCAGGGTGAATGTGAGCGGTTCATCAAAGAGAAAGATGCTGAAATGGATGCAAAAGGTGTGGAGGTAGATGAGATCAACCACAAAGGGAAGCGTTATTTCATTGCGATGAAAAACAAGTCGAGCCCGCCCATGCAGGAGCTTCTTTATGGTAAAGAAATGGAGGCGATCACCCGAGCCATTCTTGGGGATGATGTTTACCTCTTCCTCGAGCAGTATGTAGTAAAAGCCGCGGACAAAGGGATGAAGTTTTCATGGCACCAGGATTCAGGTTACCTGGATTTTGAGCATAAGCCATACCTGTCATGTTGGATGCCTTTGGATGACGTAACCGAGGAAAACGGAACGGTTTACCTGTTGCCTTATGATGAAGCTGGCACAGATAAGCGAATCGATCATGTGCTGGAAGAGGGCACCAATGATAAGATCGGTTACTTTGGTGACAACCCGGGTGTGCCGGCCATTCTCAACAAAGGAGATGTGGCGTTGTTTTCAAGCACTTGTTTCCACCGCAGTGGGTCTAATAACACCAATAAATCACGCAGGGTATTATTGATGCAATACTCCGCAGAGCCTATTATGAAGGGTGATAAGCCTTTGTACCTGGCTGAGCCATTTGTGGTAGACGGAGCGCTTGTAAAATAATTATATGATCCTCTTTGGCAGAAAGAGGATCTGATCCCCAAACCTGATTTGATGAAAAACATTAATGAATACCTGCAGACAATTGACTTTGTCATTGTTGGCCTGTATCTGGTTGTGCTTATCGCAATTGGGTACTGGGTCAGTTTTGTAAAGAAGAAGAAACATGCTGATCAGAATCTGTTTTTGGCAGGTAGGTCATTAAAGTGGTACAGCATTGGCCTCACCATGTGGGGCACCAATGTGGGGCCGTCTATGCTGATTGCCTCAGCGAGTATAGGTTATACCACCGGAATAGTGGCGGGGAACTTTGGATGGTATGCCTTTCCGTTCATCTTTTTGCTAGCTGTGGTTTTTGCTCCGAGGTACCTCAAGTCTAAGGTTCAAACTTTGCCAGAGTTTATGGGTAAGCGTTTTGGCCAGTCGACTAGAAATATCCTCGCATGGTATACGTCCATTACCATCCTGATTTCCTGGCTATCGCTCACTTTATATGCCGGGGGTATTTTGGTCGGACAGATTTTAGATTTCCCCTTGTGGATGTCAGTCATTGTTTTGATCCTGATTGCTGGATTTTTCACCATAGCTGGTGGCTTGGAGGCTATTGCTTATACCAATGTCTTCCAAATGATCCTGCTCATCGTGGTTTCGTTGGCATTGACGGTAGTTGGAGTGATGAAGGCTGGTGGGCCGATTGCCATCTACGAAGCAACTCCTGCGAGCTACTGGAACCTGTTGCTCCCGATGGATGATCCCAATTATCCATGGCTAGCCATTGCTTTGGGTTACCCGGTGATGGGCGTCTGGTTCTGGTGCACCGATCAGAGTATGGTGCAGTCTGTGCTTGGCGCAAAGAGCTTAAAGCAAGGTCAGATGGGAGCTAATTTTACCGGCTGGTTGAAGATTTTTGATGTGGCTTTGTTCATTATTCCTGGGATAATCTGTTTCATCTTATTTCCTGATCTCGATGATCCGGATGAGGCTTACATGACGATGGTCACTCAGTTGTTTCCAGCGGGCATGACGGGCTTGGTGATGGCCGTGCTGATTGCCGCATTGGTCAGTACCATAGATTCAGCTTTGAATTCTTTGAGCACCGTTTTTACCATGGATATTTATGTGAAAAGGTTTAAGCCAGATGCATCTCAAAAGCAGATTGTAACGATTGGCAGAGTCGTTACGGTGCTAGGTGCGGCCATCGCTATTGTGATGACTTTGGCCATTGATAGCATCAAAGGGCTGAACCTGTTCGACGTGTTTCAGGCCATTTTAGGGTTTATCGCGCCACCACTTTCGGTCGTATTCCTAACCGGTGTTTTCTGGGAAAAGATGACCACCAGAGCGGCAAATATCACTTTACTTGGAGGGACGATTATCAGTATTGGGATGGGTATTTTGTATCTGTGGGTCTTCCCATCTACGAAGTATGATTTCTGGCCGCATTTTCTTTTGCTCTCTTTTTACATCTTCGCTTTCCTGTTGGTCATGGGTATGGTTATCGCTTCATTTGATAAAGCAGGACAACTGGAGGAGAACGACTATAACGTTCCTGTAGCTAGGCCGGAGCGGAGTGTCTGGATCGCTTGGATTGCACTTATAGTTGTAATGGTTGGGCTTTATTTGTTCTTTAATGGACATTAAGTTAATGGGTTTTAGGTTGTTGGGTTCTTGGGTTTTAGGTTGTTAGGTTTTAGGTTGTTAGGTTTTAGGTTTTAGGTTTTGGGTTTTTGGTTTTTGGTTTTTGGTTTTAGGCTTGGAATGGCTTGAGATTTCTGAATGTGAAATAAGGCATCCCTTTAGGGACTGAGGGTTTAATGATTTGCGATTCGTGATTTGGAGATTGCGGATTTGGAGATTGTGGATGGAGTGAATTTGGATTTAGATTTAGGATTTTAATAACCTTTTGCCAATTGATTCTGGTGCTTATTGAAATAATGGCATCCCTTTAGGGGCGCCGCCAGAGACTGAAGGTTTTTTGGATTGCGGATTGTGGGTTTGGTGATTTCGGATTGAGGGATTTGTGGTTTTTGGTTATAGATAAATTTCATTTTAGTTTCACATTGAACCATTGCATCCAAATCCATGACAAAAGATGAATTGAAATTAAGATCTAAGAAGTTTGCTCTTCGCATTATTAAGTTGGTTGATTCTTTGCCAAATACAAAAGCAGGAAGAGCTATAGCCAATCAGATAGTTAGGTCAGGCACCTCAGTGGCTGCTAATTATCGAGCCGCATTCCGGGCTAGAAGCCACAAGGAATTCATCTCTAAAATGGGAATTGTAGAGGAGGAAAGTGATGAAACATTGTTTTGGTTAGAAATGATTCTGGAATCTGGTATGGTGGAAAAAGAGAAGCTCGCAGCTTTGATTAAGGAAGCCGACGAGCTCACTGCTATCTTCACTGCATCGGGCAAAACAGCCAAACAACGAAGGTAGCTAAAGCATTACTTCTTCATATTGAAAAGAAAATCCCTCCAATCCGCAATCCCAAATCAATTCAATCCCCAATCCCTCCAATCCAAAATCCCTTAACCCGCAATCCCAAATCAATTCAATCCCCAATCCCCAATCCTTTACATGACTCGATCGGATAGTGAAATCTATAAGGATGAGCATTTTTGATAAAACAATTCTTAACGATCAGAAATGCGCAATCCCAAATCATTACAAATCCGAAATCTCTCCAATCCCTCAATCCCCAATCCTTTACATGACTCTACCGGATGGTGAAATCCACAAGGATGAGCATTTTTGATAAAACAATTTCTTAACGATCAGAAATGCCCCAATCCTTAATCCCCAATCTTCAATCCCCAATTCAGCTTTGTATCTTCAGGACAGCTCTGCTTTTAATTGGAGCAATTGCGTCATTCTCAAGTACTGGCCAGACCGTAACCGGAGAACCAGCAGGCATTCCACCGAAACCGAAGGTTTATGAGTTTACTCCATGGGAGGAGCCATTAATCACTTCTCAGAATCGAGACCGGTCAAGAGCTACAGCTTATTCATTTGCTACAGTGGAAGAGGCATTGAGCAAGACTCGCGAGCAGTCAGGTCGATACCAATCTTTGAATGGCGATTGGGATTTTAAGTATTCCCGTAATTTGAATGAAGCTCCAAAGGAATTTTTTAGGCAGCCAGTTACTGGTTGGGATAAAATTGAAGTCCCTTCTAACTGGGAGTTGAAAGGCTATGATATTCCAATTTATGCCAGTGCGGTTTATCCTTTTCGTCCCGTGAATCCACCATATGTTCCTGAGGATTATAATGGAGTTGGATCTTATCAAAGAACTTTTAGCGTCCCGGCGGACTGGAAGGATATGAATGTTACCCTTCACTTCGGGGGAGTAAGTTCTGCTTTTCGTGTTTGGGTCAATGGACAGTATTTAGGCTACGGAGAGGACAGCTGCCTGCCGTCTGAGTTTAATATAACTGATTATCTCAAAGAGGGGCAGAATCTCGTTTCTGTTCAGGTGATCAGATGGAGTGATGGAGCTTATTTGGAAGACCAGGACCATTGGAGAATGAGTGGCATTCAGCGTGAAGTGATCCTCCTGGCTGAGCCAAAACTCAGGATTGCTGACTTTCATTATCAAACCAAATTGGTCAATAACTATCAGGATGCAATTTTCAGTCTAAGACCGAGGTTGGACAATTTTACTGGCGATACGGTAAGGTCTGATGTTAAATTCAAGGCGCAGCTTTATGATGCGGTTGGTAAATCTGTTTTCGATCAGTCGTTCAACATTTCAGCTAGTGATATAATCAATGAATCTTACCCAAGGCTGGACAATGTGAAGTTTGGGTTATTGGAAGACTCGGTAAAAAGTCCTAACCTCTGGAGTGATGAAACGCCGTATCTCTATACGCTTGTCGTGAGCCTGGAAGATACCTTGGGCAAAGTGCTTGAAGCAAAGAGCTGTAAGGTAGGGTTCAGGAGCATTGAGTTTTCTGAAAAGGATCGCAAGTTGCTCATCAATGGCAAAGTCACTTATCTGTATGGCATCAACCGTCATGATCACCATCCGGTGAAAGGAAAGGCTTTGTCTCGCGCGGACATTGAAGCAGATGTGAAACTGATCAAGCAATTCAACTTCAATTGCATACGAACCAGCCACTATCCAAATGATCCATATTTCTATGATCTCTGTGATCAATATGGTATTTTGGTGATGGATGAAGCCAATCTGGAAACTCACGGAATAGGCGGGAAGTTAAGCAACGACCCACAGTGGTTGCATGCACACATGGAGCGAGCTACCAGAATGGTGGAGCGAGACAAAAATCACCCTAGCGTAATTATTTGGAGCCTCGGAAATGAAGCAGGACGTGGACCCAACCATGCAGCTATGGCCGAATGGATACACGATTTTGACATAACCAGACCTGTGCATTATGAGCCAGCTCAAGGCAACCACAGAGCCGAAGGCTACATTCCTCCAGGGCATCCGGATTACCCAAAGGATCATTCTCACAGGATTCAGGTGCCTACTGATCAGCCTTATGTGGATATGGTTAGCCGGTTTTATCCGGGATTGTTTACGGTAGATCTGTTGGCCGAGCAGCCAGGCGATGATCGGCCAATCATTTTTGTAGAGTACTCGCACTCTATGGGAAACTCTACTGGTAATATGAAGGAGTTTTGGGATAAGTTCAGGACTACCAGACGGATGATCGGTGGTTGTATTTGGGATTTTAAAGATCAGGGGCTTTTGAAGAAAGATTCTCTGGGGAATGACTTCTTCGCTTATGGTGGGGATTTTGGGGAAGAGCACCATCATGGCAATTTCTGCTTAAATGGGATTGTGGCTTCCGATGGGCGACCGAAGGCAGCGATGTATGAATGCAAGCGGGTCTATCAGCCTATTGAGTCAACATGGTTGAGTAATGGCAAAGTGCAGGTAGAAAACAGGCATGCCCATCTGAATACATCTAACTACAAAGCCCGACTTAGATTTTTGGAAGATGGTCAGGTGATCAAGACAATAGATTTACCTGAAGTTTCCGCCGAGCCTTCGGATACATTGGTTTTCGATTGGTCGAAACACATGCCTAAAATGAAGTCTGGGAAGGAATATCTTGGAGAGATCTCATGGACATTAAAAGAAGATAAATCGTGGGCAAGTGTAGGACATGAGGTTGCTTCGAATCAATTCGCATTAACAGACTTAGCTGCAGTAGTACGGAACAAAGTATCTGGTGACCAAAAGATTAATGTTGAAGCTAAGGATGGAAATCTTATACTTAGAAAGGATGGCTTTGAGATTTTATTTGACAGAGAAACAGGTGCATTGGACTCTTATGTGCTCAATGGAAAAGAGCAGATTTTCGCACCACTTTTGCCAAACTTTACCCGTCCACTTACAGACAATGATCGCAAAGGTTGGAAACCTCATCGTAAATTAAAACCGTGGTATGAAGACTCTCTGATCCTGGTAAATATGAGCAAAAGCGCCGATGCATCTGGAGTGTCCGTAGAGTCGACTTATCACCTGATCAATGCTGCGGCTAAAGTGACTGTGAGTTATCATGTAGATGCAGAAGGGGTGATCAAAGTTAATTATTTACTTCATGCCAATGATACGCTCCCTAACATTCCTAAAGTGGGAATGCAGATGGGAATTTCCAATGAATATGATGATGCCACATATTATGGAAAAGGGCCACTGGAAAACTATGTAGATCGGCGATATGGATTTGATGCAGGAATCTATGAGGCCAATATTGATGAAATCAATGAGCCTTACCCCATGCCCCAGGAAAGAGGAAACCTGACCGATGTTCGCTGGATGTATTTGTCAGATCAGCAGGGTAGTGGTTTTTTAGTAGTTGCCGATAGTCTATTAAGCATGAGCACCTGGCGTTATACGGAGGATAATATCAATGAAGCCAGGCATATCTATGACCTTCATAACCCTGGTTACTTAACCGTAAATATCGATCTCGTTCAAATGGGAGTGGGTGGGAATGATAGCTGGTCTGAGGTAGCTGCTCCGTTGGAGAAGTATCAAATTCCTGCTGCGGATTATTCATACACCTTTTACATGATACCCAAGGATGGGGGCACAAAGGATATTCATCAACTTAGAGCTCAATATTTTAAATAATGACAAAATCGAATTTTGATCTATACAAAGGGGTGATCCCACCTTTGGTTACACCACTAAAAGATACTGATACGCTTGATGAAGCAGGTCTGGAACGGCTCATAGAGCACGTGTTGACTGCTGAGATTTCTGGCGTTTTCATATTAGGAACTACCGGTGAGTTTAGCCATTTGAGTATAAAGCTCCGGGAAGAGCTTATCGAGAAAACCTGTAAACTCGTCAATGGACGAACGAAGGTACTCGTGGGAGTAGCCGATACTTCTATAACCGAAAGCGTGAAGCTTGCTCGGAAAGCAGCAGATGCTGGAGCCGAATCGGTTGTAGCAACACCACCTTATTATTTTGCTGCATCACAGCCAGAGCTCACTCATTATTTCAATGCATTGGCCAAGCGGCTTCCCTTGCCATTGTTTTTGTACAATATGCCGATCCATACCAAAACGGTCGTTGATCCAGCTACTGTCAAAGCTGTGTTTGAGGCCAATGAAAATGTGATCGGATTGAAGGATAGTTCTGCTAATATGAATTACATCCGGTCAGTTCAGTACCAGATGAAAGGCAAAGATTTTCCAATCTTTTGTGGGCCAGAGGAGATTACAGCAGATGCAGTACTGCTCGGCGGTGCTGGAGGTGTGAATGGCGGTGCCAATATGTTCCCTCGTTTGTATGTAGAGCAGTATAAGGCAGCCACTCAGAAGGATTTCGAAAAGCTGGAAGTGTTGCGGAACAAGGTGCTTGAGATAAGTTCAATGATTTACTCTTTAGGTAAATACGGGTCATCTACTTATCTCCAGGGTTTGAAGTGTGCACTTTCAGTTTTGGGTATATGTGATGACTATATGCCTGAGCCATTTTTTAGGTTCGACAAAGATCAGCGAAGGGTTATTGAAGAAAGGCTTCGGCTTTTAAGGATGGAGGAATTTGCTAAGGAATACTTATAGATATTAGCTGGCTCGGAAGCAATTGCATTGCTTCCGCATCTTTGATCTTCATTTATAATGAAGTAAAGCATTAAAAATGCTCTTCGAAAGTCAAGGCGCAATGCAATTGCGCCCCAACTAAAGTAGGAAGAAATGAACATTTCAATCATTGACTTATCTGTTTTCCTGGTCTACATGCTGGCCATTGTACTGTTCGGAAGCAGTTTTTATTTTCGGAACAAGGACAGTAGCGCTTACACCACAGGAGGAGGCAAATTGCCATCTTGGGTGGTGGGAATGTCTATTTTTGCAACTTTTGTTAGTAGTATCAGTTTTTTGGCGATACCTGGTAAAGCCTACCTTTCTGATTGGAATGCATTCGTTTTTAGCCTTTCCATTCCTATAGCTGCCATTATGGCCGTTAAGTTTTTTGTGCCGCTATATCGGAGCGTCAATAGTGTGTCGGCATATACTTATCTAGAGCAGCGATTTGGGCTTTGGGCCAGCCGATATGCGTCGATATGTTATATCCTCACCCAGTTGATGCGTACTGGTTCTATACTCTATTTACTGGTATTGCCGCTCAATTTAATGTTTGGTTGGGATGTGGCCACCATTATCATTATCACAGGTCTTGCAGTGATTGTTTACTCCATGCTTGGGGGCATCCAGGCGGTGATCTGGACGGATGCTATTCAGGGCATTGTCTTGATAGGAGGAGCACTTGCTTGTACTTTGCTCTTGCTGTTTAACATGCCCGAGGGGCCTGGTCAGCTATTTGAGATTGCTGCTTCAAATGATAAATTCAGTTTTGGGTCATTCAAATTGAGTATTTCCGAATCTACGTTTTGGGTGATGATCATTTATGGTCTGTTCATTAACCTGCAGAACTATGGTATAGATCAAAACTACGTACAGCGATACATGTCTGCCCGAACAGATAAAGAAGCCAAGTCTTCGGCTCTTTTTGGTTCATTGCTGTATGTACCTGTTTCGGCCTTGTTCTTTTTTATAGGGACAGCACTTTATAGTTTTTATTCGGCTCAGCCAGGGTTGCTGCCTGACGATATAGTCAATGATAAAGTGTTTCCTCACTTCATTGTCAACCAGCTCCCGGTCGGGTTTACCGGATTATTAATAGCAGCGATTTTTGCTGCAGGTATGAGTACCGTGTCTACCAGCATTAATAGTACTGCCACCATTATTCTTACCGATTATTATAAAAGGAAATTACCTGACTCTTCAGAAAAGAAGAGTATGAAGGTCTTGTATTTATCATCTCTCATCTTTGGTGTGTTGGGAATCTGTGTGGCCATAGCCATGATCAACGTAAAGAGTGCATTGGATACCTGGTGGTCTTTGGCTTCTATTTTCAGCGGTGGGATGCTCGGTCTTTTCCTTCTTGCCTATTTTTCTAAAAGAGTGACAAGCTTTAGTGCAGCTGTAGGAGTGTGTATAGGCGTACTCGTGGTTTTATGGATGAGCCTGTCCTCGTTGATTCCAGCCGAAAATGGAATGGCCATTATTAAAAGTCCGTTTCATACCAACCTGACCATTGTGATCGGAACCACGGTCATCTTTCTTGTAGGTTTTCTGATTTCGAAAAGGATACAGCAGGATACTTAAGCTAATTCAGCTAAGTAGCTTAGTGTTACCAAAAAATGACGAAATGATGAGAAAATTACTACTTATTGGAATATTGATCCAATCAATATCAGAGGCCTACTCACAAGTTGAGTTTACCCTTCAATCCTCTGAATTAATACCTCATGACGAAGGGTTCTTTCTAGGTGGAGTGAGCTATGATTTTAATGGTGACGGGTTGGACGAATTTATTAATGGTTGTCCCGGAGATTTCGATTTTGAAGACTATGAAAGAAGGAATCCAGCCGAAGTTACCTATGACTTGCATACAGAGTCTGGTGAGCAATTTGGGTTCACCTATAAGAACTGCATGATACTTCCTGTCTGTGAGGCAAAGTATCCTTCAGAGTTAGAACCCGCGCTATCTTCTGGGTTCATTCAGATGAGACCTCTAATTGATACAACGGATACAGATTTAATGTATAGCTATATATTAAGCCCTGAGATTAGCAACCTGCAGTCTATTACTATGGAGACTTCCGCTGATGTAAGTATACAGCCCGATCGGAGGTTAATCCCTTACAATATTGAGTATTCCATAGATGGTGGTGAAACATTTGTGCAAGACTATTATATCTCTGATGTGGTAGCGGCTCAAGGTGGCTATAGAGTGACCTATGATGCAGAAACCAATGAGGATTTTGCCCAAATACAGTCAGATTCAAAGACAAAAAATGTAATATTAAGATTTGTTACTAATGTGGATAATTCGAATTTGGGGGCATACAAAGGCCAATATGTGAAGGTTCACAAGATTGTAGTGGTAGCAGATTCAGCAATGACTACCTCTGGTGAAATTATTCTTTCAAATGCCCCAACTCTATTGTCAGACCCCATTCTAATACGAAATGGTTATGCCTCAGTTGAAAGTGGAACAGTAACTGCTTATACCATATCAGGTCAATTTATTGGGAGCGGAGACTCTGTGAAATTAGGAAAAGGACTAAATGTTCTCACAACCAACTCAGGATTTAGAAAAAAAGTATTTATAAAGTAAAACCTTAGTGATAAAAAATTGCAATGATGGATCTAGTAATGATCCATACTTAAGATTCGATATCAATTTTTGGAATTTAAGTGACCTTCCGAGTTTTTCGGAAGGTCCTTTTAATTTACCTCCTTCTGATCAATATCGAATGATTAAGGAAGCCGGCTTCTCCGGAGTTCAGGATGGTGATGCACAATTGTGTACAAATAATGGTTTGCGAATTACAGCACAGCATCGTGTAAACAAAATCGGTGATCTGGATCAAAAGATCATTGAATGGAAATCTTCTCTCATGGATTGTGCCACTGTGCATGTGGGCTGGGGAATGGAAGATGATGATGAAGCCAATCGACTTGTGGAGTATGTCCTGTCCACTTCTGAAAAAAACGATTTTCCGATTTATATAGAAACGCATAGAGCTACGATCACCCAGGACATATGGCGAACAGTCCAGATAGTCAAGAGGTTCCCTGAGGTTCGGTTCAATGGTGATTTTTCACACTGGTATACCGGTTTGGAAATGGTCAATGGGGATTTTGATGAAAAGTTGAGTTTCATCGAGCCGGTTTTATCACGTGTTAGGTTCATGCATGGCCGGATCGGTAACCCTGGGTGTATTCAGGTTTCTATAGACAGGAGTGACAAATCACCATATGTGGAGCATTTCAAGGAGATGTGGAAGAGATCATTTAAGGGGTTTCTGACAAGCGCAGTGCCGGGTGATTTCCTTTGTTTTACACCAGAGTTGCTCTCACCTGAATACTATTATGCACAGGTTGTCAATGAATCTGGTCGGGTTTTCGAAAAAAATGATAGGTGGACACAGGCACTTTTACTCTGTGAAATTGCCCGGGAATGTTGGGAAGAAGTAACAATAGGTAAGTGAAAATCCCTACAACTTAAAATTCAACCAGAAAATACCACCACTCAACGAGTTTGAGCTATTGTGAGGTCTGTTTAAATCTAATTTTACACTTAGATTCATTGTGATGTTGGGCACAGCAATGAATCGGTTGGAATTGGGTCTGGTTTATTTACACCAGACCTTTTTATTTATATAGGTTTCACTTTGAAGTTGATTTCTCGTTATTGTATGTATTTTAGACATATGTTATTGCCCGAAATTCCAACTAACGAAAAGAAACGACTGCAATCCCTAAAGTCACTGGACCTGTTAGACTCGCTTCCTGAAGTTGAATTTGATAATATTACCAAACTAGCATCCCAGATCACCGAAATGCCCATTTCTTTGATCACACTTGTGGATGAGACGCGTCAATGGTTTAAATCTAAGGTGGGAATGGAAGAGACTGAAACCCCCAGGGATTGGGCGTTTTGTGCCCATGCTATTAATCAACCAGACGAGGCGATGGTTGTTAATGATACTTATAATGATGAGCGGTTTAAGGATAACCCATTGACAGAAGGTAAGCCTTTTATTCGCTTTTATGCTGGGATGCCTTTCAAAGACATGCATGGGAATCCATTAGGGACGCTTTGTGTGATTGATGACAAGCCCAATGAACTTACAGCGGACAAATTGGAATCGTTGAAAATTCTGGCCAAGCATGTTTCAACACTCATCCAACTGCGCACTACCAATTTAAAATTAGCCCAAGGTCAGGAGCAATACCAGCGGAGTAGGGAAAATATAGTAGGGATTATTGAAAATACAGATGATGCTATTTGGTCAGTAGATAAAAATTTGAATTTTATAATAATCAATGGTGTCTATTCCAACTTAATTTACCAATTGACGGGTGAGGAGCCTAAGATGGGTCAAAGTGCCATTGACAGGGGGCATGTAAAGTTTGATGACCTGAAAGAATATTATGACCGTTCGCTCGCAGGAGAGAAATTTGCAGTGGAGTACCAATTGGAAATACACGGTGAAAGAGCTGTATTTAAAAAATATTTTAATCCCATCTTGAATGATAAAGGAGAAATAACCGGAGTTTCGGTATTTGCCAGGCAGATCACTGAAGAGAAACTTCTCAACGACCGGGCTGAGCGGTATCGTCAGGGACTGCAACTACTCAACAAGATATCATCTAACCGGGACCTTTCAGTTAATGCGAAGATCAGGGAGGCATTGGAGTTGACCTCTGACTATCTAAAAATGCCCATTGGCTTTTTGTCAAAAATAGACGATGAGAAAGTGACCATGGAGGTGCTCTACGATCATTTCAGGCAGACAACCTTCAACGAAGGGATGACCTTTTCATTGCATAATTCTTTTGCGGCATTTGTTTATGAAAAAGGTGAAACACTGGGTTTGAGTAATCTTGAAGATTGGTCGTTTAAGGGGTTTACAACGCTCCTTGGTGCAGGAGTGAAGTCCTGTGTGGGAGCCATTGTGCCACTGGAAGATAGTAAATATGGCACCATCAACTTTGCATCCACAAACGAAAAACCCTTTGATACGGACGAGACTGATTTCGTAAACCTTCTTGCTGGATGGGTAGGATCAATTTTAGAAAGAGAGCACTATGAAAACCGCCTGATTGCTGAAAAAGATACCCTCAAAGCCTTTGTGAAATCAGCACCGGCGGCCATTGCCATGTTCAACGAGAAAGTAGAATACCTAGCGGCCAGTGTTCAGTGGAACCAGGAATACTTTCTTGATGACAAGGAATTAGTGGGGTTAAGTCATTACGAGGTATTTCCAGAGATCAATGAGGATTGGAAAAAGGTACATCAAAGTGCCTTGAATGGCGAAGTTATTCGAAGAGAGCGAGATCTGTTCCGGCGGGCTGATGGAGAGAAGCAGTGGATACAATGGGAGGTACGTCCGTGGTATGACGGACAAGGTAGCATCGGTGGAATCATTATGTTCACAGAAGACGTTACCTATCAGGTCCTTCAGGAGCAGGAACTGAAGATAGCCCGTGATGAAGCCGAACGCGCCTCACATGCTAAAGACCTTTTCTTGTCTACCATGAGTCATGAAATACGGACTCCAATGAATGCCATTATTGGGATATCCAATATTCTGATAGATGATGAACCCAAACCAGAACAATTTGAGAACCTTAAGCTCCTGAAATTCTCCAGTAGCAATCTGCTGACACTTATCAATGATATTCTTGATTTCAATAAAATAGAGGCTGGCAAAATGGATCTGGAAGAGATTGATTTTAACTTGAAAGAGGTGGCTTCAAGTGTCTATCAGATACTGCAGTTGAGAGCCAATGAGAAAGACCTGGTAGTATTCTTTGATTATGATCGCGGACTCCCTGAGTATTTCAAGGGGGATCCTGTTAGGATTACCCAAATTCTCACCAATTTATTGAGTAACGCTATCAAGTTTACCGAATCAGGATTTGTGAGAATGGAATTTGCTCAGAAGGAGAAGACGGCTTCTGACGTGACAATATCTGTAAAAGTAACAGATACGGGAGTTGGTATTCCTACCGATAAATTAACGACCATCTTTGAAAACTTCACGCAGGCCAGTTCGAGTGTCACGCGTAAGTTTGGAGGTACAGGCCTGGGCTTATCCATCTGCAAGAAACTATTGAACCTGATGGAATCTGAAATTTATGTGGAAAGCGAAGAGGGTAAAGGCTCAGTCTTCTTTTTTGATCTTACTCTGCCCATTGGGGAAGTTAAGTCTCTTGACGCTACCTATGCTGACCTGATCAATATCAATCACAATTCTGGAGCAGAAAGAATCCGACTATTAATTGCCGAAGACCATGACGGAAATCAAAAAGTACTTTCCAAATTCCTTGATAGATGGGCAATTAAATATGACTTTGCCAATGATGGTGCCGAAGCTGTCCAGATGGTTCAACAACGCCTTTACAGCATGATTTTAATGGATATCCAAATGCCGGTAATGGATGGGTTTGAATCAGCCCGCCGGATACGTGCACTTGGAGGCGAAAACTATAAGACCATTCCAATTTTTGCTTTGACAGCATCAGTTCTGTTGGGAGTACAGGAGCAGGTTGTGTCATCAGGTATGAATGGGTATGTTGGCAAACCTTTCGATCCAGATGATCTTTATGCGAAAATTATGAATAATGCCATAAGGTTGGCAGTAGAACCAGTCATGGAAAATCTTATAGACCAGGATGTGATAGAAAAAATCTGCCTGGGTGATGAGGTTTTTGAGAATTATCTTAAGAATCATCTGTTTGAGCAGTTGAGGTTACATTTCGAAAAGCTAAAAGAATCGATCAGCAAGGATGATAAGAAGTCTATGCGCAGCACCTTTTTACACTTAAAAGAGCTTAATAAGAACGGTGCAATCCCGATAATAGATGAATTATATGATGGTGAAAAGGTGAATAGCGAAGTAATGGCACGAATGGAGGCCATTCTCCTGTCGTTCGATTAGATCAACTGGAGAAGTCAATTATTTAACGCCTAAATGTACTTGATTAACGAGTGAAAATTGATTTGATACTTATTGGAAATATATTTGATTAGCCAAAAAGCCGTTTTTTACTAACTGAAATCAACCAGCAACCTAAATGAATAAAGAATTGAATCCTGCATCGCAACTTCTGAGGCCATTTCATTTATGCTGTGCCGCAGGGATTAAGTGTACTTCGGAGGTTAGGGAAACTCCTGCTTTTCGTCTTTTGGAAGAGTACTTTGAATGGATGTTGACTTATCTGGAGCATGAACGAATTGATAATGAATTTATACCATTTAGAATTGATCACATTTCTGGTGTATTGAAATTGGCTTTACTAGGCTTTGCCAGAGAAAATGGAATTGTGTTGAATGTAGAGGTTCAGTTTTCATCAAAATTCCTATTAGGGAATCGAATGCAGGTGTTAGTATCACTTTTGCATATGAGCCATTGCCTTATCGATAACAATAGAAACTCTGATCTTACGATAGTAGTGGACTATGACCCTAAGAGGTCTAAGTTGTTAGCAATATTTAAGTCGCAGAAGCTTGATTATGCAGACTTTTATTCGCCTTTCGAACTGGAAATTCACCAATCAGAAAATCTGCTAATGGAGTTTGATTGTTCGGTGATTGATTTTCAAGGTTCAGAGGTTGATGGGGTTTCGATCAGTGAAGTTGAGTTTCCCTACTTGTTCAATATATCTGGAGGTGATCAATCAATAGCAGAGGACATTTTTAGGACTATCTTAGAATCCGTGAAACCTGAGGTTGACGAGATGGAAAATGCATTTAATCAAGAGAATTGGGAAATCCTTGAAAGAATTACGCATAAACTGAAACCGAATTTTATGAGTGTGGAAAGGAAAGACCTCTCTACGATGCTTCAGCAATTGGAACAGCTGGCAATTCAGCAAAGTAAAGACCAATTTAAAAAGGAGCTGGATATTTTTTTACCACTGGCTAAGCGTGCCTTAAAAGACCTGGATAGATATGAATCATAAAGTACGATGTATAATAATTGATGATGATGAGGGAGCGAGAGCTCTCCTAAGAGGGCTTATTGCCGGCCATCCCGATTTACAGATTATCGATGAGTGCAATGGATCAGCATCTGGTGCAGTGTCCATTGCCAAGCATAAACCAGATCTTATCTTTTTAGATATTAATATGCCTGGACTGGATGGATATGAAATGCTGGAAGTGTTGGACAATTTTCCCAAAATAATCGTTTATACCGGTAATCGGGAACTTAAATCTGATCTTTTTGGCTCCCTTATAGCTGGCTATTTGTATAAACCGGTAGAAAGCCGTGAATTCTTTAACACTGTTGTGGATGGAGCTACTAAAAATTAGTAGTTTTATCTATAATGAACCGGAGATATACTTGCATAGCAATAGATGATGATGTTGTTGCCCTGAAAATCATCTCATCCCTTATCGCAAAAACAGAGTTTCTTGAACTTATAGATACTTACGATGATGCCATCAAAGGAGCAACAGCAATCACAACATTAAAACCAGATATGGTATTCCTCGACATCCAAATGCCGAATCTTTCAGGTATGGACATTGTGAGGAACTTAGATGTTAAACCACAAATCATACTGATCACTTCCCAGGAAAAGTTTGCACTAGAAGCATTTGAATTTGATGTGACCGATTATCTCCTAAAACCAATTAAAAACTACGGAAGGTTTTTGAAAGCTGTAAACAAAGCGATCGATTTAGCTGATCAAAAGAAAATTGTGCCAGGAGAAGATTCCAATAATATCTTTATCAAATCAGACTCTCTACTGGTAAACCTCGAAACCAAAAGCATCCTTTATGTAGAGGCTTATGGAGATTATGTAAAAATTCATACCCCGGAGCGAATTCATGTAGTATATGGAAAATTAAAGGATACAGAGGCAGCTCTTTCCGCTAGAGATTTTGTTCGGGTCCATCGTTCATTTATTGTAAGAATTGACAGGATTAAAAACATTGACCATGGTAATTTGCTGATAGGTGATAAAATCATACCGGTTAGCAATTCTCATAGGAGCACATTACTTGATCGTATAAAAACCCTGTAGTATCTTACTGATAAATCAGCTAGAGGTATTACTTTTTTGAAGCCACCCAATATTTTGATTAAATAATGGATAGCAATTAATGAATCAGGAATCTGGAAATGAACTTTCTTCGAGATTGACCACAGAGTTGATCAAGGAAGTATCGGAAAGGAAACATGTTGAAAGTCTGATCTCACTTTTTGTCAAATATGCACCTGGAGCCATTGCGATGTTTGACAGGAATCTTAATTACCTGGTGGCAAGTGATCGCTGGTACAAAGACTACAAGCTCAACAATCAGGATATAGTAGGTCGATCACTCTATGAATTGTCAGAGCAATTTCAAAATCTAGAATGGAAAGACTTCATCACAAGAGCGCTCAAGGGTGAGCAGCTTAAAAATGATGAGGATAAGATTGTCACCAATAATGGACTCACTGTATGGTTTAAGTGGGAAATTTTACCCTGGCACGATAAGAATGGGCGCATCGGTGGTTTGATACTTTCCACAGATGTAATCAATGAAAAAAAGCAACTGGAAAATGATCTCAAACGAAGCAACGAGTTGCTTAGTATGGCGCTCAATGCAGGTGGAGTAGGGTTTTGGCATTGGACCGAAATGGACAACCGGTTGGAGTGGAATGATAAGATGTTTGAGATTTTTGAAATGGCTAGAGCTGACTTTACGGGTGATGGCGATCAGTTTTTCCAACAAATACACACGGAGGATTTAGATCCTTTGCGGGATTTATTGGATCAGGTTCTGGCTGATCGAGGAGAATATCATACCAAATACAGAGTAGTCAGTAAATCTGGTGAGCGAATCATAAAGGAACATGGTAAAGTATTTGAAGAAGAAGGTGTTTTGCGGATGACAGGCATATGTCATGACATTACTGAGGAGGAGACCAGTAAGAAAGACCTGAAAGACCTAAACACCGTCCTGGAATACAAAATACAGGAAAGGACTATTGAGCTTGATACAGCCAATAAGGAGTTGAAGGGATTGACTTATTCGCTATCTCACGATCTTAGAGCGCCACTGCTGGCTATAAAGGGTTATGTGGAAATATTGCAGGAAGATTATAATCAGGTTTTTGATCCTATTGGGAATAGGATGTTGGATCGGATTGTATTCAATAGCTCCAAAATGACAAGACTAATTGATGATCTTCTGGCGTTTAGTAGGGTAGTACAGCAGAAGTTAACAATCACTGAAGTAGACACAAACACATTGCTCTCAAAAGTGATGAAAAAACTGCCTGTCCATGAGCGAAGTAGGATTAAGTTGTCCGATTTGCCCATAGTTAGAGGAGATCAAACTACTCTCTCCCAGTTATTTGACAACCTGGTAGATAATGCTTTGAAATTTAGCAGGGATTCTGAAAATGGGGATGTGGAGATTTTTGGAGAAACCAATGGTGAAAAAGTGATGATTAGTGTAAAAGATTATGGAGTTGGTTTTGATATGGTCAATCATCACAAATTGTTTAGAGTATTTCAGAGACTTCACACCGAAAGGGACTTTCCGGGAAATGGAGTAGGGTTAGCTTTGAGTGCTAAAATTGCCGAAATCCATAAAGGAGAGATATTGGCTGAAGCCCAGACTAATTTAGGAGCCAAATTCACCTTGGTTTTACCAAAGTAGTTGCCATATTTGAATAACCAAAATATCACCTTGCGATAAGTTTTTATAAACACATTTTGGATTGCAATGAAAAAGTTGGATTGTATACTATTGGTAGATGATGATGAGGATTGTAATTTCTTTCATTCGCGGCTGATCAAAAAAATGAATTGTGCAGAACGAGTTGAGATCTCTTATGATGGACAATCTGCATTGGAACTCCTTAAATCGCAAAGAGATTATAGCATTGACTTGATCTTACTTGATATCAACATGCCTGTAATGGATGGTTGGAATTTTCTGGATGAGTACAAGCAATTTGACAATCTTGGTAAATCCCATGTGGTAGTAATGGTCTCATCGTCCTTAAATCCGGATGATCGGGACAAGGCGTCTTCACTGGGTGTCGTGTCGGATTTTGCTACCAAGTACCTCAATGAGCAGAGTATGCTCAAAATACTCAATACGCACTTTAAATCAGTAGAGTGAACTCCAGCCAAACAAGGGGAGAGGATGCTCTTTTGAACAGTAATTGGCCATGGTAAATATTCACACACCAAGAATCAGGTTGGTTTTTTCTTCCGTTCAGTTAAAAAAGCTTCCAATCACATCGTTTTGAATTTTTGTAGTCCTTCATTTGGACTTATTTATACCTGTTTCTTCTTCTATTTGTAACAGGTTTTATTAACTAATCCTACATTGTCAAGTTCAAATATTGAAATGAATTCAGTATGAAGTTACTTAGTTTAACTCTTCGTTCTATCAAACTAGGGGTCATACAGAACTTGTTTCAGCATCTGTGTTATAACTTGACAAAGCAGGACTAATCCATTTGACTAAATCCATTTTTCATTTGGCTTAGGACTAAAGTGAAAATCGAAGAATCAAACGGACTCACTTTGGGATAGAGGCAATTCCAATTGATTTTTTAACTTGGCAAAGTTGAACTAACAGACATTTTTTATGCTATTCAGATTAAAAACGAGATTCAGGATTTTATTCATTTTTTCTTGCGCAGTTATTTCCATTACCCTACAAGCGCAGAGTCCATTACTTACCAACGTGGCTAATCGTGACGTGACAATTCTTGATGGAAAATGGAAATATATTGTAGACCCCATGGAAAATGGATACTACAATTATCGGTATCAAGTAAACCCAAATGGGTTCTTCAAAAACCAACAACAGCAAAATCCAAGTGATCTCGTAGAGTATAATTTTAGTGAAGCAGGCCAGATCAATGTGCCAGGAGATTGGAATTCGCAGGTTGACAACCTTTTCTTTTATGAGGGTACTATTTGGTATAAGAAGTCATTTGACTATCAGCCTTCAGACAAAAGGGTTTACTTGTATTTTGGAGCAGTTAATTATGACGCCAAAGTTTATTTGAATGGTGAAAAATTAGGAGAGCACCAGGGAGGTTTTACTCCATTCAATTTTGAGGTAACGGAGCATTTGAAATCAGGCGAGAACTTTGTGATCCTGAAAGTGGATAACGCACGTAAACCTGATCAGATCCCCACAGTTAACAGTGATTGGTACAACTTTGGGGGGATTACACGATCCGTGAAGTTGGTAGAATTACCACAGACATTCATTAGAGACTACTTTATTCAGCTTAAGAAAGGTTCAAGAGAAGAAGTGGAGGGATGGGTTCAGTTGGATGGATCGGTCTATGACGAAGTTAAGGTTGAGATTCCAGAGTTGAGAATCAACCTTTCTGGTAAACCAGATAAAACAGGGCGTGTGAAATTGAATTTTAAAGCGAAAATAGAACTTTGGTCTGATAAGAACCCAAAACTTTATAATATAAATCTTTCACTTGGCGATCAGGTACTTCGGGATCAGATTGGGTTCAGGTCTATAGAAGTTGATGGTCAGGACATCCTGCTCAATGGTGAGTCAGTTTTCCTTAAAGGGATCTCTATTCATGAGGTTGCGCCCTTTACTGCTGGTAGGGTAATAGCTCCGGAGCAGTGTTACACCTTGCTCAACTGGGCAAAGGAACTCGGGTGCAATTTTGTAAGGTTAGCTCATTACCCCCACAATGAAGACATGGTGCGATTGGCAGATCAAATGGGAATTATGGTTTGGTCGGAGATACCCGTTTACTGGACTATAGATTGGGAAAATGAAGCGGTCTATGCCAATGCAGAGAATCAGCTTGTGGATATGATCAATAGGGATAAAAACCGTGCCTCTATTGTCATGTGGTCAGTAGCTAATGAAACCCCTATTAGTGAGCCCAGGACAAAGTTTTTGATGAACCTGGCTGCCAAAGTGCGTGAAATGGATAAAGCCAGACTATTGACTGGGGCGCTTGAGCCACACACTAAAGACGGTTTTAGAGTAATTGATGACCCTTTTGGGCAGAACCTCGACGTTATTGGGATTAACAATTACTGCGGCTGGTATGGTGGTACACCAGAATCGTGTGCCGGACAGGAATGGAAGACAATTTATGATAAGCCTTTGATAATAAGCGAATTTGGTGGTGGTGCACTGCAGGGAATGCATGGCGATATAAATGAACGCTGGACCGAGGAGTATCAGGAAGCTGTATACAAGAATAATATTGAGATGCTTAAAGGAATCCCTTTCCTGAGAGGTACCACACCGTGGATTTTGATGGACTTCTTCTCGGCTCGGCGTCCGCTTCCTAACATTCAGGATTATTGGAACCGGAAAGGGCTAATCTCCGATCAGGGAATCAGAAAGAAAGCTTTCTATACCTTGCAGAATTATTATAGCGAGGCTCCAGTTCAGTTGAAAAAATAATCTAGCAATGCCCTCCATTAATGTTAATGGAGGGTATTGTGCCTTTAGCCTAGCTCTATCACCAGGTCATCCTGCTCTACCATATCCCCGGCCTTGAGGTGGATTTTTTTAACTACACCCGATGTGATGGCCGTGACCGTTGATTCCATTTTCATTGCTTCTATTACGAAAAGCGGTTGCTTGGTGCTGATTTTATCGCCTTCCTTTACTTTAATTTCAGCAAGTCTTCCTTGTAGTGGCGAACCAACTTCATGGTCTTCTGTGGCTTTTTTATGCAATATTTTGGTGACTTTGTATTGCTGATCACGTACTTCAATGATTCGTGTCTGACCATTTAGCTCGAAGTAGACTTTACATTTCCCGTCTTCATTCGGCTTAGAGATGTACTGGAGTTTGATGATGATGTGCTTGCCTTTTCCAATTTCCACAAACAGTTCTTCATCTTGCTCAAGCCCAAAGAAGAATGCTTTGGTTGGGAGCTGCCATACCGCTCCGTATTTTTTCCAATGTTGGTAAAAGTCTGTAAAGACTTTAGGGTAAAGCTTGTAAGACAAGAAGTCCAGTTCATCACAGTACTCATCAAAATTCTTCTGGAATTCAGTGAACTCTTTTTCAAACTCCACCTCGGGGAGGTGTGCATTCGGTCGATCGGTGAATGGTTTCTCACCTTTAAGTACCACCTTAGAGACATCCTGTGGAAAGCCACCTGGTGCCTGGCCCAGCTCTCCTCTAAACAAGCTGATCACTGAGTCAGGGAATGACAGTGAGTCCCCGCGCTCCATAATGTCGGCTACAGTCAGTTTATTAGAGGTCATAAAAATGGCCATATCTCCAACCACTTTGCTTGATGGGGTCACTTTTACCAAATCCCCGAAAAGCTTATTGACAATGGCATAGTTTTTTTTCACTTCTTCAAACTGATCTTCAAGCCCTAAGGCTGCAGCCTGTGGCCTGAGGTTGGAGTATTGTCCTCCTGGTATTTCATGCTGATACACTTCTGCAGTACCAGCCTTCAAACCACTCTCAAATGGGTAATAATATTGCCTGACATCTTCCCAGTAATTGGAGTATTGGTTCAGGGAAGCTACATTGATTTTAGGGTCTCTTTCATGTCCTTCAAGTATTGTGGCTATGGAGTTGAAGTTTGGTTGAGAAGTTAAACCAGACATAGAGGCAATTGCCGTGTCCACTATATCCACACCTGCCTCAATGGCTTTTAGGTAAGTGGTAGCCTGCATAGAAGAGGTATCGTGGGTGTGGAGGTGGATTGGGATACCAATATGGTTTTTCAATGCACCTACCAGCTCTGTGGCTGCATATGGCTTGAGCAAGCCGGCCATATCTTTGATTGCAAGAATATGCGCACCTTCGTTTTCCAGTGTTTTAGCCATGTCGAGGTAATACTGTAAGTTGTATTTGGTGTCCTTGCTCAGGACATCTCCAGTATAGCAAATACAGGCTTCAGCTACTGAGTTGGTGCGTTCACGTACAGTTTTGATACTTACTTTCATCGCTTCCACCCAGTTTAAAGAATCGAATATGCGGAATACGTCCATGCCATTTTCAGCACTCTTCTCAATGAACTTTTGGATCAGGTTGTCCGGGTAGGCCTTGTAGCCAACTCCATTTGACCCGCGAAGCAGCATTTGAAGAAGTATATTAGGAGCAGCATTCCTGATGTTTTTAAGCCGATCCCACGGGTTCTCATTCAAGAACCTCATACTAACATCAAACGTGGCTCCACCCCACATTTCAAGTGAAAATACATTCGGATGGTTTTTCGCAAACCCCTCGGCAACATTGAGCATATCCAGAGACCTCATTCGGGTAGCTAAGAGCGACTGATGAGCATCTCGAAAAGTAGTGTCAGTGAAGAGTATTTGCTTTTGATCTTTGACCCATTGTGCCAGTCCTTCTGGCCCCTTTTCATCAAGGATTTGTTTGGTTCCTTTTGGAAACTCCCCACGTCTGTCAAAATCAGGTACTTTAGGTGTCCTGAACTTTACTGATGGATCAATGCGTTTGACATTCGGATTTCCATTTACAGCCACTTCACCCAGATAGTTGAGCAGTTTGGTTGCACGGTTCATATAGCGTCTCATCTGGAAGAGTTCCGGATGGTCTTCTATGAACTTTACAGTGGCTTTTCCTTTGTAAAACACTTCGTGGTTCAGCACATTCTCCAGGAACCCTTTATTGGTCACTACTCCTCTGATCCTAAACTCAGAAAGAGCTCTTTGAAGCCTGAGTGAAGCACCTTTCAGGGTTCTACCTGAAGCAGTTATTTTCACGAGCATGGAATCGAAAAAAGGTGAGATGGTAACCCCTGCGTAGCAGTTGCCTGCATCAAGTCTGATACCAAAACCACCTGGCGATCTATAAGCGATTACACGGCCATAATCAGGCTTGAAATTGTTCTCAGGATCTTCCGTTGTAATCCTGCATTGAATGGCATATCCATTGATCTTGATATCTTCCTGGCTCTTGATAAAGATGCGCGGATCATCTAGGGTGTAACCTCTGGCTATTTCTATTTGAGATCTCACAATATCAATACCGGTGATTTCTTCAGTGATGGTATGCTCTACCTGGACTCTCGGATTGACTTCTATAAAGTAGATATTTTCATTTGCATCCACAAGGAATTCCACAGTCCCTACATTGTTGTAGTTGACCTGTTTGGTAATTCGCAGTGCGTATTCATAAAGTTTTTCTCGGGTTTCATCTTTCAAGCCGACGGAAGGAGCTACCTCTACTACTTTTTGATACCTACGCTGTACCGAACAGTCCCGTTCATACAGATGAACCAGGTTTCCATAGTTATCTCCCATGATCTGCACCTCTATATGCTTGGGATTGTCTATGAATTTTTCAATGAAAATAGTATCGTCTCCAAACGCCTTTTTGGCTTCTCCCCGTGCCTCGTGAAATGACCCTTCTAATTGATCGGGAGTACGCACCACACGCATGCCCCGTCCGCCACCACCAGCGGCAGCTTTTACCATCACAGGAAACCCAATTCTTTCTGCTTCTTTTTTGGCTATTTCATAGCTGGTTACATCCTCCTGACTATCCTGGATTATGGGGACATCTGCTTTAAGTGCAACCTGTTTGGCTTTCACCTTGTCTCCCAGTTGATCCATCACCTCTGGATCCGGACCTATGAAGATGATCCCTTCCTCCTGGCACCGTCTGACGAAGTGAACGTTTTCTGATAGGAAACCATATCCGGGATGTATGGCATCTACTTCTTCTTTTTTCGCCAGGGTTATGATTTCTTCTATGTCCAAATAGGGCTTCAGTGGGTCATCATCTTTTCCAATTTGGTAGGCTTCATCGGCTTTGTATCGGTGAAGTGAATAGCGATCTTCATAAGTGTACATTGCTACAGTTCTGATTTTGAGTTCAGAAGCAGCCCTTAGTACACGAATGGCGATTTCACCACGGTTGGCAACTAGAAGTTTGTTGATTTTTTTGATGGTAGTATCCATGCCTGTTTGGAGAATTTTATTTGTATTCAATGGGATGCATCGCAATTTATCGACTAGAAAAGAAACGATTATCGAAATTTGACGAAATATTTTACTGTTTTACGGGTTGGTGTAAAAAAGTAACAGTTGATTACGTCGAAAGAAGCGATGACACAGGTATATAAATGATTTAAGCGAAAATAGTTTTAAAATACCTACGGAATAGGATGTACTATAATGCTAATTATAGATTGAATGCCCCCAGGAGCAAAGGGATGATCAAAAATCCTTATTCAGGTCTTTAAATCAAAGATTTAATTGCTTGAGTACGTGAATTACGCAGTGGTATGGGTGTTTTCCTCAAAATTCAATCTTGGATAAATACTGATGTATTTGGCTATTGGATGACCCAACTTTGAATGGTTATAACAAACGAACACTGACATGCTAACTATACTATTAAAAATTACGCTTACTATTTGTTTGATACTTGGATCAGGCCGATCAGTTAAAGTAATGGCCCAGGGAGGGGAAGCGGTTACTTACGTTCAGGAGACTGCAATGGGCCTTCAGAAGGGTTATGAGCTACGATATGTTACCAGAAAGGGATTTGGACTTGGTGGCTTTGTTCAGTCTTCAAACAACTTTTCTTATGAAAGCGGAAAAGATAACTATCCGTTCGTCGGGACATCCATTCAAATACCCATCTCTACATGTGGAAAAATACAGTTTTGTGGTGAGTTAAAGACAGGCCTTGTTAACAATCGGTTTTTGATTGCCACCCCTGAATTGACAACAAGATATACTTTGATGAAGCATGTGAAACTGGCAATATCTGCTGGTATTCGCGCTCAGGAAGCTGCCGTTTCAGCCAAATTAATATTAACTACTCTATGATTGGCATGCGACTATTTCTTGTTTTATTGATCTCCCTTTCACTTTTTGGATGCGAACCTGAGTATAGCGAGCCATACACCTCATTTTTACTTCCGGAAGGTTCACATGGTCAATCCCTGCGTGCAGAGACCCTACAAAGCACTAAGTGCTACTTTAAGGCTATTTTTGATGAATCGGCTATCTATCAAACAGAAGATCCAGTTAATCAGTATGACATCAATAAGTTGATGGGCTTTTCTGACTGTAACTCAGTTCATCATGTAAATAGTGCCCGGTTTGGTTGGAGGTGGCTTGATGATCTACTGGAAATTCATGCTTATGTGTATGTGAATGGAGAGCGGTTTTCTGAGTTGGTAGGGGTAGTGCCGCTCAATGAGCCGTCCAGTTATGAGATTGCAATTACAAAAGAGACGTATCGTTTCAAACTTAATGAATTGGATGAAGTGGTTATGCCGCGTGGCAGCACGTGTGATCAAGGGGCATACTATATGCTATGGCCATACTTTGGAGGGGATGAAACTGCTCCGCATGACATTAAAATCAAAATCCAAAGAGATTGGTAATTATTTATTTAAAGTCCATTTGATAGCTCTTTTGAGTAGTTCTCTAAAATGTTCATTCTGAAACGTTTCTTCCGTATGCCCGAGGGCTGTATAAAAGGCCCTTCCACCATCAAACTCATGATACCAGGTGACTGGGTGAAGTTCACCCATTGTTCCGCCATCATAAGTTGATTCATCAAGAGTCATCAGTATATGAAGAGATTCGGGAAACGGTGTCTTAAAATTGTACCATTCATCTGTGATGATCATTGATTTAGGTAGGTTCTGGGTGATTGGATCATCCTGATTTATATTAACAGTAGCAGCTTGGACTCTGGGGTGATTAACAAAAAACCTACCTACAAGCTCTCCGTACCATTTCCAATCATATTCAGTAGCTGAAGCACCATGAATTCCCACGAACCCTTTTCCTTGTTTGATGAAATGTTCTACAACTTGCTGCTGATCATCATTCAGAATGTCCCCGGAGGTGCTTAAAAAGACTAGTACATCGATAGAGTCCAGTTGATCCTGATTAATATCGAGAGAGTCTTCACTAAACTTGATTTCGAAATCCAGTTCCTTGACTATGCCCTCAAGGGTTTTCATCCCAGTCTCGATACTTTCATGGCGATAGCCATTGGTTTTAGTGAAAACCAGCAAGGATTGTCCAAATCCGCTATATGATGCTGAGAGAAGGAAAAGTGTAATAATTGACTGTTTCATTTATGAATATTCGAGCATATAGTCTATTAAATTCGTGTCCCGGCTAATATCAAGCTTTTTCCGCAATCTGTAACGGCTGATTTCCACACCACGAACAGAAATGTTGAGCAGATTGGCAATCTCCTTAGAGGTCATGTTCATTCTCAGATAAGCGCAGAGTTTTATTTCCTGTGGTGTAAGGGTAGGGTGTTCTCTCTTAATGTTATTCAGGAATTCTCCATGAACCTGGTCAAAGTGTTTGGTGAACTGTTCCCATCCCTCATCTTCAGATAGATTTCGATCGATATCACGAATGATCTTCTTAAATGTGTCTTTACTGCCATTTTTGGACGAATCTTTTATTGCATCCCTGATGGTGAGCATAAATTCATTTTTATTGATCAGGTGCATGGTAGTGGTTGCGAGTTCACGGTTTTTGTGATCAATCTCTGCTCTTAGCTTATCATTTCTCAGACGAGAAATCTGTTCCTCTGATTTTTTGGATACCTCCACAATTTCGTGATCCTTCTTGAGAAGTTCTCTCTTTTGGTTTAGAGTTAGTTTGGCTCTTTCTTTCTTGTGTTTGATGTCCAGGATAAACATAGACAACCCGAATACCAGAATGAGTATACAGGCATAAGCGATATAAGCTATCTGTGATCTGTACCATGGAGGATAAACTCTCAACTCGAAGCTGGCCACCTCACTTATTTCTCCAAAGACATTTTTAGCCCTCACTTTAAAGATGTAATCCCCCTGCGACAAATTAGTGTACTCCTTTTCGGTGACAGAAGACCATTCTGACCATATTTTATCAAAATTTTCAAGCTGATATTGGAATACTAGCTCATCCTGACCATCGAAGTATGGAGCAGCAAACTGAAACCGCAATGAAGTAAAATAGGCAGGTAAGGAAATTGGTTCTTCGTACAGTATTGCGCCAGCTCCACCATACAGTGTTTCAGCGGTATCTGTTTTTGCACTTACTGATCTGATGTAGGTTGTGAATGGTTGATTGTAGACTTTTTCTAAACTAGGATTGTAGTGAATGAATCCCTCTTTGGCTCCAAAAAACACATTCTGATGATCAATAATGCTAATGTTCTCCAGGTCATCGGAGAGAAATTTTTTGATCCTACTAAACATCGCAGAATGCTTCTTGTACCCACCAAAAGGGGTTTTTTCCAGATAACCCATTTCTCTGTCCGAAAGGAAGTAAATATTTCCGGATAAGTCTTGTGAAAGCTCACTGACATGTATATCGTCACCTAACTGCGCCTCTAAAACAGTAATATGTTTTAGGGAGTCACCGGATCCATCATATGAAAAAATACCTCGCTCAGCGGCAAATACCAATTGATTGCCAAGATTGAAAACATTGATCAATATATTAGAGGGGAACCCATCCTTTTCACCATAAAATTTGGTGTCCAGAATTTCAGTATAGTCTCCGTTGAAAGTGATTTTGTATACACCTTTATAGCCATGAGTCATAAAGAGGGTTGAATCATTGAGGAATTCAAACACCCTGCTTGATTCAAGAAAATTACCAATTCTACTCGAGCTGTTTCGATCATTGAGTAGTCTGAATCCTTCATAAGTGCCAATGAGTAGTTCCCCGGGTTCGTTTAGGCTATGAAATTTCCAAACACCATTGCCTGTATAAAAGGGTTCTGCATAATCATTTTGTACTGTATATCCTCCATTGTGATGAGACAAGTACAATTCTCCATTGATATTTTGAGCATTGTAGACCTGTCCACTTGAGTTTTTTATCAATTGATAATTATCGGCTTCAGTGGAGATTGGGTCTGGGTTTACCTTCTGATAAAATAGACCGTTACTCGTTCCCAGATACAGTTTTTCTTCAAAGAGAACTGCACAATAGCCTGTGCCTGGCAAACCGGACTGTTCATCAATCAGTGAAAAAGGTGAACCTAATTCCACCATGGTTATGCCATTGTTTAGACCTACCCACAGGTTGTTGAAAGAATCTTCATGTAGGGACAAAACGGTCCTGTTGTTCAGCCCTTTTCCTTTGGTCAAGTGTTTGAGGGCTTTTCCTTCTTGGGACAAGATCAGCAACCCATTGTTTTGAGTGCCAATGGCAATGTTGTTGTTTTTTAATAAGACAGCTGTATTGATTTGTGAGTTTCTAAGAAATCCTTCGGATTCAAGCTTCCACTTTGTAAACTTTCTTTGACGAAATTGAAAAATTTGACCATCCTTTTGAAAGATCAGGAATCCATTGTTTTTATGAGGAAGAATCGCCGCTATGGTACTTTCTCGCAAGACATCACTTTGTGGCAACAACTCAAAATCCTGGCCATTCCACTGAGCCATTCCGCCATGAGGCAGGTCACAGAAGAGCGTGTTTCCGACAAGAAAAGCAAGTTCATATTCAAAATTGCGGGGAATCCATTCCAATTTAGTCCCATCATATTGGATAATACCCTGATAAGAGCAGAAAAGGATTTTTTCCTCATACTTGATGACTTTCCAGATATCCTCAACCTGTGGGGTTTCTGGTGGCAAAAGGTCATGAAGGCTTGTAAAAGAGAGAGTGCCATTTGCATTTGGGAAGAAGTAACCTAGTTGATTTTGTCCCCCCACATAAATGCGATCATCAGCATCTACATACACTGATCGTAGACGAGTAGTATTGGGAACGTTATACCTCCGCCAGGTAATTCCATCGTATTCCAGCAGGCCAAAATTATTGGCTACATAGATAAATCCTCGTCGGTCTTCAGAAATGCTCCAGTTTTGGATTCCACCTTCATAATCATTGGTATTAAAAGTTTTTGTGAGGGGTATTTTGGAAAAACCATAAAAATCAGGCTGTGCGAATGAAAAATACGCAACAAACAGGCTGCTCAGATATAAAATCAGATATCTCATAGATTATTTGGGGTTGTTGGAAAGTAGGATCATACTGGTGATGTGTTCATTGTGAAATGGAATATAAATAAGAAAAATTTAAAAAGGCCTTAAACAGATTCTAAACCTATTATTTAGGATCGATTGATGTGGTATTGTTGAGGTGTAATAATATACTTGATGTATTATTGATGTAGTGTAATTGTCGATTTGCTGTAGAGACCCATCCTACATTGTGCAAACGTTTTCGATTTTGAATTGGCAAAACTGAGACGCTTAAATTATTAAATACACAATAAACAAAATTAATTAGATGGGTCTTTTGAAAAATGTTCAATGGAGGCATTTCCTGATCATGGCACTTGTATCTAGTGCGTTGATAAGTGCAGCTCAAGAGCGTACAATCACCGGAATAGTCTCAGATGCTGATGATGGGTCTCCATTACCTGGAGCCACCATTCTTGAGAAAGGAACTTCCAATGGTACGATAACAGATATTGACGGGCGTTACCAAATAGCTGTTACCGGAGATGATGTGTCATTATCTGCGTCGTTCGTTGGGTTTGAAACGAAGGAGATTTCAGTAGGTAATCAGTCTGTTGTTAACATTAGCCTGAGGCTTTCACTTTCTGAGTTGAGTGAAGTTGTGGTGATCGGCTATGGTGTTCAACAGAAGAAAGTGGCAACTGGATCAATTTCAAAAGTTGAAGCCAAGGATTTAGAAGGCTACAAAGTTCCCAATGTTCACTCTGCTTTGGATGGTCAGGTTACAGGAGTACTTGCTGGTGAGTCATCTGGTCAACCTGGGTCGAGTAAAATGGTGTTCATCCGGGGGATTAGTACCAACGGCGACAATTCACCATTGTACATAGTAGATGGATTGACAGTAGATCGCATTGATAATCTGAATACTTCAGACATTGAATCAATAGACGTATTGAAGGATGCGGCTTCTACCGCCATTTATGGAGCAAGAGCAGCCAACGGAGTAATCATTATAACTACTAAAAAGGGTAAGGAAGGCGTTGGCCAATTTACTTATGAAGGATTCAGCTCCTTTTCAAATCCCTGGAAAATCCCTGAAATGCTCAATTCGGAGCAATATGTTGAGGTTATCAGAGAGAAATTTTCCAATGGTGGACAAACTGCGGGTATAGACAGTCGCGGGTTTCCGAATGTAGGAGATGAAACTCTAGATACTGATTGGATGGATGTGATTTTCAATCAGGCAACTATGACTAATCACAGGATGTCAGCTTCCTTAAACAACTCATACTTGTCTCTTGAATATTGGGATCAGAATGGTGTGATTGGGGGAGAGAAGTCAAACTACAAGAGGTATGCCATCCGTCTAAATAGTACGAAGAAGATAAATGATTTTTTCACAGTTGGAGAGAATCTCTATTTGAACAGAACTGAGAATCAGAATATTGGCGTAAACAACGCTTTCGGAACTTTACTTGTTGATGCATTTGCCTATGATCCATTGACCGATGTATATGACGAAAATGCTCAATATGGTTTTGCTCAATCTACCTGGGTACAGAAAGAGTACGTTAATCCATTGAGTAGATTATTTCTAGCTAATAATTATGGTCATGGAGATCAAGTTCAGGGAAATGTTTTTATTAAGTTTCAGCCAATTGACGGATTGACACTAAACAGTGACCTGGGGATTGATTTCAATTGGTATGACTATAGAAGTTTTACTCCTGATTACGATTTTCATGATGCATTTCAGAGTGTTAACAATAGTGTAAGTCAAGGGTATGGGTTTGGACAAAGACTACAGTTTGAAAACTATGCGAATTATCAAAAGGACTTTGGTGGACATAGTATCAATGCGGTTTTGGGTACAACATACATTAATGCGGGTTATAGGACTGCTGGTGGATCTACCTTAAATATTCCTGAGGCGGCAAAATTTAATCAACACTTTCAATATCTCAATTCAGGGAGGGATACAAGTGATCTTGCATATGGAACGGCTAATGTTGATTATAATTTAATAAGTTACTTTGGACGTTTACTGTATGACTATAAAGATAAATATCTCTTCAGCGCAACCCTGAGAAGAGACGGATCCAGTAGGTTCGGTGCAAACAACAAATGGGGAATTTTTCCGTCTCTCTCTTTAGGATGGGTCATCTCTGACGAAGCATTCTTTCCTACTAGTTTCATAAGTTTCGCGAAACTTCGTTCGAGTTGGGGAGTCAATGGAAACGATCGAATTGCCGATCTGCGCTACACCACATTGGTTAAAAATTCATTTAGTTATGGATTAGGAAGAGATCAAGTGCTTCACACGGGATCATCTCCTTCTACCTTGCCAAACCCAAATTTGAAATGGGAAGAAAGTGTACAGTTTGATGTTGGATTAGAATTGAAGTTTCTTAATAATAAATTATCTACTGAGTTTGATTATTACATCAAAACAACCAAAGACCTTCTAGGAAATGATGTTGTTCCATATTACACTGGAGTTCTGGATCTTCCAATTTCTAATCTAGGAGAATTTCAAAATAGGGGTTTTGAGGCAGCTGTTTCATTCAGAGAAACTCTAGGTGATTTCAGGATCAATGCACGTTTGAATTATACAACATTTAAAAATACGGTCACCAACATTCCAAGTACAGCCTTGTTTGTCCCTGGATGGAACTGGCCAGTAAGAAATGCCATTATTTCCCGGATGACAGAGGGTGAACCTGTAGGGCATTTTGTTGGTCATCAAACATTAGGTATTTTCAGAACGCAAGAGGATTTATATGCTCATATCAACAGTGACGGGGATTTCTTGCAGCCAAATGCGGAGCTTGGTGACCTGATCTTCAAGGATGTAAATGGAGATGGTATAATCAACTCTGATGATATTACCTCAATTGGTTCTCCATGGCCTGATCACATTATTGGTCTAAATATTAGTTTAGACTTTAAAGGCTTTGATTTCAACGCATTGTTTTCAACGCAACTGGGTCATGACATATTTAGGACCTATGAACGCACTGATATCCCTTTTTCAAACTACCAAACATTCTGGTTGGACAGGTACTCTGAGACCAATCCGAATGGAGCCTATCCAAGGTTAGTTTCTAATGATCCAAATAGAAACCAAAGGCCTTCCGATTTTTATGTAGAAGACGGATCCTTTTTAAGGTTAAGAAATCTACAGTTAGGTTACAATTTACCTGATAACATTTTGGAGAAGCTGAAACTCAGTGGCTTAAGAATCTATCTAACCGCGAATAACCTTCTTACTATGACCAAATACAACGGTTTTGACCCAGAGGTAGGAACCAATAATTGGGTTTTGGATACTGGGATAGATAAAGGTTACTATCCTTCTAATAAAACAGTAGGTGCTGGGATAAAAATCAGTATGTAATCACTGTGCAAAAAATAAAAATATAGTTATGAAAATATCAAAAATAATAATTGTTGCACTGCTGTTATGTGGCGCATGCAAGGAAGATCTGCTAGAAGTAGATCCTGTAAATGAATATCTGATAGAAAATTTTTATAGCAGTGATGAACAGATGTATGAGGCGTTAATTGCAGCCTATGATCCAATTGGATGGTCCATGGCATTTGGACAATGGATTTCGCCGGTAATGTTTGGCGAGATTAGGTCAGACAATGCTCATGCAGGAGGAGACCCATCAGATAACGATCAGCCGGCATGGCAGGAACTGGATGACTTCCGTGAGACAAATAGTAATACCCTGCTATTACCAATTTATAGAAGAAGTTATATAGGGATATTTCGAGCTAATCTGGTAATTCTTGAATCAAATTTAGAAAGTCCATTAGTTGAAAAATATAAAGCCGAAGCTAGATTTCTAAGAGCATATTATCACTTTGACCTCTTTAGACACTTTGGACCTCTACCAGTGGTGGAGACACTCCTAACACCGGATGATATAAACCTTCAGAGAAGCTCTATGGCTGAGGTCATGACTTCTATCACCGATGATTTAAAAGCTGCTATTGAGGTGCTTCCAAGTTCACTGTCTGATGATGAAATTGGGCGAGCATCAAGAAGTACAGCACAGGCACTTTTAGGTAAGGTTTATTTGTATTGGGCTGATCTTGATGGAGATGATCCCGCAAAATTTGATTTGGCTGCTCAATATTTACAAGAAGTTGTCAACTCAGGTCAGTATGCCCTGGTGGATGATTTCGCAGAATTATTTGCGTATGAGACAGAAAATTCTGTTGAATCTGTACTTGAGATCCAACATACAAACCTATGGCCATCAGATTGGGGCTGGTTTGAAGGAATTGAGGGGAATGGTATACTTCAGCTTTGTGGAATCCGTGGCTTGTGTGATGCACATCCTGATTATGCTGCTGGTTGGGGCTTTATGCTTCCCACGGCAAGTCTTAATGGTCACTTTTTAGATGATGATGAATACAGAAGAGACGCAGCCATTGTTTCCGTTCCGGAATTAGAAGCTGATGTAGCTGGAGGTTGTGCTGTGGTAGTTGATGTTACGCAAATCAACCCTCAGGATTACACAGGATTCTGGCAGCAGAAATATTCGAATTACAAGGCTTATAATGGCAATAATATCAATGGTGGCGACCCTAACCTGACTAAGGATGCTAATACTTATGCTATTCGATATGCGGATGTGCTTCTCATGTTAGCAGAAGCACTTCATCGTGGTACAGGCAGTGATGCCAATGCCATGACTTACATCGATATGGTGCGGGAGCGTGCTGTAGGTCCTGGTGACAATACTGGTAGTTTCAGAACAGCTCAAACTCTAATGACTGAGGAAGGGTGGACACTACTTCAAGTGATCTGGTATGAGCGTCGTGCAGAGTTAGCAGGTGAAGGTGATCGTTGGTATGATCTGGTTAGAAGTGGTCGAGTGAATTCTGATCTTTTTGATGATGCACTTAGATCAGGAAATGTTTCTGATACTCATAGATGGATACCTGTATCGCTAGAAGAGACCAGTGTAGCAACTAAGATCTCCACTTATCCTGAAGCAAACCTATTTCAATAATGTACTATCAATTCAAATCAATAAATAACTATAAAATGAAGAAGCAATTAAAAAATGTCATCCGAAATGGATGGTTACTTATGGGTGTATTAGCCCTTACCATGATGTCGTGCGACCTTGGTGAAGACGAACCGGAACCAGGTGAGGTAATCGCAGGATTTACCTATGAAATTAGTGAAGACAACTATCAAGAGGTTACTTTTATTAATATCTCTCAGAATGCGGACACGTATTCATGGGATTTCGGTGATGGAAATACTTCTACTGAAAAAGACCCTGTTTACAGCTATGCTGAAGAAGCTACTTACGAAGTTACACTAACAGCTACTGGTGCAGCTGGAAGTAAAGAAAGGAAGGAAACAATTAAGATCGAGAACCCTAACAAAGCGATGGAGCGACTAACCGGGACTGATGGCAAAGTATGGCAATTAATCGCTGATGTTTCTACAGGAAGATATCCTTATGAAGTAGGGCCCAATGCTAGAAATGAAATCTGGTGGGCATCAGGACGAAATGAAGGTCTTTGTGTGCGAGAGTGTGTGTTTGATGATACCTGGACTTTCAATACCGATGGTACCTTTACTTATGACAACAATGGCGATTACTTTGGTGATGGAGCTATCTGGGCAGCTGAATTGGTAACATGTTTCGATGCAAGTGATAATGCTAATTATGTAAACAGTGCTGGTACTGATGTGTCTGATTGGAACTCAGGAACTCATAACTTCACTTACACTCCTTCTGAAAAATCATTGGTAATTAATGGAGGATTTATAGGATTGCCTAAGGTTGGTTCTGAAGGTGAATTCACAGTACCACAAGAATCAGTGGAGTATGAGGTTGTGGAGATTATTGAAGGTGATGTTGATACACTTGTTTTAGAAACTACCTTGGTTGAAGCTGGAGGATACTGGAGATTTGTGTTGGTTAGCTATGGCACAACGCCTGAAGTTACAGTTGATGAATGTGAGGAAGTAACTTCTGTAAATGTAACATTTAGCGTAAACATGAACGACTACACAGGTACTGCAACCACTCCAGAGTTAAATGGTACATTCAACGGATGGTGTGGTAACTGTAATGCCATGACAGATGATAATGATGATGGTATCTGGCAAGTGACAGTTGAATTGCCAGTTGGTGACCAAATAGAATACAAATTCTCAGCAGATAGCTGGGCAGATCAGGAATCACTAACCGAAGGCTCTTCTTGTACAGTTACTAACGACGGTAATACAAATCGCTTCCTAACAGTAGGCGAAACCAACATGACAGTAGGTACGGTATGCTGGAACTCATGCGATAATTGTTCTGCAGTTGTAACACAGGCAGATCTTACAGGAAAGGAATGGAAAGTGATCAATGGTCCTGGAGCAGTGAGAGTTGGTCCTGGAATAGGTAATGGCTCATGGTTTACAAGTGACCAGGCCTGGATAGATGCGGCACCTTGTTTGGTTGATGATGTTTTCTCTTTTGATGCAAACGGTGGATTTACCATTGACGTTAAAGAACAGGTATTTACCGAAGCTACTATGACAGGAATTGAGGCTAATGGATGTGTAGCAATAGCGGATCTGCCAACAGAGCTAGCAAATTGGGATGGTGGAACCTTTACTTACACCATGACCGAGGCTACAGATGAGGCTTTGCCTATGATAACTGTTACTGGTAGTGGCGCATATATCGGTTTCTATAAAGGCGCTAATGGTAAAGAATTAGCTCAGCCTGAAGATGGTTCAATCACTTATACCGTACTGTCTTACATTGATAGATCAGACAGAGATATTATGGAAGTAACTGTTGATATTAGTGAAGCGCAGGATGGCACAGCCTACTGGACTTACAAATTGGAAGCAGCGAACAATTAAATTTAATAACCAAGGTGGGCTTTTGGCTTCACCTTGGTTTTCATATTCTTAATATTTAAATGACTCTTTTGTGAAGTATTTTCTTCTATTAGCATTCATCACTTTATTCACATTGATCTCCTGTACTGAACCTTCAGACCCAGAACCCAAACTTCCTACCTTTTCTCTGAATGATTTGGAGGTGACTGAAAAAGAGGAAGATTACAATGTGATCATTGACATATTCTTATCAGAGGCGTCAGAAGAGTTGATATTGGCCTCCTATACTACAGAAGATGGGTCTGCGAAGGATGGAGATGACTATTTGGCTGTTTCAGGCCAACTCATATTTGAACCTGGAATCACCAGGCAATCAATAAGTATTAAAATATTAAAAGATGAGAAGGATGAAAGTGAGGAAGAATTCTCACTAATATTAAGTGATGCAGCAAATGCAATTTTTTCAGATAGTATTGCCACGGTCACAATTCTATCCAATGAAACCATTGTTGATACCAACGAATTAGTTATCCCAACTAACGGCTATGTGTCACCAGACTCATATGATGGTTATGAAATGGTCTGGAGCGATGAGTTCGATCTGGAATCACTTAACCTATCGGATTGGACTTACGAAATTGGAAACGGGTCAAGCGGTTGGGGCAACAATGAGTTGGAGTACTATACAGACCAAAATACATCAATGGTTGATGGTAATCTAGTAATTACTGCCAAAAAAGAATCTAAAGGAGGCTTTAATTATACGTCTTCAAGAATTATAACAAAGGATAAACAAGAGTTTAAATATGGAAGAGTGGACATTAGGGCAGTACTTCCATTTGGTCAGGGTATCTGGCCGGCACTTTGGATGCTTGGTGAAAACATCAGCACAGTAGGATGGCCTAAATGTGGTGAAATAGACATTATGGAAATGATTGGTGGAAGTGGGAGAGAAAGCACAGTGCATGGCACCGTACACTGGGAGAGCAATTCGGGCTATGCAAACTATGGGGGAGGTAAAACGCTCACGGGTGCCACATTCAATGATGAGTTTCATGTATTCTCAATTATCTGGGATGAAAGTTCTATCAAGTGGCTTCTGGATGGCCAACAGTTTCACGTGATTGACATTACTCCCGACCATCTTTCTGAGTTTCGCAATGATTTCTTTTTCATATTCAATGTAGCAGTAGGAGGGAATTGGCCGGGTAGTCCCAATGCACAAACGGTTTTCCCCCAGTATATGATTGTGGATTACATTCGAGTTTTTCAACCGCAATAAAATTAAAGCACAATAATGAATAGGGTATTGAATCTAACTTTTGGAATCACATTTTCCATACTATTACAACAATGTTCACCTGTTAAAAGTGAACAATTGTCGGATGATGAAACCAGTGATGAGTATCACCTTGTGTGGCAGGATAATTTCGATTCGGCAGAAATTAATACTCAACTCTGGACCATTATTGAGGGTAATGGATGCCCTGATCTTTGTGGGTTCGGTAATGAGGAGCTTCAGAATTATACATCAAACCAAAACAATCTGAGAATCGAAGATGGGGTTTTGATACTAGAGGCTCATAAAGAATCAAAAAACGGCAGTGAATTCACCAGTGCTAAGGTAGTCACCAAAAATAAGGGCGACTGGCAATATGGTAAATTGGTAATTAGAGCAAAAGTACCTTACGGACGTGGTACATGGCCCGCGATCTGGATGCTTCCCACTATCAATAATAGAGACAGAAAATGGCCAATAGATGGGGAAATAGATATTATGGAACATGTGGGTTATAACCAAGGTGTAATCTATGGCACGATACATTCACAGCTTTATAATCATAAAATTGGAACTCAAAAGGTAGACAGTATTGCTGTGGAAGATTCTCATGAAGCTTTTCATGATTATGGACTGTTTTGGGAAAAAGATAGAATGACCTGGACAGTCGACGGAAAGGAATACTTCTCATTAGATAAAAATGATGAAGGCTATGAAGGGTGGCCTTTTGATCAGCCACATCACCTGATTCTCAATCTTGCAGTTGGTGGTACGTGGGGCGGAAGCAGAGGGGTTGATATGCAAATCTGGCCTCAAAGATTAGAAATTGATTTTGTAAAAGTTTATCAAAAACAAGATGAAATATAAAGCGTTCATTATCTCCCTGACTGTATTTTTTACAATAAGTGCCACTGGACAAGGGATTCCTGAAAAGGTGGATAGCCTGCTTTCAGTTATGACTATTGCTGAAAAAGTAGGGCAAACGAATCTGTATAACGGCACCTGGGAATTCACTGGGCCGGTTCCAGAAGATTCCAACAATCAACAAAAAGCAGAGAATATCAAAAATGGTGGCGTAGGAGGAATGTTGAATGTGCTGACGGCAGAAGGCACACGTGAAGCACAGCGAATGGCCGTGGAGAATAGCCGGCTTGGCATTCCTTTGATATTTGGTTACGATGTGATCCATGGTTACAAAACGATGTTTCCCGTACCATTGGCGCAAGCAGCAAGTTGGGACCCTGAAGTTGCTAAACTTGGGGCTCGGGTTGCAGCCAGAGAAACTGCTGCATCCGGTGTTCATTGGACGTTTTCTCCTATGATAGATATCAGCAGGGATGCCAGGTGGGGAAGAATAATGGAAGGTGCGGGAGAAGATCCTTATTTAACTTCTGTAATGGCGAAAGCCTGGGTAGAGGGATACCAGGGTGATGATCTGTCTGATATATTCACTATTGCAGCCTGTGCCAAACACTTTGCGGGTTATGGATTGGCAGAAGGAGGGAGAGACTATAATACTGTAGATATTTCCGATCACACTTTATACAATGTAGTACTGCCACCTTTCAAAGCCGCAGTAGATGCAGGAGCTGCTACCTTTATGAATGCGTTCAACGAAATTGGAGGAATCCCAGCCACTGGTGATGTGAGACTTCAGCGTGATATATTAAAGGATAAATGGGGATTTGATGGATTTATGGTTTCTGATTGGGGATCTATCGGTGAGATGATGTCTCATGGTTTTGCTGCTGACTCAACGGATGCTGCAATTAAAGCTTTCACTGCAGGAAGCGACATGGATATGGAGTCATTGATCTATGAAGGTGAATTGGAACAACTGGTGAGAAATGGAACAATTCAGGTCAAGCTTCTGGATGATGCCGTTCGGAGGATTTTGACTGTCAAGTATCAACTTGGGTTGTTTGATGATCCCTATAAGTATAGTGATGTGGAGCGAGAGGTCAAGGAAGTATACTCAAAGGATAATTTAGAGTCGGCGCGTGAAGCAGCTCGCAAATCCATTGTACTTCTTAAGAATCAGGGTGAAATGCTTCCCCTTTCAAAAAATGTAAAATCCATTGCAGTAATTGGACAATTAGCTGGTAGTAAAGATGTGCCTCTTGGTAATTGGAGGGCTCAGGCGATTACTAATTCCGCAGTTTCATTGGTTGAAGGAGTTAAGGAAGCTGTTGGTAAATCCACTAAAGTGACTTTTGCAGAAGGGTATCGCATTGCCGAAGGTCGTAGAGATTTTGTTCATGAATTAAACTTTGTGGAAAATGACAGATCCGGTTTTGATGAGGCAATCAAACTGGCCAAATCTTCCGAACTTGTAGTTCTTGCTTTAGGAGAAGATTGTTATCAAACAGGTGAAGGTAGAAGCCAGGCAGATGTGCGCTTAATTGGCAATCAGCTTGAGCTTTACAAGAAATTATTGGAGGTAAATAAGAATATTGTAGTGGTTTTGATGAATGGAAGACCATTGGCCATTCCGGAGCTGGATCAAACTGCTCCGGTCATTGTTGAAGCGTGGTTGGCTGGGTCACAATCAGGTAACGCTATTGCTGATGTATTATTTGGTGCATACAATCCATCTGGTAAGCTCCCGGTTACATTTCCAAGAAGTGTAGGACAAGAGCCACTCCACTATGATCGTAAAAGTACAGGACGGCCAGTAACCAATGCATTTGACAATGGACTGGTGTTTTGGTCTCACTATACCGATGAGAAAAATGATGGGCTTTACCCGTTTGGTTATGGGTTGAGTTATTCATCATTCGTTTATGATAAGCTCACACTATCCAAAGAAGTTGGCGCAGTTACCGTAATGGTTAACCTAACAAATACTTCCAATACGGCTGGAAAGGAAACCGTGCAGGTATATATCTATGATAAAGTAGCTTCATTTACTCAACCAATCAAGAGGTTGGTAGATTTTCAGCAAGTTTACCTTGAAGCAGGTCAGTCACAAATAGTATCATTTAAGCTTACAGAGGAAGATCTGGGATTTTACCATGATAAGTATGATTTCTACGCTGAGGATGGAGAATTCGAAATCATGGTAGGGGGGGATTCCCGGGATTTGTTGAAAAACACGGTTACTCTTTCATTTAAAAAATAAAGCTTAGTCCTACTTTTATGTCAAGTTATATCCACAGATACTGAAACAAGTTCAGTATGACCGCTAGGGTGATAAAACGAAGATTAAACTAAGTAACGTCATGCTGAATTCATTTCAGCATCTAAACTTGATAAAGGATTTAGAGCTGATCAAGTATCCAGTTGTTGGATGTCTCGATCAGCTCATTAAGTATTTCCTGGTGAGATTTTCCTGAGGATTTTGGCACCTTAAAGCCATGGTCTGCTTGTTCAATTCTTATCACAGTAGTTTGCTTCAAGTCCTTTGTTACCTGTGTGATCAATTCATTATCAGCTAGTTTATCATTTGTTCCCTGTAAGAAAAGTTGCGGAATTCGGATATTTTTAAGGTGTTCAGCGCGGCTCATGCTTTCACGTCCGGGGGCGTGCAGTGGAAATCCAAAATAAACCAGGGCTTTCACTTGACCATTCTCGTTTTGTTCCACCCAGTGAGAACTCATCCTACCCCCATAAGATTTTCCGGCTAGGATGATCGGTAAACCAGGGTATTCAGATTTAACCAGTTGTACTATCTCATTGATATCCGAGATGGATTTGGCCGGAGATCCTGGGAACTTTTTCCCTTCGCTTTTATAACCAAAATTGAACCGAATAATCGTACCGTTTTTCGCACTCAATCCAACGGCTATTGATGACATAAAAGAGTGATCCATTCCTGCACCCGCACCATGGGCCAAAATCATCAGGTATCTGTTATTTTGTGACTCGTTAGTTATTGTATCTAGCATGATATTTTAGTCGAATAAAAATTCGGATTCGTCTTAATCCCTATGAAAATAGGAGATCAGAACCTTCAAAATTCTGTACATTGGTAGCATTATCTATTGCAAAATACCTAAAGATGGGTATTCCAATCGGTAAGAATTGTGAGTAATTTAACGTTTGAAATTTACCAACCAAATTCCGTCAACATGAAAAAGGCAGCTATAATCCTTGTAGTAAGTCTATTTACTACATTTTTTATTCATGACTTATTAGCTCAGGAGCTTATCATGGCTCCAAAACAAGAACGCTCAGAACACAAAGAATATCAGATCCCACTAAGTGACCCCAGCCGGGCCGAAGCTGATCAGCTGAAAACCCCTGCATCTGAAAAGAAAGATACAGACAAAACCCTTCAGGAGTTAAAAGTAACTAAGATGGAGTCGGATCCTCACTTTAAGGATCATGAGGTTCATTTTAAGGCCATGGTGGATGGTTTTCTGGAACGTCATCAGAAATCGAGTGCAGCTACTAAAAGTAGACCTCAGTTTGAACTTTCTAACAAAACTACTGCTCAACAAGCATCATCTGCTAAATCAGAAGAAAAGGAACCAGTACTTCTCGATAATTCTCTAAAGGAAATCAAGGAAGGAATAAAGCAACGAAATATTGATCTGCAAAAACAAATCATTGCTAGTGGAAGTAACACCGATCGGGTTAAGATGGGTGACAAAACCGGACTGGACAAGGTACGGAAAGAACTTGCACAAAAAGATAGTGATTCAAAGCCTACTCACAATATTGAATCCAGGGAAGATTATGAAAAGAGAAGGCTAGAAGAGTATTCTACAGCTCAGAAGGCTAAAGTTGAGGAGGCCAAGAAAGCATTTCAATCTTCAAAACCAACTTCTAAAATCAAGTTCACCTCTCAAGCAGAACTAAAGGCGAACAGACCAAATATTCAATTCGAAGTACCTTCGGGGACTACTTATGATACTACTACACTTCATGGATTTCCAGCCATCTACATTACTGACGGTGGCGAGGGAATAGGAAGCAACACTTTTACTACAGACTACATATATGTGTTGGTAGGCCTTTGTTATGTCAATTCAGGTCAGAGTCTAATCATTGATCCTGGTGTTGTTATTAAAGGAGCTGAATTCCAGGATGTTCCAAGTATGTTGATTGTAGCCGTAGGTGGTAATATTTATGCCAATGGTACTCCAAGTCAACCAATTGTATTTGGAGCTGAATCTGATCAGATGATTCCTCCAGCGACAACTGATAATCTTTATGGCTCTTATGACCAATATACCACTGGCCTTTGGGGTGGAATTGCCGTGCTTGGTGATGGGTATGTGAATAATGCACCTGGACAATATGGTTTGTTAGGTGAGTCTACTGATTTACCATTTGACTTTCGGCTGCAATTTGGAGGTGGAGACTTTGAATACGGTAATTCAGGTACATCCTTAAGTTACATCTCCATAAGAAATTGTGGTCAATTTAACGGAGGTACGGGCTATGGTGCCATGAATGGTTTGACTTTGGGTGGTGTGACAGACGAAGCATTCATTAATCATATTGAGGTATATGGAAGTGCGGATGACGGTTTCGGATTTCTAGGTGGTAATGTCAATGCGAGTGAATTATTGGTATTGAATGCTGGTGATGATGGTTTCGATACAGGATTAGGATACACTGGTAAACTTCAGTTTTTATTTGGAATGGAAGTAGGTGATAATATGGGAGAGCACCACGGTTTTGTAGGAGATACAATAGGTAGTGGTGCATACATCTATAATGCTACCTACATAGGAAACGGTGACGGAAGTGGTAGCAGTGCTGCCAAATTCCAGAATTATGGATCCGGTCATTATTTTAATAGTGTATTTACCGACTTTGGTCAGGGAGTAAGAGTAGAATATATTGATACTGTGGCAAGTTCCTGGGATGCTCTGTTGGCAGGAGACCTACAGATAGGCAACAACCTTTTCTGGAATACAGGATTTGGCGATTATTTATCAGTAGATGATCCAGCTGGAACTTTCGATGATGATATATATTCTCAGGGCTTCATATTTAATAACGCTTATGATGATCCATTTTTCAATGATGATTTTGCCTCTGAATCGGGCTATGTTTATGATACCGTAGGTTTTAGTGATTCTTTCTATTTACCTACCGAATACCCGGGAGCATTCAGGGCTGGAGAGACACCATGGTATGAAGGGTGGTCCTTATTTAATGCGGGTTCAGTGTCTGAAGTGGATATTGATGCCAATGATCATGCGGCACTGGTCGCTATGCGAGATGCATTGGGAGGTGAACTGTTTAATTATTGGTTAGATGGTACTTCGCCTTCAGAATGGCCTTTCATGGATATTGATGGGAATGGAAGAGTGGTAGGTCTTTATCTTGATAATTTGAACCTATCTGGTGATGTACCTGCTGAGTTCACCACATTAGACCAACTTCAATTCTTATCTATTGGTGGCAATCAAATCTCATCATTCCCTGAAGGATTTGGCAACCTGGATAACCTGGGTCAAATATATGCCTGGAGTAATCAGCTGAATGGTCTTCCATCTGATTTCTTTGATCTTGATAATATATATAACATCAATGTTTCAGGCAATAATATATCTGATGTATCAGATTTTGACGGATTATCTGGACTGAGTGCACAATTATCAGGTCTGGATATCGGTTACAACCCATTACCTGAAGTTCCTGCTACAGTATTTGATCTTGTCAACTTGAGTTCACTGCGGCTGGAGGGTATTGAATCAGGAGTAATACCTGCAGAAATAGGTAATCTGACAGAGCTATATGATTTAAATATAGGTTACATGGGATTAGAATCTTTGCCAGTAGAAATGGGTTCACTCACCAATCTCACTTACTTCTACGGATATGGTAATAATCTGACAAGCTTACCAGATTTATCTTCATCCACCGGCTTGAGAGCTATTTATTTGTGGAATAACATGATCAGTGGTTCTATCTCTGATTTCTTTGTTTTTGATTCGTTGCAGTATCTTGATGTCTACGGCAACAACTTTGAGGGAACATTTGATGGAATTGGCAATCTTACCATATTAGAGACCATATACGCAGGAGAGAATCAGATATCAGGTTTTATTCCAGAAGAAATATCAAATTGTACACTTATAAGGGATTTTATACTCCATGATAACCTCTTGGAAGGGGTACCAACTTCTTTATTTGAATTGCCAAACATCACTTACCTTAATTTGGATAGAAACCAGATTGTAGGGTTTCCTGCAACTGCAGGAACTTCTTCTCTCCAATCACTACTTATGCAGGGAAATCAGTTAGAAACTATTCCTGCTGAAATTGGAGGGTTCCCGGGTCTGCTGCAATTAGATCTTTCATTGAATAATATTTCAGGTGATTTACCCACCGAATTGGGTCAAAATACCTCTCTCCAGTACTTGTTACTTTATAGAAATTCGTTTACTGGAAACATTCCAACAGAGTGGGGAAGTTTGAGTGAGTTGAGAGTCATTGATCTTTCCGACAACCAGTTGTCTGGTGATGTGCCAGCGGTAATGAGCAATTGGATCAATTTGGAAGAACTTATTATTCCCCGCAATAATTTCATAAGCTTGCCAACGGGAACCAATAATTTGGAATACTTGCGAAGGTTGTCAATAGAGGGGAATGGAATGGTTGACCTTCCGGATTTAAGTGGTCTTTATTCATTGCAGGAAGTGATTGCCCACCACAACTCATTGGAGTTTGACGATCTGGAACCATTGATGCAGACACCTGCATACTACTATGAACTCTATCCGCAGTATGTTCCTGAACCCGAATTGAGCATTGTAAGTGTTGGAGATAGCGTTGGTTTGGATGCTACAATTGGCGGAACAAACAACTTCTATCAGTGGTATTTTAACGGTAATTATATGGATGGAGCTAATGATCCTATCCTGATATTCGAGAATTTCGATCGTTCTGTAGCTGGTTCATATTGGTGTGAAATAAGTAATGATTCCGTATCATCTGTTACTGGTTTATATCTTGAGAGTGGCGAAAAAACCTTGTGGTTGTCGGCTCCAATTGATGCTAGTGATTCGTTGGCTTTGGTGGATATCTATAGAAGCACAGGAGGTCAAAACTGGAACTACTCCGAAAACTGGTTAACATCCCCTGCTGTAATGTGGGAAGGTGTTTTTATCAACAATGGTCGGGTAACCATGCTTGATTTAACTGATAAAAACCTTCAATATGGATTACCTCCTTCGATAGGTGAATTGGATGCACTGGAGTGGTTAAGTATCTGGCAAAATCCAAACCTGAAGTACTTGCCAGGTGAATTCTTTAGTCTTTCCAATCTTCATTATTTGGACATGGATGTCACCGGGATTACTAAATTTCCAGAGGCCATTGGATTGTTAACAGCCCTGGATACGCTTTGGATAGGAAGTAATCAATTTGAAGGGGACATTCCTTCAGAGATTTTTACCCTCACCAATCTGAAAACGTTGGAGATGGCAAATACAACATTCTCTGGAGACCTTCCAGCTGAAATAGGGAATCTTACTAAACTTGAAGCATTGTGGCTTTCAAACAGCCCTAAAATGTCAGGCTCAATACCACCTGAGATCGCTAACCTGGAAAGCTTGAAATATTTGAACATATCATATACCCCATTCTCATCAGGGTATGAAAATATTGCTGGTCTTGCAAATCTGGAATCGCTGTATTTATATGGCAGTCCTGTTTTGGCAAGTTACCCGGGAGAATATTCGGCGTTGACGAACCTACAGACATTGGGAGTATCTGATGCAGACTTTTCGGCCGGTGTTCCTGATGAAATATGGGGTTATGAACGAATGAAGAGGTTGACAATTGCTTACTGTCAGATCAATGGAGAGGCACCTGCTGGTTTGAGCAATTTCGATAGTTTGGAATACTTGAATATTGGAAACAATGGAATTACAGGCGCATTACCTACTGGCCTGAAAGTCGGGCGTTTGAACAGCATTTATTTGCAAAATAATTACATAAATGATATTTCAGTTTTGGAGGCTGATACGGTTCTTCAAACCATGATTTTACGTAATAACAATTTAGAGTTTGGAGATCTCATCGGGTTCCAATCATTGTTTGAAAGTGGGATTGTGGTTGATGCAGCAAGTATGAGGCCTGCTGCAACCGAAGGTGAACAGGTGTTACTAGATCCAGGTGCTGACTATACGCTAGTAAGTGGGATCAGTGAAGATTCTTTGACTTATATAGACTGGTATCAGGATGGCTACTATCTAGGTTCTGGAAGTACTGTTGTTTTAGATTCAGTAATTAATCCGTATTCTGATGGTGGTTATGAAGCTTATGGATATCATGACGTGCTAACACCATTAATTGGGTTGCAACTATACAGTGGGTTCTACGATGTTAATGTAGTAGAAACTGTGAGTGAATCTGATTCCCTTGCATTGGTTAATATTTACAACAATACTTCAAGTCTTTTCGGAAATGAACCAGCCAATTGGTTTGAAGGACCCGTAGAAACCTGGCAGGGTGTATATGCTTATGGTGGTAGAGTTGTAGGACTTACCATCTACGGTAGACAAGCTGCTGAATTTCCTGATGCTGATGCCTCTCAACTTACAGCATTAGAATTCCTTGATGTTTATGATTGCGATTTTCAGGGAGCCACCTTACCTACTGGAATTTTCGACTTGCCTAACCTATATAGTTTATATATCGCTTATTCAAATTTTGCTGGGGAGATTCCAGTGGAAATCGGGAATGCAAGTAATATGAATTTCCTTTCTTTGAGAGGTAATTATTTAAGTGGAACAGTACCATCAGTGCTAGGTGATCTAGAGTTCTTAAATGGACTTGATTTGGGAAATAACCGATTGGAAGGAGCTTTACCCGCATCCTTTACTGATAATGACTTCTATCATTTCCTTTTAGATCATAATTACTTTGATGACCTGCCTGCAGGACTTGATTCGGCAATTGTAAACGCCACTACTGATTTTAGCTTAAATAATTTTGATATCACAGATTTAGTGGAGGCTGCTAGTTATCATTACAACGATGCCACCTATGGCATTCAGGGAAGTGCCAGACAAATATACTTTACTGGAGATCCTAATATAGGGGGAGAAGTAACTCTCCATGCCGAAAGAAGGGATCCCAATGAAGAGTTTAACTGGTATCGGTTGGACAAGAATTCCAGTCCTAAGTATTTCTTTGAGATCGGCTGGACTGAGTATGATTCTTCTTTCACATTCACAGTGAATGAGGACTTTGATCAGACCATGTACATGGCTATTGTTAGCAATAATGCCTATCAGAATGGAAACTATGGAACTTTAACTCATCAAATAGCAGTAGACCCTTACACCAAAAGATATGCTACTGCTCAGGAAGCAAAGCCGCACACGGATCATCAGGCTCTGGGTTACAAACCTGATGCAATTGTAGGAGTGCCTGATACTCCACCATCAAATTTTGATGGATACATTTCCAGGCATGAAAATGAATGGTATTATACAGACAAGTGGTGGCACAATGCTGTTGAGCCAAACTATGATACTTTGACACTCTATTACGAAGAGGATCCAATTCCAATTAATTATATCAGGCTCCACTCGGAATTTGAACTGAATGTTTGGTCAATTGTACTGCACGGAACTGGCGGTGAGTCTTTATCTATTCCAGTCAATAGGGAACTCTATGTCACCAATAATCAAATTACCTTCCCTAAAACAGCGTTTGCAGTGGATCAGGTTGACTTTGTGGTATCAAATGGATCTGTAGATGCAATGGAAATTGGTGACACAGGTTCTGATATAATTGATATTCCGGTTTTGAGTGATCAATATACAGATGCTGGAGAGGACTTCATTTCTTTCGATATTAGCTACCGTGGTTTTGCCAGTGCATTTATTATTGAGAGAAGTACTGATGGAGAGAATTTTAGTTATCTGGATTCCATTAATTACAGAGGATGGTACTTTGACCCAGTAACCGAACAAGGAACTTATTACTACCGGGCAAAGGCCATTCTAAGTGCTTTTGATACATCTAGCGGGTTTTCTGAGGTCTTAGAGACTGGCAACTGTACTCCAACTATTCCTGTGGGCAAAATATGGTCTGGCGAAAGTCAAGCAACACATCAAGGGGAAACATACTATGGTGTACGTGAAACTCTGGAAATACAGCCAATATCATTCAATAGGTTTTATATAAATGATGTAACAGCCGGTTGGTATGATCAATTCTTTGGAGAATTCTACGACTATGCAGAATTTAGGGAAAATTGTGATGGCATTAAACGGGTTTATTCCGGTCAGGTTCAATTCTTCGATGGGGTATTTAGTAATGATACCCTTTATATTCAATGGGAGGATACATACAATGGAGTAGTAGGAGAATCTAAGTTTTGGGCAATCGGAAATTCCAGTGCCGAAACTGGTCTTGAGGTACCTGAAAACATTGTAGCAAACCTTACCAGTAGTGCCAATGTGACAATTACTTGGGACGCATCAGGCCTTGGACAAACAGGCTACATCATACAGCGATCAGTAGATAACCCAACAGCTTATACCACAATTGACACGGTAAGTACTTCAAGTTTTGTAGATACTAATGCCAAGGATAGTAAGTACTATTACTATAGAGTTATGGCTACTAATGGATCTGTGAAAACATTCCCATCAGAAGAGACAAGATTAAGGCATAGGGTTCCTTTATTTGATCCAATATCTAACACGATTACAAAGGACATTAGACGAAATAGTTACGGAGGATCATGGGGTGATTACGATAGAGATGGTGATGATGACCTCTATGTGAGTAATTCATTTGATCTTGCTACTAATTTCATGTACGAAAACAATGGCAACGGAACCTTCAAAAAGATAGTAGGAACAGTTGCTACCTCCGATCAGGGTCAGAACAGAACTGCAATTTGGGGTGATTATGATAACGACGGATTCCTTGATTTGTATGTTCCTGGTTCTAGTGGCCCAGTGGGTACTGCTGATAAGGTTTACAGGAATACTGGTAGTAGGAGTTTTGAAGTGAGGAATCCTGCAGTATCTCAGGCGTTGCATTCATGGTCTAATTCTGAAACTGGTGTGTGGGTAGACATAAATAATGATGGTCTTTTGGATCTGGTGAAGTCTACTGGATTTGTTTTCACCAATTCAGGAAATGGTATGCTTACCTTGACGGACACATTGGAAACTGATGAAGGATCTATGGCTCATATGCAGGCATACTTATGGACAGTGAGTAATGTTGACATAGATAATGACGGTGACCAGGATTTGTACATCACTTCAGATGTTCGCAACATGCTGTTTAAAAATGATGGTTCTGGTCAATTTACCTACATAGAAAATACAATTTCCAATTACGGAATTCGCAGTAGAGGATATACCTGGGCTGATTTTAACAATGATGGCCTGGTAGACATTGTTACTGGTGATCAATATACCAGTACCCTTGGACTTTACGTCAACCTCGGAAACGATGACTTTGGATTTATTTCTGTTGACGCTTTGCTCAATACTGGTGGCTTAAGTGAAAACTTTAATGTCAGGCTTGGCAGGGGCTATACCACGGCAGATTTTAACAATGACGGAAGGGTCGACCTAATCTGGACTGTTAATAATCGAGCTTATTTGGTAATGAACCAGGGGAATTTGAAATTTAAAATTCTTAGAGAAGACGAGCAGGCATTCCCGATCACGAGTAATTTCTCTCATATTTCAGTCGCGGATATGGACAATGACGGAGATATGGATATCTTCTTACCTAACCAGGACTTCAATGGAGCTAATTTTGTCTATAAAAACAATGGTTCAACAAATAGCTGGATTACTGTTCGTTTAAAAGGAGTAGAGTCGAATTCATATGGAATTGGGTCTAAAGTTTGGGTAAAAGCAAACGGATTTTGGCAAAACCAAACGGTCGTAACCCAGAATGGTATCAGTAGCGGAAATAGTTTGAATTGTGAGTTTGGGTTAGGCAGCGCTTCAATGGTTGATAGCATAAAGGTTAACTGGCCTTCAGGGTTAGTGACCTACGCAAAAGACCTGACTGTGAATAAGAAAATCACTCTAGTTGAAGTGCCTGAAAATGCTGGCCCTACAGTAAACCAAATAGATTCAGCGGCTCTCGTCACTTTGTATGATTCTACAGGGGGCAGTGGATGGACCAGGAAAGAAGGATGGCTAGAAGGCTCACCTCTTACATGGGAAGGCACTTATTTTGATGAGAATGGAAGACTGGTTTCATTGATTCTTAATGATAACAATTTGATCGGTAAGATACCGGCAGACATCACTTTGCTTGACGCTCTTGAAGTTCTTGACCTTAGCGGAAACGCTTTGACTGGACGGTTGCCACAAGGCCTGGGTAGTATGGTTTCGTTAATAAATGTTTCCCTCAATGGCAACCAGCTGCAGGGAACACTCCCTGCTTCTATAGGAAACCTGGCTAACCTGGAGAACCTCGATCTTTATGATAATAATTTCCTTGGTGAATTGCCGGCTACACTTGGAGGGTTGACCAATCTGAGACAATTCGAATTACAGAATAATGGTTTCCTTGGCTTTATTCCAGCAGAGATTGGAACCCTGGAAAATCTCCAGGTGCTCAACCTGGAGCTCAATGATTTTGAAGGTGCGTTACCGGAAGGTATTGGTAATATGAGTAGCCTTCAGGTGCTTAGATTAGGTGATAATAATTTTAACAATGTACTTCCAGCTGAGTTGGGTAACTTAAGCAACCTTATTGATCTAAATGTAAGGAACAATCTCTTCGAAGGGGTATTGCCACAAGCTTTAGATAAACTTACTGGAATCCAAACTATTGATATTTCCGGCAATATGCTTAGAGGTTCATTAGCTCCTTTCTCATTATTGGATTCAGTGAGGTACATCAATGCTGAGCGCAACAATTTTGTAGATCTTGGAGATTTTGGAAAAAACAGTGCGGATACTATTTTGGTTAAAAACAACTCACTGGATTTTGGGGATTTTGAATTGAACAATACGCTGATTGTAAACGAGAGATTGTTTGTAAGTCCTCAGGATTCACTTTTTGCACGAGTGGATTCATTGCATCAGGTAGGTGTTTTTATTGAAATATTTCATACCATTGGTGGTTCATTTAATAGTTATTCATGGACTCAGAACGGTGAACCAATTGCTTCGGGAATTGGTGCCGAGGTTTCAGATAATTTCGTAACGATAAATAATCCTGACTCACCAAATGAAGGGGAGTATGTGCTCACAATTACCAATGAGTATTATCCGGATATTACCTTGGTTACCAGGCCTTTCAATTTGAAACTCTCATCTCTGGAGCGTGATAAAAAGGCTCTACTTGAGTTTAAAGCAGCGGTGAATTCAGGAGCTCAACCATTTGATTTATCATCCTGGTCCGCTACTTCAAATCTAGCTACGGATCCATGGGCTGGTGTCACTGTTCAGTCAGACCGAGTAACGGAACTCAGGTTGCCTGCTGTAATTGATACCGATCTTACTGATGGCGACCAAAGCACCTACCTGGATGGAAATGTGCCATTATCCTTTAGTGATTTGAGTGGCCTTAGAGTGTTAGACCTGAAAGATAATTACTTGACTTCCTTCCCTAATATCTCCAATTGGCCAAACATTGAAACAGCGAATATTAGCAATAACAGATTGGCTTTCAAAGATCTCATACCAAATGTGAAATTGGGGACTAGTGTGATTAACTATATTCCTCAGAGAAGACGTGATATCACCAGGTACGATACCGTGGCAGCAGGAAGTAACTATACAGTAAGTATCCCAATGAGCGGAACTGGGATGAAGTATCAATGGAAGTTTGGTCCTTTCATACCGGGTAAAGCGTTTAATGATAACGTGACCTCAATACCAGGAGCCATATCAAGGGTATATACAGTGTCCCAGATTGACTACTCTAAAATGGGAACATATAGAGTGGAAGTAACCCACCCTGATGTGCCTGGCCTGACTATTTCAAGTAGGAATAGAAACGTAATGGCCAAGACCGATCTCTTTGGTACTGTCTTCGCAGATGATGCAGAAACATTCTTGACAGATGGTGATGTAATCACTTATAGAAAGACACCAACCGGACCATTTGTTGCCGAAGATACTGTCTTGCTTGATGGAGCAGGTGAATACGCCTTCAAGGATGTGGTACTTGGTGACTTCATTGTCTTATCAAGACCAGACCGCACCATTTTCCCTAATACAGTTCCTACTTATTATGAGCAAGCTGAATTTTATGATAGTGCCAAAACCTTGCAGGTAAGAAGCAAATTGGAGAATGTGGATATTGAGATGGTTTTTTACAAAGAGCCGGACCCAGATGAAACGGGTGCAGATTTCGTGGGAGTAGTTGAAGCAGATCTGGAAGAAAATGAAAATGTAGATGAGGAAACAGGCGGCAGAATTAGTGCGCGTAGAAAGGTAAAACGTGCCGCATGTTCAATCAGGAGGTTTACTCGTGGTGGTAGAGGCAATCAAGATGATGGCACGTACGAATTGTATGCTTATGTGGAGTCTGATGATAGTGGTAATTTCACATTTACTGATATAGAAGAAGGTCAGTATAAGTTGAACATCGAGTATCCTGGAGTCCCGATGGATGAAGATTCGGATATATTCTTTGAGGTGGGAGGAGATAAAGAGAATCAATTATTCACCATTTCCGCTGTAATCACAGAAGATGGGATTATGGTAGAGTCCAAGGAAGTTCTCTTTACAATCAAGCCATATATTAAAGATGTTCAACTTTATCCAAACCCAACTTATGGCAAATTGATGGCTGATTTCCTTGTTTATCGGAAGTTAAGCGACCTGAAACTTGAGGTGCTTGATACGAGAGGCATTAAAATTCTTGAGCAGGAGCTTAGTCCTCAACTAGGTACTCAAAGAGTGCAACTGGATTTGACCAACTATGGGTCTGGTGTTTACTTCATGGTGTTTACTGATGAAGCGGGCACATTTAGACATCAGGTCAAAGTAAGTAAGAATTAATTGACTTAAAATCAAATTAAAAGTCCCTGGTTGTGAAATCAGGGACTTTTTTGTTTATGTTTCTAAAGAAGCCTAAGTACCACATTACTTTTAAAAACGTGGCTAATTGTTTGATTATTAGTATGTTAAGTGTGATGAAAGTTTTTTTTGAAAAAAAATAGATAAAATATGGTATATAAAAAATACCATATTTATGGTATTGAAGTCGGGAACTATGTATTCTATCTTAGTATCGTAATAGCACAGAATACTTCTGTATCTGTTCACCGCTGGTTAAGAGCCTCTCTGAGATAAAGGGGGGCTTTTTTTTATTCTATTTTCACAAGAATGTCATTGACCAGATAACTTTCCTTCGGAAGATCATACCAGGTACGTACTTTTGGGAATCTGACTCCCGAGTAGATAAGTTCATTACTTAGTGCTATCAATTCTTCGCCTTCCTGTTAAAACTATAGTTATAGAAAACAAACGAGCCATAAATATTTATTGCTAGGTCTAACTTTTATTGTCATCAAACAGTTAACAAATCATATGGAGAAGACCACTGTTAAGAAAACCAAAAAGAAGGTAACAAAAGCGCAATTTAAGGCGGCTTTTATGGAGAAGATATTGTTGTCCGGACATACACCACCTTCAATATATGCATTTACCAAGGAGTTGAATTCCCCAGAAAGTACCTTCTATGAGTATTTTAACTCCTTCAAGTCTTTAGAACAGGAGATTTGGTCAGACTGGATCAATGAAACCATTGCAATATTGGATAAAGACCCAGCATACAAAGATTATACGGCCCGTGAGCGGTTGTTGGCGTTTTATTACACTTGGCTTGAGACCATAACGTCCCACAGAAGTTTCATCCTGAAAAGGTTTGAAAATGTAGGAAAACATGAAATCAATCCAACGTTTTTAATTGGACTGAAAGACCGATTTGAGGAGTTTGTACAAGGGCTAATCATTCTTGGCAAGGATACAACCGAAATAGCTGAGCGACCATTTTCAAGCAACTACCATAAAGCATTCTGGCTTCACTTTCTTTTCATTACACGGTTCTGGGTAAATGATGACAGTGCTGGCTTTGAAAAAACCGATGCGGCTGTTGAGAAGTCCGTTAACCTGGCATTTGATCTTGTAGGTAAGGGGGCATTGGATAGTATGATCGACTTTGCAAAATTCATGTTTCAAAACCGATAACTGCCTCTTGTTTTTACTTGTTTATTCAAGTTTAAAGAAATGGCCATAATCTTTGGGTAAGAAGCATCGGAGAGATCCTCATGAAATTTAATTTCAAAATCTTCCAACCTTTTTATTCAACCTCATGTTCTACCGGCAGTTGATCAAAATCTAATATTGGATCTCACAATTCACTAGTCATAGAAATGAAGGAGCAAGGAAGAATACCGACAGGTAAAGTATCGAGAGCGGCCAAGTTTGTTACAACTGGAGCCAAGGTAGGTGGTAACTATATCAAACATTATGGTCGTAAGCTTAGAGATAAAAATGCCACCAGAGACCAGTTGGATATTGATAACGCTGAAGATATTTATGGGTCTCTGAGTGAGTTGAAAGGTAGTGCTCTTAAAGTGGCTCAAATGCTGGCAATGGATAAAAATCTCCTACCTAATGCTTACCAGGATAAATTTGCCATGAGCCAGTATAGTGCTCCACCACTTTCTTACCCTCTAGTGGTGAAAACATTTCATAAGCAGTTAGGTAGTGCTCCTAGTGAAATCTTCGATTCTTTTACCAAAAGTGCTGTAAATGCTGCTTCTATTGGCCAGGTACATAAAGCTGAGAAGGATGGAAAAACCCTCGCTGTTAAAATCCAATACCCGGGAGTGTCCGAGAGTGTAAGATCAGACCTAAAGTTGGTAAAGCCCTTTGCTCTTCGCTTATTTGGCCTGAATGAACAAGAGCTGGACCAGTATATGGATGAGGTAGAGGGAAAGCTTCTTGAGGAGACAGATTATGAACTGGAAGTAAGGCGTTCGATAAAAATCAGCGAGGCATGTGGTGACATTCCCAATTTGATTTTCCCAAAGTATTATGGTGAGTATTCAGCTTCAAGGGTGATTACCATGGATTGGATTGAAGGGAAGCATATTAAGGAGTTTCTCGCAACCAATCCTGATCAGGCGACCAAGGATAAAATTGGTCAGGCGATGTGGGACTTTTATCATCACCAGATTCATAATTTGAAAGAAGTTCATGCTGACCCTCATCCGGGTAATTTTCTAATGAGACCAGATGGTTCATTGGGAATTATCGATTTTGGATGTGTAAAGGAGATTCCTGAAGATTTTTACGAGGCTTATTTCAGGTTGATGAGCAGGGATTTGATTGCTAATGATGAGGAGTTAATCCCAGTTCTCTATCGACTCAACTTCCTTTATGATGATGATTCTGAGCAGGAGAAAAAGCTTTATTTAAGCATCTTTAAGGATATGACAATGCTTCTTGGCAAGCCTTTTCATTCAGGTTCATTTGACTTCTCTGATGATGTTTATTTTAAACAAATATTCGACTTAAGTGAAAGACTTGGTAATATGAAAGAGCTGCGTAATTCGAAGCATCCCAGAGGATCCAGGCATGGATTGTACGTGAACCGAACCTACTTCGGTTTGTACCAGCTGCTGAACATGCTTCAGGTGAATATTAGCACTACAAAGCCCGATTGGTTGCAATAATTATTTACCTAACAACAGAAGGGTGGGTTCTCTAAAAGATTCCCCGATCGGAATGGTATGCTGGCCGATCTGTATCTGCTCCCTATCATAGGTTTCTACAGCTTGCTTGTTGAATATATATGATTTGTGGCATTGAGAGAAGTGCTCGGGTAATCCACCTATGGCTTCTGTAACTGATTGACGCGCAATGATTTGCCTTTCATTCAAATAGTAAGTCATATAATTACCGTCTTTCTTTAAAAAAAGCAATTGATCCAATGGAATGACATGCCAGGTAGTGCCACTTTTAATCTGAATGGTTCTCTCTTTCGGTTCTGTAGTAGGTGCAGTCATCAATACTTTACTGATGGTTTTAGAAAATCGATCTAAGCTTATTGGTTTGAGTAGATAGTCAATTGCTCTTACTTCATAGCTTTCTACGGCATATTCCGAGTAGGCGGTGGTAAATACTATTTTGATAGTTGGGTCAATCATTCTTGACAATGAGATACCTGAAAGGTCTGGCATGTTGATGTCAAGAAAGATCAAATCGATGGACTCTTGCTGAATGTAGTTAAATGCCTTCATGGCATTCCTGAAGGTCCCCTTTAGCTCAAGTGCACTGAAGTGCTCCAGGTATCCTTTTATAAGTTCGATAGCACGAGGCTCATCGTCTACTATTATTACGTTCATTTGGTGTCTATTTCAAGTGTTACCTCAAATGAGTGATCAGTCTGGTCAATCATTAGCTTATGTTTGGCCGGGTAAACCATTTGCAGTCTCTCGCGCGTATAAGCAATACCTGTACCTTTTCTATCCAACTGATTATTGACCAATACCTTGTTATGAATATAAAACTGAAGAGTACCCAATTCGCTAAAGATTAGAACTACTTTGATTTTACTGTGCTCTTCAGGTTTGGTGCCGTATTTAAAGGCATTTTCAATAAAAGGAATAAATATCCCGGGTTCAATCAACAGGTTTTTTGCAGTTCCATTTATCGTTAAATCAAAATCCACTTCATCTTTATCATATCTCAACATTTGGAGGTCTGCGTATTGTTTGATGAAATCAATCTCCTTTTGTACTTCCACTTTATCTGCCTGTATTTCATCGATCACATATCGAAGTAATGAAGACAACTTGTCTATCGAACCAGCCAGAACAGGCGACTTTTTTTGATCTACAAGAGATAAGAGGTTATTCAGTGCATTGAATAAAAAGTGTGGCTGTAGTTGGTTTCGTAAGAGGTTGAGTTCAGCTTGCTTTTTATCAAGAATCAATTTTTGATGCTGTTTCTCTTTTTTGAGCGAATGCTTGGCTGCTCCATAAGCAATAGAAGTTGAGAAATAGAAGAAGATAAGACCTACACTCAATGTTGCCGGAGTACGTAACAACACCGGGAACCCCATACGTTCTGAAAGTTGAGTGATGAGAATTGCTACAATTAAAACGCTTCCAATGAGTAAGAAAAGTTGTGGATTGATACCAGAGTCAGCTTTTTGAATAATCACCACCACATTGAGATAAAACATTATTGCAGCTATAGAGAGGTACCAAATAATTTTATACATCAACGCCGTATCTCTCTCGACTTGAATGGTTTCAACACCATCAATGATTTCATGATCCAAGGAAACAATGGAATAGCTGCTGGTAATCAACCAACCGGTAATGCCCCAAAAAGCAATGTTTACAATGACCTCTATCCATCGATTCATAGTCGAATTTATGTATTTGTAGGGAAATTAATTTCTCAGTGGTAAGAACACCGCTCTTTTTGGTATGAACAAGGTGGATAATGTCAACTCAACATTTACCATCGGTTTCACAACTTTGTTGAAGGGTTTGATCACATCTTTTAATTAAGGAAAAGACAGTACATGATTTTTGAGGAAACCAAAACTCAAAGTTATGAAGATGATAAAAACACTATTACTCTCCTTGCTAATAAGTATAGGCGCACAAAGCCAGGAAGTCAATTTGAAGTCAATGGAGATCGGTCCTAAAATTGATGTACTAGTCGATCAATACATGGAGCTCGATATTTTTTCCGGTGTGGTACTGGTTGCTCAAAGGGGAGAACATATTTATCACAAAGCCTTTGGTCTGGCCAACCGGGCTAGCGGTAAAGCAAATACCCTGAATACCCATTTTGATATTGGCAGTATGAACAAAACCTTTACCAAAGTAATTATCCTTGACCTTGTAGATCAGGGCAAACTTAAATTGGAAGATAACTTAGGTGAGTTTTTGGATGGTTTCCCCTATGAAGTGGCAAATAAAGTAACCATAGGGCATCTACTGAGCCATCAGTCAGGCCTGGCGGGTTATCACAGTCCAGAATATTGGGACTTGCCTTTTGAAGAGAAAAACCTACAAACTGTACTTCAATTCATCAGGCAACAACCGCTTTGGTTCGAACCAGGAACTGATCGGCAGTACAGTAACTCAGGTTATGTATTGTTGGGGCTGATAGCTGAGAAGGTTACGGGCCAGTCTTATTTTGATTTGGTGCAAACAAGGATAGTTGGCAAACTGGGTATGAGTGAGACCTATCTCAGGGAAAAGTACGCTACACCAAACAGAGCAATTGGGTATTACAAAGACATGAAAGGGACACTGATTAGCAACGATTCATTGCGAGAAATTGTCACTCCCGCCGGAGGTTTCTATTCAACAGCCTCGGATATGATGAAGTTTTATCGTGCATTTCACTATGGCAATCAATTGTGGTCATCATCAGCAAAAAGCTTAGATGACATGTATCCATTCTATCAGGAACATATGAACACCGGAGGAGCAATGACTCACGCTGGGGGTTTTGAAGGAGCCAATACAGTACACTATGAGATCTTGCGAGATGAGATTTCTGTTGTAGTGTTTGCCAATATGGACGAGGTGGTGGCCGAGGATTTAGGTGCTGGTATATTGGCGATCATCAGGGACAAGAAACCAGAAAAACCTCAACTACCCGCAGGGCAAAGTGTGTATGCAGGTTATGAGGAGAAGGGCATTGGTTTTGTCAAACAAAACTGGGATGATTTAACCGGGAATTTCCATCCGGATGACCCAAAAGATATGATCTTGAACCATGTAGGTTACATGCTCATGCGAGAAGGAAATATCTCTGCAGCAAAGGAGATGTTTCAACTCAACACAGAACTATTTCCAAAGGTTGCCAACTGCTGGGATAGCTATGGTGAATCACTGTGGAAGTCAGGAGAAATCGAGGCGGCCAAAAAGGCCTACTTGAAGGCTTTAAAGATCAGGCCAGATTTGGAATCTGCCAAAGCTGCTTTAGATGAACTTAAAAAGATTTAGGGTTCTGTTCGTAAAATCGATAAATTCATTTTGACTTAAATTGTATTTTGTGAGGCGTCCAATTGATATTTCTAATCGACTGTTCATATTGTAAAAGTACAATTTCTAAAATCATGAAAATGAAAATTCTCTTTTCCATTCCCGCACTCTTTTTTGCACAGATGTTGTTCTCACAGTTTACAAATTCCCTGAGTTCCGATGAAGCGATTATTAGAAAAAACATTGAATCTTTCTCAAGGTATTATATGAATAAACAATATGATAGCCTGGCAATGACCTACACAGAGGATGCTAAAATCATGCCTCCAGGTGCCGATATTATTTCTGGTAGGGAAGCGATTAAACTTCGCTGGATTCTTCCGGATGGAGTTGATGTTTTGATGCATAAAGTCACTCCTACAGAAATTAAAATACTCGGGGATCACGCTTATGATTTGGGATATTATGAAGGGAATACCAGGCGAAGGGATGGGAGCGAAGTAAGCTGGAAAGGAAAGTACATCATTGTCTGGAAGAAGGTACAATCTGACTGGCAGATCTATGCTGATGCATGGAACAGGATTGATGCTCCTGAGTGAAGTCAGAAAGCTGACCTGAAACAAGATTTGTATTTTTTATTAACTTATGGGGATGAAAACAACATCCCCATTTTTTTTACTCATTATTATCCTCTTTGGCTGTGCGAAGCCTGGAGTGGAAGAGTTAGGGTCAGATTGGAAGTCAATCGAGCATGATTTACAGTCTCAACTGATTTTAGCTGGCGATAGTGCTACCGTAGAACTGCCCTCAGGTCATTTTATGTTTACAAAATCACTTTCAGTGGATGGCAATAAACACCTGATTATTAAGGGACAAGGTATCGATAAGACCATTCTCTCTTTTGAGATGCAGGAAGAGGGTGCTGAAGGGCTTAAAATTGCTAATGGCGTTAGCATTACCATTGAAAATTTCACAATTGAGAATGCCAAAGGTGACAATATCAAGGTCACGGATACTGATGGTATTACCTTCCGAAACATTAAATCACAATGGACTGGGCAGCCTCGTGAGGAGAATGGTGCCTATGCTTTTTACCCGGTTTTAAGTAAGAATGTCCTGGTTGAAAATTGTATAGCCATCGGAGCTTCTGATGCGGGCATCTATGTTGGCCAGTCCGACAGTGTGATTATCAGAAATAATGAAGCCTATTACAATGTGGCCGGTATAGAAAGTGAGAATTCGAAATGGGTTGAAATCTATGGAAATTACACTCACGATAACACTGGAGGTATTCTGGTTTTTGACCTGCCGGGGTTGACGCAGTTTGGTCATACTACCAGGGTTTTTGACAACAGGATCGAACAAAACAATTTGCGCAATTTTGCACCAGAGGGAAATGTAGTAGCTACAGTGCCACCTGGCACAGGAGTCATGCTTTTAGCTACGAGAAATGTTGACATATTCTCTAACAACATTCAGGACAACCGGACCTTGGGAATAGCTATTGCCAGCTATGATCTTGTAGAGGCCATGGCAACAACTGAAGAGTCTCAACTAAATGAAAACATAGAAAAGTCTAAAATGGACCAAGGTTATAATCCTTACCCCACGGACATTTTCATTCATGAAAATACCTACTACAACAGTTACTGGTTTCCTACTATGGAGAATGATTTTGGTTTGCTCTTTTTGGTAAAATTCCCCATGTCGACGCCTGATATTATTTGGGATGGCATTGAATCGCCCAATGGGTTTGACCTGTGTATTCGTGAAGAAGAAGTGGAGTTTGCAAGTTTGGATGCGGCCAATGAATTTGAGAATTTGAATAGAGACATGGCTCCATTTCAATGTGAAGGAACCTCCATTCCAAACCTCTTTTGAGCATGCGATTTTTAGTTTTGGGATGGGTTTTATTTACACTATTATTTGGATGTGATCAGGTTAAGAAAAAGCCAGTTTTGGAAGAAGTTAGCTTGGTGGGTTCTGCCAAACTAGATGTGCCGGATAGCCTTTCAAAATGGAGATTGTTTAAAGACCCTTTGCACAACCTTGAACCTGAGAGTGGAGTGGTGCCATATGATATCAACAGTCCATTATTTTCAGATTATGCATTGAAGGCAAGGTTTATTAAAATACTTGCCGGAGCTACTGCAACTTACCATCCCACAGAAGTATTTGATTTTCCTCTTGGGACTATTCTCATCAAGAACTTTTATTACCAGTCAGACCTGAGTGTGAGCCATAGTAAACGTAGGGTTATTGAAACGAGGTTGTTGATCAGTGAGAAGCAAGGATGGAATGCTTTGACCTATGTTTGGAATGATGAACAAACGGAGGCAACACTGGAGATTGCCGGTAAGACTGTGCCTGTGAGTTGGAAGGATGAGAACGGTGTACTTCAAAATGTCAATTACTCGGTACCTAATTTGGTCCAGTGTAAGAGCTGTCATGAGCGATCTTCCACCATGAGTTTAATTGGCCCATCAGCTCGCCAATTAAACAAGCAGTATGGCTATTCGGATAATTTGATGAACCAGCTTGAGCATTGGGAAGAGTTGGGCATTTTGGCAGCATTGCCTCCCGTAGATTCCATACCCAAAATGGCTCAATGGGACAATCCGGGTTCTGGGACGCTCGATTCCAGGGCCAGAGGATGGTTGGAAATCAATTGTGCACATTGCCATAGAGCAGAAGGGCCTGCCAAAAATACTGGTTTGTATCTTTTGGCTTCTGAAAAGGATAAATATCGTCTAGGAATCAATAAGCCTCCTGTGGCTGCGGGCAGAGGATCCGGTGGTTTGAAATATGGGATTGTTCCGGGAGAACCCAATGAGTCAATCTTGGTTCACCGTATAGAATCCCTCGATCCCGGAGTGATGATGCCTGAAGTTGGGAGAAAACTTGTACACCAGGAAGGAGTGGCACTTATTCGTGAGTGGATTGCCCAAATGCAGCCAGTGTCTGGTAACTGACATTCAATTTTCGTCTTTTCGTCGATTTCTAGGATCAAATGACTGATTTGCTTGTTATACTCGCTGACATAGCACCTTATCAACATGGAATTCATCAAACAACCCTGGCCATGGTATGTGGCCGGCCCTCTTATCACCTTGGTCATGGTATCAATGATGCTCTTTGGAAAATCCTTCGGTGTATCATCTACGCTCAAAACTGTTTGCTCTATAGGTGGGGCTGGAAAAGTCAGTGAGTTTTTCCGATTTGACTGGAAGACCGCAGTATGGAATCTCTTTTTTGTGGCTGGTTCGCTTATCGGTGGTTACATAGCAGCAACTTATCTGTCCCCTGATCAAGCCATTGACTTAAGCGAAAAGACCGTAGCTTCCTTAGAAGGGTATGGGATTCTAAACCCTGGGGTGGAGTACTTACCAACTTCGATTTTCAATTGGGGAAATCTATTGAGTTTTCAGGGATTCTTGTTCATGATCATTGGTGGAGTGTTTGTGGGGTTTGGAACCCGCTACGCTGATGGTTGTACCTCAGGTCACGCCATTTCCGGCCTGAGCAGTTTGCAGTGGCCCTCACTTGTAGCTGTCATTGGCTTCTTCATTGGCGGCTTGATTATTACCCACCTTATCCTCCCATTTGTTTTATGAAGAACCTGAAATTTTTGATATCTGGCGTTTTGTTCGGAATCATCCTCACCAAAGCAGAGGTAATCTCCTGGTATAGGATTTATGAGATGTTCCGTTTCGAATCTTTTCATATGTATGGGGTGATTGGTTCAGCAGTGGTGCTTGGAATCATTGCGGTGCAAATCATCAAACGATTTAATGTGAAGGACATTCATGGAAACCCCATTGTGATCACTGAGAAGAGCAAGGTCTTTTGGCCACCTTTGCTAGGTGGTACGATTTTCGGTTTGGGCTGGGCGTTGACTGGTGCATGCCCGGGGCCAATCTATATAGTGATTGGCAATGGCTACCTGGTGTTCATTGTTGTGTTCTTGTCAGCTGTGGTGGGGACATTCCTTTACGGGCTGGTAATGCATAAGCTTCCACGTAGATAATAGACTGTCATCGTTCATTTTTGGTATCTTTCATTCTTAATCCAAAAATGACATGACATACACTGAAGGAATGCTCCGTGAGGGCGCACTCAAAGGAAAAACCATACTTGTAACGGGTGGTGGTACCGGTTTAGGCAAGTCCATGGGTACCTACTTCTCCGAACTTGGCGCTAACCTGATTATTACCAGCCGGAAACTTGAAGTGCTTGAAGAAACAGCAAAAGAAATTTCCGCAAAAACTGGAAGTCCGGTTTTGCCCCTGGCCTGTGACGTGAGAGCATACGATCAGGTAGAGAAGGTTATCAAAGATTCTAAAGCAGAATTCGGAAACATCGATGTACTGCTCAATAATGCCGCAGGAAATTTCATTAGCCCCACCGAACGCCTTTCACATCGGGCATTCGATACAGTAGTGGATATCGTGCTAAAAGGCTCCTACAACTTCACACTCGCATTGGGAAAAGATTGGATTGAAGCAAAGCACCCGGGGAATGTTCTAAGTATTGTTACTACCTATGCCTGGACTGGTTCTGGGTATGTGGTACCTTCTGCTTGTGCCAAAGCAGGCGTATTGGCATTGACCAGATCGCTGGCCGTAGAGTGGGCGCGGCATGGGATCCGCTGTAATGCGATTGCTCCCGGGCCATTCCCAACCAAAGGTGCCTGGGACAGGTTACTTCCGGGAGCCTTGAAGGATAAATTTGATCCAGCCAACAAAGTGCCTGTGGGCAGGGTGGGAGTTCATCAGGAGCTTGCAAACCTGGCTGCCTATCTTGTCTCAGATTACTCGGCTTATGTGAATGGTGAAGTAGTGACCATAGATGGGGGTGAATGGCTCAAAGGTGCCGGGGAAATGAATCAACTGGACCAAGTGCCTGAGGAGCTTTGGGACGCCATGGAAATGTCCCGTAAAGGCGGATCTAAGCTGAAAATGATGATGACTTACCTCAATGGGCTGAGAAAGTTAAAATTCAGGCGGTAAGCAATGTTAATTGACAAATAGTATGGATTTCTGGATTAGATTCCCTTTTACATATTCAGGTCTAATCCTCCTTTGTCAAGTTATAACCACAGATACTGAAACAAGTTCAGTATGAACACTAGTGTGATAATGCGGAGATTAAAACTAAGTAACGTCATGCTGTATTCATTTCAGTATCTAAACTTGACAAAGTAAGTCTAATGCTGCTTAGTTAAGCTCTAATTGCACTTTAAAAAGTCATTCTGTCCCTAAGCTTCGGGACGGAATGACCAAATTGAAAAGGCTTGACTAAGTGGAATTGATTTCAGGTTAAATTGATGAGTAGCACGTTAATATATCTTTCATGTTTGAGCTTGTTTATTTTTCAACTGCGGATTCCGGGATTTCACAGGGAGACATTACAAATATCTTGAATGAATCAAAGGAATTCAATTCAAAGAACAACGTGACCGGCTGTTTGCTGTATTACAATGGGGAGTTTCTTCAGATACTCGAAGGAGACAAAATGGTGGTGCAAAATTTGTTTGCATCAATAAAAAAGGATGAAAGACATTTTAACATCATGCTCCTTAATGAAGGCTATAAGGATCAAAGGACTTTTGAAGGCTGGAGTATGGCCTATGAAGACTTTAACAGTAGCAAGTGGGAAAGGTCACAATTCGTCCGGAATATGATCGCGTTTTCTGACCTCACGGGAAAGTCGAGTCACGCTGTGAACCTTTTCTGGACCATGGTGAAGAATATGTTAACTGACTGAAAGACGCTACTTGTTTGACGAGATGAACTGTTTCCGGATTTTAAGTGCTCGGTCGGTACCAAACAGGGATTCCTCAAAACCCGATTCAATGCCGTTTAGTTAAGCTCTAATCACACTTTAAAAAGTCATTCTGTTAACCTGCCTGTCCGGCGCCTGTCCGGCAGGCAGGGAATCTTCACGGCAACCCTTATTTATTTATCATCAAGATTCCTGTCGGAATGACCAAGTAAAAAAAGCTTAACTAAACGGCATGAAACCCGGATTCATTCAATGCTTATTTGTCAGGCATCATCCATGCCTTTAACACATTGAATTGATCCTGTGTAGGCTCTTTCTGCAATTCCAGAAAATGCTGCACACTTGCTTGAGTTTCGGTAGCCTTAGCTTTAAGCTTCTTGTTTTTGAATTTACCTGGCTTCACTTCGCGTTTCACCACAATTTTGACTTTATCACCTGGTTTTACATTTTCATCATAATCGGTGATCACATCCTGTGCAGTGGCCAGAGTGAATTCCTGCCCATTGATTTCTAGTATGACATCCCCTGCTTCAAAGCCCAACTCGCCGGCGAATTCGTCTTCAGGATCTACTTCTTCCACTACGATCTCTCTTTCTTCATTGAGTGTGATGCCAATTCCACTTCGGAAATTGGATGTGCGTGTCACTGTTTTCTCTGGTGTGTATTCTATTCCTGCCCAATCAAGTACCTCAGCGATTGGGAGTGGTGTATTACCACCAACGTAGGTATTTAGAAACTCGCCAATCTCAGGGTAAGTAAGAGCGGTAATCACCTCAAAGAGTTCATCATCTTCAAAAGAAACTTCCATCCCATATTTTTTGGCAAGCTCTTGCATCAGCCATTGGAGGTCTTTTTCGCCATCAGAGTACTTGATTAGATAGAGGTCCAGGCACAGACCAATTAATGCACCTTTATAGTAGACATTGGAATACATTTTCTCAAATTCCGGAGAAAGGATGTTTTCACTCATCTCGGTGAAAGAAACAGTAGGGAATTGATCCGATACGCGTAGTTTATCCTGAATTTCCTCCATGAACTTATCAGGGCCATAAAGACCATATTTCACCTGTACATGCATGGAGCTGTATTCTGTAACTCCTTCATATAGCCACAGGTGCTTGCTCATTTTAGGATCTATATAGTTGAAGTTACCGATCTCTTCTGAGTGGATGTTAAGTGGGGTTACTATATGAAAAAACTCATGAGCAGCCACATCTCTTACGGTTTGGGCAATCCTGTCTGCACCAGCTTCAGGTAGAGAGTACACAGAAGAATAGGAGTGCTCCAGCGCACCCATTGATCCAGAAATAGTGGGCATGTCATTGAGGTAAATCAGGTAAGCATACCGATCTACAGGGAGCTTTCCACCAAGGTATTGGCTCTGGGCCACCATCAGGTCATAGATGTTGTCCATCACTTCAATGGCTGATAGCTTCTTGTTAGGAGAAAATACAGATACGATTACCTCCGCATTGGCAATCTTCCGTGTAACAGTATCAGGCTCACTGTACATGATTGGGCCGTCAGCCAGGAAGTTGAAGTCATCAGCGAAAAATTTATCTTCCGTCGCACTGATTGTTTCTTTTCTCAACGCCGTAGCTCCAAATATTTCCTCGTTATGCAAAACGGACACTTCATATGGGACGAATTTCATTCCGTCAATGTAGCCGATGAACCCAAAGGTGTTCATTACATAAACTTCAGATGCTCCATTGATATTGGTTCCCCCCGGTTCGAATACTATGTTGTCCCCATATCCTGGGAAATCATCCCAGGTATCGTCTATTTTATAAGTGATGTTATGAAGTCTGCCACCGTTAGTGATTTTCCATTTATTGGTGGAGATAGAATCCACCGGCAGTTCGTTTCCTTCCTGATCAAAAGCTTTGAATTCAGATACAAACCGACCAAAATCTGAAATGCTGTAGGTACCCGGCACAATTTTAGCCATGTGATATTCCACAAAAGCGGAATCTGAGGGTGGGGTAAACACCGTCACAGGTACTTTATCATCAGCAGTGGCAGTAAGGTCAATCTGTACTTTATAGTTGGACTGAGCATATGAGACAAAACCAACGGCTGTCATCAACACCCCGAAAAGAAACTTAGTCATAAATCTTGTTTTGTTTTAAAGTGTGGCAAAGAAAAGACAATTTCTTCTGACTGAACTGAGATAATTATGCAAATGGTACGCCAAAGTTGCTAATGGTCAGTTGGTTATTTGGTTTTTACGCTGTTCTTTAAACTGAGATGATCGTTTTGGTTTGGTTATTCGCAAATATCAAGTTGTTTTTTCATCAAGTCTGCCTATCAATTCTTTCTATATTTGCCTTCAATTCAACTTATAATATGTCTACTAAAGATTTCAAGAGATATACAATTACCTCCGCTTTACCATATGCCAATGGTCCTGTTCATATCGGCCATTTAGCCGGGGTATATGTGCCAGCGGATATTTATGCCAGATTTTTAAGATTGAAGGGACGGGAGGTCGCATTTATTTGCGGGTCTGATGAGCACGGTGTGGCCATTGAATTGCGAGCGAGAAAGGAGGGAGTCACTCCACAGGAAGTTGTAGATAAATATCACGAACAAATCAAAAACTCATTTCAGGAATTTGGGATCAGTTTTGATATCTATTCGCGGACAAGCTCCAAAACCCATCATCAAACTGCTTCAGACTATTTCAAAAAGCTCTATGAGAACGGGAAGTTTGAAGAGCAGTCATCAGAGCAATTTTATGATGAGAAGGAGAAGCAGTTCCTGGCCGACAGGTATATCAAAGGCACATGTCCTACATGCAGCTTTCCGGAAGCATATGGAGACCAATGCGAAAACTGCGGATCTACGCTAAGCCCCGCAGAACTCATCAACCCTAAGTCAATGCTTAGTGGAGAATCTCCCGTGATGAAGGAAACCAAACACTGGTATTTTCCACTTAATCAATATGAAGACTGGCTGCGTACCTGGATCCTTGAAGACCATAAGGAGTGGAAATCCAATGTAACCGGTCAGTGTAAAAGTTGGCTGGACAATGGCTTGCGGGCAAGACCAATGACAAGGGACTTGGATTGGGGGATTCCCGTGCCGGTAGAGGGTGCGGAAGGTAAAGTGCTTTATGTTTGGTTTGACGCGCCAATCGGTTACATCTCAGCGACTAAAGAGTGGGCTGCTGAAACTGGCAAGAATTGGGAAGATTACTGGAAAAGTGATGACACCCGGTTGATCCACTTTATCGGCAAGGACAATATTGTTTTTCACTGTGTGATTTTTCCAGCTCTGCTGAAAGCAGATGGTGATTATATTTTACCGGATAATGTGCCAGCTAATGAGTTTTTAAACCTGGAATCCAATAAGATTTCAACATCAAGAAATTGGGCGGTATGGTTGCATGAGTATTTGGAGGAGTTTCCTGAAAAACAAGACGTGCTGAGGTATGTCCTGACGGCAAATGCTCCGGAAACCAAAGACAATGACTTCACCTGGAAGGATTTCCAGACCCGGAACAACAGTGAGTTGGTAGCGATTTTTGGAAATTTCGTGAACCGGGCGGTGGTACTCACCCATAAATATTTTGATGGAAAAGTACCTTCACGACATGAGCTGGACGCAAGAGATGAAGCTGTAATAGAGGCCATGAAAACTTTTCCCGGAAAGATAGAAGCTTCATTGGAGCAGTTCCGTTTTAGAGAAGCATTGGCACACCTGATCGATTTGGCACGGGAGGGCAACAGGTACCTGGCGGACACAGAGCCCTGGAAGCTTATCAAAACTGACCAATCCAGGGTAGAGACCATCATGAATATCGCCCTGCAGTTGGTGGGCAGTCTTTCTATTCTTTCAGAACCATTTTTACCGTTTACCTCCAATAAGCTTCGCAAAATGCTCAACCAGTCAGTGCTGGATTGGAGTGAGGCTGGTGGATTGAACCTCCTTGAAGAAAATCATAAGATCAATGAACCACTTCTTCTGTTTGAAAAAGTGGAAGATGAAGTAGTAGAAGCACAAGTACAAAAATTAATGGATACAAAGAAAGCGAATGAAGCTGCCGCAGAGGCACCAAAAGTGGCACCTGCCAAAGAAGAAGTGACGTTTGATGATTTCATGAAAATGGACCTTAGGGTTGGTGAGATCAAAACCGCTGAGAAGGTAGAGAAGTCCAATAAGCTATTGAAGTTTACCGTGGATACAGGAATGGACCAGCGCACGATCGTGAGTGGTGTTGCCAAGCACTTCACTCCGGAAGAGATGGTGGGCAAGAAAGTAGTGGTCATGGCCAATCTGGCCCCACGCCAGATCATGGGCATAGAATCTCAGGGCATGCTGTTGTTTGCTGAAAATGCCGATGGTAGCCTCAAGGCTGTCAGTCCTGATCAGCAAGCGGAAAACGGCTCAGGCATAAGCTAGACATAAACATACGGCTTCCTTTTTGGAGGCCGTTTTTGTTTACGATTAGACTCTTGTTATCCGTTTTGTGCTTTTTTGTATTTTTCAAAAGTAGGCAAGTACTTCTTCCATGCCCATTCGACAAACAGGATTACAAAAAATACATGGAATATGGTTATTGCTAATGCGTTTAACCCTTCAGGAATGATATTCGCTATTAGAATTATTAGAGGAAGATATATTATTGAGACCAATACAACTAACCAAAATCCTTTACGGTTACCTAATGTCCAGATATTTGTGGCCATAAATGGCCCGACTAGTAAAGGAGTTACAAAAAATGCCCATAAATAGATCGAGTTCTTGGAGAAAATCTTAGCTTCAAAAGACTTTATTTCCTGTTCGGATTTAAGTTGGGAAGACAGTTCAGATCCTAGTTGTTCCACTTTTTCTGTTGCAGTTCCTCTGTTCTTGAGTTCAAGCACAGCGGCGAGTCTTGCTTCAGTGATATAGGTTCCAGGACTGTTCACAACTCGTTCGAGATCTGAATCAGACTTCTTGGCCATTACTTTTGAGAACTGATTTTGACTCATTTGTTTGTGTTGGGCATCAATGGATCACAACGCCCAGATATGGCGCTGTGGCCTCCGAGCTTAATTCATTGCACTAAAAGTAGCTTATCTGCCAGTGCATTCAAAATATCAGATTGGCATCGCGCCATTCTGATAAAAAACTCCCACACCAGAAGTATGTAGAATTACATCAGTTCTTGGCAGCATATAAGTGGGATGTTTGGAGGACTCTTTGCAAAAGGCTAAGTAAGGCTATTTGTTATCATTATATGTGTGTGCCGGCATGGACATCTGGTATCTAAGATACCAAAGTATTTCACCGGGTGGCGTTCCACCGGGCTGGTGTTCCAGAGGGTTGCACCGTTGGCATTGTGGCCTACTGCTCTGAGCTATTAGGACATTCTTAAGTTAATAAATATCAAATGTGTTCTGATTATTTTGAGTTTATCTGTTGGGTGAGGAAGTCGAAAACGGAACTCATTTGGAATATTTTTTTCTCGTTTGTCAAGATTAAAATTTGCGGTCAAATGTTTTTCCGCTTCATCTAAAATTGAAGTAAAGTCTAAGTTGTAACAAAACATGATTATACCTGAATAGTTGTTGTGCCAACTTAAATAGCCTTGTAATTGAGAAATTGCCTCTATAAGCGTTTTAATTCCGTCCCATACTTTCAATTCAAAAATGTGTTCGTTTAGTCCATCTTTTGTTCTAACAAGTATGTCTGTCTTGCCTTTGCAGTTTTTGGCTTCAGCATTTCCTCTTCCCTTAAAAGTTACATTAATAGGTGTTAGCATGCGGTCTCGAATATTCTCCTCATCCAGAACTTGAAATTGTTCTGGCCGTCTTTGCATGTCAACTGTCAGATACCTCAATGATTTAATAAGCTTTTCAAATTGGAATAGTTCAATATTTTTTTTGTCGTTTGCTGAAAGTTTTTTTGGGGTTCCGAATTTATTTTTCAGCCATTCTTCAAAGTTGTCCTCTGATGCAAAACCAACTACATTTTTATTTGCACATGCTTCTCTTAATTTCAATATTCCGGTTGGTCCGTAACCAAAATAATAATTAGAACCACAGTCACGAGCGATAAACCATTCATCGGCCATTTTAACTGCAAGATGAATTATTGCAGGTAGTTCGTCTACGTATCCGTACGAAAGGAAAATTTTGTAAAAGTTCTCTGATCTTTTTGAAAATGATTCTAAACCTTCTAGGCAATTAAAAATACCAGTCGGGTCAACTTCTTCGTGAAATTCATAATAGAGAATATTGTTGTAATTCCCTCCGTTAATTATGTCTGCGAGTCTGTATGCATTATTTGTTACAATCGATATGTCTTGGTATCCTGTCATCAAGTTTCTGCTAACGCCCAACTCATCCGTAGGCTGGACTTTTTAAATATCTATAAAACTATCTAATCGGTACTTCCGAAGTGGGGTAGGGTACATAAAAAGGTGATTCAAGTCTCACTTAAAGAGAAATATTCAACTCCCTCTTTGTTGTGATTTCTTAGTTCAACTTTCTTCATAGTTCTCGTTTATCGAATAATGTTGAAACCATCTATAGAGCTGCTTTAGCAAAAGAAGTAGATACCTAAATATGATAATGAACAAAAAAGTGACTAAAATTCGGGGGATCAATTCATCGAGATCGTTAACCCAATTTGATTCCCAATAGTCTGAGAATTCATAAGTATTCCACCTACCATTATAATATTCTCGTTTACCTCTTCTGGATGAGAACACGTACTGAATTAAAATGAAAAACGGAATAAATAGAAGGAGAGAAAGGGGGAATAACTTTAAGTTAGATTTTAATTCTCGGGCTAAACCAAAATGAGCTTTCTCAATCACTTTCCTTCTGTTATGGCTATTAACCTCAGATTGAGCTCGCTTTTTAAAACCTATTTTGAGATTGATATTGCGTTCTTCTTCAGATGCCTTTTCATTCGTCGTTGGAATTGGAGGTGGAGTGGAATTTATTATGTCGTTAAGTTCTTCTAGCTTCACAGCAGGTACCCAACCATCTAGTCCTTTCTTCCAAACCAGCGTAGATTTAGATATTCCAATTTGAGCAAGGTCTGAAATTGAAAGCGGGCCTTTTTTCTCTTCATTCTCGATAATAAAGTAGTCCATTTCTTAAGAGGTTATTGAGCAACATTTGAGTATGCTACAAAACGTCAGCATATTTCACTATGGCTGCTCTGCCACAGCGATTCCACCACTGGCATAAACAACAGCCAAATTTCACCGAACCTACCAAAATATCCTATACCGGTCAAGCCTTTCTCTACAGAAGATTCAATAAGCGTTACTAATAGCTGATTTTGTAAGACTAATACATCGTCTCCGATTTTGAAGGGAGTCATCCTGTCCCGAAGCTTCGGAAGGAGCTCATTGAGCTTGGGAAGGTAACCGGCTTTTGGCAGCTACCTTCTATACGTCAAGATGTCTGGCGACATGACTGCAAGGTGATATTTGTTTTTAAAAAAGTCATCCCGTAGGGATCTCATGGAGTAAACTAGAAAGGACTGGCTCTAGCTTCAGTTTGCAACTGAAGCTGAATCATGAAACGGAAGTTTAGAAACTTCCTGCTATTCGTGGATTCAGTTGGAAACTGAATCCAGTCCAGTTGAGTAGTTATCATTGTCCCCGAGCCAGGGGTACTTCAAAGATGCTCGCTTGCGCCTTTTATCCTCATCGTCGGGCCTTTTTGCCTCATCGTCGCACCTAAAAGGTTCATCGTTGGGCCTTTTTACCTCATCGCCGGGCCTAAAAGGTCCAACGTCGGGCCTATTTACCCCAGAGTTGGGCCTTTTTACTCCAACGCCGCACCTAAAAGATCCAACGTCGGGACTATTTACGTCAACGCTGAGCCTGTGAAGTGGGGGGTACACTGCGGCGGGCTTCCGAAGTGGGGTAGGGTACCTGCCTTGCCGGACAGGCAGGCTTATAGGTGACTCGAGTCAGTAAAAAGGTTACTCAAGTCACCAAAAAGGGAACTCGGGTCGGTAAATAGGCGACTCGAGTCAGTAATTATCCGACTCCACTTCCCTAAAAGGTGACTCCAGTCAGTAAAATGGCGACTCGGGTCGGTAAAATGGTGACTGCAGTCGCCTCTGAAGTGGGTAGGCCAACCTTTGAAGTCCCCTGATTGGGTGCCATTGTATCACACAAAGCATTTTGAAATGAAATGCAAAGAACCGGCAGCAATACAATTGTCACGGAGTTGGAACCGAATGCTGCCTTCTATTCGTCAAGATGTCTGGCGACATGACTGCAAGGTGATATTTGTAGCTTGTAAACCTTTCCTTCTTCGGTAAGGATAGGTACCCCGCCTGTTCCAGTGCTTTGATGTCTCGGTAAATGGTTCGGGTACTTACATCAAATTTTTCAGCAAGATTTGGTGCGGTCAATAGCCTTACAGTCTGTAATTGTGTGAGTATTGAAGATAATCTTGAAATTCGTTTAATATCATTGTCTTCTTCATCTCTCAATATTCCAAGTACCGCAATGGATCATAAGTTCAACTATCATACTTAAAGCAGGACCTGGTCGCGTAAACTTTTCATCCCGGCAAAGGACTATAAAAGTATCGGGTTGTAATAGCCTTTGCAAACCAGCCTGCCTGCAGATAGCTTGGTTGGTGCGGCCAGCAAGTTTTACTGAATGATAAAGTTTGTGTTAGCGGTATTTTTCAATCTAAGGTGTCACACTTGTTTGATTGAAACTGTCTAATTAAATAGAGGTATAATTAAGCAAATGGAGAAAGATTTAATTGATCAAATTGAGAGAGCTCTCTCAGGAGAGAAGGAGGCATTAGAAAGCATTGTTGAGGAGGTGAAAGATCTCATCTATAATCTTTCACTTAAAATGTTGCTTTTTCCAGAAGATGCCGAAGATGCTACTCAAGAGATATTGGTTAAAATGATCACCCATTTGAGTACGTTTCAGAGAAAGAGTTCTTTTCAAACCTGGGTGTATAGAATAGCGAGCAACTACTTGATTACAGAAAAGTCAAAAAGAGGATATCAGGCAAGAAGGATTTCATTCGATGCCTATGCTGATCAAATTGACAGTGGACATTCTGAAAAAGTCATGTACACCAGCAACGAAGGTGAAATTAACTTACTGGAAGAAGAGGTAAAAGTTAGTTGCACCCATGGATTGTTGTATTGCCTCAATTCCACCAATAGGCTCATATATATTCTTGGAGATGTGTTGGATTTTAACGGTGTAGAAGCAGCAGGGATTTTGGAGATCACTCCGACAAGCTTCAGGAAGCAATTGTCACGTTCGAGGGAAAAAGTGAGAAATTTCCTGACAGCAAAATGTGGACTCGTCAATACTGATAATCCTTGTAGATGCAAACGAAAGATTGATTTTCTCATTGATCAGGAGATGATAGACCCGAAGGCTTTGAGGTTTGCTCATCATACCAACAGAAGCATCGACTTAATGGACAAAATTGATTCGTTGGATAAAACCTTGAGTGTATTCAGGTCAGTTCCAGTCCTTGAAGCTCCCGATGAAGTTTTGAATGAAGTAAAACAAATGATTAGATCAACAACATTTTGAATATGAAAGAAATAATAGAAAAGTATGTGTCCATATGGAATTCAAATGGCATTTCTGATTTGGAACAGGTTTTTAGTGAAAAGTCAACATTCTGGGATGCTACACAAGTGGGTAGTGCGATAGATGTGTTAACTGGCTCCATAGCTGCCACCTATGAAGCTTTTTCCAATGTTTCATTTCAAATTATTTCTCTGGCTACCACCAGTGAAAACCAGTTCTTTTTGGAGTGGCAAATGACTGGTACAAATACGGGAGTGTTTTTTGGCTCCCCACCAACAGGAAAAGGAATTGAAATACATGGACTTGACTCCATAAAGTTTGAGACAAATAAAATTACAGAAATAAAGAGCTTTTATGATAGTAGTTTGTTTGGTCAACAATTAGGACTCCAATGAAAAAAACAGCTATTCCAGAGAAGATGCAAAAGTTTTACGGAACCGGTACCATGTTGCATCCTGATAAAGAAATAGTCGAGTCAGTGATTAATGAAATTCCTTCTGGAAGGGTTGCTACTATTGATTCGATATGTGAAAAGTTGGCCCGTGATCATGATGCGAACGTTACTTGCCCCATGAGGACTACAAATTTCGTGAAGACCATTACAGGGATTCATTCTGACTGTAATGAATCAATTCCCTTCTGGAGGGTTATTAGAAAGGATCACCTGTTGATCAATTCACCTTTTACAGCCCGATGTGCCGAAAACCTTGAGAAAGAAGGGTTTCGAGTAAATCCAAACACTAAAGGAGAATTGAAAGTACAGAACGTTGAAGATCGGCTGTTCACTTTTGTGTAATCACTAGCACTGCTTATGATTTGTAATTTGGCAAGGCGAGTTTGAAGAAGTGTGCGTGCCGATTTGATTAGTTTATTCTTCTCTCAAGGCCTTAGCTGGCAACAATACAATTGTCACGGAGTTGGAACCGAATGCTGCCTTCTATTCGTCAAGATGTCTGGCGACATGACTGCAAGGTGATATTTGTTTTTAAAAAAAAGTCATCCCGTAGGGATCTCATTGAGTAAACCAGAAAGTACTGGCTCTAGCTTCAGTTTGCAACTGAAGCTGAATCATGAAGCGGAAGTTTAGAAACTTCCGGCTATTCGTGGATTCAGTTGGAAACTGAATCCAGGTGCAATTCCTCTTAGCTACTCGACTACCCACTGTTCCTTACTATTGCACTTTCTTGGGCCAATTCCATGCCAACCATACAATGGAGAAGGTTATTAGGCTTTCTAAAAACGCCAGAAATACATAGAAGCTGTACCAGGGTGTAAAGGAGGTCAGACCTATCGCTATCATCATAAGTGTAAATACAATCCCGAAAAACACATTTAGGAACCTATTTATTTTTGGGTTCAATAGAATTGATAATGCCACCATAACTGAGGGAATTGCCAAAGTTATCGAAGCGATCAGCAGTTTGGATGGACTGTTCAAAACGTTGACACCAGTTAAAAGACTGTCAATTTTCCCTGGCGTATAGAGTTCAAAATAATCACCGTATAGGTAGCAGAAAACTACAGAGGCCCATAAGGCGGATAACTTAATTTTGATATTCAATTTTGGGTTTTCTAGCATTCTTTCAATTTGATTAGTCCTACTTCATCGAGTCCCCCAGGTCGATAGAACGAAGATAATAACTACGTAACGTCATGCTGAATTCATTTTAGTATCTACACTTGGCAAAGTAGGATTAGTGAGCTCTTCTAATGTAGATGTGAAATCTCATGAAAGAGTTGCTTCACTGGCCAAGAACTATTTTATTACCACTTGCGTAGAGATGACCCGTCCATTCGCTTCAGCTTTGAGCAGGTACATGCCGGGTTGCAGCCCGGATTTTAGGTGGTTTGTTGTTGCTTCATGAGTCAGCACCTTCTTTCCTGCCGCATCAAATATTTCAATATTCGAAAGTGGTTTTGAGAAGTTCAGATTGCCATTTCCCGGATTGGGGTAAACCAATAGTTGAGTGGTCTTTGGTTCGGATAAAATGGCTTTCCCGTTCTCATCAATTTGATTAAAGGAATTCACCTTTTTAATCAACCATCCGTCCGGGTCAAATACGAGCTTTTCCACTTTTCCACTTGCGGGTACTTTGAAGGTCTGCTCGTTGGTGGTTTGAACCAGTCGGAACAGTTTTACCTGTCCACTTTCATAAGTGATCTTAAACTCCAGAGGCGTTGTGAACAGCTCTATTACGCTTGTGGTTTGCTGTTTTACCCTGACTTCCAGTGTGTCAGAAGAGGCTTTGAACCAGGTAATGTCAAATACCGGATGACCCTCTCCATAGTACCATTGATCAAAGAAAGGCCCATAATCCTTACCCGTTTCCCGCTCTATTACCGCTTTGAAATCAGCGCCCGTAGCTGTACCATTGCCATACTCTGTGAGGTAGGCCCTGATTGCTTTGAAGAACAGGTCGTCATTGTTGATGATCTCGCGAATCATATTGACTATCAGGCCGCCTTTCGCATAAGTCAACCTGAAATTGAAAATGCGGTTATCATTGGTCGATTCACTCTCCGGTACATAGACCGAACCGTCCTCTGTTCCGGTCACACTCAGGATATCATCTTCTACCAATGCAAATCCATTCCGCTTGGAAAGCAATTTCTCTGCCGCAAAGTATTCGCAGAACCGCGCAAAGCCTTCATTGATCCAGATGTCGCTCCAGGTGGCGCAAGTGATGTGGTCTCCAAACCACTGATGGCCAAGCTCGTGGGCATTGAGGCCAAAAGTGAAAATGCCCATAGAACTCATCGTCTGATGCTCCATACCTCCACTAAATGGAGCCATTACATGTCCATACTTTTCCTCATGGAAGGGATATAGTCCGAAATAAGTGGAAAACAGCTCCATCATTTCAGGTACCTCGTCTAGTTGATTCCTATAATAGGGCAGGGTTTCAGGGTTGTTGTAGATATAGTTTTGGATGAGAATCGAGTCGCCATTCAGCTCATCAGGATAAGCGTAGTTGTTGTACTCCACATATTCGCCAATCGTAAATGCAACAAGATAATAGGCGATGGGGTACCTGCTTGCCCATTCATATCGTACCCGGTTGTTGGTCAGCGATACAGTCTTTTGTAAAAGTCCGTTCGAACCCACTTTTAAGTGATCTCCTGTAGTAATATGAACCCGGATCGAATCAATTTTATCATTAAGGTCTTGTTTGGCGGGCCACCAGTATTTGGCATTGAATGGCTCAGAGAGTGTCCACGTGACCTGGTTGCCCCAGGCGTTGGAGGAATCATTGTTGATCCCGGCGAAAATCCCATTGGAGGCTGGGTTTGGCTCACCTGAGTAGGAGACGACCATATTGAGGAGATCACCGTTATTGGGAGATCCTACATCGATTGTGACTATATCGTTGTTGCGGGTAAATGAAGTAGAGACTGAGTTGATGGTGATGCCACTGATCGACAGCTCATCAATGAGTTCCAGTTTTATTTTAGCGACATTGTCTGAAGTGATTTCAAAAACCAAGTGCGACTTACCAGCTATTTTGGTTGATAAATTGTCGGCAGATAGTTCTAGTTTGAGGAATTTCATATCGAAATCCTCATGGCCTTGAGCCCTGACCAGCGTACAGAGCGACAATAAAAGAGAGAGAATGATTAATCGGCGGTAAATCATAATTGATATAGGAAACGTACTTTTCCAAAGGATTAGTTCAGGTGATTCTTTGGTTCCACTAAAATTACATCTTCTTTTTCTACAACAACAGCTCCGGCGGGATCCCCTTTTCGTTTTCGGATAAATTTCTTGGGAGTATAGATTACAGGACACAGAGTGTCCGTCTTCCGCTTAGAAAACCAGGCCGCCAACTCAGCAGCTTTCTCCAGTACATCTTTTGGTATGGCCTTGCCAGCCTGATGGCGTATGACCACATGAGAACCAGGAACATCTTTGGCATGTAGCCAAAGGTCATCCTTGTTGGCTACTTTGAGTGTTAGTTCATCATTGGCTTTGGAGTTTCGGCCTACCATCACCTGGTAGCCACCAAAATTATATTCGTGATAGGGCAGGGGTTTATCTTGCCTGGAGGATTTCTTTTGGGGCTGCTGGGCCCTGATGTCCTTGATACTCTCCGAAGATTCCAGGGACTCCAATTCTTTTTTAAGCTGCTTTAGCTTCGATGCCCGGTTCTTTAAGTTTTCTTCCAGTTTGTTGATTTCTATCTGTTGATTTTTCGATTTCCGATAGAGGTTCTCTGCGTTCTTCTGAGGCGAGAGCAGAGGGTTCAGTTTGATTTTTATGGTTTCGTTGGAGTAGAAATCCAGGAGTGATACTTCAGTAGCACCTTTGGAAATTTGATGAAGGTTGGCCATCAGGATATTGGCGATTTCGTCATATCCCCGTTGCGTTTTGACATCCTCTAGTTTTTGATTGGTTTTTTCAAGGTAGTTCTCCGTTTTCTTGATTTGATCTTCCAACGGTTTGCGTACTTTGTTCTTTTCAAAAGCGAGGTAGTGGTTTTTAGTGAACTGAATGTGAAACTCGTTGGCCGCCTCAATAGGGTTGCTGGTGCTGAGGATCACTGGAGAGTCCAAGCTCAAAAGTGACAAGGCAGGCAGATCATCGATTGAATAAATGGTGATCGGGTTGGTTTCCAGTTCTTTCAATACTTGCTGCATCAATGTCCACTTATCATTGATTGTCAGGTCGGGATAGCCTTGATCGCCCAGGTGTTTCCGTACTTCCTTCCCCAAGGCTGGCAGGTATTTAAGCGGATTACCTTCTACTTTTTCAAACTGCTCATAGGAGAGGTTCAGATGTTTGTCCATTTCTGAAGGGGTGAGCTCTAGATCTGCCTTGAGTACTTTGCGGAATAGCTTGGACACTTTGTCTTCATCGCTGATCAGGATATTGGATCTTGATCCGTGCATTTTAAAAATGATCTCTGTCTGGCCTTCAAGCTCGATGAAAAATGAGCGTTCGAATCGAAAAGGAAAAACCTTGAGCACTTTCTTTCCGATCTGATCGGTGAATAAGTCCACGCTGTTCCTTTTGGCCCTTTTAAAATCATCAGAGATCTGGATAAGCCCAACCTGGGGTGATAGGTTTGCCCTGAGGTAGATGGTTTTGGAAGGTGACGCAAAACCACAAATCAGTTCATCCTTGTTTTGGGAAAAGCATTCCAACAGTTCCAGCCCAACAAGGGATACGTTGAGCGACCTGGCAAGTCTTTTGAGGAAAAAGTAATTGTGAAACATCAGTTTAGTGGGACTACCGTCAAAGTTCCACTTTTAACCCGTCATAGGCAAAATCAATTCCATCGGGAAGCTCTTTTTCTACATCTCGTTGTTTACCGATTTTATGACTCATGTGAGTAAAGTAGGTTTGCTCAGCTCCGAGTTCCTGGGCCATTTCCACAGCTTCGTCCAGGGTAAAGTGACTGATGTGGTTTTCTTTTTGCAAGGCATTCAGTACAAGTACTTTGCTGCCACGAATCTTTTCTTTCTCGGCTTCATCAATGTGATTGGCATCAGTGATGTAGGTGAAGTCTTTGATCCTGAAGCCAAATACCGGGAGCTTATAGTGCATCACTTCCACAGGTGTCACGATGGTATCGCCTATTTGGAAAGGAGCATTAATGATTTCGTGGGTTTGTACTCGAGGTACCCCCGGATATTTTGTTTCGGCAAACACGTAAGAAAACTCTTTTTGTAGCTGCTCAATGACTTCCTGATGGGCATAGAGTGGCATGTCCATTTTCTGCTTGAAGTTGAAGCTGCGGACGTCATCCATGCCAGCAGTGTGGTCCTTGTGTGCATGAGTGTATAAAATGGCGTCAAGTGTTTTGATCCGCTCTCTGAGTATCTGAGTCCTGAAATCCGGTCCGGTATCTACGACCAGACTTAACCCGTCTACTGCTATATGAATGGAGCTACGAGAGCGCTTGTCCCTGTAATCAACAGATAAGCAAACCTCACAGTCGCAAGCGATCACGGGTACGCCTTGGGAAGTCCCTGTACCTAGAAATGTGATGATCAAAATGAGAGTTGGTTTTGATTGATCTCCTGGTAAAGTTTTTTGTTTTTGTCACTGAGATCTTTGGTGTTGATGTCTATCTGCTTGATGATTTCCAAGAGGCTATTGATCTTGCCATCGAGTGAATAGTATTTATTGACAATAGCGATTTTTGTTTCCTTTAAGATACAATAGCCAGATTGAAAGTTGCCCTTTTCATACCTGAGCATATAATCAGTCTCGGAGAAGATGTCTTCCAATCTATTCAGAAAATGCTTAGTGTACTTAATTTCCATTGGCCAGGTAATTGTTTACTGTTTCTACCAGGGTGTCATAGTTTAGTGGCTTAGGCAGAAAACCGTTAATTCCGGCATTCTTAAAATCTTCCATGCTGTAATTGTTGGCATTGCCCGTAATAGCAATGATCGGAACTTTAGCGATATCACCCTTCATTTGGCGAATGGTTTTCGCACATTCCATTCCATCCATTATGGGCATATGGATATCTAAAAGAATCAGGTCAAACTGTTCTGTTTCAAGTTTATCTATGACCTGCTTTCCATTTTTCACTACGCTGATCTGATAATTCTGAAGGGAAAGTATTTTTTTGGTTAGGTTTTGGATGACCGAGCTGTCCTCGGCTACTAGTATTTTCTTGTTCATCATTTAGGTGTTCATGAAAGTGTCATAACTTTCTTTAAATTCATTCAGGCAGTACTCCAGTCCTTCAATATCGCTATCCAGTCCATCATAGATGTTCTCTTTCAGCTTTGTTTCAATGGTTCGTGCCATTGTGGCAAGTCGCTCAATACCGAGGGTGCCGGCATTTCCTTTTAAGGTGTGGAGCTCTCTTCGCATAAGCTCAAATTCCCGACCCTCTAAAAATACTTTTGACTGTGAAACCTGTTGGGTAGCTTCTTCATCAAAGTCTTGCAACACGCTTTCAATTAATTCCTTACCCCCAAATTTATACAATTGATTCAAGGTATTTTGATTAATTATCAATTCTTCGGTGGTCTCCTTAAATACCTCGGAGCTTACTGCCTTCGGCTCAAAATGTAGCCAGCTTTTAACTTTCTCTATTAAGGTAATGGCTTTAATGGGCTTAGCAATATAATCATCCAACCCCTGGCTGAGGAATTTTGTGCGGTCCTCTTCCATGGAGTAGGCGGTCATAGCTACTATGGGTGCTATGTTGTCAAGGTTCAAACTTTTTATGTGGTTGGTTGCTTCTACTCCATCCATTTCAGGCATTTGGATATCCATGAAAATCAAATCAAACTTGGTCTCTTTGACTTTTTCGATCGCCTCAAAGCCGCTTTCCGCTTCTATCACTTCACAGCCTGACTTGGATAAAATTGTACTGGCCACACTTCGGTTGATGTGATTGTCATCCACCAGGAGTATCCTCGGACTGGTGTCTCTAAACTCTTTGAGGAAAACTCCTTCTTCTTTTTTCTCTTCAACCTTACTTGCCTCGATACTTCTGGCTTCAAATGTAAACCAGAAGGTACTTCCAAAACCGGGGGTAGAAGCAACACCTATTTCCCCACCCATTGACTTCACCAGCTCCTTGGAAATGGCCAGTCCTAAGCCAGTCCCAGAGTAGTTCTTTCTACTAGAACTATCTATCTGACTGAAGTTGTGAAAGAGCTTTTCAATATCACCTTTCGAAATACCGATACCAGAATCTTTGATGGATACCTTGAACTTGTATTTATCTTTCTTTTTTTCAATTACCCGGATGCTCAGGTTGATATTTCCCTTTTGTGGCGAAAACTTGATGGCATTGGAAGTCAGGTTGGAAAGGACCTGCATCAAACGTGTTTCATCCGAAAGAATGTACTCAGGCAGTTTATCATCCAGGTGATAATACAGGGAGTTTTTACTCAAATGAGCTTGCTGAGAGTAGAGTTCATATACTTTCTCAAACGTATCAAAGATTCTCACTGGATCCTCTCTTAGCTTCATCTTTCCTGCTTCGATTTTCGAGAGGTCTAGGATGTCGTTGAGGATATGCAAGAGGCTGTCAGAAGATTTTTTAATGGTTCGGATATACTCTGATTGCTCCTGGTCAAGAGTGGTGGATCCTAAAAGGTCAATCATTCCAATAACGCCATTCATTGGTGTTCTGATCTCATGGCTCATGTTGGCCAGGAAGCGCTCTCTGATTTGTAGTGATCGCTCCGCTACTTCTTTTGCCTCCCTTAATTGTTTATTGGTTTCTTTAAGTTTGGAAATATCCCTGGCAACTCCTTCTATTTCATATTGATTTCTATTGCGTTTGATCAGGCGAACGTTGCTGAGGAATTGAATGTCATCTCCTGTTTTTGTCTTTACTTCTCCTTCAAAGTTCTGAACCTGTTTGTGTTCATAAAGACTTTTGAAAAGCTCTGAAAGCCTGGATTTAGTAATGAAAAAATCGGTGATCTGCTTACCCACCACTTCCTTAGGAGAGTAGCCTAGGACCATTTTTACTGAAGGACTCACCATGGATACAATACCGTTCATGTTACATCGGAAGTAGACATCCTGGAAAGACTCAAAAATGTTTCTGAACTTCTCCTCACTTTCTTTCAATGCGGTTTCTGAGAGTTTCTTCTCGGTGATGTCGTTAGCAATTACAGAAATCTCATGTATACTTCCATCAGGAAGGAAGATGGGGTTGAGGAATACGTCACGCCATACTTTGGTTCCCTCAAGGGTTTTTTGACTGTGCTGGAAATTGACACTTCTCCCTTTAAATGTCTCGTCATATTTCTTCTGCCAAAAGGAGATGGTTTGTTTTTTAACATGTTGATGCTCTAAACCCGGGAGACTCATGCCTGGATTCGGAGGAAACCCATAATAAGATTCGAAGGCTTCGGCATAATTTTGATTAAAGGCAGTAAAACAATACGCACGATCTAAAGACCAAATCTGGTGGGTGCTGCTTTCAAAGATGGCATTGATCCTTGCTGCTTGATTCTGGATTTTCTCTTCATTGATTTTACGTTCTAGGGACAAGGTGATCTGCCCGGATATAAAGTCCAACAACTCCAAATCTTTATGATTATAGGCAGATTGGTCCAGGTATGAGAAGATGGAAAGGACACCAATCGGTTTTTCGTCCAGGTGGATCAAAACACCCAGCCAGATATTTGGAAGTGGATCTTTGAGCTGCTTTTTCTTTTGATGAGCAATCTTTTCAATGCCATCATAGTAAATGATTAACGGTTTCCCTCGCTCAAATGTATAGTCAGCAAGCAGTTGTTCTACATCCTTTTTTAAAGTGGCACCAGTTGTCTCTTCGTGTTCGTTGACCCAATAAGTATAATCATAGCCACGTGCATTTTTCATGGCCACACTAAAGTTTCGGACTTTTAGAATGTCATTGAGCTCATGAAAAACCTGCCCATAGAAGTCTTCAAGACGGTTTTTAGTAATTGTAATATTGGCGATTTTATAATAAAGACTCTGTGCACGCTCTGCTCTAAACCGCTCGGTAATGTCAAAGAAAACACAGCGGTATTCTACTGGTTCATCTTCTTCAAACACAGAAGTCAACTTCCCAATTACATAAATATTCTTGCCATATTTAGTTTTAAGTACCGTTTCAAAGCGTTCAAGGCGACTTCCAGCCGTAATTTTCAATAAGTTCTCAAGTGTTTTTTTTCGGTAGTCGGGATGAACCACTTCCATAAACTTGAGGTCAAAAATTTCGTCCTCGCGATAGCCTAGTTTGTTACGCCAGGCCTCGTTTACAAAGCGGAAATCTCCATTTGGTTTGAAGATCTGGATGAGATCATTCGAGGAATCGAACAGTTCCTTGAGATGGAAGTTGGTTTTATCCACCAGGTCGTAAAAATCCTTATGAGCTTTTTCGAGCTGTTCTTTAAGCTCTTTTACTTGTTCATTGAGTGAGTTTACGTTGGTATTTACAACATCCATTTCAATAAAATTAGCCAATTAATGGTACTTTCGAGATTTAAATGACGAGGAAAAAAAAGATATTGGTTTCAGTGGTTGGACCGACGGCAGTGGGCAAGACGAAGTTTGCCATTGAGCTTGCCCGTCATTTTGATACCGAGATTGTCTCTGCAGATTCAAGACAGTTTTATCGGGAAATGGAAATCGGTACGGCCAAGCCTGATTCAGAGGAGCTCAGTTTGGCAAAACATCACTTTATAAATTCACACTCCATTCGGGAACACTACAGTGTAGGCATGTATGAAGAAGATGCCCTCACATTGTTGGAGGCATTATTTGAAAAGCATGATGTTGTAGTGGTTGTAGGAGGTTCCGGGTTATTTTTTAAAGCAATTTGGGAGGGGTTTGATGACATGCCAGCAGTGGACCTCAATTTGAGAAAGGAATTGAACCTGGAATTTGAAAAATCCGGCATTGAACCACTTTTGGAGGAACTGAAGACAAATGATCCAACTTACCATGATCAGGTAGACCGCCAGAATCATCAGAGGGTCATTCGTGCGCTGGAAGTCATTCGGTCATCAGGGAAACCTTTTAGTGATTTCAGGAAGTCAACGGTTACGAGAAGACCTTTTGAGAATGTGAAAATTGGGTTGAGTATGGAACGGGAGATACTGTTTGATAGAATCAACCAACGCATGGATCAGATGATAGATGCTGGCCTTTTTGAAGAAGCTAAAAAGCTGGAGCCCTATAAAGCTCACAACGCCTTGCAAACAGTGGGGTACTCAGAAATCTTTAAGTATTTTGAAGGGGAGTATGACAAGGAAGAAGCTGTTCGCCTTTTAAAAAGAAATAGCAGAAGATATGCCAAACGGCAAATGACGTGGTTCAAACGAGATGAGGAAATTCGGTGGATGCAACCAAATGACCTTGATGAGGCCATTCAGTTGATCACAAAATCTTTAGATGCTTAAGATCTCCACCAGTCGCATCAATTCCTGATTGATTGGTTTCGCTTTCGAAATGGCCAGTTTGAAACTTGTAAAGCTGATTTTGTCATTGACCACACCAACCATTACATTTTTCTCGCCATTGATCAGGCCTTCTACAGCAGCCATTCCTAATCTTGAGGAAAGAATCCTGTCATATGAGGTAGGGGAGCCACCTCGTTGGATGTGTCCAAGAGTAGATACCCTGATGTCAAGTTCAGGAAGTACCTTAGATACCTTACCCGCGATCTCATGTGCGTCACCTTGCTCACCACCTTCAGCCACCACTACAATAGATGAAGTCTTTTGCTTATCCCGTCCTGATTTCAATGTGTTGATGACGTCATTGATCGTGGTTGATGTCTCCGGTACCATTACCATCTCTGCACCACCGCCAATACCACTCTGGATAGCAATGTATCCTGAGTGCCGGCCCATCACTTCGATAAAGAAAACCCGGTCGTGAGAGTTAGCCGTATCCCTGATTTTGTCAATGGCATCAAGTGCTGTATTTACTGCCGTATCAAATCCAATGGTATAATCAGAGCCATAAAGATCATTGTCTATGGTACCCGGAGCACCTACTATAGGAATGCCGAATTCTTCATGAAAAATATTGGCACCAGTGAAAGTACCATCACCACCTACCGCTACGAGTCCTTCAATCCCCCTCTTGGTCAATTGCTCATATGCCTTAGCCCGACCTTCTTTGGTCATGAACTCTTTAGAACGAGCCGACTTTAGGATTGTACCCCCTCGCTGCACTATATTACTGACCGAATAAGACTTCATCTTATAGATGTCGCCATCGATCATGCCATTATAGCCATACTTTATTCCATACACATCAAGCCCGAGATAGAGCCCTGTTCTCACTACAGATCGGATGCAGGCATTCATGCCTGGCGCGTCCCCGCCTGATGTAAAAACACCAATACTTTTCATATCTATAAGGTTAAAAATTTAAGGGGCTATGTTGTTTCTTTGTCTTTCGGAGGCCAATATTAAAGAAAAATCCCCGGCAATTGAAGTTTGAAAATTAATAATCCTCGAAATTAATAGATGCCAAATGAATATTCCATTTTTTGATCTACAAAGGCAGACCGAACAATTAAAGCCTGAACTGGAGAAGGTCTTCAATCGGGTATTGAAAAAAGGTCAGTTTATCCTGGGGGAAGAAGTGGAATACTTCGAAAAAGAGTTTGCTTATTATATAGGTGTAAATCACTGTGTTTCATGCTCCAATGGAACAGATGCGATAGAATTGGTTTTAGAAGCATACGGGATTAAAGAGGGTGATGAGGTGATTTTGCCTGCCTTTGGCTGGGTGTCTGCGTCTATGGCGGTGGAGCGCTGTGGTGGTCAAATAGTCTATGTTGACGTGGAGCATAATAGTGGCAACATAGATGTCGGTTTAGTTGAGAAAGCGATTACTTCACGAACAAAGATGGTAATTGCTACACATCTTTATGGGAACCCATTTGATGTCAGGACACTTTCACAAATCTGCAGCCAACATGGAGTTATTCTTATTGAAGACTGTGCCCAGGCCCATGGTGCCGTTGTGGATGGCCGCAAAGTTGGTGGATATGGTGATTCGGCCATATTCAGTTTTTACCCAACTAAAAACCTCGGATGTTTTGGAGATGGAGGGGCAGTGGTGACCAATGATCGAGCTATAGCACAAAAAATACAAGAGCTCCGAAATTATGGACGGGATCAATCCGGGTCTTTTATCACAATAGGAAGAAACTCCAGAATGGATGAAATCCAGGCTGCTATTCTAAGGGTGAAGTTGAGTTATTTAGATGGATGGAATGAGAGGAGGAGGCAAATTGCATTAAGCTACAGCCGAGCCTTGGGTTTAGCTGTTGATAAGACGATTCCTTCTGTCTATTATCAGTATCCTCTTTTGGCAAAAGATCGCGTGAAGGTTCTGGAATATTTTAAAGATCATGGGATTGATTGTAAGGTGCATTATCGCTTTATCTTAGAGGAAAAGGGTTCGTATCCAAATGCATTTGATATTGCTGGTCAGGTAATATCCATGCCCATATTCCCAGAGCTTAGAGTCGATGAAGTGTCATATGTCTCAGATATTCTGATGGGATGTCAAAACGATTTTGTACTGTTTCCGCTATAGTTGTTCTTGTATAAGTCTGACAAGCTGAAGGTCATAATTACTGGAGATACCTTGAGCTGTTTTTTGATCCAGTACGATATGCCCTATTTTACCATAGAGCATTTTGTGGGTTTCCATAAAAACATCCATCCGTACACAGGTGATTCCTCCAGTATTTCTGAATAGAGCTTCACGTTCTACTCTGTTGAACTTGTCTTGATTAAGAATAGGAACCATTCCACTGCCATGGTGCTGAAACATCATACTAGATTCCAGTCTCACGGACATCAGAGAGTCAGAATCAAACAAAAACATCGTGTTGAGTGCGTCTTCTATATGGCTTTTTTCCACGAATGGAAATTCACTTGAAAGGAGTATAATGGAGTTATAGTTATTTTGCTGGATTTTCTTTTGTTCCAGGATGTATTTGACGGTTTGTCCAAGTGGTATATTGTGTCGTGTATACTCCTTTGGGCGTTTGATAAATTGCAGTCGGTCATCCTTATAGTTTTCTCCAATATACTGCGCTACATCATCAGAGGGAGAAGTCACCACAATATCTTGTAAACTTGAACTTTTAAGTGCCTGTTCTATTTTGATGTCGATCAGCTTTTTACCACCTAGTTCTTCAAAAGCAATAGAGTTAAGTCCATTTCGGATGGGTATTACGGCAAGAGCGGCTACCTTAATAGATTCAGCATCTATATAGGTTTGATTGATTCGTGCCCGAGTTGTCAGTATTCTTGTTTCATTACTAGTGAGATTTTTGCCATGCTGACGATAGAAGAAAAGTGCTTCATTAACATTCTGAACCTTGTAGTGCCTTGTGAATTTTACCCAGAGTTCATACCCATCCTGACATGAAAAACTTTCATTATATCCACCAAGTTTTCTCAGAAAGTTACAACGGATCATTGTACAGGCTCCATGGGCAGCTTGATCAAATAGCTTTACTTCTTTCTTGAAATCATGTCGCTGATGAAGTTCCAGAAGGTTACCCTCTTCGTCCACAGTGTAGTAATCAGGAAATACAAGTCCAAGTTCATCATCAGCTTCCAAACGATGAGATAAAACCTCCAATGCATTAGGAGCGAGATAGTCATCTGCATCAAGTCTCATAATGTATTTACCTTTGGAAGCTCTCAACGCGATGTTGTTGCTTACATTCAGCCCTTTGTTTTGTTGATAAATAACCTGAATAAATGGTAAGTCTGTATACTCCTGAATGATGTCCTTGGAGTTATCACTCGATCCATCATCAATTATAATAAGCTCATAGTTGTCAATAGTCTGGTCTAGTACACTTTGTATGGCTTTTCTAATAAAGGAGCCATAATTATAGTTGGTAATATAGACACTGATAAGAGGCTGATCCATATAATAATTATCCTCTAGGTACACCTACAATGGTGATTCCATCTGAAAACCGCGCTTCATCTACAAACTGTTGAAGTTCAACCTGAAAACCACTCGTATCTGTAAGAACCTGATAGGCTTCAGTCTGATGGGCAGTTTGCATCAATGTTTCATACACATCCATTCCATAATACCAGGCAGCAACCGGTTTAAATCCATGTCTGAAATATAGTTCAGCTGCAGACGCATCAGAAAAAAGCATGATATGCCCCATGGGATCGATGTGTCTGATTATGGTTTCTGGGTTGAGCCTTTGACTAGCGGCACTGAGAGAATTCCATCTTGGCAACTTGGAAATGACCATTCCAGCATCACTTTTGGATACTACCCGATGGGCTGCATCAACGATCATTCCAGGGTTAGGTGTATGTTCCAATAATCCCCAGAAAGTAACCACATCATAACCTTCGTATTCATCAGTAACTTCGGTGAAATCACGACCATCAAGTTCTATATTCCATATGTCTTTGGCGAACTGTCTGCTGGATTCACTAAGTTCTACTCCATCTGCGTGAATACCTGCTCTACGACTTGCCTCTACAAAGTGACCCGCTCCGGATCCTACATCAAGTATCTTCTCGGGATATTTTCCATATTGATTAAAGTAGACCTTTTTTGTCCATTCCACCCACGGAACTGCAATAGAATTGAGCCTTGACTCTGCAGAAAGTTTATCTGTATAAGTTGCCGCATAGGTGACATCATTAAGGTAAAAATTGCTGATGGATTTATTTGATGGTGTACGTTTCACATAGACATGACCTGTATCTGGAGTCTGTACATACTCGGCACCATAGATAGTAGCGACAGGTGTGGTTTGTTCTGTAGAAATGCCGGTAACTGGGCACCTGGGGACTTCCTCCAGGTCATCTGCAGCATAGAGCTTTTTACGGCTTTCGTTGTAATATTTGACTTTGTCCTTAAGTGACTCTATTACGTTCTTCTTAAGGCCAACCAGGTCGGTTTTTTTGCCTAGGTAAATATCAATGGGAAAGGATTCTTCAGATTCCGCAGCTTTTCTCTTCCAAATTTCTTTATCTTCTGTTCCTTGTTGAACGAGGGAGGTCTCTTTATTCCAGCTAAACATTTTTATCTACTTCTGTTTTGAGGTTCGAAATTACCTAATTATTGTTCTACGCAAAATCTTCCCAGGTTAGTTTTTGGTGCTTGGATAGATTTCGCACCGCCTTCTTACCTAGAATTTTTGAGTAATCACGTGCATCTATACCATGATTTGGTCGCAATACCGTCAGGTTTTCTTCTGTTATTATTTCTCCAGCCTTAATTTCCACCCTTGGATAGCATGCTCTGCGGAACGTTACCACATGATCACCTTCTACTTCCAAAGGTTTTTTGACATACGAGCCTGCTAAATTGTTGATTACTTTAATTTTTTTGATAAGCCCTTGTACTTCATCTTTTGTCAATGAGACCTTGTGATCGCGGAAAGTTTTACCTTCTCGGCTGTCAGTAAAATGGAACTCAAGTATCTGAGCACCCATTGCCACAGCAATTTCCAGAGCCCCGCTGCCCTCAGTATGGTCCGAGTATCCCACAGGTAGTGATGTCATAGTTCTAAATGATTTCATAACGTTAAGATGAGCACAGTCATTTGGAATTGGGTACATGGAGGTACATTGCAAAATGGCCAGGAATTCGGGAGATTCATATCGCTGATCAAGGTTTTGAATATAGCCCACTGCTTCCATTACCTCTTCTTGCGTTGATAAACCAGTTGATAGCAGGATTGGTTTCTGCAGTTGCACCGTTTTTTTTAGTACCGGATAGGCTGTGAGATCTCCTGAGCCAATTTTGTAGAAATCCATATATGGATCAATCCAACTGATATAGTCAAAGTCCCATACTGAAGCTAGAAAACCCACATTGGCACCTTGACACAATTCTGCGAGTTCAATGTACTGTTCTTTTGATAGTTCAAATTTTTTGAAGTGTTTGTTGCGATCAGGGCTTTCCAGGCTGCTCACCAGAGTATCTCCCTGATATAGCTGGAATTTGACGTAATCAACATTGGATTCGATTGCCAATCTGGTAAGTGCTTTTGCGTATTCAAAATTACCTTCATGGTTGCCACCAATCTCAGCAATGAGGAGTGGCCCATGTTTTCCTTTCCAGGTGTTTATTGCCATTTTTTTACTATTTCTGATAGTTGGTACAAAGTGTATGTTTTTGTTCCCTCCGGTAGTTTGCTTACTATTTCAGAGACCCTATTTAGATCGTCAGGAGTGTCCACAGCAAGTTGTACTTGGCTGAGGGATGGGTATTGAGTGTTTTTGAAATATTTTCTGTTACCCATATCATCGTGTTTATACAAATATGAAGTGACATGCTCGAAGTAGTAGGGATCTTTGGCTATTTCAGGAAGCAATCTATGATAAAATGAAGTAGAAACTATCTCCACACTCATGCCATATGGAAAAGTGCGCCCTGGTACGTTGCTGACAAAGTCGAAGCTTGTACAATCATTAAACATAGTCTTCAGAAGATCAGTGTCCAGAAAAAGGTTGTCTCCATTAATTCTGGCCGCATAATCCAGCTTGAGATCTTGGGCTGCCTGAAAGAATCTTTCGGCAACATTTTCCAATGACCCACGGAATATCGGAAGATTATGCTTTAAGCAAAATGCTTCTATTGGGTCGTCACTATGTTCCACTGAAGTAGCTATAGTAAATGGATAGGAAGTTTGTCTTATGCGATCGGTGATGTGTAGGAGAAGCTCCTTGTCTGCAATCTTTTTGAGGATTTTACCAGGAACGCGGCTGCTGTTGAACCGGCAAAGTACAACAATACCTTTCTTCATTTTCTTTCGCTAATTTTTTTTGCAGGAATGCCTCCAAATACTTCATTTTCACCTACATCACTTGAGACTACAGCACCAGCGGCGATAACTGCACCATTTCCAATGGTTACACCTTTAAGGATTTTAGCTCCTGAGCTGATCCAGACATCATTGCCAATTTTAATAGGCGCGGTAATGTTCGGTTGTTGGTTGATAGGGGTGTCTTTGGCAATTCCGTGATCGCTGTCTACTATATATGTAAAAGGGGCGATGAGGCAATCACTGCCAATTACTATGCTATGTGAGCTATAAATAAAAGAATGAAAACCTACAGTGGTATTTTTACCGATAGTGATTTTTGCATCCTGATTGCAACTGCAAATCCTGGAGCCCTCTTTTACTACCACATGATCTTTTATAAATATGTTTTTGGGATATCGCTGAAACTGAATATTATGATCTAAAAACACCCCATGGCCGAGTTCACCTAGTCTTAATCGCTGCCATTTGGCTCTCAGGAGATTCTTCCAACTAAATTTAAGGTGTTTTCTTAATTGAGATTGTTCCATTATGGATTTAGATTAGTGATAATTGTTCAGTAAGTTCATCATCCCAATAATCCTTTTTAAGCAAGCTATCAAGTTTTTTTCTAGAATAGAACTTATCCAAATCTTGATAATAACCCATTTTACGTGACGCAAGATCCTTTAAGTACATAGTTTCAAATACATAAATGGTTTTCCTGAAAAAAGGAAGCTTGCTAAAAACCCATTTATTATAAAAGTATTTACCCAAATGCATAAGATAATATAACCTCAGGTGTCTCCAGTTACGTTTTGGCCGGACCTCCAAAGTCTCTTGATTCAAAGACTTGGAAAAATAATAAACGGCTCTGATATGGTTTAGGCCATCTCCAAACCCGATTGCATCTCCAATTAAAAATTGCCTGTTCTTTTTTAATTGTTCAGATTGAAATAATCCTAGTTTCCCGGTAGTAAAGAATTCATCCACCCAATTGACGAGTTCCTCGGGGGTTTTAGCTTTTGGGGATCCGATATGAATATTGTTTCTAGGGAAGTCTTCCTCGGGATTATATAGTATAGTTGTCTTATCCATTAGCCATGCTTCCAAACAAGTAGTTGTTTCGAAACCCAACCATAGATCTGATACATTAATTAAATCATGGATGTTCTCCTCATTTTTAAAATACAGCACATTTTCGTATTCCAACAATTCGTTCATTTCATTTGGACCCTCATGAATGTCGGATTCAAATGATTCCTTAGGATGTCGTTTGAAAATAAACAGTTTATCAGGATTGCTTTTAATAAGGTTTTCGAGCCCATCTTTTACTAAAAGACGTTGTTTTTCAATCCATTGAAACCTTTTGTTTTTGTCATTTGGAAAAATGTGCGAGTTGGCAATGTCTTTATGGGCGCTATACATTTTACCAAACGCCCATCCTGCATAACCGATGATTTTCTCATATTTCGACTTGTTATACTTTTCTAGAAAGCCTTGTCGATCTTTGAAGCTACAAATAATGTATCTGTCAAACCCTGTACCACCTGTAAGTACTATTTTATCTATTTGTTTAGAATTTGCAATAGATTTCACATAATCCATAGTGCGTCTTGACCAGCACGTGACATGATCCTGATAAAAAAAATGCTCATGATTATAACCCCAATAATAAAAAGAACCATCCGTTCTGAAATTTCCTTCCGATTCCAGGGCTAAAACTTTAATACCACTCTGGTAACAATATTTTGCTATTTCAAAATACATGTGATGTCCTTTTGTGTTTGGTAGAAGAACACCAAATGGTTTTACTCTTCTTATGAGATAAATATCCCAAATGAAACTGAATATTATTTGGCAATCAAAATACTTTTCTAATGCATATGTTACTGGAAGTACAATCTCTACATCTCGCCCTTTATCCTTGTCCAGATAACAAATAATGGTTTTCATTTTAGTGATTTAATTTACTATTTGATCCAGATAAGTTGCTAGTAATCGTGTCTGATTTTCATTCGAATAAAACGACACTTTGGAAGTATTTGGTTTAAATGTTATTTTATTATCCATTAGCTTCAGTATATATGATTCAATACTCGAATAATCTTCGTAAGAAAAGCACTTACCAGATTCACAGGTAGTGATGATTTTTGCAGCATCGCTATCAGTAGGGCCAAGAGCTAATATCGGATTATATGTTCTTAGGTATTCATAAAGCTTTGCAGGCAAGCGTCCCTTGGCGTTGTGAGCCTGGTTAAGGGGAAGCAAGAGAAGGTTGGCATCCATTGCCATCTGCAAGGCATCTGACCTCTTTAGTGTGCCCAAATGATCTACTGTTACATTTGAAATGCTGTTTAATCTTTCAAGAATAGAATAATCCACTTGCCCTGCCAGTCGAATCCTGACTGGAACATTTGTCTTTATTTTTTCTAAGACTTGAAGAAATATCTCCGGATTGCGGTCTATCCCTAGTAATCCGATATGAACAATATCAAAATATTCTTTGCTTTTATGGCTTTCAAGCTTATTGAAATCTGGTTCATCATATCCATAGAAGATGACATTCACATTTTCGGCACCTATTTCTTCCAGGTCTTTTGCCCAGGTAGGGCTGGCAATAGTTATTTTGTTAGCTTGACTAAAAACTTCCTGTTCCATTTGTGAATGGATTTTATGTGCTCTATTACCAATGAGAAGCATTTTGTAGTAATCCACTTGGGTCCAGGGATCTTGAAAGTCAGCTAACCAAGGGATGGAGAATTTTTTGGCCAACAAGCAACCGATTCGGGTGTTAGTATGAGGAGGGCCATCAGTAAAAATCGCATCAATGTCATTTTCTAATAGGTACTTTGATAAATACCTAACAGACGGTCTAACCCACAAACTTCGGGCATCAGGAATGAAGAAGTTGCCTCGGACCCAAATACTAAACTTGTCCAAAAAACCCTGTTTTTTACTTCTTACTTGTACAATTGAGTTGAGCGGTTCACTTTTTGATCTGCCGGTTAACCATTTAAAAATACTAAATGGTTCTAAAATAGGTCTTTTAATAATTTTTAAACCTTCAGGAATATCTCTAAACCCACTTGTGTCTTTATATGGATAATGAGCATTAGAGGGGACATAAACAATCGGATCCCACCCAAATGACCGGAGATACTTAACTGTCTTTAAGGATCTGAGAACACTCACCCCACCAGAAGGAGGCCAATAGTAAGAGATGACTAAAACTTTTTTCACTTCTTAACAATGGAAACTACGATGATTCCTAAAAACCCAAAAACAACCAACAGAGAGAAGATCATTGTTATTTTATTGCCAATAAAGTAAGACCTGGGTTCAAACTTAAACTCAATCTCATGATTACCAGCTGGAATCTCTAAAGCGCGTAATACATAGTTAGCTCTTATCATCTGCACGGGATTACCATCGATAGTTACAATCCAGCCTTCAGGATAGTAGATTTCTGAAAATACTGCGAGACCGTCTTCATTAGAATTGCTAGTGTATTTAAGGTTACCAGGTTCGTAAGTGTCAAGTCTAATATTTCCGGGATTAATGAAGTTTGAACTCTTCAATGCAAACTCGCTTGTGTTAACAACTGCGGTTTTTCGAGTTACTCCAGAGCATGTATTCTCAATTTCCTCATCGGCATTTGCAACCTCTATGACATTTGAGATAAACCAGGAATTACCAAAAGATTGGTCATTGAGAATAACATTCTGCGCCTGATCACCAAATTTCAAATACTTTGTATTTAACATATTCAGTACGTTCTGGCTAGCCATATTTAACTGCTGACCCCTTAAGCCTTGTATCACCTCATTTACTTCTGTACCCAGGCAATGATCAATTAACTCCTGATATTTTTTCATTTTAGCACCATGATAGCCACCAATAGAGTGATGAAAGTAGCTGGTTTGGGCTTCATTCCATGGGTTGAGTAGGTTCAAGACCCGATAATTGCTCTTGTCCTGAAGAATTCTCGTATCAGAACCTGTTGGTTTTATGGAAACCTGCTTCGTTGAAGACACAAAATTTTCTTGATTGACGAACCTACGATCCACACCAAATAAATCAAATGTAATCAGGAGTAAGCCAACCACAACGAAGATGGGTTTTGATATTTTGTTCTTCAGGTAGAAAAATAGCGCTGTAGAGAATAAAACAATTAAAATAAAGGAACGGAAGGCGTCACCCTGCAGCATATTCTTTCTGTCTGATTTAATGGCATTGACAAACCAATCAGGGACATTACCTATTTGTGAGTCAACAGGTGCAGAGTAATTAATCATGCCAGAGCCTAATATAAAAAGTATACACACTCCTGCTGATGCTGCCAATGAGATCAAAAACTTCTTCTGATTGACTTTGTCCAAGCCTTCCGAAATAAGCTTTTCGAGTCCTATAAAACCCAAAAGAGGAATCAGCATAATTACCATGGACATAGCCATCGAAACGGATCGAAATTTGTTATAACCCGGAAAATAGTCGAAAAACAGGTAGTTTATACTTTCGAGGTTTTTCCCCCATGAGAGAATAAGAAACAAAACTGTGCCCAACAAGATGTAACCAGTCTTTTTGAGATCAGTAAATAAAAGCCCCAGGACAAACAGGAACATAATAATCGAGCCCAAATAGACAGGTCCAGCCACGCTAGGTTGATCGCCATGATAAGTTGGTACACTTTGTATCTGTTGGCGAATCTGCGCTTTGGACATACCTCTTGCCGATAGTTCATTAGCCAGGTCAGAGTTATCACTCAAAGATTGAACACTGGCTCCACCATAAAAATCCGGGATTAAAAGTGTAAAGGATTCTGCAATTCCATGACTCCAACGAAATACATATTCCCTGTCAAGGCCACTTTTACCTGCATTAGTTGTGGTTAATTCAGATTTACCTCTTGTTGAATATTTGGTATACTCTAAGGTAGACCACAACTTGCCAAAATTGGCACCTACACCCACTATAGCAGCAATTAAAATTATTGCTATGTTTTTAATAAACTGACGATACGACTTTTCTTTGATTACAGCCCATAACTGAGTTGCTCCATAGATTAAACAAAACAATAAAAGGTAATAGGTAATTTGGGGATGATTTGCTTTTATTTCCAGTGTGACTGCAAGAGAAAGTAAACCTAAACCTAGAAGTTTTTTAGGGTGATGAAATACTAAATGCACCCCTGCCAATACCAATGGCATATATGCCATTGCTCTAACTTTGAAAATGTGACCAGCTTCAATTGAAATGATACTAAAAGTGCTCAATCCATAGGCAATTGCACCCATAATTGCGAGATATGGTCTTATCTTAAAGACACACAATAGTATATAGAAACATAGCATCGAAAGGAATGTAACTTGTGCTGAAGAAGGCATGTTAAATGAAATAATAGCTTCAACAGTATAGAGGATATCATTGCTCCAGTCAACACTAATGAGATAAGCGGGCATTCCACCAAACATACTGTTAGTCCAAAGGGCTTCTCCACCGGTCAACTCTCTATGTTCATAAATCTCCTGAGCTGCATTATCCCCCTGAAGGACATCATTTTGGTTTAAAGATTTATTTTTAAAGAAAAGCGGGTTATAAAACGCAATAGTGACTACCAAAAAAATTGTAATCGCTATGAAATGAGGAGTTATACTTTTAAATGAAAATGAGACCTTAGAATTCATGATTTTGACTTGAATACTCTTCTGATTAATTGATTAGTAAGGTTGTTGATATCAACAGATATTTTGAGAAAATACACAAATGCTCCGTAAAGTAATGTAATAATTACAGATTTGATGATGATCCTGGGCAGAGGCTGTAATGCAAGTGGAAGTTTCAAAACAACAAAATAGACCACTAATGAAAGCATGACAAGGTACAGATGCTGGATGGTGAATGGTGTAATTTTGTATTTGATATTTAGAAAATAGAACTTAATAGCATTATAAACAATAATGCTTATTAAAAATGCATAGCCGGCACCTTCAATCCCAAGTGACGGAATAAGTAGAAAGGATAATATCGCGGTAACAACTCCATAAGAAAGAGAGAAGAGAGGTGTATATCGATAATACGGAGAGTAGTTGATTAGCTCTGAATTGAACCCAAATACTAAATCAATCATTTTGGATAAACTTATAAGGATGACAACCATTTTTCCAGTCTCAAAGGTTTCACCATTAGGGATAATCATGAATAGATCGTCCAGGTTGCTAATAACACCCAGAAAGATAAGGCCTGCTATTACGCTAAGAGTTAAAGATGATTTCTTATAAAGCCTGCCAATCTCAGTGTATCCCTGGTTTTTGAATTCATTGGAAAATATGGGGATGATTATTTGCATCATGGATCGTTTTGGCATTTCAATCACGGTAGCAATATAAAAACATGTGGTAAAGATTCCATTGGCGCCTAAACCAAGAAATGAAGCAATCATAAGAAAAAAAAATTGATTGGCCAATGTTCCTCCCAACGACACCAGAATCATTGTTCCGCCAAATCGAATTATCTCTTTTTTGACTTTGCCGCTAAGTTTCTTAAGCCGAAGAAATGGGAGGAAATTATATCTCTTAAAAATGAAAATCAGGTTGATCAGGAATGCAGTGCCGTAAACGATTACCAGTGATTTGAGCATCCATTCCAGATTGATTATTCTCATACCATACAGGATGATCAGAATCATATTCCCTATTCTCAAATAAACATTCCTGATAAATTCCGGAAAAACCGTATTGAGTCGTGCTACCGAAAAAGCGTTCAGTTGAAGGAATGTACTGTAAAAAAGAAGAATTAATAAACTGACAAATATGTATTGATTGTACTCTGGTGATTCGTCAACAAAAATTGATTCAATTAACGGTAAACCAATCCAACACAAAATCATTAGCAAAACATTGGCCAGTAATATGAGAGTTAATTGAAAGTTGAACAATTCCTCCTTGGAGTCATTTTCATCATTTTTAAAGATATGAAGGTAACTGGCTGGCATTCCTAAACTTATTATCGGAGCAAGAAGCATCATATTAGATACTATTAGATTAGCCAGGCCAATTTCTGATTCTGTTAGGAATTTTGGCCTTAGAATCAGTGTTGACACATACCCGAGACCAATCCCAGCATACCCAAATACCGAATTCAAAAAACTTTGTCTGATGACTACTCCCATAATAAGCCGTGAAGTTCATCATTTTTAAATAAACCTTTCAGCCAGTATTGGAAATACCTTCAATACGATAAATCCAAAACGCCCTAAGGTTAAGTCTCAATGACATTTACTAATTTTGATGATCAAATGAGCAAGTCACAGGATTATATTCATACTCTTAAGAATCAACGCATATTTATCACAGGAGGAACCGGAACCCTGGGGGTGGCTTTGGTAAACAAGCTATTGAAACATGTCCATGCGTCCCAAATTACCATTTATTCAAGGGATGAGCATAAGCAGTTGGATTTAGAAAGAAAGTTTCCTGGTGTTGAATGTTTACTGGGAGATGTGCGGGATAGGGATAGGCTGGATGATTGTATTCCTGGTCATGACATTTTGATTCATCTCGCTGCATTGAAGCAACTTCCGCGTGGTGAGTCCAATGCTACTGAGTTTACCAAGACAAATATTTTAGGTACTGAAAATGTGCTAAAATCAGCGACGAGCAATGGTGTCAAGCAAGTTTTGTTCGTCTCTTCAGACAAAGCTGTTTTACCCACTAGTCATTATGGATCCACTAAGCTTTCTGGAGAAAAACTGATGCAACAATATGCCTCAAGGCACACAGAGGCCAACTTTCCGATTGTCCGCTTGGGAAATATTTGGCAATCCCGAGGTTCTATCTCAGAATTACTCTCACAAAGTGATTTACCTAGGTTTATTTCGATAACCGACACTGAAAATTCACGCTTTTCAATAAGTGCTGCCAAGAGTGCCGAAATGCTTTTGGAAGCCCTAAGGCACAGTGCCAACTGCGAAATTTTCATACCTAAGATGTACGCTTTTAGACTTGAAGATTTGGTGAAAGCGGCTGATTTAGTTAATCATGAGATTGTGGGCCTGAGACCAGGGGAGCGAAAACATGAATTGCTGGCTAGTGAAAAGGAATGCTCGTTGGTTTATGAAAATGAACAGTTTTATGTGCTCGTGCCTGATAATGATAGCATAGCCTCAAGGTTTTTTAATGAAGATCAAGGCTTTAAACGGTCTACTGACAAATTGAATGTGAATTCGGAAGATGCTCCAAAGTATTCCCTACAAGAGTTAAAGATAATGCTGGGCAAATCAGCATTTGTACGCGATGGAGTATAAGGTCTCTTTATCTAAACCCTACATTACTCAGGAGGACATAGCAGTAGTCACCGAAGCATTGAATTCTTCACAATTGAGCTTAGGGCAATGGACACGAAGGTTTGAAGAGTCTTTTGCCCAGTCAATTGGCACCACATATGCCGTGGCAGTTAGTTCTGGTACTGCGGCTCTTCATCTATCTATGCGGGCATTGCAAATTGCTCCAGGAGATGAAGTCATAACTTCTCCATTTTCGTTTATCGCCTCTTCCAATTGTATCTTGTATGAGCAGGGCAAACCAGTTTTTGTTGACATAGAAGAGGAGACTTTAGGGATAGATCCCTTACAGGTTGAGCCTGTTATTACGGGTCGAACTAAGGCAATATTGCCCGTGCATGTCTTTGGTCAGGCCTGTGATATGGATTCAATTATGAATGTAGCTAATAGTCATTCACTAAGTGTGATCGAGGATTGCTGTGAAGCCATTCAGACTCAATTCAAAGGAAAAAACGTTGGCACTTTTGGTCATATGTCAACTTTTGGATTTTATCCAAATAAACAAATGACGACTGGTGAAGGAGGCATGCTATTGACAAATGATGAGCAGGTATACCGCATGGTTAAAAGCCTTGGTAACCAAGGTAGGGGAACAAATCTCGAATGGCTTGTTCATGATCAATTGGGCTATAACTACCGCATAAGTGAACTCACCGCTGCACTCGGTTACTCCCAAACTCAAAAGTTACCAGAGATACTTGAGAAGAGAAGAGAACTTGCTGCATTTTATATTGAAGAGTTGGCAGGAATCGACGCAATTAAATTACCAAAATCAAATAGTGACACTGAATATTCATGGTTTGTTTTCCACATTCGAGTAGACCAGAAGATACGGGATTCGCTTTTGGTTAAACTCAACGAGAAAGGGATACAATGCAAAGCTTATTTTTACCCTTGTATTCATCTTCAGCCCTATTACAGGGAAAGGTTTGGTTATCAGAAAGGGATGTTCCCCATCGCAGAGCGCGTAAGTAGGGAAGTTATCGTTTTGCCATTCTTCACTACCATGACTCAGGAAGATGTCTATACCGTAAAGGATGCATTGGTTCAGTCACTGTCAGAGTTGTAATAGGTTACTAATCCTAATTTGTCAAGCCCAAGGGTAATAGAACGAAGATTAAAAAACCAAGTAACGTTATGCTGATTTCATTTCAGTATCTGAACTTGACAAAGGACTAACTAAAAAACCACAATTTCACGGCCATAGCAAAAACCGTAACAAGAAGAAACAGCCGAATCCATTTGTCATCTTTGCCAACCGACCACCTGCTGGCAATCCAGCCGCCTGCGGAGTTTCCGGCAGCCAGGGTCAAGCCATAGTCCCATCTGATCTGATCTTCCCACCAAAAAATACCCAATGCAATGATTGTGTAACAAACGATCACAAAAGACTTGATACTGTTGGTTTTGGCCATGTTGAGCCCGTGAATTCCTGTAAGCGTGGCAATGATCAGGAACCCGACTCCAGCCTGGATAAAACCACCGTACAACCCTACAAAAAAGAATAAGGTAATACTCAGGAATTTGGTTTTCGGAGTGAAGAGCTCATCAACTCCTTTTTTCTGTAAATAGGGTTTTAAAACTGTCAGCACCATAACAATGAGCATGACTACTGCCAGAATCTTATTGAAAAGGTCTCCCCGGATATCCATAGCAAAGTAAGCTCCGATGACACAGCCAATTACTGCTGTGATACTCACGTAGATAGCATAGGGAAACACTGATACGCCTTTGCTCTGAAAGCCACCAACGGCTACCAGACTTTGTAAAAACACCCCGATCCTGTTGGTAGCATTGGCTTCACTAGACGGTAATCCCATAAATATAAATAGGGGCAAGGTGATGAGTGAACCCCCACCTGCTAATGTATTGATTACGCCGGTTATCAGACCAACGATTAATAGTATTAGCCCTTCAGTTAAAGTCATAAAATCAGATCAGTTTCACTTTTTCTACATTCAAGTTCATCCGGGCAGATCCCCAGGAGTTCTTCATTTGTCTGATTTAGGATAGGATGAGATTCATTGGGTGCTATTTCGGTTAGAGGCATTAGGGTAAACCTCCTGATTGGGATCCCAGGGTGGGGAAGAGTAAGGGCAACGTCGTCCATCATTACATTATCATAATATAGGACATCAATGTCGATGATTCGCTCACCCCATTTTTTGTGCCTTTTTCTACCCATTTGAATTTCAGTATCCAAACAGCATTGAAGTAATTGTTGCGGATTATGAATGGTGTCGATACGTAACACCATATTCAAAAACCATGGTTGATTGACTTCACCCCAAGGGGCGGATTCATAAATCGAGGAGTAATCTGTAATAAACATTTCATGGGCTTCCAGGATCTGTGCGGCTTGTTTCAGGTTTTGTAATCGGTCACCCAGGTTAGTCCCTAACAAAAGAAAAATCCCTTTCATGCTTTTTAGTTGATTCGTAGTTCAGTTTTTTGAGTTACTCCACTCATCCTAATTATAGACACCGATTCTCAAATAATAGCTATTTCATCAAAAGAACATAAACAAATTGATCGATGAGCCGTGTTAATCTGGCTGGATAATTAGATTTGTAAATTAGTGACATCCGACTAAATTTTACAACTCATAAAAAAGCACGTTTAAACCAAATGAGAAAAGGTTTTTCACCGAACATCAAAACTACCCCTACCCTAAAGGGTGACTACCAAACAGTCCCTTTAGGGAATTTAAAGGGTGATTTTTCAAGCGATTGTACTTTTGAAAAATCTTTTCTCGGACGACAGTATTTGTAAATTAGTATTATTTAAAAAAATCACATGGCATTTCTTCGCAATCTGTTAGCCACCCTGGTGGGGTTATTTATTTTTTCTTTCGTAAGTATATTTATACTGATCGGCATTATAGGAGTGGCGTCTAGCTCTGATGCTGTACCAGAGGTTAAAAACAACTCCGTACTACACCTCAATCTGTCAGGTTTTATTGTTGAGAAAGCAATTGATGATCCATTTCAGGAATTTCTCGGTGGTGGGCCTGCGCCGATCAGTTTACTTGATCTTTTAGAATCAATTCGTGTTGCCAAAACTGATGATCGGATTCGCGGAATCTATCTCGAACCAAAATTCCTCTCTGCAGGGTATTCTTCGCTACAGGAATTGAGAGATGCCTTAATTGATTTTAAAACGTCGGGAAAGTTTGTGCATGCCTATGGTGAGTATATAAGTGAGGGGGATTACTATCTGGTTTCTGTGGCGGACTCTATTTATTTAAATCCGGAAGGATCCCTGGAGTTTAATGGTCTTACTGCCGGTGTTACCTTCTTCAAGGGATTGTTTGATAAGCTGGACATTGAACCTCAAATCTTCCGAGTGGGCGAATTCAAAAGCTTCATTGAACCGTTCGTTCGCAAATCAATGAGTGAGGAAAATAAGCTTCAACTAACCGAATTGATTACTTCAGTGCATGATACTTATTTAGCAAATGTATCAGCCACCCGAAACATTCCAATAGGTGAGCTGCGAGAGATCTCTGACCAAATGAAGGTCAGGTTCCCGGAAAATGCTGTGGAGTTAGGACTGATCACAAAGGTGGCTTACGAAGATGAAATGCATAGTTTGCTAAGGAGCGAGCTTGGAATAAGCGAGAGTGCTGATATCAACAAAATTGGATTTAAAAAATACATGAAAGCGGCGCCTTCTTCTGGTTACTCAAGCAATAAAGTGGCAGTAATTGTAGCCAATGGTGATATTGTAATGGGCGAAGGAGAGGATGTAATCGGTGGAGAGCAGTTTGCGACAGAGATTAGAAAAGCCCGAGAAAACAACTCCATTAAAGCGATTGTGCTAAGAGTGAACTCTCCTGGAGGAAGTCTTACAGCTTCTGATATGATATGGAGAGAGATCATGCTTACAAAGGGAGTGAAGCCCATTATTGCCTCCATGTCTGATGTTGCTGCATCAGGCGGTTACTTCATTGCTATGCCGTGTGACACCATTGTAGCACAACCTAACACCATCACGGGCTCAATTGGGATATTTGGGATACTATTCAACCTGGGTGAGTTCATGGAAAACAAGCTGGGCATTACCAATGAGAATGTTAGCACAGGTGAGTTTTCTGATATTATGACCGTGACCAGGTCGCTAAGTGAGTATGAGCGGTCCATCATCCAAAGTCAGGTAGAAGATGGGTATGAGACTTTTACGACCAAGGCTGCTGCCGGAAGAGACATGTCAGTGGAAGAACTAAAGAAATACGCGGGTGGTCGTGTATGGAGTGGCACCCAGGCGTATGAGCGCAACTTGGTTGATGTATTGGGATCTTTCGAAACTGCCGTGGAAATCGCAGCAGAAATGGCGGAAATAGAAGGGGACTATGCGTTAAGATTTTACCCAGAGCAAAAACCACTAATAGAACAGATCATCAATGATTTGAGTGAGGCCAAAGAGTCTTATTTTGCACCTAATGATCAAATCTTTACTCCATATGTGGAACAATTGAAAAAATTGGAGCGAATCCAGGGTATTCAAGCAAGGTTGCCCGGAGATTTGATCATTAAATGATAGGATTTTTTTCAGGTTCAAATGGTTCCCATGAAGGGCTAAATTGTGTTTTAACTTTTGATTGAAAGCTAAAAGCCTTATTTTCATCAATGCGAAAACTCCAAATAGTGATGAAAAAAACATCCCAGGCCCTTATTGTCCTACTCATAGCCATTGGATGCCAGCAATCTTCAGAACAAGGAGATGCTGAACAAACGATTGTAAACGATGTAGCTAAAAGCCGGATTGATTCTGTGCTTCAGTCATTTGTAGCTGATAGCATTGTAGCAGGAGCATCCGCATTGATCTTTGAAAAAGGAAAAGAAGTGTACTTCAATGCTTATGGACACGCTGATCGGGAAGCGGGGGTGCCCATGTCCAGAAGTACGATTGCCACCATCTATTCCATGACCAAACCAATTACTGGCACTACCTTGATGTCTCTTTACGAAAAGGGCTTGTTTCGTCTCGATGACTCACTATCCAAATATGCTCCTGAGTTTACGGAAATGAATGTGGTGTCGGGTCTGGATGATTCAGGAGAAATGATTCTCGAGCCAGTAAACCGACCTATCACCATCGCAGATATTACACGTCATACTGCTGGTTTTTCCCGTCGGTCTGACTTTGGTTTAGATCAGGTGGTAAGTGAAGCAGATTTGCTCAATGTGGAAAATTCGCTTTCAGATATGGCATCAAAGCTTAGCGAAATTCCTTTGGGTTATCATCCCGGGCAGCGCTGGGAGTATGGTATATCAGTAGATGTGCAAGCATACCTTGTTGAAATATTAGCTGAAAAACCCTTTGATCAATACATGCGGGAAACTGTTTTGGAACCTTTGAACATGACCGAAACAGGATATTATGTACCCAAAAATAAGAGAGATCGTGTTGCCGCAATTTATCGCAAAACAGATAGCAGTTTGATTCGCGTCCCTGATGAACAGGTCCATGCCATCAACTATCAGGATTGGCCCATGAAGCCGGGAGGCTGGGGACTGAAAGCAACGATTGACGATTACATGAAATTCGCGCAAATGCTCTTGAATAAAGGAACGTATAATGGAGCAACGGTGCTTAAACCTGAAACAATTGAATTAATGGCTACCAATCACCTGCCGGAAGTTGAAGACAGCTTGTGGTTACCCAGTAAAGGTCAGGTGGGTTTTGGGATCGATTTTGCCGTGCGAGTAGCGCCTCCTAAATCCACTAGTGAGAATATGGGTGAAGTGGGGGAGTTTTTCTGGGATGGTGCTGCTAGTACTTTGTTTTGGGTGGATCCAAAAAATGAGCTGACTGCAGTGCTTTTCGTACAGACATTTCCATTTCAGGGAGAAGTCCATAAGCAGTTTAGAGATGCTGTTTACGGGACATTCGAACCGTCGAAGTAACCTCTCAAATACCATGAACGATCAAGCCAACATTCATTTTACAATTCTCTAAGGATACGATACCAGATTGCTCTTAAGTTATTTTGATTCCACAAATTGCTTAAAACCTTCTTCGAAGAGCATCCTCCAACCTGAAGTGGTTTGCTCAATGTCCTGATCGCTCATAGTACCAATACCTACATCGCTCAGCTTCAGCACAGTTTGTCCATCTTCGGTGGCATCCAATTGCAATCGTAAAAAAGAAAACACAGGCCCTCCATATTCTGGAGAAAGGTGACTTTTTAATTCCAATATGCGTGGTGAGTCCAAAACGATTACCTCAGCCCAAACCAGACCTTCATTGTTGCCATAATCCTCGTACATTTTGCCTCCAGGACGAGCTTCCAGGATAAAGTCCTGTGTTTTTGGGCTGGTATAAAAGTCCTTTCGCCACCAAATACCTATGTCGTTGATGAGTGCTTTCCAGGTTTGTTCTATCTCCGCGTTTATAGAGATTTCTAACTGGATTTTTGTGATCTGTGATTGTTGCATAGTAAGTTTTTTGGTTTGTTCATGGATATTCGATTTGTACTCTGACAGTTCTTTGAGTTGGAGAAGGTTAGAGGCCCATTGGGCTTCATACTTTTTAACCCAGCGTTCATAGACTTCCTGTAATGGGACTGCATTGATGTAATTGAGTCTGTACTTGCCTTCTCTTTTGACGGCAATGAGCCGAGCATTTTCCAGCACATTGAGGTGCTTCATTACTGCAAATCTACTCAGGTGATCAAAGTGTCCTACCAGGGCTCCCGTGGTTTTCGGACTTGTTCGAAGTACATCCAAAATCTCTCGCCTCGTGCCATCAGCGAGTGCTTTCCAGATAGTGTCTTCAATGATTGCCCTGGCAAAAGTTTGATTTTGCTGAGTCATAAGATTTACATGTTACTAATAGGTAACATGTAAAAGTAAGTAGATATATTGAATTGAGGATGATGGATTGAAATAGTGATGGGTTTGTAAGGGTTTGGCTTAAGTTAAATGCTTAAATATGATTATTGGAAGAAAAAATTGTATAATTATATTTTTTAGAAACCATGGATCGCGTATATTTATTCTTAACCAGCTATTTAATATATATGTACAATGCCCTATCAGTCGCTCACTACTTCGTGAGTGCGTCGCTACATTCCGACATTCCTATTACCCCTTACAAGGCGGAGTTTCTCGTCTATTTTGCACATGGATGGCATTTGGCCATTGATGGCCGTTCTTTGATTTCTGAGAAGGTTAAAGCTTGGAGACATGGGCCTGTTATTGAGTCCATTCACAAATTCTATAACAAGAGTAAAACCAACATTCATGCAACCGTTGAAGATTTTGATATTAATGAGGTCAAAGAGAGAGATCGGGAATTCCTGGATGGTATTTGGTTGTATTATAACCATCTCAATGAAATAGAATTGCTTTCGCTCTGCACAGATGATGGCACCCCTTGGTTTATGGTTCATGAAAAAAGTTCGGGAGAATTAATCATTGATAATCAACGAATTAAACAACACTACCGATTGCTGCATATCTCTAATCCTGAATTTTGTGATCTAGATGATCCTATTTCTGTAGACAATTTACAGGTAAGGTCCTCAGTACAAGTAGGTTAATTAGTTAAGGTTTGCAGGAAATAGTAAAGGGTGCATATGGACATGTTATGCTCAATAAACCAGCGGGTTAAAGGGTTTAACCCACTGGTTGCTTTTCTGTAGAATCCTGTCATTTGCGTGAGACAAGGCTCATTTCTGGTAATTACTCAAGTATACTCAATGTTTTTCATCCTGTGAATTTGTCTTGGTCATGGGCCATGTAGGGGCGTCTATCGATTACTTAACCATCTGACTCAGTTGTTCTTGACGCATTGACTAATTTTATACTGTGCAAACAATTGCGTAAGCTATGCGCATTGCACTTTTATACCGTTAACACATATGAAGTCATTTTTTTTCTTTTGTCTGTTATTACTTGGATTTATGTCAGGTTTTGGCCAGTGTCAATACGACAAAAGCAAGACCATTACCATTGACAACTCTCAGGTTTCCGGCTCTTCAGACTTTGTTGATTTTCCGGTCTATATAACTTTTACTGATCCTGATTTTAGGAGCACAGCTAACGGAGGTTACATACAGAATTCAAATGGCTATGATATTAAGCTAATGCTCAATAGCTGTAGATGCTGGATTGATTTCATTATTCACTCTTTTGATGCAACCACCGGAGCTATGGAGTTGTATGCTTCGGTTCCTGCACTTAAGGCCAATGAGCCGACCAAGTTGGAGATTTATTTTGGCAATGCCGCAGTGTCGGCAAATCCGTCTTCAGATACAACCTATAATTCAACGAGGACTGCAAACTGGATAGCCACACAAAATGCGAATAGAAATACGCCTTCCACATTTTATTCGATTGGAGCCAGAAAGGAAGCGAACTGTACAGGGCCAGGTGGAGTAGACCAAATGGACGGGACTTCTAATCTTGTGCTATGGCTAAAAGCAGACTGTGGGGTAGAAGACGGAAGCAGCCACACCGTTTTGGATGGTGGTGCCGTTGGAACCTGGCGAGACCAAAGTGGTTTTGATATAGATGCTACCGAGGCAACAAATAGACCAGATTATCAGGAAGATCAGGTTCAGGGCAACCCGGCTTTGAACTTTACAGCCGGCAATGGGGATCGCCTTTTGGCGGCAGGAGTATCTGATGCTGATGAATATATGATCTTCATTGTGGCTGAGCCAAATTCATATGCAAGCAATAATATAGGTCTGGTGCATGCAGCGCCTACTGGTGAAGCCTTTAGTGGCACTACCACCACCAAATCGATTGGAATGTGGGTTTCCAATACAGGGGCATTATGGGGAAGGCTCATTCAATCAAATGGGACTACTGTTAACTACAGTCAAACCAGTGCTGTTGATTTAGGCGAATACTTCATCATGACCAATTACGCCAATGGAAGTACTACAACAGGTCAGTACATCAGAGGAGTGGATGCAAGCGCTAGTAGTGCTTACAATGGTACAGTTCAGTCATGGGTTGATTTTGGCGTTGGCCGGCAAGGAACAGAGTCATGGGATGGTCACATAGCGGAAGTGATCGTCTACAATAGAAGCTTAAGTGAAAGTGAAAGAGGTTTGGTGGAAAATTACCTGGCGACTAAGTATGGAGCAGAAATCCCTCGATTGAGCGGCACCACCGGGCCGGCTGGAATAGGTGAAAGCGATGGTTCATCCAGACTGGAAACCTGGTTTGATGCCTATGACCTGGATGGTGACGGAGTGGGTGAAGGGTCTGAAGAAAGTGGCCAGTCTGGAGGCGTGGTGTCTACATGGGTGGATAAAAGTGGTCATGGATACAATTTGACCACAGGATCTGCGGGTTATACAGCAGCCAATTCTGGTCTTAATGACATGTCCTCAGTAGACTTCAATGGGTCTACCAATTATTTGCAAACCGCCAACATCAATATTGCCAGTTCTAATGCGATTGAGTATTTTGTGGTTTTTGATGATGCTGCCTCCATAGATATTGCAAATAATCGTGCTATGATAACCTGGGAGACTGCTGGAAATGTTGGTGGGTTTGAGTTTGTTGCTCGAACAAACCTTGGGCGTATGAGAAGCAGGCATTATTCAGGAGGTGCTTATAACGATGTTGATCTTAATGGCTTTACCACAACAGACCCATATATCTTAAATACGAGGTTTGGCCCCAGTGGGAGGAACCATGTGCGAAACGGAACATCCATCGCATCAGATGGAACCTCCATCACCCTCAATAACCTTGCTACTGCACCTTTGGTCTTTGGAAGAAACCACTCTAATGGGGGATTGTATTTTGCTTCTGAAATTTCCGAATTCATCTCATACAGTTTAGAACTAAATGCGGCTGAAAGAGTAATACTGAATCATTATTTATCCACTAAATACAATATCCCAGTGTCGGGTACAGATTACTACGCCGGTCATGATGCGACCTACAAATACGGGGTACAGGGAATAGGTACCAGTGATGGAACACTGGCAGGGAGCCATGTAGAAAGTGATGCTTCAGGAGGTTTAACCATTACCATGATGAATGGCTCTTTTAACGCTGCGAATGAATACCTGATGGCTGGTAACAATGGAGCATCTGGTGGTACAGTATCAACTAATTTGACCTCAGTTCCACTGGTGGAGGAGCGGATGAGCAAGGTTTGGTACCTGGACAAAACTGGCACTGTTGATGTTAAACTGACTTTTAATATTCAGGAATCTGTGGGTACAGCTCATTTTCCTGCAGGAGATGGGTATGTGTTGCTTTATAGCTCATCTTTTCCACTTGATTTTCAAGATTATACTGCCGACTATGGTATCAACGCTGTGGTGAGTGATGAAGATATTGCCTTTACAGTGCCTAATTCTCAACTTTTAGATGGCTACTATACAGTTGGTACCACCGATCCAGCTAGTACTCCTTTGCCGATAGAACTCTTAAGCTTTAATGCTAATGCATGTGAGGCAGATGTTTGTTTGGAGTGGGTTACGGCTGTTGAAGTTAACAATGATTTCTTTGAGATTGAGAGGTCCGCAGATGGTAAAAGCTGGGAGAGTATTGCTCGTTTGAATGGTGCTGGCAATAGTTCTGAACAATTGACTTACCAGTATAATGACAATTTCCCAATGATGGGACGATCCTATTATAGACTAAAACAGACCGACTATGACGGAGCATATTCATACTCTAAAATTGAGAAGGTTGAATTTTCATTTGAGCTCGATTTTGATTTTTATCCCAACCCAACTGAAAATTTCCTTCAAATAGTTGGGGAAAACCTGAGCCTTTATACAATAAAACTTCAACAAGTTGATGGAAGAATCCTTCCCAGTAAGATACATGTCAAAGGCAATAATCTTGTCGAAATCGACATGCAAAGGCTCCCTTCCGGAGTTTACTTTTTATCTCTGGAATACCAGGGAAAATCACATTTTGAAAGAATAGTAAAATACTAGATGTGGCTTTGTCAACCTTTGCATATTACAAAAATCAATTACTGGCGTCCGACTAAATTTTAAATGTTCAAAAAAAGTACGTTTAAACGAAATGAGAAAAGATTTTTTCGATTTCCTAAAACTACCCGTTCCACGTCGGCCCTGCCCCTAAAGGGGTGAACGAAAGTCCCCTTTAGGGGATTAGGGACGCCCGGTTTAGGGGCGCCCGGCTTAGGGGTAAATTTTGACGGATTTTCTTCGAAACCAAAATCTTTTCTCGGACGCTACTAAAAATCAAGGATGTTTTTAACGCATTATCTCAGGATCAAATATAACCTCCCTAAATCATCATTTTATTCTGGTACTTTACCGGTCTCATCAAGAATTCCACTCATTTTGAGGTGAGTAATTACCGGTTGACGGGCCATGCGGACCATCGTAATATGATCAAACGCCATGGAGTCCTGCTCATTTTGAAAACCACCGGTAGTGCCTAAAGTGATATAGTCTTTTCCGTTTCGCTTTCGGTGCGAAAAGGAATGAAGGTGACCGTTGATAACAGTGTAATCGCGATTAGCTAAAGCTGCCTCCAGTTGATCTAAGCCCATGTCGTCTTCTCGTCTCCAGAGTGGCTTGTGCATGAGCACAAACGTCCATCGGACTTCCTGATTTGCTTGCAAGGCTTTTTTAAAATAATCAGTCTGCACCTGACTAATTCCGCCCACTTTGCTCTCAAACATTTGTGCGTACTCTGTCTCTTCAAATGTGCCTGGAATCTCTCCATGGATTACACGCATGGCATGTTTTCTGGCTTCATTAATTTCCAACATTCGTTCTTCTTCATAGTCTTCAGAGTCCAGCATCAGGAAAAGCACATTGTCATATTTGAAATGATAATACCTTGGGCCAAACCGGTTTTCCCAAAACCTGCGCATGGCGGGATTGGTTAGGTCGTGATTGCCACCAAGATGAAAAAAGGGCATCTCAAGGTTGGCCGTTCTGCTATCAAATGAATCCCACTCATTGGCCAGTTGGACTGAATCTTCTGTGCCACCCTCAATCAAGTCCCCCACACTCAATACAAAAGTGGGCTCCAGGCGGTTGATTTGAGCTACTGCAGTATTGTAAATCCCTGTTCGCTCACCACCAGTTAGGTCAGCAACAATGCCAAAAGTGAAATCCTTCTCAGTTTCTTCAAACAGTTCACTTGTCCAGGGCTTTGGCCCAGAGGTAATGTCATGAATAAAGTTAGGCTTGGTGTGTGGTGTTGGTTGGCAGGAGCTGAGTAAAATTCCTATGGAGATCAAGATAATACAGAAAAGTGTTTTCATAAACATGTTGATGTTTTGCTAAATCAGTCCAAGAAAAGCAATTCTTTATCTAATATACAATTCAATGCCGTTTTGTCTCTAATAATTACTGGTGAAAACAGGTGTTAGTCTGGTTGTATAATATCTTTAACCAGTTGTGTCCTGAGCAGAATGTGAAGGAGGTTGTGGTGACCTAGTGATGAGTTGAGGAATCATAGTGACCCCTTATGTTAACCTAGATAAAGTCTGCGGACTCCTAAATATAACTAATGGAGTGCTTGCAGAAACCTGTGGCGATCTGGTTGAAGGTTGCGTTGATCTGGTTGAATCCTATAGGCATCTAGTCAATAGAGATCTGGATCTGGTCAAACCCTGAGGTCTTCTATCTAATTAAACTGCTCTCTAAACTCCAGTGGACTCTGATTGGTCTTGCTTTTGAATAGTCGGCTAAAGGACTGGGAATGCTCAAAACCAAGACTGTATGCAATCTGGCTTACGGTTAGCTGGGTAGTGGAGAGCTTCTCCTTTGCTTTTTCAATAAGTTTTTCGTGGATATGCTGCTGAGTATTCTGTCCTGTTTGCACTTTCAGTAAACTGCTCAGGTAGTTAGGGGAGACGTTGAGTTTGTTGGCAATGTCAACCACTGCTGGTAGACCGGTACTTGCCAGGTTGTCCTTGTCAAAATGATCTGTGAGGAAATCTTCCAGCCGGCTGAGGATTTCGTGGTTTGAGATCTGGCGAGTGATAAACTGGCGCTGGTAGAATCGTTCTGCATAGTTGAGAAGTACTTCAATATGCGAAATGATGATGTTCTGACTAAACTGATCAATGTTGGAATGATACTCGCCCTGGATGTTTTTCATGATTCCTAGTATATGCTGTTCTTCCTTTTCAGAGAGGAAAAGTGCTTCGTTTACATGGTACCCGAAAAATTCGTAAGCTTTGATCTTCTTAGCGAGGGGTGTGTTCCATAAAAAATCAGGATGAATAAAGAGCAGCCAGCCAGTAGGCTTTTTGCCAGGCTCATAACTGGCCCGAACAGTGATTACCTGGCCGGGAGATACAAATGACATGAGTCCTTCATCAAAATCATACGGCTGTTGTCCGTAGCGCATGGTGCCCTGCACTCCGTGCTTCATTGCTATGGAGTAATGTGGTGAAACCATCGTCAGTTCATCACCGTCATACTGATAGTTTACCTGGCTGTAATCCACCAAACTTACAAGCGGGTGCTCTGGTTTTGGGAGCCCCGCCAGTTTGTGATAATCACTTATTGATTTATTTCTGTGCATGGTCATTATAGCATTGTACCGCCGGAAGCTTCGAGACGTTGGGCAGTTAGCCAATGAGCGTCTGGTGTACACAAGAATGCCACCACGCTGCCAATATCTTCCGGTTCGCCCACTCGGCCCAGTGCGGTTACACTGGCTATGCTTGATCGTTTTTGTTCATTATCACGATTGGTACCACCTCCAAAGTCCGTGGCTACTGCGCCGGGTGCCACCACATTGGCCCTAATCCCACGGCTGCCCAGTTCTTTCGCAAGATACTTCGTAAAGACTTCTATGGCACCTTTCATACTTGCATAAGCCGAAGATCCCGGAAAAGTGAACCGGGCGAGCCCTGAAGAAATGTTGACAATGCCACCGCCATCATTCAGGAATGGAAGTGCTTTTTGAGTGAGAAAGTACACTCCTTTGAAATGTATGTTCAGCATTGTATCAAAGTCCTCTTCTGTGGTCTCTGCAAAGGGTTTGTAAATACCTGTTCCTGCATTATTGATCAGATAGTCAAAATTTGACTGTCCTGTTTTTGTGGTAAGCAAGGCCGACAGTTCCTGATAGAACTGCTCGAAGGTTTGGGTGTTGCTGCTGTCAAGCTGGAGCATGTAGCCGACACTACCGGCATTTTCAATTTCGGAGATTACTTCCTCGGCGGCTTGCTGATTTGTATGATAGGTAATCACTACGGCCAATCCTTTTCTGGCAAGGTTAATGGCCATATCCCGTCCTAGTCCACGACTACCACCCGTTACCAGGGCTATTTTTCTTTGTTTCATAAGGCTCTATTTTAATAACTGATGATACAAAGGTGTGTTGCCAAAAGAGGATCAATGTATCCGAATCTAAGATTGTTGTAACCGAAATCAAGGTGATAATAGAAGTGCTTACGGTTTTTCTGGTTCTGCCACCGGCTGTACCGCATGTTCGCGTTGTTTGTATTTCGATAGTTGACAAGTGAATATACCGAGTACAGGGTATATGAATTAAGCTACCGAAATGGTTGATTTGTTATAAATAACTATCACTACCAATATGGCAACCAGATCAATTACAATCCTACTCTTTTTATTTGGGGTAATCAGCCTTAATGCACAAATTTTCGAGAATCCCGGTTACACTCAAGTGGCCTGGTCTGAGGATGAAAGTGAGATTTACCTCTGGGTAAAAAAAGGTACTGAGTTCAAAGGGTTTGATTTAGCCGATCAGCGCAAGCTGTTTTCCAATCACTGGAGAAATATTGGGCACCTATTTCCTGTTCCGGGGGAGCCAGGAAAACTTGTTATGATGACTGCTGATAATACTTTCAGGGTGTATGATCTGGAGCATAATGTGCTTAAGGATCAGGTAGGGGATGTCGGGTATTCGTGGTTAGGTTGGGATGAAACCAATAGGAAATTTTTGATACTCAGAGATTCTTATGCCTCATCTAAGAGTCCTTGTAAAGTACATTCGTGGGTGTTGTCGGGAGATAAAATGCAGGAAGTAAACTCCTTTGAAGTAGGGCATAAATCAAAGTTCGAAACAGGGTTCCAGTTTTTCCATAATCCTTCAGGCAAGATTTACTACTTCTTTCATGACAATGCCAAGTCATATGTTTATCGCATGAACCCTGACGGTTCGGGTTTGGAAAATCTGGTTACACTTAAAGATAGTTACTACCTTGATATTGAATTTAGCTTGACTAATTCGCACTTGCTCTCTCCAAATGGTCGTTACTTTTTTCATTCGCGCTATGGTATGTTGATCGATTTGGAAGAAGGAACGCTCCTTTGGGAAAACAAGGATTTGGCCAATGAAGCGGTCAAGGTTTGGGATGATCGGGTGCAAATTGTTAACTCCACTTGTACTTTTTTTGATAATCAAACAGGTAAAGTGGTGGAAAAGAAGGATTATGTAAAAGATCTCGGGCTTCCATGGTGGGGTGGAGTTTCCTTTTCACCTTCTGCGGAAAAAGTGACAATAACTAAAAATGGAGAGGTTTTCATTTTGAAGGGGGACATGTCTGAGGTGATCTGGGAGATTAAAGAGGATTCAGCATTCTATGCTAATATGGAAGCCAAAGCAGAGAAAGCTGCTATGGCATCCACTAAGAAAAAAACCGAAAAACAAATAGTAAACACGCAGCCTGTGGCACCTACCTACGAGCTGAAAAGTTACTGCTATGTGGCTAGTTTTAAGAAGCGGACGAATACAGATAAACGGTATCTTGTGCTAATTAATGTTCGTGATTTTAAAGGCACCTCCTATGAGGCGGTGATGGGCAAAGCCAGGGGACGTGCCAAGTCAATTGCGTGGGACAACTGGGAAGCGATCCCTATGGATGAACAAATGAAAGCCGGGGTGGACTGCTATGATATCAAAAGCGAGGCATCAAGCTATAATGGAAGCAAGATTGATGAGTTGACCATTAAATAAGCTGATTACCCGAATAGTAGAGCAATTTAAATACTCAAATCCATTACAGGAGGGCTATAGGGCACAAGGTAATTAATCTTACTTGTCATGTTATAATCTCAGATATTGAAACAAGTTCAGTATGACCCCTAGGGTGATAGAACCAAGGTTAAAACCAAGTAACGTCATGCTGAATTCATTACAGTATCTATACCTGACAATGATAGGATCAAGCTCAAATTTTTATTCCCTTGACCAGTGTTGACATCTTGATAGACTTTTCCTTTAAGTGTAGGAATGTTTTTCTTTCCTCATCCTTCATGAAGTCTTCAAAATCCTGTTCAGCAGCAAATTCGACTAAGTGAATTTCGTAGGGCCTTTCAATGTTGCACTCTATTATAGAGGAGTCACTGGGTCGAATTCTAAGGGTCAACCGGCCATTGTATTTGGATATGACTGGAATTGCCCGTTCTTCAAACTGATGGAAAACATCTTCCTGACCATCAATAACGTAAATCAACTGTGTGATATAAATCATTTTCCTGATTAAAATTGGGGTTCTTCCCTGGTTAAATACTTACTCTTGATCAATTCTTATACCCAAACTAAACTCAAAGTTGTTCCCTGCACCTTCATATCCTGAAGAGTATACAATGCCGGTTAATCGTATATTTTCATTCAGATAGATGCCTGCATTAACATTAACCAAACTATCGTCATCTGATAACCTTAAAGTTCCCCCAATCAAAATTCGTTTCATGAATTCTAAAGTTGGATTGATATCAAAAATAACATGCTCATAATCTGTGTATGAACAAATTGAAGGAATAAATCGAAACTTGTCAAATTCTATCTTGTATTCCACATAAGCTGTTACAAGTTGGACTGTCCTTGCTCCCAACACTTCTGATCGTTTAGATTTAGATGGTATCAGGTTCTTTATAGCTATTCCTCCCTGAATATTTTCTGATTTAAACGTCATTCCCAGGTCTAAATCGAACACTTTATTTGGAGCGGGGTGTGTATTCAAAACCACATCATTAGGATTTAACAGCCTAATTGAATTATAGTCAAAAGTCTCTGAGAGCATACCAAAACCTGCGCCTATGCTAATTTTATTTCCACCATTCAATTGGATTTGGTAGTTATAAAGAGCCTTGCCAAATACCCTCGTAATGCCCCCAATTTGCTGGTTTTCGAATATTATGCCTAAACCACTGTGATAACGACTTAGCTGGCCCTCATATGAAAGAAGCACATTAGATGGGTGCCCGTTGACCTTTGTATTGTTGGTTCGGTAGGCAATGTCGAAGTTCTGAGATCCACCTAAACCTGTAGAGGCGGGATTGACAACTTTCCAGTTATTAAAATACAATCCATACGGAATTATATTCTGACCAAGAAGAGTGTTTTGACTGATCAAAATCAACAGTCCAAAGCAGGTGAGTTTCAATTTATTTGAATAATACATAAGCTATGGTAAATTGAAATACCCTATTAGGAAAAGTTTCTCCTTCAACCTCCGGATTCTTCGAAGTGTTGGTAAGTCCACCAATGTACCTGGCTTCAAATGCCGTACTCTCTGATAAATCAAAACCAACACCGGCACATAAAGAAATGTCAAAATTCTCCAGTCCACCGGTTACGTTTCGTTTTTCACCATTCTCTCTTGTATTGGCGTGAATGACTGTTCCCAGCTGTATTCCAAAATCAAGGAAGCCGGGACTACCTTCCTGATATCGGATCATCAACGGAGCATTCAGATACCAATAAGAAAACCTTAATTTATTGTTTTCTGAATCCTTACAGCCCTGATTGGACAGTACTAATTCTGGTTTAAGCTTGAAATTTTCAGAGAGGCTCAAAGAGCTAAAAAAGCCTCCATGTATTCCTGTTTTAGGTGAGACATTCTCAGAATCTCCTCCAATTGTGGAAATATTCATCCCGGCTTTTAATCCAAAAGGACTGTTTTGGGCAGAAATGAAATGAGAAAAGTAAATCAGAAGAAATGGTAATATTAGTCTGGTCATCCTGGATTGTTGATGGAGTTATTGCCAAATTGAGCTATAATCCGAACCTAATTCTAGTGGATAAAACTAGCTTATCTGTCGCTACATTCAAAGAGCAATTAATGGTTGTTGGGTTGTTGGGTTTTAGGTTGTTAGGTTCTTGGGTTTTAGGTTTTTGGGTTTTTGGGTTCTTAGGTTTTAGGTTTTTTGGGTGGGTGATTTTGCCAGATTCTCCGCAACCAGACCTGAAATCACGCCAATGGTGTAAGCCAAAAGGTCCGACCATAAAAATCCTCTGCCCAGTATGAGGCTACCCATACGTGTTGCCCTGATTTGATTGATCCAATCTGCTTGATAAAGCTGGCTTAGCTCTATGGTGAAGCAAAATGATAGAGCAATCAATGCCGATGGAGCCAACGGAAGAGAAGGAGCAACCAACCTTACCATCCAATAAACCATCAGTGCATAGAGAGCGTCACCCAAAACGAGGTTGATCAGGTCCGGAAAAGCATTCGAAAATTTGCGAGACAACAGTCCAGTGATGATCGTCACAACAACAAGGATGAAATAAATGATTCTTTGACGATTGCTTCGTTTCATTGTTAGTCTTTAGGAATAGGCAGTTTGTGCATTCTTAGAAAAGACAGTTTATCCCAGTACCCACGTTGGAATTTAATCTTTCCATCTATGATTTGAAAGAACCCACAACCTCTTAACCCAATTGGATCTTTCCATTCCATAATTGCCCACTCACCATCTTCAAAAATATGCTCGGGAATACAGGTCATTTTAGCAGTATTAAATTCACGGGCAAACATCTCATGGATGGCTTTTTTACCATGAATGGGTTCATTGGCTACCTGACGGTTGATGGCATCATCATGATAGAGTTCTGCAAGTTGCTTAGCACTACCTTCATTGAACAACGAGATCCATGTTTCGATGACTGCTTTAGGCTTCATTTGTCTGTATATTTTTCCTTTTGAATTCACGAATGACCAGTACGCTCAAGACCAAAAAGGGGAGGGTCGAACCCAATATTTTAAGGTTGAAATTTATCAGCCTAATCACGAACATAAAAATCAGCAAGAGACCAATACCAACCAAACCGGAGAAGATGAGGAGCTTGCCGGGCTGCTTCTGAAAAAGCGTGACTAGAAGCAATAATTGTCCCAACAAAGGCAGGAGTGTAAATGCATGAATTGCTGAGGATGGGTTCTCAATTAATTTGGTGATGATTTCTATTTCGCCTTCAATTAAAAACATTTGATTGCCGCCTCCCCATTCCAGGTACCCGATCAACGAGGAGAGGATGAGTCCAAGGTTGAGTAATTTCACTTTCATTCCTAAAGTATTGTTGTAGAATAAAATTAAGAAAAAAGGAAGAATGATTACTCAACTCATTTCCAGTACAAAGCCTTTACCGTGGATATTGGCAATACGCACTGTAGGGTCTTTCTTTAAGTACTGACGCAGCTTATGGATATAGACATCCATGCTTTTCCGGTTAAAGTAATCACTATGACCCCACACAGATTTGAGGGCTTTACTCCGGTCAAGCACCTCTTCTTTGTTCTCACAGAGCAAACGCAGGATCTTCGCTTCTTTCTCAGTCAGGCGTTGGGTTTCACCACCAAAACAGAGTGCATGGTTTTTAGCATCAAAAGCGTATTGACCAATTTTAAATACAGATGACAGTTCCTGACTACCCAATTCGGCACAAGTACGTTTGATCAGTGCTTTCACCCTGGCGATGAACAACTCTTCATCAATTGGTTTGGTGATGTAGTCATCACAACCCAGACTAAAACCTTTGAGTTTGTCTATTTTCAGGGCTTTGGCAGTTAAAAACATGAAAGGAATATCAGGATCAACCTCGCGCATCTCTTTGGCCAGCGTAAAACCATCTTTGAGTGGCATCATCACATCCAGTAGGCACAAGTCATACTGGTTTCGCTGAAAGGTTCTGAGCCCTTCTTCACCGTCTCGTGCCAGCGTAACACAGAAATCATTGATTTCCAGATACTCCTTAAGGATGTATCCAAAGCTTTCATCGTCTTCTACCAGTAGTATTTTACCCATATTGCTCAACTAAACGGAAAGTACAACCGAAACTCACTACCCTGATTGAGTTTGCTGGTTAAATCAATTTTTCCTTTGTGTTCCTCAATGATTTTCTTCACATAACTTAACCCCAGACCAAAACCTTTTACATTCTGAATGTTTCCTGACTCAGCCCGGTAAAACTTATCGAAGATATAGCGCTGTATTTCCTCACCGATTCCAATACCATTGTCCTTCACGGAAATCTGAATGCCTTGTGGGTGATCAGCTGTGGTGATGGAAATCTCAGGAATGTCGATAGTATACTTAAGCGCATTGTCCAGCAGGTTATAGATGATGTTGACCAGGTGTGTGCCATCTGCCAGTACCTGAGACTTTGTGGCATTGAGGTGAAGCGAAATATTGCCATTACGCTTATGAACGGCCAGCTTCATGCTTTCGACGACTCGCTCAATGACCTCATGAATGTCGAGTTCTTTTTTCTCGAGGGTGAAGTTGCCGGAATCGATCATGGCGATCTGTAGTACTTTATCCACCTGACCTTCAAGTCGCTTGCTTTCCAGTTCTATGAGGTTTAGGTAATTGGATTTTCGTCGGTCATCTACTCCGGGTTTGTCGCTTTTTAGCATGCTGGTAGCCAATGATATAGACGCAATCGGAGTTTTGAATTCGTGTGTAAGGTTATTAATAAAATCGTTTTTAATGGAAGAAAGTCGTTTTTGCTTTTGAATAACAATGACTGTATAAGTGAAAGATCCGATAAGCAGAATAATAAACACTACCGACAGGATAAGCGCATCACGTGATTGTGCAAAGACGTAAGCGTCCTGATCGGGAAAGAAAAGTGCCAGGTGTAGATCTCCACCAGAGGAGCAGGTAAGATTGGCCCAGCCATGTCCACGCTCCCGTGGGTTTACGCAGGTTTGAAGCTCAAAATTGAGGCTGGCACCACTATCTCCCAGCACGAAAGTGAACCCATCATCAACAGGCTTGTGTTGGTAAATGGCATATTCATAACGAATATTCAAACCATGCTCCACCAGAATTGGATCGATAATTTCACGCATGGTCTGATCCATGCCCGGGTCATTAAGTTGGCCGGTCTCACGCACCTCATGAGCTGCGTAAAGCAATTCCTTGGTGTAGTGATTGCTGGAGAGGAATTTGTTGGCTATTCGGGTAGAAGCAAGCTCCACCTTTTGCAGAAAAATTTGCTTGTTGGTCACCAGTGAAGACCTGAGGTTCTGAACCTGAAGTACTGATAACCCAACCAGGGCAACGGTGGCGATCCCGATGACCAGAGCGATTGCTTTTTTCGACAGCTGCATAGACTATGGAGTAACAAACCAATTAACGGAATATTTTGGCTTTAGTCAATTAACAAGCTGATTTTAACTCTATTTTAACCTTTTTAATTCTTTGTTAAGGCTCTTTAACTTCTCATTATTCGATCTCCATGAGCTCATGCCGTAATGTTGAACAAACAAAACCAAACATGAGCATATTCTTCAACCTAAGCTATCGCACCTTCTTAAAGTCGGCTGGATTAAACAGTCTCAATATCCTGGGACTTTCGCTTGGCATCATTGCCGCCCTGCTGATCTTAGTCTATGCCGATCATGAGTATAGCTATGACGGGTTTCACACCAAAGCTGAAAACATCTATCGGTTGGAAGGCAAAACTAATGGCGACAATTGGTTTTCAAACCTTGGGATTGAATATGGACGAGAACTCGGCACAGAGTCTTACCCTGAGGTGAAAAGCTGGGTGCGGGTAAATAATGCCAATAAGGCTTTTTTTCATACTGGAGATCATCGTTTTGCTGAAACAAGCATTTTACAAACCAATCCGGGATCCAGGTTTTTTGAGTTTTTCACTTTTGAAGTATTGGAAGGTAGCAAAGAAAGTATGCTTTCTGAACCTTACTCTGTGGTGCTGACTGCATCCACCGCCCGAAAGTACTTTGGAAAAACTTCCCCGGTAGGAGAAATCCTGAATTATGATTCGATACCACTTAAAGTTACGGGTGTACTGGCTGACCTGCCGTCCAATACGCATTTGTCTTTTGACCTGATTTACACCAATCCGTCATGGAGTGATCAAACCGATCATTTTCATGTTCAGACTTATCTGCAGCTGGTCAATGAGGTGGATAGTCACCGGCTGGTGGAGAAGATCCTCGGTATGGACCTGGATTTGGATCAATGGCACAAACTCACAGCAGTACAGCTTATGCCCCTGACAGATGTATATATGAAATCCCATGCGGCATTCGGCAGTAGCGGCAAAGGTGATCCTTTACAGTTGCGGGTATTTATCATCATAGGTATCCTTATCCTGCTCATAGCCATGACCAATTACATCAACCTGTCCCAGGCGATCTACCTGGGTAAAGGCAGGGCAGTAGGTGTGCGGAAAGTCTTTGGAGAATCGAGAATGCAAATCATCAAGGCATTCATTTATGAGTCCATCGCCACGGTGTTTTTGTGTGCACCCTTTGTATTGATTGGTTTTAGTTTGATGCTTCCGGTTTTGAACCTGTTTTTAGGGGTGCAACTGGAAAACAAACTTTTGCATTCGCCTGGCTATTTGCTGATTTTCGTCACATTTCTGGTCATTCTGGCGGTGGTCACAGTCATTTACCCTGCTATTGCACTAAGTAGTACCAATGCCAATACGCTGATGAAGAGCAAGTCAGCAATGGACATCACAGGTGGAAAGAGCTACCGTAATGGACTTATTTTCCTGCAATTCATTTTGCTCTTCACCCTTGGAATCTCCGGCTGGTTTATGAATCGTCAGATCCAGTACCTTGACAGCAAGGACAAGGGATTTGATGCTACCAATGTCATCAAAATCACCAACGCTTATGAAATTGGCAGCTATAGTAACTTCACCTTGCTGAAATCCAAACTGATGAGCCATCCTGAAATAAGCGGTGTAGCTTTTGGTCCGATGATGGGTGACAATACCAATCCGTTGGCTTATAAAGTAGAAGGGAGTGAAGATACTTACGAGAACCTGCTGTCTTACGGAGTTGACATTGATTATTTTGATGTGATGGGCATGAATATTACCCATGGTGATTTTAAAAATGTACTTCAATCTTCAGAAGCAGGGCAAATTGTATCACTTGTCAATCATAGTTTTATCAATCGCTATGGCTGGGAGGATGACCCGATTGGAAAGAAAATCATATTGCGTCCCGGCACGGAAGATGAGTTACATAGGAAAGTTTCAGGGGTATTCAATGACTTTCATTTTTTCACATTCAAAGAGAAAATCACACCACAGATTATTTCTCTGCGACCTGATCCGCAATTTGTGAATACCAACATTCTGATCAGGGCAAATACGAGAGAGCTAAGCCAGGTAATTAATCTCGCCCAGGAGCAATGGTATGATGTGCAGCCCAATGTGCCCCTGGAGTATGAACTTATGGATGATGCCGTCAGGAGGTTATACGAGAAAGAGCGTCAGACTGGACAGTTGAGTTTGGTGTTCTCTTCACTGGCGATTGGCTTATCAGTGCTTGGATTGGTCGGGTTTATGATCTATATGATCGGTCTAAAATCAAAAGAGTTAACCATGCGAAAAGTGCTCGGAGCTTCCCTGATCCAGATCATCACCGTTCTCAATAAGAGCCTGGTTTTTCTGGTGCTCACTGCTTCAATCTTTGGTAGTTTGCTAAGCTACTGGATGGTGAATTCCTGGTTACAAGACTATGCTTACGCCATTGATATCAGTCTTTGGGTATTTCCGGTGGCTTTGTTTTTGGCTTACTGCCTCATCTTCTCAATTACTGCGATTAAGTCTGCACAATGGGCACGTACCAACCCGGCATTGACATTAAGCGAGGAGTAAAAGGTTCTGAATCAATAGCTTCAACTGGCTACAGCCAATATATTGATATCAAACTGAGGAAGCTTTTTTATGAGCTGCAACCACTTCAAGACTTGTAAAAGGATGGAGTGCCTTTTTTATTGTCATAACCCCGAATTGATTGAGAGTGATGATCCTTGAAAAAAGAAGCATTCAATTTTATAAATGCATCGTTATAAGGGTTAATCTGCTATAGGTGAACCTTAATCTCTTCATTATGAGTTAAGTTTGACAACAAGTGGTTAGCAGATACTAAATGAAGTTGTTTATGAGATTGTCGTTGATTGGGTTGTTATTTTGTTTTGGTGCACTGACCTTGTTTTCACAGGGGAATTCAGGTCAAAAGATAAGCAATCCGTCAATTACGCAATTAATTAATACTTACAAAACCGATCCTAGAGGGCCATACAGGGATATTCGATGGTTTTGCAAAGACGGAACTACTGTGGGGCCCCAAGAGCGGTGCCCTGAACCTGGCGTTCAACGTGCCCGCTATCGGGATGAGGTCATCAAACTGGGAGAGACAAACCATATTTATCTGGGACAAATCCTCTCTACTACATCACACCAGGATTTCTGGGATGCAGCGTATGACCATTCCCGGTTGAAACAATATCAGTTGGAGCAGTTTCTGCGGGCCAATGACAATGGTTGGATTAACCGGAGGGCACAATATTACAGAGGAGCTTTTCAGGTGGAAGATGAAGAAGCCTGGGGAATACAATTTCTAAATTGGGTATTGGAAACACCTGATAGGGCATCTGAGCACTTTTTTCTTATCAGGCAGAGTGCTAAAGATATTCCTCACGCTGCTGAAAGCAATACTGCATTGAGCGTTCGAGCTATTTCCAAAGAATTAGCTGATGAGTTTCCAGCTTTCATGGACCTCAGGGTTAAGCTACATGGTCAGCCGGAGAAGGGCGATATAGATAAAGTGAAAGACTTTCAGTTAAGGAATAAAACAAAATTAACCACAGAACAAAACGAAAAATTCTCTAAACTATTGGCAGAAATGGCTGTGCTCCACAAGCCAATTGATGTCTCGGATTTTAACCAGTATCGCAAACAAATATCCACCAATTCCCCAATCAACAATAAAGTCCGCGAGTTTATTGAGGAATACAAAAAGGCCAAAACCTCTTCAGAAAAATGTGATTTGATGGCTGATGTGTCCCTGTCTATCAGAAGGGAAATAGGCACCTCGATGAAGCCAAGTTCAAGGCTGGCACTTTTGGATATATCCAACAAGCTAGAATCCATGCTCAACAGAGAAGCTGCTGACTGGAAACCTACCAACTTAGATGAGCAAATCTCAAAAGTATACACACTGACCAGGGCAGCGGCGGGTTTTGGATACCTCGAACTTTGGGAGTGGAATGAGCTCTCCGGTAAAATGAGTCCTTCCCCAGATGGTACGATTTCTCTTAGGGAATTGAACGATTATACAGAAAGTGTGAGGAGGAGTGTAGAGTGGGGTACAGGTATGGTAAGGGCTACCTATGAAGATGTGATTAAATTGTATGCCGGGTTTGAACCCCTTGCAAGTGGGTTTGTAGATGATAAAGTTAGGGCATCCATCCTTTTACAACTTGGTGCATCAGGATCTGTACTGGGTGATTTTTTTGCCGGACAAGCGGGTTTCTCCAATAGTCTCATGGGCATCGGTAATCAAAGTTCTGCACGAGGATTGAATCCTGGTTATGCCATGGGGGAATTGGTTGTTACCAGACAGGCGCCGGAAGAAATTGAAGTATCCAGCGATAAGATTTACATCTTCAACAGACCACCTGCAGACCTGAAACCAGTAGCAGGAATAGCCACAGTGACTGAAGGTAGTATGGTTTCTCATGTACAGTTGTTGGCACGAAACCTGGGTATCCCCAATGCGGTGGTCTCTATGGAAAACCTGTCTGATCTTTTGCAGTATTCCGGGAAACAAGTGTTTTATGCAGTTTCTAACAGAGGAACAGTGATAATTAAATTGGCGTCAGAGATGACAGATGTGGAAAAATCACTGTTTACCAAAAAGGCAAGGAGTGAAGAGAGGATTAGCGTGCCTGTCGAGCTTATGGAACTGGAAGATAATCGGGTGCTCAACCTTCGCAATGTCGATGCTAAATTGTCTGGAAAAGTATGTGGTCCAAAAGCAGCGAATTTGGGACAGTTAAAGAAAATGTACCCAGAGCATGTTGTAGAAGGACTGGTCATACCTTTTGCCATATTCAAGTCGCATTTCGATCAGGTAATGCCTGGGCAAAATCAGACTTATTGGGAATTTCTCAATGCCACATTTGAACAGGCAGTGAAAAAGAGCGCAGCAAATGTTACTGACCCAGAAGTAGAGCGTTTTGTTTTAAGTCAGCTGGAAATACTTCAAAAAGCCATTAGGAAAATGCCCCTGGATGCTGCATTCGAGTTGGAATTCAAACGAATGTTTCAGGAGGTAATTGGAGGGGAGTTGGGAGAAGTTCCTGTGTTTATCAGGAGTGATACAAACATGGAGGACCTTAAGGATTTCACAGGGGCAGGACTCAACCTTACACTATTTAATGTGGTGGATGCTAATAAAATATTGCAGGGGATCAAAGACGTTTGGGCCTCTCCTTATACCGAACGGAGTTATAAATGGAGACAAAAGTACCTGCTCAACCCTGAGAATGTGTTTCCTTCTATCCTGATCATCCCGAGTGTAAATGCTGAGGCGTCTGGGGTACTTATTACCAAGGGAGTATCCAATGGTAGTATTGCTGACAACACTGTAGCCTTTAATCGTGGAGTAGGTGGTGCTGTGGAAGGACAGGCCAGCGAAACCTGGTTACTAAGATCGAGTGGTGAAAACCAGTTATTGTCTCCGGCTCGTGAACCGGAATACATGGCGATTCCAGCTTCAGGTGGAACAGAAAAGGTACATACCAATTTCCATGAACGGATTTTAACAACCAGTCGCCTTTCCGAATTACGAGAAATGTCCCGTTCACTCAATGAAAAGTTACCATCTACTGACCTGCAAGGCCCTTACGACGTAGAACTCGGTTTCGTTGGTGACAAGATCTGGTTGTTTCAGGTAAGGCCCTTTGTGGAAAACAAGCGTGCCGCGGCTTCTGAGTATTTGCGCTCAATTACTCCTGAGTTACAGGAATCCAAGCGTATTTCACTAAATGAAGATATTTGAAAGTCACGAAATGTTCAAGGCCAAAAACCAAACCATGAAAACTTCTCTGTTATTATTTGTTGGGGCGCTAACCTTAGTCTCGTTTACACTTCCATATCCAATAGATGGTTATGAGACAACCGGTATCCGACGGTTAAAAAGATTGGAGATGGTGATGGCCGGTGAACTGAAAGAAAACAAACCGGTGCTGGGAGCACAACTCTCCATTTGTGATATCAAGTTGAACCTATTGGACTCCTGTGGAGATAATCTGGAAACTTTACCAGCGCCTGATCCTGCTTTTCAAAAGGCGCTCAATGGTTTGTTTCCTAATCTGGATGAGAGCTATTCTGTAGCGGTGCTTGATATTACCAAAGGCAAGTCCGTGCGGTATGCTGGGCGCAAAGAAAAAGGGCAGTATCAGCCTGGTAGCGTTGGTAAGATTGCTGTACTCGCAGGATTCTTCAATGAGTTGAGTAACATTTACCCGGATTTCTTCGAAGAGCGTCAGGACTTATTGAGAACCAAAACCGTTAGAGCTGGAAAGTGGGCGATGTATGACGAACATACGGTGCCTATTTTTGATACCACAAACAATAAGTTGGTCAAGCGAACTGTTGTGGAAACCGACGTTTTTACCCTATATGAATGGCTGGACCACATGATGTCTGTCAGTAACAATGGTGCCGCTAGCGTATGCTGGCGAGAGGCCGTTTTGATGCGGACATTTGGCAAAGACTACCCTACACTGACACAGGAAGATGCTGATGATTATTTTAAAAACACCCCTAAACCTGAGCTGTCATCGATTGCTAATGCTGTTGTGAATGAACCGCTTCGCCAGCTTGGTATCTCGGAAGATGAGTGGAGGTTGGGTTCTTTTTTTACCAAAGGTGCAGGGTCGTTCATTCCCGGCAAAGGTGGAAGTATAGGTAGTCCGTCAGGTGTGATGAAGTTTTTGGTAGCCATGGAACGAGGTAAAGTGATAGATGAGGAAACGAGTCTTGAGATAAAGCGAATGCTTTATATGACCGATCGGCGCATCCGGTATGCTGCTGCTCCGGCACTAAGTAAGGCTGCAATTTATTTCAAGTCCGGGAGTCTCTATAGCTGCAAAGAAGAGGAAGGATACACTTGTGAGAAATACCAAGGTAATGTGAACAACTATATGAACTCTGTAGCCATTGTGGAGCACCCTGAGAATACCAGTACCTACATAGTGGTGCTAATGAGTAATGTGTTGAAAAAGAACTCGGCCAGTGACCATGCTGCCCTGGCATCAAATATAGATCGTATTTGCAGAGCGAATTGATGGTTAATAAGTACTTGCTATTTTAATTAACGATAGTCAATAACTCAAATCCGTTCCAAGGCTACCACCACTTCTTCGGCTTTACTCCTTACCCGATCATTTGGGCTTTTGGTGAAAGGATGCACCAAATCAACGTATTCAGCCACCTCCAATGCTGCTAGAAGTTCAAAAACTGCTATTTTAAGCCTGGCATCCCTGCCTTGCAGTAGTAATGTAAAGCACTGTCTTTCATCCGGGACCGTCACTTTTAGGGTATTGATGGTCTCTTTAGAAATATAGTCCAATACGGCATTTTCAGCAATCGGTACGAGCACTTTCTTTAGTGATGGTTCTAATAGGTTATCGAGATATTCTACGGAGTTACTTCTTATGCTCTCATTCACACTTTTAATGCCTTGGTAGGCAGATATGACATCATCCGGTGGATATCTTAATCCGATCAGACGGAAAATTCGCTCTAGCGTTCCATCAAGCCGGCGTTCCAGAAGCTGTATGAGCCCAGTACGTGCTGCTACCACTTTCTGAGGGCTCTCCTTCGGTAGCATTTGGTTCTGCTTGTAGAAGACGCCAAGTATTGTTTTATAGAGGTTGGTTTCGTCAATCAAATGATCCAAAACCAGTTCCTTTCGGATTTTGAGATGAGCAAAATCACGTTGGACAGTATTTAGCGACCTCAGTACTTCTAGTCGGAGGTTTACATCTGGCATGCCCAAAAGCTGGAGCAGTGCTTTCACAGAATGCGGAGAGTCGATTTTCTCTAGAACGGCAGGTATTTGATGGATAATTTCTACTTTAGTTGATTCCTGCTCAGCCAGAGCAAGAAGCTCTGGGATAATTCCGGTACCGAAATGAAGCAATGCTTGTTGTGCTGTTGGTCGGGTTGATTTGGTGACAAGAAACGCAGCTATTTTTTCTATGAACTCCTCGCTCATGGTATATCCTGCCGCATAGATCGCTTCCAGGCGAATTCTCGGATCCGTATCCTCCAGATAATTGTAAATTTGATTGTACAAAGAAGACACCTTAGCCTGACCTATTGCCCGGAGGATCATCAGCTTATAGTGATACTGTTCGGTTTGGTCATTTGTCAGCTGCAAGTAATCCATTTTCTCATGAATACGGGTTTCAATCTCCAGTCGCTTCTGCATTTCCGGGTTGTTGCGAGCTTCACCTGCCAGTCCTACTAAAGCTGCTCCACTGATCATGGGGTCCGGGTCACGGAGGTAGTGATTGATCATTTGAATGCGCCCTTCACTGGTTTGGCGTAATAGCTGTGTGAAAGCCCTGTAACGAACCTCATGATCAGGGTCGGACAAGAGGTTTTCCAGTACTTGCCCATCTATGGTCTTACCAAGGAAATAAACACATTCCAGTGCACTGATTCTAACTTTTGATGAATCGTGTGTAAGGAACTTTACTACATTGTCAAAGAGCCGATGATCTGAAATCTCCCGTACTTTATTTAACACATAGATAATCTGATTTTCTGTACCATTGTCCAGAACCCTTCTCAACCCATTGAGTACTGAAGTATTTTTAAAATCCGGAAGCTCCCGACCTGCGTCTTTATCTGCCTGAGTGAGTTTTGCCTTGAATGAATTGATGTATTCCTGTCTTACTTTGATGGCCACCCAGATCCAAATCCCCAATATTGCCAGGGTCAGGATACTCACTGCCCGCACAGACAGATCCATGCCATTGACCAAAAATATCAGTAGCAAACCTGCTATACCAGTAGCACTCAGGTCTACAAATACATCGATAAAACTTTTCATCTGACTTTTTATCGATGTGGGAATGGGCAAAGACAACAGTTCTGTCGCTGACTTGTTGACGGATTGTTTAACGGATACTTCCCATAGTTTAGTGAAAATCCCAGCCCAAAGTACAGGAGCAAATAACAAGAGTATTGAGCCAACCATGATACCACCAGGTAAAGCAAAAAGTGAAACACCCACACCGAATGTACCCACTATACGTTTTACAAGAAAGAGCTGTATGAGCAGTGAAATAACGTTGAATGTGGAGAACCAGAACCCAAAAAAGGAAGTGAGGTCATCCGGGTCATCAAAAACCCTGGAAGCCGCACTACTAAATTGATACTCCACCAACTTTGAGACAATCACACTTAAGCCAACAATGAGTGCCAGATAGGTAAGGTGTTTGGATTTGCCAATGAGCCAAATAGGATGATCAGTGAAATCCGTCAGGCGCTTCTTTTGCTGAAAAGTATTGAGGGGCCTGATGTGCTTCTTCCAGATAATGTTATTCAGTGGTATGCAAAAGCACAGCAAAAAAGCCGCCACATAAAGTAAGTTGATTCCCTCAATGTATGATGCCAGTAAGGAGGTCAGGTAGCCTCCAGCCACACCACCGGCAATTGGCCCTACCCCAATAAAACTAAAAAGCCTTTTGGCCTCACGTGAATCAAAAGCCAGGTTGGCCATAATCCAAAACTGCGAGGTGGCAAGTACACCGAAAATGGCTACCCCAATATAAAGTAGGTATAGAATAAAATGCTCCGCTATTTGTAACTGAAGCAATATGGCTATGCCAATGAACCCAATGATTGAAATGACAAGGGTAGAAGAGGATACTCGCTGTAAGGACTTACTGCTCAGTGCCCTGGCATATACGGTAGAGATTACCATAGAGCTAATCGCCACCAGTACAAAAACCATAGGTAATTGCTCGACACCCATCATCGAAATGAATTGGGCATTGACAACTGGCTTAATGATCAAAAGGGTGAATATGATCAGAAAGATGTTGAGCTGCATGAGCAAAACCCGCTGATATTCACCCTCTCTGATGTCAAATGTTTTTAATAAAAAATCTTTTGTAAGCTGTTTTAAAGCTGTCAATTAGTCTCTTGTGGTTTTAATGTTTTATCTACTTCCAAAATTAACTCTCTCATTATTTTCTCACCATCAGCATCTTCCGCCAAGGCTACTAAAATATATCTTCGCCAGGATGACCCCCAAACCAGCGCCGAATCTGAGTGATAGTTTTGCCAGGAACCTGACTTGCGAAAAACCTGCGCAGTTGGAGCTACCTGATCTATTGTGTTTACAAATTTATGATGTAACTCCGGATCACCAAGATAATCAAGCATCTGCTTAGATCGATCATAGTTCACCAATTTGCCAAAGGTTAATAAATAATAAAACCGACAGACCTGTGTGGCTGTAGCTCCGTGACTAATGTTTTTAAGTGGGTCTCCATGCCTTGGGCCAGTTTTAGCATAACGCTTGCCTACCCAGAGACCACCACCTGTTTCTTCATCATAAAAGCCATATTGTGGGTCTTGCATGACTTGTGCTATTTTGTCCAAACCTATGAGGTCAATCATACGGGTTGTAGCGGCATTGTTACTTTTGGCAATCATTAAACGCATGTCCGATTTAACCTCATCGGTCTCTTCAAGTTCGCCATTTTCAATAGCATCTGTGACCGAGAGCAAAACTGCTATTTTTGGGAGGCTTGCGGCATACATCATGTGGTTACCATTTACCCTGGCAAACTTCACATTGTCCGGATTTCTCATGTCCACCAGCCCAACACATAGCTTCTTTTCAATAGCCAAGTTACTCCATTTTTTATTGGAGGCGATAATCCTGTTGAGGTCTGCCTGAAGTGTGGCGTCTTCCAGCGATCGAAGTGGTTGAATAAATGAATCTTCTACAACAATGGGTAGCTCAATAGGCCTCTGTGTATTTGTAGTGAATGAAGTTACAGTCCCTTTATTGAACTTCTTTGGGCTTCCATTCACAAAAACCATAGCCGTCATAGCAACGGCACTCAATACGAAAATGAAAAGTATTCTAACTGATCTCCTTCGAACAAAATAGGTCAGATGAATCATTGCTCAGTTCCGAACAGAGTAGGTGTAATTATAAAACTGCATGATGACTGGCTTCTAAAGCCATCACCCATCCTTTTACAGATTTTCATAGGGTTGAATGTTCTTCTCAGAGACCTTTTATGAATGCATGATTTATTGAAGTAAAATCATCTCAACGAATTGGGACATCCCCCTTTATCCATTGGTTTTCAGTTATTTAATCGCCTCTGCTGTTGCCTAAACGTTGAGTATTCTGAATAGTTGTGGTTCCCTTAGTAGTTATTTTTCCCAAAGGGATATTACCAATATTTGGGAGTTTTACACCCAAGCTAAATGACTCATTAGGTTAATTTGTTCGAAGAAGGAAAGTGGTATTAAGATCAGTTGGAGGATTAAAGTTTTGGCTCCAGGATAATTATTGGTCTGGCCTAACCCCCTCAGACTTTAAACTTTTGATAAGAACAACTTAGTACCATGATAAATACATGACAGGATTTTCCTAGAGGAGGGTTTTTGATCTTCTCGCCGTTTAACTACCATAACCAAACTAACTAAATCATGGAAAGAGTTGAAATTAGAGAAAATGAGATTAATCATTCCCAAAGCAATGATACGTTTTACAAGGTTCTAGCAGGTGCGGCTGTCTTGTTATTTGTAGGCCTGATCAGTAGCTTTTATTTCATAAACCTACTATAGATCTTAGTTGGTTCTTCGCTATCATCCATTCACTTTCGGTTAATTCACATTCAGCACATTTTTGATGAATTGATAAGGAATTTTCGTATTTTTCAAATTCGATTGAATATTCCATCAACCACCTGAATGTATTTCACCGACCTCAAATACGGTAGAAAGGTACTAGAAGTACTTAATAAAGCCGATCAACTTTATGATGACCCCTCTGTGGGTGTTTCATATGCCAAGAAGGCGGTATTGATGAGTATTAAGCTCGATGATGCCGGATTGCTTGCTAAAAGCAAGAGCAAGCTTTCTTTGAGGTACATGTCCACAGGTGAGGTCAATAAAGCCGCAAATGTAGGACGGGAAGTCATTGGCCTGTACCAGGTTCTTGGAGATGATCAGCGTGTTGCAGATGCTAAGCTTAGCCTGGCAGGCATCTATCATAAAACAGATAATTACCATCTTGGTCTTATCTATCTGTTGGATTGTTTGGAGCTCTACAAACGAATTGGAGACGTCCAGAAACAAGCCCGTGTCCAGCAATCTCTTGGGGCTATTTATGAGCATTTCGGAGATCAGAGAAGTGCGATCACCGCCTATGAAAAGTCAATTCAGTATGCCCAGAAAATAGGGGAGCTGGATTTAGAGTCGGATGCATATAATCCTTTGTCTGGAATATATCTTAACAAAGGAAATATCAACAAAGCCGAGGAGTTGATAGACAAGTCAATGCAGATGAAACACTTGTCTGGAGACTTCAGGGGCATGGCTTTTTCGCTGTATGGTAAAGCCAAAGTCTATGCAAAGAAGAAGCAGTACCACCAAGCAAAAGAAGCGTACAAAGAGTCTATCAGACTTCACCGCGAAAACGGAGAATTACTTGGGTTGGGAATGTGCTATCATAAGCTTGGCGTGCTGCATTTTGAAACCAAAGAGTATGATCAGGCGATTGAGGCTTTACGTGGGGCATTGAATTTTGCAAATTTCAACAGTCTCATTACTATTCAGTCAAAGTGTAATCAGCTACTCTACCGGATCTACAAACTCCGAAGTGATTATAAATCAGCTTTAGGCTTCGTTGAGGCTTATATCAAGGATAAGGAGTCTCAGATTGATACTCAGACCAGTAAGATCATCCATAGTTACGAAGCAATTGCCACTATGGAGCGCATGCAGAAGGATGCTGAGATGCAGCGTGAAAAAGCTGAAATTATAGACAAAAAGAACAAGGCAGAACAAGCCTCTAAAGTGAAGCAAGACTTCTTGTCTACCATGAGTCATGAAATCCGCACACCTCTCAATGCTGTGACCACAATTACTTCTTTCCTTCAGGAAACCGCCCGAATGGATCAGGTAAAGCTGCTTGAATCCTTACAGTTTTCCTCTAATAACCTGCTCCGGATAATCAATGATATCCTTGATTTCAATAAACTAGATGCTGGTAAACTTAATCTTGAAACCGCAACAGTAAATTTCATAGGACTACTGGAAAATATTAAAAATACCTATGTGAGCATGGCTATTGAAAAAGGTGTGGAGTTGGTGCTCATCGTCGACGAACAGGTAAATGGCAATTATAAACTGGATGAGACACGATTGACCCAGATTATGGGAAACCTAGTGAGCAATGCTATTAAATTTACAGATAAGGGATGTGTGGAAATTCGGGTAAGGCTTCTAGATCAGGTAGAAGGTCGGGACCGTCTGGAGTTGAGTGTCGTTGATACGGGAATTGGGGTGCCTGAAGATTTCCTCGATGAACTTTTCGATAGTTTTTCACAGTCCCAATCTCACAAAACCAAAAAACATGGGGGATCGGGTTTAGGTTTGGCAATCGTTAAAAAGCTTATAGAATTACACAATAGCGAGATTAATGTAGAAAGCGTTGAAGGGAAAGGATCCAGGTTTTTCTTTGAGCTAAACCTGGAAAAAGGAGAACTGATGCCAGGTGCTGTTGAGCTGGTCAAACAGAGCTTGATCAATAAGTCGGTGCTACTGGCAGAAGATAATATGATCAATGCCATGGTATCGCTGAAATTATTAGGGAAATGGGGTTTGGATAGTTCCCATGCGGTCAATGGAGAAGAGGTAGTAAAACTAGCCAATACCAAACCTTTCGATTGTATATTGATGGATATCCATATGCCACAGATGGATGGCTTTGAGGCAGCCCAGAGGATTCGTAGTACGATCAATCCCAATTCAAAGACACCAATCTTTGCCCTGACAGCTGATGTAATGGCCGGACAGGAGAACTTTTCTGAATTCTTCAATGGATTCCTGTTGAAACCGATAGAGCAGGACAAACTTTATGATGCCCTTTCATCGATTTAATCAACAAAGTCAACGAGTATTTATGCTTTATTGGTAAAAGATCGTAAACTTTCCCAATTCGATTAACTGCTGCCAATCAACCTTCCATGATCTCAAGATCAAAAATCATTTTAATTATTATAACGGTCGCAATGACCGTAGACTTTGGCTTTGGTCAGAAACTTGGTCTCCCACCGATTAAATATTTTTCAACCCAAGAGTATCATGCTGGCAGTAGAAACTGGTCCATTGTAGATGATAGCCTGGGTGTTCTTTATGCCGCCAACGAAGAGGGTGTACTTCGGTATGATGGGGTTTCCTGGGAAAAATTCACATTGCCTGGAAAGCAGTTTCCTTATTGGTTGGAAAAGGACAAGCAAGGTGATATTTATCTGGGAGCCAATGGTGATTTTGGTAAACTTTCGCAAGACTCAAAGGGTCTGCTGATTTATGAGTCCTTTGTGGATATGTTGAGTGAGGACTTTAAGGATTTCAATGTTGTTTGGGAAATTGCTGTATCAGCTAATGGAATAGGCTTTAGATCCAAAAAGTACATGTTTTTCTATTCCAGTGGAACACTCACAGGAATTCGCCCTCCAGAGGGAGGAGCGGGCTTTGATGTCGCTTATAGTGTAAGGGATACCATTTTTACCCGTGTTGTCGGTTTAGGTCTGGCTTATGTAGATGGGAGAGGTGTTCATATAATACCTGGTACCGAGCAAATGGGGTCTATCAAAGTAAATGGATTCTTTCAATACGGCACTGATAAAATGCTTATTGCCACGCGACATGAAGGTTTTTATATTTTTGATGGCAAAGGATTGACAAAGTTTGCCACAGATGTGGATGAGTATCTTCTTGAAAATAAAATTTATGATGGTCATTTGTTGTCCGATGGTAATTATGCGATTGCCACAATGGGCAATGGCCTTGTGGTGATTGACCCAAAGGGTCATGAAGTGTTCAGGTTTGACTCTGGTAATGGATTAGGAACAAATCAAACACTTTTTGTACGTGAAATAGAAGGGCAAATTTGGCTGGGAACCAAAAATGGGATTTTTCAAATATACTATGGCTCACCATACAAACAGATTGGTCGTGAGTTTGGGATTGCAGGTCAGGTAACAAGCATACTTGCCCATCAAGGCAATACTTATGTTACTTCAAACAATGGCCTTTATAGGCTGGAGAGAGGTCATAACAAATCGATTTTTGTTAGTATCAATGAGGATCCTATTGTGGATTGTGTTGGGTTGTTCGAATTGGATAGTACGCTGTATATGTGCAGTTTGGAAGCACTCCATTCCTATTCGTATGATGAAGGTTTGAAATTTATTGCTAACAGGCCTTTTCTAAATACGGTTATGCCTACTGATCAATCAGAAGTTTTTATTGCCTCAGGGTTCTATTTTGGGGTTAGAATTCTTGATATGACAAGTGGAGAGCCCGGACTAACAGATGTGAAAGGCATCAATAGGCTAGTTACTCAGATTGTTCAAATTGAACCAATGACATTTCTGGTGAGGAGTGTGGAAGATATTGTTTACAAAGTAAAGGTTTCCAATAAGTCCGATGGCTATGTGGGAGAGGTTATTGAAACCCTCAAACTGCCGGATAACACCTACATTATTCCACTCGATCAAAAGTTGGCATTGGTAAGTGGTCGATCTGAAGATCTCGTTCAATTTGATGAATCCTACAATTTAATAGAAACCAATAACAAACTCAAGCTCAACAGATCATCGAGTCAGATCGTTTTGATTTCAACCTTGGGCAAACAAAGGTCTTTTATTTCTTATAAAGATGAACCCGGGAGCTATTACACGGAAGAAGTAGCTATTCAAAATGGAGATATTGTCACTGTTGGCCCTTCCTTGTATTCTGGTTTTGAACCTGAGTGCATATTCCTTGACGATCAAAGCAATGAAGTCTGGATTGGAGGGGCAGCTGGAATCATTAGTTATGACCAATCAGCTATACATAACCAATTAAGGGATGATCGTTTGAAAATACGCCAACTGGTGGTTAATCGCGATTCAACCATATATTCTAATTTCAACAGACCTCATATATTTACATATCTTCAAAATGATATCCGGATAGCTTTCGCCGATTTAACTTCCTCAAACGATGGCTCCATATTATTCAGCTACAGACTTGATGATGAATCAGCCTGGTCTGAGTGGCGATCGGATAATTTTGTTCATTTCAGCAAAATGGGCGCAGGAAAATATACCTTTGAAGTAAGGTCCAGGTCGACTTCAGGTGACATTTCCACCCCTGCACAGCTTTCCTTTCAAATCAGAAGACCATGGTATTATTCTGATGTTGCTATTGTCCTCTATTCACTTTTGATTTGTCTGCTAGGCTTTGGCTTTTACTGGGGCCGGGTCAAGGTTCTTCTTCACCGTCAGGAAGAGCTAAAAGGTCTTGTCAATAAACAAACCAAACAACTGGCGGAGGCTAATAATGAGCTCTCTCTTAGAGCTACCAAGTTGGAACACCTGGGAGCATTTAAAGCCCGGTTTTTTGCCAATATTTCTCATGACTTGCGTACACCAATCATGCTACTGTCAGGGCGTATTGCACAATTGATGAACGATCAAAATTCTCATTTTTCAGAAACGGCCAAGGGATACATTGAAAAACTGGAAAAAGATATTCAGAGTCTTGTTAGACTGACCAATGAAATCAAAGACCTGGTAGAAATTGAAGAAGGAAAAATCAATCTGGATTACAGAAGAGTGACAATCAATTCATTCTTTAGGCGTGTTGTGAGCCTGTTTAGTTCTGCTGTAGATCAGAAAGACATCACACTTAGTTTTAAATCTGAATTAGCGGATGATCACGAAACTGCCTTTGATCACCATTATCTGGAAAGAACTATTTATAACTTAATCAGCAATGCCATCAAGTATACAGAAGAGGGAGGCAAGATTGCCTTTGAGTTGAAAATACAGGAAAATACGTATTCTGTGCACGTAAAAGATAACGGAAGGGGGATTTCGCAAAAAGATCAAGAGGAGATCTTCAACCGGAGTTTTCAGGCTGGGAACGCATATAATATTCATGAAGGTCTTGGTATTGGACTCAATGTAGTGAAGGAATTGGTTTCATTACATCGAGGTGAAGTTTCTGTGAAAAGCGCACTTGGAGAAGGAAGCGAATTCATAGTGACTCTGCCTCTGGAGGATGCTAATTTATTTGAAAGACATGACAAAGAGACTTTCACTTCTAAAGCAATTAATCAACCTCAACTCAAGGCCGATACCAAGACTATACTTTTTGAAAAGGAAAGTAAGCCAGTGGTTTTACTGGTAGAGGATCATCCTGATGTCCGTGACTACTTTACCAACATACTGGAGGGAAGTTTTGAACTCATTACCTCAGAAAATGGGAGCCAGGCATTAGAAGTACTGAAACATAGGACAGTAGATTTGGTGATCACCGACCTGATGATGCCCGTGATGGATGGTTTTGAATTCATAGAAGGGGTCAAAACTAATAGGCTTCTTCAGAGTATTCCTGTGATGGTTGTTTCTGCCCGGGACTCACAAGAGGATCGTTACAGGATTATGCACATGGGGATCAATAATATTTTAGTGAAACCTTTCGAACCTCATGAGCTCATTTTGAGGGCCAAAAACATGATCACTGATAACAGTGGGTCAATCACCGTGAAAAGAGTGCTTAGCAGGGTGGAAGCCCATCATCAAACTACCTTGGAAAAGTTAGATCAGAGTATCATGAAGCACATCGCTGATAGCAACCTGAAAGTGTCAACCCTGGCAGAAGAGCTGAATCAGTCTGAGCGCAGCTTTTTTCGAATGGTGAAGAAAATAGCCGGGATGTCTCCTCTGGAATACATCAAAGAGATCAAGATGCAGTATGCCATGGACCTGATCAAGAAAAAGCGCGTAACCACTATCAAAGAACTCAGTTCCCAAGTGGGGATTAAATCCTCAGCTGAATTAAGTAAGCAATTCCACAGCCGGTTTGGTGCCAGACCCGGCGATCTGCTTTAATTGAACCTTCAAACCTTTAGCTATTCGACCTTCTTGGCAGTATTTTATATGCTTTTGGCAGGATTGTGTATTTCTGGTTTTGGATGAATTCCGGAACTGAATATCCATTTTGCCTAATCAATTTGATCGAATCTACATCGATACATTTCATTCTTTATTAGTTTAGCATTTCAAGTACAAATTTTGATCTGAATGAGCATGGTAATCAGAAACGACTGGACAAAAGAAGAAATAAAGGAGATTTTCAACAGGCCAATTTTAGAACTTATTTATGAGGGTGCAACTGCTCATAGGCAACACAACGAACCATCTGAAGTTCAGGTCTGTACACTGCTTTCTATTAAGACCGGGGGATGTCCCGAAGACTGTGCTTACTGTCCTCAGGCCGCCAGATACCATACTGATGTGAAGGTCCACAAGCTGTTGGATGTCGATTTTGTAATGGATAAGGCCAGGGCTGCGAAGGAGAATGGAAGCACCAGGTTTTGTATGGGTGCAGCATGGAGGGAAGTGCGCGACAATCGGGATTTCGACAAGGTCATTGATATGGTGAAAGGAGTGAATGCCCTGGACATGGAAGTATGCTGTACCCTAGGTATGCTCACCGAAGAACAGGCGAAGCGTTTAAAAGATGCTGGTTTGTATGCTTACAATCACAACCTGGATACCTCAGAAGAACACTATGAGGACATTATTACTACCCGCACTTATGAGGATCGCCTTGATACCATTGAAAATGTAAGAAGTGCGGATATTTCGGTTTGTTCAGGAGGGATCATTGGTTTGGGTGAAACCAATGATGACCGGATTGATATGCTACATACACTAGCTACCATGCGTGAGCATCCTGAATCAGTACCTGTAAATGCACTGGTGCCTGTGCCTGGGACTCCGTTGGAAGACCAGCCCAAAGTTTCCGTTTGGGACATGGTGCGAATGATTGCCACTGCCAGAATTATTATGCCAAAAGCGATGGTGCGGTTGTCTGCTGGCAGGGTCCGTATGACGGTGGAGGAGCAGGCATTGTGCTTCCTCGCAGGAGCCAACTCAATTTTTGCAGGCGATGAACTTTTGACCACTCCCAATCCGGAAGTAGATCAGGATAAAGAGATGTTCCAGACACTCAACCTGAAACCAAGAGCATCATTCAAAGGTGCTGCCGCTGAAAAATTCCTGGCATAAAATCAATTACTTTTGATCCATGAAATTTGTGGATCTAAAAATCCGGAGTAAGTTGGCTTTTGTGATGGTGGTATTTGCCATGGCAATCATTACAGTGATTTCGGCACTTTACTATTATCAGTTTCAGGAGGCGTTGAAAGAACGGGTATTGCTTCAGTTATCCTCAGTGAAGCAGTTGAAGATAGCTCAGATAGAGCAGCGTATGGAAGGCATTCGGGAAACCTTTCTGGACGACGATGACCAATCGTTGCGCTCACAATATGGAGAAGTGCTATTTCATGGCCATGTAACAAATGATACCATAATTCTTGGCTATTCAATAGTATTGGAAGGCTCTGACGCTGTGGTTTTCAATGATGTGTCCAAATACAATTCCAAGGGCCAACTGACCATAAGCCTGGAGATTCGTGAATCCAATGGATATGATGTCGCGCTTATAAAACCCAACCTTCAGGAAGTGCTTATGGAGCGAACCGGACTAGGAGAGACCGGTGAGTCTTACCTGGTAGGAAGTGATCATTTGATGCGAACGAGTTCACGGTTCTTCCCATCCAGAAATCCTCTGGAAATAGAAGTAAAAACCATTGGTGTGAAGGAGGCACTGACAGGGAATGCTGGTGCAAGGATCATCAATGACTATAGGAATATTCCCGTTTTTAGTGCATATGAGAAGCTCCAGATCTCAAATATTGAATGGGTGATGCTTTCTGAGATTGATGTTCAGGAAGCGCTGTTTCCTCTCGAATCGCTTAAGAGGAATCTTTTCATCGTTTTGGGGCTTATTCTGGTACTGATTTTCCTAGTTTCATATGAGTTGTCAAGGCAGCTGGTAAAGCCGGTCTTACTCACAGAGCAACAACTGAGAAAAATGTCTCGTGGCATTTTTGAGCCCATGCACCAATCCATTCAGCGTGATGACGAGATTGGTCAAATGTATAAAGCACTGGACCGGTTGATTTTTGCACTGGAGCAGACTGTCGCTTTTGCTAATAAAATAGGAGGGGGTGATTTTGAAGCACAATACGAGTTGCTCAGCGATGAAGACCAACTGGGCACAGCCCTGATGGAAATGAAAGAGAAGCTTCAAGCTTACCAAATAAATGAGAAGAAGCTGAAGTTGGAAAATCAGCGATCACTGATTAGTGGTGAGGAGAAGGAGCGCTTAAGGCTTTCACGAGAACTGCACGATGGTCTTGGTCCTTATCTCACCATTTTACGGTTAAAAGTAGAGTCTACGGAAATTAATCCAGGAGTGAAGCAAGAGCTTCAAAAAATGATTGACAATACGATTGGTGAAATGAGGAGGATTTCCAATAACCTTATGCCAAGTGTTTTGCACGATTTCGGAGCAGGAGAGGCCATTAGAAATTTGGTTCAGCAGGTCAAAAATGATCAAATAAAGATCAACTACCAATATGATAAGAATGAATTGGCAAAAGTACCTGAGCAAACTTCTATTGCTTTGTATAGAGTTGCCCAGGAGGCCATTACCAATGCCATCAGGCATGCTCATGCTACCACGATCAGCCTTTCACTCACCGAATTTGAGGACCGAATCAGCCTCTTCATAAGAGACAATGGCATTGGTTTCGACCTTAATAATGCCAATTACGGGAATGGGATTCGAAACATGCGAGAAAGAGTAAATGTGGAAAGAGGTATTTTTGAGTTGGAGTCCAATAAGAAAGGCTCTACTATTGATGTTGAAATACCAATACCATGAGTAGAATAAAGGTACTTGTAGTGGATGATCACCAGCTTTTCCGGGAAGGGATAAGATCAATATTTGCCAACAATACTGACATTGAAGTCATCGGTGAAGCGGACTCTTCAGAAGCAATGTTTGAGTTCTTTGAGGAGGATAAACCAGAGGTTGTCCTGATAGATATTACCATGCCGGGAGATGACGGGCTTACCGCCATTAAAGAAAGTAAGAAGAAGTTTCCAAAGATCCGGTTTATAGTGCTGACCATGCACGCTGATGGCCAATATGTAGTAAAAGCTGTTCGGAGCGGTGCTTTTGGCTATCTTTTGAAAAACGCGGATCAGCAGGAATTGTCTGCAGCAGTAAAGGAAGTGAGTTGTGGCAGAAAATATTTCAATACGGAGATATCTCAACTAATGGTGGGCAATATGTCCCTGGAAGGGGATGATCCGCGGCAGCTCTCAGAGCGTGAGCTACAGGTACTTCAACTGGTCTCTGATGGCAAAACAACCAAGGAAATTGCAGATCAGCTTTTCGTGAGTGCCAGAACGGTGGAGACGCATCGTGTGAACATGATGAAGAAGCTTGATGTACAGAATACTGCTGAACTTATCAAGAAATCAGTCAAATTGAAGCTGATTTAGCATCCGTAAAAATACTGACTGTATTTTACCATTTTTTAGGGAATTACTTCGACTGGTTATCATCGTTTATTTGTAGTGTAAACCAATAAATGATAGAAGCCATGAAAAATATCTTGTTAATTGCCCTTGCGTTCTGCCTTGCGTTTGCTGTTGAGGCTCAGTCTAAAGACCTTAAAGGTCCAGCATATAAGAATAGAAAGCCGTGGAAGGATCCAAAAGCAACTAGCACGGTTACTTTCAAAAAAGGTGAATCATTAAAAGGCCCTGTTGCCAAAAACTCAAGACCTCTTGAGAGAAAACAAGGCGAGTTGGTTGCGATAGACCTTACAACTACTGAGAAACCTATGGGACCTGCTTACAAAAACAGAAAACCATGGAGTGACAACAGTATTGATAAGCAAAATCTTGCTGAAAAAGAGGAGGATGACAATCCCTCTACCCAATTATAATATCAAAGATCATCAATAGGTCATGAGTGAGTGCACATTCATGTTCACCCATCCCTTTCATAAGCGGGGATGGGTTTTTTATTTTCGGTCTAAAACGATTTTGGTACTAAATGATTCTGATTGGTTTTGACCTTTTAGTAGATATATTCCATCAGGTACAGAATCGGTGATGGTAAAAGTATTGTTGCCATCAGCATCCAGTTGCTCGATTAGTTGACCGTTCAATGAATACAGTTTAAAACTGAGTATTAAAGGTGTATTTAATTGAAATTGCCCATTTGAAGGATTAGGATAGACCAATTCTGAGTTGATGATTGTATTGGATAAGATGATGCTATTGCCGGGAGTGTATGTAGCTCCTGCATATCTGGCCAGGCTTTGATTCTCAAATATGTTGGTTTTGAGTTCCAGGAAAGGAGGAATGTCATTGATGCTGCCTTTCCATGCTCCCACGAGGAGAAAGTTTTCAGTAAATGAAGTACCATCAGTTGAACCAACTACTTGCTGGCTATGAGCATGATAATGATAGCCAAAGTCATCTCCATGATCATGCCCACCGAACTCATCTAATGGCTTATCATCACCGGTCATAGGATAGTTAGGTTCATATTTCCCAAAAAGGGCAATGCCATCATAGGCCATACCGATTATTGGCGGATGATCTTTTCCAATGTAATCATAATAGTTGTAGAGGTTAATACCATTGCCGTTGTATCCATGACCGTCAGCATGGTAATGCACCTCTAGGCCTCCACCAACATGTATCCCGGAATGGGTCACTTCTGCATCTTCTACAGCAAATCGTAAATTGTTGTTTTGTGCCGGATAAATAGTTACTCCATCTATCGCAACACCAATTGAAACGAGACTTGTATAGTTGTAAACATCTTTTACTGTTGTTGTGGAATGTTTGTCATCAAAATCAGAAGCCAGATCTCCAAAAGACGAAAGGTCATTGTCAAAGAGGTCATCCACCAGGCCATAATCTCTTAGTGGGATGAGCATAAGAAACTCACCCAGTTTTCCATTTCTGGTGACAGTGCTTTCTCCATAACCAACGCCCTGTTCAGCTCCTGGGGGGCGATTGACATCTACGAGTTGGTTGGGTCTGGTGGACACCGCATGCGAAGCTATGGCCATAAAGGGATGTGGCGACCCATTGTCATCCAGTGCATTAGTAAAGTAGACACTCGGTACGGTGTTGTAGTCTAGCCGGCCACCGTAGATGTCAGTACTGGCTATTTTTTGTGAAAGCATGCTTTCTCTTAGTGCCAGGTAAAATCCTTTTGGGTAACGAAGAGCAAACTGATTGTTGTTTAGAGTTTCTTCTATTTCATCAAGCTTAACTTCTGCGGCTGTAGATGCCCCGGCTCCATCGCCCAATTGACTTATATAGGATTCGTCCAGCTTTCTTTCCAAGTCAGTAAAGATCCTGCTGTCCTCTATTGCTGTCACATCATCAGGAATAGCTGCAGTAGCATTGGGCTGATAAGTAATATCTAACGGGTTGAAATCCGAACCATCCTCAATTTCCAGGTCAATGTAGGCGTTGGCGTCAGCCAGATAAAAAACCGATGATTCCTGATCATTGGCGGTCCACTCAAGGGAGGTTCCACTGAATTTCAGCCATCTGTCAGTCCACTCATTGTCTTCTACAAATGAACCCGAGGTACTTTCATATTCCCACCTACTTATGGCCTTGATCTCAGCAGCTTCAGGTGACCCTGCAAAACTGATGAGCACGTAACCATTCGTAGATTCTTCTACAAACATGCTTCCACCATCAGCACAAATGAGGTTGTAATCGTCATCAGAGTTCATAGCATAGTAACTATGCAAAAATGGGTTGAGTCGATAGTTACCAGCAAGGGGAATGTCATTGTTGTCTGCATGGGTATTGATATCCACTATTTGAAAAATGCTTCTTAACAATGAGCCATAGGTGGCTGATTGATCGAAATCGGATACTTCCATGGTGATGGCACCAATTGGATCTGAGCCAATCCTGATTAGTTTCGATTTTGTTTCAGCGTCCAGGATGACGACATATTTCTTGTTGTCAATACTGCTTATCGAGCTTGGCGTTCCCAAAAAGTTAAATGAATTGTTCAGGATTTCTCCAAAGGGTTGAGGGCCATAATAGTCAAAGTCCTGGGCACTTACAGGGATGACACTGATGATCAATAGGAGTCTGAAGATAGCTTTCATAGTATATGCTTTGGTTTATGAAGATATAACGATGGCTTTAGAAAAAACCCTGCCTGTTGGTTTAAATACTACTTTTTAAGTTCAGGTTCTTTATCTCCAATCCTCTTCCTCTAAGGTGAAAATATTATCTACTTTCTCATTGAATACATGGGCTATTTTGAGTGAAAGCAAAGTTGAGGGAATGAATTTTCCTTTTTCAATAGAATTGATTGTTTGCCTGGATACACCAACCTTTTCTGCCAGATCAGCCTGGGTCATGTCTTTCTTTGCACGTTCTACTTTGATGGTATTTTTCATAGATGGATCACTCCTTAATTTTAAGATAGTGAAACCAACCAAGTGCAAGGATCATCACAATGCTGAGGTACTGAAAGGCAGAAATTGAGAACCATGAGTCTGTTTCGATGGAGTATTCTACAAAATTCTGTGAGTAATTGATAAGCATGGCTATGATAGCAGCAAGTGGGATGGAGGCTGCCAGCGATTTGAATTTGAGGTAAGCGATTCGTTCATCAAAATCCCTTTGCCTGGAGAAGAAAATGATCATTAGGCCCATAGCGAAAGGGAAGCTAGCCCCGTGCAGATCCACAATTCCGAATTCAATAATACGGTAAGTAAAGATGGCAATTCCCATTGCAATAATAATGAGCCCCAATGCCCTTCCCCAATGTGGATACGTAAAGTTTGGTATGTTGGATTTGTCCATAATTTTATATTAAAGTCTTAATTTATTGACTAAAAGTAAAATATACTTTACATAAAGACAAGATAAAATGACAATTATCATGAATACCTCGTTTTCACACACCTAACCAGTAACTGAAAGAAATTTTTAATTCAATAATCAACGGTAGCCAGTTTATCTCCATTGATGAAGTTATTGACTCAATATTATGGGCGGGTAAGTTATCTTCTCTTTGGTATCGGAAATGGACTAGTTTGAATGGAACCGAGAGATTCAGGCTAGTACGACTTGTGTTCAGCCAATATAGCTGTGGAATGACTTCAATAGCTAAAGACATTTTGATGGTTTTGAATTCTTGATCAGTAATATAAGGTTTCCAGTTATTGTACTGATAGGACGGGTTTAGCCCGAGAGATATTTTTGGAAAAAGGGACTGGTTAATTTGATAATACTTGCCATAAGCACATCGGAATGACAAATTAAAGTTTTGGAGCTCTCCTCCCGCAATAAGGATCTCTCTTCCATTTCTTGTGACATACTGTGAGAATTCTTTTGTTTTATACCAAATTTCAGATAATTGTAGGTCATGAACTTTTTGATCAGACCGAAATAAGGCAATTCCTAAACTTGGTCGATTTTTAGGATTCTGTTCAAGACTATTCAAATAAACGTCATCTACGATGCAATTGGATAATCCTAAATTTAACTCCGGACCTTTCATTTTGAGGACTTGTCCACAGATTTTCAAATGAATGAGGAAAACTAGTATCACTAGTATCCACCTCAATGACTTTAGACTGCATGATGCTATAGACCCATGATCAATTGCCATTTTCAACTATTATATGGTTCTGTTATTGATGAAAATACCAACCTTTCAGGTTAAGGTGGTTCATTCCAATATGGTATGAAACTCCATAGATTAGGAAGACTATAGAGATGGCACCAATATTTCCATCAACGATTATTTCACCAAATAGAAGTCCAATTCCCAAATAGAGAGCAATTGTACCAGGGAAGTTTATGTGACTTTTCTTATGATAAGACACTTGTGTCTGTGGCCCAACATTCATAAATGGGGAGATAAAACTTTGAATAAACACTTTGGTTCCAAGTCCAAGAAGACACAACCAAACCCATACGACTACTGCTGAGCTAGTAATCTCGAATGAGCCACCAGTTTCTAGAGTAACTACGAATCCAAGAATCAACGAAACAAACTTTACCAATCTTGCTTTCATAACACTATCTTTAATGTATTAAAGATAGTCTTTTATCTTAAAGACGGGTGGGTTCAATGAAAGAGGAGGTTCAACTACAATGTATGTATGAGTGAAGTGTTATTATGTGTGTAAATCAACCCAGTGGTATCCTCTCCTGAAGCTCGATGCATGCATTCCGAAAAATAAAAGATCCTGCGTACTGAGCTTGATAGAAAGTACTGCCATTTCCTTAGTGGCAGATTTATGTTGATGTTCGCACTAAAGCGAGTAAAGAGGTAGTCCCGAAGCTTCGGGAGGTACATAATTGCTAGCTACCCTGCCTAGTGCACAACTCAGCTTTCACTTGAAATTGAATTCTTTTTGATCTGCTAACCTCATTTCTGAGCCCTGAGGGCAAATGAATCTCAGCCATATAAAGTGTTTTCCTGCTTCAGGGGTTGTGCAACTACTACGACTGTTAACTCCCATGCAATTCTATGAAGTTTTTGTTGCTCGAAAGTTTGAGGAGGTGTTGAATAATCTTCATAGTTACAGAGTCTTTTGGGTTCTGCCTTGAGTAGAGGTGATATCCATTAGCACTGTGAATTTCAATAGTCATATTGTAGCCATCAGAGCAACAATGTCGATCAGTTGATGGAAGTTCTCGGAAATCTTTAGAGTTAACAAGATTGACCAAAGCGTTCCATGCAGAATTAGAAATTCGTCGAGTCTTGTAACTCACAATTGGATCAAATTCTCCAATCAGAACATGTTCGTCAATATTTGATCCTTGCATCCCATGGATTCGGCGATATTCATAAATGGTATCATTGGTTAGATTGAATTTGTAATATCCCATTGTGAATATTGACGAATCACGCTTGTTATATATAATCTGTTGGTGAAGTTCCTTTTCAATAAACACAACTCTTTCATCTTCTTTAATAAATTTGAATAGGGTATGATTATGAAACGATTCTGAGAATAAAATGCGAACTTTTTCGGCGTTTCTGAAATGGGTAAATAGAGATTCCTCTTTTAAATACCTATAGTCGTCAGAAAAAACATTCAACCAAATGGTGTCAGCAACAGTTGATTGAGGTTCGGTTAACAACTTATGGGAGAGGATCCAGTTCCCTTCTTCAGAGTGAAATTCAGTTAAGCCCTCTGAACTGATGTTCACCAGTGGTGTGTTGTCACAACTTGAGATCAGTATGATAAGAAAGAGCCAGTATGTTTTCTTAAGGAGAAATTGGAGATAACCCTTAGGTTCCTGTTTTTCAGCTATCGGCATTTCTGTGAGTTACTAACCTATTTCATTCATACCCCTGCCACATCCAGATCAGGGTATTGGCCAGTGTCTGTTCGTAGACTCTGCTGTCACAGTGTTTACTGTCTTTGCTATACACATACCGGTAGTCATATCCTTTAGCCGCCAGGGCATCTGCGGTGCGTTCATTAGCCATCACCCAGTTGTGGTAGGTCTCTTCAGGGTCATCGTATCTTAGATCCAATTCAGAAACATGAGTGAATATCCGCAATGGTTTTGGTTCACTGGTCTCGATCAATTTCATGCTGGAATGATACTCCCAGGCTCCCAGGGGGTAATCAGCCTCTTCAGGTGCATCATCATCCTGCTGATCTACAAAGGTGCCGGAATAGGTGATGAGCCTACGAAACAAATCTGGTCTAAACCAACCTATGGTCAGTGCTGCAGCACCTCCTGAGCTGCATCCCATCACTGCCTTGCCCCACGGATCATTCGTAAAAGCAATCTTAGGGTAGGATGATTTAATCTCGGCATTATTAAGTACGGCCGGCAATACCTCTTCATTGATAAATCGAGCAAACCGATCAGACATGGTGTCATATTCGAGCCCGCGTTCACTTCCCTTGCTGTCGTCACCACCATTTTGTACTGCTATAGCAATGAAAGTAGGTATTTTCCTGGTGGCGTCAGATGTAATGGTGAGGTTGTCAAGCGCATTACGCACCAGGTTCAGCCTGCTGGGTCCATCGAGCATGACAAGAATAGCCGCTTCGTCCCCATCCTGGTAAGATGTAGGCACATAAATAAATATTTTGCGTTCCTCGCGCACAGGCTTATTTGGATCAAGGGTAACATCGGTACCTGGGAAGATTTCGGAATCTGCCATTCGCATGGAGAACTCAAAATACATACCTTTTGGATTGCCGAGATCGGTAAGATCAGGATCTATGGAGTAGTCTGGACCAATCACATAGTTTCCATTTCCCTGCTTTTCGGTATCCTTTTGACCGTTGGCATAAAGACTGGCAATAAGGAGAATACAGGTAATTCGGAAACTTAGTGGTAATCTTATCATGATATAAGTTTAAAGAAGGTTGTGAGTCACAGCTAATTTAAACTATTTCTGAATCTTTAAATCAGTGGCAAGTGTTGGGTTTAAACTAAAGTTAACGAGCCTATGACAAATAATAGGCGGGTTCCAAATCACGACCATTCCCTGCATTACTTCTTAAGGAATGTAACATCTCCTACCAATGGAGCTTTGCATTTGATGTAGTTGATTCTATCGTTGGAGCTGAGGAAATATAAATATTCGTTTTTTCGATCTTAAATCGTATACTTGAAATTGTAATTTGATTTCCGAACCTGTCACATTTATCATGCCTTCTATTTCCTTTTCCAGCTATCATATTAACATCTTAGCTTCAATTCTGTTATGGAGTATTGCTACAGGATGCTCGAATTCAAACAAAGATTATCAGGTACCAGATACATCTCCATACACCTCCATATTCGGGAAAAATGTGCTTGTATTTGACAATTCTATGGATCCGGATAGCATTAAAATGACGCTTGATGCGATACAAAAGCAGCAGCAGTATAACGAATTTGGCTCAGAACGATATGCGCTACTATTCAAACCAGGAACTTATGATTTTGATGTCACAGTCGATTATTACGTTCAGGCATTAGGTTTAGGAAGATATCCAGGCGATGTGATCATCAATGGAGCGGTACAATCAGTCACCACGACAAGCAGCAACAACGTTTCTAACAAGGTGACAACTATGTTTTGGCGTGGTGCAGAGAATTTCAAAATCATACCACAAGATGGTAAAATGATTTATTGGGCCGTATCACAAGCCGCTCCATACAGACGCATGCATGTAGCGGGTGATATTAATTTTGATAAAGGCAGTTGGGCAAGTGGTGGTGTCCTTGCCAATTCTCTTGTAGAGGGTAGGGCAGGTTTAACATCCGGACAGCAGTGGTTAACGAGAAATTCAAGTATTGGGTTGTGGGAAGGTGGCAATTGGAACAGAGTATTTGTGGGGGTGGAAGGTGCTCCTAATGACACCTGGCCTGATCAGCCAACTACCATCATTGACAAAACACCGGTGGTTCGTGAAAAACCTTTCTTAACATTTGGCGAATCAGGAGATTATGCTGTTTTTGTACCGGCACTTCTTCGGGAATCTTCCGGACCTTCTTGGATCAATAGTGAGGAAGAAGGGGAGCTAATACCGATAGCATCTTTTCATATCGCCTTTCCTGATAAAGATAATGCGGCTTCTATTAATCAAGCCTTGGCTGATGGCAGGCATATTCTCTTAACACCCGGAATATACGAGATCAATGAAACACTTACTGTAACCAATCCCAATACAGTAATAATGGGGCTCGGTTTACCAACGCTTATTCCTCAAAATGGAAAAGTCGCAGTTACCACCAATGATATTCCAGGTATAAAACTAGCAGGTTTCATGGTAGACGCTGGACCAGACTTATCTCCAACACTTATTCAAATAGGATCAGAAGATTCTGATACTGATAATCACGATAATCCCATCTCTCTCCATGATATCTATTGCAGAGTAGGGGGTGCAGTTGTGGGTCAATCGGAAGCAACAGTAACTATTAACAGCAATTACGTAATTGGTGATCATTTTTGGTTATGGAGAGCCGATCACGGTGTGGGCACTGAGTGGAAGGACGGACAAAATAAACATGGCCTGGTAGTAAATGGCGATTATGTTACCATTTACGGATTGTTCAATGAGCACTTTCAAGGGTATCAAACACTTTGGAAAGGTGAACATGGCAGTACTTATTTTTATCAATCTGAAATCCCCTATCATCCTCCCAGCATTGAGGTATGGAATGATAACGGAAAGCCCGGTTATGCTTCTTATAAGGTTGCTAATAACGTCAATAATCATGAAGCTTATGGCCTGGGTATTTACAGTTTTTTTAGTGGGGAGTCAACCGTCTCAAATAATGTCCGGCTAGAAAATGCCATGGAAGTCCCGAACGATTCAGGCATTGTAATCACGCATATCTCAACATTCGCTGGACTTAACGGAGGTATCAATCATTCGATCAATGGGTTAGGACCATCTACTGAAGTTGGTGAACTAAAATTGTATGATGGTTTTAAAGGGAGCGAATAGAAGGGGAAACGCACTTGAAGCACTCCTGAAGCTTCTGGAGCACTGCGTTCCGCAAGTCTTGTCCAGAACTGCAGAAGCAGAGACGAGAGATGAAGCATCAGAATGGGCAGTTTTCATGGTCGAGCTCCACAGAAACCATCCAGACAGCACTCCTGACCCTTCGGGGCGTCCTCAAGTACTGCAACACACCGATTGATACTACCATAATTAATTTGTCAACCCCAATGAAAATTTGAAAATTCACTTTAGAATTCAAATCCGCTGTACACCTGCCTTGCCCACCGTATACGAGACTGCTTGGCCTGTCCCGACGAAGGAAGGGTCTGGTGGTGTGAGAGCCTCAACCTGAGTCATTTGGACTCAGATCGGGCTACTCGACTATAAGCTGGCCTGTCTATTTATAGGTGTTTTATTCTCTTTATGGCTTTTACTATTTCATACCAAATAACGGAAACAAAACCGATTATAATACTGGTCAAAAGTTGATATAAGTTTAATGTCTCAAATTCAAAGAACGTGGACAGTGGTTTTACATAAAGGATTAAACCCACTAAAACGGTTGTAATAAAGACAATAAATAAAATCATATTGTTTTTATACTTCAATGTTGTTAAAATGGAGTAATAAAATGAACGGTTGATTAATGTAAGAAAAACATTTGCAGTAATTAAAACGGTGAAAACCATCGTTCGTGTAATTGCTTCGTTATAACCACTTGCCACAGCAAACTGATAAATAGACAATGTTCCTACCGTGATGAACACTCCTTGAATAATACTAACAGAAAGCTCCTTCAAATTAAAAAATGTTGTAGATAGTGGTTTTGGATTTTGCGACATTGTATTCGGTTCCATCGGTTCGTTTTCGTAGATTATGGAACAAGTTGGTCCCATAATTAACTCTAAAAAAATGATGTGTATAGGAGAAAAAATATTTGGATAAATCCATCCAAGGGCTAAGGGAATAAAAACGGTTAGAATAATAGGGATATGAATAGAAATGATGTATTGAATAGCCTTTTTTAGATTGGTATATATTTTTCTTCCCATTGCCACGGCATCCACCATTTTGGACAAGTCATCTTCCACTAAAATTAAGGAAGCTGCCTGCTTGGCTATTTCAGTTCCTTTTTGTCCCATTGCAATGCCAATATGTGACGCTTTTAAAGCAGGACCATCATTCACGCCATCACCTGTCATTGCAACGATTTGATTGTTGGATTTTAAAGCATTGATTATTTTCAGCTTGGCTTCAGGAAACATTCGGGTGAAAATAGCCGTATCCATCACATGAGTCTGCAACTCCTTGTGAGATAGAGCCATCAACTCATCTCCCGAAATGGTTTTATCATAATCTTTAAAACCAATTTGCTTAGCAATGGAAGCTGTTGTGGCGGCATTATCACCCGTAATAATTTTCACTTGGATACCTGCCGTATAAAAATCTTCCATTACTCGCTGAATATTCTTTTTTGGCGGGTCGTAAAAGGCAACTATCCCCTTAAATTCAAAAGGTAAATCTTGTTGTTGTGCTGGATACTCCACACCCTCAAAATTCGAAACACCTACACCCAAAACTCTATATCCTTCTGTTGCTAAAAGCTCAATGGCTGAATGAATTTGTTGTATTTGCGTCTCGTTAAGATTAGATACATTGATTAATGCTTCGGGTGCGCCTTTGGCTGCAATTATTTTGCGACCATTGCTTTCCGAAAAGATATGTGTCATCATTGGAGGTTTACCACCCAAGGGATATTCGTGAACGAGCTTGTAATGAGGTCGCTCGTCATTTTGTTTTAGGTCTTTGTAAGCTTGATGCAATGCCACTTCCATTGGGTCGAACGGAATGGGTTCACTTGCCCACATTGATACTTCTATAAGCTCTTTATCGCTATCGTTTAATTCTTCTTCAGGGCTTACAATTTTATTATTTTTTAAAACAAACAGTTTGGCCAAACTCATTTTGTTTTCGGTAATTGTTCCTGTTTTATCTGTACAAATTACCGTAGCACTTCCAAGGGTCTCTACTGTTTTGGTTTGCTTTACTACAATTCCCAACTTCATTAAACGCCAAGCCCCGAGTGCCATAAAGGTGGTAAAAGCCACAGGAATTTCTTCGGGTAAAATGCTCATTGCCAAAGTAAGCGATTGCAGTAAACTGTCTAAAATATGTTGTGATTGCCAATAATTTATGACCCAAACAAGCACAAATACGATAGCTCCTACAATAGCCATCCACTTCACAAAACTAGATACCTGAATTTCTAAAGGTGTTTTTTCTTCGCTGATGCTTTCTAAACTCTTTCCAATTTTACCTAATTTGGTTTCGTTGCCAATAGAGGTAATTTCAGCAATGGCCAATCCACTGGCTACAATGGTTCCGCTATAAATAAACTTGTCTTCTTTGTCTTTATCCTTAAAAACGGCAAGCGATTCACCTGTAAGAATTGATTCATTGACCGAAAAATCGTTGGATTGCACAATGGTTGCATCAGCGGTTATTGAGGTGCCTTCTTCTACCAAGAGAAAATCACCCACCACCAATTCTTCACTTTTTATTTCAATAAGGGTTCCGTTCCGAATGACTTTGCAATGGGGTTGGGACAGATCTTTTAATTTTTCAAGTGCATTTTTGCTACGGGAATCCTGGTATAAAGAAATGGAAGCGATAAACAAGATAGCAACGACCATAAAAATGCCATTACCTGTCTCCCCACTCATAAAATAGATAATAGAGGCCACCAATAACAAGATGGTCATCGGCTCTTTAACTATCCGAAATAAAACATCTAAAAAGGTGTTTTCTTTTTTATAGTCAAGCTTATTGCGTCCAAATTTTTCTCTTGATAAATTGACCTGTTCGCTATCTAATCCTTTTATGTTAAATTGATTTATAGGCATTTTTAAAGCTAGCTCTATTGTAGGGAAATTGGATTTGGCTAACTTTATTTAATCATCATCAGCTTCACTTTCTGTGCTATCTATTGGAGTAGTTGCACTTTTCACAATTTCTGAATGTCTTATTTGTCCACCTAAAAAACCTGTTCTTGCAACTAGTCCGAAACTAACTAATGAAATAAGAAAAATTAAAAATGCTAATGTTCTTGTTGCAGGCAATTTTTTCAAAGTCAAGAATATACCTAAGATAGAAGCCAATCCTAAAATGATTAGGGAAACCAAAGCGTAGATTGCAAAATCTTCATGTCTTTCGATTGTTGCTTCAAAAACACCCGTTAAATTCTCTATACTTTCTTCTGCTGCTTCGCCTGTTAAGTAAGCAACACCTGCACCAATTGAGGAAATAATAAATAGGCCATAAGCGGCAATTTTTGTTTCACTACTTTTTGTCCAAAGACCATAAGCAAGAACAAGCCCACCCAAAATTGAACCGAATATCGGAAGATGGGTGATTACTAAGTGAATGTGTGTTTGATCCATGGTATTTGTTTTTATAAAGGTCTTTTTTCTTTTTCAATGGAGATATGACATACATCACTTTTAACAATGATTTTTAGGTTGATGTTTTGTGAGGATTGCTTATAGCGATTTAATAAGTTGTGTTTTAATGCAGTTTAGGTTTTTATGCTTTCGCTATTTATTTATTCAAAGGCCTCAATGTCATTACTTCGATGTTTCATAGTGTTACCTATAAGTGCAGGGAGTAATTTCTTTTCCGCTATAAAAGGTATCCCAAAAGTTCGTTCAGAATGATTTGCTTTAATGGTCTGAATAACCTCTATTTCAGCATTCGCCCGACTTTTTAGTAAAGGGTCTGAAATTCCGGAAAGCATAGATAGGCTCTGGTTTATTAACCAGGCATACGGTATTATTCCTGCTCGTTTTAAATCATCCTGCAATGAAGCTGCTTCACGCATTGGAGTAGTTTCAGGTAGTGAAACAAGAATTATTTTAGCTAAACTCGGATTTTGTAAAGACATAAATGGAGTCCTCAAACGTCCAGCATTCATGTTGTTCCTCATAATGTCTCGATGATAGCTTCCTGCGGTATCCAATAACAGTAGTGTATGCCCGGTTGGGGCAGTATCCATGACCACAAACTTTCTTTTTGCCATGCTGATGGCTTTTGAAAAAGCGTGAAAAACGGCAACTTCTTCGGTGCAGGGTGATTTTAAATCTTCCAGAATCAGTTTTTTGGCTTCTTCGGACTGTCCTTGTCCTTTATGTTCCAAAATCTTTTCGGTATATCGCTGTGTTTCAACTTTTGGGTCTATACGTTCTACGGTCAATGTTGCAGGAATTTCGCCTAATTGCTCAATAAAATCTTGAATGTGGGCAGCAGGGTCTGTGGTAGTTAATAACACTTCATAGCCTTTATTTGCAAGTAAGACAGCAATTGCAGAGGCAGCAATGGTTTTCCCTACACCACCTTTACCCATTGTCATAATAAGACCGTGCTGTTGATTGATACATAGCTCTTTTGCTAGTTGATCTATTCCTGGTAATACCTGAGCAGAGGTTTCTATTTTTGAAATAGTCTTTTCTGAAATTGACTTTTGCAATTCGCTATTGAAAAGTGAACGGAGTTTAGAAATTCCTAACACATTGTAAGGCAAAAGCGGGAATGTCCTTAATGGTAATAATTTCAAATTATCAGGAATCATATCGAGTTGTTCGTTTGCCATCTCTTCAATCTTGCCTGCAAGAAGATCTTGTTTGTCAATTGCTGTAAAAACACCATTGATATACAACCGTTGATTGCTCATTCCGAGTTCCATCAATTCATTGCTCGTTCTTGATGCTTCTTTTAAAGAAGATTTTTCTGCCTTTGAAACTATATGAAAAGTGGTAAGATCCGCATCTCGCAATCTATCCACTACCAAATGATATCTTTCTTTTCCACTTTTAAGTGCTGATGTTGGACCAAGACAGGAAGCTCCATCGGGATTTTCGTCTGTAAAACTTGACCAGGCAGCAGGAAGTTCAAGTAGTCTTAAAGTATGGCCAGTTGGAGCAGTGTCAAAAATAATAACATCGAATTCTTTCCCTTCTGTTTCGCCTGATACAAAACGGGAAAATTCATCAAAGGAAGCAATCTCCGTTGTGCAGGCACCTGAAAGATTTTCTCTGATCTTCTTTATTTCATCTTTCGAAGCAACGCCTTCTAAGGGGTGGGTCACTCTATTTCGATACTCTTCTGCTGAATTCTCAGGATCAATGTTGATCGCAAAAAGATTATCAATCTCATTTATAGTATTGATGTTTTCGTTAACCGGACTTTCTAATACATCTTTTAAATTGGATGCTGGGTCTGTGCTCACGAGTAGTACAGTTTTGCCTGAATCTGCTAATTCAACAGCGGTTGCGCAGGCAAGGGATGTTTTTCCTACTCCCCCTTTGCCTGTAAAGAATAAATATGATGTCGAATCAGTCATTTATAGTTGTTTTAGTATTGTTTTTCAAGGTGAAGCATAACGCACCTATGATGAGTGGGGATTAGTCCCGAAACTTCGAGAGCACTAGCTCTGCCCGTCCGGAAGGTGGACTTTCCTCTCGTCATAGGTTTCTTTTTCAAAATGTTGCACAACGCATAGCGAAAGAATAGTACCGATTGCAGGCTTCAAACTTATCAAGTTACAAGAAAGTTGAATCGGGCTACAACCCTCTAATTTACCACTGAACCGGGTATTATTTTTATACATTGTGTGTGCCTTGAATGGTGAATATAGCCCATGAATTTGGGTGTTCCAAAGGGTGAGAGTCCCGTAAGCGCTGGGGTCGTGCCCGGAAGCTAAGCAAGTGGCAAGGACTGGGCGTCCCCGTAGTTTGGAGTGATCCATGCACTGAAGTAATCGGTAGCGCAAGCGAACCTTCCGATGAAGTGACGAAAAGACCAGTTGTTGTCAAAACCTGATCTATATCGAGGTGTCAAGGATAAGTATAGAGGCAACCTAATTACTGTCTATACGGCAACCGTCATAAAGGGGGCATGACTTCTATCCAGGCTTTATTGTGGAACCACAGGAAGCCTATTTGCTATGTCAAAGGGAAAGTACAAGCAGGATATGCCTGTAAGTTTATTACTAATGAGCATTTAGGTGGCGGATGAACCCGTAGTAGTGCTGAAACTTCCGTAATGGGCGTGGAGCGAAGGGGTTCACTTAAGTACTCCGATTATTTAGCCAACTATGTAATATAGGATGAGCTTTAGAAAAGGGTATTCAAGAAGAGCCGTGTGAATCGAGAGGTTCACGACTATGCGTCCCAGCACGGTTCTGCGAGAAGTTAGGGGTGAAATTCCCCTGACTTACTCGACTGGGAGGCGTTTGCTCAGTCTGTTCGTTCGATTTGGATGTTAGTTACATCTACAGCAACAGTGTCAAAGTATTCACTTGAAGCTTTGGTTAAGAAACGTTTCTTCCACCAAGGTTCTAAGTTGGCAAGTTTCTCATGTTCTTGAGTGATCCGTCTAAATCTATTGTCAATCTGATTTATGATGTTGAGAGTTGTCCTGTGTTCAGGAAATTCGTTCAAAAGTTCAGAGTTAGAGAGTAAGTCAACAGGTTTACGCCAAATATCCATGTCGTTATCGAATTCATATGATGACATGTCGTAACCTAGTTCAAGGTCGGCAACAAAATCATCCCATCCAATAATTAATTCTTCCAAGATCATGTCATGACCAAATTGATTCGGGTCAAAGTTTTTCTCTACTTCGGATTTGAAAGCCAGGCGATAGTTGTCATCGGTTATCTCAAAGTCAAACCGCTCTTTCAGGTGTTCGGAAAATGGTTTTCGAATTTGCATGGTATGCCTCCCAACGACCAGATATGGCGAGCGGCCACATCCGTCTGTAAAAAGCAGTAAAATAGTGAAACTGCCCAACACCTACAACGGCAACTACGAAGCACTGCGATCCACAAGTCAAAAGCCAGAAAAGAAAAAAGTGGCTAGAAGCACAAAAGCTAGCAGAATGGGCAGGGTCACGGTCGGACTGTACAGAAGTATCAGACTGGCAGTTTGGCCATTCGTCCATATCGCCTGTTAGAAATCGCTATTAATGATAAATCCAGAGGTAATTGGCAAGCTCTACAAATGCATGAGATGGAAAATTTGGTTCTGTTGAGGTTTCGAACTTGTAATTCGTAAAAATCCCCGTTTTAGATTGGTTCGATTTGAAAATGATTAGCATTTGATAATCGTTCTGAATGGTGTTGAGTTGCAGGTACGACTTAGCTGGTTCATACCCCGATATCAAATCATTAATCTCCTTTATTTCATGTTTCTTCATTTTTATCAGTTCGAACGTTTCAGTTCCGCGGTATGAGTAAATGTATTTGGCACTTTTGTCGTTGATTCCAAATACCCAATAACGTTGACCTTCATGAGCAAGCTGATTTCTGTTAATAAATAGATAGATAAGGGCATTAAAGGATTCTTTGGATTGGAGTTCCTTTTCCAGTTCGGCTAATGTTCCAATTGCTTGGCTTACATTTAGACGTTCAATATTCAGTTGTTCAATAGAAGTCAGAAGTTCATTAGTGCTAGGAAATTGTTGAGATGTTAGCTCTTGACCAATTACAGATATGTGTGCGGTAAATTGAATGAGTGCCAGTATTAAAAGTATTCTTGTCATTCTACTAAAGCCGTTCGGGAGGAGTGATTTCTAACGCTAAGCTAGCAGGAGTGCGCCCCGAGCTTGGCAAGTTCCGATAAAACTAATGAATTTGTTCCCGGCAAGGGGGTGCTCACAAAGTATCCAAATGGCACTGCGTTCAGAAAGTGAAAAATCCTGCGAACCAAACCAGATAGAAAGCACCGACTTTTCTCAGCGGCAGATATCACGGTCGAGTTGCACCGAAACCAGCCAGAAAGCACCAAGACATATGGCGGATCAGCGTATTCAGGCTTTTATTTCTGTTGGACCTAGTTTCAGTTCGATGTTCAGATGTTGATGGATTACTGGAATTAGCGGTTTCAGAGTTAAGTAAGCGTTATCTTCTGCGTTCAACACAAAAACGGCAATGGGGTATTTGACAAAGTTCTGTTGATATTGAAGGTTTCTGTCAAATGTTAAGAGAATCTCAAAATTCTGTTCTAACATTAGCTTTAGAAGTTCGCCATTCTTCTTACTATTCCAGCCCATGTCACTGACTGTAAAAATTTCATGGTCAAGAAAATCAAGCTTAAGTTTTTTGGGAAGGTTTTCGTCAATTAGCAGCTTCATAGAGTTGATCCAATTGAGCTGAGTTAACGATTTTGTTTGCGATTTCAAGTACTCCAATTGCTTGTTCCTTGGTTACGCTGGGGAAATCGTCCAGAAACTCTTCCAATGTTATTCCTTTCTCCAAATGCCAGAATAGTGACTGTACTGGCACACGAGTACCTGAGAATACAGGTTGACCGTTCTGAATTTCCGGGTCTTTCGTGATATGCGTTCCAATAATGTTCATCTAGTAAAGATACGGAAATATAGCAGTAAATGATGCGACTGGCACGGCTTGAGAATAACGCTAAACTAGTAGGAGTGCGCCTACGCGGCCCGGCCCCAAGCTTGGCAAGTCCCGATATAACTAATGAATCTGTCCGCGCCCGGCCAAGGGAGGGGGATGCTCACAAAGTATCAGATAACCACTGCGCCATGAAGATGAAAAAACTCCCACGAGCAGAAGATAGTAGAAAGCACCGACCTTTCCCAGCGGCTGATTTATGGTGAGGTTCGCACTGACGCCAGCAAAGAGGCAGTTTGGCGCATTCCTGCTCAGCGAATGTTATGGCCTTTTAGTTAGTTTGGTAGATCATGTCATAATCATGTGCGGTTACGAACATTGGGATTTTCAACCAAGCAGAATCCACGGTTTTGTAGGTCTCACTAAAGAGTTCTTGCAGTCGAAGGATTACGAGTAGTTCACAGATTTCATAGGATTCGTTGATATTCGGTTCTTCAAACTTGTTATTCTCATGGACATCCTCAAATACTTTTTGAAGTTCTTCGAATCCTGTAATTGTTAAGCTGTTGGAGCTGGAGTCATAAAAATCCGAAAGCCAGTCCCAATCTTCTCCTCCAAGTTGTTCGTATGAAAACAGATCAATAAACCACAGATCGTAGTTGATCGTAAATCCGTTCATTTCGCAGTAGTATGCTTCCGCAGTTAGATCGTTGTTCTTCTTGAAAATCGACTTTAGAAGCCCTTGTTTCTTCTTTAGGGTCTTAGTTGTTTCCGTATGAAAGTTTGATATAAATCCAGCAAGTTCAGATGTTTGGTGAGTCAAGGTTTTCCCAATGATTTGATGAAAACCTGTTTTTGGAATCTTTGATAATTCGCTTTCCGCAAGTTCGATTGCTTTGTCAAGTTTCTTCGCCTTTAGAAGTTCAGTTAGTTGGTCTGTTAGTTCAAAGTTCATAAATCTTGGTTCTGGGAGAATTGGCCATAACGACCAACTAAAATGAGTATGCGCACCAGTTGCTAAAAGCACTGAAACTTCTCGTTCGCATTGTCATATCAAATAGCTCAGTTCGCATATTCATTTTAGTGTTTGTTATGCACCTTTATAACTCCAGTATTTGTTCTGTGAATCCTACTTATGTAGTCGCTAATAGGTTTGTACTCACTATTTGAGGAGATTTCTTGCCGTGCTTTCTCTTTCAGCTTTTCTGTTGCGTCAATATAGTTGTTGTATATATCGATCCCTGTGATGTTTTGCTTTCCGGAGTAAATTGTTTTTCTCCAACTGATCTTCATATTGTGGCCAATTATTGTATCAATGATTTCAGAAATTACATTAGTAAAGTCCTCAGGAGATGAAAAGGTTAAATCATCAACATACCTGGTGTAAGTAATCCCATGCCTTTTTGAAAACTTTAACAGTTCGAAATCTAAGGGTAAAAGACAAAGGTTAGCTAAATAAGGGCTTGTTCTAGTGCCTTGAGGCAGGCAATGATTATAAGTGGTAAGCTTTGTTAACCAAGTGGCTTGAATGTCAGAGTATCCTAAATCTAGGAATGCTTTATTAACCATTCGTGAGGAGACATTAGGGAAGCAATCACTTAAATCAGTTGTAAGTATATACTTTTTACCTTGATGCGCTTTTGCGTTAGAAATGTTGGTTTTCCCTTTAACACCACCTTGAATATGTTCGGGGAATTTGATTTTTCTGAAAATTTGATTTTTTATCCTTTTTTGAAGCTCTTCAAGTCTGCCATATGCGGTGTTTATAGGCCTTTTTTTAACAGTCCCATCAGAATAGGTCTTGACTTTTCCTGTGGCTTTATTTTCCTTGACCTCATACCTGTGGCCATAGCTCTTCTCAATGTTTGAACAGAGGTTTAATATCTCAGTTGGCTTGCATTTCAATGTGAATGCTAAATGCTTAAGTTGCTTTTTTTCAAACAGTGAAGAATTCATTGACCAGTGAATTAATTGATGGGTTTACTAGTTTGAATGCCTCTCTTTTCTTCGGATCAACATCGTTATCGTCCATAGATAGGAAAAAGAGAATAGGAAGTGGAACATTTAGCACTTCACTAATATTTTTAAGCGTAGCGAGATTAGGTTCTTTTATGTTATTCTCAATTTGAGATAAATAGGTTTGTGTAATGCCACAAGTCTTTGCGAAAGCATCTTGAGTTAGCCTCTTTTGCTTTCTAATTTGCTTTATTTTAGTTCCTAAATCCATATTTCTGAAAGTATAGTAAAATTAGGAGTGTTCGGATTTACATGAATTCGTTAAGCCAACTCTGAAAGTCTTCATTAGCGAATATTCGGATTAAAATCTCAACAAGATTAGAGACAATTTTGCCTTTCTTCTTAGGAGGACTTCTTTCCAGAGTATCCAATAACTCAATACATTCATTCAGAAGCTTAACATCTTCTTCCGAAAGAGAACACCGGTTCTCGATGATAGCCTGAAGTAATTTTTTCAACCTATCCATGTCTGAAATGAAATAATTCATCACTTTACGATTTTAATGAAACATTAATTAAAGGGAATATCCCTTGCTCGTATAGATATTGCCAATAACTAAGGACGTAAGCGATGTTCATTTCACTCCAAATTCTACCTTGCTCGAAAAAACGAGCGATATCAAACTGAACATTACTCGGATTGGATCAGACTTTCGTCAGCACCAAGAGGCAAGATTCATGAGGCGTTTGATAGAACCCAAATTGGGTTGCCTAAGAAAATTTAGACTTTAAGTTGCACTCTCCTCAGCTATAAGCTTTCAGACACTTTTTCAAAGAACTATAATGCAATAATACGCAAAATATTCCTGATAGTTAATAAAAAGCATAAAATAATTTCATTTTTATACATATATCACTGATAATCAGTTAAATAAAATTATTTCAGAGTTGTAACTAGGAGTAAATATCGCACGCATAGAAGTGGTGCATAACGACCCGGCTAAAAAGCGTTGCTGTCCTGCAAGGCAGCTATGATTTTTTAGCCCTTGTTATGCCTTCGTTATTCTATTTTTTCTTTCAATAATTTTTGAATTGTCTCTTTTAAATAACCTTCATATTTAACTTCAAATTCTTCCTCTTTTCTTGAGTCATCATAGTTCGACCAAATCTTCATTTTATTCTCTCCTAAGAAAGTTAGATGTGCAAACGAATGGTTATTTTCTAATCCGTGCCTTCTGGCTCTTGATAAAATGAAAAAGAATAAGGATTGACCAGCCCTTAATTCTTTGTCAAGACCTTCAACTCTCATTTCTTTTAATAAGTTAATAGCATCTTTCTTAAATGGATGCCATTCATCAGATAATTCACCATAAAATCTTTCGATTGAATCCCAACTTAAAACATATTCACCTTCAATTCCTTTTCCTTTTTCATAATAACTTCCAAGTTTTCCAAAGTTCACCTCTTTAAACTTAGATTCTAAGGTTGACGGCATTAAGTAATTGATAACCCAATCATTTATCAATTCACCAACTCTACTATTATCTGCAGTTGAATGTTCAAACATTTTGGTTTCATCCCATTTGAAGATGAATCTTGGGACATCTTCATAACCATAAAAATAGCCTTCACAACTTCTTGTTCCTTTGTGTATTAGGATTCGCTTTGACCAATTCACTTCCTTTACTAAGCTTTCCTCAGCATTTTCCTTAATACTTGGATATTGCAGGCTTATTTCGTTAAGGACTTTAGTCAATCTTTTTTTTGTACTATCAATAAAATCATACTTTGAATACAGGGCTTCTTGTTGAATTCCGTTAAACCAATCGTCAAGTGATTTTAAAGCAACTTCTTTTATAAAAGTTCTACCTGTAGTAAAATGGACTTCATTTTCGTAGAATGCGACATCATACATTACTCCTTTATAGTCTAGGTTTGTAATGTCCCTTCTATCGATTTCAATGCAATGAATCTTAGCGTATCTTTCGTTTGAATCACTTTTACTTATTGAACAATGCCAATGAACTCCAGCCCCTTCTACCTTAATAATAAACTGACTATTCGACCTACCCTTTTTGAAAAGGGATACCAGTCCGACAGATTTTTTATTGAATCTATCGTCAAGTATTTTGGACATTTCATCAGCATATTTTTCTTCTATTCTTTTTTCCATTGTTGTTCAATGAGGCATAACGTCCATGTATGAGGCGTGTGCTCTCACTTAATGGATAGCACTAAAGTAGTGAAGTCTGCCAGTGCTTCCAAAGTTTGGAGAAAGCAGTGCGTTGAGAAATAGAAAAAATCCCGCAAGATGAAGTCTCCAAACAGCACCAAACTTTCTTGGCGGCTGACTCACGGTCAAGTCCTTGTGCAGTTTGTAGAAAGTACCCAAGCACATGCATTATACATTTTGTTAGCTGTTGTTCATCGTTTTACAGCACTTAGTCAAGTTGGCTTATTGCGATACTTGTTAATAATTACTCTTCCTGTAATCACTGAATAGGTAGCCACTAGGCAGGTCAATACAACTAATACCATTCTGTTGTGTATAGGATGTATTCCTCCGTTAAAAAGTATAAAAAAGAGGAAGTAAATAGGAAGTGGAGTTAGTAGTCTTGCATGTTTGTTAGAAATAAGATTAGTTAAGATGTTCACGAGTAGTGCAACGGGAATGAACCAATAAAAAGAAAGTAACCACGTCATTTCCATTCCCCCAATTGGTTTGAGAAATTCAGAATCTACTACATCCAGCATATTTCCTATCACGATAAATGAAATCAAATAGATGATTGACATCAATGCGGTTGTTAAAATGACATTAAGAATGACTCTTGAATTCATATGATGTTCAGGGTGCTTTAGATCGAGCTACACATGACAGCTAACGCCACGCTATCAGGCGTGGGGATTTTGAAACACTAAAGTTAAAAATAGCACTAAACTTTCCAACAGCTCCGATCTTTCCTAACCAACTGAAACCCCATGACTTGATAGCGAATGTTACATGCTTTGCTTTTTCTGATCTGGATTTGGAGGTGCTTGTTGTTGCTGTATCATATTTAATTGTTTACCCCAAGTAACACCTTTTGTATTTTCGAAGAGTTTTACAAATGCTGTCATATTAAAAAAGCCATTAATCATAACATAAGCTTCCCAAATGAGATATTGTAATTCACCTTCAGCGAGGCTTAAATTAAGTCCGAAATCTTTAATTTTCTTAAATACCAATGGCCTTGAGTGAAGTAGATGGCGGTCGTAATCAGAAAAGAAATTTACAGTTTCCTCTACATCCTCTGCTGTTTTCTTCCCTTCAAACATATATTCACATAACCATGTAGTTACTAACTCTTTTGACAGTTTTTCAGAATCTTCGCAAATCTCCAACAAATCCAATGAATATTTTTCAATTAAGGGGATATAGGCAGGAAGTGCTTCGGGTCCCTCTTCTTTAATTATATCTCGTACTTTTTCAAATCCCCTTTTAATGGATCTTGCTGGTGTTCCGTTTATTTGTGGATCAATTGGTCCCATTGTCGCACTTGGATGAAGAGTAATCGAATTTCCAGATAGAGCAAGCATTGTAGCAGCAGAATACGCTGAATGTGGTATAATGAAGTGAACGTTTGAAAAATTATTTCTTAATATGTTCACAATTCTTTCTGTTGCATCAGGCTGACCGCCTGGGCTATGAATCAAGACATCAACACTATCATGATCGTTGTATGAGCTTACTAAATCAGTAAACCCATCAATGTCTGATAAATCTATCGAACTTGGAGTTCCCGGTGGTGTCCCTATGAATCTAGAAGCATAAATAAGAAGAGGTCTCTTCCTTATTTTTTCGATCTCCTTATAGCATTCAACTCGAAGGTTAAGCAGATAATCTCCAGTTAATCCTTGCTGATTTTGTGCAATGAAATTATTCCAGTCCTGAGTTGTTCTAAATCTTGGACGTTGATGAGACTGATTTTGTGTTGATATTTCCATTTGAACTTGATTGCGAAGTAAATTCGTATGATTTTCTTTTACCCATCGCAATGTAAGTTCTCTCAATGAGTCCGTAAACCTCTTTATATGAGTGAAGGGCATTCATTGATTTTTCTCCAACCACAGTAGCAGATTGACTAGTAGAAACAATTTTAGATATGATGCTTTCCTTTTCCATTTTAATAATTGGTCTGCAAAGGTACTTTAATTTTACGATGATAACGAAAGTTAGTTAATTTCGGTGCGTGAAAAGTATTTTTTAAAGTTTATCATTGATAATCACCGATATTGCATGTAACGATAAAGCTATGGTGCGTGGCTTTCAACAACGCATCCAAACAGTAATAAAATTTGAATTATGAATGAAGTATCAGAAAAAGACCAACAGCCATGCACTATAGCGGGTGTTAGCCACCGTTTTTTTACACCTGCAATGGCAAAAGAGACGGCAGATAACGCCAAAAAGGAATTTGCTGCTAAAGAATACGAAACTAAGCAGGTTTTAGACGAAATAAAAGAAGCTGCTGAACATGGTCAATATTCACTTGAAACCTATCATGATGAAAATATTGCCAAAAACCTGCGGCTAATTGGGTACGATGTATCAGATGGGTATAAGGAATCTGGGCGTTATGGCGACCATTACATGACTGTAAGTTGGCAAAATGGTGGCTAACATTTGTATAAGCGGAAACTTCCGCTTATTTCCTATCAAATATACCCTTTGTCTGCCAAATGGTCCAGCGGGCTCACGATTTTGTGAATATCACTCTGGGCAACATGAGTATAGATTTCTGTGGTTTTTGGGCTTTCA
>JAVJQA010000050.1:0-3763 GCA_040218045.1 Marinoscillum sp.
TGGGCCTAGGGTAGGTTGAACTTCATCCGGCAATAGGCCAGATGGAATGGAATTGAGTTTTTCCAGAATTCGAGATCGACTCCAGTAAAATTCAATGTCTTCATTGAAGATGATGTAGATACTGGAAAAGCCGAAGATGGAGGAGCTTCGGATGGATTTAACACCCGGGATACCTAAAAGATAGGTCGTCATTGGATAGGAGATCTGATCTTCAATATCCTGAGGCGATCTCCCTTGCCATTGAGTGAAAATAATCTGTTGATTCTCCCCGATATCGGGAATGGCATCAACAGGCACTGGATCAGAAGGCAATGAGCCTACCCTCCATCCAAATGGAGCTGTTACAATTCCCCAGGAAATGAAGCCAATGAGAATTAGAACAGTTACCAGCCTGTTTTCCAAAAAGTATTTTATGATTCGATTGAGCATAATATGTTTTGAGTTGAAACTGAAACATCAGTCCAAAATGGGCATTGATATACCCCGCCTGACAAACTTGTCAGAACATACTATGCGTATTATATAATGAAAACCTGGTGAAGTGTTGATATGTCCTCTGTGACCAGAGGTGGGTCGTACTCCGTGTATTGTGGATTTACCTCATCTACTGAAAAGACATCAAGATATGAGACAACAAATGCCGCAACAAACTCGAAATTGAGTGTACTTTGCTCTAAAGTTGGTTTAAACTCATCCTCAACTTCTATGCTGAGGTATTCATTCTCGCAACAAGGCATTTTATCCAGATAGGTTTTTCCGTCGGACTTGCCTTCACATTCTTTATCCATGTCCGCCATCCCACAGTCCAGGTGCTTATGTCCAATCATCAATTTGGCTTCTACAGCAAGTCCCCCACAGAAGTGAGTCCCTACGGCAAAACCCAGATGACTTGTAAGCATCAGGAGTGCAAGCGATATGGATATAACCTTTTTCAACCTAACAAATATACGAAAACTGAAAAGGAAGGATTTACAGAATTATGGAAGAAAGTTATATGATTTCAATATTTTATCTTCTAAGCATGAGAGTTGTTAGTATAGGGAGATAAGAATATGAACTCTATGTGATTGTTACTTACTCAGAATGCAGGAGGGTTAAATTAACGACCTCCTGATGATTTTCAATTTACTATTAGTTCACTACCTGGGCAAACTCTCAAAGGAAAGATTGATTACATCGATCCTGTGATCAATCCCGAAACTCGCGTAACAAAGGCAAGGGTAGTCGTCCAAAACAATGACCGAATATTGAAGCCTGAGATGTTTGTTTCCGGTGAAGTGAAAGCTAAACTGGGAAAGACAGTCGATCAAGTGACTGTACCAAAATCTGCAGTGATGTGGACGGGAAAACGATCCGTGGTTTATGTAAAACTACCCTCGGATCAGGGATTGCATTTCAAAATGCGGGAAGTGACGCTTGGCCCATCACTTGGAGATGCTTACATCATTGAGAAAGGGTTGGAACCAGGTGAGGAAATCGCTGTGAATGGAACCTTCAGTATCGATGCGGCAGCTCAGCTTGCAGGCAAACCAAGCATGATGAGTCGCCAGACGGCTAGTTCGGAAGGTGGAGCTGCTATGACAGGTCATGATCATGATGATTCGATGAGCGGATTGTCTGATTTGCTAATTGATGTAAATGATGAGACTGATTTGGATACAGTTTTATCTATCATTTTTGAAGCCTACTTACCAATAAAAGATGCATTAATTGAAAACGATCTGGAAAATGCTAAAAAGGCAACTAAATCATTTAAAATGATTGCGAATCAGCAAATCAAAACATCAGCAAATCAAAACATTAACCTAAACACTGATGCAGTAGATCAAATTACGGAAAGCAATGACCTTGAAAGTGTCCGTACGGCCTTTTCAAAACTAAGTGATCAACTATTTCATACCCTGAAAAAATATCAGGTAGAAGTAGATGGATATCGACAGTTCTGCCCAATGGCTTTTGACAACAAAGGAGGTTTTTGGCTAAGCGATTCTGATAAAATACTTAATCCCTATTTCGGTGATGCCATGCTCACCTGTGGGGAAGTCGTTGAACAATTGAACTAAATAACAGTCATATATTTTTAAAATTGATAAGCTATGAAAACAATACATTTAACATTTTCAGTAATCCTGTTGATCGGGTCGTTGTTTGGTTGTGGGGAAACCAAAAACCGTCAGGATGCTAAAGTAGAATCGGCAGAGGAAATCAAAGATAAAAAAGCTGCCACGCTTGATGTGGCGGATGTCTCATGGAAGGATGGGATGACAGGTAAATTATTTGACAATTATCTGCAACTCAAGATGTCTCTTGTTAATAGTGATGCAGAAGGAGCAGCTACTGCTGCAGGCAACCTTGCGGAAAGCCTTGATGAGCGTATTGAGATAAAAGAGATTGCTACCAAAATTTCTGACACCAAAGAGTTGGATGGCCAGCGTGCTGCATTTAGCCAATTAACAGCGGAGTTGGGGCCTTTATTTAAGAAGTCTTTAAGTGAAGGCACCATTTATAAGCAGTACTGTCCAATGGCATTTAATAACCAGGGTGCGTATTGGTTTGCAGATATCAAGGAGATACGTAACCCATATTTCGGTGATAAAATGCTGAAATGTGGACAGGTAGATGAAACGATTTCAGGAATAAATCAAGTTGGCTATGAATAGGAAATATTGGAAATTCGTTTTAATGATGGCTGTATCCTTTGTGATCATGTATGTAGTGATGTTTCTCAATGTAGATACATCGGATCATATTATGCTCAGCCATACCCGAACCTATATGAGCATTTTGATGGTGGCGCCGATGGCCATTTCCATGATGTTGTTTATGTGGCACATGTATGATAATAAGAAGCTTAATTACCTGATCATGGGATTGGCTGCAGTCACGTTTATAGCTGCTTTGACTATGTTAAGAAATCAAGTTTTCATCTCGGATGTGCATTGGATGAAAGCCATGATCCCTCATCACTCATCTGCTATTATGGTAAGTGAGAAAGCACATTTGAAAGATCCAGAAGCAATCAAGTTGGCTGAGGAGATCATTGAAGCCCAGAAACGGGAGATTGCACAAATGAAAAAAATGTTATACCGGCTGGAAAATGAATGACAGGTGTATGACAGACAGCTCTAATCTCCCAATAGCCAGATGATTCAAACCCTCCACATCAAAAATATGGTCTGTGATCGCTGTAAGAAAGTGATCACAGACACTCTGACCACCCTGGGCGTGGAGATACACACTATTGAACTAGGAGTGATTCAAGTGGACTCACATTCAGCTAACCTTGAAGCCATGGTGAAAACCATTGAAGCACATGGTTTTGAGTTGATAGAAAGCAAGGAAGAAAAAATTGTCGAGCGAATAAAAGTGTTTCTCATTAACATGATTGACCAGCTTCCTATTCAACGAAAGAACAAGCTATCGACCATGATATCTGACGAATTGGGTAGGGACTATTCTTCTCTAAGCAAGATTTTCTCGCAAAAGGAGCACATTACTATCGAGAAGTATTTCCTAAGGATAAAACTCGAGAAGGTCAAAGAGCTGATTCAAGATGGTACGCATTCCTTTTCTCAGATTGCTTTCATGCTTGATTATTCAAGCATTCATCATTTGTCCGGTCAGTTCAAACAGGAAACAGGCTTCAGTATGTCCGAGTACAAGACCATGGTTCAATCGGATAGAAAACCGCTTGACAAAATTGTGTAAATCAAATCCATGATTATGAAATCGATTCAGTTTTGCACCTACGAACTTTGTTTCA
>JAVJQA010000054.1:0-33836 GCA_040218045.1 Marinoscillum sp.
CAAGTATAAAATGAACCTGGAGGAGGACTTACTTCCATCGTCTGTGAGAGAAACTTTGCTGCAGAGAGGCGAAATCATGAATACGGTATTGATCAATGAGGGTAGCCATCTGAGTTATGAAGTCATTCTTAGAAATCAGGAGTTCCAACGATTTATGATCTTACTTGACCATATGGGAACAGTGATTAGGGAAAAATTGCTTTAGTTGTGTCGCTAATTAAAAAAGTTTGAACTCTTTTGGGCGGTGATGACCAAAAAAGTTTGAACATTACTAATCTTTACGGGAAAGCCTTATAGATTAACCAATAGGCAAAAGCTGCGGCTGTATCTGATGCTATTTGCTTTGCATTATCGGGTCTCCGGTCACTAACTATTTCCTTTTTCTTTTTTCCGGGCTGTTCAATTATATCTGAAATACCTCTAACAACTCCAATCATCATCTGGCTTCTACTTCTGCCTTGTTTTGTAGCTGCTTTGGCGAACCCGAATCCTTCCATTTCAACAGCAGAAGTATCATTATAGTGTTCAGCTAATATTTTGCCTATGTCTGATTCATAATGCTCAATTAGTTTTTCACCTGAAGCGATAACTCCCAAATCAGCTTTAATTTCATTTTGACAAACATTTTTAATAAGCGATTTCCAATCGTCTTTCCTTCTTTCTTTTTTCGCTATTTCATAGAGAGTATAAGTAGTTCCTGCTAAATCTGGACGTGCACTGAAAGCATTTTTTTCTGACTTACCACCTTCATATGAATATATTTTCTCAGGGAAAATAACATCCCCAAGTGAGAAGTCTTTTGGCTTTCTAGATCCCGCAATACCTACAAAAAATATAGCTTGAGGTTGAAAGTTGTTTATTGCTCTTTCAGTTTCCTGTGCAGCTATTGAGTTCTTAGCTCCACATTCGCGTATAATTACTTTAGCTATGTCTTTATCATATAAGCTATAAATGCCAACTTCATAAGTTGTATCATCATGATCAGCTTCAACAACTTCTTTCAAATAAGATTTAACAGCCATATACTCTTCTTGAATAGCTGTTAAAATGACAATGGTAGGAAGTGATTCTATTCTTGTTACAGCTCCTTTCTTAGGTCTTTCCATATTGTAATAATCTGTAGTAGTTTTTTGAAGTGGAAAAGTCCAAATTGACTCCCACCAACTAAGTTTTACAAGGTCTTTGCACAGCTCGTATGCTAGAGTAAATGATATATAGTAACGAGATTTATCATAAACAGCCCTTGCAGAGGTGGTGTAATTCCTTGATAAAATTAGTGCGCCAAGTCGTCTTGATTGATTTTCTGTAATTTGAGATTGATAGTAGGAAATGTAATCACTCAGAAATTGATCAGAGTGAGAAGTGAAACTTTCAAATATCTTTAATACAGGCTCTATGTCAATTCTATTTTTGCTTAGAAATGATGTCATGTAGGATTTTGAGGTGATATGATCAGCTAATATTTCTTCTATTGACAAGCCATCAATTTCTTCTTTCACTAACTTTTCTACTATAGAGTCTGCTGTTACTTCAATAAAATTATTTTGAGAACTAGCAGGAATATAGTCCCAAACTTTCTGACGGTTTTTATAATCAGAGATGTTTGAGTAAGTCGTGTGAGCAATTTTTTCAAATATTACGTTATCAATTTGCTTGCCCTGTAGTGCCAAATCAAATACACTGAAAACGACCGCTTGTTCTTTGCCCTTGATTCCATAATTAAAGGGTTTATCTGCATAGAGTAATGCTGTCCAAATATTCAACCAACAGGGAACTTGTAGATCAATTGATTTAAGAATAGACTCATTTTCTACTACTCTTTTGATTAATCCTTGAATCAATTTGTCGTTGCACGATTTTAAGGTTATTGCTAAGACCTCATCATCTGAAAGCTCTTTTAGAATCAATTTCACACCTATTGACTCGTCATAGCTCAACAAATGCTCACAAGCTAATTGCATTTCAATGGCTTTTGAGGGCTTGTAGAGTTTTAGTGATATTTCTGCATGTAACAAATACCATTTCCTTTTTTGTAGCTCATGCAAGACAATCTTTCCAATTTCAGGTGGTAGATCTTTAGGTAAATGTTGAATCAAAAGCGATTCTGAGTATTTGCGAGAAGGTATAAATGAAAAGATTGATTTGGAGCAGTCTTTTGAGAGAAGTAAGAGTTTCCAAATTGATTTTTGAATGGTCTCTTCCGTCTTTAATACGTTTTCTTTAAATGAATCAACAATGGCTTTATGCCACCATGTTTTGCTCGTTTCATTTACAGCAATTGAGGAAACTTCTGAAAGCATTTCAATATGTTTAAACTTTGAATCTCTAATTGCCTTATCAATAATGGCATTTACAAGGTTTCTACCGTTTTCTGCTCCATCAATATAGGAGTCCCATGAGATGTTTCTTAGTCCTTTTACATTCGACTCTAAGCCATTATGGATTAGCCCAATATACTTTTCAACAAACTCTTCTTTAACGGAAGCACCTAGGTTCTTATTTGGTGAAAGTTTTGAAAGAATCCTTAAGTCACGCCTTAAACGGTCTGGATCATTCAGATTGTCCAAATCAACATAATCTTCAAATAATATATCGCCTTGCGTATATGTATTTAGATCGTTAAGGTTGGCGCCAATGGTTTTAAGAAAATCATATAATGGGTTTTCTTTTTGCCTTCCTAGAAACAAGGCTTCTGTGGGGGATGTGATTTCAATTATGCCATTCTCCTCTCCACTGATCAGTTTATTAGTATTCCATTTTGACAATAATTCACTTTGAACAAATGCTAAGGTTAAATCATCCGAACCTTCTATGTCTTTTGGTGAAAAACTGGCTCTATACTTAAGTTGTTCTCTAAAACCACCCATTGGAGAATTCCATAATTTTTGAAGGATCTCCTCAAAAGAGATTAAATCCCCTGTAAACAGAATAGGTAAATCCCCTTTAATAAATGATGAAAGAGATTTTTGAATATAAATTGGCTGTTTATTTTCACAGGAGTGGTTAGAATGTTTAACGTTAATTTCAATAGGTTCCAAATTGGTTCTTTCAACCGGAGCTTCAGATATCAATAGACTTAGGATGCTTTTTAAGTCATTGAGATTTTCAAGTGTTGATATATCCGCTATTAAAACATGTGTTATTACCATACCCGAACGGCTAGCCTGTGGATCTGGAAAGGTTTTAGAGAAAATGTAATAATTCTTAAAAGAAGAACCTGAGAGATATGGTTTGAGCACAACTCCTGGTGCTAGTGAACCTGGTCTGTCCGTGAACCTGATTAAGAATGAGGTCAACTCCGAATCATCAATAGTTTGATGAATTTTGGAATGAGCTCGACTGACTTCACCATAAAATGCCTGATGGATGACAATTTTACTCATGCCCAATGAAATCCTTAATTGAAAGAGTTAAGTCTATTTGAGAATGGCCTTTTTGATTTATGTAATACCCGAAATTGATAGGTTCTTTATCGATGAACTCATCATCAGGCTCATCTGTAAGAGGTTTCTCTGTTGATGATAAGCCTATAACTGAAAGAGATTCATTTTGCCAGTTATTATTCAAGAAATCAAATAACATAGGTAGCCTTTCTTGAAGTAGAGTTGATGGAACCTGATCTTCAGGTATTTCTAGTTCATCCCAGCAGGATAAAACCACGGTTAAGTTAGGCTGACCAATTGGAGAGAACGTTGAAAGTCCTTTTATATATGCTAATGTTTGAAGTAATTCTACATAGAAGGCTGCTTCCGATACCTTTACGGGAGGCGGTTGACTATTCCTTTTTTGAATTTCTTCGGCACTTGGAATTCCCTTGTTTACGATATCCTCTAGTGGAGTTAGATCATTTAGTCGAATGAACAATACCCATGATGTACTATTTTCAATGTAGTCTTGCCATAAATCATTGACCTTTCTATTATTTACAATTGAGGTGATTTGTTCACCTGCATAGTCTGGAAAAGCCAATTTGACCTCAGAGTTCTTTTCATCCGTGATTATCAGTTCAATACTTCGGTTAGCTCCTGTTTCTGTATGTGCGGCCCTCTTACCATTATATATGTTTTTTAATCCGTCTTCAAAAATTGACAAATCAGAGGGTCGGTTTTTAGGATCGATTTTAAATTCGAACTGACGACTATTTATACGTTCGTACAATTGAATGCCAAAATGAGTTTTCCCTGTATTTGGACCTCCAATTATCAAAATATTATGTTTTTCCATATCATTCATTGATTGAGCGTTTTGAAAGAAACATATCCTCGGGTTTGGCTACTGAAATCTTTGGAAGAGTATTACAATTTTGGTTCAATACTTCAATGATCCAGTTAACTGATTCCAAAATTGCCTTATGAAATTTTCCCCTAGCGCCTTCTTGAACGCTAGTTTCAAATTGATTGAAGTGTTTAAATGGAGTAGCTTCTATATGTGTAACAATTTGTTCTTTAGTCTGATGGCTTAACTCTAAATCTGATTTAGACCATATTAGACCAATTGGTCGATCAGTGATGTTTTCAAGTAGCCGATCCGAAACTTGTTTGAGCTGTCGTTTAGCATTTCCTCTTTGGCTACCAGAAAGCATATCACTATCCGCAAAAAGCAAAAAACCATCACAGTTTTCATATATCCATTGAGCACCAATCGCATTTTCACTATTGATATTATTGCTCCAGTGATCAAACCATTCACCTGGTGCATCGGTGAGAATTAGGTCGATATTCTTACCTGACTTATTTTTTAAAGTTAAATGGAGTAACCCTGGAACTCTCCCTGAGTTATTGGTAGTATGGTCTGGGAACTGAATTTCCGCATTGCTTTTCCAACTGAGATACCATGCTATATCTTCCCACCCATTAAGAGTAAGAGAACCAGCAAAACTATATTCACCTATTTTAGCACCCTGTCTAATAAGGCAGTAAAGTGTGGCTAAAAAAGTTGTTTTTCCAGCACTTGCTACTCCCGTAACTCCTATAAGAATTGGCTTCCTTGATGCTGTTAAAAAACTGAGGTCATGTAGCCCCATGGTATTTCCTGTCCAAGAGATTCTATGCCCTTCATTATTTAATTCTTGATTGTCTTCCTTTTTAGAAGCATTCTTTTTGCCATAGTATTTGCAATCTGAAAGATTTGGACATCCTTCTATATTGCATCCACTGTCCTCTGGATAACATTTGGGGTGTGAGCAATTTCCAGCCATATTACTTAGAGCTCAGTCTTTTGGTGAGTAAATCATGGAAAATTGCGACAGCTAAATCTTCAATAATAACTTCATCATCTTGTTTAATTCCTGTTCTTTCAGTGAAGTCTTTGAGTTTAGCCTTATCATTTAAGAAAAGAATGATAAAATCAGTTACACTAATTCTTCCATCTGATTCATTTATTTCGGGCAAAAGGTTGATTACCTCAGGTTTTGTTGAATCTTTCGTTAAAGAATTAAAGAAGTCTTTAAACTTTATTTTTTCACCTTTTTTTTCTAATAAAATCAACAAGGTATCTCTCAAAAGATAATCTACACTTATTGGAGTTATTTTAGCAACCTGTTCATTTAGGTCATTTCCCATTACAACTGGAAGGATAGGTTGTGAAACTTCTCGGTAGCTTTTCTTGAGTGATGGAGAATATAGCGTCTCCTTCCACCAAAGCAGCTTGCTTCTACGTTCAACTGCTACAATTGAAGCAAATGAAGATTTTAAGTTCTCATCTAAGGACTTCTTGAATGAAGTGAAAAATTTATTAATTGGATCTTCTATTGAAGATGCGGAAAATGATTTATTCAAATTTTGGAATGCAGAATTAAATGCATCTGAAATTCCTTGAGATGAATTCTCAGCAAAATGTTCTCCCCAAGGGCTACTTCCACCATGATTCTGTGCTGTGTGACCGCTTGGAGCATTCTGTATTGCTGTTAACATTTTTGGCTTCAATGCTCCTTTATCAAGTTTAATGCTTTCAAATTTTAATTCATTAATTTTTAAACTTCCAAGGTTCAATTTAGGCTCATCTTCAATCAGTGACCATTCTTCAGCCGCATGGTTTTCCGCTATTGCTCCTAAATCAGTTAAGAGCGTATGGACAATATCCTTTTCCTTGCCAAGTTTTGCGTAAGGATAGAAATTAGTTGATGTTAAATAGATAATTCTTGCAGCAACAGGATCTTCACTTCCCAATTGCATCAACGCATTTAGAATAACACCTCTGTGAATATTTCTAGGCATATCAGGATATTTACCCCTAAGTGCAGTCCAATATTTGGTCACAATTTCTTCGACTTCAATTAATACTGGTTCTTTATCAGAAATATTTGGATCTAGTGCTACCAATGAATACTTTGGTAAAAGAGAGTTATCCTTTTTTAAAAGCTTTACTAAAGCGATTACCGATTGTTGAAGCCATTTTAATCGTTCATCACTGTCTCCAATATCAAATAATCCGGACTTGAGACTTGACTGTAAAAAGTTACCTTCCATTTTAGTATGTTATGTGGTGAAATTCCATTTTTGGCTCGCTAAATTCGTTTTGTATAATATAATGCTTTACGCGTCCCAAAGTCTATTCAATTCATTACAAATATTTTCAATCTCCAGAAATGTTATTGACTCAGTAGAAGCCTTCACCAACCTTCCGCTAAACACATCCAGGCAGATGCATAAATCCGGAATTACAAACTCATTCTCTTGCGCAACCGCAGCTTCTAAGTATTTTTTTATGGTCGTAGCTACGTAGGTAGCCTTTGTAAAATCAAAGGGTTTGTTTTTTGAGATATGGATTTTGACCGCACCGTAAACCACTTGATTGTTAAGTCGACCTTTAATCACTACCTCAGGCGCAACAATGATTTCAACCTCACCTATCATGAGAAACTTTTTGCTGGGTCTGATTATCTCATACTCTCCAATATCTGATAACACTGAAGGTAAGCGCATTGTGACAAACCTTTCTAATGCTTCAATTGATACTTGTTTGTCTATTCTTTGGCGATCATTCTGTGGGGCTTTATTTTCAAGAAGCTTCATTGCTTCTTCTATTGGTGACTTGTCACCTCTAAGTTCAATGCATTTCTTAATACGCGCCTTTGGCAACTGATACCAGGGTAATAGAAACTTGTTTGGACTTTGTTGATTCTTAATAATACGTTTTTTACTAGCGTCTGTAGCACTATGAAACTCAGCTAGTTGATTGATAGATATTTTTGGACTACTCATCAATCTGCCCTTTTGGTGGGAAATTATCAGTTCCGTAAGAGTTTTTCTCCCTTATCTTTCCATTAATACCATGAATTAACAATTCAGACTGATTGTTTTTAGCCATTCGTTTAGCGATTCCTATGGCTTCTTTCTGTGTTGATGTGATCTTTGAAGCTTTAGTGCTTCCTTCAGATTTGACGGCCCAGTTACCTTGACTGGGAACGACATGTACGTTCTTTTTTTTCATGTAATAGCATTTAATCTCCACTAAGACTTGAGTAAGTCATTTTGCTAATCACATGAAAAGAGCTAATCTTGCAGTCCCAATTACAAATTGTCTTTTCAAGAAGATAATTCAAAAGAACGAACCAGTCTTAAATTTTAGAGGCTGGTTTTGTTTTTTTCAAGTACCGTGCCAATTGAAAGAAAGTGCAAGGGCTATCATTTGATGTCAGTAAAATTCTGACAAATCGTCTAAGTTATCATTTAAACTACTGACAATTATGCAGAAAAACATGACATTACACTGGACTATTAAGGTCTATCCAAATTATCTTTTGTAAAGATATAATAATGGCTCGGAACAAAGATGAAGCATTTCAACGCCATTGGGAGTTCTCTCTATTAGAAATTATACGAGTTCGGAGTTACTTGTCCAATCAGATTACTCATCTCTTTTGATTTGGAACTCCACCACATATTGTGACAATTCTAAGGCCAATCCTCTATCTGTGGTAAGATGATAAATATGGCGATTACCTGTGATTTTAGCTGCTTCCTTAGGGTCTAACATAAAATGGATGCAATACTTCTTCTTAAATGTATTAAGAGTGACACAAGCTTCTCCCATAAACTGTGCCTATCTATTTTCATTATGTCAAATTTGGGATTAGATTTCGCAGAGTGTTTTTCTTATTGAATTATGAAAGTAGATATCAGAAAATGGGGGAATAGTCTTGGGTTGAGAATACCTAAGCTTTTGGCAGATCAAATGGAGATTACTGAAAATTCAGTTGTCGAGATTTACATTGTTAAAGGGTATATTGAAATTAAATTGATTAAAAGGGAACCAACTCTTGAGGAATTAGTAGAGAGTGTGAATGAATGAAGGAAACATCCACACAAAAATCCTTCATGATGCCAAGGGGAAGGAATCATGGTAACTGACCTAACCATTATATTTTTTTGGAAATTTGTCACCTTTCAGGAGCAAATCTCTGTCTAGAGATTCCTTCATTTTTTCCAATACCCATTTAACTTCTTCTAGGTCTGAACCAGATATTGCCACGGGATTTGCCGTGTAGCTGATAGGGTTGTTTTCTTCGTCATAGTAAACCTCGTGTATCTCAAAGAATACTTCACCTTCATGTTCACTAGCTAAAACTCTATAATTCCAAGACATAAACGATTAGACCAAGACCATACAACAGTAATAAAAGTAGCCCAGTTTAGATTTCAATAATTGCCTCTCCATTAAAATGGTTAGGGTTGTCATGCTCCACATACCCTAGCATATTGCCATGCATCCAGGTGTTGCCAATTTGAAATGACTTAAAGTTTACATGGGTGTGGCCGGATATCCAATGATCAATCTTGTGCTGCTTACAGATCCACTCTAAGTCAGCATGAAAAAAAGAAGACAGGTCTATAGGGAATTCTGGGTAGTCTTTGATCCATTTCTTATTATAGGGAGGGAAGTGGCTTACCACCACAGTTTTCCCTTGAAAAGGTTCTTCTAGCTCTAGAAGTAAATACCCCAGGCAAACTTTATGACAGTGATTAAACTCATTTATTGTGAGGGAAAGCATTGAATCTTCATGGAATCTAGTCCGATGAAAGTCCTGGATGTAATTTTTAATTTTGGTGGATTTACTAGCTGGTATATGTGAGAATAAAGTGGTAAACAGAACCCTAGTATCACGAAATTTGAGCGTCTGATTATTTAGGTAATGAACATTACTTCTTACCTCTTCATGAAAGGATGGCAACATTTTGGAAATGGGAAAATGTTTACCGTAGAATTCATGATTTCCTGGGACAATATAGACTTTCTCAAATGTTGACGATAATTGGTCTAAAACCTTATAATCATTAACTGAGTCACCTAATAGGATCGTATCGCCAGCAAGCACTAAAACATCCGCTATAGGCCTAATCGGATGCTCTATTAGATATAGCTGGTTAGCCGGAAATTCAAGGTGGAGATCTGAAGCATACTGTATTTTCATTAGCAGAAATTATAAGTCTATTTTAAATGGCTCTTTAATTGATTTGTCTTCAACTTCTTCAATATGATCGGTCTCAGTTTTTTTAATTTCATTTTTTCGATCCATGAATTGCACAAAGTAAGGGTCATAATATCGTAATTTCCCATTCTCTAGTTCTATCAGAACTTTAGTTTCACTTTGCCCACCATGCATCATGTAGACAAAACGGTGAAAGAACCCTTTCTTGGTATCGCCTTTATCGTTGATTTCAACTGGTCTTAATCCGCCCTTGTGATTCATACATCAAGGTTAGATTTCATATCTTCAATAATACCCGGCTTGTTCTCTTCCATCCAGTGTTCTAGTATGTTATTGACAAGAGTAGATATTCCTACGTCATAATGGATTGCTGTCTTCCTGTAGAAATCGTGAGTTGAAGCTTTGACATTAATCGTTCGGGTTTTACCCTTCGGAGCATCTGTTTCGTGAAGAAATGATTTGAATCCATTCATTCGATGTTTTTGCTGAAAATATATAGAATTTAAATTACATCACAGAGTATACTCTGTGGATTGCGATTTTCTGTCGAAATAGCTTGCTCTTTCAATGGGTGAAGAGTTAATAGCTAAGAAATTCGGTTTACATCTCAGAGCCTTGAGAGAAGCTAAAGGTATTTCTCAGGAGAAACTTGGATTGACTTCTGATATTCACCCCACTTATGTTTCATTACTCGAGAGAGGTATTAATCAGCCAACTCTATCTACAATAATCGCTTTATCAAAATCACTAGGTATTGAAATTGATGAATTACTGTCTCCATTTATAAGGAACAAGTAAGCTTCCATCATTACCTGAATCAATGATGAGACCATATTTGCGCTACGAGCGCTTTACGGATTCTCTTTTTTCATTAGACACATTTCTGTAGATATTGTTGTAATTAATGATTTTATGGTGATTGGAAGACATTTAGCACATTCAAACTCTAAGTTTCCACATGAAGGCATAGATATCATATTAAACAATTACCGAAAGGAAAGTGAGTTTGATTAATGTCTTCCATGCAAGCATAGTTACGGATACAAGTAGGCTGGTTGGAAGATCTACTACAAAAGGGAAAAGATAAATTAATGATCAAAAAACTTTGTGATCCGGTCCGTAAATATTAGATCAAAATACATTAAAATAAGTTTCTAAAGAATGGCAACACTTCTTCAGTCTACATCCATTTACCATCCGATTCGGATTCACAATCCGCTCAGTATTTAAGAGAATGCTAAAATATTGATATTAGCAATCCTCCAACTCACAATTCTCATCCTGACCTTCAAACTCTATGGTGATATGGTTAATGGATTCATCTTTGAGTTGTGATCTCACTTTCTCTTTTAGTTTGGCCTGCTCAGAAAGTTTGTAGTCTTTGTCCAACTGAAGGTGTATTGTGAGGATATTGTATTCGCCATCCATTGACCAAACATGATTGTCATGCACATCAGTGATTTCCGAAATGTCTTTCAGTTTCTCTTTGATATCCTCCAGAGAAACATCCTCGGGTATACCCTGTAGGATTACCAACATGCTTTTGCGAAGATTCTTATAGACATTGTACAGCACAAAAAGGGAAATTAGAACGGAGAGTAGCGAATCTATAAATGGGGCATCTGTGTACATCATGATAATACTACCAATGAGCACGGCCACCCAGCCTAAAACATCTTCCAATAGATGTAATGAAACAACCTTTTCATTCAGAGATTCTCCTTTTCGGAGTTTCAAAACAGCAGCTCCATTGACCACTATTCCCAAAATAGCCAGATAGAGCATTCCTTGAACGTTGGTTTCTCCTGGATTGAAAAGTTCAGGAATTGCTTTTGTGAGTATGAATATGGATCCGGCAACTAAAACGATAGAATTGATGATAGCACCTAACAGTGAAAATCGCTTATATCCATAAGAAAACCTCTTTGTCCTTCCTTTCTTGGAGAGCTTTTGAAAGTACCATGAGAGTCCCAAACTGAGGCTATCTCCCAGATCATGCAATGCGTCTGAAAGGATAGCTAAACTATTGGTATAAAGCCCTCCAATGACTTCAATAATGGTGAAATTCAGGTTGAGGAAGAAGGCAACTTTTACATTGCCTTCTTTCTGATTATGTGAATGATCGTGATTATGTCCCATTTTCAACAACAGTTATCACTACAACTAAGTCCATTACCCTTTGACTTTTCAAATGCTTCCTTTCCTTCCTTAAACGCATACCACGCAATACCCAAACTTCCGATGGCATCAATGTACGGGATAGAAAAAATCTCGTAAGCTAGACTTGAGCCTAACAGGATGAATGAAAGGTAGAAGCATGTTTTGGTGCAATTGGCATCAGAGATAATTGGTGCCGAATTTAGTTTGTGGCCTACATCCAATTTTGCTTTATAAAGGAAGTACATTGTCAGAATAGATAAAACTGATAATACAATTCCAATCACAGTGGTTTCAGGCTTTGATCCATGATATAGGCTGCTGGTTGCTCCGAAAATCAATCCTGCTGTTAAAAGGTAGAATGCTGAACCGGTCACTTTCAATGCAGTTCTTTCAAATGAATCCCTCTTGGAAACCACATTTCTGTTCATCCTCCAGATCATGTGAGCTATGCCGATACCTGAGAGCACTTCCACAAAACTGTCAAGACCAAATCCAAAGAGAGCCAGGGTTTCATCTTGCACTCCATAAAAGGTAGCCACGCCACCTTCTATCAGATTGTAGAAGATGGTGATCAGGCTTAGAATGTATGCTTTTTTTAAAAGTTTAGTGTTCATGTTCCGTTTCTCCCTTTTTCATTTCCGAAATAAGATAGTACGCATTATTCCAGGCTACTTTAGCTCCTTCAGGTAACTCCTCCAACAGCTTGATTTCTATCCATCCTTCATCGGTAATACCTGTGCGGATTTCAATGGGCGTAAACTTCCATTCGCTTTCATCTCCCTCTGGTGGATGTGCCTTAAAAATGTAAGGCTTCCCTTCTTCTTCAATAATGGCTTCCGAGGGAAGCGCAAACACCTTCCTGCCTGTGGTGTGGATTTTACCATTGATGTACATCCCGGGGATAAGAAAGTCCTCCTTGTTCTTTATCTCTGCATGGACGTGAACCGCTTTTGGATTTTGCTCAAACTTCTTACCCACCGAATAGATTTCTGCTTCCAGCCGTTTTTCAGGAACTGATTCTACAGTAAAGGAAACCATCTGACCTTCTTTCACCTTGGAAACATCCTTCTCAAATACCATCAGGTCTGCATGGATGTGCTCTGTGTTAACAATCATGAACATTTCTGACTGAGGGTCTACAAACTGACCAATCTGAACTTTTACCTTTTCTATGTATCCGCCTATCGGACTTACGACGGGAACGTTCTGATGTATCTCTCCTGTCTGAACTTTTGAGACATTCAAGCTGAGTTGTTTTAACTGCACTTCATACCCCTTCACTTCACCTTTCATGCCCTGATATTCAGCTAAAGTTTCCTGATATACCTTTCCTGATCCAACTTCTTCTTCATACAATCGCTTTTGTCGTTGCATTTCCTTTTCCAGATACTGCAGGCGACTATACGCCTTGATGTAGTTGGTTTGAAGCTGTGACAAGTTTGGATGAGCGAGGTATGCTAAGACCTGTCCTTTCCGCACTTTATCACCTTCAATTACCTTGATGGAGGTGATGTTTGCACCAAGTATTGCAGTGACAGTTGCCTCATGTTGGGGCGGAACTTCCAATTGCCCATTGGCTTCTACTACTCCGGAAAGAGCTCTTAAAGGAAGCGTGTCAATTTTAAATTCCAGGCTATTGAACTTCAGCTGTGACAAGTGAACAGTACCTGCTGATTCTTCAGCATGTCCTTCTTCTGCTTTTTTATCACTGTTCGGATTAGCGCTTTTACTACCGCACCCTGTAAATGCTACAAACAGCACCACTAATGTCAAGATGTTTATAATTTGATTCTTCATTGTTTTTATATTTTCAGGGATCATTGATCCGTAGATTCTAGTTTGATTTTTTTAAGAAATACTGCAATTGATAGCGGCTATCGAGATAGTTGCCAAAGGCCTTCCATGCATCCACTTCCATTCTTATTGCATCCCGGATGTTTTGCAAAAAGGATACATAATCAATGGCTCCTTCCCGGTAAGCTGTAATGGCCCCTTTTCGCTGTTCCTCAGCAAGCGGCAGTGCGTTATCCTGGTAATAATTCCAGGAATATTCCCATTTCAGATACTGCTCTCTCGCATTCTGATATGCTGCATTCAGCTCCAATTGTGTTTGGAGTAAGTTCTGATTCGCTATATCTCGTTGAATTTTTGCCGCCTGTGTTCTACCGAGTTCCGGTCCAAACAAGAGCGGAATTCGAATGCCAATTTGATATTGATAGAACCCGGACTGTCCGGCAATTTGCTGTCTGCCATACTGACCCTGCAGCTGTGGAAGAAATTGCGATCGCTTTTCTTTGACCAAAGCATCGGCAACTCCCAATTGCTGCTGAGACACATCTAATAGCGGATGCCTTCCCAGGGAATCAGATGTGTAGACAAGTGGCTGATCCAAATCATTTGCCGGTATGTCAGGAACCGTAAAAAGCGAATCGCTGACAAACCATACGTTGAGTTGCTGTAGTGCGCTCAGGTAATCTCGATAGGCTTGCTCTTTCTGTATCTGAACCTGATTGGCCTGATTGGAGGTGGCCAGGTATTCCAGTCTGGATGTTTCCTCCGTTTCCAGTCTGATCCTTGCAGCCCTTTCTATATCCGTGAAAATGGAGTCTAGCTGCTCATAGACCAAGTAGGTGTTTTTAGTGGCATAGACTTTCGCCCAGGCTTTGCTTACTTCACGTTCCAGCTCAATAACTGTGAGGTCTAAAGCGGATTCAGCCAGTGCAACCCGTTCTTTTTGCAAATTCAGCTTGGGGGCAATTCCAAAAATGTCAATTTGTTGTTGCTGAATACCGATCTGCGTATGAACACCTTCTGAGCCATTGCCAACTTCCTCTTTTCCTGTGAATACTTGAGTATTACCAAAATCCCAGGCTGTTTTCTTCAGCGCCTCCTGACTTTCAATTTCCAATCGTGCTGACTGAATTCTAGGATAGTTTTCAGTCGCTCTTTTTCTGGCTTCCTCAAGTGTGATTGTTGGAAGGTTGTCATTCCTATTCTCTTGAGCGTTTGCAAAATCAGGCATTGCTATGAGGCCCCCGAAAACGAGCAAAGCGATGATCACATTGGCGTTTGGTACTTTTAATCTCCGCTCATTTCTACCCTCTACAAAAGTGTAGAGCACCGGAAGAACTACAAGTGTTAGTAAAGTGGCAGTGAGCATACCACCAATCACCACGGTAGCCAATGGTCGTTGAACTTCTGCACCTGCAGAGGCTGAAAATGCCATCGGCAGAAATCCGAAAATGTCTGTTGTTGCTGTAAGCATAATAGGTCTAATTCGTTCTTTTGTTCCTGTTAGAATTCTCTCTCTAATACTTGTTACTCCTTCCTCTTTCAATGAATTGAAACGGTTGATCAACACCAGACCATTGAGTACAGCTACTCCAAACAGTACAATGAATCCAACACCTGCGGAAATACTAAATGGCATGTCTCTCGCCCATAGGGCAAAGACCCCTCCAATGGCCGCAAGCGGAATGGCGATATAAATCATGATGGATTGAGTAAATGAGCCCAAAGCGAAGTAGAGTAAAACGAAAATGAGGAAAAGTGCTATTGGCACGACAATGGACAATCGACTCTTTGCCCTTTCCAGGTTTTCAAACTCTCCACCGTAGGTGATGTAATATCCAGCCGGCAAATCAAGCTCAGCATCTAATTTTTGCTGAATATCTTTCACGACCGACTCCACATCTCTGCCACGGGTGTTTACGCCTACATACGTTCTACGGTAGGTGTTGTCCCTGGAGATCTGCATCGGTCCTGGCACATAACTTATGTCAGCTACTTCCTTGATCGGAACTTTTGTGCCGTCTGGTAGATCGATATATAGTGTCCGCAAGTCATCGATACTTTGACGATGTGCATTGTCAAATCGAATGACCAGATCAAATCGCTTCTCACCTTCAAAGACCACCCCGGCAACTCCACCTGCAAAAGCAGAGCTGACATACTCATTCAATTTCTGAATATCCAATCCATACTGGGCAACCTTATTTCGGTTGTACCTCACAGTCATTTGAGGAAGCCCGGAGGTGCGCTCTGCATTGACATCTCCGGCACCCGGTACAGTTGATATGATATCCGCCATCTCCTGAACCTTGGTAGCCAAAACCTCCAAATCTTCACCGTATAGTTTGACCGCAATGTCTTCTCGAACTCCCTCGAGTAACTCATTGAAACGTAGTTCTACAGGCTGTGTGAATACAAGGTTAACACCGACCAGGTGTTTATTGAGTTTGTCCTTGATTTGATCAATTAGCTCGTCCTTGGTCGCTGCAGAAACCCACTTGTCTTTGTCTTTTTCGAGAATGAGGTACATATCCGCAATGTCCATCGGCATGGGATCTGTCGGAATATCCGCAACCCCGATTCTGGCTGTGACCGTTTTGATCTCCGGGAAATTTTCAAGTAGGAGCTTTTCAATTTTGATCGAGACTTCTTTGGATTCTGTTAGCGAACTCCCCGGCCTGATCAATGCTTGCATCGCAATGTCACCTTCATCTAACTGAGGGACGAATTCTCCGCCCATTCGGGAAAAAGTAAAACCTGCGATTGCGAGGAGTAAAACGGCTACCATGATCACCATGGCCTTAAATCGCAAGGCGCTTTTCAAAACAGGAAGATAAACTCGTTGAAGTCCTCCAATGAGTTTATCGCTGACTTTTTCCAATGATCTTTCAAAGCGACCGAACCAATTCTTTTTGTTCTGAACAGGCTTCATAAGGAGCGCTGACATCATGGGTACGTAAGTCAGGCAAAGTACTATTGCTCCAATCATGGCAAAACCAAAGGTGTAGGCCATTGGCTGGAACATCTTGCCTTCAACACCGGTCAGAAACAGAATGGGAGCGAACACAATGAGAATGATAATCTGACCAAAAAAGGCGGAACCCATCATGGTGCTTCCGGACTCATACGCCACTTCATCCATTACTTTCTGGTTGAAACCCACCTTACCAGCTCTGATTCTTTTCTGGATTTCATATACCGTACCTTCAATGATGATCACCGCTCCATCGATAATGATTCCAAAATCAATGGCTCCTAAGCTCATCAGGTTGGCCCACACATTGAATTGCTTCATCAGAATGAAGGCAAAAAGCAATGAAAGTGGAATGGTTGTGGCAGTGACGAGACCGCCTCGCAAACTTCCCAACAGGATTACGAGCGCAAATATGACAATGAGGGCTCCTTCGATCAGGTTGGTTTGTACGGTACTGGTGGTCCTGGAAATAAGATCACTTCTGTCTATGATCGTATTGATTTCCAATCCTTCAGGAAGCGATTTCTCAACTTCCTCCATTCGTTCTTTTACATTCTGTATGACCGCATTCGGGTTGGAACCTTTGAGCATCATAATGATGCCTCCAACAGCTTCTTCACCATCCTGCGTGAATGCACCATAGCGTACCTGGTGTCCAAAATGGACTTTAGAAGCTACATCACCAATCGTTACAGGAATGCCATTTTCGGTTTTGACCACAATCTTTCGAATGTCGTCCAATGACCGAATCAATCCTTCTCCTCTTATGAAGTTGGACATTCTATTCTTCTCAATATAAGCCCCTCCGGTATTGACATTATTTCTCGCCAATGCCTCGTACACCTGTGAAATACTCACATCCATGGCGTTCAGCTTGTCGGGATTGATGGCTACCTCATACTGCTTGATGTAGCCTCCAAATGAGTTGACTTCAACTACTCCATCCAGTAGTGTGAGCTGTCGTTTTACAATCCAGTCCTGGATAGTTCGCAGATCTGTTGGTGAGTATTTTGTTTCAAAACCCTTCTGAGGTTGAATGGTGTATTCGTAAATCTGACCCAAACCCGTGGAAATAGGTCCCATAGATGGGCTGCCAAATTTCTTTGGTATGGTCTCTTGCAATACGTTGAGCTTTTCCTGCACCAGTTGCCGTGGTAGATAGGTGCCCATGTCATCTTCAAAAACGATGGTCACCACCGATAGTCCAAACCGAGAAATGGAACGAATCTCATCTACTCCCGGAAGGTTACCCATGGCCAGCTCCACCGGATAGGTGACAAACTGTTCGATATCCTCAGTAGCCAGATTGGGTGATACAGTCATCACCTGTACCTGGTTATTGGTAATATCTGGGACGGAACCCAGATTGACCGTGGACATGGAATAGATCCCCACACCGATGAGCGCAAGTGTGAGTAAGCCCACGATGAATTTGTTCTTTATGGAGAACGATATGATTTTATTGATCATGTATGAAATGATTTAGTATCAGTTAAAATGATTCTGGTTCAATCCTTTTGAGTCAGATCGATCGGATGGATTTGTCCTTATGAAATGAGCATGTTGCTCAACCCTAATATTGAGAAACACCAACTGCGATGATCAAAATAGGGTGGCAAAACGCCAGTTTCACAACTTTGAACGCATGAAGCTGATATTAAACCTGTGGTGGCTGTAGCAGTGAGCCGACAAACCCTGATGTTATTGGGTCTGAGTAGATGCTTCTCCGAAGAGGAAATGTAAGGATACCTAACTCAATTATAAAAATTTGCTGAACGACAAGGTGTGAATGGCAGCAATGGCAAACACATAAAGGAGAACACAAATCTTCGGATTCATTGTGGTCGTGATCAGACCCGGGTTCTTCGTAGGAAACCTCTATCTTATCCGCTGTGGTTTCATCCGCGCACGGTGCTACCGATAGCCCTAACAGAAACAGTGATAATATGAATGCGAAAGATTTCACTATGCAACAATAACGAAAAAGAAGTGCAACCTGTTTGCATTGTTTTAGGAGCAGTTCGCGCATGTGCCTTTGTACACCATGCTGGCACTGGCTGCCTTGAATCCGGATGGAATGTTTGTTTGAGGGATTTTTGACTGAGTTAGGCAATAAGTTTCGCCACATCCCACACAATGAAAGTGGATGTGTTGATCATGTGGTTCGCATTCACAGCCTTCTTCACAAAGCGCATACTTCACCGCACCGGTTCCATCGTCAATACTGTGTATGAGCTTCTTTTCTTCAAAGGTTTTGAGGGTTCTGTAGAGCGTAGCTTTATCTGCCCTTTCAAATTTTGTTTCAAGGTCACTGAGACTTATTGCTGCGCCTGATTCCACAAGCTTTCGGAGCACCAACAGCCGCATGGCTGTTGGTTTGATGTCTCTATTTTCTAGTTTTTGTTCGAGCATTTGCTAAAAATACGAAGAAACGCCAAACTGGATGCCAGAGATCTTAGCAGGTGGATTGCCCAGAATATCGGTTTGTTCCATGAATCGATAGTTTAATCGGATCACTGTCTGGGCAGTGGGCCGAAAACTTATCGCCGCAACAACTGCCCAAATTTCATCTCCTATATTTCCTCCTGTTTCACGAAATGTCCCGTAATTCCAATCAACATATTCCAAACGCATAGCAACATTGAAAGAAGCGTTATTAAAACCAAACAAATCCCTGGTAAGAATCGGCTGAACAAAGTCTACAAAACCTCCTTTTTGTTGATCCCCAAATTGCTGAGTAAAGGTTCTCGGCACATCAATGTTTATCCACGCCCACTCACCGACTATAAAGGTCTTGGTTACCGGAATTGTCGTATTAAAATCAATTGCATAAACGTTCAGTCTTCTTTTATCATCCAAAATCAAACCATCTACTTCATAGGTGTTGTAAATGCCTCCCATATATGAAAGGCCAATTTCACCAACCTTGTTATGTCTTACGGCTATTTTTCCTGTCAGCAATGGCTCTCCGTTAGAGGATTCTTCAAACCGCTCCTTGTTTTCTTTGGATGCAGGTAAAAAAGTACGATTCTCTCCATTATTGATAATGGCATCATTGAATCCATTGGTCAGGTAGGCTTCATATCCAAATGCCCATTCTTTCATGTAATATTTACCATAAAGCCCAAAACCCACATTACTCCAGGTTGCTGGCAGCATATCAGTTGCAGCTATTGGGCGATCCACAAACTCCCATTTGGGGCCGTCGTGATTTTGATTGAATGCTCCGATTGGATTCATCACTATTCCACCACGTAGATTTAAAAGTGGATGCATGCTGATGTCGAGTGCCGCAAACTCAATGGCTACCTCTTCTCCACCTTCCTCAAATTCTATTTCAGAAAGAAACTTGATTTTTCTATGTATTGAAGAAGCAACAAAAAGGGTCATTCGCGGGACTAGGAAGCTATGTCCATCTGTCACACCATCTTCACCAATGTATCCATTATCTGCCTCAATATATCCACCTACCGATATCGGCAACTTACCAACCTGCAAGAATGGTCTGTTGTAAACAGCATCCATATTAAGCTGGTTTTTTGCCGTATCAACTGGTGTACGCTTGAGTAAAGTACTGTCGATTTGAGCCTTTGCATCTATCGAAAGCAGAGATGTTATTGTTATAAGGATCCAACCATACTTCATGATAAATCGATTTTAAGGTTTTTACTTTCTCTTATAATTGGGAAACTTCTAAGCGATGTATCAGCCGGGCCATTTTGAACACTCCCGTCTTGTGTAAACTCACTTCCATGAGCAGGACACTGTAGGCGGCCCCCAAAAACCTGAAGTTCCGTGCCTTGATGTGTGCATTTCATGAGCAATGCTTTGTATTCATAGGCATTGAAGCGGAAAACAACCACCGGATATTGTAATGCATCATTCTGTACTACAACATGCTTTAAATAGTTATTTTCCTCTTTTAAAAAAGCCGCTTCAGGCAGACTCAGATAGGAGCCGTCTATGTTTCCAGAAATGTATCGGGTTCCAGCACATCCCTCCAGGAGTAAACCTGTTGCCGCTATCCCAAGGCAGCCCATTCCGCATTTCCTGACAAATTCTCTTCTTTCCATATCTAAAGAGATTTGAGAAACTTAATGAGTGTCTCTTTATCATCCTCAGAAAGAGAGACAAATTGATTTTTACTGTTGTCGGCTTCTCCACCATGAAGCAGGATAGCTTCTTCAATACTTCTGGCTCGTCCATCAGCATTAAGAAGGATGATCCACCTTGCGAATTGGGCGAAAGTCCCAAGCCCCATAATGGTGGAGTCCGCCATTCGTATGTTTCAGCAGATCCTTCAGTTGCACCATCATCCAGCCCTGGCCCCATATCATGAAGCAACAAGTCAGTGTATGGGTAGAATGTTTTATTCGATAATGCTTCAATATCAGATTCTGGGGTTGTCCATTCAGGGATATGGCAAGAGGCGCACTGCATTTCTTTAAATATTGACTTCCCTTGTAATACAGCCGTGCTTTCTTCTGATCTAGGAATGGGAGCCTTTAATGTTCTGAGATAAAAGACCACATCACGAATCGTTTGATCAGATACTTCCGGATCGGTAGAAAGCTGGCGGTATGAATCAATGGGCTCAAAAGTGGAAGTAATTCCCATATCCTGATTGTAGGCACCTACGGTCTGTTGAAGCAGATCAATAGCTGCAGCCTTCTTCCCAAAACGCCCAATGATTTTACCATTGACAGGCTGATGAATCGATTTCTGCTCAAAGTAGTCTGGTGGTGCTATGTAATTTGGTTTCCCGGAAATACCATCACTATCTTCATCAAGAAAATCGACATTCTGCAGAATCTGTTGATCTGACATTGCTTCCAGGAATCCCAACCCAGTAACAGCCCGTGGAGTAAACTTCATGAATGGAACACCATCTGGCAGCTTTTAAGGTTCAAACCCTGGTATTGCTCTGTTTTGAAGTTGAGGACCTCCAATAGATAGATCCGGCAATGTGTTTGGTAGTGATTGACCAAATCTGGTGAGTGTGGTAAAAGGATGACCTTTGCCATCCCCTGCATGACAGCTTCCACAGGACGTGGCAACAAAGCCTGGGCCAAGTCCATTTTCCACCGAAAACACCTCGTCATTAAAAGCAATGTCTCCATCCAAAAATTGTCTTTGTTCTGCATGGGATAAACCTTCTGTAGGGCCATCCAGCAGCTCATTTTCAGCAGGAGCAGATGGTATTATTTCTTCACATGAAACCAACCCCAGAATCAGGAGAGGTAAAAAGAATATCTTATTGCTCATCTTTAAATATATTTATACAAACCTATTATTTAAAGTTAGATAAACAAAACTTTTTATTGTGCATTGTGATATTTAGCTTTGATGGATGACCACAAGCACAGAGGAAAACTATTTAAAAGCCATCTACAACTTGAATGTGGATCGAGATGGCAAGGAGCTTGGGACGAATGAGTTGGCGGGCCACCTGGGTGTTTCTCCTGCTACAGTGAGTAGCATGCTCAAGAAACTTAAAGAAAAAGCCTTTGTGAGCTACGAAAAGTACGGTGCAATATCGCTGCTACAAGAGGGTGAAGCCATTGCTCATGCTGTAATAAGAAAGCATCGCTTGTGGGAAACTTTCTTGGTTGAGAAGATGGATTTCACATGGGACGAAATTCATGAAGTAGCAGAACAGCTGGAACATATTAAATCAAAAAAATTGGTGGATCAATTGGATAAACTCCTTGGGTATCCAAAATTTGACCCACATGGCGACCCTATTCCTACTGCTAATGGAGAGATCAGGGGTATGCATAAAACCACCCTTGATCAGGAACTTGCGGGTAAACAACTGAAAGTGGTTGGCGTTAAAAATGATTCACCAACATTTCTTCAGCATATCACTCAATTGGGACTTGTCATTAATAGTGAAATTCTATTAAAATCACGCTTAGAATTTGATGGCTCTCTAGATGTGGAAATCGAAGGAAAAGATCAAATGATTAGTCAGAAGGTGGCAGAGAATGTGTATGTTTCAAATATCATTTAAAGGCTGACCTTATGTCTCTATTTTCAAGTTTTTGTTCGGGCATGCTTTAAAGTAAAAAAGATATAATTTGAATCTAATGCATATTTGAATAGTCAGGCCAATCTATCGGCCTGACTATCATTTATCTTCTCAATTCTTCCTTGAGTTAACCAACTCATACACGCATGGTATCACAATCAAATTCAGCAAAGTAGCCGAGAGTAATCCTCCCAAAATCACAACGGCCATTGGGCTTTGAATTTCATTGCCTGGCTCGCCACCTTTCAAAGCAAGCGGAATCAAGGCAAGACCTGTGGTAAAGGCTGTCATCAGAATTGGATTCAGTCTATCCAAGGCTCCTGTTTTGAGTAATTCAAAACCTTGCAAACCTTCCTTCCTCAAATCCTCATAACGAGAGACTAGCAAAATCCCATTTCGTGTAGCAATACCAAACAAGCTGATAAAGCCAATGGTAGCTGCAATGCTGATGATACCGGAAGTGAAGTACACAATCAAAATCCCTCCGATCAGTGCCAGTGGCAAATTGATCAATACAATAAATGAAAGTTTCACATCCTGAAACTCATAATAGAGCAATAGAAATATGATGAGAATAGCCACTACTGCAGTAATAAGCAGCAATTGTGAAGCCTTCGCTTCACTTTCAAACTGACCTCCATACTCTACCCGATAACCTTCGGGCAGGTCAATATTCGCTTCAACAATTTGCTTAATCTCATTGACCACTCCACGCAAATCACGTCCTTGTACATTGGCAGCCACAACGATCTTGCGCTTTACATTCTCTCTGGAAATGGTATTCGGAGAACTTACAGATTTCACATCTGCCAATTGATCCAATGTGATTTGTCCTCCGTTTGGTAAGGTGACTAAAGCGGCTTGTATGGATTCCATACTGCTCCTTGACTCCTTTTGAAAACGGACGATTAGATCAAAATACTTCTGCCCTTCATAGATTTCTCCGGCCTTTTCTCCGGCAAAAGCCACATCCACCTGCTCCATCAAATCACCAACGGTCATCCCATAAGCAGCCAACATTTGTCGTTTAGGAGTGATACGGATTTGCGGCACTTCTACCTGTTGATCTACAGCCACATCGGCAATGCCCTCTATGGATTTGATATTGGTTTCCACACTCTTGCCCAATTCAAACAGTCGCTGCAAGTCATCTCCAAATATCTTAATGGCAATATTGGCACGAGTACCCGAAAGCATGTGATCGATACGGTGAGCAATGGGCTGACCTAAAGTGATATTCACACCAGGCACCACACTCAACTTAGTCCGTACTTCTTCAAAGAATTGCTCTTTGGATTTTCCATCAAGGGTAAAGGGTACATCTATTTCAGCTGCATTTACGCCCTGCGCATGTTCATCAAGTTCGGCACGTCCCGTTCTGCGAGTGACTACTTCTACCTCAGGCATTTCCAAAAGCAGTTGTTCAATCATTTTCCCGTTCTTGTTGCTCTCCTCCAGTGACATACCAGGCACACCTACCACACTGATCACCAAAGAGCCTTCATCGAACTCAGGCAAGAAACTACGTCCTAACTGGGTCAATAGAATCAAACTGATAACAAATGCTCCAACGGTCAACCCAATCACTGTCTTGGGAAATTTCAATACCCTTTCCAATATTCCTGCATATCGGGCTTGCAGCCAGCGTTCCACTTTCGTGCCTTCTGCTTGCTTGCTGAGTACCTTTTCGCTTTTCAGCAAATAGGAACACAGCACAGGAGTGACGGTCACCGCTACAATCAGAGAAGTCAATACTGAAGTAATAAAGGCAATACCAAGCGGTTGAAGTAATCGGCCTTCCATGCCACTCAGAAAAAACAAAGGCACAAACGACACAATGATGATCAACGTAGCAATAATGATCGAACTACGGATCTCAACCGAAGCATCTTTCACCACGGTAAGTACAGGCAATTGTTCAGCCTTAGGTTTGCGGATGTTTTCTCGCAATCGCTTGAAAACATTCTCCACATCAATGATCGCATCATCCACCAAGGCACCAATGGCAATGGCCATACCTCCCAAACTCATTGTGTTGATGGTATATCCAAGCATTTTAAGAACAATGATGGATACCAACAACGAGATAGGAATGGCGAGCAATGAAATAACCGTAGTTCGCCAGTTCATCAAAAAGATGAATAGCACGATCATCACGAAAAAAGCTCCTTCCAGTAACGTCTGATTCAGGTTGTTAATGGATGCCTCAATGAAATTCGACTGACGAAAAATGTGGCTTTTGATTTCCACGCTTTCCGGTAACGTGTTGTTCAAATCAGCGATCGCTTCATCGAGCCTTTCGGTCAATTCCAGTGTATTGACATCCGGCTGTTTAGAGATAGTTAAAACAACCGCAGGAGCGGCATTCAACGAACCGTCACCGATCTTGTCAGCTGTGCCGATTTGAACCTCAGCAACATCTTTGATTTTAATCGTTTGTCCATTGATGTTCTTAAGTACTGCTTCTTCGAGATGTTCTACAGAATAAGCTCGTCCGCTTCCTTTGATGATGTACTGATTGCCGTATTCATTCAGAAAACCACCAGGAGCGTTCATATTGCTCTCTTGTACCTTTTCCAAAAGATCGCCAAGGCTCACATCATAGTATTTCAGCTTCTCTGGATTAGCCAAGACCTGATACTGTTTGTAATCACCACCAATGACAATCACATTGGCTATGCCGCCAATAGATTTGATTCTTGGTCGGATTGTCCAGTCAGCAAGTGTTCGCAACTCCATTGGAGACAAACTATCCGAACGAACACCCAACAACATCACTTCACCCATGATGGAAGAAATGGGGGCCATAGTAGGCGAACCAACACCAGAAGGCAGGTTTTCACGCACCATTGGGATGCGTTCACTCACAATTTGTCTTGCTCGATAAATGTCCGTACCCCATTCAAATTCTATCCAAACAATAGAAATTCCTGCTGCAGATGAAGAGCGGATTCTACGCACATTGGGCGAGCCATTCATGGCCGTTTCCAATTGGTAGGTCACCAGCTTTTCTACTTCCTCAGATTCCATTCCATGAGCTTCCGTCAAAATGGTCACCGTTGGAGCGGTAAGGTCAGGAAACACATCTACGTTCATATTTCGGGCGATGTACAAACCCGCCACACTCAACACCACAGCACCCAAAAGCACCATTAATCGGTTTTGCAGTGAAATCGATAATATCTTATTCAGCATAATTTCTACCTTTTAATGAGCGTGACCATGAGCAGGTGCTTGACCAGACATAGAAGCCATCTTTACCTGATAAGCCCCTTTGGTGACTACCACCTCTCGTTCTACCAATCCATTGATGATTTCTACTTCACTTCCGTTCCTCTTGCCAAGGGTCACATTCCTGCGTTCAAAGCTTTCACCGGACAGCTGGACAATCACAGAGTAATTGCCGTAATCTTCCATCAAACAAGAAACAGGTACAACCAAGCCTTTATCACCACTACCAACAGCCAATTGTACCTCTGTGAAACTACCTTCAGGCATTTCCACACCTTCATTTACTTCGGCATAAACAGAAATCAATGGTTGGTCAGCTTCAACCTCTTTACCCACGGAAATAATCTTACCACCTCTATTCTTTAGACTTGACCAAGCTCCGGGTTTGGCCTGATACCAGATGTTTTGGATGCTTTGCAAATCAGCACTATACTTAGGACTAACCTGTACTTCAAGTAAACTGCTATTGTGGCTTGTCATAGTCACCAACGCATCGCCCTGGTTTGCAAACCCACCGTTTACTGCCCGAATAGATTTGATGTATCCATTCATTGGAGCCGTGACTTGTTTACCTCCAGCACTATATCCGCTGCTCAACGTTTCATAGTTGGTCTTGGCAACCCGATACTTTTGCTCTACTTGCTCAAATTCGGCCTTAGCAACGATTTTGGAATTGTACAATTCTTTTTTCCGTTCGTATTCCGATCTGGCTTGCTCGAATTCAGCTTTTGCCTTTTGGATCTCCGCACTCAGATTATTGGAAGTAAGTCCTGCACTGCTAATGGTCATCAAAACCTGACCTTTTTTTACAGCGCTTCCTTCGGTCAATATCCCAGAACTAAAGCTCACTAGACCATTGGCTGGAGACACAAGCGTCTGATAATTTGAAGGTGCTACTTTCCAAACACCTGAAGTGGGAATGGTTTGAAAGACTTGCTTCTTCAAAACTGGAGCTGTTTGAAACTCCATTTTCCAGGCCTGTTCTTTCAAAAAAGTAATGGCATTACCCTCTTCTTCACTACCCATTTGGGCAATGGCTTCTTCCTCTGAAGCATACACAGGAATATTATCCATTACGATCTTATCCGAAAACGCTGGCGTTTGGATATCAAAAATCAATTGATAGGTTCCCGGTTCTTTCGGTTGTAGTGATGGCGTAAAAATGCCCGGAGAAGAAGGAGCATCCACCTTATGGCGAATGCCCTTTTCGCCTTTGGTCAAACTCACCGTTACACTTCCTTCTTTGACAGACTGATGCCCATTCAGCACCGTAAAGTGAGCCGCAAAACGACTGGTTTCACCTACCACCAAGGCAGGAAACTCTACAAACAATTCCGTTTGGTCAGTCCAAACCGTATAATCCACTGTTGGCTTACCTTCAGTGACTTGAGAGTGACCGCCATTCTCGTCATGTGGATGTCCATGATCTTCAGTTGATTGGCATGAAAACACCACCAACGAAAACAATACTATAATATATCGCATATCAACTTTTGTTTTTAATGGTTAATGATCGTGATGAGTACTACCGTCACCATGAGTATGGGTACCCTCTTCCTGAACCTGAGCAGTGTCACTGTCTACCGTAAATTCTTCTTGTTCATGGTGTTCACCATGCTCGTGATCTCCGTCATGACTGTGTCCAGGGTCTTCTCCAGCTTCATCATGGGGATGTGCTTCTGATTCTGTGTCGTGAGAATGTCCATGCTCATCGTTTGCTTTTTTGTCAGTACAAGCAACAGCAAACACAAAAGTTAATGCTATAAGAATATTTGAAATTTTCATAATTTGATGTTTGAAGATTTTATAATTGATGTTTTAAAAGTTGTGTTTGCGATACATAGAGCTGGTATTGCATGTCCAGCATCGTATCATATGCCTGGCGATAAAACTTTAGCTCCATGTAGTATTCCGGGAAGGATAATTCACCCAATTGATAGGCTTGCAGCAATAAATCATCACTGTTTAAGCCCGATAAGGTTGCTTCATATTCCTGAAATTTGGAAAGCATGATCTCATAATCATTGTATTGCTTTACAAATGCCGAATAGGCCTGCAATGACAATGAGGTATTGATAGACTGTTGAAAGTCAACTTGAGATTGAGCAGCTTTCACCTTGTTTCGATTACTCCATAATGGAATACTAATGCCAGCATACACACCGGAAAACCGCTCACCTGCCACACCCTGACTGTTGAAGCCAGCTGTCAAATTTGGGAGCGTCCTGTTTTTAGCCAGCCTTAATGACTGTTGGGCAATCGCTTCTTGTTGCGTGAGTTTTACCAGTTCAGGATCTTGCGCTTGCTTATCCTCCCAAACACTTTCCTTGTCTGCCAAATCCAGTGATAAAGCATATTCATCAGATGAAAAACGTATCTCTGCTCCTCCATTAAGATTTTTAAGGAGTAGCATCGTGTTTCTCTGATCGCTTTCAATCTCCTGGATTTTGAACTGTTCCTGCATCCAGGCCACCTTCGCTTTATTCAGTTCCAGAATACCTACCTGTTCCTTTTCATAAAGCTCCTGCACCTGCTCAAACACCTCCTTTGCCTGCACCACCCTAAGTGTTTCGGTAGTTAGGCGTTTGTTCAGGTAGATCAGGTTCAGGCAGTATTCTTTGGCTTGTGCCAATATTTCCTGCCGCCTGGCCTGATAGTCCAGCTCCAACTGATTGGTTTGTTTGTCAATAAGATTCCTGCGGGTGCTATAGACCGTTGGAAACTCAAAAGACTGACTCACTTGGTACTCGGTATAATCTCCCGTACTATGCTCACCAAAAGGCAGATAGTATGCGCCCAGTTGAGGGTCTGGTAGATTATTTCCGGATTTCAGTTCAAGAGTTCTACTCTCAGCATATTGGCTGAGCGCCTTTAGCTCCTGGTTGTTTTGTTCTACTTCTCTGAGAATGCTTTCTATTGAAGTCGATTGGGCAATCAAGCCAAACGACAAGAAGCATCCGCAAAGTGCGAATACGATTTTTTTATACATGAAAATTGATGTTAGGATTAATCAAATAGTGTGAGCATAACCTAATATGCTCAGTAAGCGGGATTATTCCAGCTTGAAATGATTATCCTAAAGATGGGGGGCCTCTTAACGAAACCGAAGTTAGATGGGGGGATTTTGTAGGGTCCGGAGGATGTTGCCAGAGTATTTGTTCTTCCGGCTCCCTATCCGATATCTTAACCTCATAGGCAACAGCTGCTACTACCACCTCTACTGGTACCTGTTGTTTGGAGACACTTTTGGCGACAAGGATATTATCAACCTGAACTGTGTGAGCATGTGTCCCAAAAAGAAATCCTAAGAGATCAAAACCTTCACTGGAGTTATCATCGTCATGATGGTGGTGGTGATCATGATCATGAGAATGTTCAGCCTTAGTCTCAGTAATGCTAATGTGCTCTGCACCGTGCTCATGATGTACATGCGGCAATACCTGATGCAGCAGATACATACTGAATATGCTCAGAAACGATATGGCCGCTATTTTTCTAAACTGCTGCATTAAAGAACAAACTTAATCAAAATCAAATTGGAATAAGGGTTTAAATACGGAGTGATGCTACTCTAAGATCGTTTAGTAATTAGCATGTTCCATTTTGTATAGGAGGGCACTTCTTAGTCCCATAACTACAATACACGCAGCAATCCCCTGGTTTGGGTTTCAAAACCTGGTGGCAGTTTTCACATTCATAGAAGTACTGGCATGCATCTGTAGGCATGGTTTCTTCCTTCTGATGTCCGCAGTTCGGACAGGTGATAGTGAATTGTAAACTGCTTATTTCTCCATCTTATTCATCTTTCGGCTTCTCAATTACTGTGTATCTCGTTTTATTGATTGCTTTTATGATTGTTTTTTCTTCGAGCTTTGATGGTAAATACTCTATAGTGGCAGAACCTTCCCCATAGATGGCCTCAACAGACGTCATACCCTGAAGCGCCCCAACCTCATGTTTCGATATGTGCTTCACCCCCCGGACAGTTCATTCCTTTAACATTCAGGACAATTTGATTGTTTTGATTGTGTCTTGTTCAATAAAGGCAACACATTAAAAATGCAAGCTAAAAGAAAAGTGACATTTAGCGAACTTTTGAATTAATGCATCCTGAGTCTGATTATCAACGAGGAAGCTAACGTAATGCCTCCTATCACCAAAACGGCAACATGAATACCAAAAACATCAGCGGTAATTCCAGTAGCAATTGCACCAATGGCATACCCCAGATCTCGCCATAACCTAAAAATACCTATGCTCTGAGCTCTTTGCTGTGGATGTGTATAGTCTGCAATAGCCGCCAAAAAGGTTGGATATACAACTGCCGTACCTAATCCCAATAAGATTCCCAATAAAACAAACTGTATATGTGAACTGGCATATGCTAATGCTAAAATGGTAATTCCTTGTAGTAGCATGCCCCAAAAAAGCATTGATTTCTTTACTAAATGATCAGCCATCTTACCCGTAACTAGTTGGGCTAATCCCCAAATTACCGGGTAGATTGCAACAATCTCTCCAATGTCTGTAAGTCCAAACCCTTTCGAAGCTAGAAGCATTGGCAATAGGCCCCAAATCATCCCGTCGTTAAGGTTATTAACCAGTCCGGCCTGAGTGATACTACCTAAATTCGGATTGTTCCAAGTAGTCTCTACGAAGATTCTTTTAAGAAGAGGAACCTTGCTCTCTTTTGTTTCGACATTCACATGATGTACTGTATCTTTTATTAGGAAAACACTACCTAAAAGCCCTATAACAGCAAAGCCTATTCCGAGATAGAAAGGGTAAGGACGGAGGCCGTACTCGCTTGCCATCCATCCTGTGAGAAATGCTACGATACCCACTGCCAGGTATCCTGCAGATTCATTCAATCCCATTGCTAAACCACGGTTTTTCTCTCCAACAAGATCTATTTTCATAACCACCGTACTTGACCAGGTAAGTCCTTGATTGATGCCAAGCAGAATGTTGGCAGCAATGATCATGTTCCAGCTTCCGGCAGAGATCAGGATTATAGGAACAGGTAACCCAATTAACCATCCAATCACCAGAAGATTTTTTCTTCCAACCCGATTGGCCAATGCACCTGTATAATAATTGGTTATGGCTTTTGTAATACCAAATACTACAATAAATGATAGGATTGCCGTTTTCGCAGCGATCTCAAAATCAGCTTCAGCAATTAGTGGCAGGATAGTTCGCTCTAAACCGACCATACCACCAACAAACCCATTTATGATAACTAAAAAGGTGAATTGTTTCCAGTTTTCTTTTAGTCCTAATTTAACTTCCATTAATTTCTATGATATAGCACAGCGATTGGCACCCGCTTCAAGATCAACTGGGTTTACATCTGTAAAATCTCCTGAAAGGTTCTTCTCAACAATTTTCAGGTAGTTCTCTGGTGGGTTGGGTATCCTCTTTAGCACAGACCGAACAAATTCCTGTTCACTTGCTTTCAGCAATGGTGTATTTTTCACAACCTCTTTCAGTACGGCTTGTATAGGTTGATTATCAAAAGCTACCGGCTGACTGGTGTGACCCGGCATTACGATAATCGACTTTTCTAAACTTATTAGCTTTTGAATGGAATGAAAAAGTAAGATTGCTTTCTTCTCTGCTTCTTCCTTGTTGGATTTCAAGTCTGGTCTACCTACTCCATTTGTAAACAAAGTGTCTCCAGTAAGCAATACTTTTTCATCAACCAGGTATGAAGTGCTTTCAAGCGTATGCCCAGGTGTATGAATGGCCTTTACCTCGACTTCACCAATCTGAAAAATTGTCCCATCTGAAATAGAATCGAACGGAAAGGTAAGTTTATCATTTTGGGGAATCGACGGTTTGAGTCCATATCCATCTGCGAGTTTATTTGACCTGCTTAGATGATCTGCATGGATGTGGGTATCCACTATGTGTTTTAAAGTCAGTTTCCTATGGTCAATGAAATTCTTATAAATGTCCACAGGCAATGAGGCATCCAGTACCATTGCTTCCTGACCTGAAACGATCATGTATGAAAGGCATCCTTTTCCCGTTCGTCTGAACTGGATAAGTTCAAAGTGGTCAAATGATACGGAACCTGTGTTCCATGACATGCTCCAGGCTTTCATTCCTCCTTGTAAATTGTAGGAATCATACCCTGATTTGTGCAATAGTTGTGCAGCTATCAAGCTGGTTTTGCCTCCTGCTCAAACGGTCACTACCGGAACAGCTTTATCCAAGGTCACCGACTTTAATGCGTTCGGATTGTTCTTTTTTAACTCGCCATACACTTTTATATGAATGCTGCCGGGGATTTTCCATTCTTCTCTTTCATGAAGTGGTCTGACATCCAAAATATTGACTTTTTCACCTTTATCCAGCCACTCTCTCAATGTATCGGTATTGATCTCTTTTTGTTCCATCCTAATTGAATATTTGATACTACAAAGGACAGAGTTGTCTGAATCAATTCCTTTTACATTTGATAAATAATTAGGACATTTTCGCCCGGATCCTGCTTAGGCTTACTTGGGTAATACCTAGATAAGAAGCAATGTGTTTGAGTGGGATTTTTTGGATCACCTTGGGGGATTTTCCCATCAAGCTCGCATAGCGCTCTTCAGCGGAGTGGAATTGAAGGCTTTCCAGCCGGTTAATGGTATCGACATAGGAGTGCTCTACAATTTTGCGGAACAACCGCTCGATATCACGATGTTTGTCAAAAAGAGCAAAAAGTGAATGGGAAGGAAGTGCAACAAAAAGGGTGTCGCTTACTGCCTGGATTGCTTTTGTACTTGGTTTTCCTGTAAACAAGCTTTCTGCCCGGATGATCAGGTCGTTCTCAAAAGCAAAATATTCAGTCACTTCTTTGCCATTTTTGTAGTAATAGATTCTGGCTGCTCCGGTCTGCACAAAGTAGATTGTCTTGCAAGTTTGACCGATAGCCTGAAGGTCATGGTTCTTTTTAATTCGAATTGGAGCGCACAAATTGGCAATTGACTCATGCCCATCCCGAGAAAGAGGACTGATTTTGGTTAAGCTGATTAGGAAGTTGTTGACCTCCATCATTCATTTAATTTGTTGAATACCAAATAGAGCATGACTGTTGGCGTGATGTCTCTATCTTCAAGTTTTTGTTCGAGCATTATTTTGTTTTTTAAACCATCGACCCAATATCCGAGCCCATCGATGGATATGCATAAACCATGTTCCGTATATCAGAAACCGTAAGCTTTCCACGAATAGCCATTGCAAAAAGGTTAATCATTTCCTCTGCATGAGGACCAATGACGTGTGCTCCTAAAATATATCCCTCATTGTTTGAAAGAACTTTATACGCATAAGTTGATTCATTGATTCGTTTGGCATTGTACCAGTTTGATGCAGAGCCATTCTTTACTTGATATTCTAATCCTGATTCTTTTGCCTGAACTTCCGTCATGCCAACTGCAGCAAGTGTTGGCAAGGTAAAGACTGCACTTGGCATTTCGGTGTAGTCGGGTGTTTTGGAATTACCACGAATAATATTGGCAGCTACGGCATGCCCTTCCATAACAGCAACTGGTGTGAGGTTTAGTCCATTACTTTCAGCAGCATCTCCGGCTGCGTAGACTAATGGATTGGTTTTGCTTTGAAGGAATTCGTTTACCTGTATTCCTTTTTTGCTGTAAGAAATATTGGCCTTTTCAAGGTTCATGCCATCCAATTCAGGCACTCTACCCGCAGCATTAACAACTAAGTCCGTTTGAATAGTTTTTTCACCATTTTTTGATGCTGCCTTTACGGTAAACCTGTCATCCGTTTTTTCTACAGCAACAACATCCGACTCAAGGTGAAGCTCGATACCCAATTCTTCAGTAGCATTTACCAAATGCTTTACGATATCAGCTTCAAAGTTTTCCAAGGGCGTTTTACCTCTGTGAATTATGGTTACCTTACTTCCTGCTCTGGCAGCCAGGTGAGCAAACTCCATCGCTATATATCCGCCTCCTATAAAAGTAATTTCCTTAGGAAGCTCTTCCAGGTTTAGAAAATCTGTGCTGTCAATGGGTAAGTCACCTCCGGGTATATCCAGGATTACAGGTCGTGCACCCGTTGCAATTACAATTTTATCTGCTTCTAATAGGTTGTCTCCAATACGGACAGTGTCTTTCGATTCAAAGCTGGCTGCTCCGTGATACATGTCTACACCTGCTTTTTCATAACCTTTCTCTACACCTTTCGGCATTTTTGAGACA
>JAVJQA010000058.1:0-22361 GCA_040218045.1 Marinoscillum sp.
AGCGGCTATAGCAGATGAGGCCATGGGGCCTATCTACGATGAAGCCGCCAAGCGGTTGGATAAGTTTAGGAGCGCATACCAGCTCGCTGTAACAGATTACCTAAAGTCCCCGGAGATCGGTGACATCACCCTGGAGAGTGGGGCCAGCGGTTCTTCCGTCCTCATAGAGGCTTACGAAGACCCCATGGTTACTACAGTGCAGGTGGCCATTCTGGCAGAGGACGATACAGTGATCGAAAGCGGGGAAGCCACGCTCACCTCCAATGGCATCCAGTGGGAGTACGTACTTCCAGTGGATATTCCAGAAGGTGGTAAACTCGAAGTGAAAGCGTATGATCTGCCTGGTAACGTGGCGATTATGGTTTTCGATGTTGAAACTTCAAACACAGACTATGGTCAACAGACGTAAGTACAATTAAAATCCCTCCCGCATAGTGTGGAAGGGATTTTTTTTATTATCCCATTACCTCTCCCTATACCAGGTGAGCAATGCTGTTAAGTTAAGCTCTATCGAAAGGCCATCCCTCCAGGCGGCTCGTAGAGAGCTTTGTCAGGTTGCTACGAATTCCAAAGATTCTTGCAGAAGAACTTAAAGAAGAAGGTGTTGAAAAGCTTAACTTAATAAAACTGGCACCATGCACGTCAAACGAAAAAGGCCATCATCTTCTGACAGCCCTTCTAACCTAATTCAAAGAATTCTATGGTTAATCCTTTGTCAAGTTTAGATACTGAAATGAATTCAGCATGACGTTACCTGGTTTTAATCTTCGTTCTATCAACCTTGGGGTCATACTGAACTTGTTTTAGTATCTGTGGTTAACTTGACTAGTAGGATTAATCAAAATGTATTTCGATCGAATGGCGCGAGATATTGCCATCCTCATCCGTTACCTGGACGATCAGGTATAAATGCTCACCTTCTTCCAATTCGTCAAGGTCACTTTGTGACACAACAATTTGCTCTCCTGCCAGAAGGTCCTGTAGCAATACAGAAGTCTCTCCTTCTACCTCTACTTCCTTTTCGAAAATGTGGCCATCATCCTGCAGGGATCGACCATCATGGTCATGATGTTCACCACCCGCTTCCAGGTGGCCCACCATGATCATCACATGATCCAAAGTACCTACCTCGTCCTCTATCTCACCATAAAACATCAATGGCTCACCTACCTCACCTTCGTACTCTTCTACTTCCATTTCGCTGGCATCTTCGAAGTGTAGATGTGCCATTTCCTCATTTGTGATCCATATCTCGATCTCCTTTGAAGAGCCATCTTCAAAGCTGGTAGAATTGCCCGCTGCATCAATAGCCTCCACAATGAAGTGATATGGACCGGCTGTAGCATCCACCTCTATCTCGATCTCTTCATGCACGTCCTGTGACTTTCCGGTCAAAGGGAAGCTCTGGTCAAAAGCAAATGGCGAAACCGCTATCCGCCCATGGCTATGCCCATCAAAATTGTCATGAATGGTCAAATTAAAGGTTGCGAGTTCTTCATCATCTTCAAAGAGCGCGTCAAAATGAATGTCCCCGCCTGCGGCAAAGGATTCTCCTGCTTCAGGCTCTTCCAGCGTGATCGTTGGTGCCGTTATATCCACAACCTCATCGCCCTCACATGCCACCAAAAACAACATTGAAAGTAGTCCCAGACTTAGTATTGATCTTTTCATATATAGCTTATCTTTAAATGCAATTATATTGCAAGTATAAACTATACACTACTTAATTGCAAAAGGTATATTCAATGAAATCATGAAGTTTCTGCCCTGTTCAGGCAGATTGAGCAAGCGATACCGACTCAAATGGTTAAAATATCTGGTATTGGTCAGGTTTAGTGCTGAAAAGACCAATTCAGGCTTAAACCCATTAAATACCAAATGAGTGCCGATGTTGAGGCCTACCAAATAATACCCCGGCGTAGTACGCTCATTTCTATCTACTCTATTTTGATCAAAAACCTTCTTATAGTTCACTCCTAGGTTGACCCCATCGAGCCAGGTCATGGATGACTCCAACTCATATTGCAACTCGGTATAAATGGAGGCAGGCGGTGTAAATGGTAAGGGCAACTTCGTATCCAGGTTGTAGTTGTATACATACTCATAAGCTATTCTAAGGTGCAGCTCCTCTATTGGGTGGTACTCTGCCGCCAACTCTCCGCCAGCAAAAAACGCATCGTTCTGCTTATATCGAAAAACCTGTCCTCCTTCCGGAAAGGCATCCGGATCCATGCTCGATGAAAACAATGCCGTGGGAGCCAAATAAATAAAGTCACCGAACCATGAGACAAAAGGACTCACGACTAAACTGACATTGCTCCTTTGGTAGCTCAGACTCAAGTCGGCTTGCACTCCACGCTCAGAAGTCAGTGTGCTATCTCCTACTTCATGACGAAATGTGCCATGATGGATTCCGTTCATAGAAAGCTCTGCTGCCGTAGGGACTTTAAAGCTGGTACCCAGGTTCCACTTGGCATTGAACGCACGACTGGGATAATAGCTCAATCCTACCGCACCGGAAACATTATAAAAGTCCGAATTGATAGCTGCATTGCGCTGGTAGTAACGCTCGATAGTTGTTTCATTACTATATATTGGTTCCGAATAGGAATCGATGCTTCTGCTTGCATAATCAAACCTCAAGCCTCCGGTAACGGTAAGCTTCTTTTTGAAACTAAATTCTTCAAAAACGAATGCTCCTATGGAAGAACTGGCATAAGCCGGCAACAAAAACTCAAATCCTCCGCGGGAATTGTATTGCTGCTGTCCTTGCAACCCGATGATCCGGGAATGCCGATCTGACAACCGAACAAAATAACGGGCATTGAGACTATAGGTCTGCAGGCGAAGGGCATGCGCTTCTGTTCCCTGAGGTCTTGGTCCCTTGCCATGGGCATGCGGGTTAGATTGTTCCTTTCGAAAATTGTTTTGATAACCCAAGTCCAGTTCCAACCAATTCTTCCCAATCAGGATGTTACTATTCGATATCACTTTAAAGTGATTGATCACTTGTTTGGGCAAATCAATGTTCCGGTTATTGCCATCAGGCGTGAGTTGGTATGCTCGTGGTATACCAATAGCGCCTACAAAGAAGCCGGCATTTTGATGAAAGTTGCTAATGGTCAATGTGGAATAGCCCCAGTTCTTCTTTAAACCAACCATTGCTGTGAGGTTTCGTTCGTTTCCTGCAGTATTCTTCAACTGATTGTCATACAGGGGCAGGTTGAAATTATTATAATTGAAACTGGTCGCTGGCACCCTGTAGTCCCCAAAATCCTGAGTGCTGAACCTCAGCCGGTAGACTTTATCATCGAAATTTCCTTCTAATGATGTAGAAGTGCTGATAGATTGATTGTTGGTCTTATAAATACTCTGTACTGCACCCCGATGCGTGCCAGGATCAGGAAGCGATGGCGGAAATATATTCAGGACCCCCCCAAGACCATCCGAGCCATACATAAGCGAACTTGGGCCTTTGACCACTTCCACCCTGCCTGGCTCAAACATGTCGATCTCCAGACCGTGATCGGTTCCCCACTGTTGACCCTCCTGCTTTACGCCTTTGTCATTCACAATCACACGATTAAAGCTCATACCGCGTATTACTGGTTTGGAAATACCAACCCCTGTGTTGATCGCATTGACACCTGGTAAGTCTTCCAGAGAGTTGACCAATGTGCCTTTCCTATTCTTTTTCAGGTACTCCATGTCAATGATCTCCATCGCCAGGGTATGCTCTTTGGGGCCTGTTTTGTAGTGGTTGGACTCCACCACAATCTCGCTAAGTTCCAGAGAGGTAGGCTCTAATACAATCGTAACATCTTCCCCTGCCCTGGGGCGAATGGCTATGGTCTTGGCTTCATAGCCAACATAACTGATATGCAAGTGATAGTCGGCTACCCTCAGGTTATCAAACCTGAACTGACCGTCCAGATTGGTTACCATTCCTTTGTCCAACTCGTGAATAACCAATGTAGCACCAACTAAAGGTTCCCCGGCAGCATCCGTAACCTTCCCCTTGAGAGAGTTTTGTGCAAATGATGCTGAAGCAACTATCATCATCAACCCTAGAAACAAGTACCGCATGTAGATCAGTTGGTATTGCAGTGATTACAAATACCATTGACAATCACATCCATGTCCCTCATCTTGTAGTTTTTTGGGAGTGTTATTGAGGGTATTTCTACAGGAACATCAATACACTCGGTGGTACCACAGGTATCACATTTGAAGTGCATATGGTTATGGTGATGAGACTCCACGCCACAGTCACTGCACAAGCCATAAACTGCAGATCCACTGTCCCCGGGTATCTTGTGAAGCAATCCATTTTCTTCGAACGAGTGCAGCGTTCTATAAAGCGTCACCCGATCATACTCCTGAAATTTGTCCTCCAGGTCTTTGAATGAAAGCGCCTTGTTTTGTTGTTGGAAATAATCCAACACATCCATCCGGCAATCGGTGATTCGGAGCTTATGGTTCTTTAGGCTTTGTTTTAACTCACTGTACTTCATATTGCAAATATAGGGTTAATGCAACAGAATATCACATAGCAATCTCATTGTTCTTTAAACAAGCTAATAAACAACACTTTGGGAATAGGATCCTGAACGTTCGCGCTGTTTACAAGCTCAGTAGATGGCAGACAGCATGACCCTGTATTCATGAAAGTGACGAACACATATTTTGGAGCTTTAACAATCATTTATCAAAATTTTCAAAATCTATTCAATGAATTAGCAGAATATTATTTCTTTTTTATGAGATTCGCATAAATATTCATTTATCAATCTCAATATCAATAGTGAAGAAATTTTATTCCTTAACATTCCTTCTTTTGGGCTACCAAACTTTTGCTGGTGATGAAGCAAGCATCGATTCTGGTGCCACAGCGTGGATGCTAACGTCCACCACCCTTGTATTGCTTATGATTCCCGGGCTTGCCATGTTTTATGGTGGGCTTGTCCGAACCAAAAACGTGTTGGGCACTATGATGCACAGCTTCACAGCCATGGGCATCATGACCCTGCTCTGGGTTATTTGCGGGTACAGTATGGCGTTTGGCTCCAACGTGCTTGGTGGATGGTTTGGTTGGAACCCGGACTATTTCCTGTTGCAAGGCATAGATGATGTCATCACTGATGGTATTCCCGAGTATGTCTTCACTATGTTTCAAGGAAAATTTGCAATCATTACCCCTGCCATTATAGCCGGGGCTTTTGCTGAGCGTATCTCTTTCAAAGGATATTGTCTGTTCATAGCCGTATGGGGTATTCTTATCTACAATCCACTTTGCCACTGGGTATGGGCGTCAGACGGTTTCTTGTTTAACCTTGGTGCAGATGGAGCCATCGATTTTGCAGGAGGTACGGTAGTGCATATCAGTGCAGGGGTCAGCGGATTGGTAGCCGCCATCTATTTGGGGGCAAGAAAGCAGCATCCGCATCTACCGATGCAGCCCAATAACCTGGTGATGACCATGATTGGAGTTGGCCTACTGTGGGTTGGCTGGTTTGGCTTTAATGCTGGAAGCAGCCTGGCAAGTGGACTGAGTACCGCTCAGGCATTAACGGTAACTCAAATTGCTGCAGCGGCCGGGGCGCTGGCATGGATTTTAATAGAAGGTTTTCATCAGGGCAAGGCCACTGCACTTGGATTTGCCTCTGGTATACTGGCTGGTTTAGTAGCCATCACTCCAGCAGCTGGCGTGGTGCAGCCGATGGGCGCTATTGCGCTCGGTATATTCTCAAGCGGTATTTGCTATCTGGCCATTATGGCTAAGAACAAGCTAGGTTATGACGACACACTTGATGCCTTTGGCATCCATGGAGTAGGTGGAATAGCAGGAGCATTGCTGCTTGTATTCTTTATCCGCGATAGCTGGATGGAAGATGCTGCGGCGTTGGCAGGTGGCAACTGGAGCATCATCGACCAGTTAGGTGTACAGGCTTTAGCCATTATTATTGCGTTGGTCTATGCTGGAGCAGGTACCTTGCTCATTCTATTCGTACTGAATAAAATAACTCCGTTAAGAGCCTCCGAAGAAGCTGAAATGAAAGGACTGGACAGCTCTTATCATGGAGAAAAAGGATATGGAATGATTAACCCAAGCTAAACGAACCCATTATGAAACTAATAATCGCAATCATAAGAGAGAACCAACTCGATCAGGTGCGTGAATCGCTGATAGAGGCCGGTATCGCCAGGATCACAGTCAGCAATGTGTCAGGTCATGGCAGGCGCATCACGGAAGAAATCTACCGTGGACAGAAAGTCATTCCTTCCATGGTTTCCAATATCCGACTGGAGATTGCCGTGAGTGATGAGTTTAAGGACAGAACCATAGAAGCCATCACCAGGGCCACCGAATCCAATGACGGTGAAATGATCGGAAGCGGTAAAATATTTGTGGTGCCGCTGGAAGAATGTATCCGGATTCGTACAGGCGAAAAAGGCAATGCCGCTATCTAATTTGGGTTTGGAGTTTAGCGGATTAAGTTGAGCCCCTGGATTCCAAACCCTCTTATTGTGAATTGCACCTCGACGCTCTGGGTGCAATCCATAAGAGCAATTTCAAACCACCTTAAAATCCAGTAGCTCTTTGCCATTCAGGTTTGCAGTTAGTTGATCACCCGGCTTCACAAACCCAGTGCCATGGGCGGGTGTCCCGGTCAGTATCACATCACCAGGATTAATGGTCATAAACTGGGTAACATATTCCAGTATCTCTGGAAGTGTATGGATCATCAGCATAGATGTTCCGTTTTGTACACGCTCACCATTTAAATCCAAAGTAAAATTGATGGAATGGATATCTGTAATCTCCGACAATGGCACAAAACCTGAAAGTGGAGTGGCGCCATCAAATCCTTTGGCCAGAGCCCACGGGCCTTTGGTCTCACGTGTTTGATTGAGTAAATCTTTACCTGTAAAGTCAATGGCCAATGCCACAGCATCCACATAATCCATTGCTGATTCCTTGGCAATCAGCTTGCCCTTCTTATTGATCCTGAACGCCAGTTCTACTTCGTAGGCCACATTCGTAACAGCTTTCGGTATTTCAAAAGGAGCATTTCCAGTTAAAACAGAGCTTTCAGGTTTTGTAAATATGACAGGTGCGCCTTTAGATGTGGGCATTTCTTCTGCGGCATTTACGTAGTTTTTACCTATGGCTATTACAATCATTTCTTTAAAATATTTTAGATATGGAAACAAATGTATGCCCCAGATGTCCAGTCTCCTAAATCCTTGAACTAAATAATAACCTGCAACTTCTGAGCACAAAGCCTTGTAAAGAGTTGACGAAACTGTGCAATCGTTTAGGGGGCTCACTTTACTCACTCCAATCACCTTTTTTCGTAGTTTTACACCATGTTATCCTGGATAAAACAATTGCTGCAAGCGGGAAGTCTTCCGAACCAACCATACGGTTTTGAAAACAGGCGCATCCTGATACTCAACAAGATCTCGCTGGTAGCAGCAGCTATCACAACGGCCATTATTGTGACACACCTGCTTATTGGAAATACCCTCCAACCATTGGTTGTCTCCGCAGGTTTTCTCGTGTGTATACCCACCATCTATTATCAAACTATTCGTAGGTATCAGTTGGCCAGGTATTGGTTTCTGGTTGGTTTTTACCTCCTGCTTACCGGCGTGTTTTTTTACTCTGTATACCTGCACCTTGATACGTCCACCGAATACTTACTGATCATCCTCATCCCGTTTATACTGATTTTCCTGGACGGTAAAACTTCAACATTGCTCACCATCCTGATCATCATCAATGGGTCTTTCTTTTTAACCTACCGATATGCCCAGTCAGAAATATTTCTGTTCAAAGAGATTTTTGGCTTGCAGGTCAACTGGATTACAATTTCCCTGACCGTGTATTTTAGCATGAACTTCTTCAAAAAATCCTTAGTAAAAGCCAATGAATTGATTGCACGGGACAAGGAAGAGCTGGCAGTGGCCGATCAGACCAAAAACTTTCTGTTCGCCGTAATTTCGCATGATATTAGAAGCCCTCTGAACTCCTTCAAACAATACTTTCGGTTGGATGAGGAGTTTCGAAAAGACCCGGAGCTATTCATCAGTTACCAGCAGGATTTATCAAAGAAGGTAGATGATATCAGCCAGACCCTTGATGATCTGCTCTTCTGGTCCAAAACTCAGCTACAGGGGATCACTGCCAATCCGAGCATTTTTCGGCCGATCGAGGTGATTGAAAAAATAACAGTCCTCACAGCCGACCTCATCCAAAACAAAAACATAACACTGCTGACCGACGCTCAGACCAGCGAAGAAGTGCTGTGTGACCGGGACCACCTGACCATCATCATCCGAAACCTGGTGCAAAATGCCATCAAATTCACTCCTCAGAATGGCACCATTACCATCTCTTCGGTGGCTCAGGAAGATGGAATACATATCAGCATTGAAGACACGGGTAAAGGAATGGACGAAGAAATCCTAAAGAACCTTCAGGCTGGGATGATTGTAAAATCTCAAATGGGGACTGTAGGTGAGATAGGCACCGGTCTCGGACTCAGTCTGGTCAAAGAATTATTGGCCAAGAACCTTGGGCAACTGCATGTGGAAAACCGGGCGGGAACGGGAACTAAAATTTCTGCGATTTTACCTCAAGCGAGATAGGGTTTTGGTTGTTGGGTTTTGGGTTCTAGGTTCTTAGGTTTTGGGTTCTAGGTTCTTAGGTTCTTAGGTTTTGGGATTTGGGTTTTGGGTTTTAAAAATCTCTTGTTTAGTGTTTTTCACAATAGGTCTTGAAGTTGTTTAAGATATAATCCCACCCCTGCTCTGAGTCCATCATTTTCCTGTAATCATCAGAATTCTCTCCGTGGTTTTCAAAGTTGAAATGCTGAAAGTCCAGAATGGTTAAGTGGTCTTTTTCAACGAAATCCACCTTGATATCACTTGCTTTTTCCGGATTTGGAATCGGTTCTCTTTTTGGGCTTATCTGCCATTTCAGACCTATTTGTGTGTTCTCAGTCCATTCGGTAACCCTCCCCCAATCACAACGAAATCCATGAGGGCCAATCTCAGTACATAATCCACCTTTCTTTGCCTCAATCTGTATTTTTTCGAGTTTTTCCTGCGACCAGGTATACTCCTTCGGCCACCATTCCTTCAATTCCTTTACAAACTTTTGAAATGCCACCTCAGGTGATACTCCAATTTTTATGCTTTTAGATATTCCTTCCATTTATAGAGGAGTAACCGACATCAATCCAATTGGTTTCCTACTTTTTCGCATTTGGGTTGGTTGTTGGGGTTTTAGGTTGTTAGGATTTAGGTTTGCAAATCCTTCCGCTCATTCTTTCAGTCTGCAATTCCTAAGAACAGTGTATCAAAACCCTACCCATTGTCGGATTTGCGCCTTATGTCTGTCGGATATACACAGCAGTTCAGATAGCTGAATTGAGGAAATTTGTATTCACAACAAATTATTCGATCATGACAAACAACAAAGTAACATTACATCGCATTCTGACCGCTTCTCCCGAGAAAGTATTCAAAGCTTTTACCAATGCAGAAGCTTTTGCTTCATGGCTGCCACCTTATGGATTTACCTGTACCGTACACCAAATGGAGGTAAAAAAACAGGGAACATACAAAATGTCCTTCACCAATTTCTCCACTGGAAACGGACATTCGTTCGGTGGTGAGTTTCTGGAAATTAAACAAAACGAATTGCTCAAATACACCGATCGGTTTGATGACCCCAATCTACCCGGAGAAATGATCACCACGGTGACCTTAAAGGAAGTTTCGTGTGGCACTGAGTTACATATAGTACAGGAAGGAATACCAGATGCTATTCCAACTGAAATGTGCTATCTGGGTTGGCAGGAATCACTAGAAAAACTGAAGAAACTGGTGGAGCCGGTGATTCCTGATGCGTAAACCACCAATTAGGGTTTGTAATCCAGATATTAAAACTCAACCCGGATTGCAAATCCATGTTTTACTCCTGATTCAAATCATCTCAATGTAACCTGATATTTGCTCCAATACCAACCTGAAGCGTGTTAACATGGTGATTGTCAAAGAAGCCACCAATATTAACAGCCGGAGCGCGACTGTCATACGATCCTTCTAAAACAAGCTGCATGTTTTCATTCATCTGAAAACGCATTCCAGTACCCACTATGTATCCAATTTGAAGTTTACGGAAAGTGTCAGTCTCCCGGTTCCTGTAACCTTCAAGCAATTCTTTTGTGTACTTTGGGGAAAGTATCACAGTAGCCTCAGCTCCAACTAAAAGATAGGGCTTCAGTTTGCCTGAGCCAAACGAATAACTCAGCGCAAGAGGAACCTGGAAATAAGAATATTCTGCTGAGACCTTCCACCTTTGGATATTGTTCACATTATCATTAGGTATATAGAATTCGGTGGAATCAAATGAAATATGGGAGAAGTTCACACCAGTTATAAAATGCCAGTTATCGTTGAACTTAATGGAGGTAAAATGGAGTCTGAATCCTCCAGACATAATACTTTGGGTCACACCGTCATCAGAATTTCGAACCCTCATAGTTGAGCTAGCAAATCCCACCATTGGTTCTATGTACTTATTGGGTTTAGCGGACTTTTCGAACACAATGCATTCGTAAGTATCACAAACCTGCTTGTGATAATTTTTAGCCATTTTGATCATAGATTTATGATTAAAAGAAGCACTTTCAACCTGATTGACTACCGATGGAGCGTCCTTGTAAATGAAGCGCAACAATCCCTTAAATTGAGTCAGTTTGAACTGATACAGTTTCCCATCTATTGTTACATCTTTCTCTTCATTGGGCAAAACATACATTTTGTCATCCTTCAACACAAAGTAGTACTCAGTTTTATCAATTATTCCATAATAGACCCTGGAGATACCATAAATGAGGTATTCTAAAAAGAGTGTGTAAGTCTCTCCATCAACAATCACTTCTTTGCTCTCATAGTATTTACCTCCATCAAATCGATAAGCTGAGATCATTTCGGGTGTATAGACAGCGACTGGCTGATTTGCACCTTCTTTAAATGAAACTCCATTGAAATTTTGGATATTCCCTTTGTATTGAATGAGTCCATGAACAGTGTCCAATTCGTTGGTAATGACATAGCCAGCACGAAAGTCTTCTTGTGCCAGCACCGAAATATAAGGCAACATCACAAGGAAGCAAAAGAGGTATTTTGTAAGGTTCATTATGGTTATTTTTATCTGAGCTGAAAACTAACTCAAATTAAATTTTTACCAAAGGCAATATAAGATGCTAGACTTTTAGATCCTGTTGTTGTATTTACTGGAACAGCTTAGCTGGTTCAAATTTCCAATTCGATTTGAACAGATCTGGATTGTAATCCATGCCATGTTTAAAACCGGATTGTAATTCCTCCCGCTCATTCCTTCGGGATTGCAAATCCACTCACAACTAAACTACGGACTACCAGCTATGGATAATGACTACCAATACTGACTACTGACCACTGATTACTGACTACTATAGACAGAATTTCAAACTGATCCACATAGCCCGCTCACTACTAAACTACGGACTAGTAGCTATGGACTACAGACTATCAGCCATGCACTACGGACTAGCAGCTATGGACTATCGACTATCAGCTATCGACTATCAGCTATCGACTACCAGCTATGCACTATGGACTATCGACTACCAATACTGACTACTGCCCACTGATTACCGACTACCGACTACTGACCACCGACTTCCGATCACTGATTACCGACTACCGACCATTGACTACTAACCTAAGACATGAACACTTCATTTTAAGGCAACATTATCTTAACATCCTTCGTTTACAGCTTTTAATTAAAACAGCAGAACACGCTCCCGCCAGGTGACCAAACCGGTAATTCTGGCATTTTTGAAGATGTACAATACTTATTTTACTTACCTGATCGTGCAGGGATAAACATGGTCAGGTTATTATTCCTCGGGCTTTTGCTGTGTGGTGCACGCATGCCCGAACCATCAGCTACACTGAAGGTACGTTTTGAAGGAATCAGGCATTCCGATGGATATATATTCGTAGGGATCTATGAAGACCAGCCAAGCTGGGACAAACGGCTTCCAAGTCGGGAAATCAATTTTGAAAAATGGTCGATGAAAGACGGCTGCCTGATTGGCACCTTGAGCGATTTAAAACCGGGCAAAAAATACGGTCTTGCGGTGTTGGATGATGCCAACGGCAACAACGTAGTGGATATGGGCCTGATCTTTCCCCTAGAGGGATTTGGCTTTAGCGACTTCCAGGTGACGGGGTTCCGTGTGCCTCGCTTTGATGACTTTGCCTTTACCTATCCTGTTTCAGATACAGTAGTAGTAAAAATGCGCTACCTGAGCTTCTGATTCCTACAGGGCATCATGTCGTTTTGTTACGCATTCTTATTTAGGCCTTTCTACTAAGCATCTTATCCGACACTGCTCAGGATTGATTAATGTGTCAGTAGCTTTACAAACTGAAATGAATCCAGCATGACGTTACTTAAGTTTTAATCTTCGTATGACCACCCTTGAGGTCAATCTGAACTTGTTTCAGTATCTGTAGGATTAATCACGTTGCCTTTCTCACATTTCATTAGCTTTAGTCCAAAGATGCCAACTCACATTGCATCAAGGTCCACATGAATATCATTGAAGAACTATACCGTAGGATTGACGAGCAAAACCTCTGGAGCAAGCGCATCACCCTCAAAAGAAACGAATACCTGAAAGTGTCAGGTGCTACCGACACCAACCTCTACTACATCCTCTCCGGCAGTTTGAAAGCATATATCCTCAGTGAATATGAGGAACACATCGTTCGGTTCGGCTACCAGGACAACTTCATTGCTTCTCTGGACAGTTTTATTACCGAAAGACCTTCAGAATTTTATATCCAGGCCATCAAAAAGACTGAACTAAAAGTAATCAGCAAAACGAATTACCTAAGCTTCATTGATCAGGATGACCACAACAAATCCCTGTGGAACACAATTTTACAACAACTCATCGTACAGCAAATAGAAAGGGAGAAAGACCTGCTGACCTCCTCTCCCAAAGAGCGCTTCCGCCGGGTGTTTGAGAGAAGTCCACAACTGTTTCAGGAAATCCCCAACAAGCACATAGCCTCTTACCTGCGCATGACCCCTGAAACACTCTCCAGGCTCAAAAACTCTTGATTTGAATCAAGAACTATTGGCCACATTTCACAGAGTTTTGCAATAAAAAGAACAAAACATGGAAGCAACGGCCCTGATCTCCGAACTCAATCAAATCACTCAACAAAACATGAATGCTGCGCAGGGCTTCAAGCAACTAACTGATGAAGAACTCAATCGTAAGGAACATACCAAGAGTTGGAGCATTTTGGAGTGCATAGAGCACCTCAACCGATATGGAGACTTCTACCTGTCTGAGATCAGTAAACGAATAGCAAACACCAAACACCAGCAATCTGCGACCTTCAAAAGTGGTTTATTGGGCGACTACTTTGCGAAAAGCATGCTGCCTAAAGAGAAACTCAACAAGATGAAGACTTTCAAATCCATGAATCCAATGGGCAGCTCTCTCACCAGGTCTGTACTGGACAGGTTCATCCATCAGCAGGAAAATCTACTCAACTTGTTGAGCCAGGCAAAGGAAACCAACATGGTTAAAGTCAAAACATCCATATCTATCTCCAAATGGATCAAACTAAGACTTGGTGATACCTTCAGAGTGGTGGTTTATCATAACCTAAGACATATTGTACAGGCTAAGAAGCTTCTTGGAGAATAAAAGGATCATGCTGATGCCATTCGCTTCATTTAGCTAAATCATAGATTACCAGTTCGTAGATGTAGATTCGAGATTAATTAATGCCGTTTAGTTAAGCTCTAGTCGCCCTTCAAAAAGTCATGCTGTTAGGAATTTATAAGTCAACCTCTGTTGATCATAAAGATTCCTGTCGGAATGACCTAACTAAAAAGATTCCTATACGGCATTAATCATAGGTTTAGCTCTTCCTTCTGAATTCCAACTTCAAAAAAGAATGCTCAATTATTCGGGTAAATAAGTAGTATCAAATAACAATACTGCTTCGGAAGCAACGTTTCCTGTATAATTTTTAATTGTTAAACTAAATATTTAAAACCTTGAAAGCTCTACTAACACTAACAATTCTGACCGCAGTGATCGTTTCCTGCAATGATGAGATGGACGATCGCATTTTGAACGATGTATCCACGCCATTTTATCCGACTTACAGTTTTGAGTCTGATACCTATAGTGAAGACATCAAATTAGAAATTCATTCAAAAAATAGGGACGCAACGATATTCTATACACTGGATGGTACCGAACCCAACCTCAATTCTCTTAAATATGTCAACCCCATTGAGATTACGGGAGATGGCACTGAGCTAGTTATCAAAGCAATAGCCATTCAGGAAAATCTGGGCCGGAGTATTGTTACAGAATCGTTTTACAAAATAGATTATCACTATCTCCCTGCATTTCATATCGAATCGTTAGACTTGACAGCATATAATGAAAAGATGGTTGGAAGATGGGTAGGCCATGTAAAAACACCCTGGACCGACCCATACAACATAAAGCTAAAAATTCAACCGGATGGCACTTACTCAGCAAGAACGCTCAGTCCTTACCTACTTCCGGAATCTGAAATAATCGAACATCCAGCTTTCTATTATGGCACTGATGCTGATTTTAATGAAAAACAACTAGAGCTTGAATTCATTGATGCCGATGGCTTTGCAAATGGAGAAATTCAAATTGTCTTTGACGAAGAAGTTACGAATAAAGGTGCCATTAAAAACCTTAGATTTTACCATGATTACAACATCATGAAGTTTGAGTTTTGGCATCGATATCATACCGGTCCGCTGGAATACAAATTCACCAGAATAGAATAACTCATGTGATCCAATCTAAAATCTTATATACAAAGGGCAATTAAATGCCCTTTGTCCGTATTTATCAGTGAGTAGCTTGAAAGTCCATTACCTTCATTATGGAATTAAATCCCTCAATAGTCAATTCTCTTCAGGTGGTAGATTCAGTTTATGGTTTTACCACATCCTTTCGCAAGTGTTTGAGTTGCTGAACAAAAGGCAGCAACGTCAATAGTATCAGGCCAATTACAATCCATCCAAGTGACTCTATGATTTGAGGATAATTTTTACCTAAAAAGTAACCAATCATAATAAGAACAGACACCCAGAGTGCCGCACCTAGAAGGTTATATCGGGTAAATAGCCTATAATCCATGCGAGTGGCACCTGCCAGGATTGGAATATAGGTCCTCACCAGCGGTATAAACCGGGCTATTACGAATGCACTGAGCCCATACTTCTTAAAAAAGTAATCTGCTTTGGTCATATGGCTTTTACGAAACAGGAATTGCTCTTCCCGAAAGATCCGCGACTCAGATAACTTGAACCCGGTGTAATAACCCACGGCATATCCGAGAACAGAGGCCCCAAAGGCTAAAATAACAAGCAGGTAAACATTAAAATCGAGCAGTGAAGTACCACAGAGAAGACCGGTAGTGAAAAGCAGCGAATCCCCGGGCAGAAAAAAACCAAAAAACAAGCCGGATTCTGCAAATATGATAAGAAGAATTAAAACAACTCCGCCAACTTCAATAATATGTCGCGGATCCAACCAGTCTATAAGTGTCATTAACTTTTACTGCTTTAGACGCGAAACCATCTCATGGTAACACCTGGTATAAAATTATTTTCAGTTTTGATGTTACTTCAGGGGTCCTGACCGTCATAAAGGCCGATAGAACCTTAAGGAACTGATGTTTAACAGGTTTCGAACAGCCAGCTATACAATAAAGACGCTCGTTTTTCTCAAATGTTTAAAAGCGACACATTCAATCCATAAACATCTTTGAAACTATGCCAAAGCTCATCACCAGTAGAACCCGGATTGAAGATCTCAACAAACCCAGAATCATCATCATAGGTGGGGGATTTGGCGGGATGGAACTAATTAAAAAACTTAAAGGCAGCAATGCACAGGTGGTACTTTTTGATAAGCATAACCATCACACTTTTCAGCCGCTACTCTACCAGGTAGCCACGTCGGCATTACAGACCAATTCCATTGTATATCCTTTTCGGAAGAAATTTAATGACTATCAGGACTTCTATTTCCGACTGGCAGAAGTGACCAGGGTCGTACCAGATGAAAATCGGATTGAGACTTCTATTGGTTCTGTAAAATACGACTATCTCGTGCTGGCCACCGGCTCAACTTCCAACTATTTTGGTCAGCAATCTTTTGAGGACAATACACTTCCTCTAAAGACCATAGAAGATGCCATCGTACTACGTAACCGGTTAATCACTCACTTTGAACTCGCACTTCTTGAGGAGGATTCGAGAAATATGAACAGCTATATTGACTATGTAATTGTGGGTGGTGGACCCACAGGAGTAGAAGTAGCAGGCGCTTTGGCAGAGCTCAAAAGACACGTTTTCCCTCGTGATTACAAAGAATTAGACATGAAGGAAATGGATATCCACTTGGTGGAGGCAGCTCCAAGACTCCTCAATGTCATGTCAGAAAGGGCGTCAGAAAAGGCACTCGAATATTTACAGCAACTGGGAGTAAAAGTGCATTTAAACTGTCAACTAAAATCCTATGACGGGTTTACGGCCAAATTTGATGCTATTGATGAGATCATTTCCAGGTCAGTGATCTGGGCAGCAGGTGTAAAAGGGAAAGGTATCCAGGGACTGAATGAAGATAAATACACCCCTGCAGGGAGACTGATGGTGAATGAATATAACCTTGTAGAAAGCTATGAAAACATCTTTGCTATTGGAGATGTAGCTTGTCAGGTATCTGACAAATATCCACGTGGATATCCTATGATGGCTCCTGCGGCTATAGCGCAGGGTAAACTGCTGGCCGCTAATTTAAAACGCATGATAAAAGGTAAATCACCCAAAGCTTTCAAGTATCAGCACAAAGGCAATATGGCCACAATCGGACGTAATCTTGCTGTGACTGAAATTGGCGCCTTCAGGATTTATGGATTTTTTGGCTGGTTAATATGGATATTCGTCCATCTAATGGCGCTGGTGAGTTTTAAAAATAGAATAGCGGTATTCTTCACATGGATGATCGGTTATTTATCATTTGATAAAAGTAACCGGTTCATCATAGGAAATAACTATGGGCCTAAATAATATCGAAACTTTGAAATCACTCAATTTTTCTGTGCCTGTAGCAATGAAAGATACTAGCTCCAGAGATTTCATCAAAGCGACTCTTTGGCTACTGATAGGCACGTATTGCGCCATTTTAATTTCTTCTTTAAACACTAGTGAGTTATCATGACAGCAAACAATCAAGCCTGGGGGTCTCGGCTGGGTCTTATTCTGGCAATGGCTGGCAACTCGGTTGGTCTTGGCAATTTTCTCCGGTTTCCAGTGCAGGCCATTGAAAATGGTGGTGGGGCATTTCTCATTCCTTACCTGGTATGTTTCCTGCTGATGGGCATACCCCTGCTTCTTGTGGAATGGTCCATGGGGCGGCTTGGAGGACGACATGGCCACCACTCCACGCCATTCATTTTAAAAACCATCGGCAAGCATCAGTTTTGGGCATACCTGGGAGTGTTTGGAATTTTCACGAATATTGGTGTAGCTGCATATTATTGCTACATAGAAACCTGGACCCTCTCCTATTTTTTCCACTCCATAAACGGCTCCTTTACCCATCTATCCCAAACGGAAGTGGTTCAGTTCTTCGAGCGATATATCAACTTCGAATCAACTGATTTTGGGATTCCGGGAGAAGCCATCGTCTTCTTTATTGTCTGCATATTGCTCAATAGTTTTATACTAAGCAAGGGACTAAAAGGTGTGGAAACCATCGCGAAAATTGGGATGCCATTGCTTATCCTTTTTGGCGTTTTCCTAGCTATAAAGTCTATTACACTTGGTACTTCAGCCGCATCACCTCTTTTTCCAGATGCAAACGCCTGGGACGGTCTCAATTATCTCTTCACCCCTCAGTACGATTCATTATGGATGCCCAGAGTTTGGTTAGCTGCTGCAGGACAGATTTTCTTTACATTATCTGTAGGAATGGGTACGATTCATTGCTATGCGGCGTATCTCAAGTCCAGGGAAGATATTGCACTTAATGCGGTGTCGGCAGGGTTGACCAATGAGTTTGTAGAAATCGTATTAGGTAGCCTCATAGTGGTGCCGCTGGCAGCCGGCTACCTAGGACTCGATTGGGTAAAAGCGAACATTGGGTTTGGTGTGGCTTTTCAGACTATGCCATTCTTGTTTAGTCAATGGGGACCATTCCTTGCAGCATTAGCTGGGGTATTGTGGTTTGGATTACTATTTTTTGCCGGGATCACCTCCTCGCTGGCTATGGGCACTCCATGGATTAGTTTCATGCGCGATGAATATGGGTGGAGTCAAAACAAGGGCGCTTACTCATTTGGACTGATCACATTAATTCTGGGGTTGCCATGTGTGCTTTTCTACAACTATGGAGTGTTTGAAGAGTATGATTATTGGGCAGGAACGGTCTCACTGGTGATCTTTGCTCTCGCTGAAATGGTTTTGTTCTCATGGATCTATGGATTAAAAAATGGCTGGCAGGAAATCAATTTGGGTGCTCAAATCCGAATACCCATTGCTTACCGTTTCATCATCAAATATGTGACACCCACTTTTCTAATAGCCGTGTTTCTCGGCGCCACTTTGACTCCTACTGGGAATAACTGGCTTGCAGCCTTTGCTCAGATGAGCAATGGGAACGGGTGGCCGCTTGACGACCTCTCACTGATTGGAAAAATAGCACAATGGCGAATAAACGAACAAATCAATTCGGCCCTTGAGCCAGAACTTATTGAGCATCTCCGGCTAGAGCTTTGGTTTAGAAATGGAGCGCGAGTAGTACTGATAGGTCTGTTTACTTTCCTATCAATTCTCGTGTATAAGGCATCAAAAAGACATAAAAACCTATGAGAACAGAGGCATTAATCTGGTTGCTTAGTGTGCAAGGCACAGTGACTGCAGCCACTTTGTATTTCTTTTACAAAGTAATCAAAGCAGATAAAAATATGGATTCACAAGAAAACCCCGAATGAGATCTTTGAGGCAAGTATGTGGGCTCTGATGCTTACTTTTCGAGTTCCTTGGTCCCTTCCTCTATTTCTTTCCTTACTTCTTTAGTAGCATCCTTAAACTCACGAATTCCTCTACCCAGTCCCCGAGCAAGCTCAGGTATTTTCTTTGCTCCAAAAAAGATGATTATAAAAAGGAGAATTACCAGGATTTCGCCTCCACCAGGCATTCCAAAAGCCAGCACAGTAGTCATAATGTAGTATTTTGCTTTAGACGAATGAAATGCGAAAAGTAACGAACGGGAAGAAAGTAAATATTTAAAACACTCCGCTTTGTTATGATACCCATTTCTGCACTACAAGTCCGGCACATTGCCGCAGATCGCAGGTGTAAAAAACAAGGCAGTTCCACTATCTTCGTGCCATTCGCTAGCTTTAGGCTATCTTAAGTTATTGTTGAGATATTCTGAGAATAGAATAAGTGTTATCAAAAAAGACAAAATACGCAATAAACGCTCTTGTTTTTATAGCCAAAAACAAGGATGATCAACCAATATCGGTAAGCAGAATCTCAGAGGAGCAGAACATTCCAATGAAATTTCTTGAATCCATACTGACCGAACTTAAGAATGCCAGAATATTGAAAAGCAAAAAAGGAAAGTACGGTGGCTATTCACTCAACGGTACTCCTGAAGAAATCAGCATGGCCAAGGTGATGCGCCTACTTGATGGTGCAATTGGCCTGCTGCCTTGTGTAACTCATGAGTTTTATGAGCGATGCGAAGAGTGTATTGATGAAGAAACCTGTGGAATACGCCAGATCACAATGGAAATCCGCAATGAAACCGTGAAGCGATTAAAAGCTGCTACCCTCGCTGACATCATCAAACGGGAGAAAAAACTTAAAAAGTAATTTTTCATTAATTTTAATTCCTACTTATTTGGTAGGCATTATATGTTTTAGATAATTTTGTTCCATAAAGCATTGAACTCTTATGTGGAACAATAAACCAATAGTCCTGATTGTCTTATTCCTTGGTCTTTTTGCGAAAGCTGTAGCACAGAAAAATGTGGAAACACAACAATTGCTCTGGACTCGCTATTACCTAAAGCTGAAGCTCAATGATGCCTATCAACTAAAACAAGAACTCGAAGAGAGAAACTTCTGGTTTCCTGTAAGGCAACATCAATTCGTTTCACGTACACAGTTAGAAAAAAAGCTTCCAGAAGGCTGGAATGCAGGGCTGGGATTTACTTTCTTCCTTCATGCCCTGCCCCAGGATCCTGCAATTACTGAATACACCACCCAGTTGGAATTGCGTCCGCAAATTGAATTGGCTTATGAGCAACCCCTGACCCAAAAAATAGCACTGAATCACCGCTATTGGAGTGAACTTCGGTTTTTTGAAGAACCAAATGGGTCATTCGAATTTAATAACAATAGGACCAGGTACAAACTTGAATTGAGGTACTCGCCAACTCATAAGATGACCCTGAAAGCTTTTGATGAAATCCACATCAATATTGGCGGTAAAATTATCCATAATGCATTCGACCAAAACAGGTATGGCACAAGTGCTCAATACATGCCTACTAAGCATTTGGGTTTAGAGCTCGGTTATCTCAATTGGTTCCAACAACGAAAATCAGGAGTGGACTTTTATAACCGCCACATCGTAAGGTGTACGATCCATCATACCATCGACTTCAAAAAATCTAAAAATCAATAAATATGTCTGAAGTATTTACCACACTAACCATCCCGTTTTTACTGGCGATGTTTTTGGCTGTGAATATGGGTGCAAGTGGTACTGCCCCATCGTTCTCTGCTGCTTATGGTGCCAATGTCCTCAAAAGAAGCGTAATACCCGGACTCTTTGGAATTATGGTGCTTGCAGGGGCCTTAATTGCCGGCAAGGAAGTTTCATTGACACTTGGAGACGGCCTCCTCGATCAGTCCTGGTTTACTCCCTTAAATACTTCTATTATTCTATTCTCTGTAGGTCTGTCCTTACTTATCGCAAATTTGCTTGGTGTACCACAATCGACCAGTCAAGCCACTGTTCTTTCTATAGCAGGTGCCGCCACGGCATTAGGAGGACTAAATTCCCGCAAGCTGTTTTATGAGATAATTCCAACATGGGTAATCCTACCGATCATCGCCTTTGTAATTATGCTAAGTCTTTCAAAATGGGTCTTCCCATTACTAAAAGACAAGGTGTTTACGGACAATTATACCCTTTTGAAACAACACAAAGGATTGAAAGCAATATTGATTCTTTCCTCACTATATGTAGCCTTTTCAATCGGAGCTAACAACGTAGCCAATGCAGCGGCTCCTATTGCTTCGCTCACTGCCAATGAAATCGGACAAAAATCCATCCAGAACTTTCTGCCCATTATCATTTTATCTGTTTTGATTGTTGCTCCATGCTTTGCTATTGGAAGTTCACTTTTAGGGCATAAAGTGACGGAAAAAACAGGTAAGGACATTGTAAAGGTATCTCCTGCCTACGGAACCATTATTGCCATCATTACCGCGAGTTTGCTCTTATTGGCATCCATAACGAAAGGAATACCTACCTCATTGGTGCAATTGAATGGTGCGGCATTTATCGCTTTAAGTATTGGCAAAACCGGTTTCAAAAATACATTCCGCAACAAGACCGTGAAACAATTCTTTATGGTCTGGGCTGTAGCGCCAATATTCGCATATATCTTAACCTATGTCTTGATATTGCTTTTGAAATAGAATATAAGATCTATCATTTAAGACGATAAAGTCTAAAAATTTAACGACTTCAGGTTTGTGCTGAAGACTATAGATGTGAGGACAAATGTCTGCCGCGAATCCCTACACTTTCAATGCTCATTGGAATATATTCTCTTTGGTCAGGGTAGTCAGTCATGGCAAACTAATTCGGATTTGTGCCTAAGGCATTCATGTAAATCAATCCGAATGAAGGGGCATTGGATTAATAATCCAGATACATCGCAAATACTTAAAACCGAATTGAAAACCCTCGCCCTCTTTACTCTAAGATTACTCCGCAAGAGTGCCTGCGGCATAAATCCGAAAGAACAGGATCGTCTGTCAATTTTGAGTGGTCAGACGACTGCCTCAATCTTAAGTACCTGAATAAAATTCACGCCTAACAATTCCAGCATCTACACTGTTGATAACTCAATTAGATGTTCAATTAGGAGCATTGGTAATAATTAAAATAAAAATAGAA
>JAVJQA010000060.1:0-244687 GCA_040218045.1 Marinoscillum sp.
AAACCTTCCCTTTTATTGAAGGGTTTTGGCCGCATACGAGTCAAAGATTCCACTCGCTTTGCCTTGCCCCCTTCATACGCCAGTGTTTACAAAGGACATGGGGGAGCCACCCATAATAGTGAATCGATGATCAGTATTCAAACCCTGGCCGTGTGAAAACCTATGAGCATACATTAATTCTGATATTGGTTGACAATAACAATTTATAATCCCTTCGCGGGCCGCCTAATTGTACTTTACCAGTATTACTTTAATCTTGGGTTTGTAGACAGGCAAAAGCTGTCGTCCTGTAGTGGGTTGTCATCTTATGTCGTTAGTCCTTCATATAGTTGTCATGGTTCTGGTTGATCCTGCCTTAGGTTGACAGGTTTTATCTGTGTCCTGGGCCTGAGTTTAGGATGTTCATCTACTACCAGATTAAAGGTGGAACTCCACCCTGACTTAATTTTTCGTGCTGCATGATCCAACCAAAATAAACCAGGAAGATCCCGAAAGGGAGCATGAGCAGCCCAAAAAAGTTGCTCCACTTGAACAGTATGGCATTTGTTGGATCCTCCGGATAGTAATAGACCGTCACCTCACCTACTTTCGCAATTCCATTTTCGGATTTTCCTGAAGAGCTAAAGGACACTACCTCCCTGCGCGCTCCATTCTGATCATAGAAGAATGCCTTTTCATACTCGTAAAATTCACCTTCCGTATCATCGTATTCATAAGCAGTGTCAAAGACAGTGCCGGTTGTTTTGGTCCATGCTACCATGGGATAAATGTTTTTAATGCCCACATAGCACGCGAAGATCAATAGGCCAATGCCAGAAAGCAATACGATCATGCCGATCAAATTGGGTATGAAAATTTGGTTGTTATCTCGCATTATTGGAAAACGGGTTACCCTATCTGTTCATAGAAAACCTTCTCACCAATGTCCATCCAACCTTTTATCTGGTTCCTGAAATTTTTTTGGTGGTCATGTACTTTTTTGCTCAGTTCATCGCTAGAAGTAAGTTCATTCAGTACCTCATCCGTAGCGCGCTTAAGTCCAGCCATCACATCCTGTGGAAAAGCTTTAATCTGGACAGAAGTTTCTTTGATGATTTTTTGAAGATACTCACCATTTTTGGCATCAAATTCAGCCATCATCCACCTGTTGAGCCGGTAAGCAGCCGTTCTGATAATTTCCTGAAGATCTGCCGGTAGCTCCTCAAATTTTGATTTGTTCACGGTCAATTCAAGCACCGGCCCTGGCTCGTGCCAGCCCGGATAGTAATAATACTTGGCAACCTGATGAAACCCCATTTTGTAATCATGATAAGGGCCGATCCATTCGGTGGCATCAATCACGCCCCTCTCCAGGTTGGTATAGATTTCCCCACCTGACACCAACATGGGAGTGCCTCCGGCTTTGGCGAGCACTTTGCCACCCAGGCCAGGCATCCTCATTTTAAGCCCTTTTAGGTCGGCTATTGAATTGATCTCTTTGTTAAACCAACCGCCCATCTGCACACCGGTGTTTCCACAAATAAAAGGGAGCAAATCGAAGGGCTTATAAATTTCGTTCCACAGCTGTTGGCCGCCTCCTGAAATGATCCAGGAACCCATTTGCTGGGCATTCATCCCAAAGGGAACCGCTGTAAAAAATGAAGCCGAGGGTAGTTTCCCTGCCCAATAGTAAGATGCACCATGGTTCATTTCTACTGCTCCACTGCTCACCGCATCAAACCCCTCCAAAGCAGGGATCAGCTCACCACCACCATATACGGTTATCTCCATTCGGCCACCAGACATTGCCTTGACCCATTCTGCCATCATTTTGCAACCTTCACCCACTACCGGGAAATTGGGTGGCCAGGTAGTGGTCATTTTCCATCTTGTGGTCTTATTGAAGTTGATGTTGATTGATTTTTTATCCTCCGGATCACAAGCAGCCAGGCCTAGCGTGCTGCCAGTCAGGATCCCAGCTCCAATATTTTTGACAAAACTCCGTCGATTGTTATATTTATGATCGTTACTCATGCGGATGAAATTAGTCAATTCTTAATCATTCAAGAAAATTGAAATATTTCCCAACCTCAGAGAGACCCTAAGAGTTAATTACCTCATGAACCTTGAAAACAGTTTAAAATTTCTGGAGCAGCTCGCTCTCAACAATAGCAAAGAGTGGATGGATGCCAACAAGAGTTGGTACCAGGATTGCCGAAAGGAATTCATCTCATTTGTAGATCAGGTATTAAAAGAAATGCAAACTTTTGAGCCCGCTGTGGCAGGACTGGAAGGAAGAAAATGTATTTTCAGGATCAATCGGGACATTCGCTTTAGCAATGACAAACGACCCTACAAAGTGAATTTTGGGGTGGCCATCTCCGAAGGGGGCAAGCATTCAGAGAATCCGTCTTACTATTTTCATTTACAGCCCGGCTCCAATTTTGTTGGTGGAGGGATTTATATGCCGCCTGGAGAAACGCTGAAGAAAATCAGGCAAGAGGTAGACTACAACCCTGAGGAACTTAGGAAGGTTGTAGATGAGGAAGAGTTCAAAAAGGTGTTTGGAGCTATCCGGGGTGAAAAACTGAAAACAGCCCCTAAAGGATACCCCAAAGATCATCCAAACATTGAGTTTTTAAAGCTCAAAAGTTTCACAGTGATGAATGAGCTTCAGGATAAGGATGTGGCTTCAGAAGGTCTCAAAAAAGTGGTTTTAGAGCATTTTAAACTCATGAAGCCGTTCAATGATTATTTGGCTGTTGCGGTCAGTTAAAAATTTTCTAAATATTTAAATCAAAGTATTTGCAATAGTGCCAATCTATACTAGATTTGCAATCCGTTTTTGAGAGGTCTGGTAGAGACCTTGACGAAAAGGGGCGCTTAGCTCAGCTGGTTCAGAGCACCTCGTTTACACCGAGGGGGTCGGGGGTTCGAATCCCTCAGCGCCCACATCACCATAAACCCTGATGAGAAATTATCAGGGTTTTTTTATGCTCATGACTGAGGGATGAGAACCCGGGGTTCTGCCACAGGCATTCCGGTGGAAGAATCCCTCAGTGCCCACATCACCATAAACCCTGATGAGCAATTATCAGGGTTTTTTATGTTGTTGAATGAGGGATTTAAATTGTAGTTTCGGACAGAGCAAGAGTCCTATTGGAGACATTTCTATGAACGATATTTTGATTATTCCTGACTTAAGGTCATTTTCGATGAAATCTAAATCATCATGGATCCTTTCGAATACGTAGTAGTCCTGCAATCTCTTATTCTTGGCTTGGGCATAGCCCAGCTACTCACGGGTAGTGCAGATGTGATTTCCAATTTAAAAAATGTAAAACCCGGGTTTGCTCACAGCTTCATGGTTTTCAATATCTTCCTTATGCATTTACAAGAGTGGTGGTACAGTTATCAATATGGATTGGAAATTACAGCCTGGACACTGCCTATTGTTATTGTTTTATTGATCTACCCTATTTTGCTCTTCATTTTGGCGAGAATGCTTTTCCCTACTGGTTTGAGAGGAAATGAGAAAGACCTTAAAGAATACTTTTTTGATCAATGGCAGTGGTTTTACGCAATTTTGGTAGCCATACCGGTTGTGAGTATGTTTCAGAATGTATTGATTTCAGGGAAGGATATTTCTCTTCAGATTCCACAGTTTGCGATGATTATTATTTATTCAGCTTTTATTCTGACCAATGTGAAGAGTGTGAGGATCCACAATGTTTTCCAGGTAATACAGACGATCATCTGGATTGGTTTCATCGTCTTTGATCCGTACACACTCTAATAGACATCTCTCCGGTTGCCCAACTTTGTGAGTTGCTCAAGATATAGAGATGATGCTTGGTCAATTAATCGAGCCCATTACTCTTTGCATAAACCCATTGAGTGCTTCTTTCTGAGGAGTACCATTCTTGATTTCCTTGGAAACTTCGAGTGCACCATACATATTGGACAGCAATTCTCCGATCACATCTAGTTCCTCATCTTTGATCCCCTTAGCTTCTGAAATGTGCTCCAGAAGTTCAATAGTTTCCACTACCCAATCCTCATCATTTTGATCTACAAAGTCTACGATGTGCTTAATTAGCGGTAATCTCATCTAAAATGCTTGTTATGTTCTCAATTTTGTTTCCGGCAGTTTGCTTCACCAATGAGCCGTTTTTAAACCCTGCAAAAGTTGGAAGATTTTTGACCTCTGCCAGTTGTCTGGAGTTTGGAAGCTTTTCGGCGTCCACATATACGAAAGCCATATCAGGGTTTGATTCTGCCAGTCTTTTAAACTTGGGCTTGATTACCCGGCAATTTCCACACCAGGTGGCTCCATACTGTACAATTACCTTCGAGTGATCATTGACCAACTCTGATAAGTTATCTTCTGTTAATTCTATCATTTCTCTTATTTCGTGTTTTTTGAAGGGGCAAAACTGAGACAATAGTGATTGAAAGAAATTATTCCCTGATAAGAATTTCCTATCTTGTTCCAATCAATCAATATGCGAACTTTCTCTTACGATAAGTTCACTGTGCATAACTACAGTTTCGTTAATTTCCTGGTCAGGATTATTGATTCGCTGAATGAGCAGTTCAGCAGCTTTTTGGCCCATTTCATAACCCGGCTGAGACATGGTGGTAAGGGATGGTTCATACAGTGCACTGATTGACCAGTTGCTGAAGCCCACGACCATTACATCCTGAGGCACACGAAGCCCAATTGACTTTAGGTTTTTGATCGCTCCTATGGCCAGCATATCAGTTGCGGCGAAAAGTGCATCTATTTGCTTCGACTTGATTAATGGCTCTGTTTTCAACCTGCCTGCCTCATAGTCTCCTGAATCACAGTGTATGATCCAATCATCCTTGGTATTTAAGCCAGCTTCAGAAAGTGCCCTATTATATCCTGCAAGTCTATCCTTGTTAATCAGCAAGTTTATTGGTCCTCCAACATAGGCTATTCGTTCACACCCCTGCTCTATCAAATGTTTCACTGCCTGATAGCCTGCCTCAAAGTCGTCTAACACGACTTTAGGTGCATCTATTTCGTCACAGATACAATCAAAAAATACGAGGGGTATATTGCGGTCCACAAATTCTTTGAAATGGTCAAAATTATTGGTTTCTCTGGAAACACAAGCCATTAACCCGTCCACTCGACCATTAACAAGTGCTTTGGAGTCGATTACCTCTCTGTCATAGGACTCATGAGAAGAAGAAATGATCACATTGTACCCATTTGAATAAGCATGGTCTTCGATTCCGCGGATCACCATCGAGAAAAACTCGTGGACGAGCTGTGGTATTATAATACCTAAAGTTCGTGTTTTGCTGCTTCTCAGGCTTAGTGCAGTAAAGTGTGGTTGATAGTTGTATTTTTTAGCAAGTGCTTTTACCGCATTCCTGGTGTCGATTTTCACCAATGTATTATCTGCCAATGCCCTTGACACTGTTGAAACCGAAACATTAAGCTCACGAGCAATATCCTTTATGGTAACCGGGCCTTTCTTCATTACATAGCAAGTTAATGAACTCTAAAAAATAGTGCCTATTGATTGAGATTAAATTGTGCTTTCAAAGCGTACTGTGCCAGATGTGCAACTGGAAGTTCTATTTCTTGGAAAAGTCATAATTTATAACTTCAAAAAAATATTATGGGTTGCAAACGTTTGTAATTGTACAATTACTAAAATCACGTGCTTTTTATTGCAATTCTCTTTTAAAATTCTGTTAATTTAGCTTTATTGGTATCTGAAATAGTCTCTATTTCAAGAAGTAACTTTAGTTAATAAGTAAAGTTTTAGAAACAAATTGTAATAGTATGAAGAAGTATTTACTCCTAGGATTATCGTTAATCCTGACAGCCTCATTGTGGGCGCAGGAACGAACGGTGTCTGGTACAGTGACCGACTCTGAAACCGGAGAGTCCGTACCAGGTGCAAACGTCGTTGTAAAAGGTACAACGAATGGAACTATCACTGATTTTGATGGTAAATATCAAATTTCAGTAGGTAGTGACGCTACACTTGTTTTCACATTTGTAGGCTACTCTGCTAAAGAAGTGGCCGTGGGAAACAGAAGTGTTATTGATGTAAAATTAGACCTTGATGTAGAGGAGCTATCCGAAGTAGTAGTAGTAGGATATGGTTCCCAGCAGAAAAAGGAAATTACATCTTCGGTAGTTTCTCTTGACGAAAAGGAATTCAACAAGGGTAACATCAACGATCCAACCCAACTCCTTCAGGGCAAGGTTCCAGGGCTTAGTGTGTATAACAAAGGTGGAGACCCTAACTCTACTTCTACAATACGGCTGAGAGGAATATCCACTGTAGGTGCTAACACTGAACCTCTGGTCGTAATTGATGGAGTAATCGGCGCATCACTTCAAAACGTAGATCCGAATGACATTGCATCAATTAACGTATTGAAAGATGGGTCTGCTGCTGCGATCTATGGATCACGTGGTTCTTCTGGAGTTATCCTGGTGACTACCAAGCAAGGAAAAAGAGGTGGCGGAGTTACAGCCAACTATAATGGATATGTAGCCGCTGCTACTATTCTTAATGAGCAGCCTGTAATGACAGCTAGTGAATACATAGCTGCAGGAGGTAATGATCTTGGATCAGTAACAGACTGGCAGGACGAAGTAACACGAACTGGTGTTTCCAATGTTCATAATGTTGCTATTTCTGGTGGGTCTGCAAACACTACTTTTCGACTTTCAACCAACTTCAGGGAAATCAACGGTATATTGAGAGAGTCTGGGTTTAGCCAAATCAATGCTAGAGCAAATATTAATCACTATGCATTGAATGACAAGTTGAAAATTTCATTCAACATGTCTACAACCAATAGAGAAAGTAACTTTTCTTATAATGAGTCGCTTCGTTACGCTGCTCTTTACAACCCAACTGCTCCGGTATTTTTCGACAATGGAGATTATTTTCAGGCTATTTTGTTTGATAACTTCAACCCCGTTGCAATTTTGGAGCAAAACCAAAATGTTGGGAAAAGAAAGGACCTGAACTTCAATGTACAGGCAGAATACAACATCACGGATGATCTATCAATCAATGCTAACTATGGTCAGCAGTATGATAACCGACTAAATGGGGAGTTTTACCCAAGCACTTCATTCTTCAGAGGTCTGAACCGAGGTGGATTGGCAAGAAGATATGTTGAAGATGGTAAATTCTCTCTTTTTGAATCTTATGCTACATTCAATAAGAGCATTAGTAAGATTGACTTCTCTGTTTCTGCTGGATATTCATTCCAGGAAAATGTGAGAGAAGGATTAACCCTTGAGTTGGGTAATTTCCCTTCTGATGCACTGGGTTTTTACGGGATTGACCTATCTGGTGACAGAGTAAGGGGTATTGCAGCAAATACATTTGTGGATAGCTGGGTTACTCCTGAAGAGCGAATCATTGCATTCTTCGGTAGAGCTAACTTTACTTTTGATGGTGGTATTTTCTTGAATGCTTCTATCAGAAGAGAAGGCTCCACAAAGCTTGGGGTAGACAACCAGTGGGGTGTTTTTCCAGCTGTTAGTGCGGGTGTTGATTTGAACAAGTACCTTTCATTAAGTAATGTTGACCTTCTGAAGTTTAGAGTTGGTTATGGTGTAACAGGAGCATTACCAGCAGTTTCTGGACAAGCTCAGGATCAATATACCTATAGTTTTGACGACAATGGAACAGTAAGACCAACCAGAGATGCTAATCCGGACCTTAAGTGGGAGGAGAAAGCTGAGATTAATATTGGTGTTGACTTTGGTCTTGGTGGAAACTTAACGGGGTCTGTTGATGCCTATACTAGAAATATCACGGATTTCATTCAGGAAGTGGCTATTCCGGTTCCACCGGGGATCTCAGGTACGCAGTATCAAAACATTGGTGAGTTAAAAACCAATGGGATTGAAGTTGCCCTGAACTATGATGCCATACAAAATGCTGATTTCAGCTGGAATACGGGGATTATTGCCAGTACTTACAAGTCAACTCTTGAAGATTACTACATTGACATTCCTACAATGAGAGGTAACCTAGGTTCGCCTGGCCAAAATTCAACAAATATGGTTAGAGTTGCTGTTGGTGAAGAGATAGGCCAAATTTGGGGGCCAGTTTTCGAAAGCGTAGATGAGAATGGTGCGCCAGTTATGAAGGACTTGAACGGTGATGGTCAGCTGATCACAGATCAGGGTTCAGCACTTGCTGACAATGGGGATTTTGAAGTACTTGGTAACGGACTTCCTTCTTTGGAGGTTGGTTGGACCAACGTAATCACTTATAAAAACTGGGATTTCAATGCATTCTTCCGAGGTGCATTCGGTCATAGTTTAGTGAATACGTATAGGGCTTTCTACGAACCAATTGATCCGGGAGCAATTAACTCGTATAACAGGATTAAGTCAGATAAAGCTGTAGATGGTTTAACCGTTTCTCAGTTCAGCTCACTATATGTTGAGAAAGCTGACTTCCTGAAACTTGATAACGTGACTGTAGGATATAACTTTGATATGTCTAATTCTTCAGCTTTTAAAAACATTCGCCTTTACGCTAGTGTTCAAAATGCTTTTGTAATCACTGGGTATTCCGGGATCGATCCAGAGCCAGTGTTGCAAGATGGAGGTCCTTTGGATAATGGAGCACGCTACGACCCTAATAACGTGGATGTTCTTGCACCAGGTATCGACAGAAGATACAACTACTTTACATCAAGAACCTTCACGTTCGGAATTAATGTAGGTTTTTAATTAAAAACTTGATTAGGAAATGAAAAATTTATCTAAAATATTAATACTAGTAGGTCTGATTTTTACAGGATATTCTTGTACAGACCTGGAAGAGGACCTGCAAGGTGACTTTACTGAGGATTTTGATCCGAATAACCCTGGTTTTGGTATCTCGTCAAATGTAAACGGTAGCATCCCTAATGATGGGTTGAGTTCAGCATTTTCTGCTGTTAGAAACGGAGTGGCATGGCATGGGTCTTACTTCTCAGTAAGTGAGATTTCAACAGATGAAGCTGTAATCACCCAAAAAGGTGGTGACTGGTTTGATGGAGGGATTTGGTTGAACATGCACCGTCATGATTTCAGGCCAACAAATCCAGGGTTGAATGGAGCCTGGGGTGACATTTATGGTGGCGTGGCTCAGTGTAATGAGCTACTTGCCGAAAGTCTGGATGCCAACTCAGAAGCTCAGGTTCGCTCTTTGAGAGCCTACTTCTTCTGGAAGTTAATGGACTTGTTCGGAAGAATTAAGCTGAATGTGACAGCTGGAGAAGATGTTGCTCAATCAACTAGAACTGAAGCGTTCAACTTTATTGAATCTGAACTACTTGCTGTAGTTGATGATTTGGCTGAAGGAAGAGCTGATTATGGTAGATGGTCACAAGGTGCTACATATGCGCTTTTGGCAAGACTATATTTGAATGCAGAAGTATATACAGGTACAGCAAGATGGCAAGATGCTATTGATGCAGCTGATATGGTCATTAACTCAGGTGCTTACGAATTAGATCCAAATTATGCGGATGTATTTGCTCCGGACAATGTGGACAATATCGAGCATATTTTCATTGCACCTTTTGATCAGGCTACTGGTGGTGGAATGAACTTCGCACAAATGACCTTACACTATCCTTCTCAATTGACTTATGATCTTCAGGAGCAACCTTGGAATGGTTATTCAACTTTAGAAGAATTTTACAATTCATATAGCGATAGTGATGTAAGAAAAGAGGCTAACTTCATTGCAGGCCCACAGTTTGATTTAAACGGAAATCCAATTCTTGATGTGGCTTTTGACAAAGCTGATGAAGATGGAGCTCCTATCAACTACACACCTGCGATCAATGAGCTCGCACCAAATGGTTCAAGACAGGCTGGTGCCAGATTGGGTAAGTTTTCTTTCAAAATCGGTCAGTTGAATGACATGGACAATGACTATACCTTACTTCGATATGCAGATGTGCTATTGATGAAGGCAGAAGCTCTTTGCAGATTGACTACCTGGACAAATGCTGAAGCATGGGGTTTAGTAAACCAGGTAAGAGAAAGAGCGGATCTGGATCCAGAGACAAATCCAAGCATGGATACTTTCTTTGCTGAGAGAGGTCGTGAAATGTTTCAGGAATCACTTAGAAGAACAGATTTGATTAGGTTTGGAAGATGGGGCAATGCCTGGTGGGAGAAAAGTGCTCATAGCGATCCGAATAAGAATATTATGCCAATTCCTTTGGATCAAATTAACGCTTCTCAAGCAGGTGTTCCTTTGACTCAGAACCCTGGTTATTAATAGAGTTTAAAAAAGTAATTAAGGGTTGCTATCTTCGTAGCAACCCTTTTTTTTATGAAAAATGTAATCCCATTTTTTTTGGTGATATTTCTTTTTGCATGTAGCAAAGAAGAAATTCCACGGTTTCAGGAAGTAGGGCATGACGTAGGTATTGAATTCTCAAATACGCTGAGTTACACTGAGGAATTTAATCCCTATACCTATCGCAATTTTTTTAATGGCGCAGGTGTAGCTCTTGGTGATATCAATAATGATGGATTGCTGGATGTCTTTTTCACTGGAAATATTGTAGACAACAAGCTCTTTCTAAATAAGGGAAATTGGCAATTCGAAGACATTACGGCCAAAGCTGGAGTGGCTTGTCCTGATGTTTGGTCATCAGGAGCCACGTTTGCTGATGTAAACGGAGATGGACTGCTCGACCTTTATGTGTGTAAATCTGGTAAACCTGAGGGAGTCAATAGACATAACGAGTTGTTTATCAATAATGGTAATCTCACTTTTTCTGAGCAATCAAAAAAATATGGTTTGGATGTGACCGGACTATCCACTCATGCTGCCTTTTTTGACTATGATAAAGATGGGGACCTGGATTGCTATGTTTTGACCAATTCTATTCGATCTATTGGAGGGTTTGATTTGATTGAGGGACAAAGAGAAAAGCCGGATGAAGATGGGGGTGGAAACAAACTATTTAGAAATGATGACGGTCAATTTGTTGATGTTACTTTAGAATTGGGGATCTACAGCAGCAAGATTGGTTTTGGATTGGGGATCACATTAAGTGACTTCAATAAGGATGGATGGACAGACATATTTATCTCTAATGATTTTTTTGAGAGGGATTATCTCTACCTCAACCAAGAGGGTAAAAAATTCAAGGAATCTTTAGAGACTTACTTTAAAAGTATTGCAATGGGATCAATGGGGGCAGATGCAGCTGATCTGGATAATGATCAGGATCCTGATTTGTTTGTGACAGAAATGTTACCAAGCACTGTGGAGCGAAGAAGGACTAAAGCGGTTTTTGAAAGTTGGGACAAGTACCAGCTCAATGTAAGTAATGGCTATTTTCATCAGTTTCCTCGAAATGTTCTACAGCACAATGTTGGTGATAGTTTGTTTGTAGAAGTTGGACGGTTTTCTGGTGTTTCAGCTACTGACTGGAGTTGGGGGGCGCTGATTTTCGATGCAGACAATGATGGGTTCAAAGACCTCTTTGTTTCCAATGGTATTTATAAGGATTTGCTTGATAGGGATTACCTCACCTATATGGCCAATGATCAAAAGGTCAAACAACTTCTTGACCAAAAAGGAGCAGTAATTAAGGAGTTGATAGACATCATGCCATCTCAGGCGATTACTAACCAGATATTTCGCAATAAGGGTGAGTTTGTTTTTGAAAATGCCAGTGAGGAATGGGGAATAAAAGCGACAAGTTTTAGCAATGGAAGTGCCTATGGAGATTTAGACAATGATGGAGATTTGGATCTGGTGGTTAGTAATGTAAACATGCCTTCTTTTGTTTTTAAAAATAATACAGACACAACCACATCAAGGAGCATACAGGTTAAATTAGAAGGGTCTCTTCAAAACAGTTATGGTGTTGGGGCGAAAATATTGGCTTACTCAGGGGATCAAACTTATATGATTGAGAATTTTCCTTTCCGTGGGTTTCAAAGCTCAGTGGATCCATTGGTTCATATTGGTGTGGGGTCAGCTTCCAAATTGGATTCCGTGGTGGTGCTATGGGAAAGAGGAGGTGTCAGTCGTACTTATGATGTCCCGACCAACCAGATCATCATCATTAAAGAACAGGAGGCAAAAAATCAGGTAAGACCGAAAAATTTTATTCTAAGCGCTATCAGACCGTCTTCAATAAGCACTGAGTTTAGACACATAGAAAATGGATTCAATGATTTTGATCGAGATCGCCTATTACCCCATATGCTTCACAACGAAGGCCCGAAGTTAGCTCTGGGGGATGTGGATGGAGACGGAATCCAGGAAGTATTTGTAGGCGGCGCCAAGGAACAACCAGGGCAATTATTGAAACTGGTGGACGGAAAACTAGTCCCCTATCATTCGGAGTTTATTGAGGAAGATAGTATCTCCGAGGATTCTCAGGCTTTGTTTTTTGATTGCGATGGTGATGGTGACCAGGACTTGTATGTGGCCAGCGGAGGCCGTGCATTTTCTAAAAGTTCTGGAGCGTTGAGAGATAGGTTATATATCAATGACGGAACCGGAAAATTCAAGAAGGACAAATCAAGACTTCCATATACAGAAAATATTAGTTCCAGTAGTGTCACTACCTTGGATTTTGATTCTGATGGAGATTCAGATTTGTTCATTACTGAACGATTTCATCCATTCCGGTATGGACAGAAAGCAAAGGCTTTTCTGTTGGAAAATGATGGTCAGGGTTATTTTAAAGATGAGTCCACTACCTGGATACCAACACTGGGAGAAACATACATGATGACTGACTCCAAAGCGGCAGATATCAATGGTGATGGAAAGGATGATTTAATTATTGCTACAGATTGGGGGCCAATTCAGATTTTTATCAATGATGGCAAACAGTTTAATGATGAAACTGCAAAATATGGTCTGGATCAATATACCGGATGGTGGCATGCTTTGGTGGTGGATGACATTGATGGTGATGGGGACCTGGATATTATTGGCGGCAATCATGGATTGAACAGCTTCTTCAAAGATACCACTAGGCTGTATGTCCATGATTTTGATAAGAATGGAACCTACGATTACATTTTTTGTCAGAAGATTGGGAACAAGTACTACCCTGTAGCCGACAAGAACGAACTGATTGGACAACTCCCTTTTCTCAAGAAAAAACTGCTGTACTTTAAAGATTATGCTAATATGACGATCAATGATATTTTCACGAAGGATAATCTTAGCGAAGCAATGGTTTGGGAGTCAAATACAAAAGCAACAACTTTATTTTTGAATGACAATACTGTGTTTAGGGCAGAAAAACTTAATACCAAAACACAATATGCACCGGTATATGCAGCAGTATTTGCAAATATTGATAGTGATCCTGAAGCGGAAGTTATTCTAGGGGGTAACCAGTTTTTGGTGAAACCTCAGTTTGGCAGGTACGATGCGTTACCATTGACAGTCCTTGACAACTACAGCAAGAAATTTGAGGTATCTCAAGTTTCTTCAATTACCCAGGTAAGGGATATTAAGGTTTTACATATTGGTGAAAAGCATTACATAATCGTTGCCAATAATAATGATAAATTGATGATCTATGAAAAGAATTGATTTGACTGTTGGTGTACTCATCTCATTAGCACTATTATCCTCTTGTAATAAATCAAAGGTGACAAGAGCTATTGAAAACGAACTCGCATCCGGGGTTAAGTACGATTCTTTATTCCTAAACTTTAAATTTGGAGATACAAGAGAGCAATTTTTTGCAAATGGATGGGAACAAAACAAGAAGAACCTTATTGCCCAGGGACCGGAGAATAGAAATATTCAATACATACTTACCCCTGAAGACTCTACGAAATCGAGGATTCTAATGTTATTTTACCCTGATTTTGACACGGACTTGAAGGTCAAAAAAATGGATCTTCAGTTTGGTTATATGTCATGGGCTCCTTGGAATCCACAGTTTTTTTCAGACTCCCTAATGTTTGCGATTCAGGATACGCTGATGAGCTGGTATGGCGGAAACGAATTCCTCTTAATTCCTAAAAAGGAAAAGAGAACAAAGGATGTATGGGTAAAAGTGGATGGGAATCGCCTGATTTCCCTCGCCATTAAAAATGATCAAAGAATAGAAGGTTATATAAAGGATATGTCCCACCCGGACAATATGAAGAAGTAAATCATGATAAAGAATATTTTCAAAGTTCAGCTCATCATTCTATTGATAAGTGCGTGTAGTGATCAGGCTGAGGAGGAGGTTTCTCCACTTTTTAGATTGCTTGATCCATCGGAAACGGGAATTGATTTCACTAACCAATTGGAATATGATGCAAAATTCAACGTCTACACATATAGAAATTATTATAATGGTGGCGGTGTATCCATTGGTGATATCAACAATGATGGGTTGGTGGATGTTTATTTTACAGCCAACCTCAAACCGAACCGGTTGTACCTCAACAAAGGTGGGTTGAAATTTGAAGATGTAACAGAAGCTGCTGGTGTGGGTGGCTCGAAAGCATGGTCTACAGGTGTGACAATGGCTGATGTGAATGGAGATGGCTACCTGGATATCTATGTATGTAATTCTGGCGATATCAAAGGGGACAACAAGCAAAATGAGCTTTTTATCAACAATGGGGATTTGACTTTCACAGAGTCGGCCCAGCAATTTGGATTGGATGATCGAGGTTTTTCAACCCACGCTTCATTCTTTGATTATGATAAAGATGGTGATCTGGATGCCTACATGCTCAACAACTCCTATCAGGCAATCGGATCCTTTAACCTCAAAAGAAATGAACGTCCTAAAAGAGATTCACTTGGTGGGGACAAGCTCCTTAGAAATGACGGTGGATTATTTGTTGATGTGAGTCAATCTTCTGGGATATATGGCAGTATCATTGGCTTTGGCCTTGGCGTTACAATTGGTGATGTCAACGGGGATACCTGGGATGATATCTATGTTTCCAACGATTTTTTCGAACGGGATTACTTATATATCAATCAAGGAGATGGATCTTTTATTGAAAACCTGACAGCCCAAATGAAATCCATCAGTGGTGCCTCTATGGGGGCAGATCTTGCTGATATTAACAATGACGGGTACAATGATTTGTTCGTCACCGAGATGCTGCCGTCTGACAATGAAAGATTAAAGTCAGTGACCACATTCGAAAACTGGGACCGCTATCAATACAACATTGAAAATGGCTATTATCATCAGTTTACCAGGAACACATTCCAACTAAACAATGGTGACAGCACATTCAGCGAAATTGGAAGAATGGCAGGAGTAGAGGCTTCCGACTGGAGTTGGGGTGCGTTGTTTTTTGATATGGACAATGATGGATTGCGAGACCTGTTTATTGCTAATGGGATTTACCAGGACCTCACCAACCAGGACTATCTCCAGTACATTTCCAATGAAGAAGTATTGAAGTCCATCGTCAGCAACAACGAAGTAAACTATAAGAAGCTCATTGATTTGATTCCTTCTAATCCCATTCCAAATCATGCTTATAAGAATTTGGGGGACCTCCAATTTCAAAAACAAACGAAAGAATTGGGGTTGGACATTCCTAGCTTTTCAAATGGGGCTGCCTATGGAGATTTGGACAATGACGGAGATCTCGATTTGATCGTCAACAATGTCAATATGCAATCCTGGGTTTATGAAAATACCCTTGAAAACGATCATTACCTAAAATTTGAGTTGAAAGGGAAAGGCAAAAACACAAACGCCATTGGAGCCAAGATAAGAGTGACTAGCGGAGACAATTCTTACTATATAGAACAGCAGCCGATTCGTGGGTTCCAGTCGAGTGTAGATCCAAGGCCGAATCTCGGTTTGCCAGACTCATCAAAGGTGGAGGTTGTGGTCTATTGGCCGGCAGGAGGTGTATCTAAATTGCAAGATGTCTCTGTGGACCAGACGATTATTTTAGATGAAAATAAAATTGAAATCAACGCCAATCCATCCCAGAAGAATAAAGACAAGGATATTTTCACTAAAGCACAGTTTGCTGTTGATTACAAGCACACGGAGAGTAATTTCATTGATTTCGATAGAGATAGGTTACTGTATCACATGAATAGTACAGAAGGACCTAAAATGTCAACCGGAGATGTAAATGGAGACGGTATTTTGGACATCTATATCGGTGGCGCCAAAGATGAGCCTGCTCAATTGCTCCTTGGCCGATCATCAGGATATGAGGTTACAAGCCCGGCAGAATTTGAAAGCCACAAGCTTTCTGAAGATGCGGAAAGTGTTATGTTTGATGCAGATGGAGATGGTGACCTGGATATCTATGTGTGTAGTGGAGGAGTTGAATTTTCTCAATCTTCTTCGGGCTTAAAAGACCGTCTTTATCTAAATGATGGTAGCGGTAATTTTACTACTTCAGATCAATTTTTGCCTTCTTCCAGTGGTTACGTAAGTAGTGCAACTGTTAGTGTTGCGGACGTTGATTTCGATGGTGATCTGGATCTTTTTGTAGGTGAGCGCATGAAGCCAGTGAACTATGGCGTACCCGGAAGTGGTTTCCTTTTGCTCAATGATGGACAGGGCAAGTTCACTGAAACGAGTTCTGAGGCATTTGATAAAATAGGAATGATCACAGCAAGTGTATTTGCAGATTTGGATGGAGATGAGGATGCTGATCTTGTAGTTGCCGGGGAGTTCATGGGTGTGCTGATTTATAAGAATGAAGGTGGAAGCTTCACTAAAGTCAGCAGTAATACCTCGAACATGACTGGCTGGTGGAAAACAGTTATTGCATCTGATTTAGATGGTGATGGTGATTTAGACCTTGTTCTGGGGAATCACGGCACCAACAGCAGGTTTAGAGCTACAGACAGCCAGCCTATAAAACTCTACGTCAATGACTTTGATAAGAATGGATTTTTGGATCCAATCCTCACGGGATTTGCTGCGGATGGAAGGGAATACCCCTATGCATTGCGTCATAATTTAATTGACCAAATGAAAAGTTTGAAAAAGCGTTTCCCAGATTATGAGTCCTATAAAAATGCTCCGATGAACGAAATATTCACTCAAGAGGAACTGACAAGTTCCCAAATCTTTGAGTGCAATACTTTACAATCCATTGTCTTAATTAATAATGGAGATTACAGTTTTTCAAAACAAGTTTTGCCAACAGCAGCGCAAGTGTCTCCAGTGTTTGCCATTTCAGCATCCGATTTTGACGGAGATGGTGACAGTGATCTTATCCTTGGAGGAAACCTTTATGCTGCCAAACCCGAAGTTGGACGATATGATGCTAGTTATGGCACTTATTTACAAAACGATGGTAAAGGCAATTTCAAGAACCTCAGAGGAGGTTCTGGATTTGCTGTGGATGGTGAAGTGCGTGACATCAAGATTTTGGATCGGTTAGTAGTCATTTCTCGAAATAGCGATTCGCTGGTAATGTTTAGATATTGATACCAGTGATATGTTGAAGAAATCAATTCTAATCATTTTTAGCTTTTACTTTCTTTCCTGCGAGCAGCAAGTTCCAGAACCAACTATGTTCGAATTGGTTGATTCGAAGAAAACTGGAATCACCTTTGTCAATGAGCTTGTATATTCGGACAGCTTTAATATCATTGATTATTTGTATTACTACAATGGTGGTGGACTGGCAGTGGGGGATATTAACAATGATGGCCTTGAAGACATATATTTTTCTTCTAATAATGGAGAAAACAAGCTTTACCTGAATAAAGGATCTTTTCAGTTTCAGGACATTACTGAAAGCGCCGGCCTTCGGTCTCCTGGGGCATGGAAAACAGGCGTAACAATGGCAGATGTAAATGGAGATAATCTGCTCGATATTTATTTGTGTCGAATAGGAGATTATAAGGGCGTAACTGGGCACAACGAACTTTATATCAACAACGGCGACAATACCTTCACTGAAAGTTCGGCAAAATTCGGGCTTGACTTTCAAGGATTCTCAACACAGGCGGCATTTTTTGACTATGACATTGATGGTGATCTGGACATGTATTTACTTAACCACTCCATCCATACCGTACGTAGTTATGGGCAGTCAAAGCTCCGCTTCGACAAGGATTCTTTAGCAGGAGATCGGTTATACCGAAATGATGACAATCAATTTGTTAACATTACCACAGAGTCAGGCATTTACACCTCACAGATCGGTTATGGATTGGGTTTGGCCGTCTCAGACATCAACCTGGACGGATACCCCGATATCTATGTGTCCAATGATTTTCATGAAAATGATTACCTATACCTCAATAATGGCGATGGCACCTTTACCGAGTCCATTAAGGAAATGATTGGCCATACCAGTCGGTTTTCCATGGGAAATGACATCAGTGACCTAAACAATGATGGAGCTCCCGAAATCATGACTTTGGACATGCTGCCCGATAGCGAGGAGATACTTAAAAATTCAGCTGGAGAAGACCCTTTTGAGATTTACAGATTGAAACTTGATTTTGGCTATGAGCAACAGTTTGCTAGAAATGCACTTCAACTCAATAATGGTGATGGAACCTTCTCTGAAGTTGCGCTCATGATGGATATAGCGGCCACCGATTGGAGCTGGTCACCACTCTTTGCTGATTATGATCTTGATGGATATAAGGACCTCTTCATTACCAATGGTATAGTGAAACGGCCTAATGATCTTGACTATGTGGCTTTTATGTCTGGTAACAATATAGATGCGGGCAGTTTGGATAAAAATACCGCCAAACGTGATAAAGACCTTGTGGATCAAATGCCTGAAGGAAAAGTCAGTAACAGGATATTCAAAAACATTAAAGGGGAATCCTTTGAGAGTAAAACTGGAAAGTGGATGCCCGAAATCCCATCATTTTCAACCAGCGCAGCATATGTGGATTTAGACCTGGATGGAGATCTGGACCTGGTGGTTAACAATATCAATGATGAGGCATTTGTGTTGAGAAACAACACCTCAGGACATCACTATATCAAATTGGAATTACAGGGTAATAAAGCAAACACTAAAGCACTTGGCGCGAAGGCTGTGGTTTATACTGGTTCTTCCAAACAATTTGTCGAGCATTATAATGTACATGGATTTCAGTCCAGCGGTACATATCAAATGACCATTGGATTAGATGATGCAAAGCGAGTGGATTCACTGCAAGTGATTTGGCCAGGAGGGCTAATGACCATGCTTAGAGATTTGGATGTTGATGCAACTATTCGATTAAGCATTGATTCCGCAAAAGGCAAATTTGTCGCTCCTGAAAAAGACAGGTCATTGTTGATAGAAGCAGACTTAATTCATTTTAAGCATCAGGAAAATCCTTTTGTTGATTTTAATTATCAGTCGCTGATCCCACACGTGGTTTCACGGGAGGGGCCAGATATTTCCATAGCCGACATGAATGATGATGGCAAAGATGATCTATATATCACTAGTGCTACGGCTCAATCTGGCAGGTTTTTCCTGACGTCCAGGAATGAATTAAATACTATTGAAAGCACAACCGATCCTAGGGTTGAGGAAACCGCAACTGTTTTTTTTGATGCCGATGGTGATTCTGATCTGGATATGTTGGTTGTAAGTGGTGGTAACCAGTTTGAGGGACAGACCTCTGTGCTCGCAGATCGCTTATTCATTAATGATGGTAATGGTGGATTTACTGAAAAAGAAGGCGCGATCCCTACCTACTTTTCCAATGGATCTGTAGCAGTTACAACAGACGTGGATGGCGATGAAGATATGGATGTTTTTGTGGGAAGCAGAGTCATTTCTTCTCAGTATGGAAGCTCTCCAGATAGTTATTTACTCATCAATGATCGAGAAGCTAAATTCTCGATTGCTGACACGCCGGATTTACGAGGATTGGGCATGGTGACTGATGCGGTTTGGGAAGATCTGGATGGTGATGGGTTTGATGAACTTTTTGTAGTTGGGGAATGGATGAATCTTACCATCCTTAAAAATGAAAGTGGAAAGCTCAGCAAAATGGATGTGCCATCTTTGGAGAATACTTCAGGGTGGTGGAATTGCATTGAAAAAGTAGATATTGATTCAGATGGTGACATGGATTTTGTGGTGGGTAATCAGGGGTTCAATACAAAGCTGACTGCAGGTCGAAATGATCCTGTAAGGATGTATGTCAAAGACTTTGATGGCAATGACTACCTGGATCAGATAATCACTTACAGCATTTCTGGAAAGGAATACCCCGTGGCCAATCGGGACGAATTGGCAAAGCAAATGCCCATCATTAAAAAGTCATTTACTAATTATGGTGACTTTTCTGGAAAGACTGTACAACAGGTATTGAGCAAGGAATCACTCGAAAGTAGCATTTACCATGAGGCCCGGACTTTTGAGTCGGGAGTTATAATAAACAATGGCTCCTTTAATTTCACTTTTGTGGCTTTCCCCCGGTTTGCCCAGATTTCCCCCATTTTTGCTATCCAATCTTTTGATTTCAACCAGGATGGGCAATTGGACTTACTGATTGGCGGTAATCGCACCTGGGCTAATACTTACTTTGGAGCAAGTGATGCTAGTTATGGGATGATTCTTATTAATACTGGTAATGGAATTTTCGAAGTGATGTCTCCTTCAAAGTCAGGATTAAAGGTTGAGGGAGATGTAAGAAGTATTAAACATTTTTCTTTTTCTGGTAGTGATTACTTCATCTTTGGAGTTAATGACGATCGGGTAAGGACCTACACATTTAATCTAAATTGAACTATGGATATCAATGACAAGTCGGGATATAAGGCATATACACCATCCTCCGACCGGTATAAACAAATGAAGTATAAGCGATGTGGCAGGAGTGGTGTCCAGCTTCCATTGCTATCACTAGGTCTTTGGCACAACTTCGGCCATGCTGATGATTTGCTGAAGGCTCAGCAAATTCTTCGGGCAGCCTTTGATCATGGGATCATTCATTTTGACTTAGCCAATAATTATGGGCCTCCTTTTGGATCCGCAGAAACCAATTTTGGTCGGTTGTTTAAGGATGATTTTCAGTCACATAGGGATGAATTATTCATTTCTTCCAAGGCTGGTTATGATATGTGGCCTGGTCCTTTCGGAAATTTCGGTTCGCGTAAATATCTGGTGTCAAGCCTCGACCAGAGTTTGAAGCGAATGAATCTGGATTATGTGGATTTGTTCTATCACCACAGACCTGATCCCAATACTCCTCTGGAAGAAACGATGGGTGCCCTTGATTTTATCGTAAGATCTGGGCGCGCCCTTTACGTTGGTATTTCTAACTACCCGGCTGATTTGGCTAAACAAGCTATTGAGATTTTAAAGGATTTAGGCACTCCATGTCTGATCCATCAGGCGAGATATTCTATGTTTGATAGATGGGTAGAAGACGGATTGTTGGGCGTATTGGGTGAAAACGGAGTAGGTTGTATAGCATTTAGCCCGCTTGAGCAGGGTATGCTCACCAATAAATACATTGATGGCATTCCTGAAGGAAGTCGTGCTGCAAAGTCCATGACCTATCTTCAAAAAGAGACTGTAGAGGCCAATATGAGTAAGATCAAGGCACTGCATGAGATTGCCAGTAAGCGCAATCAAACCCTGAGTGATATGGCTATTGCCTGGTTGCTAAAAGACGATCGAGTAACGTCTGTTCTCGTGGGAGTTAGCAGTGTGGAGCAATTGAAATCGAATGTTGAATCACTAAATAATCTGGACTTCTCGGATCAGGAACTTTCTGAAATTAGAAAAGTATTGCTTAGTTAAATTTTCCTTATTTGACTTGGATCAAACCGAACTCAACGACTAATAATTGAAGCTCACCGAGTAGCACTTGTTAATAATTCCAGGGAATTCATTTTTGTAATTCATTAGTGTTTTAAAGTAGAGAATTTCATAGTTGTTTTTTAAATTGGTAATTGAATTTACCATTCGGTTTTGAATGGATTAAGCGAAAAAGAGGGGCACTGCCCCTCTTTTTGTTTGACCTGTTCCATCAGTTGAAGTCTTCAGTATTCGCATCCCTTCAGTTCCTCGGTTGACTAGTCTCATAAAGTGTGTACTATTTACACACGAAATGATTAATTTGCTATTCTAAGAACCCTAATTAATTCGAAAATGAGATGTATACTTTCGCTTCAGTTCCTGTTGCTGAGCAGCTTTCTATTTGCGCAAAACTGGACTCCACTTTTTAATGGCATGGACCTTTCAGGTTGGGAATCACAAGGTGGCAAAGCCAAATATCAGATAGTAGATGGCGTAATTGTCGGCACTGCCGTACTTAACTCTCCCAATACTTTCTTATGTTCCAAAGAGACCTATGGGGATTTTATCCTGGAGCTCAGGGTCTTTCTCTCCAATCATTTGAATTCCGGTATCCAGTTTCGGAGTAATCTTATTGACCAGGTGGTCAGGGGCTATCAGTGTGAAATAGACCCTTCCCCAAGAGCCTTCTCTGGTGGAATTTATGAGGAGTCTCTTAGAGGTTGGCTGTATCCATTAAGTATCAATACCCAGGCGAGGAGTGCCTTTGAGTTGGGCAAATGGAATGATGTACGCATTGAGTGCTTTGGAAACGAGATAAGGACTTATATCAACGGAAGAATGTGCAGCTACCTGGTAGATGACGCTACATCCCGAGGTTTTATTGGGCTTCAGGTTCATAGTATTGGGGAAAGTGAGAAAGGTTATCAGGTAAAGTGGAAAGACATCAAAATCCTTACAGAAGATGTGAAGTCTAACCTATCGGATGTTGATCCTGAAGTGGCACAAATGAGCTATTTGAAAAACGAGCTGACGGACCTGGAGAAGCGCAATGGATGGAGGTTGCTTTGGGACGGAAAAAGTTCAAACGGCTGGCGTGGAGCAAAGCTTGACGAGTTTCCCACAAGTGGCTGGGAAATGAAGAATGGAGAACTTGTTATTTTGAAAACTGATGGTGGAGAAGCCACAGGACCCGGAGATATTGTAACTACCACGAAGTATTCCGATTTTGAATTGGAGTTGGAGTTTAAGATTACCAAAGGGGCCAACAGTGGGATTAAATACTTTGTGGACCCTAGTCTGAACAAGCATAGTGGCTCGGCTATAGGATGTGAATTTCAGGTGCTGGATGACCAAAATCACCCTGATGCCAAAATGGGAGTCAATGGAAACCGGACGGTGGGATCACTTTACGATCTAATTGCTGCAGAAAACCTCTCAGTGCCAGGCAGGAGTAAACAATTCAAAGGCATTGACAAATGGAACAAGGCGCGTATTGTCTCTAAGGACGGCAAAGTGGAACACTGGCTCAACAATGAAAAAGTGGTTGAGTACGACCGAACTTCGCAAATGTTCAGGGCTTTAGTAGCTTATAGCAAGTACAAGGTTTGGGAGAACTTCGGTCAGTGGCCTGAAGGGTCTATTTTGTTGCAGGACCATGGGGACAATGTGAGTTATAGAAGTATCAAGATCAGGGAATTCAATTAGTATGAAATCAGAAGAAAGCAGACGTAGATTTCTCAAATCCGGGCTGACAATCACAGGAGGTGTGTTTGTGGGTGCCAGATATTTATCTGCGATGCCAGTTTCATTTGGTCAGAAGCAAGTAAACATAGGTGTAATTGGCACCGGTGATCGTGGCAAAGGACTGATGAGCCTGATCACTCAAATAGATGGACTTGAGGTAGTAGCATGCGCTGATGTCATTCCTTTTCGCTTGACGGAAGGTCTTTCAAAAGCTCCAAAAGCAAAGGGGTATCACAATTACAATGACCTGTTGAATGACAAGAATGTAGATGCTGTAATGATAAGTACACCATTCAGTACTCATGATCAAATTGCCATCGCTGCCTTGAAAGCGGGAAAGCATGTCTACTGTGAAAAAACCATGACTAAAGGCCTGGATGAGACTCAGCGTGTACTCTCTGCGGCTGCTCAAAGCAATAAGGTTTTCCAAACCGGGCATCAATACCATAGTAGTCCGCTTTACAATCGTGCAGTGGAGATTATTCAATCAGGTTATATTGGTGAGATCACATCATTCGAATCTCAATGGAATAGAAATGGCGATTGGCGACGACCAGTTCCAGATCCGAAATGGGAACGACTTATCAACTGGAGGATGTATCGCGAATACTCAGGCGGGTTAGTTGCCGAGTTAATGTCTCATCAAATTGATTTCATCAATTGGGCAATGAACAGCCAGCCGGCAAAAGTTACCGGGTTTGGAGGGATTGATCATTGGAACGACGGACGCGAAACCTATGATAATGTCCACCTGCTATTCGAATATCCATCCGGACTGGATGCTTCCTTTACCTGCACTACTACCAATGGCTATGAAGACTATCAAATCAAAGTGTTAGGTTCAGAAGGCACTATGATTTTAGACTACACAAAAGGTGTGGTTTTTGCGGAAAGTAGAGACTTGACTGAGAAAGGAATCGTTGATGGGGTATCCGGGGCCACTCTGCAAGCATGGAACAGCGGGAAAGGCACCCCTATAGACGCACCAGGCAACGATCCAACATTGGATGCATTAAAACAATTTTATAACTCCATAGTGAACGATGCTCCTGTGATTTCCGATGTGAAATCAGGGGCTCAAACAGCTAAATGTGTTCAGATTTCGCTGGATGCACTTTATGATGGCAAAATAAAGTATTGGTCGGACTATCCGGAACTTGAATTTTCTTAAATCCCAAAACCCTAAAAGATGAAATCAAACAGGCGAACCTTTATCCGAAATTCTGCTCTGGCTGGAGTTGGAGCCACCTATTTAATGTCTTCTAATGATCTCTGGGCATTTTCTCCTAACGAAACTGTGAATGTTGCCATCATCGGAACAGGTGGCAGGTCATATGCCTTGGCTCAGTCTATTTCGCTCTGTGAGAATGTCAAGGTGACTGATGTTTGTGATGTTGATGCTGTGAGACTTGATAAATTTCTGGAATATGCGAAAACAACTTTGGGGTATAGGCCTAAAAAACACGCTGACTTTAGGAAAATTCTAGATAAAAAAGATGTCGATGCGGTGGTCATTACCACTCCTGAGCATTGGCATGCTCCAATGGCTATTCTGGGAATGAAAGCTGGCAAGCATGTATATGTGGAGAAGCCATGTAGTCACAATTTGCATGAGAACAACTTACTGCTGGAAGCTTATAAAAAATACGGGGTTCTCTGTCAAATGGGCAACCAGCAACGATCATCTATCACCTCCAACCAGGCCATCAAAGACATCAGGGAAGGTAAAATTGGAGAGGTGTACTATGCTAAAGCCTGGTACTCCAATACTCGTGGCACCATTGGTAATGGCAAGGTAGTACCTGTTCCGGACACCCTGGATTGGGACTTATGGCAAGGCCCGGCCCCAAGAGAAGCGTATCGTGACAATGTTCATCCATACAACTGGCATTGGTTCAGAACCTGGGGAACTGGTGAAATTCATAACAATGGAACACATGAGATCGACGTATGTCGCTGGGCTTTGGGAGTGGATTTTCCTAAGAGGGTCGTCTCTACTGGTGGCAGGTTTCATTTTAAAGATGACTGGCAGTTTTATGACACCCAGATTGCCAATTATGAATTTGATGATGGGAAGATGATTTCCTGGGAAGGTAAAAGCTGTAATGGCATGCCAGTGCATAATCGTGGACGGGGAGCCTTTATTCATGGCAAGGACGGATCAATTTTACTGGACAGGGATGGCTACCAGCTTTTGGACCTGAAAGGCAATGAGTTGAGTTATATCAAAGAAGATAACCCGGGGACATCATCTTCTACATCGGATACAAGTGGCTTTGATGGTCTCACAGTCAGGCATTTTCAAAATTTTCTAGCGGCAATCAGAGAAGGGGATAAACTCAATGCACCGATCGACGATGGTAGTATTTCTACACACCTCTGTCATTTGGGAAATATTGCTCAGGACCTGGAAGTCAGTCTGGATATTGACATTAAGTCTGGGGCAATTCTGAACAACACAGAAGCTCAAAAGCAGGTGAAAAGAGAATATGAAGCAGGCTGGGAGCCTGAGGTTTGATCTATGAGGAACGATGTTGAGCTATAGTTGACCAACAATTGAACCGCGGAAAAATTACGGTCTTTTTATAGATCAATTTCTTTGGAGGCAATCTCGTCGGCTGATCTCATCGCCTCCGTAGTTTCACAATTATGAAAACCTGCTCAGGAACTCGCATTCACATTGATTCATGCGGCAATACTGGCCAATCCATTTCTGAGCTTGTAGGTTACAAGTCGTCACCAAATGTGAGCGGGTAAGTTTGGCAACGGTCCTGATACTTTGGTCATACATTTTACTGGAGGTAGATCAGCAGAATCATCGGCACTGTGGCTGACCAGTCCTGAGGCTAAGGCCTCTGCGCATGTGGTAATAGGCCAGGCTGGTGAGGTTATTCAACTGGTGCCATTTGATACTATAGCCTGGCATGCCGGGGTCAGTAAGTGGAAAGATCGTGATGAACTCAACAAGTATAGCATTGGAATAGAGATTGACAATGCCGGACGACTGGAGCAGCGGGAACAAGGTTACTATACATGGTTTGGTACACATATGCCCGATGATAGCGTAGTTAAAGCTATCCACAGAAATGAAAAGACCGCCTCTTACTGCCATGCATATATAGAGGCTCAGATTGAAGCCACTGAAAAGATTTGCAGAAACAGGCTTGCTCATAGATATGTAACATTATATGTAATATAATTAATCTATGTGACTAGTCATAAAAAAAAGCTGCCCAAATTACTTTTCGGACAGCCTCAAACTTACTGCGGCCGATGGAAAACAATACAACTCTGATATGCTGGATTATGACGGAATTATCTCTTTGGGCAAGGAGTTTCCCAGCAAAAAAGCCAATCGCTTTATTGAGTGGTACCTACAGTGATGAGACTATTGATGGCAAGAGCAAAACCAAAGCCTACGCCTTATTTGAAAGTTCATTTATTGAAAACATAGAAGTAGGCACTACCCAGGGCTTGCAACAAATCCACGCTTATCTATTTGGTGGGCTGTATGATTTTGCCGGACAGATACGCCAAAAAAATATCTCAAAAGGTGGATTCCAATTTGCTGCTGCACGCTTTCTGGACGAGACACTAGTAAAAATAGAGACAATGCCCGAAACTACTTTTTCCGAAATCGTGAGTAAATATATGGAAATGAACATAGCTCACCCGTTTATGGAAGGGAATGGGAGAAGCGCCAGGGTATGGTTGGATTTGATCTTGAAAAAACGACTCAAAAAATGTGTGGATTGGAGTAAAATAAGCAAAGCCGATTATATGAGTGCAATGAAGTTGAGCCCGACTAAAAGCGACACACTGGAAGCACTTTTGGCGGATGCACTCACTGACAAAATCCACGACCGTGAAACTTATATGAAAGGTATTGACTATTCCTATTATTATGAAGAAAACGAATGAAGCAAAAGACCACAGGGATTAGGCAAGATCCAAGGATATAGCAGAGTGGGTAACACACCTAACGTCAAATAGGGTAATATTGATCGAAGATCCCGAACTAAATTCGGGATGACGACACGGATTGGTGTTTGGTGGGGAATTCTGGAATCGCATTGCATCTTTCTGTCATGCCGAACTTGTTTCGGTATCTGGAAGATGCCTGGATATTCTTCACATGATGGAGCTAGTGGTAACAAGTTGAAGGACGTTACGGATAGGCGTTCTTTGGGATTTATGTGGTGGCCGATGCTGCCATGAGGATTGATCCCTCCACCAGCACCCTTTATGGAAAAGTGAAAACCTGATGCCAGAGAGGCAGACAGCTTAGCGAAAGCTACCAACAGGTTCCAAAAAAGACAACTTGATTATCTTTAAGTTCAAACCGTACGCTTATGCCAACCAAAAGTAGCCTGGGAGATAAACTCTTAGACCTGATCATCGTGATACTTGGTATCTCGATTGCTTTTTCACTCAACAAGTGCCAGGAGGCACGTAAGCAAACACAGATGATTGGGTTTTATGTCACCAACATGATCCAGGAGCTGGATGAAGATGGTCTTGGGCTGGTACATGCCATTAAGGATTGTGAAGGAGATTTGGAATATTTGCAACTGGTCGATTCCTTGTATCGAGCCAATCATCCTCACGTGCTGGATTCCCTGGCCCGGTTGATTTTAAAAGTCAATAATTTTAATCATTACGGCATTAATGCTACTTCCTTTAACTCAATAATGACTACAGGAAATGTTTCACTAATTCGAGACCTGGACTTGAAAACGTCCATGGTCAATTACTATGAATATCAAAGCCAGGTAGATTTTGGGGAAGAAGTCTTTTGGAACTATTTGGATGACCTGAATGACTTCCTGAATGATAAGTTGATATTTAACGAAGCACGATTTACCGATGAAAGAATTCTGGAATACACTGCTATGCAAAACAACATCATGAAGATGGCTTCCTCTATTGGACAGAAAAGACGGATCTATCTGGTGGCCCAGCGCAGGAGGGACAAACTAAAGGATCAAATAGGGGACTGGATAGCTGATTAAAGAAGATCCCGAACTAAATTCGGGATGACACCTTGATTTTTGATTTAAGGTAATTTGACATCCTAATGTTAACCTTTCTCCTGAATTTTTCTCACCATTTTCAAGACCAGCTTCTTCGGAGCGAATTTTGCACTTTGGGCCATCATTGAATTCATGGCCCCATGAATAGCTGTCATTTCACCTTTCATCATGGCTTTGTAGCCAAACTCTGCCACTTCTTTGGCGGTGGGGAGCTTCTTTCCCTTAAACAACTTTGAGTTTTCCATATCCGCCGCTTCCGAAAAGCCGGATTGTGTGGCTCCAGGGCAAAGTGCCGTTACCGAAACGCCAAATGCTTTCCATTCTTCATAAAGTGCTTCTGAATATGCCTGCACATAATGTTTGGTGGCATAATAGACCGCCATCAGCGGACCAGGTTGAAAGGCGGCCGTTGAAGAGACATTCATGATTTTGCCAGTTCCCCGGCTTACCATATCTGTACCGAACAGCTTGGTCAATTGGGTCAGGGCGAGGATGTTGAGGTTGATCATCATTTCCTCTTTTTCCCAGCTGGTTTCGTGGTAGAGCCCAAAGTCACCAAAGCCGGCATTGTTGATCAGATAGTCTACCTGGATTTCCTGCTGGGCCACTTGGTCATAGACCTCCTGGGCGGAATCCGGAATGGAAAGATCTTTGGGAATGCACAAGACCTTTATGCCATGTAGGTATTCAAGGTCTTTTTTTAAACGCTCCAGTTTGGTTGTGCTTCGTGCCACCAATATCAGGTCTCCTCTATGGGTAGCATGGGTTTTGGCCAACTCGAGACCTATCCCACTGGAAGCACCGGTAATCAAGGCAACATTTTTCATTGGGTTTTAATCAGGTGATTTAAGGTTCTGATTCACTACAAAGTAGCTCAAAATGATCAGAATAAAAATCATACCAATGCCTGAAATCAATGTAATGGTAAATGAACGCTCCATTCCCCACCCAATAACAATCGGCCCAAGAGCAGTAGATACCACCAGGATCATGGTGATCATGCTTTTGATGGCACCCAGGTTTTTCGAACCGTACATTTCTGCCCAGATGGCCACTCCGGTGAGCGACCCAAGACTTGCCGTCATCCCGAGCAAACACATATAGAGGAATCCGAAAACCTTGTGATCTCCCAGAAGTAGAAAAGCCAACCCAAGGGCCAAGGGGAGTAGATAAAAAACAAAAACCTTTCTAGCGGTGAATTTGTCAATGAGTGATCCACCCATAAAGGACATGGCGACTTTGGAAATGCCATACCCAATAAATGTAAAAGCCATCCATTCCATGGACCAGCCCTTCTCGGATGCCACCATGTTTTGGTGAATAAAAATGCCGGTAATAAAAAAAGGCAAAAAGAGCATCACGGGCAGGAGCAGGTAGAAATAAGGATCACGCAATACTTGCCTGCGTGTGAAATCAGTTGCCGGGGATTGGTTGCCACCTTGCTCTTCGGTGGCTTCAGAGGAGTGACTTCTGATCAGGAGGAAAGTGGCTGGTATGAAAATAATGGCCGCCGCCAATCCAAGGCAAAGCCAGGCAGTTTCCCAACCAAGTGCGCCTATCATATACACAAAAACCAAAGGCATGAAAGTTTCTGCAAAAGGCAGTCCCATGCTGGCCAGGGAAAGGCCTTTACCCCGGTTCTTGGTAAAGAACTTGGCGATGGCTGTGGAGCCGATAAGGACCATTCCGCCCTGGCCAAAAAACCGGAGTAGGAACAAACCAGGAAGCAATACCGGCCATTTGGAGCTGAGAAACATCACCGAACAGGCTGTCACGAGCCCCAATCCGCCGATTAAGCTAACCACTGAAAGTTTGGCCTTGTCAACCCATCCGCCTATGAGTGGAAGCACAAGCGCACTGGCCACTGTGGCAATAGCATAGCGATTGCTGAAGCCAAGCCCGGTCAGACCCAAATCCGACTGGATAAATGGGACACAAACACTGATCAGAAAAGTCTGTCCTATCGCTGAAAAGAAATAGTGGAGCGCCCCATAGCCGAGTATTTGTGGATGGTTTCTGGCTATTTGGAAGTAGGACATGCATTTAATGATTTGGCAGCAAATCTACCGAATGATGTGAGTCATTTTCAGTGAACTGGCGTAAATATTATGAATTCAGAATCCGGAAGCAGCTTTTGATTGGAACATATTCGCACGCATCTTGACCCTACAATTTGAAATAGCACAGGGTGCATATCAGGCATAGAGAGTTCTGGTCAATCCTTCAGAAAAGCTGAGGACTGAATAAAAACAATGTAAACGAGTAGTCGCATTAGTCAGTGCTTTTGTGATGGCTCGTTTTATTTGTAATCTTTATTATCTCTCATAACCTTAGTTATCAGCTTATAACCCACACCTCTGACATTCATGATTTCTACGTTTTGATCCTGACTTAAGTGCTTACGAAGTTTGCTTATGTATACATCCATTGTTCTGGCTTGAAAGAAGCTGTCATCACCCCAGAGTTCCAACAGGCATATTTTTCTGTCTAGTACCTGATCCTTATGCTGAGCAAGGAGGTGCAGGAGTTGTGTTTCTCGGTAGGAGAGCTTGGTGATGAACTGATCGTTTAGCCATAGCTCCTGCTGTACTGGGTAAAACAAATAATGGCCAATGGGCAATTCGCTTTGAGGTTCACCATAGGTTCTTTTTAGTAGCTCTTTTATCCTTAGGATAAGTTCTTCTAAACTGAAGGGTTTTTTCAGATAATCATTGCCACCTTCTTTATATCCTTTCACTACATCTTCGGTCATGGATTTTGCTGTCAGGAATATGATCGGTACTTTTTTATTTGTCTTCCGCAGCTCTTTCACGAACGTAAGACCGTCCAGTTCGGGCATCATTACATCCACCACACATATGTCAAAATGTGAGTTATGAAATAAATTGAGTCCTTCTTGTCCATTTAACACGTGGGTGACTGAAAAATCGGCACTTGTTAGGCTTTCAGATACTATCCGCGCCAAAGATGGTTCATCTTCCAGAAAAAGCAGTTTAGGTAGTTTCATGCTTAACTAAAGGGAGGGTTATGGTTACACAAGTTCCAATATTTTCTTTGCTGGATAATCTGATACTGCCACTATGCTTTTCGATAACTGTGCGGGCATAGCTAAGACCGAGACCATAGCCTTTGACATTGTGCTGATCGCCCGAGGGGACACGAAAGAATTTTTCAAATACTTTTTGTTGATATTCCTGAGGTATTCCAATACCGGAATCGGTCACTTCCAAATGGGCATATCCATTTTTACTATATAAATTGATGGAAATTGCAATTGTCTTCTGGCTATATTTAAAAGCATTGTCCAGTAATGTGGAAATGACGTTGGATATATGGCTCCGATCTGCAACAACCACTAATCCTGCCTTTTCCATTGTCAGCCGCAGATCAGCATTGAAATGCTCCAACTGAGGTTTGAACTGATGGGCCACCTCTTCCACAACCGTGCGTATATCAAACCTGTTCATTGACAGTTCCAACTTGCTTTGCTCCACTGCCAGGCTTTTGAGGATCTTGTCGATCATCAAGGAGATCCGGTTACCCTGTTCGTGAATGATCCCGTGGTAATCTTTTGTAGTTTGGGGGGTTAACTTGAAGTTTTGTATGGCCTCAATGGCCACCATAATAGTAGCTACAGGCGTCCTTAGTTCATGTGTCATGTTATTTACAAAGTCATTCTTCAGCTCCGTTAGTTTTGTATGTTGCAGCATCGTTTTTACTGTGTAGAAAAAACAGAAAATAACAATCCCGGTCAGGACTATTGAGCTGAGCAAGATTCCTTTCATCCGGCGGAGCATTACACCAATAGGGTTTGCAAAGCTTGCACTTACAAGTTGACTATTTTTTTGTACCACATTATTAATATCTTCAGTTGGCATTACTGTTACATGTAGGTCATCCCTAGTGGTGATGCCAGTGTTGAATGCTTCAGTTATTAACGAAGGGGTATTTGTCGATATGGAGTTTGAGGTTGAGTCGTGTATGAGTGTGAAATTGGCATTTACATTACGGTCTTCTAGTTGCCTATGGTATAAAGAGTCTAGTGCATTGAGGTTGACGCTGCTTTCAAGCGTGGCTTTACGCAGTTTGTGTCCTAAGCCTTGGGTGTAAAATACAATTGCTCCAGCTCTCAAGTCTCTTAGAATGTTTTCTTGTCCAAACTGGTGAATGAAATACTCTTTTGCTTCAGTTGTAATAGAATCGAGCTTTCCCTTGAAAGAAGGGAAAGACATAGAGAAACTGTTGATTCTAGACAAAGAGTCGGGGCCTTTTTCGGTAATGGTAAATTGGGTGAGGCTATCCATGACCAATCGGCAGCTTATTTCTATCTGACTGGTATCTGCCAACCAACCTTGGTATTGCTGAACAATTGCTAGTCTTCTCAGCTCTTTTTCTTCATTTATCGCTTCACGGAAAGCATCATTTACTTCCACTTCAAAATGATCCATTGAGGTTTGGTAGGACTGATAACTCCAGTAGAACTGAAAACAGATGAGTACACATGTGCTCACGGTCATTAGAACCAGAATAAAAACGATCTGCTTTTTCATGTCCATCAAATTTATCAGGTGCAGACTGCAAATGCCCCAGTGTTCACACTAATTAACACAGCTTAACCCCAGTTGACATAGTGGGTGATCGGCAATTTCTACTTTTAGCCCAAACAAAATTAATTCCGATATGAAAATTTTTATGATAGCCTTATTTTTCAACTTGACAATAGTTTCTCCATGTCTAACCCAAAGCCTTGACAAGCTCGAGATATGGGGCTGGGATGGAACAAAAGAGGACTTTGCCACGATGTACCAGTCTTCAACGGGTAAAGATCTGAGTAATGGGTATGTATGTATGGCAGATTCCTTTAGCATAAACAGCAAAGCGGTCTATTCCACTATATGGCCTGAAAATGCCGAAGATTTCATGTCTGGCAATGTGAACTGGGAGAATACCGAGCGATTGGCCATCATTAGACCTTCAGTAGAAACTGTTTCGAGTTTGTCAACCCAAGATTCTTTAGCTGCTGTGAAAATCAGTAAAATTACTTCAGACCTATCTGACAAGGACTCAGCTTTTATAGAAGCATATTTGATTGAAAACCCAGAAACTTTAAACCTTTTGCTTATGGGTATGATTTCCGATGATTTATTGCAACGGCATGAAATTAACAAGATTTTAAGCCAATCACTCACGGTGTCCCTGACTACTGCACAAAAGGATCTGGAATTGCTTGCTAGCATGCTATCCTTTCCCGACCCCAAAGCCAGTTATATGGCTATGAAGATCATAGGCAACTCAGGGTATCCAGAAACAGTGTATAAGCACCTGTTCTCCAAAGGAGCTTTAACACTTATAGATTTTTTGAATTCTAACTTGCAGACCTTCAAGGGAGATGCTTTGCTATTTCTACATGAAAATTTTCCTGATCGCCAGTATAGCACCGAGACCGAATGGGTTAACTGGATTCAATCTGGCAGATAAGGAGAGATGACCGCCCTTGGTAAAGAGTTTTCAATCACTCCTAAGTGTCCTCGCCGGATTGATCCTGGCAATCCTGCTCAAATGACTGAGCGTGGCAATAAAAGCTGTGACCATAACCACAAGTCCTGCGAGTAAAAACCAAATCCAGCCCAGGTCAATCTTATAGGCGTAGTTAGAAAGCCACTGACTGAGCAGGTAGTAAGCTATTGGCGAAACCAGAACAAGCGCTATGCCTATGTAGATGGCAAATGGTTTGAACAAACTGGAGATCAGGTTTTGTAAGGTGGCTCCGAGTACTTTACGCATGCTGATCTCTTTAATTTTTTGAGTCGTAATCAGGGAGATCAACCCATATAACCCTAAACATGCAATCAAAATAGTGACGATGGTAAACAACCTGAAGAGTTTGGCAAAGGCCACGTCACTTTGATAAAGTTGGTTGAGATGGTTTTCCAAAAAGATCAAATCAAAAGGCAATTCAGGAAATAGGGCCTGCCACTTTGCTTCTATGCTGTTGACCATGGACATAAGATTACCAGGTTGAATTTTCAAATAGACATCTTCCAGATAAGTGCGTGGATAGACGATGGCCAGCGGACCAATTTTGTGGTGCAGCGAAGTGAAATGGTAATCCGACACTACCCCTATGATTTTCCCACTTCGTATATCACTCACCTGAATCTCTTTGCCGAGGGCTTCTTCATTGGTTGTGTAGCCCATCGTTTTTACAGCAGTTTCATTTACGATCACTGCTCCGGCACTATCAGCACTAAATGACTTTGAGAATTCTCTGCCAGCAGCCATTTCTATGCCCAGGGTTTTGTAAAAACCATAATCAACCGCTTCCACAAACATGGGCAATGACTCTTCCATATCAGGGGTTTTTACCGGGACACTGCCATTGTCACCATCCATTCTGCCTCCACCCACACTCACTCGTTCCACATTGGGGATTTCCAATAGTTGATTTTTCAGTACATCATATTCCTCCAAAAGTGTAGGCCCTGGTACCCGCAACACAGCCAACGTCGACTGGTCAAATCCCAGGTCTTTTTCCTGCATGTAGCGAATTTGCTTGTAGATAATGATACTGCCAGATAGCAAGGCAATGGTAATGACAAACTGCATGGTGACCAGGACTTTCCTTACACTCATGCTCATGGATCCACCGGACAAATTTCTGGTGAGAGCCTGTACAGCCCTTACTTTCATCATGACCAAACCAGGATAAAGCCCGGCCACAAACCCGATGATTAATGCAAAGGGAATGGCGAAAGGTAAGAGCGTTTTGAGGCCTTCCTGCCAGGTTGGCAAGTTTAGAGTTATTCCCAAGGATTGTTGTAGGAAATTGATGGTCGGGAAGAGCAGAAGTGTTGAAATCAAGAGACAACAAATGGCCAAAATCATGGATTCGAAGGAGAACTGCATGAAGATGCTCCCTTTGGCAGCGCCCATTGATTTCCGTACACCTACCTCTTTAGTTCGGGTAAGGGACCTGGCGACGGATAAGTTGGTATAATTGAAAATAATCAGTGCAAGCAACAAAGCACCTGCAATGCCAAAGGCATAGATATTTGTCCAGTTGCCAGATGCAAGGATGTCATTTTTAACCTCACCGAGGTAGATATCTGCTAGGGGTTGCATTCTGAACCGAAAGGCATCCCACCGATCCTCTGGCCAGTGGGTTTTGATAAAATCCACCAATTGGGCCTCCATTATTGTGGCATTGACATCCTCTTTGAGCAGCACGTAAGTATGAAATGAAATCCATCCCCAGTCGTTCAAAGTCACAGGATACCCGAAAGGCACCTCAAATGCATGGAAAGGCATGACAATGTCAAAGTCGAAATGCGTGTTGGAGGGAGTAGGTGCAAAAACACCGGACACGGTATACGATTCACCGGATATTTCCAGCCGTTTTCCCAGGGGATCATCTTTTCCAAAATACTTGAAGGCAATATCCTGTGTGATCACCACAGAGTTGGGGTCGACAAGCGCCGATTTTTCATTGCCCTGTGCCAGCGGATAATCAAAAACAGAGAAAAGCGTGCTGTCAATATAGAAAATGCGGTTCTCGTAGAAGCTGGTATTGTCATGTCGTACGGGCTGTGTGGGCGTATAGCGGAACCTAACAAAATTCTCTATCTCGGAGTAATCCTGCTTAAGAGCCGGGCCAACCGGAGGTCCCACGGTCGCCAAGTGACGGGTTGACTTTGCAGAAATGGTCTCGTCATGGGTTACCCGGAAAATCCGGTCTGATTTAGAATGCCATTGATCAAAAGTAAGCTCCCGATGGAGCACCAAAAAGATCACCATGGACAAAATGAAGCCAATCGTGAGGCCGATAGCGTTTAGGGTAAGGCTTGATTTGTCTTTTTTGAGGTTTCTCCAGGCAGATTTGAGTGAGGTGTTGAATTGCATGTAGTTAGCGTTTTTGAGGTTGAATTGATGCCACGTATAGCGAAAGCGCAGGAAGAGCAAGGTGGTCTTGATCAGATGGAGGTGTGTGCTGAATCTGGAATTTCGGGATTGATAGTCCTCCATCTCTTCCAGTAGATCACCGGATATTTCTTCTGATACTTCCTGGTGAAACAGGAATTTGATGAGACGCTCTATGTATCCGGGCAGCCTCATGATTGGTGAAGATCAAAAACAACTTCTGGGATTTGGGACCAAAGTCCGTCGCGTAGTTCTTTGGCTTCTCTAAGTTTCTTAAGACCTATAGATGTGATGGTAAACATCTTTTTTCGCTTTCCACCTCGGGTGGACGTAGCTTCTCCGAATTCACTTCCTACCAAACCCTTCTCTTCCAGACGGTTGAGGGCACCATGTGCGGTACTCAAGTTAATGGAGCGGTTGGCAGTGTCATTGATCTCATTTTTGACCGACACTCCATAAGCATCAGGGTAGAGTTTACAAACGGCCAAGAGGACGATTTCTTCAAACTCTCCAAGTTGTGTTCCTTTCATAGTTCATAATATACGTATATGTCGATATTATGTTTTGACCGGGCTCTAATGTCGTCTAGTTAAGGGCTAATCGCACTTTAAAAGTCATTCTGTCCCGAAGCTTTGGGACAGAATGACCAACCTAAAAAAGCTTAGTTAAACATTGAATTTGGTTCAGGCCTTCTGAGCATACACGGGATTATTGAGGGTCAAATTCGTATTCGATTGCTTCCACCGAGTAGCCAGCGAAGATCCCATAACCGTCTTTAATGTTGTTATATACCTGGGCTGCTTCGGCGAAAGGGTTATCACGACTGTCTTCCTGCAGTTTGAGGCTCTTTTTGTACAAGTACATGGCCTCAGAAAGGTGTCGAACCTCCATTGTCAGTTTCGCTTTGTCCTTCTGAGGATCAGGGCCCTCATCATAATAATAGTAGTAGATTTCTATGGTGTTGGTAAACTTCTTGCCATTGAAAAGCTCATCGGAGAAGACTGTGGGATCTCCGGTATCTTCAAATTCATTGAGTTCGGCACCTACTTCATTATAGTAAACCCTCTCCTTCCAATAGCCATTGAAATATTGATAGGAAGTATCTTCATCCGAGTAATAATCATAGCGCGGGATATAAATAAACACCAGTACCTCATAGAAGTCCTCGCCCTGTTGGTCCTCTAGGGAATAGGTAAGGTGGAAGAGTTGATCGTTGTACTCGTTAGTCTTTCGTTCTATTTTTTCAATTTGCGGGTTGGCGGTCCTCTGCGGAACGATATCTTCCGATTCAACACTTTCAAATCCCTGTTTGGAGGCTAAAATCCTGTAAGATGCACCTTGTTCAGGGTACTCCAGCAGTGTGTAGAAGCCAGGCTCTGATTCCGTCATTTCTCCAATCAACGTTTCATTTTTATAGAGCTCAACAAGTGCTCCGGAGACTGTTTTGAATTCATAAGAGCCATCCAGGATGTCCTTGCTTTGGGCTAGTCTTACCTGAAAGGTGGTGTCAGTGCCAAAAAATGAATTGAGCACGATGGCTGGTTCATGCTTAGGCAGGTCCACATCTATGATGGTTTCACAACTCCAGATCAATAGTATGGTCATGAAGAAGATTGCTGGGTTATATGGGTTTAGGATCTTCATTTTCTTAGAATTTAAAGTTGTACCTGAAGTAAGGGATCACCGGGAAGAGGCTGTATTGATAAAAATGTTTGTTGCCTTCATTATCATATCCATCCGCAATGTAAAATGGGTTCTTTCTGTTGTACACATTGTAAGCACCGAGTGACCAGGACCTTACGCCATTCTTCTTGTCTTTGGTCCAGGTCAGGCCAAGATCCATTCGATGATATGCGGCCATTCGGAAGCTATTTCTGCTGCCATAGTTGTTGATTTCATCATACCAGGAGTAGCTGTTTTCAGGGTTGTGTGGATAAGTTGATTTTGGCAGGGTGATGGCATTGCCCGTACCATAAACCCAGGTACTTGAAAGTGAAAATCTTTTTGAGAAGTCATAAATACCAACTACACTAATGTCATGTCTTCGGTCGTATTTGTAAGGATACTTCTCACCAAAGTTGAGTTCTTCAAACTTGCGATAGGTCCAGCTCAGGGTATATCCTATCCATCCTGAGAACTTGCCCGTTTTCTTCTGGATCAATAGCTCTGCTCCGTAGCTGGTGCCATCGCCGGATGTTACTTTGTCCTGCCAGTCTGTGCCCAGGTTGAAAAATGAAGCACCTTCTTCATATTCTATTAAGTTGCTCATCTCCTTATAGTAACCTTCCACACTTACCTCATACCCTTCAAAAGTTTTGGCTGCTCCCAGCGCTACTTGCCAGCTAGATTGCGGCCTGATCCTGTCTGTAGCGGGTACCCAGAGGTCTGTTGGTAGCCCAATCCCACCATTGGTGAGCAGGTGAATGTACTGGTTCATAGTGGCATAAGATGCTTTGAGTGACAGGTCGGAGGTGACCAGGTACCTGAATGACAAACGCGGCTGGAGGGAATGATAATATTGGTTGTTCACAAGGAACGCAGAGTAATGAATACCTATGTTTCCCCGCAGTTTAGTAGTCACTGAGAAGTCATCTTCCGCATAGGTATAAAACTCAAGTGCCCTGGTCTGCTGGGAACTGATCACGGTATCTTCCTGGCCTTCAGAGTTGGTGTCATAGCCGAAGATACCAGGGTTGAAATTATGGTGGGTAGCAGAGATGCCAAATTTAAAATTGTGAATTGGATTGGGTAGGTAATCGAAATCCATCTTCAATGCAAAGTCATCTACTCCGGAGAAGTATTCGATGAGTTCTTCTGAGGTCTCAGTGTCTCCTGAGGAAGTTACTTTGTCCTCATAGCTACTGAAGATCCTGAATTTATACTTGCTATAAGTTCCGGTGAGGTTACCAAAGAGCCTTGGGCCGAAAACATGGTTCCAGCGCATGGCCCCAATGGTATTGCCCCATCCCAATCCAAACTCTTCGATTGACTCCACTTTTTCTGTACCATTGTTATAGTCATATTTGGATTTACCAAAACCCTTGTCATAGCCATTGTAAAAACTCAGGTAAAGTCGATCATTATCGGAGATTTTGTGGTTGATTTTTCCATTAAGGTCATAGAAATAGTAGCCGCCGGTGGCTTCACCATCGCTACTGGCTTTGATAATTGGCCTGGTGAGTATATCGATATAGGTCCTTCTGCCGGACACGATAAAGGAGGTCTTTTCATTTTTGCCAATAGGGCCTTCCAAGGTTAGTTTTGAAGCTATTAGACCAATGGATCCCTCACCAGAAAACTTTTGATTGTTGCCCTCTTTCATAGAGATATCAATCACAGAGGACAATCGGCCACCATATCTGGCAGGAAATCCACCTTTGACCACATTTACCCGGTTGATGGCGTCAGGGTTGAACACTGAGAAGAATCCGAAAAGGTGAGAAACATTATAGACAGGCACACCATCCAGAAGGATCAGGTTTTGATCTGGCCCACCTCCACGTACATAAATCCCACTAGATCCTTCTGATCCACTTTGGATTCCAGGCAGAAGTTGAAGGGTTTTGAGGATGTCAGCTTCTCCCATGAGCACAGGCAAGGCCTTGATTTGTTCAATGGGCACGTCAATGGTACTCATTTGTGGTGATTGTTCGATCTGCTCTTCGGCCGTGACCACTACTGCATCCAGGGTGGTACCCGCGCTGAGATCGAAATTGAGCCGAACATTTTCTTTCAGGGTTATGACCTGTTCCTGCAGCTGGTACCCAACGAAGGAAATCTGAAGCGAAATCTCTCCAGCAGGTAATGTGAGTGAGTAAAACCCGAAGGTATTGGTTACAGTACCATTGGTTGTGCCTTTCTGCAGGATGGTTGCTCCTATGAGATTTTCTCCGTTTTCTGCATCACGGATATAGCCACTAATGGTGTAAGATTGGGCCGAGGAAAACAGGGTCAACAACCCCATTCCGGCAAAGAGTAGAAATTTAGACAAGGCGATACTTTTAGCTTAAAACGGTCTTTATGTTATATTATTATCAGACCCTTATGACGTTAAAATGGATGGAATGGTTTGCTTATTTACTAAAGAGGTCATTGTAGGCCGAATTGAGTATTTCCATTACCAAACCTTCCTCCATTTGTGGGAGCTCAATAGTTGTCCAGCCTTGCTCTCCCCACTTGTTGGGAACAGGATAGATGGCACTACCGAATTCACAAAAAACAATTTGCTCTGATTTAGTGAGTTTCACATTTGCCGAGTGCGTGGACTCATGGAGGGTGGTGAAGATGCGTTTCTTCTCCACTTTAAAGGCCCTTCTGTCAAAATGTGGATGCTCAACAGTCCCTGGAAATGAAAGTGCAATATTTACAAAGTCTTGATTGGTCATGTATAAATATAGTCCTGAAGTATCAATTTTCAACGATTTATTTGATTAGTTACTAAATAGTAGAACAAATTAGAAATGAATGCGTACATTAGTTCTACAATCTAGTAACATACACATGAAGGAAACAAGATTAGGTGAGTTTGAAGAGGTGCTTTTGCTTTTGGTGGGTATCCTGAACAATGAAGCATATGCTTTTAAAATAGCTGAAGAATTCGAAGCTCAGTCGGGGAGGTCATCATCTATTGGCTCGGTGCATTCTACTTTGGACCGGTTAAAAGACAAAGGTTTTCTGACTTCCGAAATGGGCGAACCAACTGCAGAGCGTGGTGGTAGAAGAAAACGGATTTACTCGATCACGGCCAGTGGTAAACGAGCGCTGGAAATGTCCAGGGATTTGCGGGTATCGTTATGGAAACAGTTTCCTGGCCTGGCAATCGACAAGTTAAATTTCGAATTGAAATAACTCAACAACTCTATGACAATGATAAAACTTAAAAAGTTTTCATTAGGGATAGTTCTGATTTTAATAGTTCCATCAGGCTACTCGCAAAGTGTGATAAAACCACTGGAAAAAGCAGGCCTATGGACTGTGTATAACCGTGAGGTAAGTTTTGACAGTGAACAGATTTACCTTAATTCAGCTACCGGAGATGGTGTTTTGTGGCTAGACAAAACTGATTTTAGAAATGGAGTGATAGAACTGGACATAAAAGGGAAGGACGCCAGGGGACAGAGCTTCGTGGGGATTGCTTTCCATGGAAAGGACAATGACACTTTTGATGGTGTTTACTTCCGCCCTTTCAATTTTAAAAGTCCTGAGCGAAAATCACATTCCGTACAGTATATCTCCATGCCTGAGAACGAATGGTCTGTACTTCGGGAAAATTTTCCTGGCAAGTATGAAAGTGAAATAAGTCCTGTACCTGATCCAAACGGATGGTTTCATGCTAAAATAGAGGTTGATGGCCCGTTTATAAAAGTGTATGTTAATGGCTCAAAAACAGCCTCGCTGGAAGTGGAGAAGATCAGCGATCAGGCCGAAGGAAAGATCGGATTATGGGTTGGTAATGGCTCTGAGGGGTGGTTTAAGAATTTCACCATCACTACCAGGTAGATTTTGAAGAGCAACCCCACACCTCCCAAACTAGCCTCCAGGCTACTCACCTGGCTCATCAGCGACGAGCTGGCCGAAGAGGTGCTCGGGGATCTGGAGGAAAAATTCTACGCTACTCTTGAAAGAAGGTCGCTGTTCAAAGCTCAACTCAATTACTGGTACCAGGTGATCAATTACTTACGGCCATTTGCTTTTAAAAGATCAAAATACTCAAATCACAATGCTATGATCAAACACAGTTTAATCCTCACCTTTCGTGGATATAAAAGGCGAAAATCGTCATTTTTGATTAACCTAATTGGGTTGAGTACTGGACTTGCCGCTGTTCTGCTTATAACTCTGTGGGTATCAAATGAATTTCAAACTGACAAATTCCACTCGAATTCTGATAGACTGTACCTAGTGATGGAACAGCACACAAGGCCTGATTACATTGGAGTGCAAGAGTCAACACCAAGCCCACTGGCAAAGGCCATCAAAGATCAAATACCACAGATAGATGCCGCTACAGCAATCGGATTTTCGGATAAAGGAAATCAGGTCCTATCTCACGGCAGCAAACACATTCGGGGAAAAGGGATGTACGCTCAGTCTGATTTCTTTAAAATGTTTTCATTTGACCTGATCCAATACGGTACAAATCCATTGTCAGATCCAACTAGCATTGTATTGACTGAGTCCATGGCTGAAAAGCTATTCGGGACAACCAGTGATTTAATCGGAAAGCAAGTGGTTTACAGTCAGGAGCGAACTTTTCGGATTGATGGAATTTGTACAGATCCACCTCTGCAATCCACACTTCAATTTGATTATGTGATCCCCTACAGTGTACTTATGGAGGAGATTCCCTGGTTGAGTGATTGGCGCAATACATATGGAGCTACTTATGTGCTCTTAAGTGATGCTGCTTCTTCTGAAAAAGTGAATCCACTGATCTATAATGTACTAAATGAAAAAGTGGAGAGTCAGTATCAGAGAAATTTATTTTTAAAGAAATTTTCTGAGCATTATCTGTATGGTAGTTATGAAAATGGAGAACAGTCCGGTGGTCGAATAACATATGTTAAGCTATTATCCTTGATTGCCGGTTTCACTTTGCTCATGGCCTGTGTTAATTTCATGAATCTATCAACGGCAAATGCCACTAGAAGACTCAAAGAGATTGGTGTGAAAAAAGTAGTAGGTGCCAGTAGGTTGCTTTTGGCTAGCCAGTATTTTATTGAATCTCTTCTGATGGCTGCTATCTCTCTGATTGTTGCCATTGGATTGACGGGGCTTTTTTGGAGCAACTTCCAATCCATTATAGGAAGGCAAATGACGTTTTCACTGGATTATGACTTGTTGGCTGGCGTAGTAGGGATTACTATATTGACTGGTGTAATTGCTGGAAGTTATCCTGCACTTTATTTATCAGGGTTTAAACCCATGAACGTCCTCAAAGGGAAAATAATTGCCTCTAATGCCGAGGTTTGGATTCGGAAGATATTAGTAGTATTTCAGTTCACCCTCTCCATTGTCATTGTCATTTTTGTTGGTATAGTTTACCTGCAGATTCAGTATACACAAACTAAGGATTTGGGATTTGATCGGGATCATGTAGTCTATTTTGATGCTGAAGGAAAGGTTTCTGAAGATATTGGCCATTTTGTTGACAGACTAAATACCGTTACCGCTATCAAAGGAGCATCGAGTGCTTACTTTGGGTTTATCGGCGCCACCACCGGTACATCTGCAATCTCCTGGCAGGGAAAGGACCCCACGTACAATCAGCATTTTGAGTATCGCGTGGTTAATTATGGCTTTTTGGATGTAATGGGCATTGAGATGGTTTCCGGACGAGACTTTTCACGAGACAGACAAGTGGACTCTAAATCAGTAATTCTGAATGAAACCGCCGCCAGAGTGATGGGTTTGAAAAATCCGATTGGAGAAAAGATGGAAATGTGGGGAACGCCCTACGCAGTATTAGGAGTGGTGAAAGACTTTAACTATCAATCTCTGTACAGTAACATTAATCCGATAATTTTCATGTTATCTCCATCTACCACAGCTACGGTTTTTGTGAAGCTGAAGTCAGACGAAGTTGCTGAGGGTCTTCGGGCTACAGAGAATGTTTGGCAAGAGTTTGCTCAGGGGTTTCCTTTTGATTACACTTTTATGGACACCGAGTATCAGAAGTTTTATGAAGAGGACAGACGTGTAGCAGATGTTTCAAAGTTTTTTGCCGGGTTAGCTGTGCTAATCTCTTGCCTGGGATTGTTTGGCCTGGCTGTATTTAGTACTGAGCGAAGAGTTAAAGAAATAGGTATCAGGAAAATTCTAGGTGCTAGTTCGATGGTAATTATGAATTTACTTTCAATCGAATTCCTCAAGATGGTATTGATCGCTTTAGTCATTTCCCTGCCTGTCGCCTACTATTTAGGATCCGAGTGGTTGGCACATTTCGAGTATCATCAGGGTATTTCCTGGTTATTTTTTGGATTGGTAGGTGTCGGGACAATAATAATAGCGTGGTTAACCATTTCTCTTCATACTATGAAGGCTGCGAGCAAAAATCCAGTAGAAAACCTAAGCGATGAGTAGGATAAAGACTCCACCCAAATTGGCCTCCAGACTACTCATCTGGATGGTTCGCGATGACTTGGCCGAAGAGGTGCTCGGAGATCTGGAGGAGAAGTTTAATGCTACTCTTGAAAAAAAGTCGCTGCTCAAAGCTCAACTCAATTACTGGTACCAGGTGATGAATTACTTGCGGCCATTTGCTTTTAAAAGATCAATAAACTCAACACATATGTTAGGACATTATATTAAGATTTCGTGGAGATCTATTCTTCGTCATAAAGCATTATCAATGATCAAAATAGGTGGGTTTGCCATCGGTATTGCGGCTTGCCTGTTGATAGCATTGTTTATCCAACAGGAGCTTAGCTATGACTCCTATTATAAAGATCAACAGCGTATTTACAGGCTTACCAACCAATGGGCTGAAGGGGGTGAAGTAGGACGATGGACCAACCTGCAGGGGCCTTTAAAGGAAGTGATTGAGGATAACATTCCTGAAATGAAGTCTGTAGCCAGGACAGTGCTCTGGACGTGGGGGAATGCAGGGTCCAATTTAATCCGAAGAGAGGATTCCAATTTCAATCTGGATGAAGATGGATTTTTTTATGCAGACCCTGAGATTCTTGAAATCCTGGAAATTGATATGATTTATGGATCCAGAAAAAATGCCCTGACTGAGCCTAATTCCATGGTGATCTCGGAGGCGATAGCGCGGAAATACTTTCCTGATCAGGATCCTGTGGGCAAACGAATGATCCTTAACGACAAACCAGAGGATACCTACATAATAGGAGGCGTGATGAGTGACTTCCCGGAAAACTCCCACCTCACTGGAGATTTTATCCTCACACTGGCAGATAGAAATTATGGGCCTGGAACTAGTGGCTGGTGCTGTACTAATTATGTGTTTTATGCCAAATTAAGAGAGGGTTCGGATAAAAATGCGGTGGAGCAGAAGCTATTGTCATTGAGAGACAGCTATGTCATGGGCCAGTTGAAAACCGCCGGGAAAACCGGACTGGAAGAAATGAAGGTTCATCACGCCTATTACCTGCAACCTGTTGCTGACGTTTACCTTAACACAGCCAATGTATCCGATGACATTGCTCATGGATCTTATGACCTGGTTTGGATATTTGGAGCCATTGCAGCGATTATCTTGCTGCTGGCGTGTGTCAACTTTGTGAACCTGTCTACAGCCAAGTCGATTCAAAGGGCAAAAGAAGTGGGTTTAAGAAAGGTAGTAGGGTCGGTGCGTTCCAACCTCATCGCTCAATACCTCTCAGAGTCTGTAGTATTCTCAATGTTGGCTATTTTCTTATCTGTGGTCTTTGGTTATTTGGCCCTGCCTCTTTTCAATGAGTTGTCTGGTAAATCGTTACAAATGCCCTGGTTGACCTGGTGGTTTGTTCCTACATTGTTTCTTTTTGGGTTATTTATTGGACTTCTGTCTGGTGTTTATCCAGCCTTTTACCTTTCTAAATTCAAGCCGGTGCAGGTCCTCAAAGGAACAGTCACCACCGCTAAAGGCGCAGTGTTCATGAGAGGTGGAATGGTTGTTTTTCAGTTTGCTGTTACCATCATTTTGATCATCAGTGCCATTGTTACTCATGAGCAGTTTCAGTTGATCATGAACAAGTCGTTAGGGTATGACAAGGACCAGGTGATCAATGTGCTTGGACTTAATACGCTTGATTCTGCCACCAAGGCCTCTCTGAAGAAGGAATTTATGAATCTTCCAACCGTTCAGTCGGCAACTGTAAGTGACTTTTTCCCAGTGTCGGGTACCGAAATACACAACCGCACTTATTGGTTGGCAGAGGAGCGTTTGATCGATGATGGATTTGAAGCCGCTCGATGGAGTGTAGATGAGGATTACCTCAAAACATATGGAATGACGCTAGTTAAAGGTGAAAATTTTAAGGGAATAGCTTCGGACAAGAAAGCCATTATTGTTAATGAATCAATGGCCCGTCATTTAGGCAAAGAAGAGATCCTGGGAGAGCAAGTGGTGGATATGTTTGATAAGAAATACCGGGTGATTGGAGTAGTAAAGGATTTTCACTTTGAATCAGTACTGGCAAAAGTAGATCCACTTGCCATGGTCTATGAGGAAGGTAATTCTGTTCTTTCTGTCAGGCTAGAATCCAATGAAATGGCGGGTACTTTAACTCAACTCAGCTCGATCTGGGAAGAATTCAAACCCAATCAGCAGTTTAGGTATTCATTTGTAAATGTTCGGTTTGAAAAGATGTATGATTCGTTCATTCGTGCCAAGTCCATATTCCTTGTATTTGCTGCACTTTCAATAATCATAGCTTGTCTTGGGCTCTTTGGTCTTTCTGCATACATAGTAGAGCAGCGAAGTAAAGAAGTAAGCATCAGAAAGGTATTGGGTGCCAGTATTTCCGGGATTTTCACCTTGCTCTCCCTGGATTTCATGAAGTTGATTTTGATTGCGGTAATACTGGCCATACCTGTCGGATGGTTCCTGATGGATGAATTTCTCGGGGATATCAATAACAGGGTTGATCTTTCCTGGCACTTGTTTGCAGCCGCGGGAATTCTCGGTGTACTTATCGCCCTGGTGGCCATCAGTTATGAAACCGTAAAGGCTGCACTGATAGATCCTGCAAAAAGACTAAGATCTGAATGAGAAAGACCATTAATCTATTATTTATTTTGCTTTTAGGAATGAAATAATTATTAATTTGTTTTGAGAATAGGAATCTAATTGATTAATTTGTTTTGGTATTAGGAATGAAATAACCAATTCGAATATGAAATTAGGTGGATTTGAAGAACTCGTATTGTTGGCCATTGGATCATTGGGCGATGATGCCTATGGTGTGACCATCAAGGAAATACTTAAAGAAAAGACCGGAAAGAACCCAAGTGTTGGCGCATTGCATTCGGCGCTTTACCGATTGGAGGAAAAAGAATTTGTGAAAACAAACGAGGGTGGGGCTACGGCTGAACGAGGAGGAAGACGAAAGAAATATTATCAACTCACAGCTTACGGAATTAAAATTCTTCAAGAGGCCAATGAACTCCGAATGTCGTTTGCACAAAACATTCCTAATCTTAAGCCCCAGGAATGAACCCTAATCCGCACATACCTAAATGGATCGAGCGGCTGCTCGAAAGCGTGCTGCCAGACAGTATTGCTGAATTTGTCATCGGTGATCTGGAAGAATACTATGCCCTGCATTGTGAGCAAAAAGGACGACTCATGGCTCGTGTAATGATGCTTTGGAGTGTGCTCGGTGTGTGCTTTTCCTTCGCATTCAAGAAACCAAGATCAAACTCAAACTATAGGACTATGTTAAAATATTATTTCAAGCTTTCCTGGCGCAATATGGCCAAGCAGAAAGTATATTCTTCTATCAAAATTGGTGGTTTTGCATTAGGCATTGCTGCCACTCTGCTCATTGCCTTGTTTGTGAAAGACGAACTCAGCTATGATAATCATTATCAAGCTCAGGGCCAGATATATCGAATCCTCAACGAATCTACTCATCCGGAGCATATGGAGCGTTGGTCTGCATTCCCTCCACCCATCAAGTCTGCATTGGAGAATGAGTTTCCGGAAATAGAGAAAGTAGGACGGCTCATCAATTTTGACTGGTTTGACGCTGGAGACAATCAGTTCAGGCCCATCGAGGACAAGGCAAATATTTATGAGAATAAGTTTGTCTACGCCGATCCGGAATTGTTGGAGATTCTGGAGATTCCTATGGTTTTTGGTAATCATTCTGCTTTAGACAAGCCAAACTCTATTGTAATAGCCAGGTCAAAGGCCGAAAAATATTATCCAGGAGAAGATCCGGTGGGTAAGCAAGTTATCCTCAATGAGGACGATAACAGCATCTACACCATCGGAGGAGTGATGGAAGACCCACGTCCAAGTACTTTTCTGCAGTTTGACTTCTTACTTACCCTGGCGGAAGAAGAGTTTTGGAATGGAGAGCAGACCTCCTGGGGCTCCTGGAATTATTCTGTTTTTATCAAGACCGGTAAAGGAGCGGATTACAAACAGCTAGAAGATAAGCTGCTTGTGGTTAGGGATGATTATGTCATTCCGTATAATAGGGAGCGTGGTGATCAGCGTGCAGATGATATGGCTCAGTATTATCAGTATGATGTGCAGCCGGTCAATGAAATATACCTGTACTCTGATGATACTCATGACAATTTACAACATGGCGACATTGATATAGTATGGCTGTTTGGATCCATTGCAATATTCATCTTGCTTTTGGCTTGTATCAACTTTATCAACCTAAGCACCGCCAAGTCTGCTAACCGGGCCAAGGAAGTTGGCATGCAGAAAGTGATGGGTTCATTAAAGTCCGAAGTTGTCAAGCAGTTTATGATGGAGGCATTTATGTATACTTCTATCGCCTTTATCCTTGGAGTCGTGATTGCGCTCGTTTCCCTTCCTTTTTTCAATGTATTATCCGATAAATCTCTCGTGCTGCCCTGGAGCGAATGGTGGGTAATTCCTGGATTAATTGCATTCCTTATCGTGATTAGTGTTTTGTCTGGAGTTTATCCTTCGTTCTATTTATCAGCGTTTAAACCCATACAGGTGATTAAGGGTAATCTGAGCCGCGGAGCTAAAAACTCTAAATTACGAGGCGCTCTGGTTGTTTTTCAGTTTGCCACCTCTATAGTGCTGATCATATGCACCATAGTCACTTATCGCCAGATGGAATTTATTCTCAATAAGAGAATTGGGTTTGATAAAGACCAGGTAATACTGATACAGGGAGCCAATACATTAAAAGATCAAGCTAAGTCTTTCAAAAATGAATTGATGCGCCTCTCCACGGTAAATTCTGTTTCATATACGGATTTCTTGCCGGTTCTGGGCACCAAAAGAGACGGTAATTCATTTTGGAAAGAAGGAAACCGGAAAATTGACAAGGGTGTTGGCGCTCAAAAATGGAGAGTGGATGAAAATTACCTGACTACAATGGGAATAAACCTGGTGCAGGGCAGGAATTTTTCAAGTGACATGGCCTCAGACTCCACTGCCATCATTATTAATGAAAGTATGGCCGAGGAATTAGGGCTGGAAGATCCAATTGGTAAAAGGATTACCAATAGTTTCGAACCGGTCTTTCACATTATTGGCGTAATCGAGGACTTTCATTTCGATTCTTTTAAAAGGGAAGTAGGTCCACTCTCCCTTGCTTATGGCGGATTTGGATCCATCATGGCGGTGAAGTTTACTTCGGGCAATACCGATCAAATGTTAGGTCAGGTACATGAGGTTTGGGATGAGTTTATGCCAAACCAGAGTATACGTTATAGTTTTCTGGATGATAGCTATGCACTAATGTACGATCAGGTAAGCCGGACAGGTAAAGTGTTTACCCTTTTTGCTGTTCTGGCGGTAGTTGTGGCTTGTCTTGGTTTGTTTGCCTTATCCGCCTTCATGGTGGAGCAGCGTGGCAAAGAGATAAGTGTGAGGAAAGTACTTGGTGCAAGCATGTCTCAGATTTTCACATTGCTCACTTCCAACTTTGTGAAGTTGGTTATCATCGCCATCGCCATCGCTGCTCCAGTGGGTTGGTATCTAATGAAGCAATGGCTTTCGGACTATGTCTATCGTGTAGAAATTACATGGGATGTATACCTCATAGCCGGAGCTTCTGCATTGGTCATTTCGCTCATCACAATCAGTTCAGAATCCCTTAAAGCAGGTTTGATGAATCCGGTAAAAAAGTTGAGATCTGAATAAGTAAGAAAGATGTAATGATTTAAGCCGATTAAAAGATAACGCTTTTAGTAAATGCTGGTTACCTAACTATGAGATGGCTAGCATTTACTTTTTTACTTTTATATCTATCTGCCAATATTTTGGCTCAATCCACAGCAACTATACCTACCGATCCAGCACGGATCGCCAATGGTAAAAAACTATACCAGGACGAATGCTCCAGGTGTCATCTGTTTGGAGAACAAAAGATCGGCCCCTCACTCGCCAGCATTACAGACAAGCGAACGACCGGTTGGTTGTTGGGGTTCATCCAAAACTCCCAGATAATTATACAATCAGGAAATGATCCTTATGCGTTGCACTTGTTTAAGCAGTACAATCACATGATCATGCCCGAATTTCAGCATCTTTCAGAAAGCGAACGCCTGGACATTCTTGCATTTATAGAGGATGTCTCGATCATGAAGAATTATTCTTATACCGAAGATTCAGTAAACTACTATGACGAAGACATCATTTCGATGGCAGAAAATAGGGTAGCCCAGAAAGATGCTGAAGAAACGGATTACTATGCCAATCCATCCATCGAACCCATTCCCAACGACCTGGAAACGATCCAGGTAGGGGAATCTCTGTTTAATGAACAATGCCAAACCTGTCACGAGCTTGATAAACGTAAAACTGGTCCAGCCCTGGCCAGTGTAACGGATCGCTTGCCACTAAACTGGCTCTTGGACTTTATCAACAGTCCAAAAGAAATGATGGAAAGCGGAGATGATTATGCCAACTTTCTGGTCACCCATTATCCCTTGGTGATGCCTGATTTTAAGTTTCTGACTAAGGAAGACAAGATGGCAATTCTAGCATATATCAGGTACGAAGCAGGTGCCCCTACACACGTAGCAGGCGCTAACGCCAATGCCATAATAGACCCGCATCAGGATACCACGAGCCAGAAGGTGGCAGAGGAGGATCGGCCAAAACCATCAAAGGAAGAGTCTACATTTTATCCGGTGTTTTATGTTGTTGGACTAATCCTTATGGTTGGGCTGGTAGTGGTGCTGATCGTGATCGTGTGGAAGACTTTTACTTTGGATATCAAAAGAAAGCAGGATGATAAATTGGAATGACCTATTCTGACTTCTTTCCCTTACTAATCAGAATAATGATACCAGTAACAGCAGCTATTAGTGACGCAATTAAAATGCTTATTTTAGCGATTTTGACCATTTCCTGATCATCAGTAAAGGCCAGGTTTGTAATGAAAAGTGACATGGTAAATCCGATACTGGCAATAAAGCCTGCTCCAAGTATGTTTCTCCATTTTACGTATTTCAGATAATTTGGTATACCCCAGTTTAGCATTAAGTAAGTATCGCCTTCAAGTTTTTGAAATCAATCCTTCAACTCATCCTCATACCCCTTCAGATCATCAAGTTTGGTTTTTTTCCAAAAATCTACTTTGGTAATGACCGCTGCTCGAGAGACGATATGGGCTGCTAACGGAGAGATGAGGTAGATAAAAAAGAGAATAGCGAAGATCTCGATAAAGATGAGGATATCATCGTAGTGAATACCGACACCTATCAAGATTAACGACACCCCAAGGACTACCGCCTTGGTACTCGCCGAGTTGCGAATGTAGAAGTCAGGTAGACGGATCATGCCGATGGAGGAGATCAGCATAAAAATTGCACCCACAAGGATCAATATTGCACTGACGATTTCATTAATCATTTTCTTGATGTTTATTTTTCTTCTGTACGAGGTAGTAAGCAAAAGTCAAAGTACCTACAAAAGCTACCAGACTGATAGTGAGCGCCACGTTGAGGTAGGACTTTTGCTCCGAAAGGATGGAGTAAATCGCCAAAAGGCCTAGCAAATTGGCTGAAAAAACATCCAGTGAGATCACACGATCCGGCAAGCTAGGTCCTTTAATAAACCGTACGAGGGTCAGTAGCATACTTATGCTCATGATGACAATGGCTATGTAGGAAACGATTGTGAAAAAACTCATAGAACCTTAGCTTCTGGTTATTTTCAATATCTTCTTTTCAAACCCATCCTTGATGTTTTTTCGGATCTGCCCCAAGTTTTCGGACTTCACATATACTTCGTGGATATAGAGTGTTTTCCTGTCGTCCGATACATCTATTGAGAGGGTGCCGGGTGTCAATGTGATGAAGTTGGCAAGTAGCGTAATTTCAAGGTCTGATTTAGCGTCGAGTGGAATCGCTACTATTGCAGGGTGCATATAGTCTTTTGGCGTCAGTACATCGTAAGCCACCTTAATAGATGCTGTGATTAGCTCTTTAAAGAAGAAAAGGATCAAGCCGCCAATCCTCGGAAGCCTGTAAAAGGCTTTTTTGTTGTAATAAAAAGAGAACAACCAAAAAACTACATTCCACCCTGAAAAGAGTAAAATCATCCATAATCCTGTGGTGGGAATGCTCGGATAGATGGCACTGGTAAACCACGTCATTAAAACGGATAGCAAAATATTGAAAATGATTGTCATTGATTAAGTGCCTTTTTTATATAAACCTGAGGATCCAGTAACTGTTCCGATGCTTTTTGTGAGAGCATTAGTGCCAGGTCGGGATATAAGCTAAGCCACAGGGTGCATACGGTCAGAAACAATGAAGCGACGAGCAGCATGTATTTGTTTTTGAAAAGTTGAGGTTGGGTTAACTGCATGTCTTCTCCTTCAGGTGTATTAGACCAGAATGCATGCTTCCATATTTTGGTCATGGAGAATAGTGTCAATAGACCAACCATCAAAGACACAAAGACAATGAAGTATTGCTCAGATTCCAGACCGGATTTGGCTAGGATGAATTTCCCCCAAAATCCCGATAAAGGAGGTATTCCCGCAAGGGAAAATGCGGAGATCGTAAATAGAAGAGTGACAAAAGGAAAATGCCGGTAAAGTCCACCGAGCCTTATTAACAACGAATGGCCGTTTATATGTTTTACAATCCCAGAAATCAAAAAGAGGTTTGACTTCACGATAATATGGTGGGCCATGTAAAAAATGGCTCCCGCGATGGCCCATTTGGTAAACAATGCCAATCCCATGATCATATAGCCGATTTGACTCACAATATGAAAAGACAGCACTTTTTTGAAATCATTTTGGGCCACAGCTCCTAAGACTCCAAAAAACATCGTGAGGCCTGCTACGATTAGTAGAAATCCATGGGTGAGGGCTGTATTATGCACAAAGAGCAAGGTGAAAAACCGGATAAATGCGTATACACCCACTTTGGTGAGCAAACCGGCCATCAAGGCTGATACCGATATAGGTGGTGTAGGATAGGAGGCCGGCAGCCATGAAAACAATGGGAACAAGGCGGCTTTGATACCAAATCCCATAAAAAAGAAAACTGCGGATATGGTCATGCCCGATTGATTGGGGTGACTAGGGATTTTCATGGCCAGATCAGCCATGTTAAGTGTGCCAGTAAGCCTGTAAAGTATACCGATGCCCATCAGCAAAAATCCGGAAGAGATAAAGCTGAGAATGACATATTTTACTGCTCCTTCTAACTGCGCTTTGTCATTTCCCAAAACGATGAGTACAAATGAAGCCACCAGCATCACCTCAAACCATACATAAAGGTTGAATATATCTCCAGTCAAAAAAGAGCCGCAAACGCCACAGAGCATGATGAGCAAAAGAGGATAGAAACCTTTCTTTTTTCTTGATTGGGACACATCCTGAATGGAGTAAAGGACAATGGCAAGCGTAATAATGGCCGAAATAAGCACTAACATCGCCGAAAATAAGTCTGCTACTAGCGTGATGCCATAGGGGGCGGGCCAGTTGCCTATTTGCAATACCAGCATGTCGTTTTGATATACAGCCACCAACAGCAATCCAGCGGCCAGTAGGTATAGTGCACTAAAGATCAGACCAAGTGCCTGCTGTACTTTCCAGTATTTCCAGAAAAACAGGCTAGCAATGAACCCAAAGAGGAGCACCCATAGCGGCAGTATTAGATATGGCAAGTCTGGCATATTCATTTATTGGATACTATCTGTTGTGTTCAAATCATCCAAATCTTCTGTCTCCACGTCTTCGTGAACCTTTTTGAGCAAAACGATAATGAATAATTGTACACCGATGCTAATCACAATGGCCGTGAGTGTCAGTGCTTGTGGCAGAGGGTCGGCAATGTCTTGAATCTTATCTACAGCGTTCGATAATAACGGTGGAGCATCTTTGGTCACACCACCTAGGGTGAAAATGAAAAATATGGTAGCATATCCAAAAAGGATAACCCCGATGATCAGTTTAAAGAAGCTTTTTTGAAACATCAAAAAGACACTCGAAGTAAAGAGTATGCCGATAATCAAAGCAATGATAAAATTCATGTCCTATTCTTCTGTAAGTAAAAAAGTGATCTGTAGTACCACGCCAACCACCACGAAGAAGACCCCCAGATCAAAAAATATCGGGGTGCCTACTTTTCCTATTAAAGGAAGCTTGGCTTCAGCCCAGCTGGCCGTCAGGTAAGGATATCCTTTGACCATAGAGAAAAATCCACTTGCAAAAGCAAGCAATAATCCAATCCCAGCTAAAAGTATCGGCTGCATTTTATATGTTTTGATAGTTGCTTGGCAGCCGAATGCCATCGAATGGATCATCAATGGAATAGAGGCAATAAGACCAGCAATAAACCCACCACCAGGTTTATCATGCCCTCTGAAGAACATATAGATTGCAAACCCTATAAATAGAGGTGTAAGCGCTTTGAGAATGGTTGATAAAATCAATGTTCGCATGGGCTAAATTTTCTTGGTTTTGAAAGCGAGCAGCCCCACTATACCTATCATGGTGATGGCCAATACAGTGATCTCTCCGAGCGTGTCCAGTGCCCTGAAATCCACCAGAATAACATTAACAGCATTTTCGCCTTTACCAGATTTCACACTTTGCTCCAGAAAATATTGTTTTAAAGGAGAATGGCTTTCCTGCTCAAGCATGATGTAGGAAACGCCCGTCATGATCAGCCCAAAGACAATGGAGATGGGTAGGTATTTCCAATGGTTAATTCGCTTTTTGAGTGTATAGGAAGGGAGTTTGTGCAGGATCAGTATCATCATCATCAAGGTGAGTGTTTCTGCCAAAAACTGCGTGATAGCCACATCAGGGGCACTGAAAAGTGTATATGCAAGGGCAATACTGTAGCCGATTATTCCGAAAGTGGCTGTCACTGTCAATCTTGACCTGGTCCTAAACAGAAAAGCAACCGCTATGCTTATAAATGCCAGAATGACCAATTCGTATATTTCAGCATCCTTCCCCAACTGGCTAAAGTTGATGGTGCTGAACGCCCTGTAGTGGATCAGTACCCAGGCCATCAATGAACAAAAGACTAATAGAATCAAGGCAATGTAATTTCTCAGATAACCATTTTGGATAAAATTGGTAACCCGTTTGGAAACCGAGGTTATTCCGCTCATAAGATGATCATACCAATAATCCCCATATAACCATTGCGGTTGATCATACTTTCGAATGGTTTTTCGCAGAAGAAACAAGCCGACACCACTCGCCAGAGTAGCCAAACTAAGCGCCAAAATGGTGTTGAACCCGTGCCATAGCTTCAGGTGCATGGAAGGCTCAGCACCTAAAATATTGGCGGCAGACCATTGAATCAAAGGCTCAATAAATGTACCTGGCATGATGCCACTGACCAGACTGACTAAGACCATGAGTATCGGTGGGACCACCATCCACCAAGACGCTTCCTTAACAGCTTGATGACGAAAATTACCTCTTTTGAAAATGTCCTCGAAAGTGATGTCTAAAGTGATGGCTACAAAAAAGGCACTGGAAATGAATAACAGTATTAAGTAAAGTACTGCTAAATCATTTGTGTCATGGAATAGCGCATCATAGAGTGATTCCTTACCTATAAACCCAATGAACGGAATGATTCCGGCCATAGAAGCAAAGGAGCAGAGTACAATAATAGAAGTATAGGGCATTTTTCGGAACAGGTCAGATAAGGCTGAAATGCTACGCGTTCCGGTTTGGTGGTCAATGTTTCCAGCGGCCAGAAAGAGGGCACCTTTATACAATGCATGAGCAAATATATAGACCATGACAGCATTGATAGCCGATTCGCTACCCACTCCTGTCATCATAAAGAATATGCCTAGAGCACTGATGGTAGTGTAGGCCAGTACACTTTTGAAATCATCTTGCCGAAAGGCCTTCACTGCTCCCCATGTCATGCTAATAGCCCCCACTATGCCCAACAGGTTGGCCCATAGCTCGACTTGCCCAAACACTGGGTTGAGTCGCAGGACAAGATATACTCCCGTTTTCACCATAGTGGCTGAGTGCAAGTAGGCACTTACAGGGGTAGGTGCTGCCATCGCATTGGGCAGCCAGAAGTGGAAAGGAAACTGTGCGGACTTGGTAAATGCACCAATGCCAATCAGTAATATGGCAGCTACTTTAAGATCATTTGATTCTACCGCAGCAGCCATTTTTATTGCTTCGTTGAGGTTAAACCCTGTGCTGGTCATTAACTCCAGCAGTACCAGGCCGGACATCAGCGCCAGCCCACCCCCTGCCGTCACCAGCATGGCTTGTCGCGCAGCTCTTCGCGACTCTTGCTTATCATGATTGAAACCAATTAGCAGAAACGAGGAGAAGCTCGTGAGTTCCCAAAAGACAAACAAACTGATGGCATTTGCCGAGAGTACTACCCCCAACATGGAGCCCATAAATAGGAACAAGAAGCTGAAAAAGCGATTTCGCTGCTCGTAGGCTTTCATATACCTGGAGGAATACAGAAAGACAAGTAAACCAAAAATGCTAATTAATAAGGCGAAGAAGAGGCTTAAGCCATCAAGGTAGAAAGAGCAATGGATGTTTAGCGTATCAATCCACGGTGTATGCTGATAGATTGTTTTACCCGCTATTATATCTGGAATGAAAGAACCAAAATAAAGGATTAACCCCAATAGGGAAATGCTGATGATGGCTATGGCCAGACCTTCTCGCTTTTTGTAAAACAAGTTGGAAATGAGACTGAACAGAAAGACACCAAGAATAGAATACAGCATCAAGTTTAAACTTCTTTGATTGCGTCAATCAGGTCCATGTTTTTATTTTTCCTTTTCAGGATCATGACTGGTGTGTGCTGAATTTCCCTTATTGCCTTTTTGGCCACACTGCCATGAATCACGGAAGCTGCATTGGTGCGTCCTTTCGAGCCCATGATTAATAGATCCACAGGGTTTTCACTCACATACCCAGCGATACATTGAGCTGTATTTTGGTCTTCTTCATACCGATAATTCATATCTATACTAATGCCTGTTTTCTTAAAAAAAATTTCGGCTTCCTTCTTGGCGTTATGTTCCATTTCCCTGGCAAATTCTTTGTGATCTTTACCCGTTTTATGATAGCCTGAGGGCACCTGATAAGTGTGTAAACCTTTCAAGTGGGCGCCCAGGTTATCAGCTATATTTCTTGCTGCTCTTAGGACAGTGATGGAGTTGTCAGAAAAGTCAAGAGCTACGCACACTGAATTGATTTTATAATCTTCTTTTGCTGGTATGAGTAATAAGGAGCTTTTGGCTTTCTCTGAGAATTTTCCCGCTTTTATATGGTTTTCAGGTTCAGGTTTTTGTCCGAGAACCACCATGTCTATCTTCATCGCTTCGCAAATGCGTTCCAGTTCTTTCTCGGGATTTCCACTTTTAATAATTATTTCAGAACCAGCTAGCGATTGCGGGAGATTTTGTAAGATTTGAGCCTCCCTTACCTCACTGGCTGTTCTCTCGTTTGCAGTGATGTGGAGGATTATAATCCTTTGGTCCGTGATTTTCTGTGCATTTTCGTCTAGAAAGGAAAGTAGAAAATCGTCCATCGGAGAAAGGTCGAGCCCGACTAGTAAACTATTCTGTTTTGACATAAAACTTGTTGGTTTAATTAATTGAAAGTACCCGGCTGGATATACCTGACCCGTTATTTAAACCCACTGATTAGAGAATTGTTAGGTAGGAGATTAATTATGGTTACCATGAAAAACGTATAGAATTTTTACAGTCTTGGTTAGAATGCCAGGACTTATCGATACTCGACTTCTCATCCGGTTTAGCCTTTAGTGTTTTACTAATAAAACTTTCACTCAGTTATAAATGAGAGGATTTTGTAAGGTATTTCTTAGAGAAAAAAACCGCTTTAGGTAAAACAATTTTGGCTGCTATTTTTTCTATAACAAACAATTAAACTCAGTTATGGAAAAGATAAAATTGGCAATCATATATTATAGCTCCACAGGTACAAATTTTCAACTCTCCAAGTGGGCAGAAGAAGCAGCTATAGAAGCTGATGCAGATATTAAAAGGCTCAAATTTCCTGAGACCGCTCCTCAGGAGGCTATTGATGCAAATGACGCCTGGAAGAAATTTTCAGAGTCATCAGAAAATCAAAATGAAGCAGAAGTCACCCTCGATGATCTGGAGTGGGCTGATGCCATCATCTTCAGCATTCCGACAAGATATGGAAACCTGCCATCACAGGTTCAGGCATTTTTTGATACGACTGGTGGCTTATGGTTTGAAGGGAAACTCGCCAATAAAATAGTAAGCGGCATGACCAGCGCCATGAACCCGCATGGTGGTCAGGAGTCTACGCTACAATCTCTCTACAAGACTATGATTCATTGGGGATGTATTATAGTGCCTCCGGCATATACGTTTGAAGATTCATTTAAAGCAGGAGGCAATCCGTATGGCACCAGTACCACTTCCACAATGGAGGGCCAAGTGAAAGATGACGTGGAAAACGCAGTGAAAATGCAAGCGAAGCGGACGGTGGAAATGACAAAGCGTTTTCTCGGTGTGTCGGAGATGGTTGAAACGAATCCTTGAATATATGAGTGAAAATGGAATATTAGCAAAGACGCAGGATGCTTATACTAAGGGACTCCTGGATCACCAGTGTCAAACGATTGTTGAGCAAGATCTTACGTTACCAGGCCCTAAATATATAGATGATGTACTGGTAGGCAGTAACCGGTCCCCTCAGGTACTGAAGAGTATGGCAGAGCTGTTTAACCATGGTAATCTGTCTGGTACCGGATATATCAACATTCTGCCCGTGGATCAGGGGATTGAGCATTCTGCAGGGAGTGCGTTTGCTCCAAATTCAATGTATTTTGACCCTGAGAATATCATTAAGCTGGCGATTGAGGGTGGTTGCAATGCTATAGCCACCACTTTTGGTGGTTTGGCGATTCATGCACGTAAGTATGCTCATAAGATTCCTTATATCGTTAAGCTTAATCACAATCAACTCCTGACTAAGCCTACTACGTACAATCAGGTCATGTATGGGTCTGTAAAGGAAGCCTGGAACCTCGGGGCTACTGCTGTTGGTGCTACGGTTTACTTTGGCTCACCCGAGCAGGACCAGCAACTCCGGGAGGTGGCTGAAGCATTTGAAGAGGCACATTCGCTAGGGATGGTCACAATTCTTTGGTGCTATACCCGCAATGAAGAATTTGTACAAGGCAAGTCCGATTATCATACCGCAGCTGACCTTACCGGCCAGGCCAACCACCTTGGAGTCACCATTCAGGCAGATATTATCAAACAGAAACTGCCAACGACGAATGGAGGGTTCAAAAACCTCAAATTTGGAAAGTATCATGACTACATGTATGAGCACCTTTCATCAGATCACCCAATCGACATGTGTCGGTACCAGGTAGCCAATTGCTATATGGGTAAAATTGGGCTTATTAGTAGTGGTGGTGCCTCCAGTGGTGAGAATGATTTGGAAGAAGCTGTACAAACTGCCATAATCAATAAGCGTGCAGGTGGGATGGGTCTTATCTTGGGAAGAAAAGCTTTCCAGAGATCATTTCATAAAGGTGTGGAGCTTTTGCAGGCTGTGCAGTCTGTGTATAAAAATGAAGGGATAAACGTGGCTTGATCGGCTATATGGAATGACTGAATTGGTTGAGTAAGTTTAAAACTAAAAGGATGGATGCGATGGATACAAGCAGTCTATGGTATAGTAGGCTATTGACTCTGATGCTTATTATGGACAGTACAAATCCCACCAGTCTTAGATAGTTTTCAGATTGACCACTCTCCAGGAAGAAAAAAGACAATACAATTTGGGTTAAAAACAATAAGGCGAATGCAGTAAAAATTTGCTTTTTGTTATTTAAAAAATGACTCAAGTAATCGCCACGCTCTTCTTTCAGGGGAAACAAAAGCACGCCAATTATGAACGTGAAGAGTGGAGTAGCAATTGACAACAGAAAGTGCAGAAGGCTGCTTGCGATGTGAGTGTTTCTGAACCATGAGCCCCACCAGATGTCTATCAGAAATAAAAATGCGAAAAGGGACCACAAAAATTGAGTCCACGAGAAGTTTAGGGTTGATGTGCGGAGCATTCTCGACCATCCTACTAAGAAGACTGTAATGACGTACCCATAGATCATTGAAGTGAAAATGGTGAGATGTTCTACTTTGGAGTAGTTAAGCGTGGATCCGATAAAATGGTGATTAAAACTCATTAAGTTTTTTAAAACCAGCGCACCGAGACTCAGGTTGCCAAGAATCAGGAGTGAGATATGTAGCTTTCTGTTGGCACTTGCTATCCCCGCTACGCACAGCCCAAGTCCCAGCATTTGGAAAACATGGTTTTCCTGATGGATAGTAATAGCAAAATCGTAAATGATGAAAAGGAGGAGGCATCCATAGAGTTTTAACCTATGCACAAAGTAAACCTCAGCAAGAGCCTGTATGTTGGAGGATTCTGTCCTTGCAAAGGAGATGGTGCCAATGAAATAGAAAAGAATGGAATAAGGTAAAATCGCCAGAAAGTTGGCCAAGTTGAGCCCAATTATTCCTGCCCGATCATACAGGTTCCACCAATGAATGAGCATCAGCGTAAAGACTTCCAAAGTAAAGAAGATAAGAAACCGATCTGGTCTTACAAGCTTTCTTCTCCTGAGAAGATAACCCCAACCTTCCAGGAAAACGGATGCTATGTACCCAAAAATAATGGAGTGAAAAGTGACGAGGTATTCTACCTTGCTAAAACCATATATTTCTTCCATGCTGACGAATAACTCCAGCAATTTATGAATGCTGAAATGTTGCTAGACATTGAATGTAAGCAAAAAAGTGCATCCAGGAAATAATCGTTACAATAATGAAGGGAATGTAAATGAGCTTTCTTCCCCTCACCATGTGGTAAAAGAGAAGAAAGCGTCATTTAGTGGTTTTTATTTTCTCATCAGGATCGTGCTTATGGCAAGAATCCAGAGAGCAAGTCCGAAGATAAACGTTCTGAACCCAAGCAAATCAGTAAGACCTAATCCTGCAACGATTGAAATAATTGCTCCAAGAGAAAGCAGTATTCCAACTAATCCCAGCCATTTGGGTAATTTGTTGGTTCGAACAATTGAAGCCGACCATAAACCTACACTGAGACAGCAGCTACCTATGAAGATGTAGTCCATTGCCTTGTTTAGCGAAAAGCTGTATTTGAGGATAAGGGACAGGATCGTTCGGTCTAAATCAGGGTTAGCCTGATCCAGGAAAAACGGAACAACCAATCCATTGGTAGCGGCAGCTATCATCACTGCGATTAAACCAACACAAATGATTACAAATGCAAGCAAATTTATCCATTGATCCTTGCCTAGAATTTGAGTAATACCCCAAAAACCTATAATTAATATAGGAACTGATAAAATAGCTAAAGTGTGTGTGCCTATGATCATTGATCTGACACTTTGGAGATGTTCTATTGATCCTCCAACAGGGTGAAGTGCCATCGTAATGATGATCATCACCGCACCAGATAGCAAAAAGCGACCTGCATGATTTAATTGTAAATTCATTGATTCAAGTGTTTGTTTGAATCAAAGTTGCGTTAAACGTTTAGAGGCATTACTTGACCAAAATCAAGAAATAACTATTTTGAAATATTTTTTCGAATTCTACTTAGAGTTTCGGGTGTAATTCTCAAGAATGAGGCAATATGCTTAAGTGGGAATATCTTAATAATCGTCGGATATTGCGCTAACAGCTCCTCATAGCGTTGCTGTGGTGTGTTTCTAAGGTTTGGAAGATTAGTTGACGGATCAAGCACTTTACCCAGTTGGAAGAATTTAGGTGACCACTCAATGAGCTGATGAAGATCATTTAATTCCAATGAATATACCGTACTGTTCACAAAAGCTTCCATTGTATATTTTGTCGGCTTTTGTGATGTGAAACTCAGGCCATCTACCAGACAGTCTCCTTCTACAAACAGAGCATCAACAACCTTATCTAGTTCTTCATTTCTTTGATAGAGATAAAAAGCCCCCAGAGAAATGAAGTGGATAGTTGAGCAAGTTTCTCCTGGCTTAAGTAAAGCTTCACCAGCTTCAATGTTGTGAGGTGTGAGCAACTTTTCCAGTTTATTCAATTCCTCTTCACTGAATTGCCCAAGGCTGCGAAACGTAGTGTCCAAAATATTTAACATGGCTTACGAATGTATCCTTCAAACCTAATACAATAATGTTTCATGACGATTTACTTAACAATTATGAAACTAATGAATTACATTCACGTTTGTTAAGTAAATAAATCTAAAGCATGAAAGAACAAACGCTGGGGGAATTTGAAGAACTGGTCTTGCTCATGGTGGCTGCACTGCATGACGAGGCGTATGGCGTATTGATCCTTGAGAACCTCGAGAATAAACTAAACAAGAAAGTCAACATTAGTGCGATTCATGTCGCATTGAAGCGACTTGAAAAGAAGGGTTTTGTGAATTCCAGGTTTGGAGGGATCACAAGTGACAGAGGAGGAAGACGTAAGAAGTTTTACGTAATTACTTCATTTGGTAAGAGTATGCTGGATAATCAATACAAGCTACGCACGAGCATTTATCAGCAGATACCTAATATATCATTTAACTGAAACGATCAATGAATTCCTTCGGAGTGATAATGTCAATTTCTCAAAATGGATGTAAGTCTAACAAGTCTTTATCTCCGGTAATGATGGCATCAGCTTTTCCGGATATTGCCAGTTCAAGATACATGTCATCTTTTGGGTCACGGCATGCTGTTATTTTAATGGTTATAGGGGTTTGTATAGAGTGGGTTCTAAATTGTTTGAGGAAGGTAATTCTGTCTTTGGTTCGTAAGTACTTACTAAGTTTTGGCTTTTTTAAAGTGATTTCCAATTCTTGTTCAGTTGATAAAGAGGATAGCAGAACACTTTTTTCAATGGCAAGGTCAAGTGCTCTAGCTGAGGTGGGGTCTGATGACAGTGCAGCACTAATGAGTACGTTGCAGTCAAATATCAGTCGCACTTATTCGTCACTTTCACTTAATATATCATCTAAGATTTCAGGAGTCAATCCCTGCTTTTGGGCGTATTCTGACATATCACCCATTACTTCTTTCAGGGAGCGTTGGTCTTCAAGCATTTCGTTGACAACTTGTGATACATATTGTTTTCCACTTTCAGACAGCTTCTCAAAGTTGGCGGCAGCCTTATCCTTAACCGTCATTTTGATTGTTTTCATTATCACTGGCATTTAGATATTAAATTTACTAAAACCTTAAACAATCTCAATACATTATTAAATCCTTAGCTTGAAAGAAACACATAAAATACCACCAAAATATCCCTTAAAATTCTTGCGCTGGTATTGCCGGGATGAGTTTCTCGATGAAATCGAAGGAGACCTTATTGAGCTCTATGAAAAACGAGCAATTCGGTCAGAAGGACATGCTCAACGCATGTTTCTCTGGGACATCATCAAGTCTTTCCGGCCAATCAACATTAGATCACTCAAACTCAATAATTGGACTATGAATGCAATTTACAATTATACCAAAGTCTACTTTAGACGATTTAGAAAAGAAACCACCCATTACCTGGTCAATACACTTGGCCTGGCTATGGGGTTCGCTGTTCTGTTCTTCATCTTGATGTATGTCTATGATGAGCAACACATAGACACCTACCACTCAAAGTCTGATAGGATTTATAGGGTGCTGGAGGAGCGCACTGGCCCTGCTGGCGAGGTGCAGCATTTTAGTGCCACTTCCAATATGCTGGCTGATGGGCTTAAATCTGAGTTTCCTGAAATAGAGGAAACCGCCAAGATGATCTATCTCGGGTCTGGGGCGCTGCGCTATGGGGAGACGCAGTTCAACGACCGAAACTACGCATTTGCAACTAAGAGTTTATTCAATGTCTTGGATTTCAATATGCTGAAAGGCGATCCTATGCAGGACTTTAACGGGCCGGTAGCGGTAGTACTCAATGAGACCACTTCGCGAAAGCTATTTGGGGATGAAGATCCGATTGGCAAACTAGTAGAGTTGCCAGGGAAGATGGAAAATGTAGAAGTGATAGGGTTGTACCAAAACTTGCCCACAACCTCCACTTATCAGTTCAACACAATATATGTTTCTAAGTTTGATCAGTTTCCGGGTGGCTATGCCAATTATCTAACGGCCTGGGACTCTCGCGGTACTACTACATGGGTGCTATTCAAGAAAAATTCGTCACCCGAAAGTGTGCTTTCTAAAAAGGAGCCTTTTCTTGAGAAGTATTACAATGATGAGATCAGGGCACATCACGACTTCTATTTTCAGCCAATTGATCAAATGCACCTCGGGTCAGGCCATTTGGACCACTTCGGTTCAGAGCCTCTGCAAGAGATTCAATATTCCAAAAGAGAATTTGTGTCTATTATTCTGTTGATCGGAATATTTGTGATTGTCATCGCATCTCTCAATTATATCAACCTGTCATCAGTCCAAGCCTTAAAACGAACATTGGAGGCTGGCATAAGAAAGGTAAACGGAGCAACCATTGGACAGCTTAGATTTCAACTCTTTGTAGAGACTTTTCTGACACTATTTATTGCCTATACGCTATCCATCGGGCTGCTAGTTATTTTCCATACCAAGTTTTTGGAGTTATCTGATAAGAGCATTCCACTTGAGAGGTTCTTTTCGGCCAGTTTGCTAATCTACCATGGGTTGGCATTTTTCACCATTTGGATTTTGTCATCCCTAATCCCTGCCATTTATTACTCCAAGCTGAACCGCTCAATCAGTTTGATGAAAAACGTATTTTCTGGAAAAGGGGATATGCTGAGAAAGAGCTTTGTAGTGGTACAATATGGGATCTCAATGTGCTTGATCATTGGGTCTATAGTCCTGTATCGCCAGCTTAATTATGTTCAGACCAAGGATTTAGGATTTAAGAATGAACACCTGCTGACATTGGATATCAATAGCGGTTTGGCTAGACAAAATGCGAAAAGTATTGTCAACGACCTTAAAACCAATGCCAATGTGATCAATGCCACCGTATCATCCAGAGTGCCTGGTGAGTGGAAATCCATTCCTTCTGTAGACCTTTATAAGCAAAAAGGAGGTGATCCGGTTTCGGCTACCCATTATGGCGCAGACCCTAATTGGCTGGATACCTATAGTATGAAAATCATTACGGGGGAAAATTTCTCAGGTTCGGATGATTCTGATACTCTAAAGCTAATCCTCAATGAAAAAGCCGTTGAGGTTTTGAATTTAAATGACCCTATAGGTCAAATGCTATGGGTGGAGGAGGATACAATCTCAAAGATGCAGATCATTGGGGTGGTCAAAAACTTTCATTTTGAGTCTTTGTACCAGCCGCTTGCACCAGTGATCATTACCAGCTGGAACAACCCAATTCTGGGCATTGATTACTTCACTGTGAAGTATAATGAGAACCCTCAGGATGTGATTGCTCACATTGAGAAAGTGCAAAAAAGATATGATCCTGAAACCCCGGCGGAAATTAACTTCCTGGATGAGCGATGGGCACGATACTATGCAGCAGACATGAGTCGAAGCTATCTCATTCTAGTGGCCACCATTATTTCTATTATTATTTCAGCTTTCGGGTTGTTTGGGTTAGTCAACTTTACCGCCGAACGAAAAACCAAAGAGGTGGGGATAAGAAAAGTCCTTGGTGCATCAATCACTAACATCCTGAGAGTGATTCTAAAGGATTATGTGATTTTATTAATGATCGCACTACTTCTCTCCACACCGGTTGCTTATTTTGTCCTGAGTAATTGGTTGGCAGATTTCGCTTACCGGATCGATTTATCTGTGTGGGTATTCCTGATTGCTTTTATGGCAGTAGTGCTTATTTCTTTCGCTACAGTTGTGTCCAGGGTGATGAGGTTGGCTAAAGCCAACCCTGTAAATTCCCTTCGATACGAGTAAATTCCCCGTTGATCCTATTATTGGACGTACTGATTATGAAATTCATTAAAATTATTGAGGATAGTGAAACCTATTTATAGGTAAATCGGTTTCTTATTAGTTGGAATTTAATATATTAGAAGATTGACTCATATTAGAATTCGTCGTAACTTCGCGGTTCTCTATGAGAGAAAAGGCAACATTCCAATAAGCAATTGAGCAAGATTTTTGTATCATAGGAATTAATAAAGAAACTGTTTTAGCACATGCGACAACTCAAGATTACACAATCCATTACCAACAGGCGTGAAAGCCACACTCTGGAGAAATACTTCACCGAGGTGAGTAACGTACCAATGATTACTCCTGATGAGGAGGTAACGTTGGCTAAAAGAATCCGTGAAGGAGATGAGTTGGCTTTGGAGAAGTTAGTGAAAGCAAACTTGAGATTCGTGGTTTCTGTGGCGAAGCAATATCAAAACAGAAGTTTACCATTGAATGATTTGATCAACGAGGGTAACCTTGGTTTGATCAAGGCAGCTAAGAAATTTGATGAAACTAAAGGTTTCAAATTCATCTCTTACGCTGTATGGTGGATTCGTCAGTCAATCATGCAAGCTTTGGCTGAGCAATCAAGAATTGTACGTCTTCCAATGAACAAGTCTGGTGCAATCAACCAGATCAGAAGAGCTTACGCGGAGTTGGAGCAGCAGTTTGAGCGTGAACCAACCGAAGAAGAATTGGCTGAAATTCTGGATATGAAGCCTAGCGAAGTGAGAAACACACTTGGTGCTGAGGTGAAGCAGATGTCAATGGATGCGCCTTTCGGTGAAGATGAGTCTGGTTCATTGCTTGATGTTTTGGAAAACCAAACTACCGGCCCTACTGATGGTGAGTTGGTATTCAACGATTCATTGAAAGTGGAGACACTTAGAGCACTTTCTACTTTGACAGCTCGTGAAAGAGAAGTGATCATGATGAGCTTCGGTATTGGTCATGACAACCCTTACACACTTGAGGAAATCGGTGATGCAATGGGCTTGACCAGAGAAAGAGTAAGACAAATCAGAGAAAAGGCCCTTCAGAAATTGAGAGAGCCTGGAAAAAACAGAAGATTGAAAGAGTTCGTCGCGAACTAATTTTATTAAAAAGAACCCTGATGGAAGCGTCAGGGTTTTTTGTTGTATTGTTTATTTGTTCTTCGGATTATAGATCAGCAGGAACAGGACTATTACAGCAATAATGACAAGCATAATGATCTCCAGTCTGGTAAGTAACTCCACCGAGTTTACTGCTTTGGAGCCGATAATTAATTGCTTTTTCCCTTCTTTTAGCTGAATTTCTGATAGCGTATATAGATCCTTTTTTAATCTTTTGATCTGATTAAGAACCCTGATCCTGTCACCGGATTTTTCGAGCAACACTAGTGCTTTAAAATCATTCTCAAAGTTTTTTAACGTAGCTTCTTCCTGGGTGGTTAGCCTGGTTTGGTGAAACTTTCTGATGAAGGATTCAACTTGATCATTGACAACGTTGCTCTTGCTGCCAAAGAATGTTGAGTCTTTTGAGGCAGCTAGTTCAATAGTCTTTTCTTCTAGTAGAAGGGATAACTCAAATATGTAATTCTTGGCAATCAAGCGGTCTTCATATATCGTTACGATTGACTCTCTGATTCTTTTGAAGTTGTTTCGATCAATCAAGTTGGTTGTAACAATGAGCACAAAGACGAGTGATAAACCCAAGATCCACTTAAATTTGCTGCTTATCATAGTGTAATTGATTTAGTCTTTTCCTTTCCTCCATTGGCAGATGGACTTTTTTAAAGATAACGATTTGATTCAAATTATTCAGTCTGTACATTCGCAATCTGCTCACTTACTGCAACCTAACTGCAACCCCACTATGCAAAACAAAGGCTGAGTTCGCGTTGGCTGAATAATCGCTGTTCCCCGCGTATAACTTCGGTTCTATTTTGAATGATACGTGTGCACTAGGGTGGTAGCCCAAAGCCAAGCTGACAATAGATTGGTTGTACGATGGGCCAAAGCCATTGATCAATACCTCATCTTCATCTTTTACATATTCATATCGGGCATTGATTGACCATTTATCTGACATTTTATAGGAAGCGATAGTGGTTAAAAATACAACCGACTGGCTGCCTGAGCCTGCCTCTTGTAGTGTCCAGTCGATGATTCCTGTGAGCTTAAGTTCGTTCGATGGGCTGAAACTAATGATGCCGTTGTTATGAAATCGCCATACATTGGTGCCTAATGCTGATCTATCCACACCATAATAGTTACCATAGCTCAAGAATACCTTGTCGCTCATCTGATGGTCCAGTGCTAAACCCACAGATTTATAATCGTTGGTTTCGCGGATGTTTTGCCACCCATTGACCACCACAGCTCTTAATTGAGTATTGTCAGATAGGTCATGAGTGTATCGGATGCCAGACTGATAGTATGGAGTGTACTCTGTGGCTAGCGCAGGAGAGAGCAATTCCCGGTCTATTGACAAGGCACTTTCATACCCAAAATGTCCTCCAAATACGCCAATATCCAGCCACCCATTTTTAGTGATCCTGTATCCGGCAAAACCTTCATAGATCATTTGGGCCCAGATGGGTTCAGCTCCATAGTTGTTGGCGGGGTATGTACCCGTTTGGATGGCCAGGCTTGCCCTTATCTTTTCAGACTCATAAGCACCATTGATCCAGGCATGGTTGATGCTGAATTCGTTGTGGCGATCATACTGAGTGACGTATGGTCGCTGATTATTGTTGGGTTGATTAAAATCGTATGTATAGTAGGAATCGAGGTAAGCGCCAAACTTCATTTGGTTATTTTGAGCTTCACTATTGAAATATTTTAAAAAAAGCACCGCAATAAATATAAAAGTGATACATTTTCTTGTTTGCATGTCTTTGCTATTACATTAATTTTGCACCTCAAAAAATAAAGATAATGGATTTAAGATCGGAGCGAATTAAAAGCATGGCGGAGTCTGCAACGCTCGCCATGGCGGCAAAGGCAAGAGAGCTGAAGCAGCAGGGAATTGATGTGATAAGTCTAAGTCTGGGAGAGCCAGATTTTAAGACACCCAAACACATTCAGGAAGGAGCCAAGGCCGCTATCGATGAAGGCAAATATTTTGCTTATCCTCCGGTCAATGGTTATGCAGATTTGCGAGAAGCGATCAGCAACAAGTTCAAGAAAGAAAATGGCCTTGAGTATTCTGCGGATCAAATAGTGGTTTCCAATGGAGCCAAGCAGTCTATTGCCAATGTATTTTTAGCACTACTTGATCCGGGTGATGAAGTGGTTGTTTTTTCACCTTTCTGGGTGAGCTATAGCGCGTTGGTAGAGCTGGCGGAAGGCAAATGCGTATTTGTGAATGGCGGTATCGAGAATGATTTCAAAGCTACTGCGGCACAGCTCAAAGAAGCCATCACAGATAAAACAAAGGCAATGATCTTTTCCTCACCTTGTAATCCTACAGGGTCAGTTTTCTCTGAAAAGGAACTTTCAGAAATCGCTGAGGTATTGAAAGATTACCCAAATATTACAGTCATCTCAGATGAGATCTATGAGCTGATAAACTATGGTAGCGAGCATGTGAGTATTGGTGCTATGCCAGGGATGATTGAAAGAACGGTGACGGTAAATGGTTTCGCTAAAGGTTTCGCAATGACCGGATGGAGAGTAGGGTATATCGGTGCTCCACTGTGGCTGGCCAAGGCTGCCAATAAAATTCAGGGCCAAATTACCTCTGCCAACTGTAGCATTGCGCAAAGGGCTGCTTTGACTGCCTTAACCTCTGACTATGAGCCATCTTATGAAATGGTAAAAGAGTATGAAAAGCGAAGGGAGCTGGTTCATGGTTTGCTGAGTGAAATCCCAGGCCTGAAGGTGAACATGCCAGGTGGAGCATTTTACTTCTTCCCGAATGTAAGTAGCTATTTTGGCAAAAGCGTGAATGGTAAAGTGATAGCCGATGCCACTGACCTGAGCATGTACTTGCTGGAAGATGCGCGTGTCTCAGTGGTAACTGGTGAAGCATTTGGTGATCCGGAATGTATCAGACTATCTTATGCGGCATCTGTTGCGGAGCTAAAAACTGCTCTGGCCAACATGAAGGAGTCACTTTCAAAATTGTCATAAATGGCATTCAACTCCATTCAGGAGGTTTTTGATGCTTTTACAAAACTAAAGGTATTGGTCATCGGTGATTCGATGATCGATACCTATATCTACGGACAGGTTAATCGCATATCCCCGGAAGCACCTGTACCCATTGTTAATGTTTCTGGAGAAGAACATCGGCTTGGTGGTGCGGCCAATGTAGCCCTCAATCTCAAGGCTCTGGGTATTGAGGTGAAGCTATGTTCAGTTTGTGGAAAGGACGCATCTGGAGAGCACCTTATCCAACTTTTAAAAGAGCAGGGGCTCTCATCATCTGGGATGCTGGAAATTGATGGCCGACAAACAACGGTTAAAAAAAGAGTCATGTCTGGATCTCAGCACTTGCTGAGAGTGGATCATGAGACCGACCAGTATTTGACTTCTGAACAGAATTCAGGGCTTAGTCAGATTATTCTTCCCCTTATTCCAGCAGTTGACCTCATTATTTTTGAGGACTATGACAAAGGAGTGATTTCAAAGAGCCTGATTGATGAAGTAGTGTCATTAGCTCAACTGCATCATGTTCCGGTTGCCGTGGATCCAAAATTCCGCAATTATCATGATTACAAGGGAGTTGACCTGTTCAAACCGAACCTGGTGGAATTCAAAAAATCAACAACTACCGATTCTACGGATTTGATGGGGAATGCGCAAGCTTTGGTTAGTCAACTTAAGCTAAAAAATTTGTTATTGACCCTATCCTCAAAGGGGGTTTTATACTGCTCAGAAAAGCTCTCTGGGCAGCTTGATGCACATATTAGAGAAGTAGCGGATGTCTCCGGTGCTGGCGATACAGTCATTGCCCTGGCAGGAGCAGCACTTGCCTTAGGCTTATCTATCACATTTATTGCAGAGTTCGCTAACTTAGGAGGTGGTATCGTTTGCGAATACCCCGGAGTGGTCCCCATAATAAAATCTAGGCTTCTTGATGAGGCTAAAAGGAGTGACCTGCTGTTGCGTCAACTAGTATAACTGTCATCTAATGATCAGAAAGGTCATTCTATTTTTTATTATTGCAACTTTTTGTTCGACGCTTATCATTGGTCAGGTATCAAAGGGTGTTATGGATTTGCGTAAAGCGAATCTGTTTGAAGAGAAAGTTTATTTAAATGGCCAATGGGCATTCTATTGGGGGGATTTGTTTGCTCCTAGAGAGTTTGCTCAATTAGAGTCAGTTGACTATTACCAATTTCCTGAGATTTGGAATGGCGGAACTACGGATAATGGTGTCCCTCTGGATCGGTTTGGAGCAGCCACGTACCAGGTTAAAATTTTACTTCCTCCGGATTATCCTGAGCTAGCGATCTATATCAAGCATGTTTACTCTGCTGGTGATATCTACATCAATGATGAATTGGTGGATTTTGATGGTCAACCCGGCTTAAAAAAAGAGTATTCCTTTCCGAAATGGGTTCCTGCGATTATTGAGTTGCCAAGGCAAAGAGATACTTTAACAATCACTTTACACATCTCTAATTTCAGGCATGATAAAGGAGGAGCCCGGGAGCCGATAATTCTGGCAAGTGAAGAACATATTGATGCCAAATTCAACGAAGCATTGGCTTATGACCTATTACTTGCCGGCGTACTTATCATGACCGGATTGTTTTTCGCGGGACTCTTTTTCTTTGGGAGCCGCGAAATCCCAGCATTGTCATTTGCATTGTTTTGTCTCACCTTCTCCTACAGGGTAGTAGGTTCTGATGACTATTCATTGCAGGTGATCTATCCGGGAATGAATTGGTTGGTTTCAATGAAGCTTGAGTATCTGTCATTGTTTTTGCCACCAATGTTTCTGGCCATTTACACGCACCAGTTGTTTACATTTAGGTATAAAATCAATCCCTTTTATGTGTTTGCGGGGATTTCGGCAGTACTTGCCATTGTCACCTTAATTTCTCCTCCTATTGTATTCACCAAACTGGTCGCCCCTTATTTGGTGCTAATTCTTATTGCTATTCTAATAGCCGCATTTGTGTACTTCCGTGCATATCGGTTGAATCTGGATGGATCCAAATGGGCCATGCTGAGTTCATTTGCTGTATTTATTGTTTTCGGATATGAGATTTTCATCTATCTGGGGGCATTGGTGCAGATTGAAGCTATTTCATTTATTGGGTACACCACGTTTTTCTTTTTTCAATCAATCATCCTCTTCTTATTGTTTACGGATTCTTTGCGCAAAGCCAAGGAAGAGGCAGAGCATGCTGCACGTACCAAGTCTGAGTTCCTGTCCATGATGTCCCATGAAATCAGAACGCCAATGAATGCGGTGATTGGATTAACAAATTTTTTACTGGATGACCAACCCAAAGAACGCCATTTGGAAACGTTGAATACCCTCAAGTTTTCAGCTGAGAACCTTCTTGTGATTATCAATGATATTCTTGATTTCAGTAAAATCGAGGCAGAAAAGATTGAACTTGATTATCAACCCGTAGAGATAAGGAACCTAATCAGCAGGCTTGACCAGATATTTAGGCCAATTGCCCAAAAGAAAGGATTAAATCTGCGTGTAGAGATAGATGAAAAAATCCCGGAATTTCTCATTTGTGATCAAACAAGAATGAGCCAGGTGCTCACCAATCTCATAGGCAATGGCATTAAATTCACGGAATCTGGTCATATCTCTCTGATGCTCAGTTTGCAGGAATTGTCCAATAGCCGGGCCGTGATTAAATTTCAGGTAGAAGATACTGGTATTGGGATCAACCTGGAACGGCAGAAGGATATCTTTGAGAGCTTTACTCAAGCCAATACGTCCATCACCAGGCAGTTCGGTGGTACAGGTTTGGGCCTGACCATCACCAAAAAATTGCTGTTGCTTCAGGATTCGGATCTTCATATTGAAAGTGAGGAAGGCAAAGGTTCTACTTTCTGGTTTTTCATGGATTTGGAGGTAGCTGAAAAGCAAGTGCCTGAGGTGTCAATGGTTGATAAACAATCAGAAGGTTCGATAGCTGGTGCTTCTGTTTTGCTCGTTGAAGACAATGAAGTAAATGTAATGGTAGCCACCAAATTTCTTAAAAAATGGGGTGCCGAGGTGTCTATGGCAAAAAACGGTCAGGAAGCTTTTGATCTGGTAAAGACCAATGAATTTGCTGTGATCCTAATGGATTTGCAGATGCCATTGATGGATGGCTATACAGCCTCACGTCAGATTCGTGAAAATGGTATAAATATTCCTATCATTGCTCTAACAGCTTCAGTGCTGCTTAATGATCGCAAGAAAATCTATGATGCTGGAATGGACGATTTTGTAATGAAACCATTCAATCCCGAGGAGCTTCTTCAAAAGCTCATAAAGTATATTTAAACCCTCATGAGGAAATATTTAGTTGCATGTGTTTTGTCATTGATAGCCTTTGTAGCCCTGAGTCAGGCAAAGGATGGGTTTATTGACCTTTCTCAGGCAAAATGGAATACCGCACATGGTCTTAGGGGAGAATATGAGTTTTATTGGAAGCAGCTCCTCAATCCAGGGGAATTTGAAGGTAAAGAAAGAACTTATTTTGAGTTTCCCGCACTCTGGAATGATCGGGTTGTTGATGGTAAGGAGCTAACGGCAGAAGGGTATGCCACTTACAGGTTAAGGATTATCCTCCCTCAAAACAAAGAATACTCGCTTTACATAGAGGATGTTTATTGCTCTTATAGACTGTTTTTAAATGGAAAAGAAATTGCCAGTAATGGAGTAGTAGCAACAAATAAGAAGGATTACATACCATATTGGAAGCCCATGTTCATTCCAATTAGTGTAAAGAATGACACCAATGAGCTGGTGCTTCATATTGCCAACTTTGATCACAGTAAGGGTGGAGCACTTGAAGGTATAGAAATTGGGGATCAAGATTATATGGCGTCTAAGGAGCTGACCATTATGTCATACGACCTTTTACTCACCGGCAGCCTAATCATGGGAGGGCTCTTTTTTATAGGTCTGTACTTTTTTGGCCGTCATGACAAGTCGATTCTGTTTTTCTCTATTTTCTGTATTGTGTACAGTTACCGTGTCATTGGATTCGGATATTATGTACTTCATTCTTTGTTAGATCTTTCCTGGCAAATCACCACCAAAATAGAGTACATCACTCTATTCTTATCAGCACTGATTTTCGGGTGGTTCGTCAATAATCTTTACCCTGAGGAAACCAAAAAGATCTATTGGGACATTATCAGTGTCATTTCAATAGTATTTATCGGAATAACATTGGTTACACCTGCTTCTGTTTACACACTTCTGGTGGAGCCATTTTTTGTTATTCTTCTGATATACTTACTCATTACCATTAATGTATATATTCGGGCGAAAATCAATAATCGGCCAGGCTCAGGATTTGCATTGATAAGCACCGGGATCGTTTTTGGCGTTTTTGCTTATAATATTTTAGTCTATTTTGGACTGTTGTCTGAATGGATGGCTGCATCTTTTTGGGGTTATATACTCTTCTTTATTTCCCAGTCTCTCATTCTTTCTTACAGATTTGCCTACTCTCTTACCAATGCTAAAAATCAAGCTTTAAAAGCTTCAGAAGCGAAATCAGATTTCTTAAGCACCATCTCACATGAGATAAGAACACCACTTAATGCCGTGGTAGGGATTTCACATTTTTTGCTACAAGACAACCCCTCCGATCATCAGAAAAATAACCTGACTTCTCTAAGGTATTCCGCCGAGCATCTCACAACGTTGATCAATGACATTTTAGATTACAACAAGCTGGAGTCAGGCACGGTTTCGTTTGAAGAGATCAATATGGATTTGAAAGACACAATCCAGAGTATCTACTATGCCTACCAAACTAAAGCTCGCGAAAAGGAGCTCAACATGCACCTTGAGTATGATGAATCCATACAGGTAGGAATAGTTGCTGACCGCACACGTTTCAGCCAGATTTTAAACAACCTGCTGGACAATGCGATCAAGTTTACAAGAAAAGGGCACATTACCTTGAGAGTCATACTGATGGAAGAAATGATTGACGCTCTGAAAATAAAATTTGAAATTGCTGATACAGGAATTGGAGTGCCGGAAGAGAAGCAAGAGATAATCTTTGAGCGCTTTATGCAGGCGAGCACATCTACTACTCGTGAGTTCGGTGGTACTGGATTGGGTCTGGCCATTATTAAGAAGTTGCTCGAACTACAGGGAAGTCAAATCAAAATGAAGAGTAAAGTCAATGAAGGTTCTACTTTCTGGTTTGAGCAGACATTCAAAAAAGCCACTGGGCCGTTGAAGAAAAAAGCGGCACTTCCGGATGCAATGGACGAGAAAAAACTGGAAGGGAAAAGAGTTCTTTTAGTAGAGGATAACCCCACGAATGTGATGGTAGCGGAGAAGTTTCTAACCCATTGGAAAATGAAAATGGACGTAGCGGAAAATGGTGTAATAGCTATCGAAAAATCAGGGAATTCTTACGACATCATACTCATGGATTTGCAAATGCCAGTGATGGACGGATATGAAGCTGCAAGGACAATTCGCTCTAATAAAAACCCGGTACCCATAGTGGCCTTGACAGCATCAGCATTATTAAATGTAGAAGAAGATGTCTTAATGGCGGGCATGAATGATTACATCACCAAGCCTTTTGATCCAATGGAACTAAAAAGGAAACTGATCAAAAATATCCTTTAGTAAGATTTCACCGAATCAATAAAGCACTTTACTTTTTCCGGATCAGTATCAGGATAAACCCCGTGACCAAGGTTGGCGATGTGTGCATGACCTTTAAACTGATCGAGCATTTTGTGTGTTTCTGATTTGATCTGATCAAACGTGCCATAGAGAGCACATGGATCCAGGTTTCCTTGTAATGTTTTGTTGGGAAGGATTTTTTTCGCCTCAGCGATATCCATGTTCCAGTCAAGCCCTACCGTTCTACAGTTGATGTTTTTCATCTGAGGTAAAGCAAAGTAAGCACCTTTAGCAAATACGGTGACTGGCACTTCTGTGATAGCAGCTGCTATTTTTTCAATATAGCGGAGTGAAAACTGTGAATAATGATCTGGAGAAAGAACTCCTGCCCATGAGTCGAAAATTTGTACCATATCAGCCCCAGCTACTATCTGTCCTTTCAGATAAGCGATGGTACTATCTGTGATCATCTCTAAGAGTTTGTCTGCAAGTTCGGGGTTCGTATAGAGAAGTTTTCTGGCTTTTGAAAAGGTTTTGCTGCCGCCACCTTCCACCATGTATGAAAAAATCGTCCATGGAGCTCCGGCAAAGCCAATGATAGGCACACGGCCGTTGAGTGCTTTTTTGGTGATTTTGATGGCATCAATTGTGTATTGGAGATCATCTGGCCTAGCTACCTTAAGTTTATTCAGGTCTGCCAATGTGCTTACTGTCTCAGGAAAATGTGGCCCCTTTTGCTCCACCATTTCATAGGTAAGCCCCATGGCTTCAGGAATCACCAAAATGTCTGAAAATATGATCGCAGCGTCAACATCCAGAAGGTTTACCGGCTGTATAGTCACTTCTGCTGCCAGTTCAGGAGTTTCGACCAACTCTTTAAACCCGCTGAGTTTAGCTCTTACAGCTCTGTATTCTGGTAAGATTCTTCCAGCCTGGCGCATGAGCCACACCGGTGTTCTTTCCACTTCTTCACCTCTGGCAGCTTTTAAGATCAAGTCATTTTTCAACATGGGCGCAAAGATAGAAATACGACTTAATAAATCGTATCGATGTTAAATATTGTCAATACTCCTGGTTTAGAATTACTCAAGGTCGAGTAAATAAGGTGTTTCTTTTCCTATACCTTTGCTATACCCCAAAACAATAACCCATGAGTATATTATTTGACAGCTTCGAAGAGTGGCGGACTTATTGTCACGACGAACAAAAACCGATTTACGAGCCTGTTTTGCGCTATGAGCGAGAACAGAAAGGCAAAAGTGAGGAGGAGATCTGGACAGGACTTGGTAGGGCCTATCAGGTAATGAAAGATGCTGTCCAGACAGGGCTCACACAGGAAATGTCCTCCTATTCAGGGATGATCAATAGTGGAGCAAAAAAAGTAGCCAACTATCCAAAAGCAGTCCTTTCCCCTGAATTTCAAAAACTAGTATCACGGGCACTTGCGGCCAAAGAGGTTAATTCTTGTATGGGACGTGTGGTTGCCGCTCCTACGGCAGGCGCATCGGGCATTTTACCAGGTACTATGGTTACCCTTCAGGAAATTCACGAATTGGATGATCGAACAATTTTAGAGGGATTGTTAATAGGTGCTGGTGTAGCACTAATAATGGAGAAAAGAGCGTCTTTATCAGGTGCTGTGGGCGGATGCCAGGCAGAGACTGGTTCTGCTGCAGCTATGGCTTCTGCAGCCATCGTATATGCACTGGGAGGCACTATCGATCAATCGTTTAACGCTGTGGCTATTACCATACAATGCATGCTTGGACTGGTCTGTGATCCGGTTGCAGGTCTTGTAGAGATTCCGTGTGTAGTACGCAATGCCAGTGCTGCTGCTATTGCCAATAGTTCAGCTCAAATAGCGCTGGCCGATGTAAGCCCGGTGATCCCGGTAGATGAATGCGTAGATGCCATGGGAGAGATTGGGCACTCCATGGAGGCACGGTACAAAGAAACGGCACTAGGAGGCCTTGCAGCCACACCCACAGGTCAGGCTATATCCAGGAGAGTACTCATCCAGGATATTGAGATTCTTGATGACGAGGATTCAGAAAGCTAGATTACACCAAGATCGACAAGTAGCCACTTGGCGTATTTTACAATCAATGTGAGGACGAACGACCATATTCCTCCAAAAATCCACATCCATTTGATGATTTCGGGTCTTTTTCCTCCAAGGGCATTGGCCAGAATGGTACCACCCGGAGGTGAAAGTAAAAGTGGAGTCAAAAAGGCCACACCCGGCACACCATATTTGCGCCATATTTTCACGAATCGCCGATTCCTTTTGGTAAAAGTTTTGCGTTTTTTCTTCCTGATGAAAATCCGATCGGAGATTCGTTTAATCTGAGGGCCAAAATAACTTATTAAATATACTGTGCTCATCATTCCCGCGAGGGTGAGAAGGGTGGTTTCCAGTATGGAAAAGTCATAGGCAAGACCAAGTGTAGGGCCAAAAATGATCTTAATGGCACTTAGGACATAGACGATCAAATATTTCAGAATTAATGGCATTTGTGTTAATCAGAATTCAGCGCGTGAATTTATACGAAAATAATGTACGAGGGTCTGGAGAGGAAGTTATCTTTGTGCCCTTTTGCGATGAAACTACTTGAAAAACTCATAGATATCCCATCACCATCCGGTTGCGAATACCTGATGAAAGATTTCATTGTGAAATATGTCAAAGAAAATGGCGCTGATTGGAGTGTTAAACCTCGGATAATCGAAGGGCCACACTTACAGGACAATCTTATTTTAGTTTTTGGCGAACCACGCACAGCAATCTTTGCACATATGGATACCATCGGATTTACTGTGCGTTATCAGGATCAGCTAGTAGCTATCGGTGGACCGGATGTTAAATCAGGATATGAATTGGTCGGAAAAGACGGGATGGGTTTTATTGATGCCAAACTCAGGGTAGACGAAGACCATCAGTTGTTCTATGATTTTCCCAGAGCCATCGAAACAGGAACCACCCTTACATGGAGGCCTAACCTGAAAGTGACAAAAGACTACATCGAGGGTCCGTATATGGACAACCGACTTGGAATCTACAATGCGCTCAAAGTTGCCGAGACTTTGGAAGATGGTGTAATCGTGTTTAGCTGTTTTGAGGAACATGGTGGTGGATCAGTACCAATGTTGATCAAATACCTTCATGATAATTACCCAATCAAGCAGGCGCTCATTTCTGATATTACCTGGATTACTGAGGGTGTGAGTCATGGCAAGGGTGTAGCGATTTCACTAAGAGATCGTAATATTCCCCGGAAGAAATTTATTAATCGAATCTTGTCTCTGGCAGATCAATCCGGTGTGAGCTACCAGTTAGAAGTAGAAGGAGGAGGCTCCAGCGACGGAAGAGAAGTTCACCACTCGCCATTCCCTATAGATTGGTTGTTTATTGGTGCTCCAGAGGACAATGTCCACTCTCCGAATGAGAAGGTGCACATCAAGGATATAGTGTCCATGATCTCTATGTATAAGTTTTTGATGGAACACCTATGAGTCAGATAACACTTAATGACAGGACTTTTGAGTTGATGATACCAAAAGCAGTAATCAAGCAGTCGGTCAAAGACATGGCAAAGAAGATCAATGATGACTTTAATGGTCGGGAAATCGTGGTTGTAGGGGTGTTGGATGGTGTGTTCATGATCCTTGCAGATTTGCTGAAACGACTCACTTTAAATCTTTCAGTTGAGTTGATTAAACTCAAATCCTATGAAGGAATGAGTTCGACTGGTTCTATAAAAAAGCTTTTGGGTTTGACACAGTCGTTGAAGGATCGTCATATTCTTTTAGTTGAAGACATTGTGGACACTGGAATCACCCTAAAATATGTTTTGGAGTTGATTCACTCACATCAGCCAGCTTCTGTGAGCATTGCCACATTATTGCTAAAAAATGACGTCTTTCAAGACAAATTTCCAATTCAGTATCATGGTATTGCTATTCCCAATAAATTTGTGGTCGGTTATGGAATGGACTATGACGGGCAAGGGCGACAGCTTCCGGATATATACTCTGCTACTGACTGAAATCATATACACTTAGAATCACTATATTTATTTTTAGAATCAAGAAATAAGGCATGTTAAATATTGTACTATTTGGCCCTCCAGGTGCAGGAAAGGGCACTCAAAGTGAAAAAATCATTGCAAAGTACGAGCTTGTACATATCTCCACTGGCGACCTTTTCAGAAAGCACCTGGGCGAAGGAACAGATCTCGGCAAGTTGGCCCAGAGATATATGGATGAGGGAAACCTGGTTCCAGACAATGTAGTGGTGGGTATGGTCGAAGATAAAATTAAGGAGCATCTTGATTCTAAGGGATTCATTTTTGATGGATTTCCCAGAACGATCAATCAGGCTGCAGCTTTAGACAAAATGCTTTTATCGCACAGTCTTAAAATTTCTGGCATGATAGCCCTTGAGGTTCCTGAAGATGAATTAAGATCAAGAATAAAAGAGCGTGCTAAAACTTCAGGCCGGGTAGATGATCAGGATGATGCCAAGATCACCAACCGGATCCGTGTATATGAAGAAGAAACTTCACCAGTGGCGGGTTATTACAAGCAGCAAGGTAAGTTCACTGGTATCAATGGAGTTGGGACTATCGAGGGCATATTTGATCAAATTTGCGAAGCTGTAAACAGCTTTGCCTAATATATGGATTCCAACTTTATAGATTATGTGAAACTCTACGCCAGATCTGGTGATGGAGGTGCTGGTTCTGTACACTTTCGAAGAGAGAAGTTTGTGCCAAAAGGAGGGCCGGACGGAGGTGATGGTGGACGTGGAGGACACATTATTCTGAGAGGAAACAAGCAGATGTGGACTTTGATACATCTGCGGTATCGCAAGCACATTAAGGCTGATCATGGTGGCAACGGGGAAGGTGGAAACAGGTCCGGGATCAATGCGGAAGATATTTATCTGGATGTACCTCTGGGTACTTTAGCACGAGACTCAGAAACAGGTGAAACACTTCTTGAAATCATGGAGGATGGCGAAGAAAAGATACTACTGCCCGGAGGAATGGGTGGTCAGGGCAATTCACACTATAAAACGTCCACAAATCAGGCCCCCAGATATGCCCAGCCCGGGATTGAAGGCATAGAAAAATGGGTCATTCTTGAATTAAAAATACTTGCTGATGTAGGTCTTGTTGGTTTTCCAAATGCCGGTAAATCTACCCTACTATCAGTGGTTTCAGCAGCCAAACCAGAAGTGGCAGACTATCCGTTTACCACATTGGTACCCAATCTGGGTGTTGTCCCCCATAGAGAGGACAGGTCATTTGTGATGGCTGACATTCCGGGAATCATTGAAGGAGCAGCTGATGGGCGCGGCCTGGGAATACGTTTCCTGAGGCATATTGAGCGTAACTCGGTGTTGCTTTTCATGATCCCTACAGATGCTAAGAATATCAAGGAAGAATACAACATCCTGTTGGGTGAACTGAAAAAATACAATCCGGAACTGTTGGATAAAGGTCGACTTTTGGCAATTACCAAGTCGGACATGCTGGATGAGGAGTTGATAGAAGAGATGAAAGAGGAGTTGCCAGACATACCATATGTGTTCATATCAAGTGTGACAGGGTTAGGGGTTCAGGAGCTCAAAGACGTCATTTGGAGCACACTTAATGGCTAAATGAATGCTTTTGGAGACTCATTCTGACAAGTTGTCAGCACAAGGCCGTTTGGCAAAGAAATTGTCAACCACACTCTGTCTTTAAATCGGAATAGGAGAAATGCAGAAAGAAAAAGATCAAGTCGAAGAAAAGGAACTCAATCAACAAGAGAAAGAAACTTTGAACAAAGAGGAAGCTGCAGAGCAGGAGGTTTCGGAAGAAGCAGCACCTGAAGATCAGCAAGATCCTGAAATAAGTGAAGTGGAAAAGCTTCAGTTAGAAGTATCTGAAGCGAAGGATAAGTACCTGAGATTATACTCTGAATTTGAGAATTTCCGCAGACGAACTGCTAGGGAAAAAATCGAGCTGATTGGTTCGGCCAATAAAGATTTGGTGGAGAACCTTGTGCCTGTTTTAGATGATTTCGAACGTGCGTTGAAATCGATGGATGAAAACGAGGAGATGAAGCCAGCCAAGGAAGGTACGGATCTGATCTACAATAAATTCAAAAAAGTACTTGAGGCAAAGGGTCTTAAGAAAATGGAGGTCAACAAGGGTGATGAATTCAATGATGACTTTCATGAGGCAATCACACAGATCCCGGCAGGTGATGAACTTGCAGGTAAAATAGCCGACGTGGTAGAGAATGGATACTTCCTGGGCGAAAAGGTGGTGAGGTTTGCCAAAGTGGTCACAGGAGCAAAATCATAATATGGCTAAGCGAGATTATTACGAAATACTGGGGGTTGATAAGGGAGCGTCGAAAGATGAAATCAAAAAAGCTTATCGAAAGATTGCCATTAAATTTCACCCTGATAAAAATCCGGATGACAAAGAAGCTGAGGACAAATTCAAAGAAGCTGCCGAAGCTTATGAAGTGCTTTCCAATGATGAAAAGCGTCAGCGCTATGATCGTTTTGGACACCAGGGAGTAGGAGGAGCCGGCGGATATGGCGGTGGTGGAGGTATGAACATGGATGATATCTTCTCGCAGTTTGGTGATATTTTCGGCGGTGGCGGAGGTAGTCCGTTTGATAGTTTCTTCGGAGGTGGTGGTGGCGGAAGAGGTCGCCGTACTCGCAAAGGAACCAACCTTAGGATTAAGCTTAAACTATCACTTCAGGAGATTGCCAATGGCGTAGAAAAGAAAATAAAAGTCAATAGGCTTGTGGTTGATCCTGCCACGAAATTTGCGACTTGCAGCACGTGTAACGGTACAGGCCAGGTGCGTAAGGTGATGAACACCATGCTTGGCCAGATGATGTCAACCTCTACATGCCCGGCATGTGGTGGAGTAGGACAAACTGTAGATAGCAGGGCTCCAGGCACAGATAGTTCAGGAATGAAGCGCCAGGAAGAAGTCATCAGTATCAAGATACCTGCAGGAGTTTCAGAGGGGATTCAGCTCAGCATGAGCGGCAAAGGAAATGAAGTGGCTGGCGGAGTGCCAGGCGACCTTTTAATCGTGGTAGAAGAGCAAGTAGATGAAACCTTAAAGCGTGATGGAAACAATGTGATTTATGACCTTCATGTGAGTTTCATCGATGCAGCTCTCGGAACAAATGTTGAAGTCCCCACCATAGACAGCAAGGTTAAGATCAAGATTGAGCCAGGAACACAAAGTGGGAAAATACTTCGGTTGAGAGGTAAGGGGATCAAAGATTTGGATGGATATGGGTCAGGAGATCAACTGATCCACGTAAATGTTTGGACACCAAAAACACTTTCCGCTGAGGAGAAACAAACGCTTGAGTCATTAAGGGATTCTAAAAACTTTGAGCCAAACCCAATCAAGGGAGAAAAGTCTTTCTTTGAAAATATGAAGGAATTCTTTGGTGCTTGACGAAAATCCGCAACTCTATGAAAGGTAATCCGTACTTTTAGGCATGTTGAGGTTGGTATTTACAGTAGCGTTAGGGCTGCTTTTTTCTTTCAGTTATGGGCAATTAAAGAGGTTTTATACCCTCAAGGAAACGGCCAAATTTGATACGGTTGACTTTTCATTGGAAGCTACTTCTGGCAATTGCTACATTAAATCATCAAAACAGGAAGGACCACTTTCAATTTATGGTAATCCAGATTTAGACAAGATCAATCCATCATTTAAAAGTAAAATTCATAACAATAAGTGTCGGGTGGCCCTGGATCTTCAGGAGTATCGCTCATCGAGTTTTAGTGATGGTTTGATCATGGCGATGGTGCGTGATGGAGAGGAGAATAATTACTGGAAAATCTTATTTGATCAGAAAAAGATATATCGGCTTGATTTGACCTATGGTTTTGGGAATGCTGATGTGGATCTTTCAGGAACATCGGTCCAAAATTTCAAAGTTCGATCGGGGAGTGCGGATATTATGGTGGATTACAGCAATCGTGAGCCCAATAAAATTGTCATGGACACTTTCTTGGTAAAAGCAGATATGGGTTCAATTATAGCCCGTCATCTGGAACTCACAAGGGCAAAGTATGTAATGGCTAATATTGGCTTTGGAAGAGCCCTGCTTGATTTTAGTGAGTCCACTGGTGAGCGTTGTACTATAGAAGCCTCAGTAGGAGCTGGGAATCTCGAAATCTATCTACCAGATAGAAACGTCCCGATGATCATTTACCTCAAGGATAGTCCGCTTTGTGGAATGCGTTTGGTTGAAGGCTTCGAGGAAGTGGAGCGAAATGTCTATGTAAACATGAATTACAAGGCTGATGCACAAGACTTGATGACTTTCCGAATAGATGTGGCGCTTGGCAACGTTTCCTTTCATTATAACTAGTCTTCCTCATGTTTGACCACCCCGCTCATAATCAGATATTGAGCAGGAATATAGGTGACCATAATCCACACTTTGGCAAGCGGCAAGTCGAGCATAAACTTACTCACCCCAATCAAGGCATCAGAAATCACAAATAGCAATGCTCCAATCATCACTTGCTGATAACTGGACGTACTGGTCATACCTTTTCTGAACAAAGCAAAACCTAACATTGTAGTGATGCAAATGGCATAGATGCTTACAGGAATTTGTAAATCCCCTGTTTGAGGAACTATAAACAGCATCACTAGTACCATGAGAATGAGAAGGGGTGATGCGGTTTTCCATGAAAATGAAGGCTCCTGATTCATGGATTTCTTGAAAACCACGCAGTAAATAATCTGCATGATCAGAAATGACCCCAACCCAGCAAGAAAATACCAGTCTTCACCAGTAAACATTAGCAGTAAATCACCAAACCATGCAAAAATGAAGGCTAGTGCCAGCAATAGCCGTGGCAAAGTGACATGTCCCTTGGATCGGAGAAATATCAAATAAATCAAAATAGGCATGAGTAAAGGCTTGGTGAAGTGGTTGATTGAGATGTCACCACTGTAGCAGGCATAAAGGTTAACAATGCCCACAATCCAATACAAACCACTAGCCAGCTTCATGCTTCTTACTTTTGAGTTGATGTTGTCTGTAAAACAGAAGATAAAAGAAGGCAATTAAGGAAAAAACTCCTGTTGCACCAAAAATTAGTGGAAATCTACTAATATCACCCTGGTAAAATGAGCCGGATAGAAGTGCCCCAACACCAATACCAATTTCCAGGAAAATGAAAAGCGTTGAAATCCCCTTGCCACGCGTTTCTGTTGGGCTGAGATCTATGGTCCAGGCAAAAAGTGTCGGTGAATTCAGGCCATAACCTAGTCCGAAAATGAATGCCCCGGTAAAAAATTGTGTAGTCGTTTCAGAAAATCCGATAACGAGCATGCTCGCAAAAAGGATTAGCGTGCTAAAATGCAGCACACTTTGACGTCCGAATTTATCTGAAAGACGGCCTCCAATAACCCTGACAATGATCGAAGATGTAGTTAAAACCATATAAAAGATTCCCCGGTTTTTAATCCCCAAATGATCGCTAAAAAGGGGTGCCAGGGTAAACGTGGTGCCAAACGAAAGGCAGGTAAGCACCATGATGATTGATGGTGGAAACACACGTTTTTCGATGATATCCTTCCAGTTGATTTTGAGCATTTTCAGTTGGAAAGAACTTCTGTCTTCCAGCGTTTCCTTCATACCCATGAGAATTAACACACTGGCAAAAGACAGGAATGAACTGCAGTAGAAAAGAGTGTCAATGCCAAAGGAAAGGTAAATCCAGGATCCTGCCCCTTGACCACTTGCCATGCCCAGGGCTCCAAAGAAACTTGATATGCCGAGAGCTTCACCGCGTCTGTTGACTGGTACAATGTCGGCAATGTAAGCTGATGTCCCTGTTGGTTTAAAGCCAGTCGAAAAGCCATGAAATAGCCTGATCAGTAAGAACCCGTGCACTGTGGTCAATATTGGATATGATAAAGCACCTAAGCCACACACCACTGCTCCTATGACCATCACTGGGATTCGTCCCCATTTATCGGTTAATTTTCCACTAAAAGGACGGGAGATACAGGCTGTTAAGGTAAAAAGGGAAAGAATAAGCCCAATGTATTCTTCGCCTCCCAAACTGGTGAGATATGCCGGAAGCTCCGGCAAAATCATGTTGAAGGAGGCAAAGAATAAAAATGAGCTAAATGACAGTAACCAAAACTGGCCGGTGTAATGCTTTAACATTTAGGAACCTTCCTGTGCGTGCAGTAAAAATGCCTTGATGTAATCACCGATATCTCCGTCGAGTACATTTTGAACATCGGTTCGCTCATAGCCTGTACGCGCATCCTTAATAAGTTTATAAGGGTGCAATACATAGTTTCTGATCTGCGAACCAAAATCGATTTTCATCTTGCCCGCTTCCACTTTGTCGCGCTCTGCATTCTGCTTCTCAATCTCCAACTGATAAAGCTGGGATTTAAGCATCTGCATTGCCCGCTCACGGTTGGCTAGCTGAGATCGTTCTACCTGGCAAACTACCACAATACCTGAAGGTTTATGGGTTAGCTGCACTTTGGTTTCCACTTTATTCACATTCTGGCCACCAGCACCTCCCGATCGGGAAGTTTGCAATTCTATATCATTCGGATGGATATCAATCTCAATAGAGTCATCTACCACCGGATAAACATACACAGACGCAAATGAAGTATGTCTACGACCACCACTGTCAAAAGGTGAGATTCTCACCAGTCTATGGACACCATTTTCAGACTTGAGAAACCCATATGCCAAAGGGCCATCAAACTCCAGGGTAACAGACTTTACACCAGCAACATCGCCAGCCTGATAGTCTACTTCCTTCACTTTGTAGCCATTAGATTCGCCCCACATGATGTACATTCTCATGAGTATGCCAGCCCAGTCATTGCTCTCAGTTCCACCAGCACCTGGTGTGATCTGCAGCATAGCTGATAACTGGTCTTCTTCACCAGAAAGCATCTTTTTGAATTCGAGTTCCTCTACCTCTTTAAGCGCTTTTTTGAAAGCAGCATTGACTTCCTCTTCAGAGCCTTCTCCTTCGTCAAGAAATTCTTGCAAGGTTTCAGCCTCCTCTATTGAAGAAGCTACTCGTTCGAAATGTTCGGTCCATGTTTTTTTGGCACGAATGGCCCTCATGGTATTTTCAGCCTGTTCCGGGTCATTCCAAAAGTCCGGTTGGGCTGTCACCAATTCTTCTTCTTCTATTTCTTTCTTCTTGGTATCATAGTCAAAGATACCTCCTCAAGGCCGTGATACGAGCCTTCAAGTCTTTCAACTGATCTGTTGTCATAAAGAGTCTTGATTGTTTAAGTATGAATTTAAGTGCGAAGTTAATCAATGAGCTCACCAGAAGCAGTACTATGGAGCTACTATATTTTGGCTTCATCTGTGGCGTATTATCATACTATTGCCTGATCTGAATCATTCCATATGTTCACCTCATCGTGTAATTTTCTTCTCACAAACAACATTTTTAAGGAGATGAAAGATATTTTGGATATTCACGATTTGCTGGTCGAACAGCTTAGAGAATTGAATGATGCCGAACAGGCACTAATAGAAGCTCTTCCAGCCATTGAGTCAAGAGTTTGGAGTAGTGATCTTAGAGAGATTCTTACTCAATACCATCATCAGGTCATTGAAAATCAGATGACACTCATTCAGGTCTTTCATAACCTTTTCACCCTAGAGAAGGGAGAGCGAAGTATGGCTATTAGACATATGATCAAACAAAGTTATCAACTGCTGGAAACCTGTCAGACTCCTGAAGTGTCTGATGCAGCAATTATTTTACTGATTCAGCAAATGATACATTTCAAAATAGCCTCATACGGTGCGGTGTGCACTTATGCCAAGATCATAGGAGTCTACAAGGATGGGCAGCTTTTACACGACCTCCTAAAAAAGGAAAAGAGAATGGATAGCTTCCTTGTTTCGCTTGCAGATACTGATATTGATAGAAAAGCTTATAACTACTCACAAAACTAACTGGTTACCACGTCTGGCTTTGCATGTTGTAAACGGCTCTCATGATGTCTTTTTGTGAGATTTGACCAACCAACTTGCCCATATTAACTACAGGGAATCGTCTGATTCTCTTCTCGAGGAACATTTTAGCAGCATCGAAAATGTTCGTTTCCGGTGAGATGCTGATGACATTGGTAGACATGTGGTCCGCTACAAGCCCATTGAGGTTAGGCATGTTGTTGTATTTACCACGCACTACCTCCTTCATACAGTCACCCTCAGAGATAACACCTACCAGTTCATTGTCCTTATTGACTACTGGGCCACCAGATATTTTAAACTTCAGTAGCGACTCAATAATCTCATCCATATGCTGATCAGCACGGAAAGTGATCAATTTGGTAGACATATAATCAGCAACAGTAACTTTTTGTGGAGCTGTTGTTGGTTTGGCCATTGGAATGCCTCTATAACTTTTAACCATATCATATTGGGATTTAGGTAATATAAAAGGTAATAAAAACCTTAGTAAATTCCTAATGACCTGCTAAATATGCGTTGTGAGGAAAATAAAAAAGCCCCGCAATTGCGAGGCTGAGTTTCATATTCTATAAATCCAGTTGTGCGGATCCGGTATAACGCCCGTTTTAATATTATTGAGTGTGTCTAGAAATTCTTTTGAGTATTTCCAGTTGTCAACAGGTGGCAAATGGTAGTCAATACCTTCATGATGGATCAGTTTGATTTGTGCAACAGTAGCCGCTGTACCTGCACCAAAAGCTTCTTGAATACTTCCATCTTTAATAGAGTCGATAACCTCACTTACTTTAATCGGGCGCTCTTCCACTTTCATTCCTTTGCCTTTGGCCAGTTGAATAATACTATCTCTGGTGATGCCATGCAGAATCGTGTCTCCGGCAGGAGCGGTAAGCAGCGTGTCATTTTTTACAAACATGAGGTTCATGGTGCCACTTTCTTCTACATACTCATGGGTTTTAGCATCAGTCCAGATCAACTGATTGAAGCCTTCTTTCTGCGCATCAACGGCTGGTTTTAAAGCAGCAGCATAATTTCCGCCTGTTTTGGCAAATCCTGTGCCGCCTTGAGCTGCCCGTGTATATTTTGTCTCAATCTTCACCTTTACCGGCTCAGCATAGTAAGCACCAACAGGCCCGGTAATAATTAAAAACTGGTACGTGTCTGATGGTCTGATCCCAATATATGGATCCATTGCCAATTGAAACGGCCTGACATAAAGGGCGGTACCGGCTTTATTCGGCACCCACTCACTGTCGAGTTTGATCAGTTCGTTAAGACCGTTCATGAATAGCTCTTCCGGTACAGGAGGCATACACATCCGCTCTGCACTCTCACGCATTCTTCTGGCGTTGGCTTCAGGTCTGAACACCAGAATATCTCCATCGGCTGATCGGTTAGCTTTTAAGCCTTCAAAAATGGTCGAGGCATAGTGCAATGTAGTATTAGCCGGAGAGATGCTAATGTTCCCATAAGGCACAATTCTTAAATCTTTCCATTCGCCATCTGCATAGTCAGCGATAAACATGTGATCGGAATAAACCTTTCCGAACTGTGGATTTTCTAAATCGGCTTCCCTTAGTTTAGATTGAGCCACTTTAGAGATGCTGATGTCCATTGTCTCTATCATACCATCAAAAAATCTTAATATTATTCTTTATTCGGACTCCAAGGTGTTTCAGGAGCGTTGAGCAGACTTGCCTGTTTTCTGGCCATGATGAAAAAGTAGTCTGATAATCTATTCATAAACTGAATGATGAAGCTATCCACCTCTTCTTCATTGGATAAAGCAATGATACTGCGCTCAGCTCTGCGACACACAGTCCGACACACATGGCACAAAGATACAACCTGATGACCTCCCGGCAGAATAAAAGTTTTTAATTCGGGCAATTCACCTGAATATTTATCGATCCACACCTCAATTTGCTTTACTTCTATGTGGGTTATTTGGGGAAGCTCAAAACCAGAAAAGCCCTGTTCAGTGGCGAGTAATGACCCAATCGAGAACAGATTCTCCTGAACCCAATAGAATTGATTGCCTATGCGAGCCTCTACTTCGGGATGATCTTTGAGCAAACCGATTAATGAATTAAGTTCATCCACGTTTCCATAGGCTTCAATTTTGAGATCAGATTTTGACACTTTCTTTCCGCCGAGGAGTGAAGTCTGGCCTTTATCTCCTGTTTTGGTGTACAACTTCATGCTCATACCACAGACGCGGTTGATCTTACATTTTCGTTGACCACATCTGTTTCAATCAGTCCATCTCTCAACCGAACAATCCTATGGGCATACTCAGCAATGTCCTCCTCGTGAGTTACCATAATGATGGTGTTTCCTTGCTTATGCAAATCCGCAAAAAGATCCATAATGGCATAAGAAGTTTTAGAATCGAGGTTACCAGTAGGCTCATCAGCCAGAATAATACTTGGGTTGTTTACCAGGGCTCTGGCTATGGCGACTCTTTGTCGCTGACCACCAGAGAGTTCGTTTGGTTTGTGATATGCTCTGTCTTCCAGCCCCACACCAGCAAGTGCTTTTAAGGCCATTTCGTCACGGTCATCTTTGCCATACCCAGCATAAACCAGCGGTAATGAAACGTTTTCTAATGATGTGGCACGTGGTAACAGGTTGAATGTTTGAAACACAAAACCAATTTCCTTGTTCCTGATTTCGGCGAGTTCATTCTCAGTAAGATCACTTACATCATGATCATTTAGTATATAAGTACCTTCTGATGGAGTGTCCAGGCACCCAATAATGTTCATTAGCGTTGACTTTCCAGAACCGGAGGGCCCCATGAAAGCAACGTATTCGCCTCTGTTAATTTGAATGGATATGGATTTAAGTGCGTGAATGGTTTCACTACCCATCACATATTGCTTCTTAATGTCGTTAGTATCAATGATCAATCCCATGGCTTAAAACTAAAGAAATATTGGTTATTTAAGTGACTCTCCTAACTAACGCGATATTGCATAGTTTTGGTTATATATTTTACAGTAATTATGTCAAAGGTTCTAATTATTCTTATTTGGTGTACGATACAACCATTTCAGGGATGGGATACTCTTCAGAAATTGAAGCTTCAACAATCTTATGATGAGTTTCTCGGGGAAGAATTGGAACTACCGGTTTTTTCGGAGGAACTTGAATCTTTTGACGGCCAGCAAGTAACTCTGGAAGGATACGTCATTCCCCTCCAGCAATCTGCCGAGCAAGACTATTTTGTACTTTCAAGGTTTCCTTATAACAACTGTTTTTTCTGTGGAAATGCAGGCCCTGAAACCGTGGCAGAGGTTTACACCAGTGAAAAAGTGACCTACAAAGATGAGCGAGTGAAGGTGACCGGTATTTTAAAACTCAACGACAGTGATCCCCTTCACTTATTTTTTATCATTTCCGATGCTGATGTTGAATTGGTGTTTTGATAAATAGAGTTGAGGATTTGCGAAAAATCAAATCAATACTACTTAAAGAACAAATAGATTAAATTTTAATAGGATATGTAAGGTTAAAATTCAATTATTGTAATTGTTTCATGTACAATGCATAGCGCAGGATTTGATTATAGTGGTAAAGAAGAGAGGTCAGGAGATAATAGTTCTTCCAAACCTGTAGATATTATTGTAAATGACGGAATAACATGGGATAAGTTTAAAAAAGGAGATAAAGCCGCGCTTACGTTTATTTATCGAAATTATTCTAACCTGTTATTTAACTATGGTTGTCAGTTTACTACTAACAGGGAATTAGTCAAGGATGCCATTCAGGATTTGTTTATTGAAATAATTAATAACAAGGAAAATCTTTCTCAAACTGATTCTATAAAATTCTATTTGTTCAGGGCGCTGAGGAACAAGCTGATTAGGATGCTTGCTAAGAAGAACAGTGTTGATTTGGAGACTTTAGAGAATAATCATCCCTTCGAAATATCAATTTCCCCGGAAACAATCATTATCAATAGACAAATTGATGAAGAAAAACGAACCTGGATTGCTGAAAAACTAAATGAATTACCACCACTCCAAAAAGAGGCACTTCTTTTGTTCTACTTTGAAGGACTTACCTATGCACAAATCTCAAATATGCTTGGGATGAAAGTCAAATCTGCACGGGCTTTGGTCTATAGAGCGATAAAATCTATAAGCAAATTAATGAATGCTAAAAGGGATGTATTCAATTAATTGCTTTACTAATCTCATAGCATACGAATTAATTACTTAGCAATTATTCAATTTAAAGAATAAAATGCTGCAAGGATTGTATTTATTTCAACAACTTATGGTCATTTTGACTTTATCTGTCTTTTAACAATAAATATGTAAGGCATTTAAAGAACAGAATGGATTTCAAGGATTTTGGAATAGCGGATTTTTTACAAAATGAATTTTTTGTAAGCTGGGTAATCACTCAAGACCCAGATACAGATCATTTTTGGTCCGATTGGCTTAGCCAGCATCCAGAGAAGATTGCGGAAGTGAAAATGGCACGTGAATTAGTAAAGTCTATGCATTACAAGAATCAGTATCGCATGGATAATGACGAATATTCGCAGCTGATGGGTCGAATACTTCAGCACGATAGGCCACAAACACTTGGTAACAAGATTGGAAAATTCTTAGTCCGAAATTCATTCAGGATAGCGGCTTCATTAATTTTAGTCTTAGGTGCCGTATTTTATAACACCCAGATTAAACCAGCTACACAAAATGAGCAAGTAACAGCTGAGTTGAAAATAGTTTCAACCGATTACGGGCAAAAGAAAATTGTCAGATTACCTGATGGCACAAAGGTGATTATGAATTCAGGAAGTACGATAAAATACCCTATGCCATTTGTTGGAGAGAAGCGAATGGTGGAGTTTGAAGGCGAGGGTTTTTTCGAGGTAACCCACAATCCGGACAAACCATTTCATATAAAGTCAAAGTCATTCACAACTTATGTTCTAGGCACCTCTTTCAATTTAAGGAGTTTTCCAAGCGAAGAGCATTCCAGTGTTTCAGTAGCCACGGGTAAGGTGAAGATTAAGTCAGATGTTGGAGAGTATGCACTATTGACCCCAAGCGAGGTAGGTTATTTTAATCATAAGACGAAGAAAATCGATCAAAGCACTTTTGATCAAAGTAAAATTCTTGCATGGACCGAAGGTGTCTTGCTCTTTGAAAATGAGAGTCTGCCGGCAATATTTAAGCGGCTTGAGCGGTGGTACGGGGTTGAAATAGTGGTTGATGAGGGTGTGAATCTGACCGGGAAATACAGTGGCGAATATAAGAAAAAATCGCTTGAGCTGGTGCTTGAGGGATTAAGCTATACTTCCAATTTTAGCTACAAAATCAAAAATCAAACTATAAATATTTATGCAAAAAAAAAGACCAATTGACATTTAATTAAACACAAAAAAATCAGCCCTTACTACCACAAAAGTTGGGGAACTCAGTGAGTAAGGGCTGGTTTTTAGCAATCAATCAAATTAACTAACTAAAAACAGTTAAAAGTATGAAAAACAATTTACTTAAGGGTATTCTGGCCATGTCTAAAATCCTGTTTCAAATATTTTTTCTGCAAGCTTTGTTCGTGACCTTTCTTCATGCAGAAGACTCAAGCGCACAGAATAGGAGCTTGTACGAGATTAAAGTTTCGATTCAGGTGAAGGATGTGCCAGTGACTGACATCTTCAAAGAGCTTGAAGAAAAGACAGGTTTTCTGTTTACTTACAATGATGTTTCCATTGACAATACCAGAGTTACTATCAATCGTAGAAACCGTAGCATTGGAACCATTCTTGAGGATCTTTCCGGACTTACTGATTTGCGTTTTAAACGGATCAATGATAACATTCATGTGAATAAGGGAATTTCAAGGAATCAGAGTATAGAGGAAAAATATGACGTAAAACAAGAATTTACCGTATCTGGAACAGTTCAGGATGAAGACGGTGAAGTGTTGCCAGGTGTTAGTATTCTGGTAAAAGGAAGTTCAGTAGGAACTGTCAGTGATGTGGATGGTAATTACAAGATAGCCGCCGGTGAAGGTGATATATTGGTCTTTTCATTTGTAGGTTTTGTGCCTCAGGAAATCCCTGTACGAGGACAGTTGACCATTGATGTTTCACTTGAATACGATGTTCAATCACTGACAGAGGTGGTTGTAACTGGTTATACCTCTCAAAGAAAAGCAGATATCACTGGTGCTGTAGCAGTGCTTGATATGGATGATCTTCAGAAAGTAAAAACATCAAGTATTGCGCAAAAACTGGATGGACGTGCCTCTGGACTTATTACGTCCACTTCAGGTGAACCTGGTACGGGAACAAATGTACGGATCAGGGGATTTAGTTCCTTTACCAACAACGAGCCTTTGTGGGTTATAGATGGTGTACAATCGACTGATAAGGGGTTGACTTGGTTAAATCCTAATGATATTGAAAGTATTCAAGTATTGAAAGATGCTGCCGCGGCTTCAATTTATGGGTCAAGAGCATCGAATGGTGTAATTGTAGTAACCACCAAAAAGGGACAAAAAGGTAAAATCAAAGTTTCGTACGATGCCTATTATGGGGTCACTAACCCTATAGCGGGGTATGATGATATCATGATTACAGATCCCTATGATTTAGCTGAAGCATATAGCCAATACTGGGGCAATTCTTCAACACCTATGACTGCTGATAATTATTACTATCAGTATACTCAAGATGGCACTTTGCCAGATTACATGTATCCAATAGGGAATGATGGTGATATCGATGAGTCCACTTACTCCTGGCCAGATAACCTGATCATGAGAGCTAATAAGGATGGCACCAATTGGTGGGATGAAACTACCAACCCTGGATATCAGACTGAGCATACGGTAAGTGTATCTGGAGGAGGAGCTAACTCAAGTTTTGCTATTTCTGCTAATCACTTTGATCAGAAAGGAACCATTATCTATACCAACTTTAAAAGAACAACGATTCGAGCGAATAGTCAATTCGATGCTGGCATCTTCTCTATGGGAGAGAACCTGGCAGTTTCAAGAAGCTCGCGAGTTGGAGCAGCAGGTAATAACAATGATAACGAAAACCAAATTACTGCGGCAATGCTTCTGCATCCAACAGTTCCGATATATGATATCAGTGGCCAATACTTCGCTGGAGGAAAATCAACAGGATTTGGAAACAGATCAAACCCAGTGGCCAGACTTTATCAAAACAAGGATAATGTGACCACAAACAATAAAGTATTTGGCAATGTGTTTGCTGAATTGAATTTCACTGATTTCCTTAAAGCCAGAACCAGTCTTGGTTTTGATTATTCTAATTCTGTATTTGTTGGTTTTGATTTTCCTAATCCGGAAGATCAGGAGCCAAACAACGCTGATGGTGTTTCTGAGACATGGAATCAAAACTTCCTATGGCAATGGACTAACACTTTAGAGTTTGACAAGACATTTGGTCAGCATCAGGTAAAGGCACTTTTAGGTTACGAAGCTGTTGAGAATAATTTCCGCCAGATTCAAGGCAATGTAAATTCCTATTTTACTTACGATCCATCAGTATGGTATTTGAATACGGGTATTGGAGATCCTGGATCAAGAGGAGTAAATAGTTTCGGAGGGCCATGGACCTTGGCATCTCTCTTCGCAAAAGTTGATTACATTTTTGCTGATAAGTACTTATTTGGTGCCACAGTACGTAGAGATGGTTCTTCCAAGTTTGGGCCTAACAACAGGTATGGTGTTTTCCCGGCTACAAGTGTAGGATGGAGACTTTCTGAGGAGGCATTCTTGTCGGGAGTCAGTTTCCTAAGTGACCTAAAGTTACGCGCTAGTTATGGAGTTACTGGTAATCAAAATATTCCGTCATCTAATGCTTTCTTTAGATTCGGTGGAGGTCCCACTTCCTCATTTTATGATATTAACGGATCCAATAATGGTTTGGCCACCGGCTATGCACTTACAGCTAAAGGTAATCCTGATGTGAAATGGGAGAGAAATATTAGTTACAACTATGGGTTTGATGCTTCTTTACTTGATTATCGTTTAAATATAGTTCTGGACTATTATGTGCGTCAGGTAGATGGTCTCTTATTTAAACCAGTGCAACCTGGAACTGCTGGTTCAGCAGATGTGCCTTTCTACAACATAGGTAAAATGGAAAATAAGGGAATAGACCTCAATATCGACTATAAAGGGCGGGTTAATGACCTGAATTACAACATTGGTGTTATAGTTTCACATTACAAAAATAAGATTGTAAATATTTCAGATGACGCAGAGGAGTTTTATGATACCAGTAGTGACCTGCCTGGTCAAACTATTATTCATCAAGAGGGTCAGCCGGTTGGAATGTTCTATGGTTTGAATTACCTCGGTGTGATTCAAGACCCGGCAAGTGCTCCAACTCAACCCGGAGGACAATTTGCCGGAGGGTGGTTGTTTGAGGACGTAGATGGCAGTGGGAGTATTGACTCAGATACGGATAGAAAAATGATTGGCAATCCTCATCCCGATGTTACCCTAGGATTGAACCTTGGATTTGAGTATAAGAACTTTGACATGAATGCCTTCTTTTTTGCTTCAATCGGGAACGACATCTACAATTATCACAAATATTACTACGAGACAGGTCGTTGGTCTTCCAATTTCAGCAAGCGGGTACTTACAGATACCTGGACTGAAGACAGGACCAATGCTGAGTTACCAATGCTTTCTGCTGATAACAATACTTCTGCAGGTTTTGCTAGCTCATACTACATTGAAGACGGGTCATACGTAAGATTGAGAACTCTTCAGATTGGGTATAATCTGCCTAGTAATATATTGGAAGATCTTGGACTTGGCAATGCCAGAATTTACATACAAGGTCAGAATCTATTTACATTGACCGGTTACAGTGGTATTGATCCAGCACTTTCAAATGTTGACACAAGTGGTGGTGAATCCGATAATACAATAGATTTAGCTCTGGGAGTAGATTTAGGTAACTACCCTGCAAGCAGAATCTTATCGGCTGGTATCAATGTAACATTCTAAGAAGTGATATTAAACATGAAAAACATGAAGAAAATAAGAAAACTACTAACGTTAGGAATAGTCCTCGTTTTTGCGGCTATAGTTATTAACGCATGTTCTGATTCTTTTCTCGAGATAGCACCTCAGAATGCATTGAGTGAGTCTAATCTCACAAGTGTGGAGGGAATAGATGCTGCTTTGTTATCAGCATATTCCATGCTCGACGGATGGAATGGCTCCGGTAACCCATGGGGAGGAGCTCAGAGTAATTACTTATGGGGTGATATCATGTCTGATGATGCCTATAAAGGTTCAGAGCCTACTGACTTTCCGGATTGGGAAGTACTGGAAAAGCTGACCTGGACTACAACTCATGGGGAATTGAATAACAAGTTTATTGCTGACTATGAAGGTATTGCTCGTGCAAATGCGACAATTCGATTGGCAAAGGCGGGTGATTTACCTGAATCGGAGAGAAATCGTATTCTGGGAGAAGCGAGATTTTTAAGAGCTCACTTTCATTTTGATCTCTATAAGATGTTCCAGTTTATCCCATACTACTTTGAGGATGATATAGATTTCAAAAAGCCGAATACTGACGAAAGTGGTAATTATATCAATCCTATAGATGATATTATTCAGGATTTCGAAACTGCATCAGAAGAGCTTCCTCCAAGTCAATCTGAGGTAGGTCGGGTAAATAGCTACACAGCGCTTTCATATCTCGGTAAAGTCCTGGTATATAATGGACAATGGGCAGCGGCTAAAACTGCTTTAGATCAGGTGGTGGATAATGGGCCGTTTTCATTGCAGGATTGCTATCATGATGTGTTTAGCGTTCCAGGTGAGAATGGTGATGCATCAGGTCGTGAAAGTATTCTCTCTTTTCAGGCTTCTGTAAGTGATGGTACCGGTGGTGGAGAGAATGGAAATCATTTGGAGCGATTGACATTTGCTCATGGTGGTAGCCCATTTGGATGCTGCGGAGTAAGACAACCAAGTCAGAACCTGGTAAATGCATATAAAGTTGATGCTAATGGCCTACCATTATTTGATACGTTCAATGATGCGGATTTAACAGCCTCTGATGCAGTTGATCCAAGATTGGATTGGATCGTTGCCAGAGAGGGTGTTCCTGTTTTGAATTATTATAATGAAAATGAAGACGGTGAGAACACACTAGCGTATTCTACAGGTTGGGTAAGAGCGCCAAATTACGGCGGCCCTTATTCAAATAAAAAGAACATGTATCACTACAATCAAGGTGAGGTGAGTACTGTTGGATGGGTCAATACCCATCTTTCATCACTGAATGTCCATCTACTTAGGTACTCTGAGCTGCTCTTGCTCCTTGCAGAGGCTGAGGCTAACCTGAACAACTTACCTCGGGCTATGGCATTGGTCAACATGGTGAGAACACGGGCCGGAAACTGCGCACAAGGTCCAGCTACTAGTTTGGATGCTATGAAAGTAGATCCGAGTGATCCTGCAACTACATGGGCAGATTATAATGTAGGAACTTACACTACTTTTCCTAACCAGGGCTATGCTCTCGAAGCGATTCAATGGGAAAGACGATTAGAGTTAGCAATGGAAGGTCACCGATTCTTTGATTTGAGAAGATGGGGAATCGCACAAGAGGTAATGAACGATTACTTTGCAGAGGAAGCAACAAAGAGAGCATTTTTGACGGGTTATACTCCATATGATCCCTCAGTGCACACATACTATCCTCTACCAGCGTTCCAGGTTGACCTAAGTAAGGTCGGTGGTGAGCCACAATTAAGACAAGTTCCCGGGTGGGAATGACATAGTATTGATCATCTGTTATGTTTAGAAAAAGACCTTTTTTAAGGTCTTTTTCTTTATGATGATTAAATGATTAATTCGGATTAGGATAATGAGATTTCATAGAATGGGACGAAGAGATTTTTTTAGCTATTTTATTATTGGGTGTCTGTTTTTTTCTTGTGAACCAAGGTCTGACGCCTCATTAGAGTCTTATTCAAATAGAAACACCCTATTTTCCTTACTACACCCCTCAGCTACCAAGGTAGACTTTATCAATACAGTTGAGGACGGTGAACAATTTAACATACTTACTTACCGGAATTTTTATAATGGCGGTGGAGTCTCCATAGGAGATGTGAACAATGATGGGTTAGCAGATATTTATTTCACGGCTAATTCACAGCAGAATCGCTTATACCTTAATCGCGGGGATTTTACTTTTGAAGACATAACAGAGAAGTCAAATGTAGGAGGTACCGGGATATGGAGCACAGGCTCCACGATGGTGGATATCAATAATGATGGTTGGTTAGACATCTATGTGTGTAATTCAGGAGATGTCAATGGGAATGATAAGGAAAACGAGCTTTTCATCAATAATGGGGATCTGACATTTAGCAATCAGGCAGAGAAATATAACCTCAATAATCAGGGTTTTTCTACACATGCTTCCTTTTTTGATTATGATCAGGATGGCGACCTTGATTGCTATATTCTCAACAATAGTTTTATCCAAACATCTAATATCGAATTGTATCGAATCGCACGAAATTCGATAGATGATGATGGAGGAGACAAGCTCTACCGAAATGATGGCAATGTATTTACTGACGTTACCAAAGAAGCGGGTTTGTATTCCAGCAAAATAGGGTTTGGTCTTGGAGTGTCAGTAAGTGATTTGAATAATGACTTATTGCCTGATATCTATATAAGCAATGATTTTTGGGAACGGGATTATTTGTATATCAATCAGGGTGATGGCACCTTCACTGAGGAATTGAACAGCCGGATGAGTATTTGCTCCATGTCATCTATGGGAGCGGATATAGCCGATATCAATAATGATGGTTACCCGGAGGTATTCACTACAGACATGCTGGCAGCAGATAATTACCGATTAAAGGCCATGACCATCTTTGATCCATATCATGTTGAGGATATGAAGTTTCGAGCCAACTATCATTATCAAATGCTTCAGAACAGTCTGCATCTTAACAATGGGAATTTAGATTTTCAGGAAGTTGGGTTTTTAGCTGGAGTGTCTTCCACAGACTGGAGCTGGGGAGCACTTATCTTTGATTTTGAAAACGATGGAAATCGAGACATATTCGTAAGTAATGGCATTGCTAAAGATATACTGTACCTGGATTTCAGTGATTTTATCGCTGATAAGGAAAATATTAGAAAGATAGTTTTAGAAAATGGCCGTGTTGATTGGCGGGATTTCCTTCCCCATCTTCCATCTAATAAGATCAAAAATTTTGCCTTCAGCAATCAGGGGAGTTTGCGTTTTGAGGATCAGAGTGAAGCACTTGGCTTAGGTGAGCCATCTTTTAGCAATGGAGCCGCATATGCGGATTTGGATAATGACGGAGACCTTGATCTGGTGGTCAACAATGTGAATATGCCTTCTTTTATTTACAGAAATGAGTCTGACAAAAAGAACCAAAACCACTTCATCAAAGTTGCTTTTTCCGGCTCTGACAAAAACACTAAGGGCATCGGGGCAAAAGTGAATATTTATCATGGTGGAAAGATGCAATCAATGCAAAATTTCAATTCGAGGGGATTTGAAAGTAGTGTTGAACCGATTTTAACTTTTGGTATTGGTGGATCAGAGGCCATTGATAGTTTGGAAATTGTTTGGCCAGATGGTAAGGCTCAGCTTTTGAAAAACCAGAAAGTTGATCAATTAATATCAGTCAATTATTCTGATGCAAGTTTGAAACTGGAATCGGAGCAACAGGTTGTTACAACTCAATTTAGTGATGTCAGTCTGGAAATGGGACTTGAGGCAGCAGTTCACAAGGAAAATGCCTACAATGACTTTAATGATGAACCATTATTGCTGAGGATGTTTTCGACCGAAGGAGCTAAACTGTTAGCTGGGGATTTAAATGGTGATCAACTTGACGACTTTATTCTATTGGGAGCAAGAGGGGATATGGATAAATTGTTTATCCAAAATCCTTCAGGTGGATTTAAACCGGTGAGTGCATTAGCATTCGTCAAAGACGCTGAATTTGAAAGCACCTGCGGTGATTTGTTTGATTTGGACAATGATGGTGACCTGGATCTGGTTATTGGTTCAGGAGGTAACGAACCAGATATATCAAATGAATATTATGCTTTGAGAGTTTACCTCAATGATGGAAAGGGAAATTTCCAAAGATCAAATGTGGATCTCTCAGTTTCAGGTAATTTTTCTACCATCCAGGCTGCTGATTTTGACTCGGATGGTTATCAGGATTTGTTTCTTGGAGCACGTATCGTTCCTGGAAGCTATGGCCTTAAACCTCAAAGCTTCTTGCTCAGCAATGTCAATGGAATTTTAAAAGATACCACTCCGGCTATTTTTGATGATTTGGGAATGGTTACCGATGCGGTTTGGACTGATTATGATAATGATAAGGACCTGGACCTTATGATAGTAGGGGATTGGATGCCAGTTACAATAATGATTAATGAGTCTGGAACTTTTATTAAAAGCCATGTTATACCAGAAAGTACCGGCTGGTGGAATACCGTAGAAATGGCAGACCTTGATCAAGATGGAGATGATGATTATGTGCTAGGAAACTGGGGGTTGAACACCAAATTTAAAGCATCCCCTAAAATGCCGCTTAGCATGTACGTTAAGGACTTTGATGATAATGGGAAAAGTGAATTTATCATCAATTGGTATCCTCCTTCAAATGACCAATCTTTTCCTTTTGCTACAAAAAAGGAAATCACCCAGCAACTACCTTCACTTAAGAAATCTGTGCTGCTGTATGAAGACTATGCTCAGAAAACTTATGAGACACTACTGCCTGAAAAAGTAAGATTAGGTGCGCTGACGTACAAAGCGGAGAGACTATCAAATTCCATTCTTTGGAATGAAGGGGACAGTTTGATTTTTGAGGATTTGCCAGTGCCTGCCCAAGTCACTCCGGTCTTCGCCATATCCATCGCTGATTTTAACAGTGATGGTGATATGGATATTTGGCTTGGAGGAAATTTTTTCAATCTCAAACCACAGGTTGGAAGAAGTAATTCCAGCAAAGGGATTTTCTTAGGCAACAATGGAAATGAAAAATTTGAATATGTGCAACCTTCGGCCTGTGGTATTGTGGTTGATGGAGAGGTGAGGGATGCCCAGGTCATTTCTACGCCAGCGGGTGATCTCCTGGTCGTTTCAAGAAATAATGACCGTGTTTTGACTTTTAAATCTACTAACCAGAAGCTTTAACTTTTTAATTGACAATGTCCAATTTGTTCAAATACATGGTATTATTTACCGCAATATCCTCGCTTTTTTCGTGCCAACCGAAGGAAAGATTTAGGTTGATTAATCCCAATCAAAGCAATATCGATTTCGTCAATGAAATCATTGATAGTGATAGTTTTAACATCCTGACGTATGAGTATATCTATAACGGAGGGGGTGTAGCCATTGCAGACTTCAATAATGACGAGAAACCGGATATATTTTTCACCGGCAACATGGTTCCAAATAGTCTGTATCTCAACAAAGGGGATTTGAAATTTGAGAATGTATCTGATAAAGCGGGTATAGCGGCCAGCAACAAATGGTGCACAGGAGTGGCAGTTATCGATATTAATTTGGATGGTAGAAAAGACCTGTACGTGAGTGCGTCGACTTATTCAGATTCTGTTTTGAGGAGAAACTTGCTTTTTGTCAATCAAGGATGGGATGAAAAAGGAGTGCCTGTATTTAAAGAAGAAGCTGCTGCCTATGGTATTGATGACGATAGCCACACAGTGAATGCGGCATTTTTGGATTATGATAATGACGGAGACCTGGACCTGTTTACGGTTATCAACAAGATGGAAAGTAGTAAGACACCAAACGTGTATAAAGATCGAGAGCAACCATCAGCTGATCGTATTGATAAATTGTTTGAGAATGTTTGGAATGAAGCGTTGGGACACCCTGTGTTTGCCGACGTGTCTGCGAAAGCCGGAATAATCTATGAAGGATACAGCCTTGGAGTAAATGCAACTGATATCAACAAAGATGGGTTCACCGATATCTATGTAACCAACGACTACTTATCCAGGGACTTGATCTATATGAACAATGGTGATGGCACATTCACAAATAAGTCAGATGGATTCTTTCAACACACCAGCTACTCCGCTATGGGTAATGACGTGGTTGATTTAAATAATGATGGCCTTCCGGACGTGGTTGCATTGGATATGTTACCTGAGGATAATTATCGCAGAAAGACCATGCTAATGAACAATAATTATACGAATTACATCAACAACGAAAAGTATGATTATCAATACCAATTCACTAGAAATACCATGCAAATCAACCAGGGGTTTAATCCTGTTACAGGAGATCCTGTTTTTAGTGATCAGGCATTCATGGCAGGTATCTCCTCAACTGATTGGAGCTGGACACCACTAGTGGCAGATTTTGACAATGACGGATTCAGGGACCTGATCATCACAAATGGTTTTCCTAAGGATGTGACTGATAGGGATTTTGTCGATTATAACTCAGAGTTCAAATTATTGGCAAAAAAGTCTACTCTTCTTTCCAAAATACCTTCTGTAAAGATTAAAAATTATGCCTACAGAAATATAAATGGCGGGCAGTTTGAAGATGTTGGGACACAGTGGGGCATTAATCAACCTTCCTTTTCCAATGGAGCTGCATATGCTGATTTGGATAATGATGGGGATCTTGACTATGTTGTGAATAATATCAATGATCCGGCATTTTTATATGAGAACCTTACTACCGATAAGGATAAAAATAGCAACTGGTTGCGTATCAAATTGAACGGCCCAAAGAACAACCCATCAGCAATTGGCACAAAAATCAGACTGTACATGGGTAACGGTGTTTTATACAATGAACACACGGTTTACAGAGGTTATTTGTCTAGTGTAGAGGATCAAATCCATTTTGGGTTGGGTGAAGTGAATTTGGTAGACTCCCTTGAGTTGGAATGGCCGGATGGATCGATTCACGTGTTCTATAATGTTAATTCACGTCAGACGCTTAAGGTGAATATTACTGATGCCCGGAAGACGTCCACTGTAAACCAGTCCAAGGAGAAGACTTCTTTAATTTTCAAAGATGTTTCGCACGTTCTTGCAGAGAACTATTTGCATAAAGAGCAGGACATAATCGATTTTAATGTCCAGCCATTACTTCCACATAAATTATCGCAGTATGGGCCTGGGGTTGCTATATCAGATGTTAACAATGATGGGCTGGATGATCTGTATTTAGGTGGGTCTCATTTTGAAACCGGCACATTTTTAATTCAACAATCAGATGGTTCATTCTTACCTGAAGACTTGTTTAAGTTAGAAACAGAATCACAAAATCATGAGGAATTGGGATGCCTGTTTTTTGATGCCGACAATGACGGGGATCAGGATTTGTACATAGTTAGTGGAAGCAATGAAGCGCCGGAAGGTGACCAATTTTACCAGGATCAATTCTTCGAAAACCGTGATGGAACTTTTGTTTTAAATGAAGGCGCCTTGCCAGAACTTCTGTCTAGCGGATCATGCGTACGCGCAGCAGACTTTGATCAGGATGGTGATCTTGATTTGTTTGTAGGAGGGCGACTGGTGCCGTTCAAATACCCTAAACCTGCTACCAGCTATATGCTGATCAATGATACTGAAAAGGGTAAGATCAGTTTCAAAATTGCTGCCAACAGTTCGTCAATATTCAACGATTTTGGAATGGTTTCAGACGCACTTTGGACAGACTTTAATGGTGATGGCTGGATGGATTTGATCATTGCTGGCGAGTGGATGCCTATTGCATTTATTAAGAATAACAAGGGAAGCTTTGTCGATGTAACGGAGGAATCAGGTATTCAGGATAAAATTGGTTGGTGGAATAGTCTGGCCGCTGGGGATTTTGATGCAGATGGAGATATCGATTATGTGGCTGGAAATCTAGGCGTAAATTCACTTTTTAGTGCTACAGAAGAGCATCCTATAGGGGTATATGGAGCTGATTTCGATGGAAATAATGGTTTCGATATGGTTCCCACAGTTTTCCTTGAGAATTATAAAGGAGAGATGAAAGAAGTGCCTTATTTCGGAAGAGGTGACATGATCAAACAAATCAATAAGATCAGGGCACAGTTCAAGCGATATTCTGATTATGGCCAAGCCACCATTGATGAGGTGCTAACTCCTGAACAACGCACCAATTCGATTTCATACAAGGCCAATTACATGAAGTCCAGTTATATCGAAAATGAGGGAAATGGCAAGTTTTCTATTAGGCCTCTGCCATTGCCTTGCCAGGTAGCACCTGTTTTTGGTATGCTGGTAGATGATTTTGATCATGATGGTAACATGGATGTGCTTATGGTTGGTAATGATTTTGGCACTGAAGTGTTACAAGGTAGGATGGATGCGTTTAAAGGTATTTATCTAAGTGGGAACGGTGATGGGAATTTTACTGTAAGGAAATTAGGAGAAACTGGATTTTATGTACCAGGGGATGCTAAGGCACTGACTTATATACTTTCAGAAAATGGAGGTTATCGAGTGGTTGCTACCCAGAACAGGAATACTCTCAGAGCTTTTGATGTAGACATGACCAATAATTATCAGGTGTTGAACCTGGAGCCAAATGACTACTTAATTGAAATAGAATATACTGATGGACGAAAACTATCCAAAGAAGCATACTATGGCCACTCTTTTTTATCACAAGCTTCCAGAAGGATAGTTATTCCGAATGATGTCAGCGCAATTGAGGTAACAAACTTTCTGGGAGAAACGAGATCCGTTCAACCTGCACTTTAACTGGAGATTCTATCCGGTTAGAGTTTATGAATTTTTATAAATCTTCAAAACTGTGTCTCTCAACGGCTTTGAAAGGTCTAAAATGAGGAACTCGATCTGGTCAGCAATCTCTTCGGGTGTTACCCAATCCGCAAAGTTTGCATCGGGCATGGCTTCCCTATTAGGAGGTGTATCGATGATGCTAGGGACAATCACTGAAGCTTGGATGTTCTTGTTTTGATCATCCTCATTGATTGCTTCAGCCAGTTTTACAACCGCATTTTTCGAAAGTGCATAGGGCAATACTGCCGCACCACCGCCTTCCAGAGCTGGTTTGGCTCCAGTGAAGATTAACTTACCACCACCGGTCTCATTCATCCAAAGTATCGATTGCTGTGCAGTGAAGTATGCGGTTTTAAAATTCATTTGAAACATCTTATCGAGATCAGGCTCATTAGACTCTCTAATATTCCCCATTCCAAAACCTCCTGCGAGCATCACTGTAGCATGCAATTGGTCGTATTTCGATCTGATCTGGTCAAAGCACGTCTTCACAGAAGACTCCTGATCGAGTTCACATTGAAAAAAATCAATGCCGTCCTGGGTTTTTTCCTTGCGTGTGGTGGCGATAATGTGATATCCTTGCTGTTGCAGTTTTTTTACGACCACAGAGCCTAGGTTTCCTGTTGCGCCGGTTACCAATATGTTCTTGCTCATTGCCAATGCTGTTTATCTTTACAACTGTAGTTTTGCCACTAAGTTATGGAAGATTCCAGATCTAATTTTTTTGCTGATGTTCATGAGGTAGTGAGATTAATTCCTGTAGGACGAGTGACTTCATATGGTGCCATAGCCAACTACTTAGGCCTAAAGAGCGGGGCCAGAATGGTGGGCTGGGCGATGAACGCGGCACACAGTGATCACTCTATCCCAGCGCATCGGGTGGTAAACAGGATTGGTCTGCTTTCAGGGAAACACAACTTTACTGGAGGATCAATGGTGATGGAAGAGCTTTTGAGAGCCGAAGGTGTAATCGTGGAAAATGATAAAATCCAGGGTTTCAAAAAGGTATTTTGGGATCCTAATGTGGAGCTAAAGTTGTGATTATCAGTATCTAAGTATATCGTTAAGAGCAGTCTTCAATTCGTCAAGTTCCGGTTGGTTTATTCTTCCTGCTTTGCAAAGTAGTCTTGATTTGGAAACAGACCGAATATGAAAAATTAGCGTTTCGAATGAAGTAGGGAGGTTGTTGGTTTTATCGGGGTGAAGCACCACATTGCCTTTGTAGTTTTTTACGTTTGTTGTTAGTGGACAGACAATTACAACCGGCAGTAGTTCATTCATCATGTTTCCTCTAAGAATCACGACAGGTCTTGTGCCAGACTGATCTGATCCTTTGGAGGGATTCAGTCCGGCATACCATATCTCACCTTGTTTCATTCTTTGATTTGCTTGAAATAATCAGCCATGCCTTCAACGGCAATTCTCATGATTTCCTCATCTTGTCCTGCCTTCCTGTAGGATTTTATTTATTCTGCCTTGTTGAGTTGGTCTAGGTATATCCTCAGCGCTTTTTCAACAATTTTATTTTTTTTTGGAATGTAAGGTCTGCAGCTCTCTTGTTGAGCTCTTGAAGCAAGTCTTCTGGGAAGGGAACTTGTAAAAGTTGTCATAGCTATATTTACAAATTGTAAATACAATTGTTATTTACGAATAGCAAGCAATCCCACAAACGTTAGCAGTCCGTTGAGAATCAAGATCTCAAAGCCAAATTTGTAACCCCCCAGCCACGCAACAGAGTTTAGGTTGATGATATAACTAATTGCTGGAGATGCCAGACAAACATAAGGAACCAAGTGATCTTTCACTTTCACTTTAGTGAAAATGCCTAAGGTAAAAAGACCCAGTAAAGGCCCGTAGGTATACCCCGCAGCTACAAATACCGCTGTGATCACACTTTGATCATTAATGGCTTGAAAGATGAGAATGACCACAAATAGAATCAGTGAGAAACCAAAATGGACGACTTTCCTCAGGGTCTTTTTCTCATGGTAGTTTTTTGGTGTAAAGCCTAAAAAGTCCACACAAAAAGAAGTTGTGAGTGCTGTCAAGGCAGAGTCTGCACTTGAGTAAGCAGCTGCGGTTATGCCAAGAAGGAAGACGATTGCACCGAAAGTAGGGAAGTGATTGATCGCTAGTTCGGGAAAGAGATAGTCTGTTCTTTCCGGTATATGGAGGCCGAGAGTTTCAGCAAATTGAAACTGCAGAAGCCCCAAACTCAGGAACAGGAAATTGGCAATGACTAAAATAATACAGAACCAAAAGACATTTTTTTGTGCCTCAGGTAGCGTACGACATGTCAGGTTTTTTTGCATCATGTCCTGGTCCAACCCAGTCATGACGATGGCTATAAATGCGCCTGAAGCAAATTGCTTGAAGAAATTCTTACCACTCTGCCAGTCCCAGTTAAAAATAGTACTTCGTTCATCGGTACTTATTTGAGTGACTAGCTCTCCCCAGCTCCAGTTCAATTCATCTTTGATAAAGAAAATGCTGATACCCACAGCAAGCAGCATGAAAGCCGTTTGGAGCGTGTCTGTCCAGACAATGGTCTTGATTCCTCCTTTGAAGGTGTAGAGCCAGATCAGTACAATGGTTACAAATACGCTTACCCAGAAGGGTAAATCAAACGCATCAAAGAAGGAGATTTGTAAAACTCCAGCCACCAGAAAGAGGCGAAAGGAAGAGCCAATAATACGACTGATCAGGAAAAAGAATGCCCCTGATTTATAGGACCAAAAGCCAAATCGCTCCTCCAGGTACGTATAAATTGAGACTAAATTGAGGCTATAATACAATGGTAAGAGTATCCTGGCTATGACATAATACCCAACTAAATAACCAAGGACAACCTGAAAGTAATGGAAGTTGCTATTGCCCACTTCTCCAGGCACTGAAATGAAGGTCACACCTGATAATGAAGCCCCTATCATGCCAAAAGCCACCAGATACCATGGAGATTGGCGGTTAGCATTGTAGAAATCCCCATCAGAAGAATTCCTGGAAGTCAACCATGAAATCCCGATCAAAATCACAAAATACCCAATTATTATACTCCCTACGATTGCCGGATTCATCTGATTACTACTGGTTAGACCGAAGAAAACGCTCAAAATTGTGGAGAATAAATCACATAGACTAATTTTGCGATAATATGCTACACATGGAGTATGCACCGGAAATAGAAGAATTAGTTGAAGTCGAGGAGGATCTTGGGCAAGAAGACCTTAAGAGTTTGATCGTTCATAATGATGAATACAATACCTTCGATCATGTGATCAACACATTGATCAAGGTATGTAGACACGATGCGCACCAGGCTGAGCAGTGTACTTACATCATTCACTACAAAGGAAAATGTGCTGTTAAGAGAGGAACTATGAGCGAACTTAAGCCAATGAAAGACGGGATCACTGATGCAGGGATATCTGCCACTATAGAATAGTATGGAATATCCTTCAAAGCTCGTAGAGCAAGCAGTAGAAGAGATTTCTAAGCTGCCTGGAATTGGGAGAAAGAGTGCCCTGCGATTGGTTTTACATCTACTCAAGCAGCCTGAAACTCAAACTCATTCACTGTCGACAGCCCTCAATGACCTGAGGGACAAGATCAAGTACTGTAAGACCTGCCACATCATTGCGGATACAGAAGAGTGTACCTGCAAGACGCCTTCACGTGATACCACTGTTATTTGTGTGGTGGAAGACACGCCAGATGTACTCGCTATTCGAAACACAGGCCAGTACAATGGATTATTTCATGTTTTGGGAGGTAAGATCTCACCGATGGATGGGATTGGGCCAGAGAGCATCAAAATTGATTCGTTGGTTCAGCGTGTAAAGGCCAGTGAAGGGGGAGTAAAAGAAATCATTTTAGCACTTAGTTCCACAATGGAAGGTGATACTACCTCATTTTACATTACAAAGATGCTCAAGGAGACCGGAGTTAAAGTCTCAACTATTGCGAGAGGAATTCCAGTTGGAGGTGAGCTTGAGTTTGCAGATGAGATCACACTTGGCCGGAGTATTGCCACAAGAACTTTGTTCAGCGCTGAGTAACTTCTTTTGCAAATCAGCCGTTTACGAGAAATTACTAGTTTTTATCACTTATAGCAGTTATTTTAGGTAACGCCTATTCGTAAACATGAGGTTTACCAAACTCACCATCTTAATTGCCTTGGGGCTTGGCTTTATCAAGTCAGCAGCCCACGACCTTGACTCAATCGCATCTATCTCGGATTCGTTGATTGAAGTGCGCATTGAGTTGCTGGACGAGTATATAGCATATCACCAAAATGATACTCCATCCATTATGAATGCCAGGATGTACCTTGCACAGGCATATATGGATATCGGGTTTTCAGATAGGGCTTTGGCAGAACTCGATCAAATCTATGGGTATTACAAGACTAGATCCGATTCAGTTGGAATAACTGAATCTCTAAACAAATTCTCGGAAGCCTATTCTTCAATTCAGGAGTTTAAGAGTGCTTTGGAATATGCACTATTGGCCAGGAGATCAACAAATGATTCAGGTTTGCTCAAAGGGACCTATCATCGATTGGGATACCTCCATTTTAATTTAGAGCAGTATGATTCTGCCAGGTATTATTTCAATACCTCTATCAAGGCTCATTTGGAAGCAAATGAACAACCAATAAAATCTATGCTCATGCTTACCGCATTGAGCTTAAAGGAAAATGATTATGATAAAGCACTCAGTGAATTTTTATCCATGGAAAACCAAGGGCTTGATCAAGCCTCTGCAAAATTGCAGTATGTGACCTACAAATTTATAAGTGCTTTATACCAGCGTAAAGGGAATGTTAAGGCAAGTAAACAATACAGTGTAAAACTTGCCAAGCTGGAACATTTTCGGCCAATTCTTGAACGGGATCTTGACTTCCTTGAAACAGTGGTGGAGGCAGATAAACTTGCCGGAAACTACGAGGTGGCGTTTAAAAGTCAAATGAAATATGTGGATCAGATTCGCAAATACTATCGAAACAATCTAACCAACCAACTTGCCAGTTATCAGAAGCTATTCCAGCTGAAGGAGAAAGAAAGTGCTATAGAACTACTTGAAAAAGAAAACCAGCTGTATGAACTCAAACAGCGAGAGAATAAATCTTTCGTGGTTATCCTGTTTCTTGGGATTATTGTGCTTTTACTGATGCTAATGCTGGGCTATAGAATGCTTGTAATAAGAACCCGTACAAATAAGGAGTTGAAGCTACTCAATAAACAGATTTCTAGTCAGCGGAAGGATTTATCAGATAAAAATCAATTGCTGGAACAAACCATCAAGGAGCTTAAAGGCACTCAGAGTCAACTGATTCAGGCGGAAAAAATGGCATCTATTGGCTCGTTTGTTTCAGGTGTTGCGCATGAGCTCAATAATCCAATTAATATTTTGAATGGTGGCCTGCAGGTTATTGAGCGTAATTTGAAGGAAATGGAGCCGGATCAGGATAAGAAACACAGGGACCTGATCGATGATATAAATATAATGCTTAGGGAGTCTTCCTTTAGCATCACAAAGATCAATCGAATTATCCAGGCGTTGGTCATTGCTACTTATACAGATCAGACCCCCGTGGAAGTTGATTTTACTGAGATTATCGATAATGTCAAATTGGCTTTTAGACCTTCAGCATTTCCTGATATTAAATTTGTCCAGGAAGTGGAATCAGTAAAACTAACCTGCTTTCCCAATCGAATTCATCACGCCATCAAAGCAATTTTAGAGAATGCGTTCTATTATGCAGGGCTGGCGACCAATGAAGAGAAAATAGTGAAAATCAGTGTTCACCAGGAAGGAGAGGAGCTTTTAGTAAATATTGAAAACAATGGCCCATCAATACCAAAGACTGATTTACTGAAAATATTTGACCCATTCTATACTACCAAAGACGATGGTGAATCACCAGGTTTAGGTTTATACTTTGCGTTTAGTGCTGTTACTGAGCACAATGGGTTAATTATTGCCAAAAATGCTGGAGAATGGGTAGTCATGTCTTTGAAGTTCCCATTATATAATAAGTGACTATTTTCGTTTAGTCAGAAGATTGAATGACAAGAGTAGGGCTACAGCTAGTGAAAGGAAGAGAAAATACCATCTTGGTTCCCCATCTTGCCAGGTTCTGTAAAAATATGCTGCGCTGAGACCCATTACCGCAGTGACACCAACATAGCTCAGAAATTTCAGTGGGCTTCCATTCATGATCGTAAGTTGCTATTATGGAGCCAATTTCTCCAAAAATTCCACCATATTTTCTTCATGGTCCAGTGAGAGTCTCTTTCGTAACCTGTACCGGGCCGTTTCTACACCACGCAGCGAAATATTAAGGATTGGCGCTATTTCTTTATTGGTCAGGTTCATTTTCACCAAAGCACAAAGTCGCAACTCCTTTGACGTTAGGTCAGGAAAGTGAGTTTTTAACTCGGCAAAAAACTCATGGTGAACACGCTCAAAGTTTGCCTCAAAAACATGGATGTGCTCTTCGTCATTTAAATGAATACCGATCTTGCGCACAAGGTTTCTGAGCAAGTTTCGGGATTTTTCATTCTTTGCCACCTCTTTGAGGTCTTTAAGATCCTCCCTTAGATCGGTCAATAACTCCCGCTTTCTCACGAGGAGCATGGTGTAATTTGCCAGTTCCTTACTTTTAAAGATCACATCTTCCTCCAGGGATTTCTTATCCTTTTCAATCCGTTCCTTTTCCCGCTCTAGTCGCATCTGCTGAAGCTCAAGCTCTAATACAGTTTGTTTTTTCTTTTCCTCAGCTCGTGTCTTCTCTTTCTCTTCTACAATCCGCTTTTTCAAAAGTTTTCTCGAAGCGAAAGCACCAATCAATATCAGGATTATGTAACCCGAAAAAGCCCAACTGGTCAGGTACCATACCGGTAGAATGTTAAAGTTGACAACTGCTTCTTTGGCATTCTCCCCGATCATACTTCGAGACTTTACCCGAAATGTATATTTACCAGGGTACAGCCTTGTAAATTCTTTATAGGGTTCCTCACTCCAATCTGACCAGTTCTCATCCACACCTTCAAGTTTGTAACTGTATTGCACCTGAGTTTGATCCTTCAACTTTGGCGCTGAAAACTCAAACCGGATATCATTGACCTGATGAGAAAAACTATTTGTGGATTCATTGAGTGCATGCTGAATGCGGGTGTCATTTAACCGATAGCTAATCTCACTAAATAAGGTTTTACTAGAACCTAAAAGGCTCTGAAAAGACAGGTCATAAGCATATAGGCCAGTGGTGGTGCCAATCAAAACATTGTTGACATTGATGGGTGATATACACTCCATACCTCTATTGAATGAGCCTTTGAGTTCCAAGAAAAGTCCTTTTTGAAGTGTATGATCTTCTTGGGTAAAGTAGCCCGCCTCATCGTCTTGTACAAACCAGGTCTTTTCTTCATATTGAAGCAATTTTCTCACATTCACATTACTTCCAAATATGCTGTTCAATTCCGTCATTGGGAGGAACTGATTATTGACCTTATCATAAGAGTAAATTCCCTTGTTGGTGGTGAATACAATTTGATCGTTCCATCTAAATACATTGATATTGAAAGGAGACGGGAGCCCTTTTTCCTGGAAGCTTTCCACACCCAGCACCTTTTGGTAATTCTTATCAAACTGGATCTTGAAAATACCCTTGTATCCATGGCAAACCCAGAAGACACCATCTTCGTTACTCTGAATGATATCCCTGCTGGATTCATTAAATCCATTGAAACGATATAAAACATGGAGACCTTCGCCTTCCTTGTAATGCATCATGTGAATGCCCGTATAGGTACAGACAAAATAGTAATCTGGCTTGCCTTCTATAGGCAGGATTTTCCATACACCCTTAACTCCTTCTAGTTGTAGGATTTCTTCTCCGTCAATTATAAAAGCTCCGCGATCATGACTACAAACTAAGAATCCATTTAAAACTTGTAACCTCCACGACTGCCCCTCCAATCCAGGGATTTTCTTAAACTTAAGACTGGCAAAGTGTGGATTTTGGACAAATCGCTGAGACACATAGACTCCCTGATTGGTGGCAGCGTAAATCTTGCCACCTCTTATCAAAACATCAAAAACAGATGCATTTTCAAACAATACACTGATGGGCGATGAAATATTGATACAATCAATCCCATTGTTGAGTAGTGCCCAGATGTTCCCTTCCCCACTTTCAAACAGGTTCAAAACAGTATTGTCCTGCAAGTCCATAAAATCATCTTCAATTGGGATGATTTCTCCCATTTCATTGAGTACAATTATTTCAGAACTCAGGGTGCCCAGGTAAGTATTTCCGGCGGTGGATTTGAGCGCAGAAAGGATTTCGTTGTTGGAATTTTTTTCCAGATAGTTTTTGAAGAATGTGATATTTCTCGAATTCACATGATAGATAAAAGAGTCACCCTGACGGGTTATGATGGTGAGTTCTCCGGGCTTGTTGCCTTCAATAATCTCAGATACCGAATTATTGTTAATCTGAGCTGGCAGTACTAGCGTTTCAAATTCAAAAGACTCAAGGTCAAGTTTTTTGATGCCCTCACTATCCACGAGATAAAGTTCATCATTCACCACAGTGGAGTAATAGTAATCTTCTGCTGGAATAGTAAAGGCCTTGTTGTTGGACAGTGCCACAAGCTTGGAGAAACTTCTGAAAATGATGTGATCCTGAACCTCATGGATGTCCCATATATTTTCGAGATTTCTTTCTTCTGGCCTTAATTGCTCCAGTAGAGATTTGTAGGAGTAGTTTCCGAAGGCATCACGTTCTATGATTCCAAATTCATTGAACCCACCTGCGTAAACCTTACCGTCATCGCTATAAATCAAACTTCTGACTGAAGAATTGTTGGGCAGAATAATCTTGTGCCACTTGGCACCATCAAAAATCAGCGTGCCGTCATTGTTTCCAAAGTACATAATGCCGTCACTGTCCTGGCACATTGTCCAAATTTGAGGATCACCTTTAAAGTCATTTCTGGAGTAGTGAATGATTCGAGGTGTGCCTTTGATCTCAGCTCTTGGAGGGTTACTCAGCTCGCTGTTTTGAGCAAGTGAGCTGCTCAAAACAATAAAGATCAACCATGAAATCACTCCAAACTTTCGGATCATATACAAATTTAGGTTCAAAAATCAAAGATACAACATACTGTAAACCAATGCAATAACTGTAAATGTAGTAGTGATGATGTATCACCTTTATTTTCTGATGTATTTAAGATGTAGCCGATTTGGGCTCCACAAAATTCAATCAAGGTATTTTTGATTGATGAAGGAATTACGATGAAATCGATTGGATTTTGCAATTTCATTAAAAACACTTTCAAATTTAACGTCAAAAAAACCAAACTTTCAAATGACTCATTTTTTAAGATGCTTTCTTTATTGCCTGGTACTAGCTGGCTTAAGCTACTCAACTCATGCTCAATACCTTCACTCCGAAGGGACAAAAATTGTTGACGGAGAGGGTAATGAGGTCATTTGGAGAGGAATTGGTTTAGGAGGCTGGATGCTTCAGGAGGGGTATATGCTCGGAACCTCTGGAGCTCAGCATGTGCTGGAGCAGCGGATAGAGGAGCTCGTTGGCACTGAAAATAAGGAGCAATTTTACGATGCTTGGTTGGCAAATCATACCCGTAAGATCGACGTGGACTCCGTGGCTAGGTGGGGCTACAACATGATCCGTTTGCCCATGCATTACAAGCTCTTTACACCACCAATAGAGGAGGAGCCGGTGGCCGGAGAGATTACCTGGATTGATAAAGGCTTTGAAATGACCGATGAGTTGCTGGAGTGGTGTAAGGCTAACAATATCTACCTTATCTTAGATCTGCACGCTGCACCTGGTGGGCAAGGGGAGAATGCGGATATCAGCGATTATGATCCATCGAAACCATCCTTATGGGAAAGTGAGGCTAATCAGGCCAAAACTGTTGCCTTATGGCGGAAATTGGCGGTGCGGTATGCTGACGAGCCAATGGTAGCCGCTTACGATTTGATTAATGAACCCAATTGGGGGTTTCAGAATCATGATTCTGATCCCAATGGCTGTGCTGAGTCACAGAATACCCCACTGTGGGATTTGCAAAAGGAGATAACTGCTGCCATTAGAGAAGTAGACCCGGATCACATCATCGTGATAGAAGGGAACTGCTGGGGAAACAACTATTCAGGCCTTCCCACCCTTTGGGATGATAATCTGGTGATTAGCTACCATAAATACTGGAATGGAAATACCAAAGAAGATATCCAGGGCATCTTGAATATGAGAACTGAAAGGAATGCGCCTATCTGGCTGGGCGAAACGGGTGAGAATTCTAATAAGTGGTTTACGGATTGCATCGAGCTGCTAGAAGACAACAACATTGGCTGGGCCTGGTGGCCACTGAAAAAACTGGGACTTAACAATCCCCTAGAGGTTTTGTATAATGATAACTACCGGACAGTGGTCAAATACTGGAATGGTGAAGGAGCCAAACCCTCCCAGGAAGTAGCATTGGCTGGTTTGATGAAACTTGCTGAAGACATTAAACTGGAGAACACCTTTTATCACCCGGATGTGGTAGATGCTAAAATTCGCCAACCTCATACTTTAGATACCAAACCTTTTAAGGCACACAAACTCTCAGAGGGGCAGACCAATGTCATTCAGGCCACTGACTATGATTTGGGTAGAAATGAGTATGCCTATTACGATAAAGTATCTGCCAACTATCACGGAAGCACAGGTGAGTATACCGCCTGGAATAGTGGGTGGGCTTATAGAAATGATGGGGTAGATATTGAAGCCACACAAGATGAAAGTGAGCTTTCAAATGGTTATAATGTAGGGTGGACTGAGGACGGTGAATGGATGAAGTATACCGTGTTAGTTGATTCTTCCGCTGCTTATAGGGTGACCATTCGCTATGCGGGTCAAAGTACCAGTCGAGGGCATTTCGAGGTAGACGGTGTGGATGTAACAGGGCCAATTGACCTTGAGCCTACCGGAGGCCACCAGGTTTGGAAGGACAAGGAGATTGCCCCAATTGCTCTTTATAATGGCACAAGAAAGTTGAAGTTTGTAATCGACAAGGGAGGTATGAATTTGAGCTACTTCAGTTTTTTTTTGACTGAAAAGCTCGCTGATCTCACGTTTTCTGCTGTTTCAGCACAGACAAACGATCAGGGAAATATCCTGATCAATCTTAATAAGAAACTGGATGAAAGCTCTCTTACCACCTCAGGGTTTGCCGCAAAAGTAAATGATCAGGAAGTTGCGATCAGTGCAACTTCGGGTTCTGGCGAAAGCCAAATTCAAATTGAGCTTGAAGGAGCACTTTTTGATTCTGATGAGATCGTGGTTTCATACACAGGAGATCAGGTATTAGATACAGATGGTCAGGTTTTAAGCACTTTTAGTGACTTGGGAGTAAGCAATAATTTACCCTATCACGTGCCTATTCCGGGGAAAGTCGAAGCAGAAGCCTTCGTGTTTAATAATGGTCTTGAGTTGGAGACTACCACGGATGTTGGTGGAGGACAAAATATTGGGTACACTAGTACAGGAGATTATTTGGACTATGATGTGACAGTGAAGACCTCTGGAGAATATATGGTGGAAGTGAGAGTGGCATGTAACAACAATGCAGGCCGGTTAAGATTTCAGCAGTTTGACAGTGATATGACAGTGATCAATTCTGTGGAGGTTGAGGTGCCGATTACCGGAGGTTGGCAAACTTGGGAAACGGTCAGTGCTAAAATGAATTTGGATCAAAGAAGAGGCGTGTTGAGGATGATAATTGATGATCCGGAATTTAACGTCAATTGGTTCAGTTTCACAAAAATCAGCACCGTATTGGAAGTCAAAGATCTGGATGAAAGCATCATTTACCCTAATCCTTCACGTGATTTTATACAAATCAAACTACCAAATTCAAATGAGAAAGGATCTTTGATGATTCGAACTATGGAAGGTAAAACGGTGAAATCCACTGATTTCACACACTTGGAGAAAGTTGATGTAGGACATCTTCCCTATGGTTTGTACCTGATTGAAGTGAAGACAGATGGGCGAACAATCCAACAAAAGCTATTGATTGGAGAATGATCAGAAACCTATTGTGTTTGTCATTCAGCATTTTAATTATTATTACATTGGAGGCTCAAAGGAGCGATAAAAGAGGACTGGGCTATGGTCATCATTCTATAAAGGACCTTGAAACCTTAAGTACAGGGGTAAGTTGGTGGTACAATTGGTATCACCTACCTGATGAGAAGGTGAGGGAAATTTATACCGATTTTGATGTGGAATTTGTGCCGATGACCTGGAATGGCAGCTACGATAAAGAAGGTCTGCAGGGATTTCTTACATCTAAAGATTCCACTAGGTATTTACTGGGATTCAATGAGCCCAATTTTATTGATCAGGCCAACATGACTCCTACCGAAGCGGCAAGTAAATGGCCGGAATTAGAAGCACTCGCTCAGCAATATCAATTGGAACTGATTAGTCCGGCAGTAAACTACTGTGGCAATTGTGTTTCAGAGGGTGGCGTGACTTACTATGATCCTGTTGATTATCTCGATGATTTTTTTGAAGCTTGTGAGAATTGTCGAGTGGATTTTATTGCTATTCATTATTACGGATGTGGTGGGCTTCAATCTTATTTGGACAGGTTTAAAAAGTACGATAGACCATTATGGGTCACCGAGTTTGCTTGCTGGGATCAGGACAATATATCACTTGACATGCAGAAGAGTTATCTGATCAATGCTGTTGATATTCTGGAAAATGACCCATCTGTAGTGAAATATGCATGGTTCACTGGTAGAGGAAGTGGGCCGGGCATTTCCCTTTTGTCCACTGATGGTAAACTCACTGAGTTGGGTGAACTTTATGTAAATATGCCTGTGCACGATACACTCGTATATTTCCCCATTCCGGGCAGGTTGGAAGCAGAAAATTATCAGCGAATGGATGGAATACAATTGGAGCTAACACAGGATGAAGATGGATTGATCAATGTTGGGTATATAGATGCTGGGGATTATTTGGAATATCAAATTTCAGTACCGGAAGATCATCGCTATACGTTTGATCTCCGATACGCTGGTTACTCGGGTACATTCGGTTTGTTTTTAAATAACGATCAAGTACGACAGATCTCACTTCCTAGTACAGATGGATGGCAAAACTGGCAGACTTACGAAAGTGAAATCACCCTTCAAAAAGGAGATCATACAATTCGTTTCGAAGTGTTGAATGGTGGATTCAATCTCAATTGGATAGAAATTTTTAACGAACGCACAATAATTCTTGATACGAATGACCGTGAATTCAACTTCTTTCCAAATCCGGTTGACAACCTATTAAAGGTTGAGGTAGGCTCAACTCACCATGGTGCCGATTTCAAGTTTGATTTATTTGACCTATTGGGCAGGAAAGTACTTCAACTTAATTCCAGAGTAGCAAAAGATCAGATTTCAATTGATTTTTCTTCTGTTGCTCCCGGTATTTATTTAGCTCACTTCAGCTATGGAGGTCTATCTCAGATCAGAAAGCTCATAGTACAGTAATAGTTTCCCTTTTTCTTCATTTCTATTTACTGGCGTCCGACTAAATTTTAAATGTTCAAAAAAAGTACGTTTAAACGAAATGAGATTCCATCCGGGAAAAGATTTTTTTCGATTTCCTAAAACTACCCGTTCCAGGTCGGCCCGGCTTAGGGTAAATTTTGACGAATTTTCTTCGAAACCAAAATCTTTTCTCGGACGCTACTAATTTCTATTCCATTTATTTCTGGGTTTCTGTCTTGGTTAAATACCATTTGGATTCTTTTGGGATTTCAGGTTGATAGAGTTGAAAATATTTTCTGTTTGACCAATCATTTTTATTCAATTCTCATCAAAATCATCAGTTAAACCCCCTGTCATCCTAAATCTACAGCACAGGTAAGGCTTTGACCATTCTTATTCCTGTATAGATACCATATAGAAAGTTTAAATTGTATTATACTAATATTATAAAAAGCATTATAGTGTTGTAATACGTACTTTAACTAAGTTTTTGTTTTGATAAATAGACAGATAAAATATTGTAAATCAATTAGATATAAATTATGAAGTAGTTGTGGCGAGTAGGTGAAATTGATGAAGTATTCAAAGTGTAGCGTGAAATTCAATATCACTAAGCTTAGAATCTATATTTGGTATTGATGAATTTGATAAGGATGAGACATTCTTTTGAAATTCTATCAATTAACCATTCACAATAAACCTAGTAAATATGAGATTGAAAATTTTACCCATTCTTAGGAGCAACTATCGGCTCTTATTGGTATTAGGTCTTTCGCTTTTCTGCTCAGTTGTTTTTGCGCAGGATGTGCGAGTGACGGGGATTGTAATAGACACGGAAACCAAGGAAGGTTTGCCAGGAGTTACAGTCCTGGAGAAGGGAAGTGCTAATGGTACCATCACAGATGTTGATGGTAACTATTCCATAAGCGTTCCTTCGCAAGATGCAATTTTGATCTATTCCTTTGTTGGCTTTCAACCTCAGGAAATCTCCCTTGAAGGAAGATCTAAAATTGACGTAGAAATGACAATTGATATCCAGTCACTGGAAGAGGTTGTCGTGGTGGGTTATGGTGCTCAAAAGAAGAGTGTAGTAACCGGGGCGATCTCAAGTGTAAAAGCTTCGGACCTGGAATCGCTTCCAGTCAACAACGTAAGCCAGTCACTTCAGGGTCGGGTTTCCGGTGTGACCATTGCAGCAAATAGCGGTCAGCCCGGAGAAGGCGCAACTATCCGTGTGAGAGGTGTCACCACACTCAATAACAACGATCCTCTTTGGGTAGTTGATGGTGTGGTGGTGGACAATGGAGGGATTAATTACCTCAACCAGTCTGACATAGCTTCAGTGGAAGTGTTGAAAGATGCAGCCTCACAGGCGATCTATGGAGCACGCGCTGCAGCAGGTGTAATACTGATCACCACCAAGAGTGGCAAGGCTGGTAAAATGCGTGTCAATTATAATGGCTACTACGGAGTTTCCCAGCCAGCTCGCAAACTTGATATGTTAAATGCTACAGAGTATGCCACACTTCGCAATGAAGCTTTGATAGCAGATGGTAGAGCCCCAAGGTTTAGTGACCCTCGATCATATGGTGAAGGCACTGACTGGCAGGAATTAATTTTTAACAATAGTGCTAAGAGACAGAATCATGAGCTAAGCCTTAGTGGTGGAAACGATAATTCTACCTTTTACTTTTCGCTTGGTCATCTGGATCAGGAGGGAATTGTCTCTACTGAGATTTCTCGTTACACACGTACTAACATTCGGTTAAACTCTACCCACAAAATTGGTAAGTATGTCACTATAGGTGAAAATATAGGCTATGCGCACAACAAGTCTGTTGGACTTGGAAATACTAACAGTGAGTTTGGCGGGCCTTTGAGCTCTGCAATCAATCTTGATCCGATTACACCTGAAGTAATCACGGATGCTGCAATTTCTGGTGCGCCTCCGTATTCCAACAATCCAGTGATCCGAGACAGCCAGGGTCGTCCATATGGAATCTCGGATATTGTACAGCAGGAAATGCTCAACCCTTTGGCTTATGCCCAAACAAGGCTTGGAAATCACAGTTATGCGGACAATATCATCGGCAATATCTATGCGGAGGTTAAACCTATAGAAGGATTGACCCTTAGATCCACTGTAGGTAGTAAAATCGCTTTCTATGGAGACAGGAGCTTCACTCCTATATTTTATCTAAGCGCAACCAATCAAAATCTTGACGCTGCCAGAATTAGTGGTGGGTTAAACAGACGCTTTGACTGGAACCTTGAGAATACGATAAGCTATACCAAATCTCTCGGTGGTCACAATTTCACCATATTGGCTGGACAGGGAGCTTATGCTGACAACAAGACTTATAGTTTTGGGGTGACTAAAGCCAATATACCAGTAGACAATTACGATGATGCTTCTTTCCGTTACAACGTGACCACTGATGACATCACAGCAAGTGCAGGTGAAGGAGTGCTACATACGGTTTCTTCACTTTTTGCAAGGTTAAATTATAACTATGACGAGAAGTACCTGCTTACAGCCGTGATAAGGCGTGATGGTTCATCCCGGTTTGGTTCCAACAATAAGTACGGAATCTTTCCATCAGGATCAGTTGGTTGGGTAACTTCCAATGAAGGCTTTTGGCCAAAGAATCAAGTAGTCAACTTCCTCAAAGTAAGAGGTGGGTATGGAGTTGTTGGAAATGACAACCTTGGAGAATTTCGCTATTTATCGACCATTGGGTCAGGCAGAAACTACACATTCGGTAATGGAGATGCTTCTATCAATGGATTTAGCCCTGATGCACCAGCAAACCCGGATTTGAGATGGGAGCAGACCAGTCAGTTGAACATTGGTTTTGAGTCTACGCTTTTCAGTGACTTTACTTTGAATTTTGACTGGTACAAGAAGGTGACTTCAGACATCTTGAGAGAACAGCCAATACCGAGATACACCGGTGTAATTGGTTATCCATATGCCAACATTGGAGATATGGAGAATAAGGGGATTGAGATCGAACTGGGCTATAGAAAAAGCCTTGGAGATGTCAATTTCAAGGTGACGGCTAATGCTTCATACGTGGAAAACATGGTCACTAATCTAGGAGATGTGGACTTCTACAACACATCAAGCGTTCAAAACATGGGTACCATGGCAAGAATGGCCGTTGGTCAACCGATCAATTCATTTTACGGTTATGAGCGGTTGGGCATTTTCCAAAACCGGGCAGAAATTGAAGCTTATACCAATGCTGAAGGTGGCTTGATTCAGCCGAATGCAGTTCCTGGAGATTTTAAATGGGCAGATCTGGATGAAAACGGATCAATCGATGCAGACGACCGTACATTTCTGGGCAATCCGATCCCGGACTGGTCCTATGGTTTAAATATCAGTATGGATTACAAAGGATTTGATCTTTTGATCTTTGGTCAGGGTGTTCAGGGAAATGAGATCTTCCAGGGCTTGAGAAGATTGGATATCAATTCTGCCAACTACCAAACTGCTGCTTTGGGCAGATGGACTGGAGAAGGAACGTCCACTGATTGGCCAAGGCTCACCGATGACGATCCCAATAAGAACTATCAGAATCCTTCTGATTTCTACATAGAAAACGGGTCTTACTTCCGCTTGAAGGTAGTCCAGCTTGGATACAACCTACCGCAGGCGTTCCTTAACAACCTCAACATGAGCAAAGCACGCATCTACGTAATGAGCGAGAACCTCTTCACTTTCACTGAATACACCGGTTATGATCCGGAAATAGGTGGTGGTTCTTTTGGAATTGACCGGGGCATCTACCCTCAGGCCCGCTCTTTCATGGTGGGACTTAATGTAGGATTTTAAGAAAATATAAGGATACAATTATGAAAACTAAATATATCAATATATCAATCCTTTTGGTTGCCTTACACCTTTTGGCTGCTTGCTCAGATAGTTTCGTGAACGTAGAGCCCAAAGGAACGGCACTAGAGGAAAACTACTATAGAAATGCCGAAGAGGCATTCAATGGCGTGATAGCCGCATACGACCCAATTGGATGGACCAATGGATTTGTGGTAAAGACTGGATGTCTGAATGCAGCTTCTGACGACTTCTTCGCTGGTGGTGGAGGCCCTACTGACATCAATGCTATGCAGGTGTGGGATGAGTATACTTTGGATGCTATTAACGGCCCTCAAGGTGAATTCTGGAACCGGAACTACTCAGGGATTTTTAGATCAAACATCCTGATTCAGAAATTACCTGAAATCGATATGGATACAAACCTAAAGAACCGCTATATGGGAGAGGTGAAGTTCCTGAGAGCTTATTATTACTTTGATATGGTTCGTCTTTTTGAACGGTTCCCGGTATTGGAAGCACCAATCCCAACTTCGGAAATTTTCGAAATTGAAGCTTCAGACAAAGCTGCTGCTTTCGAGTTGATCGAGCAGGATCTTATGGATGCGATTAGCCTATTGCCAACCACGGTTGATTTGGCAGGAGACGCTGGTAGAGCTACCCAAGGTGCAGCAATAGCATTGTTAGGTAAAGTGTACCTTCAGCAAGACAAGTTCTCTCTTGCGGCCACTGAGTTTGCCAAAGTAAATGGCACTCCAGGAAGTAGCAACACTTATGGGTATGCGTTGATCGATAACTACGCTGACCTGTTTACCCTTGAAAATGAATTCAACTCTGAGTCCATTTTTGAGGTGAGCCATAACTCTACTTCACAAGGCGTATGGGACTGTATAGCATGTACTGAAGGCAACCCTATGAGTATCATGGTTGCGCCAAGAGGTTATGTGATCAATGATCCATCCCAGGCTCCGCCATTTGTTTCAGGTTGGAGTTTCAATACAGTCACTCAAAGCCTTGTAGACGCTTTTGTTCAAGGAGGGGTTTATGATCCGAGATATGGCACTACAGTCACAAACATTGACAGTCTGGAGCAACTAGGTGTGGTTTCCTATGAGCACGCTCATGAAAACACAGGTTATTTCTTAGCCAAATTTGCCGGATTGGAGTCCGAAAAGACTGCTGATGGTACAGTGCCATTTGAGATCAATTTCGGAACCAATGAGTATGAGATCAGACTTGCTGATACTTATCTGATGGAGGCTGAAGCACTCGTAAGAGGTGGTGGAAATGCCACGAGAGCCCAGTTGCTACTGGACGCGGTCCGGGATAGAGTGGGCTTAGGATCCGTGCCAGCTACTTTCGATAATATCATTACTGAAAGACGACTTGAGCTAGCAGGTGAAGGCCACCGATGGTTTGACCTGGTTCGCTGGGGAATGGCCGCTGATAAACTTGGCGCACGAGGCTATGTAGAAGGTAAGCATGATGCATTGCCAATACCACAGTCTGAGCTTGATTTTTCAGGGACAAAACTTGAGCAAGATCCTGCTTATTAAAGAAAGGAGAACAGCCCGCTGAGTTTGCCGGGCACTGTTTCACAATTCTAAAAGAGAATAATTTATGAAAAAGATAAAATCAATATTATACTCAGGGTTGCTAGCGGTTTTGATGACCAGCTGCTTTCCTGAAGATGAAGACCTCAGCTTGGGTCAGACTGTAGAAGCTGAATTTGTTATTACAGACATTTCTACAGAGGAGATGCGAAACACTTACTTGCTGGAAAGTACCTCTGCGGGGTTTATTTATAAGTGGGATTTAGGTAATGGCACCACTTTTACTGGCAATCAGGTAGATACTGCATTCTATGAAAACAAAGGAGTCTACACGGTTCAACTTACAGTAGTAAGCTCTGGTGGCCAATCGGTAGCTGAACAAGAATTAACTGTAGAGCAAGATGCGTCTACTGGTGTTAATATACTCTTGGGTAGTGAAATGGATGATGAGAGTGCCTGGACTTTTACAAGTACCGGAAGTACCATGACCAGCTATGCGTTTACTGATGGCATGTTGGTCTTTACCAACGAAGGAGCTGCTGCACAAACGAATATTGGCATGTGGCAAGAGGTAGAGTTAAATGCCGGTACAGATTATCAGTTTTCGGTATCAGCCTCTGGCTCAGGTATGACCAATTCCTGGATGGAAGTCCTGCTTTTGAATGAAGAGCCTGTGGATGGTACGGATCCGAGTGCTACCCCGATAGCGGGATTAAATACCTGGACGGGATGTGGTGGAAGTGCTTTTGAAGGCAAAATACCGGCTATTTCCTGCATTGGAGATGGCAAGGTAAGTGTTACGGAAGACGGCACCTATTACCTGTTTGTGAAGGTCGGTAGCTGGGACGGTAGCCTGGGAACCACAGGACTTGTTTTGGATGATATGGTACTGATAGGTCTTGACACCACCCCTCTAGTAGAGGGTGATAATATCCTTTCGGGTAGTGATATGGAAGATGAAAGTGCATGGACGGTGACTAATGTTGGCTTAACGCTTACCACGGTAGCGTTTAGTGATGGTGCCATGAAATTCACCAATGGGTCAGACCCAGTGCAAACCAATGTGGGTGTCTGGCAATCTGTGGAAGTAGAAGCTGGTCAGAAGTATCGGTTAAAGGCCACAGTAGTAGATCCTGGGGCTACTGGTTCCTGGATAGAGTTTTATGCGCACACCACAGAGCCTTCTGAGGGAACAGATTATACCGAGGGTCGCATTGAAATTGGTGAGGACACCTCTTTCGAAGAAGCTGGCACTGTGTACTTCCTGATTAAAGTTGGTAGCTGGGATGGCAACCTCGGATCAGGGGTAACTATTGATGACGTGCAGCTCGTGGAGCTTAATTGATAGATCATTTTCGGTGGTGCCTGATACACTGAAGGCACCACCATTTTACTAATTACAGCATTTGTGCATAGGCACCGGAATAAAGGTTGTAACCACCTGGAAAACTCATTGAAGGATGATTAGAAAATACGTGTTAATATTAGCAGCATTGGCAATAATGCTGAGTTGTGAGGTTCCAAATAGCAGATTGATGGAGGCTTCATTTATTACTAGGCCCACACCAAAGATTGAGGCGCTACTTTCCAAGATGACCCTGGAAGAAAAGGTGGGTCAAATGGCTCAGATCACCCTGGATGTAATTTCCAAAGGGGAATCGGTTTATGTCAGTGACGAGCCCTTAGAGCTGGACCTCAACCTAGTGAAGGAGGCTATTTTGGAATACAAAGTTGGTTCAGTGCTCAACACAGCAAACAATAGGGCACGGACTGTGGAGAAATGGAACAAAATCATTTCCCAGATTCAAGACATTGCGGTAAACGAGTCAAGACTCGGCATACCGGTTATTTATGGAATAGATGCTATTCACGGAACCACCTATACCGCAGGAGCTACATTTTTTCCTCAGCAAATTGCAATGGCAGCTACCTGGAATAGGGAATTGGTAAGACGAGGAGCCGAAATCACGGCCTATGAAACACGTGCCTCAGGAATTCCCTGGAATTTTTCGCCGGTTTTAGATCTGGGTCGTGATCCTCGCTTCCCAAGGATGTGGGAGACCTTTGGAGAGGATGTGTATCTCGCCGCTGAGCTGGGCCAAGAGGTGATCAAAGGGTACGAAGGTGAAAACAACAATGTGTCAAAGCCCACGAGTGTGGCTTCTACCCTCAAGCACTTTTTGGGATACTCTGTACCATACACTGGTAAGGACCGGACACCTGCATTCATACCAGAGATCGAACTTAGGGAGAGACATCTGCCTACATTTCAGGCCGCTATTGAAGCTGGAGCTCATAGCATCATGATCAATTCTGGACTGATTAACGGCACTCCGGTCCATGCCAATAAGGAAATCATTACCAATCTTTTAAAAGGTGAACTGAACTTCAATGGAGTGGTAGTAACAGATTGGAAGGATATAGACAACCTTCATTTCAGGGATAAAGTAGCCGCCACGAGAAAAGAAGCGGTGAAGCTGGCTGTTAATGCAGGCATTGACATGTCTATGATCCCTTATGATTACGACTTTTGTACTTATCTGATAGAGCTGGTAAAGGAGGGAGAAGTAACCATGGAGCGAATTGATGATGCAGTGCGCCGTATCCTCACACTCAAATATGAGCTTGGGCTTTTTGAGCAGCCGGTGACAAGTCTTTCTGATTACCCAAATTTCGCAAGTAAGGAGTTTGAACTTAAGGCATTTGATGCCGCATCAGAGGCCATTACACTTCTTAAAAATGATGGGATTCTCCCACTTAGCAAAGGTTCTAAAATTTTAGTAACAGGGCCAAATGCCAATTCCATGCGAACCCTGAATGGTGGCTGGACTTACTCTTGGCAGGGGGAGAAAGTGGAGGAATTTGCAGGGAGCTACCATACCATTCTTGAAGCTTTACAGCTGAAAGCGGGCGCATCTAATGTGGAGTTTGTAGAAGGCGTGGCTTATAATCACCAGGGTAAGTATTGGGAAGAAAAAGTTAAGGACCTGGATGCTGTAATTGCCGCAGCCAACAGGGCTGATTATGTGGTGCTTTGTGTTGGAGAGAATACTTATACTGAAAAGCCAGGAGACTTGCATGACCTGACTCTTTCTGAGAACCAGCTAAACCTGGCCAAAGCTGTCACCTCTACAGGCAAGCCGATTATCCTCGTATTGAATGAAGGCCGACCAAGGTTGATTAGCAGTATTGAAAGTCAGATGCAGGGTGTTTTGCAGATTTACCTTCCGGGCAACTATGGTGGCGATGCCCTTGCCGCTGTACTTTTTGGTGAGGTCAATCCCAGTGGTAAACTGCCTTACACCTATCCTATGTTTGGCAATACCCTAGTGACCTACGACCACAAGCCATCGGAGGAGCAGAATAAGATGGAAGGAATGTATGATTATGAGTCTGACTTTGCCGTGCAATATCCATTTGGGTTTGGACTCAGCTATACAGAGTTTGACTATAGCGACATGGAGTTTTCCCGTGGGTCAATCAATGCGGATGAGAGCCTTAACATTTCTGTCTCTGTGACCAATGTGGGGGATGTAGAAGGTAAGGAGGTAGTACAGCTATACATCTCCGATCTTTTTGCCTCGGCCTCTCCCGATGTGAGGCGTTTGCGGGGATTTGAAAAAATTTCCCTGAAGCCGGGGGAGACCACCAGGGTTTCATTTGAAATCAGAGCCCGTGATGTGGCTTTCGTGGCCAAAGATCTGTGCTGGACGGTAGAAGCGGGAGAATATGAAGTCAATATAGGCGAGCTTAAAAGCCGTTTTTCCATTTCCGAAAACAAGAAATTCAATCAAGTAAAAAAATTATTATAAACATTTTCAAAATCAATTAAACCTAATAAACATGAAATCATTTTTCAATAATCTGAGACTTTTAAGTGCTGCCTTAGCAGTGGCGCTGGTGACCATATCGTGTAGTGAAGATGAGCCAGTTGTGCCTCCCACAGCGAGTTTTAGCTTTGAAGTAGATGCTGCAAATCCTCTTTCAGTAACTTTCACTAATACCACCGAAGGGGGTGAGACTTATACCTGGGACTTTGGTGATGATGCAGGTACCTCAGCAGAGGAGAGCCCTACCTACACTTATGCAGCAGCTGGCACTTATACTGTCACACTTACGGCTACTAATGACGATGGATCCAATGTGTCTACCAATGAGGTAACGGTGGAAGAGGCAGAGGCCGAAAACCAAATTAAAAATGGAGGTTTTGACGATGACTCTGAGTGGACCTTACAGCAGTTTAATGGCAACGCCAATGCGGATATATCTATCGCTTCCGGTGTTCTGACCATCGGTGAGATTAATCCTGATGCAGAATGGGGAGGTGAAGCTCACGGAGGTGCATGGCAGGCCGTTACGGTAGAAGCTGGAACTTATGGCTTTGACCTGGATATCACTACTGATGCTGCCGATGAGTTCTGGGCTGAAGTTTGGGTTGGGGACGCAGAGCCGTTAGCAGATGATGACTACAATACCGAAGATGGCGCCGAGGTGGTTTTGGCGTTAAATACCTGGGATTGCGGCCCTGCACAGGCCACCTATTCCGGATCCCTGAGAGATAATAACTGTGGTACCAGTGACGGCACCATCACTCTGGAAGCAGGAACATACTACGTGGTGATCAGGACAGGAGGGATCACATTCCCTACTGGAGGATTGATCATAGACAATGTTTCTATGTTCGCGGAAGATTGATTTTTAGCAAACAAAATAGGGAATGGTAAGGAGCTCATCTTGAGCTCCTGCCCTTCCATTTTGGACTTAAGATTTTTGTAAAGATGCCTATGACTTAGCTAATTATACCCAATGCCCAAGTACGTGTGAAAATTGCACTTACCTACAAATGTGAGAAGTATGTAGATGAGATGTGGAGCAGGAAAATACAATCAAACCCTAAACGATGTATCATGAAAAACTCTTTTCTACGAATTACCTATTTTTTGAGATTGATGTGCACGGCATGTTTGAATCTCCTGAGACCCCTGGTACGCCACCTGTGGCACCCAATTATACCAGACTTAATAAAGAGCGTGTACCGCTTTTCTGTCCGCATTTCCATATGGAAAGTGACAAAGAAATCCACTATCAGTGGCCTTCTTGGATCATCTAATTCAAGAATCTCAAGATTACATACTTCTCATATGTAATTGAATCAGGCAGGAGGCGGTGAACGGGATTTTCTGCTAAATGTCTGATTCTCAAACATTTTCATAAACCATTTAACCAATCAAAATCATGATAAAAAAATTAATCAAGCAAGTGAATGAGGGGAATGGAAGAGGGAGTTGGAGTTTTCGTAATTACCTGAGTGTTGTCTTACTTCTGGGTATGCTATACCTCTCCGGAGGCGCCAATGCACAGTACATCCATACACAAGGGAATCAGATCCTGGACGAATCAAATAACCCCATTTACTTTAGGGGTATGAACCTGGGCAACTGGCTCCTTTGGGAGGGTTACCTGATGATGGGTGATTTCAACTACCGCACGCACACACAGTTTTTTGATGGCGTGAAAAATGCGTTCAACGGCAATCTGGGACAGGCCATAGAGTTTGAGCACCAGTGGCGGATGAATTACGTCAACGAACAAGCCATCATTGACCTTAAAAACCAGGGTTTCAACTCTGTAAGGATACCATTCCATTACAACCTCTTCTGGGACCATGGCTCATACAGCGTGAGTAACCGTGGGTTTCAGTACATGGATCGAGTCATCAACTGGTGCCGGACGCATGGTCTGTACGTGCTGCTGGACATGCACGCCGCCCCGGGCTATCAAAACCCCGGCGATCATAGTGACAATGGCAACTCGAACTCCAGTCAACCACGAAGCAGCGTTGGATTTTGGGATGGTGACAATGTGAATGTAGCCGCCCAGGTATGGCAGCATATAGCCAACTACTATAAGAACGAGCCAGTAGTGTGGGGCTATGACCTGATCAACGAACCCGTACCACAGCCAGGTAGGGAATATGAACTGCTGCCTTCACTGATAACCATACGCAATGCCATTCGTGCGGTAGACAACAACCATATCATAGTGGCTGAGGGCAGCTGGTGGGGCTCTGACATGCAGAAGCTCGACTGGCAGGATGGTCAGGTGCAGTCCAACTCAGGGGTCAACTACCGGTGGGATAATAACCTGGTCTATCAGACGCACCATTATTCCAACGATGTGTCGGCTCTCAATGGCCGCAAAGCACTCACAGATCGGTTGAATGTGCCGCTGATGCTTGGTGAGTATGGAGAAAATACCAACAACATTCTTCGAGAGATGACCGATTGGTGCATCAACAACAACGTGGCTTATTTCCCATGGTCATTTAAGAAAATGTACCATGATCGCTGTATCTGGACCATCAATCCCAACAGCTCTTACAATGCTGTGCGAGATTACATCCAGAATGGGGGCACACCTCCAGCCAATGCATACAACAATATGATTAGCTTTTGTCAAAACAACATTGGCAATGGTAGTCCGGGCATTTCGTTTCACCAAGGGTACTATGATGCTGTGAAGTACACTGGAAGTACAGGCTGTAGTGGGAGTCACCACAGTATCTCTGGTAACATACAGGCAGAAAACTACTGTGATATGTCAGGTGTTCAGCTAGAGTCAACATCAGATACCGGAGGAGGCCAGAATGTAGGATGGCTTGATGCTGGCGACTGGATGGGTTATCGTGTGGATATACCTTCTACAGGCATCTATACTGTGGAGTACCGGGTGGCGAGCCAGGGAGGTGGAGGATCTTTACAAATAGAGCCCCTTGGAGGAGGAGCGCCATTTGGGTCGGTTTCCGTTTCGGCTACTGGTGGATGGCAAAGCTGGAACACCATTTCGCATACTGTTTCGCTCGATGCTGGTCAGCAAGATATAGCTCTAGCAGTTCTAGCTGGAGGGTTTAACCTGAATTGGTTCAAAATTACCGGTCAGACTTCTGGTTCCTCTGCGCCAGTCGGACAAACCATATGGTTAAAAGGGAGCAATGCCCAGTATGTCTCATCAGAAAATGGCCAAGGAGGCATGAACTGCAATCGTGGTTCCGTAGGTGGTTGGGAGCAGTTCACCGTAGTGGCTGTCGGTTCCAGCCAAATAGCACTCCGTGGCAGCAATGGCCAGTATGTTAATTCTCAAAATGGCCAATCGGCTATGACTTGCAATAGTACATCAATTAATGGTTATGAAGCCTTTGAGTGGGTAAGCCTTGGCGGAAATAGTGTTGCTTTACTTGGATTTGGTAACCAGTATATGTCCTCAGAAAATGGCCAGGTATCCATGAGGTGCAATAGGCCATCGATTGGAGGTTGGGAAACTTTTACCTGGGGCACAGGTGCCGGGTCAAGACAGGGAGTAGGCGAAAGCCTGGATCAGCAATCCATGGATTTTGTGGTTTACCCCAACCCAGTGACCAATCATCATTTCACCATAGGGTGGCATGATAAAGATGCACAGCTTCAGGTCATCATTTCAGATCTGTCAGGTCGTCGCCTTTTTGGCAACCAGACATTGGTCGATTCACCAATCAACCTTCCTCTTGGAATGAGCAGCGGAATGTACTTACTCACTATTTCGGATGGATCCATGACACAGGTGAAAAATCTGATAATCAAATAATGACCAACCAGCCGTTAAGGTTCTTGTCAGGGCTGGTTGCTCTAATCAACCTTAACACAGGGTCAGGGCATTTTTTATAAGGGCACTTCTTTTAGAGGTGCCCCCTCAACTAAAACACTACACATGAAATATTTCAAACAATTACTGATAATGATGTTTATTGGGTTGTCCCTCTGTGCCCGGGCACAAAACTGGCAACTCGTTTGGTCAGATGAGTTCAATTACTCTGGATTCCCCAATGGCAACTGGAGCCCAGAGCTTTGGAATCCCGGGGTGGTCAACAATGAATGGCAGTCATACACCAACAGGACTGAAAATGCCCGGGTGGAAAATGGGGTATTGGTCATTGAGGCCAGGCGCGATTACCACAATGGTCATGAATACTCATCTGCCCGCCTCAACTCCACCGCTTCGTGGACATACGGACGCTTCGAGGCACGGATGAAACTCCCCGGTGGCTGGGGTACCTGGCCGGCATTTTGGCTCTATCCGGACAATGACTTTATGTATGGCACCAACCCCACTACCAACTATGGATGGCCCAACTGTGGTGAGATAGACATCATGGAGCAGGTGGGCTATGAACAAAACGTGATCCATGCCTCGGTTCATAGTGAGTGCTGCTACTTTGCCAATGGCACACAGCGCACCGGAATAATAGGGGTAAGTGATCCTACCACTGGATGGCACACCTATGCCTGCAACTGGTTTCCGGACAGATTGGAGTTTTTTGTGGATAACACACTTTACTTCACCGTCTGGAATGACTATAGTGGCTGGCAATCATGGCCATTCAATCACAACTTCCATATTATCCTCAACCTTGCCGTAGGTGGCGACTGGGGTGGTGCCCAGGGTGTGGACCCCAACATCTGGCCTAGACGCTTGGAAGTGGACTATGTACGTGTGTATGAGGAGGGGGCATCCAGCGGCGCACCTGTTGGTAGCACTATATGGTTGCGTGGCAACAATGGGCTATATGTCTCAAGTGAAAATGGCCAGTCTGCGATGATGTGCAACCGTGGGTCTGTAGGTGGCTGGGAGCAGTTCAATGTAGTGGATGCCGGTAATGGAAGGATAGCACTTCAGGGAAGTAACGGTTTGTTTGTTTCTTCAGAAAATGGACAAACAGGAATGATGTGCAACAGAAATGGTGTACAGGGTTGGGAAACCTTCGGTTGGGTAGATATGGGCAATGGTACCGTTGCACTTCAGGGAACCAACGGACAGTTTGTGTCAAGTGAAAATGGACAAGTGCCTATGATGTGCAATCGGGGAAGTGTCGGCGGTTGGGAAGTGTTTAGCTGGGGTACCGCTAGCGGTTCGCGGCTTCAGCCATCTGGAGAGGTAGTGGAGACTGCTGTAGCGGAGTTTCTGATATATCCAAACCCGATAGTGGATGAATTTACTGTAGATCTTGAGATGGTCGGGCTGGAAAAAGGTGAGTTAAGTTTGAGTGACCTCTCTGGTAGAGTGATTCTTAAAAACACCTTGAGCAATGTGCTATCAACAGTGAAGATACCGGCACTGGAAAGTGGGGTATATCTGGTGACTGTCCAGAATTCAGAAGTTAAGCACACCCAGCGGGTGATTGTCAAGTAACCAAAAGATTAATCCTACTTGTCAAGTAATTACCACAGATACTGAAACAAGTTCAGTATGACCCCTAGGGTGATAGAACCAAGATTAAAGCTAGGTAACGTTAAGCTGAATTCATTTCAGTATCTAAACTTGACAAAGGAGGATTAGTTATATCATGTTTTCAAAAGAAATAGGTGTCCGTTATGACACCTTTTCTGTTTCATACACCATTTCCATAGCTTCTTCCATCGTGCTTACATTCTCAGCGATATAGCCTACGGCTTTTGCTGTTCTGTTCATTTGCATTTTGGAAATAGGGTTTTCGGTTACCCTGATAATTCTGCTTACTCCTTTTTGCACCACATACATTTGGGCTTCTTTGATATACTCAGTAGCTTCCTGGCTTGCGGGCTTCATCTTGGCTATATCATTGATTACTACAAAGCCATGCCGAAGTTTATCCACCTCTCGCATCAGGTCTTCAGCGCCTTTTTTTAATTCATCATCAGACATAAATCCCTCAAGGTGGAGCACCACAAGGTTTTTATTTACATCAGCTTCAATTTTATACATTAGTCCTTAAGTTTTACAGGTCAAAGGTAAGAACCGGACCATGCTGAAAATATTAATTCTGACTGGATGGGTAGATAAACCTGATCAAAGAGCATTTTGAAGAACCAAACTTTGATGATTGTTTTTTAAACTTGTATTATGTCACAAATCAAAACAGCTCTTTTATCATTTGGCATGTCAGGCCAGGTATTTCATGCTCCATTTGTTCATTTGCATGAGGGTTTCCAGTTATTGGGGAGCTGGGAGCGATCCAAAAAGCAAATCAAAGACCATTATGATTATGTGAAAAGCTATGATACTCTTGAAGAGGTACTGGAGGATCCTGAGGTCGAGCTGGTGGTGGTGAATACCCCGACTTTCACGCACTTTGAGTATGCAAAGAAGGCGTTGGAAGCAGGTAAACATGTGGTGGTTGAAAAGGCATTTGTGGGCTCTACGGCAGAAGCTGAGGAGCTTAGTCAATTGGCCAGTAGGAAGCAATTGAAGCTTTCAGTATTTCAAAACAGGAGATGGGACAGTGATTTTAAAACAGTAGAAGCAGTTTTGAAAGGTGGAGATTTGGGAGACATCATAGAGGCCCGAATAGCATTTGATCGGTACAGCCCTAAACTCAGTCCCAAGACTCACAAGGAGGTGCCGAGCTCTGGGGCAGGCATTATCAAGGACTTGGGTGCGCATGTAATTGATCAGGCACTTACGCTGTTCGGGATGCCCAATAGGGTGTTCGCAGATATTGGGGAAACCCGGGAAAATTCTCAAGTAGATGATTACTTTGATATTTTGCTCCGATATGAAAAGCTAAGGGTACATGTACATGGAGGCTATTTTTTTAAGGAACAATTGCCAGGTTTTGTACTTAATGGAACAAATGGAACATTCCAAAAGTCCAGGGCTGATGTGCAGGAAGACCAATTGAAAGCTGGAGTGAAACCAAATGATCCACAATATGGGATAGAACCTGAAAGTGATCAAGGTTTGTTGCATTTTGAAAAGCAAGGAGAGACCTTCAGGGAAACTATCAAGACTTTGCATGGAAGCTACATGGATTATTATGAAGGAGTCTTTCAATCCATTCGGAACCATAAGCAGGAACCCGTAACAGCAATTGATGGAATCAATGTGATGAGAATTATTGATGCAGCTTTTGAGAGTGCTAGATCCGGAGGGTTTGTTACGATAAATGGGTGAATTTATTCTCGATCATGATGATCTGGACAAGAAAGTGTTTTAACTTTCTTGAAATCGCCTATCCTTGAGAATTTTAATTGCCTTGAGTCTCCTGCCTCTAGCGATGATCGCTGTTGGCCAAAAAGTGATGAACCTCAAATCACTGACGACTACTGATGGCCTTTCCCAAAACTCTGTCAATCAAATACTTCAAGGGTCTGATGGCTATATCTGGCTCGCTACTCAGGACGGCCTCAATCGTTTTAATGGTTATGAGTTTGAAGTGTTTCGGCCTGATCCAGAGGACAGTTTTTCTGTTTCGGACAATTTTATTATCCAAATGTTTGAGGATTCACTAGGTCGGATATGGATATCTACGAGGAGTGGGATTAACGTTTTTGATGTTAAACAAAACCGATTTCATAAGTTGGTTGATGAACGACCTGATTCCTATCCCCAGAAGTATTTCTTAAGAAGATATCACGGCTTTATATACTGGTTAGAGGCTAGTTTGGATTCCCCTACAATCTGTCGATTGCCAGAGACATTTTTGTTAAACCAAGCTAACCATTCGGTAACTAAAGAAGTAGAGGAAGTTCAAATACTTCCAAAGGGATTCTATTTTTATTTTCAAAATGGGGGTGAGCTTTACGCATTAGGTGAAAATGCTATCTATCAGGTAAACAGTGAAAAGATTCACCAATCCACTTGCAGTGCTGGTGGTGATATACAGTATTGGGACTATCTTCAACTCTCCGATTCTACATATATGTTACCAGGATCAAGTCACCTTCAACTATTTGATCCGGTAAGCCTTTCTGTAAAGAATATTGGGAATGTAGGAGCGGTTAGTTTTGAGAAGACCAGGGATGGTAATTTGGTAGGCACCAATGACGGGCTTTACTTATTTCAATCCGGGAATAACGAAATACAGCCTGTTACAACCCTTCCTCATAGATTGACGAATACCACGGTACATGACATCTTCACGGATACCTTCGGTCAGATATGGCTGGGCACAGCTAATAAGGGAGTCTTTATTTATGATCCTAAATGGGAAGCATTTGAACTGGGGTATTCTGAGGGAGAGATTGTATGGGGAGTAGCAGAGCGGTCTGATTTTTTGTATGTGGCCACTCAGAATGGGCTTTACGAGTATAGGAAAGATCAAAAGAATGTAACTAATAAGTATTTTTTGAAAGAGAAAATCACCGCCGTTTTTGTGGATTCCACTGGAGCTCTTTGGGTGGGGACTTCTGATGGTGAGGTTTTAAAACAGATTGGAAGGGAGACAGCCATAGCGTCTGTTTTTGATTTTGGTATCAACCAATCAGCAGTTTCCGACTTCATAGAGGACAAATCTGGAAATATCTGGGTAGGTGCACACGGAGGGTTGTATAAAGTCAATCCTGATGGGCATGCTAGGAAGTTGTCAAGCGAAACAGATGAGTATTTTTATGTAATGGATCTTTACGAGGATGATTCTGGGAATGTGTGGGTTGGCACCAATCAAGGTTTAAGTTATTTCACACCTTCAGAAAGGTTGGTTCAGATACCATATGTAAAAGGAGATCCAAAAAGCATCAATTTCTATTTTGCCTCAGCTATTCAGCAGGATGACCAAGGTAATATTTGGGTAGGTACATATGGAGGGGGAATAAGCCGGCTTAACCCAGACTCTACCTTTACTCACTTCACAGAGAAAGAGGGATTGAGCAATAATGTGATTCATGCGATGGTTTCCGATGATATGGGGGGGTTGTGGTTTGTATCCAATGGAGGGCTTACTTATTTTGACACAGACGCTTTAATCATAAAGAACTATGATCAAAACAATGGAATTGGAGTCCAGGATTTTGCTTTAAGTGGAGGTCACAAATTCGCTGACGGAAAGATCGGGTTTGGAAGTATCAATGGATTGCTGACTTTTTATGCCGACAGTGTCTTAAAGCTCATTGCTTCTCCAGACCTTAAATGGGAAGGCTTGTCTGTCAATTATAAGCCAATAATTGCCAAATCGCTGGACAGTGCCCAAAGGATTGATCTCTACTATGAAGACAGGGTGTTCTCGCTTAATCTTGCCGCATTGAAGTTTGATGATCCCTCTGATGTGTCCTATCAATATAAGTTAGATGGGTTTAATCTTGATTGGGTAGATCTTGATCCAAATGCCCGGCTGATTTCTTACTCTTCTTTGCCGTTTGACCACTATGAGTTGCTCGTGAAGGCTTCTAGCAAGAAAAATCTCTTTGATCCGGTTTTGAGAAGCTTAACAATAGTGGTTCACCCACCATATTGGCTCACTTGGTGGTTCATTTCCATCACAGTTGTGATGGCCCTCGGCGCTGGAGCGGGACTTGTTTATTATTTGTCCAGACGCAAGCTCAAGCTTAGGCTCGCTGAGCTGGAAACGCGTGAGCGTGTACAGCGTGAACGCGAACGTATAAGCCGGGACCTTCATGATAGTGTCGGTACGCACTTTGCATACATAATTTCCAGGCTTGATTTTTTATATCTCGGCTGGGACCAGGACCACGTCCCAGATAAAAAAGACTATCTCAATAAACTCAGTGATTTTGCAAGGTCTGGGATGAAGATGCTTCGTGAAACCATCTGGGCGTTAAGTGAAGAACAGCTTGATGCCAACAGCCTTAAGCTAAAAATAGATGACTACCTCAAGTTGTGCTTTGCGAACCTTCGCACCAACTATTCATTTAAGTTTGACGTGTCCTCAGATAAGGTCAAAGCTGCGTTGGCATTGAATACTTTCCGCATTATTCAGGAGACTGTGAGCAATGCACTCAAGCATGCCGATGCTAAAAATATAGCAATCTCATTTCACCTCGACGCACAAAAATTGAGGCTGGAAATCTCGGATGATGGCAAAGGCTTCAACGTGGGTGAGGCACAAAAAATGGAAGACCACTATGGGTTGGAGAATTTGGAAAAGCGTGCCAATGAACTGGCTGCCCAAATCCAAGTGCAATCTGGACCTGGTGGTACCAGGATTTTGGTTTTTACAAAATAACCCAAAGGGAGTATTGCCTTAAAGCAATAAATCTCGCTATTTAACATGATGGAAAGTATAAAACTTGGTATAGTAGATGATAACGTGCAGTTAGCGAATCAAATGGTGAATAATTTCTCACTATTTCGACATGTGAAGATTGTTTTGATTGCGAAAAATGGTCAGGATTTGCTGGACCAGTTGACCACCGCTGCTAAACCCGACGTGATTCTAATGGATGTCCAAATGCCGGTGATGGATGGGATCACGGCTACCAAAGAAGTGAAGTCACGTTATCCTGAAATCAAGATACTGATGCTATCAGTGTTTGATGAAGACAACAAGGTTTTTTACTCCATACTTGCCGGTGCATCGGGTTATATCCTAAAGGAGGAAACCCCTGTACGTATCTTGGAGGCAGTGGAAAATGTACTGGAAGGTGGGGCTTCCATGTCTTCAATGATAGCTGCCAAGGCACTCAACCTCATTAGATTCCAAAACAACCAGAAGATGCCACAAAAGCCTCCTTCTGATTTTGGTCTGTCCAATCGTGAGATGGAAATCATGGAACATCTGGCAGATGGAGAAGACTACCTACGCATTTCCGAATCGCTGTTTATCAGCCCCAACACCGTGAAAAAACACATATCCAATCTCTACGATAAACTTCACGTCCATTCCAGGGCTGAAGCAGTGCGTATTGCCGTGGAGAACCAATGGGTTTGATGAAAAAATGAGCCTGCCCCAAGGATTGAAGTTGCGGAGGTGCTTCAGGGCAAGCTCAAATACTCAGGTCAATGGATTATTTAGCAATATTGAACATGATGCCATAACCAAACATGATCCATAGGTTTTCTCCTTCCGGTGAAGGTCTTGAGCCTAATTCAAACTTGACAAAGGTTCCATTGTTATTGTAAACACTATAGTTCCTCATCATGTAATAAGCCCCAAACCTCAAGCCCAGGTTTGAAGTTTTAATTTCGCTATCATCTTTGAAGTCGTAAACTGTGCCAGGTGCTCCATAGTTGCCGGCATTGTCAGTGAATTCACCCATTTGTATGGAAGCTCCAACCATAAGATCAGCATACATCTGAAAATATCTCAGCTTTTTCAACTCTCCAAAGTCCTCACTGCCACTTTTGACATTCATTACCAGGCTGGATCTCTGCATGCTGGAGACACCCATGTAAAACCCCGTTGCTGAAAAGTTGCCATAGTGAAAGGTCTGTGCCTGTACCTCGTTTACAGTGGCAGGAGAACCATACTGGAAGTTGCCTGTGTAACGCATCAGGCCACCTCTGACAAGCAGCGATTTCTCAAACTTAAAGGGAACTTTGATGAAGGTATTGTAATACCCGATAGACTTAAGGGGGAAAACCCGATTCTTTGTGGTAGTACCCTTTATCAATGGGAATTCTCCACCCAACTCCAGCGTTGTGGGCGCATCAAAGGTTGCGTCAATAATTGATGCGTTCAAAAACGCATAATCGTAATGCGCACGGAGATGAACAGGTAGTACCCGCACCTGGACTTCACCACCAATACTCAAGGCTCCCAGGGTTTTGGCCATAGAGGAGTATACATTTAGGTACGGCATAATAGAAACCTGATTGAATTCAGGTTCTTCTCTCACTTTTTCATAGTTCACTTGCTGAGCTTGACCATAGGTAAGAGCTAGCCCAATAACGATGACGGTCAGTAAATTTTTCATGGTGATCTTTTTAATGAATAAAAATCGGTCACCGTTGAGCCGGTCACAATAACCCGTTTGGATGATTTTAACTGATTTAGCACTCAAACCGAGGTAGTAAATACTCCATATGGGTTATTGAAGCAGCCGATGTTGGTGTGGAACTTTGAGTATCAAATAGATGAATCGAATTTTTGTCTCACTGCTTAACACGTACTTTTATGAATATCAGAATTTTACTCATTATAGTAGGGATATCATTCCTGTCTAACCTTTCGGCCCAAACCAAGGAAGAAAAGGCGAAAATCAAAGAGTTGGAGAAATCCTACATGTCCTTTTCTAATCACAAGAAGTTTTTCGAAACCAAGAGGTGGGCCATGGTTAGGTTTCACATCATCTACAAAGTGACCACAGCCATGATCTCCGAAGATGTGGAGAAGAATAACTGGAATAGCCTGAAAGTGTCCACATCTGCGGGTGCCTATGGCATGCTGGATGGAGTGACAGAGGCAGATCTGGAAGGGATCACTGCACAAGTGGCAGAGAATTTTATCAGGCGGATGCAAGAAGAAGCAGGAATCGAAATCCTGACCTGGAGTAACTTCAAGGACAACCCCAACGTTCAGAAGATCATCGATGAGGCAGATCCTGAAAATGAGATCTATTCCAAGTCACAGGGATTGGGGTATGCCGTAAGCTACGATGGTACCCCCATCTGGAACAAAGTCATACAAATCGTGCCCGGAGGCAAGAAACTGGCAAAGGATCTGGAAGCCAACGTAATGAACCTCTCGTTTTATGTCGATTTTGCGCAGACGGAAGCAGAAGCCAAGGCGACGATATCTATTGGTAAAAGAACCATTGTAGATGGTCAGTGGGGAGTTCCCTACACCCTGAGCAAAGAAGCCAATATGAGTGTGCTTCCAGGGGTGCGTGTTATCCCAAAACTGGGCAGTCAGTCGGCATTTGAGGGAGCTACCGATATCGGGTATTCCGGGGTGACTGGACACACGGAGGTATTACACACTTTTACTTTCCTGGAGAACCCCGGCACAGAAACCGCCTCCAGACTCACCTCGGGGATTCCTTTTGCCATGGAGGTGATCAAGCAGGAAGGGGAGGTACCGGCCATCCTTCAGAATCGTAAAAACAACAAGATCGAATATGCCTCCACATTTGTGGTGAAAACAACTCCGGAGAAATATGCGGAAGCCGTGGTTGATGCCACCAATTTATACTTTGATGATCTGATCACTTATTATAACCTGGTAACCAAATAGCCATGAGACACCTGTTATTTGTGGTCATGGTTGCTTCTATGACATTCGTATCAGCTCAGGATGGTAAGCATGTTTTTGTCCAGTTTAACCTGGAAAACAACGCTTGGGCCCTCGATAACTATCAGAAAGTGACAGTCAGCGTCGCATATCCGGAAGTGATGTACCTCAGTACTTATGGTAGCGGTAAGGGTGGGGGCAACTGGGAGTTGGGTTTTCCAGGAATATTCTCAGCAATTATGGGTAATGGGAACACACTGTCGAGTGATGATAGTCTTTACATTACCAACATCAACATGTGCAACTTTATTTCGAGACATTATCTCATTGGAGTAGCTGAGGATGCCCATAGCATAGGTTTTGCTTGGGGTCTCAATTTTGTTGGAAACCAGTTGGCACAAAATGCTGAAGAGGGTAATCTTGATACAGGAGATGAGGTAGCCCAACTGAAAGGCATTGGGGTGTTGTTTGGGGCTACTTATGAATTTAATATGGAAGATAAGTTGTTGATTGATGCGGATTTGACCAGCCACCTGGTCTATAATTCAGAGTCCGCTAAGGCCAACTCCAGAACTTTTCATGGGATAGGGTGGAGATCAAGAGTGCGTGCCAGGTATTACTTGTCTTACAGTATTGTGGCAAAAGCGGAGATTCTTCTGGAGTCCAATAGCCATGGGCCAAATGAAATCAACGTTTCCGAAGATGGAGGAAAATTTGGGTATTCCCAACTGAGCTTTGGGATTGGCTACCAGTGGTAATATTGAAACAGATCACGCCCGGGTCTTGCTATAAAAACTGGAAGGTACGACTCCTTCTGGTAAATCGAGCACCGGGCCATTTTCAATTTTCTGTTTACGGTTGGTATAAGTCCTGATTTGCCTATTCTGAGTCTTTCTTATTTTCAGAATATAAATCAGCATAAAGACAACAAGACCTCCGAAGAGGTTGGTCAAAAGGAGCAATATCCATATCAGTTCAGTAGTCATTATTCATTCACCTTAACATCCAGAAACGACAAAACCCCGAGAAGGATTCCGTTTCGATCTATCAAATATTCGATTTAGTTGATTGATTGGATTTACGGTGGTGGGTTAATAAACGTTACCGTGATCCGTATGGTATGTTTAGTAATTCAGATGTAATTGTTTCCTCCATTAAATATTTTGACGGGACAGTTGTAGTTTTTCCAAGGGTTGATATTGCATTATATTCGATTCTGAGAGTTAAAATTGCCATCAATCCGACGTGAGTAACTGATGAGAAATTGGAGAGTAATTTTTAGGGTGACTTTAGTCATGTTCTTAAGTGTTTGTCTTTGTTCATGCGAGGAAGAGGAAAAACCTGATGAACCCTGGGTTTGTAAATGTGAGTTTGACTCACCTTTTACTGTTGAAGGATCATCAATGTGTTATTCAACAAGATCTTCTTGTAGAGGGTCAGAGTCGGTTTTGGAATGTATTAACTGTTTTGGATGTGGCGGTTGTGATGATCCGGATTTTCCATGGTCAGCTGGAGGATCGGGGAGTTGTTACGCTTTTTATGAAGATTGCGATCGAAGTGAGAAAAGTCAGTGTGTAATTTGTAATTAGCAGCCCTTCGAGTCAAATAATTTCAAAATTCTCATAGTTAGATTTGGCAGATTGGATGGATCAGTTATTTTTGCGTTCCGATTCGGCAACTACGGCAGGATTGGTAGTAATCGCAGCACCAGAAGTGGTGTAGGATCATGACACAGAGGAGTGGCAGAGTGGACTAGGCGTCCCCGTCGAATGCGGCGGAACCGCTTTAAGGCAGCAAGGCCTTAACAGTTCGCTTAAAACAGTCCGAGTGATGCACAGAGGAGTGGCAGAGTGGTCGAATGCGGCGGTCTTGAAAACCGTTGTACCGCGAGGTACCGGGGGTTCGAATCCCTCCTCCTCTGCATAAAACAATAAAGGCCGGTACGGAAGTACTGGCCTTTATTGTTTTAAACGATTGAGGGTTCGAACCTTGGGGTTCGAAATGAAGCGAAGCGGAATTCACGAGGGGCCGTGCGGCATGCCTGTGGGTATGAGTAATCCCTCCTCCTCTGCAAAAAAGCCTTCTTACGATATGTAGGAAGGCTTTTTTATTTATTGGTACCGACAGTGGTACCGACATTTTAAAAACGATAAATGAATGAGGGACCTCCACAAATCACTTTAGACAATTACGCTTGTTCATTGTTGATGAATAGAGGGGGCGTTTACAACGGATCGGGCGAAATCGACAAGTGGATCAAATCGAAGTACATCAAACGGGTTTTCAATGATTGGTCTGGGCTTAGACCAGTGTAGTTCCTTTCTTGTTCTTCTGTGGTAAACAGAAATTGAAATCCATTGTTTTCGTAATACCTCAATGGCTTTTCTTCATTATAGGAATCCACAACGATAAAGCGACATCCGGTTTTATTTGCAGGATCGACAAACCAGGATTTTACAAAATCCAGGAGTTCTTTGCCAATGCCCTTTTGACGAAAATCAATGCTCACACCTAATCGTCCAATCAACACAGCTGGATAGCTTCGAAATTGTTTCTCTCTTGGGATTGGTTTTGAGACTTTCTTCTTTCTGCTATTCGGCAGGAAATTGGCTTTGATGCTATCATTCGAGATCGTAAAAGCACAGACAATAACAGCCGGGTCTTGATCCAGCCTAAAACAGTAGGTCTTACCGAGCAACTCTTCCGAATACTTGATGCAATCATTCGCAAAAAAGTCGTTTAAGTCTTCATGTTCGCAATCAAATAGCTTGCTCTCTTTGATTACATCCGAAGTAAGTAGGGAAAAGGTGCAGTGGTTGGCTAAGAAATCCAATAGGCAAAATTACTTGAGCTTGGCTTTCTTCAATATCGCATGGGCCGCCTCCACCTGTTTGCTGAAATTGACCGTTGACCGTTGTTCAGCGGCTGCATTCATCCTATCGACAAAACGTTCTGCAACGTCTGCTTTTAATGTGGGAATACTTTTGATTGCTCTGGCCATTGTTCTATCTATTGTACCACAAAATTAACAAAAAACATAACAAAAATACGCCCAAAATATTTCGCATGTCGTGAAGGGGCTAATTGAAAACTACAAGAATTGAAAGTTAAAATCGGAGATTACTATGGAGCAATAAAGGACTTTACGGTGGTGAGCTGGGACAACTATATACCAAAATGGTTCAAAAAGCTTAAATCATTTTGTTTAAGAGTAGGAAAGAAGCTTTCTGGGTTCAGGTGCGGATGGAAATTGATTAAATTTGATATGGTGTTAGAAAATAGTATAATTGTTTGTAAATCAGTTCAACCGACCTGTGCCAAGGAGATCAAAAATAGAAAATATCAAATTGGCACCTCTGAGCGAGGAGGTGTTTACCAGGATTTATGAAGAGAATTTTGAAAGACTTTTTTTCTTTGCTTTAACGACCACACGCTCACAAGATTTATCCAAAGATATCGTTTCAGAAGTCTTTCTTAATCTTTGGAAGAAGAAGGACAAGTTCTCTCAAATCAAGCAACTCGAGTCATATTTATATATCTGTGTGAAAAATGAGGCTATAAATGTGTTGTCAAAAAATAGCCATGTGGATCACTCAGTAGATTTGGAGCGAGATATAAAAATCATTGATAAAGTTGATCCTGAAGAACTTCTTTTGGAAAAAGAACTTCTGAAAGAAATCAAAGCTTCCGTCTCAAAACTACCTGATCAATGTCGCCTTGTTTTTGAAATGGCTAAGAATCAGCAAATGAAGTATAAGGAGATTGCCCTTGAACTTGGGATTTCTGTGTCTACAGTCCGTATGCAACTTATCAAAGCCAATACAATCATTAAAGAGACCATCACAAGCAAGTACCGTGATGATGATATGCAATCGCTGAGATTAGGGATTATAGTAACTCTCCTGTCCTGTATGTTATCTTAGTGATTTTTTATTGTTCATATACATTTGTTGAAAATAATTCAATCTTACCATTCTGTAGTTGTGCTGATTGTAAAAATTAACAAATCTATTGACCATTTTCTGCTGTATTTTCTCTTATTAGTACACGGATCAAACAGATGGATCATTTAATCATAAAATACTTCACCAACGACATTTCACTTGAGGAAAAGCATCAACTATCAAAGTGGCTTGATGAAAGTGACCTTAATCAGAAGGTGTTTGATAAATACAAGCTTTATTGGGAGATAAGCGAGCAGGATTTTAGTATTCCAAAGAAAGAGGTGTTGGATATGATTCATAAGAGGATGAGACGTGCGGAATATCCACTGACTGCAAATAGAGAGAAAGATATTCCAAATTGGGAGACCTACTTGAGGTATGCAGCTGTCTTTCTCCTGGTATCAACTATTGGCTGGTACGTGTATGTGAATAATAAGGTAGAAGTTGATGAAAATATTCCGGCTATTACATATAGCGAGAAAATTAGTCAACCAGGGACTAAAGTGTCTACGGTGTTGCCAGATGGTACAATGGTAAAACTAAACAGTGGTAGTAAATTGATCACCCCCTCACATTTCAGTACAGAAAAGCGCGAAGTAGTTCTTTTCGGGGAGGCATTTTTTGATGTGGTGCGAGATGAATCAAAACCTTTTGTGATCAAGACAGCTGATCTTGAAGTAGAGGTTTTAGGCACCTCATTTGTAGTAAAATCATATGCCAATAGCCGAGCTCCACTTATTGCAGTTAAGTCGGGAAAAGTTAAGGTAAGTAGTTCCACCAAAGAAGAGGTTACCCTCATAAAAGATCAGCTAGCCTATTATGGGTCAGACGGTCTTGTGAAAAATGAGTCTTTTGACCATGAGGTGGTTTTTGGATGGCTTGAAAAGAAATTGATCTTCAATGAAGAGTCAATGGACGAAGTTATCAATCAACTGGAGCGGTGGTTTGGTGTAAAAGTTCAACTACAGGATGGTGATATGACTAAGGTAGCTCCTTATACGGCCAAATTTGACGATCCAACTTTAGAAAGAGTTTTAATCAGTATTTCACACATTTATCATTTTGAATATGAGGTCAACAAAAAAAAGGTCTATTTGACAAGAAAAAATCACTAAACGCTTAGTGTCATTAAAAAAAAGAGGTCGAGACACCCTGAGAAAGTAACTCGACCTACTTGAATTGTTCTATGAAACACAAAACAATATGAAAACAAATTTACGCAAAATTTTAATTGGCATGTCCAAACTCGCCATTTATGGTATGGTTTTTTGTCAATGCCTCAATATGGTGTTGGCAAATGAAACGAGTGCTCAGCGAAAGTATCTTGAAGAGATATCAATTAATATTCAAGTGCAAGGGACTGAAATAACTCTACTCCAGTTAATCGAAAAGATGGAGGAGTCAAGCAATTTCAAGTTCGCCTATTCTAAAGAGGATATAGAAGGAAAAATGTTGACTATAACATCCGGTAAGCGGAATATGAGAAGTCTTCTCAATGAGATTTCTATCCAGGGGAATTTTAGAATAAAACGTGTGAACGAATCCATTTCATTAACTAGTGTAAGGCCAAAAGACCTTCCAAAGGTTAGCGATGAAGTAACTCAAACCATTAGTGGTACAGTTACTGATGAAAATGGAGAGCCCCTTCCTGGAGCTACCGTTATAGAAAAGGGGACCACCAATGGCAGTATTACGGATGTTGATGGGAAATTTTCTCTAAATGTATCTGAAGGAGCTACGCTACTTGTTTCTTTTGTAGGGTACAAACAGGAGGAAGTAGCTGTTGGAAACCTAACTGAATTTTTGATATCCTTAGAACCTGATACAGAGAGTTTAGAAGAGGTGGTAGTAATCGGCTATGGATCTGTCAAAAAGGAGGACCTGACCGGTTCTGTGGCTTCAATAGATTCCAAAACAATCACAGCAACTACAATTACAGATGCTGCTGGAGCACTCCAGGGAAGAGTACCGGGTGTGAATATTGAAAAAAACGTAGGTCGGCCTGGCAGTGGCTTTAACATCACCGTGAGGGGGATGAGTTCTTTACGTGACAATGGGAATTCTCCATTATTTGTGATAGATGGTATTCCCACTACCTCAGGATTGACTGACCTGAACCCTAACGACATTCAAAAGATAGATGTACTGAAAGACGCATCTGCTACGGCCATTTATGGTTCACGTGGTGCCAATGGTGTAGTCATTGTGACCACCAAAAGAGGACAGGAAGGGAAATTCACCATTCAGTACGACGCTAATTATGGAGTCAGAACCCCCACTAACTTGCCGGATATGATGAACGGAGAGGAGTATGTGGCCTGGAAGACCTATCTGGATCCTGATTTTTTTAATGCAGAAGAGCAGACTGTAATTGACAGGGGCGGCTATACCGATTGGATAGACCTTACCCTTCGAAATGGTATGCAGTTTAGCAACACCGTGACTGCTTCAGGGGGGGATGCTAAAGGAACCTTTGCGTTGAGTATTGGTCAGCTTAAAGAGGAAGGAACCGTTCCCGGACAGGACTTTAATCGTTATAACATGCGCCTAAATATCAACCGGAATTTTGCTGAAAAATGGCAAGCGGGAGGAAATCTCTATTTGTCTTCCAGTGTACAGAATGAGGGAAGTTTCGAGACTTTAAGGTCGGCCTATAGAATGCCTCCGGTAGCTGATCCTTATGACGATAATGGTGAACTGGAGTTTATTCCCTGGAGAGCGGATTATTTAAGTAACCCACTCCTTGAATTTACCGAAGATGGCGAATGGCGGGAAAACCGTCGTTACAGGATCTTTGGGAATGTGTATTTACAAGTGGAGCCTATAGAAGGATTAACCTTGCGTTCACAGCTTTCCCCACAGATTATTTATAGGCGTGAGGGTGAATACTATGGGATAAATGCTAAAAATGGTGGACGTCAGGTAATGGAAAATACAAGTGCCAATTACGCAAGAACTGACTTTTTTGCCTATGTACTGGACAATCAGGTTGGCTATCAAAAAGAGGTAGGTCAGCATGATTTTAATCTAAACGTTATCCAGAGTATACAATTTGAGCAATGGGAAGAAGGCCGGCAGTCAGCGAGGAATTTCCCTTACAACAGCAAGTGGTATAACATGGATGCAGCAGAGGATATCACAACTTCCAGTACGGATTATAGTCAGCGTAGTTTAGCCTCATTTACAGGCAGGCTTCAATACTCCTACCAGGACAGGTATCTTTTCACAACCACCGGACGTTATGACGGTTCTTCCAGGCTATCTGAAGGAAATAAATGGGCATTTTTTCCATCAGTTGCTGTAGGATGGAAATTATCTGAGGAAGGTTTTATGCGAGGTGTTCAGCAAGTGGACAACTTGAAACTCAGGCTAAGCTATGGAGTAACCGGTAATGATGCGGTTGATATCTATGGTACTCAATCCAACACTTCACAGAGGTATTATGATTTTGACGGGGTTGTTTCTCCTTCTTTTTATAAAAACCGGTTGGCCAATACAGATCTTACATGGGAAAGAACCCACGAAATTAATTTTGGTCTCGATTACGGATTTTTTAATTACCGGATAGGTGGTAGCATCGATGTATACAGACGTGATGCCAAAGATTTGATCATGGAACGTAAACTTCCAGCAACTAGCGGATGGGAAGATGTATGGGACAATGTCGGTTGGGTCAGGAATACTGGTATTGAGTTAGGGTTAAACACCCTGAATGTTCAAACCAATAATTTCTTCTGGACAACGGACATCATCTTTGATAGAAACAAAAATGAGATCGTGGAATTGTTTGGAGAGAAAAAAGATGATATCGGAAGCAGATGGTTTATTGGTGAACCGATTTTGGTAAATTATGATTACGAGTTTGATGGTATCTGGCAATCGGATGAAGCGGATCTGGCGGCAGAATACGGGCAAACTCCTGGGCAAGTCAGGGTGAAGGATTTAGATGATAATCGTGTTATAGATGCCGACGATCGCAAAATAATTGGTCAACGAACCCCCAAATGGAGTGGAAGCATTACCAATACCTTTAACTACAAGAACTGGGATTTCTCAGTTTATGTATATACAAGACAGGGGCAGCAGCTTTATAGTTCGTTTGTTTCAGGCTTTATGGCCCTGGAAGGTAACTATAAAAATTTGGCGGTGGATTACTGGACAGAGGAAAATCCTTCCAACAAATATCCTGAACCAGGCAACAAGGGTCAGTATTTCAATAGCATGAGATACCAGGACGTTTCGTTTGTCAGGGTGGGCAACATTTCCCTTGGATATACCTTCCCTAAGGAGTGGATGAGCAAGTTGAACGTAAGCAACCTTCGACTCTACTGTACTGCTATGAATCCAATGGTATTTACACAATATCCGGGATACGACCCTGAATGGGCTACTCAGAACACATGGGGTGAAGCCACGAGTTACGCAACTTATCTGATGGGCATTAATCTTGAATTTTAAAACCGCTAAGACATGAAATTAATTAATAGATATATTATCCTTAGCCTATTGGCTATGCTTAGTTTTTCCTGTGAGGATTTTCTCGATGAAGAAAACAGAAGTAATGTTAATTCTGATATCTACTTTATAGATGCAACAGGGTACGAATCATTAGTAAGTGCCGCATATGCATCACTCCGTGATGTATGGGATGATGACCCATGGTTGTTTTGCCTGGGGGTAGATATATACACGCGAGGGGAAAGCGAACAAGTTGGTGGTACTTATCAAAATCGTGATGTATTCAGTAGTCAGCTAAATGAGTATAGAGCACTGGATGCTCAGAATGACTTTGTTACCGGGTTTTATGATGATGTTTATCGGGCTATTCAGGTTTGTAATACTGCCATTTCAAGGGCAAATGGGGTCAGTGGAATGAGTGACGAGAAAAAACAACAGCGTATTGCAGAAGTCAGGTTTCTCAGGGCTTATTACTATTATTTGTTGGTAGAGCAGTTTGGTGGAGTTCCCATTGTAGAACAGGAGATATCAACGGCCGTAACTCATTTTGAGAGAGCTTCAGAAGAGACTGTCTATGAGTTTATTGTGGCAGAACTGGAGGGATCAATGGTGGATGTGTCACCAACGGCAGAGACGTTTGGTCGGGTGACTGAAGGAGCAGTCAAGAATCTTTTGGCACTGGTACATCTCACCAGGGGTTACCGGGCCTATGCGGTGTCCGATGATTTTTCCAAGGCTTCTTCACTGGCTGATGAAGTGATCAATGATTACGGTTATTCGCTTTTGGGTACTTTTAACGAAGTGTTCACCCCGGGCAATGAAAACAATAGGGAGATTATTTTCTCTGTTCAATATGACCAGGGATCATTAGGCCCTGATCTGAATGGGAACGGACAAAGTGCCCATTGGGGATGGGAACTGTGGACAACGGAAGCTGGTTTTGAACGGGAAAATCCGGAATATAACTGGAAGAAGACACAATTCACACCTACTCAGTTTCTGTATGGACTTTTCAATACCAACATCGATAGTCGCTATGATGGAACATTTTTAAGTACTTTCTATGCCACAACTGATGTTCCTGATATGGGCATTGAGGCTGGAGATCTGAAAGTTTATTTTCCCAAGCCGGATCAACCATTCACGACCGCTGATTCATTAGCATTTATGGTAGAGCATCCTAACGCCAACATTATCACTTTCCCCAAGTGGAAACAAAATATTGAAGGTATCGGAGGTGCCGGAAAGTATCCAATGGTCTGGAAATTTTATGATCCTAATTCTTTGTTTCATGGTCATACTACTAACTACAGAAGCACAAGGGATGTCTTCCTTTTCCGTCTGGCGGAAACTTATCTGATTGCAGCAGAAGCATACCATATGTCAGGTGATAATTCCACAGCTGCTGATAGAATCAACGAAGTAAGAAGGAGAGCAGCAGTCCCCGGCAATGAAGTGGCCATGGAAATTGCCACTGGTGATGTCGACATAGACTTTGTCCTTGATGAGCGGGCACGTGAGTTGACAGGCGAGTATAAGCGGTGGATGGACCTGAAAAGAACCAGTAAATTGATTGAAAGAACCCTGGAGCACAACAATCTTGCTCAACAAGCAAATCAAGTGCAGGGGTTTCATTTGTTGCGTCCTATTCCTCAAACGGTAATCGATCGGGATGCAGGAGAATTCCCGCAGAATCCTGAATATAATTAAAATTATCAAAGAGTCCGGGGTATCATTGAGATCCCGGACTCTTATATTATTGAAGTGACTAAATTCATAAACAGGGATGGGACCTCAACGAAACTCCAGTTTTGGAGCCTTCTCAGATTGTATCTTCATTTACGTCGGCGTTCAATAGAATAGAAATGACCACTATTTATGCGAAATAGATGTATATATAGGTTACCGGTCTTCGGCCGGAAAAGCGCATACATATGAAACATATTTGCGCAGCTATTTTTCTTATAATATCTTTTGTGAGCCTGGCACAAAGCCCAAGGGAGACAAAGAACTTTGATTTTGACTGGAAGTTTTTTCTCGGAGATTCCTCTGAAGCTGAAAAGCCTGAATTTGATGATAGTAATTGGCAGAAAGTTCAGCTGCCTCATGACTGGAGCATCAAGCAACCCGTGTCAAAAGAAAACGCCGGTAAAGGTTGGATGGCAGGAGCAATGGGTTATTTCCCTGGAAGCTTTGGTTGGTACCGTAAAGGATTTCAATTGCCCAAAAGTGATGAAGGAAAGAAAGTTGTCATTCAATTTGATGGGGTCTATCATCAAAGTGACGTTTATGTAAACGGTAAGCATTTAGGATTTCATCCTTATGGCTATACCACATTCGAATATGACCTGACTCCATATTTGAACTACGGAAGAGAGAATACGATTGCCGTGAGAGTGGACCATAGTGATGCTCCTTCATCACGTTGGTATTCAGGATCAGGGATCTACAGACATGTTTGGCTAAAAGTGACCTATCCGGTGCATGTTGCCCCGTGGGGAACCTACATCACCACCTCGGAGATTTCGAGTAATGAAGCCATGGTCAGAATAGCTACTACCGTTAATAATGATACCCAAAGCCCTGAGGAGGTTTTGGTGGAAAACCAGATCGTTGACAAACAAGGAAAGAAAGTTGCAGTGGAAAAGTCTAAGCTCTGGATTGAAAAATCCGGTCAGCAGACGCTGTTGCAATCCTTAAAACTCCCAGAACCCCGGCTTTGGTCTATTGAAGCGCCAAACTTGTATGCCATGGAAACCACCGTAAAGGTGAACGGCAAAATGGTTGATCAATACAAGACGACATTTGGTGTTAGAGAGATCAGGTTCGATGCAGATAAAGGGTTCTTCCTCAATGGGGAGAATATCAAAATGAAAGGCATGAACCTCCACATGGATGCTGATTCTCTGGGTACGGCAGTCCCCGACCAGTCCTACTTACGCAGGCTTCAAATACTCAAGGAATATGGTGTCAACGCTATCCGATGTTCACACAATCCTCCCACGTCTGAATTTTTAGATATGTGTGATAGCCTGGGCTTTATTGTGATCGACGAGGCATTCGATAAGTGGAAAGGCGGATATTATGCGAAATATTTCGATGAATGGTGGGAGCGTGACATGGATGCAATGGTGCTACGGGATCGCAACCATCCATCTATTGTGCTTTGGAGTATTGGCAATGAAACAGGTGAGCAGTTCGATACAACTGGGGAAGGTACAAAGCGTGCCGTTATGCTAAGGGATTATGTCCATGACCTGGATCCCAGTCGATTGGTTACGGCGGCACTTCGGCCAGATCAGGAGAGAAGGCATAATGTAAATGGTTTTGCTCAAGGCCTGGATGTAGTTGGTTACAATTACCAGGAGCCTTGGCTGGAAGATGAAAAAAGGCAGTTTCCCGATCGAATGATCTACATATCTGAGGCTTTCTCTTATTATCGCAATGAAAAAAATAAGTTCAGAGCTTTCCATCCTGTCAATCCATGGTACGATGTAGCGAACAATGACTTTGTTTTTGGTCAGTTCCTTTGGCCTGGGGTTGATTATTTGGGTGAAAGTAGAGGGTGGCCCAGCTTCGGCCGGGTAAACGGTCTTTTTGATGTCTGTATGTTTGAAAAACCTGCCGCTGCATTTCACCGGTCGGTCTGGAATGATGAACCCATGGTGAGAATTGCAGTAGCCGATCAGTCATTGGATATTGACTCAGGAAAACCCCACTGGAGCTGGCCATTTTTGGCAGACCACTGGACTTTTCCCCAATACGAAGGGCGCGTCATCCTGGTTCATACCACCACCAATTGCGATAGCGTGGAATTAATCTTGAATAATAAATCCTTAGGACTCCGAAATACTTCTGATTATTCGAATAACACGATTGTATGGCATGTACCTTATAATGAAGGTCGAATTGTGGCCAAAGGATACAAATCAGGCCATGAAGTAGCTTCCTATGAGTTGAAAACCGCTGGAAAACCTGCACAGATTCTAATGTCCGCTGATCGTACACAAATTGCGGCAGATGGTCAGGACCTGTCTCATATTGAGATCAGGATCGTGGATGAAAAAGGCGTGGTAGTTCCCAATGCAGACCAGGAAGTTACGGTTGAAGTATTTGGGAATGGAAAGCTGTTAGGTCTGGACAACGGAGATTTGAGAGATCCCTTTGCCGGGAACTCCATTTCAACCTATTTCGGAAAGGCCTTGCTTACTGTTCAGTCGAGTCGGGCAAAAGGGAAGGCAGGGGTCAAAGTCATTGCAGAAGGATTACCGGATCAGGTTCTGACTATTGATGTGCAATAGCCATATTCAATAAATAGAATGCCAATAGGATTGGCGAAAGGATAGGAGAAGATCGAGCGTTGAGTTAAAGTGAAGAGGGTGGGAGCAACCTCATTTGATGAGTTAAAATTGCAAAAGCTCAAGGTAAGGTATGATGCTATATGTCAAAATGCCTTTGTAGTGAAAAAATTAGTGTTACGTAAAGTTAATAATCCTACTTTGTCAAGTTTATAAACACAGATACTGAAACAAGTTCAGTATGACCCCTAGGTTGATAGAACGAAAATTAAAATTAACTAACGTCATGCTGAATTCATTTCAATATCTAAACTTGACAAGTAGGAATAATATGAATTAGCAATTATGATAAATACGATGTTCAATTTTTTTAGATGTTTTTTGATCCCACTACTTGTGTCGATCTCATCCGTATCAACGGCTCAGAACAACGAGTCTTTTATCATTTCATCTCCGGAAACAACCGTACAACTAATTCTTGACAAAAAAGAGGATCACCTGGTACACATAGCAGTGGGATTATTTGCAGATGATGTACACAGTATTAGCAGTAAAAGGCCTAAGTTGGTGTCGGTTGGTGATTCGCAATATCAATTAAAGGCCGGTACCCTTGGCGTTAATGCAGGATTTGACAAAGAATGCGAAAAGGCAGGGATCGATACCGATCAATTAAAATCTGGGTGGGAAGCCTATGATATCAAGGCAGTTGCTGATCCAGGTGGTAAAAAGAATGTCCTTTTTGTGGTGGGCAGCAATGCCCGGGGCACGGCTTACGGACTGATGGAGCTCAGCCGTATGATCGGTATATCCCCCTGGGTATGGTGGGCGGATGTCATTCCTGAAAAGAAAGAATCTATTGAGCTGCCACTTCACCTGTCTATCCAGGATGGCCCTAAAGTGAGATACAGAGGTATTTTCCTAAACGACGAGGACTGGGGCCTACAGCCTTGGGCAGCGAAGACGTTTGAGCCCGAAACTAACGACATTGGCCCTAAAACCTACGAAAAGATCTTTCAGTTGCTTTTACGTCTGAAAGCCAATACTATCTGGCCAGCCATGCATCCCTCCACAAAAGCATTTTATACCATTCCCGGCAATCAGGAAATGGCCGCAAAGTACCAGATATTTGTTGGTACCTCCCATGCCGAGCCTATGTTGAGGAATAATGTAGGTGAGTGGGACCATGAGCGCTTTGGCAAATATGATTACTCTACCAACAAGGATGTAGTAAAGCAATATTGGCAGGACAGGATCGCAGAGCTAAGGCCAGAGGATAAATATATTGTAACACTGGGAATGCGTGGAATCCATGATTCAGGGATGCAGGGGAACCTCACTAAAGAACAGAAGGTAGAAATGCTGGAGACTATCATCAGCGATCAGCGTGAGATGCTGACGTCAGTTCTGGAAAAAGAGGTAACGGACATACCGCAGGCGTTTGTTCCCTACAAAGAGGTTTTGGAAATATATAGCGAAGGAGCCAAAGTTCAAGATGATGTGACGCTGGTTTGGCCGGATGACAATCATGGTTACCTCCGTCAGTTGTCCACTGTAGAAGAACGCAAACGATCCGGTGGAGCAGGCGTTTACTATCACATCTCCTACTGGGGGCGCCCACACGATTATCTGTGGCTGGAGTCCGTCCCGGTAGCGCTTATCTGGGAAGAGATGAACAAAGCCTATCAGACCAATGCCAAAGAAATCTGGATCGTGAATGTTGGGGATATCAAGCCCATAGAGATAGGGATGAACTTTTTCCTGGAGATGGCCTGGAACCCGGATCAGTTCTCTCCGGAAAACCTGAACTCATACTATACCCGGTTTGCCGCAGAGCAGTTTGGTATGTCCTACGCTGAGGAAATTGGTGAAATACTCAAAAACTATTTTCAATTAGGCTTTTCGCGGAAGCCAGAGCACATGGGATGGACCAGCGTATATCCCAACACTCCTATAAAGGACCCGGAATTTTCCCTGTTTAGCAATGGGGATGGGGTGCAGCAGCGAATAGATGCTTATAGCAAGCTGGAAGAGCAGGTAGAAGCCTTACAAACTGAAATACCCACGCATCTACAGGATGCATTTTATCAACTGGTGGCCTATAAAGTACTGGGCGCTTCTCATATGAATAAGAAGATATTGTATGCCTACAAAAGCAGGGTTTACGCCCGTCAAGGCAGAGTCAGCGCCAACGTATATGCGGAAAAATCAAGGAAAGCTTATGAGGATATAAAGGAAATTACTAAGGAGTATAACCAGCAAAATGATGGAAAGTGGGATCACATGATGACCTACAATCCCAGAGAACTTCCTGTTTTTGGTATGCCGGAGCTTGGTCATTTTGAGCCCACTCAAAAGGCAGCTGGCGGCATTGTCCCTGAGGGCATTGTCCAACCTATTGAGCAGGATATGGAGGCTTCCTTACCGACTTTTCTTTCATATACCGACAGACGATATTTCATTGATATTTTTAATGCTGGATCAGAACCATTGAAGTGGACAGCTGAAGCCAACGATCCATGGGTCCAGCTCTCATCAACAGGCGGTGAAACCTCCTCCGAAGATCGCATTTGGGCCTCAGTGGATTGGTCTGTAATGAAAGGTGGGCCGACCCAAAGATCATCCATAAGTTTCAGGTTGGGAAATTCGGTTTACGAGGTGCAGGTTGAAGCACAAAACCTGGAAATCCCGGGAGGTGGGCAGCTGTTTGTAGAAGATAATGGTGTTGTTGCTATCGAAGCAGAACACTTCAGTAAAGCTCAAAACACGGCCAATAATGAATGGAAACTCATACAGGGGTTAGGTAGACAAAATGATGCTGTAGGAACCTTCCCTATAACTGCCAGCCCGCTGGAAGTATCCAATGGGCAAGCACCTACATTGTCGTATGACTTCTTTATGCAGTCTGCTGGGGATGCGACGTTAAGGTTTTATTGTTTACCCTCTCAACCAGTAAATGGTGATTACAAACTCAGGTTTGCTGTAAGTATTGATGATGGAACACCAATTATAGTGGATGCATCACTCAAGGATACTATGGATGAACACAACAAGGAGTGGAGTGCGAATGTGCTTCGTGCTACTAATATTGCCGAAACGGAAATAGCCATTCAACAGACAGGTAGACATCAGTTAAAAATCACAATGCTTGACCCGGGTGTAGTGCTCGATAAAATAGAAATGGTGACGGATACTGGCAAAAAAGCCAATTCATATTTCGGTTCAAAAGAAACTAAATCAAGAAATTAAAAACCAGACTAATTAATGTTTGAAATTGCAGGTAAAGTCATTGTTATTACCGGAGGTACGGGTGTATTGGGGAGTAGCATAGCAAAATGTTTGATCAGCGCAGGGGCAAGGGTGGTTATCATTGGGCGTAACTCAGATAAGCTTAAAAACACCATTGAATCCCTGGGAGATAAAGAAAATGTAATCGGTTTTTCTGCTGATGTTTTAGATGAACCTGGGCTGAGTAAAGTGAAAGATCAGATAATCCAAAAATGTGGATCGGTCAATGTGTTGATCAATGTCGCAGGAGGTAACATACCAGCTGCCAATGTAAATGATGATCAGACGGTTTTCGATCTGGATTTAAAAAACTATAAAGAGGTCATTGATCTTAATCTGGATGGCACCATAATCCCGAGTCTTATTTTTGGGAAAGCCATTGCCGAAGGTGGTGATGGGTGTATTATCAATATTTCATCCATGGCTACTTACTCGGCCATTACCCGGGTAATGGGCTATTCTGTGGCAAAATCAGGTGTCAACAATTTCACACAATGGATGGCTATGGAAATGGCTTTAAAATTTGGTGATAAAGTACGGGTCAATGCGATTGCTCCTGGCTTTTTTATTGGAGATCAAAACCGTAAAGTGCTCATCAACCCGGACGGCTCGTATACTGAACGCAGCGAAAAAGTACTGGCCCGCACCCCGATGAGGCGCTTTGGGAATATCAATGAATTAAATGGAGCGGTACAGTTCTTATGCTCTGAAGCTGCTTCATTTATTACAGGTGTAATTCTTCCTGTAGATGGAGGATTCAGTTCTTTTAGTGGAGTGTAAAGTAACCGGGGATTTTGTAAAAACATTTTTCAAAAATTGATCCCACACAGGAATGTCCAATAAAGAGGGACCGACCATATATGATCTGTCAAAGCAGTTTGACGTCTCTACCTCGACGATTAGCAGGGGACTCAATGATCCTACTCCATATGCAAAATACCAGCCAAAGGGTTGCTGTACTGACAGAACAGATAGGTTACAGGTGAATAATCTCGCTTCTCACTGAACAGCTGTTTTATTTCATGTGATTGATTTTCAAAGGAGGTGCATAATTTTCAAAGCGTGTAGAATTGTTGCTATTTGGTATATTGTAACTTAAAATGAAGGATCTACCTTCTCTTCTGCTTTTTTGGTTAAGGCTGATTGTGGAATTTGGATACTGGATGGAGACCCTTTTTATGCAAACTCGTCTATAATTATTTTTCACTATTCTTGTAAGGCTAACCAAACACTTACTTAAAAATGAAAAATCCTAACCTACTCATCGTTTTATTACTTTTCGCAATTGCATGTTCATCGCCACAGAGTGAAGGCGAAACTTCAGAGGAATCAACGAATGATGAATCTGAGATGGCCGAGAGCACAATAGAGGAATCTCCTGCTGTCTGTATCTGGGACAATATTTCTGTCCGTGAGACACCTACTGCCGAAGGCAAGTGGATAACTTCCATAAGTGTTGGGGAGAGCTTAACGTATAAAGGGATTGAAGCATTTGATTCTTTAAATAAGGACCGTAAATACCTTAAGATTCAATTAAATGATGGAACAGAAGGATGGTCAATTGCTGATTTTATTGTGGTAGATGGAGAGATTGGCGTTTTTCTGGAGGAAACTTTTATCTACAATCGGCCTGACTTATTGACCAAAAGTGATAAGAAATATGAGAGATTGGATATTATCGCTGTACAGAATATCCAGGACGACTGGCAGGAAATAGTTGGTAAAAGAGCTGAAGGTAAATGGATTGATAGTGGCTGGATCAAAAGAGGTAAGCTGTCTTTTGAATCCATCGATATCGCCGTAGCAAAATTCTTTAAAGAGGCAGTTGAGAACGAGGATGAAACAAAACAAATTGAAGCCTTGAATCTGATCCTTGAGAATCCAGACCTTTCTGAATCTAAAATCATGGTTGATGTAAAGTCCAAGTATACGGAATTGACGAATACAGGAAACGATCAATTAGCAGCCAGCGATTCCCTTAAACAGTCAGGCTCAAGTGATAGTCTAATGGTTGAATAGAAATTTTGTGGTCTGCCTCAAAATAATCTGATGATGGTTCCAGGTATTTCAGGTCATCAACTGTTATTATCTTGTTTAGCTAACGGGATCATCACATGAGTCAATTCAAAGCACACAGACATGCCTTATTAGCCGTTTTGGTAATGGCTGCTCTCATTTTGTTTGAGTCATTTCAGCAAAACTTTTACATCACCAGGTACAATCTTGCGCAAGGGGAATTTAGCATCTGGCTGCTTATTGGGAATCATTTTGTGCGATGGTTGGTCTGGCTGATCTGTACCTTACCCTTCTTTAGGTATGTAAGAGCCAGGGCTCAGGAGCAACAGCAGGCAAGCAATATATTACCCTATACAGTATTCATTCTTCTTACGGTTTTTGCCGGAGTGGCTACCATAACGACTTATAGTCTGGTTCAAAATGCAATGCCGTTCTCCGTAGAAAATCTGTTGGAAACTTTTGAGTTTTTCACCTATCAGAAAGGCCCGGTATTTACATTGGCCCTGGTCTTTGCAGCAGTTTATATTCACTTGTATTACAGAAACAGGGAATTGGTCATGGAGGTCAAATCCATGAGTACCCTGAAGCAATCGGATCAAAAGTTGTACGACCAGTTCAAGTCACAGGAGCTGGCGGACAACAGTCGGTTGATTAGCGTGAAAACCGGTAAAAAAGTAAACCTGATTCCGCTGGAGACTATTGTGTGGATAGAGTCGGACAACTACTGTGTAAAAATACACACAAGAGCGGGAAGGGCTTATACCCTGCGTAGTTCGATGAACAAGATGGAGCGTGTTCTGGATGAATCGGAGTTTCTAAGAGTACATCGCACAGCCATCATCAATATCAATGAGCTGGCAGAACTCTCCACAGGTAAGCCTGCTTACCTTAGTTTGAAAAATGGAATGAAACTGGATGTGGCCTCATCCAGGCTGCCAGATATTCGCAGAATCCTGGATGAGCTTAATGTCAACAGTATGTCAGTGGCTTGATATTATTCCTTCCTCTTTGTACAATCTATTCTCCAGGTTTCGTAGGAGAAGCTTTCGTCAGTGGTGACCCATGCACCAATCCAGTTAAATCCATCATCGCTGATGTCGTAAAACCGGATTTTAAAAAATCCATCCAGACCATTGGGTGATTGCTGTTTGCGATAGAGGATCATCTCTCCATTGTCCTGAAGATAGCCCTCCCATGCCCCAAGTGTAGGAGTAGACGTGGATGTGCTGTAGTAATGCACATACCATCTGGCACTGTCAGTGCTGTACTGTCGGATGCTTCCTGAGTGTGCTCCGTCTGCTTTCAAAGTCTCATCCTGTACGGCCATACCGTTCATAATGTACTTGAAAGTCCAGGTCATGTCGATTGGTTCGGCCCAGGACTGATCGGCTTTTCTGGAGGTGGATTTACAATCGCAGATGCCGATGAGTGGTTCATAGTCCCCGACACTTCTCGGAGCTGCCGGGTTCAATTTGCCATAAGGGTTTTCATCAGAAATGAGGTTTTCAAAGTCCATGGATAGCTGCTGAGAAAAGGACAAATGACCGATGAGTACGAGGATAATAGAAGCAATGATCTTGTTCGTTTTTAGCATTGGATATTTGTTTGTCCAATTATCTGCCAATTCCCTGTGAAGTCGAATGGGTTTTTTAGCATTTGCAGGGAGCAGGTGTGATTTTGCAGGGAATGTTAACATGATCATATGTTTTTCTGATACTCCCTGGAATAGTAACCTTACAGATTTCACAGTCCCGGCTTAGTTGCTGAGGATGTTTCCAGAGATTTTGAAGTGGCAATAGAGCGTGTGAGATTTGGAGTAGTTGATGGTGCACTAATTCCTGACCACTACATTTCTGTAATTGTTGCAGTACTGCTCCAGCATTGTTCTGGCCCGATCATAGTTATAGTTTGCCGCTTGAGAAAAATCATCACAGGCTTTATCAAAATGTTCCAGGTATGCCAGGGCAATCCCACGATTGATAAGGGCTTTTTCATAGGTTGGTTTCTCCGCTATGATCTTGTTAAATACTTTGATGGCCTCATGGTATTTGTCTGTTTTCATGTAGCAAACCCCGATTTGAAAAAAGGCATTGTCTATGTCAATTTTGAGGTCAGAGGATGTGTTGAGTTCTATTGCCTTCTCAAAGCTGCGCCTGGCATTGTCAAAAGACGAGAGTGCGTATAATACAGCTCCTTCCTGGTAATGAAAATTGGCTTGTTGATCATCCATGGCGATTGCTTTTCTTATGGTGAAGAGGGACGCATCCAGTTCATCGAGTTTAAACTGGGCCAGTCCCAAACCATAGAAGTAATCTGCATTTCCCTGATAAAGGCTTATCGCTTCCTGGAAGTAGGATTTGGCTTGCTCATATTTTTTAAATTCTAAACTCAAACTTCCGTTGCTATAGAGTTCGCTGCTTTTTAAGGTTTGGGCCTGATCGATCACCTGGGTGTACGCACAGGCCATCACAAAAAGCAAAAGGGTGGAAAATAGTGCTTTCATTTTGGGTAAGGTTGATGGTAAATATTAGACGAGCTGATGTCTGATCAGCAGTAAGAAGTTCATAAATCAATACTTATGATCAAAGTATTTTACGACAGAGTGGGCTAATTCTAAGACAGAATGATCAGGGGTGTGGTACAGCGTTAAATCCGACTGTTTAAAAAAGTTTGGAACTCAACAGTTGAGATCAATTATTCCTTGCCTTTACCGTAAACAGTCCCATTCGCAGCGCGATCTATACTTGCGTTGAACTCAAATCCCAGGAGCAGAATAAAAGACATGAGCCATTGCCAGATCATCAAGGCAATCAAAGCTCCAATGGAGCCATAGACTTTGTTATAAGTACCGAAGTTGGCCACATAGTAAGAAAAGCCAAATGAAACCAGCAAACAAAGCAGGGTGGCTAGAATAGAACCAAGAGAGAAGAACCTCCAGCGATCATGGATGGCCGGCCCCCAGTAGTATATAGAAGCAATGGCCAGATAAAAAACAATAAAGACAACCAGTAGACGAAGCAACACGATGATGTAATAAAGAATGTCTTCCGTTACAGCACCTACATCCACTACCCAGTTCAGGATTATCTGACCAACAATCAAAAACAGAATACCAAAAATCAAAGCAAAAGCGAGGAGCACTGTGAGAAATAAGGCGATCAACCTGGTTTTAACAAAAGATCGCCTTTCCACGGTTTTGTAGCTCATGTTGAATGTCTGCATCAGACTATTCACGCCATTTGTGGCCAGGTAGAGTGCGAAAAGCACCCCAAAAGAAATCAATCCTTCACGTCTGATCTGGACCGTATCATAAATGGTTTCTGCGGTTACTTCAAAGACGCTTTTGGGCAGGACATCTTGCAGGAAATGTAGTATCTCTCCCTGGCTGATAGAAGGTATAAACTCATGTAGGAATGGGATAAGCGCAAAAAGGAAAATAATTGCCGGAAAAACTGAAAGTGTGAAATTGAATGCTACTCCATATGCTTTTTCAAAGAGCTGATTGTCCCCCGCTTTATCGATAAAGATGATCAATGTACGATAGAGCGAAGCCTTTCCTTTCCTGATTTTTATCGCCTTGAGTAGCTTAACAAGCCTTAGATACCAGCTGGTGTATAATAGATGTTTATGTAGTTTTTCTCTAGTTCTCACGCAAAATGTGGTTCGAGGAGTTTCTCCAGCACTTCAGGCATTTTAGTTGGGCGTCCGGTATCCATTCTTATAAAGACCAATTCAGTTTCCCCGGTATTAATGACTTTTCCTGCATCATTGGTAACCTCGTAAAGAAATTTGATTCGTGCACGTGGCTTTTCAGGTATACTCACATTAATGTTCAGGTGGTCATCATATTTAGCTGGCTGATGGTACTTTACCTGCATGGAGAGCACGGGCATTCCTATACCCATCTCTTCCAGATCTTTGTACGGAAATCCGAGTGAGCGAAATGCTTCAACCCGTGCTACCTCATAGTACATGGCATAGTTGCCATAATACACAAAGCCCATTTGATCGGTTTCTGCATATCTCACTCTTACCTTTACATCTTGTTGGTACATTATCTGTAAATCCTTTCTGAATTCAGTGCTTGCTGAAATTTACGGGCATTCACATTATGATCCACCAAAGTTTTGGCAAAAACATGATAACCCGAGAAATCATCTTTAGCACAGAAATAAAGGTAGTTATGATCTTCGTAATTCAAAACAGCCTCTAGGGCAGTTATTGGGGGAACATTAATTGGGCCGGGAGGTAAACCAGCATATTTATAGGTATTGTATAGTGATTCAAAATCTTTATCCTTATTGAGGATCCGTCTGATTTCAAAATCATCCATCGCAAATTTGAGGGTAGGGTCTGCCTGGAGTTTATAACCACGATCAAGCCGGTTGAGGTAAACCCCGGCAATTGTGGCAAACTCTTCCCACATATTGGTTTCTGCATTGACTATGGAGGCGATCGTGGCGATTTCCACTTTGGAGCGTCCCATCTGGTTTGCTTTGTTGGTGCGCTCTTCATTCCAGAACCGATCATATTCACTTTTCATCCTGTCAAGAAGCTCTTTTTCAGAGATGGTCCAATAAACCTCATAGGTATTTGGCAAAAACATGCTCACAAATGTTTGAGGAGTGAATCCATAAGCCGCGGCTACACTATCGGAACGTAGATAAGGAGCAAGGTCCGCCGAATCCATCTGGATAGTGCTGGTCATGACTTTGGCGAGCTCACTGATTTTCCTGGCATTACTGAACGTGAGTTTTACAGGAGCTTGTAAGCCAGCACGTAGCATATTGATTGCTTCACTGTTGGTCATGTCCTTTTTGAACTTGTACATGCCAGGCTTTACATTTTCATCATAATTTTTCAGCTTAGCCAAAAAGCTAAAAGACAAGGCGTCATTGATAATGTGCTGATCATAGAGGTCATTGCGAAGCTCCCTGAAGGTAGTTCCATCATGGATCGCATAATACTTGTCTTCTTTATCCACCTGGATATTTGGGGTAAACAGGATCTGATAAGCATAAAAAGCAAATGATGAAAGCATCACTGCAAATACGATCATTGCTGCCGCAAGTAGGTTTTTTTTGTTCATTTCAATGTCAAAAATTCACGCAAAAGTAACTAAGTCTGTCAACTGAGTTGGTGGATTATCAACTATCTGTTAATTTCATTTGTTAACTTAACAAGAATGGCAGCAGAACTGATCAAATTATACCCGGAAAACCCTGAAGAAGACAAAATCAGGGGGATCGTAGACACCCTTAGAAATGGAGGATTGATTATCTATCCTACTGATACCGTGTATGCGATTGGCTGTGACCTGTTCAACACTCGGGCACTGGATCGATTAAAGCTGCTCAAAGGCATTAAAGGTAAAAGCCTGAACCTTTCATTTATTTGCTACGACCTGAGCCAATTATCAGAATATGCCAAGCATGTGGATACCCCAGTTTTTAAATTGATGAAAAAGGCATTTCCAGGGCCTTTCACTTTTATTTTGGAGTCTTCCAGCAAAGTACCCAAGATACTGAATGCCAAAAAGAAAACAGTCGGTATCCGTGTGCCGAACAACAATATTCCGAGAGACATTGTCAAAATACTGGGCAACCCGATCATTACTACTTCTATACATGATGAGGACGAAATCGTGGACTACACCACAGACCCAAGCCTGATCTATGAAGAGTTTGAAAATAAAGTAGACGTGGTGATAGATGGTGGCTATGGCCATAATGAGCCAAGTACGGTGATTGACTGTACCGGGGATTTTCCAGAAATAATACGGCAGGGAATGGGCGATATTTCCCAATATTTGTAAGATGCAAAATGTGATCATCGAGCCACATTACCTGGGGAGTCTCGAATTTTTTACGGTACTCTCTCAGAGTGATACCATCTTATTTGAAGTCAACCAACATTTCACCAAGCAATCATTTAAAAACAGGTGCTACATGTTGACATCAGAGGGCGTGCAGCCTTTGACCGTACCCGTGAGCTTTGACAACCGCACTGCATATAAAGATGTCACTATTGATAATGATCAGAGCTGGGTGCGAGATCACTGGGGAGCCTTTTACTCAGCTTATGGCAAGGCTCCTTTTTTCGAATATTTTCAGGATCACTTTCAGGCTATTTGGGAGAAACCACACAAGTACCTGCTCGACCTCAATATGGAAATGATGACAATGTGTCTGAAAGTGTTACAATATGACAGGCGCATTTCTTTTACTAAAACGTATGAAAAAGAGGGAGAAAATGGATTTATTGACCTCAGAGAGCAAATACATCCCAAAAAGTCTTTTGAACATCGAAAAATATATCTACCTTTTTCCTATACCCATACCTTTGGCAACATATTTGTCCCTAATTTGAGCATTATAGACCTCATTTTGTGTGAGGGTTCCCGAGCCTCAGAAGTGCTGACTAGATCAGCGATTTGACGTAGTGAACATTTCTAAAAATTTATGTGTTCTAAAACTCGGTTCCATGTGAGGAATTGACTGACATAAATTTTAAATTTACTTATCAAGTACTCATTATCATATAATCCATTTTATGGAAGCTAAATTTTCAAACAGAGTAAAAGAGGTGATCTCTCTAAGTCGTGAGGAAGCTTTGCGCCTGGGACATGATTACATCGGCACAGAGCATCTATTGCTTGGTATGATCCGTGAAGGAGAAGGTGTGGCGGTGAGCTTACTAAAAAAGCTTGGCGTCTCTCTTGAAGAGCTACGGTCTGCCATTGAGCAAGCCACCAAAGGCACAGCGACTAGCAATGTGAAAAACCTTGCCAATATTCCTTTAACAAGACAATCCGAAAAAGTACTGAAAATAACCTATCTGGAAGCCAAGATTTTCAAGAGTCAGCTTATCGGTACGGAGCATCTGCTGCTTTCGATACTAAGGGATGAAGACAATTTGGCCACACAAATCCTTGACAAGTTTGACGTCAGCTACGATGTGGTGAAAGAGCTGCTGGAGTATCAAACAGAAAATCCTTTGGCACAATCTGACACTGATGATGGCGATGAAGATACAGGGAAAATCTTTGGTGGTTCATCTAGCGGTGGAGGAAGCAGTCGTGAATCTGGAAAGGGAACTGAGAAATCCAGAACTCCGGTACTTGATAATTTCGGAAGGGACCTGACAAAACTCGCCGAGGACGATAAGCTTGATCCGATTGTTGGCCGTGAAAAAGAAATAGAGCGCGTAGCGCAAATCCTGAGTAGGAGAAAGAAGAACAATCCGATCCTGATTGGAGAGCCTGGTGTGGGTAAAACAGCCATCGCTGAAGGACTTGCACTTAGAATTGTTCAAAAGAAGGTTTCAAGAATACTTTTCGGTAAGCGTGTAGTTACGCTTGACCTTGCTTCATTGGTAGCTGGCACCAAATATAGAGGTCAGTTTGAGGAGCGAATGAAAGCGGTAATGAACGAGATTGAGAAATCGCCGGACGTTATTCTTTTCATTGATGAGCTTCATACCATTGTCGGAGCAGGCGGAGCGTCAGGTTCTTTGGATGCATCCAATATGTTTAAGCCGGCACTTGCAAGAGGTGAGATACAATGCATTGGTGCTACAACCCTTGATGAGTATAGACAATACATTGAGAAGGATGGCGCTTTGGCCAGACGTTTTCAGATGGTAATGGTAGATGCTACCACTGCCGAAGAAACCATGCAGATCCTTGATAACATAAAAGACAAATACCAGGACCATCACCATGTGAACTACTCCGCAGAGGCGATCAAAGCATGTGTGACCCTATCTGATAGATACATTAGTGATCGCTACCTTCCGGACAAAGCGATCGATGTAATGGATGAGGCTGGTGCCAGGGTCCATATCAACAACATCAACGTACCTCAGCGGGTAGTGGACTTGGAAGAACAGATCGAGGAGATCAAGAAAGAGAAAAACCGGGTGGTGAAAAGCCAGAAGTACGAAGAGGCTGCACAACTCAGGGATAAAGAGAAGAAGTTGCTTTCTCAACTGGAAGAAGAGAAAACAAAGTGGGAGGAAGAGACCCGCACAAAACGCTATGAAGTGGATGAGGAAAACGTTGCTGAAGTAATTGCAATGATGACCGGAATCCCGACCAAGCGTATTGCACAAAATGAAAGTGTGAAGCTTCTCGCCATGAAAGAGGAGTTGAACAAAAAGGTGATCGGTCAGGATGATGCAATTGTAAAACTTACAAGAGCGATACAGCGAACCCGCGTTGGGCTCAAAGATCCTAGAAAACCGATCGGTTCATTTATCTTCCTGGGACCTACCGGAGTGGGTAAGACTGAGATGGCAAAGATGTTGTCAACGTTCTTATTCGATAAAGACGATACGCTTATTAGAATCGATATGAGTGAGTATATGGAGAAATTCTCCGTATCAAGACTTGTAGGAGCGCCTCCGGGATATGTCGGTTACGAAGAAGGTGGACAGCTCACAGAGAAAGTGAGAAGAAAGCCTTACTCAGTGGTATTGCTTGATGAGATCGAGAAAGCTCATCCTGATGTATTCAATATTTTATTGCAAGTGTTGGATGATGGTATCCTCACTGATGGTTTGGGAAGAAGAGTTGATTTTAGAAATACGATCATCATCATGACTTCCAACATTGGTGTGAGAGATCTTAAGGATTTCGGTGCAGGGATTGGGTTTGCTTCAGCTTCCAGAAAAGACAATGCTGATGATGTGATGAAGTCGACTATTCATAATGCATTGAAGAAAGCATTTAGTCCTGAGTTCCTCAACCGGCTGGATGACGTGATTGTGTTTAACACTCTTGATAGAGAGCATATTCATCAGATCATAGATATCTCATTGGAGAAATTATTCAAGAGAATCATCGATATCGGGTACAACATAGAACTGACAAAGAAGGCAAAGGACTTCTTGTCTGATAAGGGATATGATCCGCAATATGGAGCCAGACCTCTAAATAGAGCGATTCAAAAGTATCTTGAAGATCCAATTGCCGAGGAAATCCTAAAAGGAGAAATCCAGGAGGGGGATACCTTAGTAGCTGATTGGGATGGAAAGGCTGAAGAGCTGCATCTCAAGCTCAAGAAGAAAAAAGTAAAGCAAGAAGATAAAGAGAAGTAAGAAAAGGGGCCGTTAAGGCCCTTTTTTATTGATCACTCACCCTTATTTAATGAAAGAAGCAGAGAGACGTATCTTCCAGAAGGTTAAGTACATCAGATTAGTCCTACTTTGTCAAGTTTAGATACTGAAATGAATTCAGCATGATGTTACCTAGTTTTAAATCTTTCGCTCCATCACCATAGTGGTCATACTGAACTTGCTTCAGTATCTGTGTTTATAAACTTGACAAAGCGGATTAGATAAAACTGGCAAAAGGGTTCAAGTTGTAGAACCTATCTGGTAGTATGCGGATAAATCATCGCGACGAGATCAGTATAGCACTCTTCAATAATCTCACTGATTTCATCTTTACAAAAGCCATACTCCTGGCCCATTATCAGGGTAGTTTCCGAAATCACTTTATGTAGCCTCTTCTTCATGAGGTCATGTCTAACAGCAGAACTAAATGCTTTCAAATCTTCTTTTGGATGTTCGTCAAAAAATAGCATCGGTTTTCTTTTTGGTTAATGATGATCCGAAATTAGTAGCACTAGACTGGGCAAAGAGTAGAAAAAAGATAAATGACAGAAAGCTGTAGGTTTTTGGTCATGAAGCGTCGTTGGAGCAGATATTTTGAAAAATGAGCAGACTTATTCAAGTTGAAGGCAAATGTTTTTTTGAAAGATCTGTAACCTTTGCTATTATAAAGTAGTTTATAATATAAACTTATTTATATTTGAATAAAAAATTATGTCAGAGAAGGAATTAACCGGACAAGAGAGCCTGGATTTGATCAGGGAGATGATTCAGCAGGCTAAGAGCAACTACCAGAAGGGAGGAAGTTTCCATTTCTTGCTTTGGGGGTGGGTGGTAATGTTTGCGAATTTTACGCATTACTATTTGGAGGCATTTACAAGTTATGAAATGCCATACATTGTTTGGGTGGTGACGTTTCCCGCTGGGATCATATCAGCAGTGTATGGAGCGAGAAGAAAGAGAAAGGCAATGGTGACCAGTCATTTGGACCGAATGTATGGTCAGGTTTGGGTCATTGTAGGTGTTGGAGTGATCGTAACGCTTACATTCATGCCCAAACTTTCTTACAATCACAACGCGGTTATTTTATTATTTGCAGCAGTTGGTACCTACATTTCGGGTCAGTTGTTAAGGTTCAGGCCGCTAGTTTTTGGTGGATTGGCACTGATAGCTGCCAGTATTATTGCATTTTCGGTATCAGTTACTGATCAGTATTTGGTGGGTGGTATTGGTATATTCGCAGGATATTTAATCCCGGGATACATACTCAAAAGCAAAGAAAAATGAACGGTTTTAAGCCACTGGATCCATTGTTGCATTCTCAGTTGAGATTGGCTGTTGTAAGCTTGCTATTAGGTGTGGAATCAGCAGAATTCACTTTCATTAAAGAAAAAACCCAGTCTACAGCTGGAAACCTAAGTGTACAGCTTGATAAGCTCTCCGAAGCGGGTTATATCAAGATTGAGAAATCCTTTAAAGGCAAGAAGCCAGTTACTACCTGTAAGATTACCAAAGCTGGGATCACGGCTTTTGAAGCCTATGTAAATGCCTTGAAAGGATATATAGAATAATTTTTTTACCAATATGGTTTATAAAATAAACTACTTTATAAAAACAGAAATCATGAAAAATTCAAAACCTTTAATCGTCTTATTAGGAGTTGTCATTGCAATCCTAAGTGTTCACCACTCGAATGGTCAAAACCAGGCCATGAGTTATCAGGCTTATCTTTCAAGCAGTACTACTATCTGGGAGCGCGTTATCAATCAAAGCAAGTCGGATCAATTCAACCTGGCCATGGCTCAATACGGTTTCCTGAATGCCACAATGGCCACAAAAGATGAGACTGCATTTGAGAAGTATTATGACTCCACAGTTAAGTTATTGGAAGAACTAATTGAAGCGGAAGTTAAAACTTCAGAGTCACGGGCGGTGCTCTCTTCAGTTTATGGTTTGGCCATGGCCTATGACAGTTGGAAAGGGATGTATCTCGGCCCTAAAAGTGGCGGGTTGATAGGTCAGGCGTTTTCACAAGCTCCGGATAACCCCCTTGTGGTTAAGCTCTATGCTTCATCTAAATTGTATACTCCGGAAATGTTTGGAGGCAATCCTTCAGAAGCTGTGAAACAGTTTGAGCGAAGTGTGGCCCTTTTCGAATCAGCAGGAGATACCACAAACAACTGGCTTTACCTTGACGCATTGGCTCACTATGGAATGTCGCTTCAGAAAATGGGCAAGAGCCAGGAGGCCGTAGAAGTTTACACGAAGACCCTTGCCATTGAACCTGAATTCAAGTGGGTGAAGTATTCTTTACTGCCGGCAGCACAGAAAACGATCACTTCCAAATGAGGTATGTCATTCAACTTTTGTTATTCCTGATGGCTTTTTCGGGCAGTGCTCAGCAAATGCTGTCCGGAAAGGTAAAGGATGCTGAAACTGGAGAGGCACTCATCGGTGCAAACTTGTACTTACTTTCAGACTTTGGAATTGGTGCAGTTACAAATTTCGAAGGTGAGTTTGTACTCAGCGTTCCTGACCAGTACCTTCAGGACTCCATACTTGTTTCTTATATTGGGTATGCAGAGCAGGTTTTGGCAATAACTGATGTTGGGTCTATTATTTCACTGGATCCACGAGAAACAGAAATGATGGCTGTGCAGGTTATTGCTGAGCCGCTGATTGCAGAGGAGTTTAAGTTTACCAGGGTCAATAAGATAGAAGTATACACCAATCCGGCTGCCAAGGCAGATCCGCTTTTAGCTGTCAATTCTATGCCGGCGTCCACCACCACAGATGAATCGGCCTCCATCAGCTTGCGAGGAAGTAGTCCTATAGAGACTGGTATCTTTTTAAACAATGTGCCAGTCTACGATGCGGTAAGATATGCACAACTAAATGGGATAGGTACATTCAGTTTGTTCAATACTTCGCTTATTCAAAATGTGACCGTTTTCCCTGGCAATCCACCACTTGAGTTTGGCAACAGTACATCAGGAGTCGTTTCGATCACAACAGAAGATACAGACCTTGAGGAAAATTCGAATTCGGTAATCGTGAGTCTCGCCAACATCGGGTACCAGCGAAACCAGAAGCTCGGCAAAATAAACATGAAGCTTTTTAGCAATTACCAACCGAGCCAGTTGATTATGGCGTTCAATCCGAGAGCACTTGACCAGTTGGATTATTTTGATTCTAAGGATGGAGGTATTTATCTCTATGGAAATATAGGTGGCAGCGTTTCCTTTAAAGTGTATAACTACTTACTTAACGAACAGTATAGGTATCATTTCATCCACCCGTCGTTTATTGGAAATTTTGACCAGAATAGGCTGAAGGGGTTTAATGTAACCAACCTGTCATGGGAAGCTGCTGGTGGAACGCTATCATGGAATCAGGGGTATTCTTTTGCCAATGGACATTATGATTATAGTGCTTCCGATTTTGAAGTTTTGAATCGTTCTATCTATCAGGGACTCTCGTATTTTCGTGCTGCAGAGCGATATCACATAAAGTTTGGGTTAAGCCTGGATGCTCGTAAAATGAGCATTGACGGAACATTCTTTCAATACCCTTTTGCATTGAACCACAATCACCCGACATTTCAATTGGCAGATACTAATCAGGCAGTCACTCTTGAGGCATTCGGATACTATAAGTATTACGTATCAAACAGCTGGATTTTAGGCGCTGGTCTTCGGAAAAACCTGAATCAGCTAAACCAAAGAAATTATCTTAGCAAACAACTGAACCTGACCCATATTATAGACCGGCAGTGGAAGGTGATTGCCGGTGTTGGAGAGTACAACAAGTTTGGCTTGTATGAGAATAGTGGAGAACTACATACAATTAAAAGCAAGCAAGCATCAGTAGATGTGTTTTATAACAGGCCGGGTCTGATTTCTTCTTTGTCTCTTTTTGCTAAATCAAATAAAACCAACGGAGTAGATTCTGAAGTGGTGGGATTTGAGCTGTTTCTTGATAAACAGTTCTGGCATAAATGGTCAGCGGATCTTGCGTATACTTATCTTTCAACAACCGGCCAGTCACCGTATGACCTGAGCTACTTTTTTAAATCAAACCTGAGTTTCAAACCGGGATATTGGACTATTTCATTGAATTCTGTCTATCGTCAGGGTCTTACCTATAACCCAATTTCCTCGGTGGAGTATCGTGAGGATCTGGAAGTATATGAGCCTACTATATCAGAATCATCCAATCGATTTGAGGATTATTTTATTCTCAATCTGGCGGTAAGTCGTCTTTTTCCAATCAGTGAAGACTTTACCATGGTCACTTTCTGTTCGGTAAATAATGCAATGAACCACCAAAACATCAGGGGTTATTCCTATGATTTTGACTATTCGGCAAGAACCCCGGAATTGCTGAGCAGGAGGCTGATATACTTTGGTGCCCAGGTCAACTTCTAATATGCGCCCAAATACTTCCTCAGGAACCACTCAGTGGTAAGGAAAAGACCTATTAAAAGAATAATCCAAAGACTATTGATCAATGGAAATTGCTCCCGGTTTGTTTTTATGAGATCAGTGAAGGATTGATCGGCAAGAATTTCATCAAGTCGGGAAGCATCCGAAAAAGCAACGAACTGTCCTCCTGAATTGCCTGAGAGTGATCGTAGTAAGTTGTGATTGGCAGTGAGATCAATCCCCTCCAGTTGGATGTCCCTTACTGCAAAAGAGCCATTTTCTGAGAAACTACGACTGCCCAACTTGGTGCTGGCTGTGTAGGTGTACACACCTGGTTCCATGCTTCCAATATTGAAGCTGCTGTTTATCTGGCTGTCGACCATTTCATAATCTGAGGTATTGCCTTCTTCATCAGCAATGGTCAACTTAATGGTGTTGCCATAGGTACGCTCATAGATCTCATTGTAAACTTCCGTGTCAATAAAAACCCGGTCCCCGATTTGGTAGTTGGCATCTCTGGGTTTCACCACAAACCGATCTTTGTTGACCTTAATGCTGAGGTATTGGGTTGTTTTAAGAATGATTTGCTCAAAAAGATCACTGTTCTCTTCCTGACCGTACTCTTGCAATTTCCATTGCCAAAACCCATCGGCCATAGTGAGGCATGATTTGGACGACCCATCATCAAAAAACAACATGAGAGGTCTGCTGGTGGTTACGGACCCAACCTTTTGATATAAGAAAATTTCGGATGGCCCGGACAGTTGGTAATCTCCAAAAGGAGCTTTGATAGGTGGGTATTGTCTGAGGCGATCTATCAGGTCAGGGTTTAGTTTGAACTTTGAAAATGATTCATTGAAAGCACCACGAACCTGGTCTTTGTCATTTCCTTTTACTGCCAGATTCAGATAGTTTACTTCCTGGGAGATCCGTCTGATGTTGGAGCGGTCACCTACTATATCCCATTTTCCTGAACTTTTGAAATCGCCATATCTGGTGCCGCTGAATGCCTGGTGTTCAATGACCAGATCAAACTCCTTTTCTTTTGGTGGGTTGTGGATGCCGGGAATGTATAGAACCGTCTCGTAGTTTGAAGTGGCATCTAAAACTGTTCGGATTGCATTGATATCCGGGTGTGGAGCTGGAGCAAGGATCAGGATTTTGTCTTTTCCTTCAATCACATCTACATAAATGTCTTTTCGGTTGTTTTCATAAGAAGACTCACCTTCTTTTTGCTCCACTGCCACTGTAAGTCTTCTTAAGCCCGGTGTGTCTGCATTGATCTGAAAAGACAATTCCGTTTGAGATGTCTCCACTTGTTTCTCTGCGATGACTTTTCGGCCTTCTAAGATTTTCACTGATATCGGGACATTGGAATATCCCTTCTGATAGATTTTAATACTTACCGGAAACTGGTTGCCCTGGTAGGCTACCTGATTACTTCTGATGTTTTGAATTGCAATGTCTTTTGGCGGGATCGTATCTCCTAATCCAACGGTGTAAACAGGGAATTTGAAGTTTTGATAAGCAGGAGATTGTCCTTTGTTGATGATTCCATCAGATACCAGTACAATAGCACCGAGGTTCTTTTCTTCATATTTGTTTTCCAGATCTTTGAGCAGTTTACTGAGATCTGTCACCTTTTCATCAAATGTGAGGGAGTCTTTGATGCCTTCAATCACTACGTCATAAGCGCTTCTAAGACTTGTTGAGGATGCTTGGAGCCATGTTTTTATTTCCTCTGGATTTGGTCCCGATTCCCGTAGTATGATGGACTCTGAGTTGTCCATGGCATAGATCACAGTTGGTTGCTCAATCTTATTGATGTTTAATTCTAAAAGCGGATTAAGCAACAAAAGAAGGATGAGGAAGACTGAAGAGAACCTCAGGAAACCCATAAAGACATTCATGCCCTTTCCCCACGGCAGGTTTTTTCTTGAGTATAGAAGCAATGCCAGTACGAACGCAGCTAGCAGGGCGAGAAATACCCACAATGGATCAACATCAAACGAATACCAATTATTGCCCATAGAAAAAGAGTAGAGCCGCTTATAGTCTTTGTGCTATAAACGGCTCAGTGTTCATTCAGTTAGAGATTTTTTAGGTAAGCATGCCGCCATCTACCTGAAGCACCTGACCAGTGACATATGCGGACATGTTCGAACCAAGAAAAACACAGGCATCAGCTACATCTTCTGGTTGACCACCCCTTTTCAAAGGAATTGCATCTCTCCAGCTTTGTACTGTTTTTTCGTCCAGTGCATCAGTCATTTCAGTCTCGATAAACCCTGGAGCAATGGCATTGCAACGGATATTTCGTGAACCCAGCTCAAGTGCCACTGATTTGGTAAAACCAATGATCCCGGCTTTAGAAGCTGCATAATTTCCCTGTCCCGGGTTTCCCTTTATACCAACTACAGATGACATGTTGATGATTGAGCCTGATCGTTGTTTCATAAATGTCCTGGCTGAAGCTTTTACCGTATTGAAACATGACTTCAGGTTGACATTCATGATTTCATCCCAGTGCTCTTCAGACATCCGCATGAGCAGGTTATCCCTGGTGATCCCAGCGTTATTGATCAAAATGTCCAATGTGCCAAAATCTGCCACTACAGAGTTGATCAGTTCCTCGGCTGCTTTGAAGTCAGACGCATCTGACCGATAGCCTTTTGCCTTGATGCCAAACGCTTCCAGTTCCTTGGTTAATGCCTCACCTTTCTCCACACTGGAGAGGTAGGTAAATGCTACATTGGCACCTGATTCTGCATATTTCAATGCAATGGCCCTGCCAATGCCTTTAGATGCTCCGGTGATCAATGCGGTTTTTCCTTCGAGTAATTTCATGTTTAAGTAAGCTGTTTATTCAATTTTATAACCCAAAAGTCACTTGATTATTTCGGGTTTTCAAAAGCAAAACTTGATATTGGAAGAATTTCGATGCTTTTGAATAAAATTTCTATCTTTTTCAAATGCCAAATTAACACTTACGTTGTTAAAGAAAGGTGTGAATGATACAGAATTGTGAAAAATCAGATAAACGTAATTAAGCCACAAGTTCATTATCTGGGAGTGGAACCGTTCTCTGAGCGTTTGATTCGTGCGCTCTTCGCCCGTAAGTCTATGAAGATTTCCCAAAGTGAACTGGAAAACGCAAAACCCAGCGATCGATTGCTACTGCTGGATTCCAGATCTCAGATCGAGGAGTTTTCCAACCTTTCAGGCTTCAAAGTATTGCTCAAAAACAACCCAATCTGGTCTTCTAAATATCACCTGTGGTGTAAAACCCCCATCAATGAAAATTCGGTGGACAATATACTTTTCTATTTCAAGAGATGGCGGGAAGAACCTTTTGTGAAAGTGGAGGTAAAACCCGTTACGGTTGGGTTGTTGGAAAATTTTATCGGGAACGATGACGTGCAGGTAAAGGATGTTATTTCTGAATTTGTGGACAATACCACCACAAACCTTCGCCTGATCATGGAATCCATTGAATCAAAACGTTTGGAAGATGCCGGGGAGATTGCCCATCGCATGTTATCAAGCGTCAGCTATTATGAAGTAGAAGCCATCCGAAAAAACCTCAAAATTCTGGAGAACATTGCGGAGTATAGGGTCCTAAACTTGAACGAAACGGTTGAAATAATAGAAGATCAAATTTCTACGCTGCGATCAGGGCTTGTTGCCAAATATTTCTAAGTTATATTTTTTGAGTTTTTCATAGAGCGTTGTCCTATCTATATTCAGGATTTTGGCTGCTTTGGTTTTGTTGAACCTTGTATTTTCCAGGGCATCTTTGATCAATTGGATTTCTGTGATCTTATTGGCTTTTTTCAGGTCCGAGGTAGGCGGTACTTCTTCGGGGGCATTATTGGAAAGAAAAGAAGGCAAACTGTTCAGCGTTATCTGACTTCCTTTCTCGAGCAATACACTCCTTCTTACCACATTCTTGAGTTCCCTTATATTTCCTGACCAGTGATAAGACATGAATTGCTCTCTCGCTTCCGGGCTTAAGTCAGAAATGTTTTTACCAAACTCCTGATTGGATTCATAAATGAATTTGTCGATGAAAACCTTAAGGTCTTCCTTTCTCTCTCTCAGAGGTGGTATATCAATTTGGAATTCGTTGATTCTGTGATACAGATCTTCTCGAAAATGGCCATCTCTGACGCGATTTTTCAAGTCCTCATTGGTAGCAGCCAGGATTCTGACATCTACAGGTTCTGATTTTTCACTTCCCACTTTTTTCACCTTGCGCTCCTGGAGTACGCGAAGTAATTGCACCTGCACTTCAGTGCTCAGATTGCCTATCTCGTCTAGGAATAATGTACCACCATTGGCCAGTTGAAACTGACCGGTTTTGTCGTTATGAGCACTGGTGAAGGCTCCTTTTACATGACCAAATAGTTCACTTGCTGCAAGTTCAGTTGAAAGGGTGCCACAATCCACCGATACGAAGGGGCCATGCTTCCGGTCACTATGATCATGGATTAATTTAGAAAGGTACTCCTTACCCGTACCACTTTCTCCAAGTACCAGTACAGACAGTTCGGTTACCGCTACAAGGTGGGCCTGATCAAGTACTTCTTTAAATTTTTCACTAGTCCCAGAGATAAATTTGGAAGTTTGTTTTTCCCGTTTTGAATCTGGTGCTTTTTGCTTGCAACCTTCCCTGATTACGCTCAAAAGTTCCTCATGATCAATGGGCTTTGTAATGTATTCGTAAGCACCTAGTTTCATCGCACGTACTGCAGATTTTACATGTCCGTAGGAAGTCATCAGTACTACGGTCTGATTGGAATCAATGGATTTTATTTCCTGAAGCAACTCAATTCCGTCAATTCCCGGCAATTTTAAATCACTCAACACCAAGTCAAAATGTTGCTTATCCATTGCTAAAAGGGCTTCCCTGGCCGATTTTGTGATGGTAGTTGTATAGTTGTTCTTGTTTAAATACTGTGCCACCATCATTCCAAACGATGTATCGTCCTCCACAATTAATATTCTCATATAGCTGATTCTTCTATTCTATTAACTCATATTTCCACGTTTTTGTATGTGAGAAAACAGAAAAAAAGCCCATCAAAATTTTTTGATGGGCTTGATACAACAGGGATATGAATAAGGGGATCTATGCGTCAATCACCTTGCCGTTTTTATCGTATGTCTCAGTCTCAGTTTGTCCTTGTGGATTTACAAATGTTACCTCGTATGTTATCTCATTACTTTCAGATACCATATAGGCTTCATTAATTTCCCACTCTGCATAATCGCTTGTTACGATAGCATCTGCTACTGGATCAGGTAGTTCCTCTGCAGTTATTTCTTGTTTTTGCTGTTGAGGAATTTCCTGCTCATCTGCTGTTACAGGAGTACCAGTTTGAGCTAAAGCTGCTGAACTTACAAACAATGTAAGCATTAGAGCACCGAGTATTGTTTTAACTGAATTTTTCATAATTGACATGAGTTTTATTTCACTAATTGTTTGACTGAGTTATTAACAGAACTGTGCCAAAAAATGAATAACCAGCAAACTCATTGATAATCAGAAGCATGTGTTTTTTTCTGATAAATCGTCTGCTTTGTTTTCTGTGGGGAAGTCACATATTCTGTTGTAAAATCCCACAATCCAGGCCAGTTGAAAAGCAGGTTTGAAGAATCAAATTTTTTTCTAAAGCCTACTGACTTAAATTTGCTCCCGTCGATAACCGGAATAAACGTTTAGAATATGGCATCAAAATATGATTTAATAGTAATAGGCAGCGGGCCTGGAGGATATGTAGCAGCAATTAGAGCATCTCAGCTCGGTATGAAAGTAGCCGTGGTAGAGAAAGCGGAACTTGGTGGAATATGTCTGAACTGGGGATGTATACCTACGAAAGCTTTGCTGAAAAGCGCTAATGTATTTGAATATATTTCACACGCTAAAGATTACGGCATTGATGTCAAAGATGCATCTGTGGATTTTGGGGGCATGGTAAAGAGAAGCCGTGAAGTAGCAGGAGGCATGAGCAAAGGAATCCAGTTCCTATTCAAGAAAAACAAGATTGAAGTAATAGCCGGTCACGGCAAAGTACAGAAAGGCAAGAAAGTAGAAGTAACAGACGAAAAAGGTAGCAAGACGGTATATGATGCCAACAATATAATCATTGCAACCGGAGGTAGGTCACGTGAGTTGCCATCTATGCCACTGGACGGTAAAAAGATCATTGGCTACCGCCAGGCCATGGTGCTTGATAAACAACCTAAGAAAATGGTTGTAGTGGGATCAGGGGCCATCGGTGTTGAGTTTGCGTATTTCTACAACTCAATCGGAACTGATGTCACCGTAGTTGAGTTCATGGACCGCATCGTGCCAGTAGAGGACGAAGAAGTGAGCAAAGCCCTTGAACGGAATTTCAAGAAAGCAGGAATAAAAGTAATGACTAGTGCTGAGGTGACGAGCGTGGATACAAAGGGGAAAAGCTGCAAAGCCACTGTGAAGACCAAAAAAGGTGAAGAGCAGCTGGAATGTGACGTGGTATTGTCAGCAGTAGGTATCTCTACAAACCTTGAAGGAATAGGTCTGGAAGAAACAGGCGTAAAAACCGAAAAAGGCAAGGTACTCGTGGACGATTACTACAAAACGAATGTTGATGGTGTTTATGCCATTGGCGATATCGTGCATGGACCGGCTTTGGCTCATGTAGCTTCTGCTGAAGGAATTATTTGCGTTGAGAAAATAGCAGGACACAGTCCTCAGCCACTTGACTATGGCAATATCCCGGGTTGTACTTACTGCTCTCCTGAAATAGCCTCAGTTGGTATGACAGAAAAACAAGCCAAAGATGCCGGGTATGAGATTAAAGTAGGGAAGTTCCCATTCTCCGCCTCTGGTAAAGCAAGTGCTGCTGGCGCGAAAGATGGTTTCGTAAAAGTAATATTTGATGCCAAGTATGGTGAGTGGTTAGGTTGCCATATGATTGGAGCCAATGTGACCGAAATGATTGCAGAAGCTGTAGCAGCAAGAAAACTGGAAACTACAGGTCATGAAATCATCAAGACGGTTCATCCGCACCCTACCATGAGCGAAGCAGTAATGGAAGCAGCTGCAGCTGCTTATGATGAGGTGATTCACATTTAATTGGATAATCAACAATTGTAACAAAGGTCAGTCCGAATCCAGGCTGGCCTTTTTTTATTTACCGGGCCGGGCCTGCTCAAACCCTTGCTTCAAACTACCACTTATTGGTAAATATTAATTATTTTCAAGGTTCGTTTTAAACTCCACCCGAGCCCTTAATGATGTACCTCAGTGATCATGAACAAACACAAAAAGTCAACAGTCTACTCGATGAGGCTTATCAAAGTCGGGTAAACGACTTGAAGAAGAGCATCATGCTGGCAAGTGATGCTCTGGAGCTCAGCATCAAGATGGATGAGACAAGCCTTATAGCCAGGTGTAAATCCAGACTTTCACTTTTTTATATGATTTGTGGTGAGTATGCCCGGTCTATGGAGCTAGGTGAAGAAGCAATAGGTTTGTTTGAAGTGATAGAAGATGATCAGGGTATTGCAGATTCCAAATACAATATCGCCAGCATCTACTACAAGACCGACAATTTCCATTTGGGATTGATCTATATGATTGATTGCCTGGAAATTTACCGTCGGTTGGAAGACTATCACAATCAAGCCCGGGTCCAGAAGTCTTTGGGTACAATCTATGAGTATTTTGGGGATGAAAAGAGTGCTATTTTAGCGTATGAACATTCCATAGAAGCCGCACGAAAGGTCAGTGATCTTAATTTGGAATCAAACGTTTACAATCCTCTTTCGGGGATTTATCTCAATCAGAATAATATAGAGAAAGCCTCGGAACTCATTGAGAAGTCAATCCATATGAAGACGCAGACCAATGACGTCCGTGGTTTGGCTTTTGCCCTCTATGGAAAAGCCAAGGTATATGTGAAGCGCAAGCAGTATGATCTGGCGGAACAAACCTTTAAAGAATCTGAGCAGATCCATAAAGAAATGGGAGAAAAGCTCGGTTCCGGAATGTGCTTTCATAAACTTGGCCAACTTTATGTAGAAACCAGGGAATTTGATAAGGCCGAGCAGATGCTTAATCATGCCATAAGATTTTCGGCAGAGTATAATATCGTCATCACCAAGTTTAAGTGTAATTACCTGATGTACAAGCTCTTTAAGCTCCAGGATAATCCCACTGAAGCACTAATCTATTTGGAGCGCTATTTGTCTGAAAAGGAAGGCGTAATCAATACTCAAACACAAAAAGTGATAGAGAGCTACGAGGCAATTACGACAATGGAGCGGTTGCAAAAAGAAGCTCAGATGCAGCGTGAAAAGGCTGAAATACTGGAGAAAAAAAATAGGGCTGAGCAATCTTCCAGAGTCAAGCAGGAGTTTCTTTCCACCATGAGCCATGAGATTAGAACTCCCCTCAATGCTGTAATTACAATCACTTCGCTACTTGAGGAACGCGTAGATGGGGAGGAGAACCAGCTTATTGAATCCCTTAAGTTTTCTGCCAACAACTTGCTGCTCATTATCAATGATATCCTCGATTTCAGCAAGTTGGATTTAGGGAAAGTGAAACTGGAAAATGATCCTACGGACTTTAAAGGATTGCTGACCAACATCAAAAATACTTATCAAAGCATGGCCCGCGAAAAAGGAGTGGCCATCAGTCTTTCCATTGATGAGGATTTAGATAGCTATTATTCTCTGGATGGCACCAAATTGTCCCAGATCATGGGCAACCTGGTGAGCAATGCTATCAAGTTTACTGACGAGGGACAAGTAGATATCAATGTAAAGAAGTTGAGTTCTGCGAATGAGCGGGATCAAATTGAAATCTCAGTTGCCGATACCGGTGTAGGCATACCAGAAGATTTTCTTGACGAAGTGTTTGATAGCTTTTCTCAACCTCGCTCTTATACCACCAAAAAGCAGGGTGGCTCAGGTTTAGGGTTGGCCATAGTTAAAAAGCTGATTGATCTGCATGGCAGCAACATTCAGGTAGAAAGTGAATTGGGAAAAGGTTCGAGGTTCTATTTTGAGATCGGTCTGGTAAAATCTGGTGCCCCAGTCAACACCTCACCCCAAGAGTCTAAGGAACTGCACGGTAAAACAGTGCTGATTGCCGAAGACAATATGATCAATGCGATGGTTTCTATGAAATTGATGGGTAATTGGGGGTTGAACACGTCTCATGCCAAAAATGGTTATGAAGCCATAGAGATGGCAAAGGCCAAAAGCTTTGATTTTATCCTGATGGACATACATATGCCAGAACTGGATGGATTTGATGCTGCAAGGGAGATAAGGAGTACTATTAATCCTAACACGAAAACCCCTATACTGGCATTGACGGCCGATATTACTGCGCATCAGCGAAAATTGTTCGAGCCTTATTTTGATGGATTCCTGCTGAAACCGATCGATAAGGAAAAACTCTTTAGTGCGCTTAGTTCTGGAGAATACTTGTCAGAAGCAAATTGAGCTACTTCTTGCCTTTGAGCTTGTCAAGATCTTCCCGGTCTCGCAGTTTTTTATCATCCACATTTTTATTGAGAAACTGATTGATTTGGTCAATGGCTATTGTTGATTTCAACTCACCAAACGAATCAATACTCACATCAAAACCTTCCAAATCCTTGTTGACTTTTGGTTTTTGATCTACTTCCTCTTTTGTTTTTTCTTTTTTCTTTTTCATCACGTCAGTTAAAATAGTCTCTTACTTTAACTGATCTATTGAGTATTTGATTCGATCATGAACGGCTTTTCCTCCCATTAGTGAAATTATTTCCATCAAATCTGGCCCTGAGCCTGCTCCGGTAATGACAATTCTCAATGATTGCATGTTTTTACCAGCTTTGATTCCATTTTCTTCCATCAGGGTAAAGAAAAGATCCTTGGCTTCTTCAGCGGTGAGTGATTCTTTGGCATTCAATGCATCAGCGTACAGTGTCACTGCTTTTTGAGCTTCTTCATCCCACTTTTTAGAGACCACTTTTTCGTCATATTCTGTAGGGTTCTGAAAAAGATAAAGTGCATTTGGTGCCATTTCGTGAGGGAAAGTCACGCGCTCTTTGAGTAAGTTGACAATAGCGACACCTGTTGCTATTGAGGCAGAGATGTCAAAATTCCCCTGGAGATCAGCCACAACAGTTTGTGCAAGCACTTCCGGAGAGGTAAGCTTGAGATATTGCTGATTGAACCATTTGGCTTTTTCAATATCAAACTTCGTCCCGGCTTTGTTGACCTTTTCAATACTGAAGGCTTCGACCAGTTCTTCCTTGCTAAAGATCTCTTGCTCCGAACCTGGGTTCCAACCCAAAAAGCTGAGAAAATTAATAAGTGCTTCTGCTAAATAGCCTTCTTCTTTGAATCCTTTGGAAAGTTCACCAGTTTCAGGATCCTTCCAGTTGAGCGGGAATATAGGAAAGCCTAATTTATCAGCTGCCCTTTTGCTCAATTTCCCATTTCCGTCAGGTTTGAGGATCAGTGGCAAGTGAGCAAACTGTGGCATACTATTTTCGAACCCAAGATATTTGTAAAGAAGCACATGAAGAGGAGCGGATGGCAACCACTCTTCACCCCGAATCACATGGGTGATTTTCATCAGATGATCATCTACGATATTGGCCAGGTGATAAGTAGGCAGTCCGTCTGACTTCATCAGCACCTTGTCATCCAGGGTAGATCCGTACACATGTACCCAGCCACGGATCATATCATTAAGCCGAACTTCTTCTTTGGGATCAATTTTAAAACGAATGACATATGGTTCGCCTGCGGCCATTTTGGTTTTTACTTCAGCAGCAGAGAGTGTCAGAGAATTACTCATGGTCATTCGGGCGGCAGAGTTGTATTGCGGATTTGCTACCCCAGCTTCCTTTAATCGTTCGCGCATTTCATCCAGCTCCTCGGGAGTGTCAAATGCATAGTAAGCATTGCCCTCATCTAAAAGTTGCTGTGCATATCGCTGATAAATCTCTTTGCGCTCAGACTGTCTATAAGGGGCGTGATCTCCGCCGTTCCAGGGGCTTTCGTCGGGTTGGATCCCACACCATTCAAGTGATTCTTTGATGTACTCCTCTGCACCTTCCACAAATCTGGTCTGATCCGTGTCCTCTATTCTCAAAAGAAATTGACCACCATGCTTTTTAGCAAAGAGGTAGTTGAATAAGGCTGTTCGTACACCTCCAATATGTAATGCTCCTGTTGGACTAGGAGCAAATCTCACTCTTACTTGATCCATTTGCTTGGGTTACTTTTTTCGGAGTGCAAAGCTATCAAATACCTAATACTTAAGAGAACCTCTTTGTTTTTATTGCATAGATTACAAATGATTCTCTATTGTTTTGGCCCTTCGAGTAGCTCTTCCAGTTGGCTCACAGATCGTTGGGCATGTTTGTGGAAGTTGGTGGTCAGGATCAGGTAATTAAGCGCCCCTAATCCAAATGATATTAATCCTGCCAATCTCAGGTTGGCCATTAAAAAAAGGATCATTCCAATGACTACAGAGAGTAGTGTGAAAGCCCTGAGGAAGAGTACCGCAGCAGGAAATAACTTCATTTTGAGAAATAATATACTGCCATGAGAAGTTTCTTCCAACTGGCCAATGATTAGTGGCAAAGCATTTTGAGGTGTTTTTACAACGGTTGAAATCCGAAATCCATTTTCTGAGACCTTACCATTGAACAGTGGCTTTTCTGTGATGAACGCCGAACCTACTTCCTGTGTATAATTAGCGATCCGTGTGAGCAGGTCGGCTTTTGTGAAGCCAGTAACAATGGTGTGCTCGCGAGATGGCCAAAGTTTCATTAGAGATAGGCAATACAGCTTATTTCCACATTCACATCTTTCGGTAGCCGGCTTACTTCCACAGTTTCCCTGGCTGGAGGTTCTGAATCAAAGTACGTTCCATATACGCCATTGATCACCGTGAAATTGTCCATGTTTTTTACAAAAATGCTACACTTGATCACTTGTGAGAAATCAGCTCCGGCTTCCTGCAGGATCAGCGCAAGGTTTTTCATCACCTGGTTGGTTTCATGTTCTATGTTATCAGTAACAAGCTTGCCCGAAGACTGATCGATGGCTATTTGACCAGAAATGTAAAGTGTATTGTTGTGGATGACCGCCTGGCTGTAAGGGCCAATTGGTGCTGGTGCTTCCTTGGAATTGACTATTTTTTTCATAGGTTGAAAATTTACTATAAAATTTTGGGCCGTCCTGAATTACCATTAATTTTTGTGCAAAATCCCTGAAGTTTTAGACTGAAAGGTCTTGAATCCGTTTCATGCCGACAAGGGTATTGAGTTGGGAAATGCCGGATGATTCCCTAAATTTCATGTTATGAGGAATGCCAAATTATATCGTATCGCAGGGATTTTGAGTTTGGTAACAATAGGTTACAATTTGATAGAAGGGGTGGTATCAACCCTCTATGGAGCTTCTGATGAAACGCTTGCTTTATTTGGATTTGGAGTGGACAGCTTCGTGGAGGTTCTTTCTGGTGTTGGGGTATTCCATATGATCTGGAGAATGAAGAAGAACCCAATTGACAAGCGAGATCAATTTGAAGTATTTGCGCTTAGGATAACCGGTTTTGCGTTTTACATCCTAGTGGTTGGATTGATTTTAGGATCGATTTTGACAGTAATTTTCAAGGCACAGCCCCAAACAACCATGGTTGGAATAATTATTTCGAGTATATCAATAATTACCATGTATTTTCTTTATAAAACCAAACTCAAGGTAGGAAGGGAATTGCAAAGTCAACCAATTGTATCTGACGCCAATTGCACGAAAACCTGTTTTTATCTTTCCTTTATATTGCTGGGTTCCAGTGTTATCTATCATTTCTTCAACATCCCTTTTATTGATACGGTTGGTAGCTTGGGCATTGCTTATTATGCTTATAGAGAGGGTAGAGAGGCTTTTGAAAAGGCCAGGTCAAAAAGCCTAAGCTGTGGTGATCAGTGCTGTGAGTGAACTTCACAATTATTTAACGCCATAGTTGGACTTAATTATCATGAGTCATCGTATTATTGCAATAACATATTTTAATATGGGAGTCACAAAAACAGATCTTTTCTCACAAGTTCAGAATGATATAGCCGTAGCTGCAAAGGCATTTTCACACCCGGCGCGGGTAGCGATTATCCAGTATTTGCTAAAGTCTAATGCCTGTATCAATGGAGATTTGGTACTGGAATTGGGCCTGGCTCAAGCAACCATCAGTCAGCACCTTAGAGAGCTAAAGGAGATTGGCATTATACAAGGGACTATTGAAGGGTCTAGGATAAGCTATTGCATTAATCCTGACAGATGGGGACAGATCAAAAATCAGTTCAATCAAATCTTTGATCAGTTTGAGTCTCCAAAAGGTCAGTGTTGCTAAAAAAATTTGATTAAACCAATCGTAATATTACAATAACAGTTTAATGATGACAAAAAAACTATCCCTTTTTCCAGCACTTGAGTCCACCACACAGGAGATATTGGAAATCCCTGTTTCTGAGTCACGAAAAGAAGTTCTTCAAACATTAATCGATTACATACAGGGCAAAATTGATCAGGGCGAAGCGGTCAATCTAAACTTTATATGTACCCACAATTCACGCAGAAGTCAGTTTTCGCAGATTTGGGCGCAAACAGCGGCTGATTATTTTGGAGTACCTGCTCAGTGTTTTTCTGGTGGTGTGGAGGTTACCGCCTTCAATGATCGTGCGGTTGATTCTATTAAAAGGAATGGCTTTAAGGTTTCTTCCAAAGGTGACTCCAATCCAATTTATGAAGTGTCACATTCAGAAAACGGAGAACCAATTATTGCCTTTTCAAAGGTCTTTGATGATCCGGTCAACAGTGCGGATCAGTTTGCAGCCGTAATGACCTGCTCACATGCTGATGAAAACTGCCCATTTATCCCGGGAACTGAAAAACGAATCCCGGTCCGTTACAATGATCCGAAGGAATTTGATGATACACCGCAGGAAGCCGAAAAGTATGATGAAAGGTCAATGCAAATAGCCTCAGAAATGTTTTACGTATTCTCCAAAATCAATACTCACCATAATGAAAGCAATTAAAATCATCTGCCTGATTGGCCTGGTTCTGATATTTAATCACACCAAAGCTCAACTTAAAATTGAGATCAATGATAAACTACAGGATTACACAAGGGATGTTATTCAGAATTTGGAAGATATTCCTGAAGAGAGAAAGGCAAGCCTGAAAGACGTAGGGGATTTTCTAGTCAACAAGGTCAGGGAAAATGGCTCATATGACGTTCTATTTGTCTGTACTCACAATTCGCGTAGAAGTCATCTGGCTGATACATGGTTTAAGTACGCACTTTTGTTCTATGGAGTGGATAGTCTGGAATCTTACTCTGGGGGATTGGAAGAAACTGCCTTTAATAAGAACGCAATTGCTGCTTTGGAAAGGGCTGGATTCACGATTCACTACAGCAGGGAAGTAGACAACCCGGCAGTGGCCATAACCCCGGGATTGTACCCTGTCTGGAGGATGAAATCTAAAGTGTATTCCAATAAGGTAAATCCTAAATCTGATTTTGTGGCCATCATGGTCTGTTCGGATGCTGATCAATCATGTCCACTGGTGCCTGGAGCTTCAGGAAGGTTTGCTTTGGCTTATAATGATCCGAGGTATTTTGACAGCACACCCGCACAAGACATGAAGTATGATCAAACGGCCAAAGAGATTGCCATTGAGATGTTTTATCTGGCTGATTATATGAAAAGTCAGCAGATTCGAAAATTGGAAGTAACCAAAAGATAAGAGATTGACTAAAAAGAAACTTAATTTTCTCGATCAGTATTTGACCCTGTGGATATTTCTGGCCATGCTGCTTGGCGTATCCATAGGATATTTTTTCCCTTCATCATCTACTTTCATCAATACCTTTAGCAGTGGAAGTACCAACATCCCGATAGCTGTTGGGCTGATACTGATGATGTACCCGCCACTGGCCAAAGTTGATTATAGGCTTCTGCCCCGGGTATTTCGCAATGTGAAGGTGCTTTCTATCTCCCTTCTGCTCAACTGGATCATCGGCCCGGCGCTGATGTTTGCTTTGGCCTTGATCTTCCTCCAGGATTACCCGGAGTATATGGTGGGGCTGATATTGATCGGTTTGGCGCGCTGTATTGCCATGGTTTTGGTATGGAATGACCTGGCCGAAGGCAGTAGTGAATATGGCGCCGGACTGGTGGCCTTAAATAGTATTTTCCAGGTATTTGCCTATAGTTTTTATGCATGGCTGTTCATTGCTGTTTTGCCTCCTTACTTTGGTTTTGATGGGGCAATAGTCAATATATCCATTGCTACCATAGCAGCAAGCGTGGCGATTTACCTGGGTATCCCTTTTCTGGCAGGTTTGCTCAGTAGGATAATTTTGGTAAGGTGGAGGGGTGAGAACTGGTACAAAACAAAATTTATCCCGACTATATCACCCATTACACTAATCGCCCTGCTGTTTACTATTGTGGTTATGTTCTCATTGAAAGGGGAGTTGATTGTGGAAATCCCGATGGATGTAATACGGGTCGGAATACCTCTGTTAATTTATTTCACTTTGATGTTCCTCATCAGTTTTTTCATTAGCAAAGCGATTGGAGCGGAGTACGACAAAAACGCTTCTATTTCATTTACTGCCGCAGGCAACAATTTTGAATTGGCGATTGCAGTAGCTATAGCAGTTTTTGGTCTTGACTCAGGTCAGGCATTTGTAGGTGTGGTGGGTCCATTGATAGAAGTGCCGGCCTTGATTCTTTTGGTTCGGGTGGCGTTTTGGCTGAGGAAGAAGTATTACAGCCTACCCGACATTCCTTCTTCTTAAAGCACATAACCATTATTAGTAAAAAAACAGCTGGGTTGGAGAGATGATAAAAATCATACGGACTTAATTCGGATAACATTGTCCGAAATAGAATTCTGCCTTATGTTTGCTCAAAAATGATCTAAAGATGTTTTCCAAAGCTTGTGAATACGCACTAAAAATCATGATTTATCTCTGCTCCATACAGGAGGAAGGTAAACTCGCTGGCTTAAAAGATATTTCTAAAGCAATAGGTTCTCCAGAGGCCTTTACAGCTAAAATTTTGCAACAACTGGTACGAAGTGAGTTACTGCAATCATTAAGGGGTCCGACAGGAGGCTTTAAATTGGCAAATCGACCAATTACACTTTTGGAAGTGGTAACGGCCATTGATGGAGAAGGAATAGTAAAGAAATGTGTGCTAGGGCTGGATGAATGTTCTGGGGATCACCCATGTCCGGCACATGATAAGTTTGTTGCCATCAGAGATCATTTAAAAGGTGTATTGACTACTACGCAATTGGTGGATCTCAAAGGAGGAATTATAGAAGGTAATCGATTCTTAAAATTGTAAAACATTTGAATTAATAAAGGATAAAAAGGTCTTAAAATCTTTAATATGGAAAATTTAGCAAAATCAAAAGTTGGGGTGATTGTAGCATCCAATTTCAGAACATCCCGAATATTCACTTCCCACAATATCGATTTTTGTTGTGGAGGTGGAATCACGTTGGAAGAGGCTTGTGCTCAGAAAAATGTAGACATAGATGAGCTACTTGAAGAGCTTGAGGGGATCTTCCAGACTCCGGATTCATTGAATTACCAGGGATTACCCCTAGATGAGCTGATTGATGTAATCATCAATATGCATCATAGTTATGTTTTAGCTACTGTGCCAGCTCTTAGAGCTTATCTGGAGAAACTGTGCCGGGTTCATGGTGATCGACATCCGGAATTGCATTTGATAAATGAATTATTTGCTGCCGGTTCTCAGACATTGCTTAATCATATGCAAAAAGAAGAGCAAGTGCTTTTTCCGTACATCAAGGCTATGGTCCAGTCCCAGGTCAGTGATTTTCCACTTTCCAAACCTCATTTCGGAGATATTGAAAACCCAATTAAAATGCTGGAGCAGGAGCATCAGGATGAGGGCTTTCGGTTGCATGAAATAGCGCAATTAGCTAATGATTATGAATGTCCTCCAGATGGTTGCCAAACCTTCAAAGTGACTTATGCCATGCTCAAGGAATTTGAAGAAGACCTACACAAGCATATTCACCTTGAAAACAACATCCTGTTTCCAGAGGCCCGCACGCTCTTCAAAGAAATCTCATTTAGAAATCAATAAACATCAATAGTTATGAAAACCTTAGATAAATACTTCGTTGCTGCGGCCTTCATCGTGTTGCTTTCTGCTTGTGGTGGTGGAGGTAAGAGCCGTATTGAGCAAATCAAGGAACAATCAAAAATGGAGGTGGCTGACCCCTATGAAAATTGGAAACAATTTCATGGTGTTGGACCAGTTGAGCAATTCTCACTACCTGCTGACATTGACCAGCAGTTAGTAACTAATGGGCGGGAGATATTTGAGTCTAAATGTACCGCTTGTCATAAAGTAGAAAAGAAATTCATTGGCCCAGCTCCAAAGGGAATTTTATCAAGAAGGAACCCTGCATGGGTGATGAATATGATTCTGGCGCCTGACAAAATGGTAAAGGAAGACCCAATAGCTAAAAAGCTTTTACAGGAATTTAATGGTTCGCCGATGGCAAACCAAAACCTCACGGAGGATGAAGCCAGGGCAGTACTCGAATACTTCAGAACACTTAATTAATCCAAACAATACGAATATGAAAAAGCAAATTGAAAGGATAGTAACTTTTATGGTAGTGATAGCGCTTGTAATGGCCTGTACAACACCAGCAGCAAATGAAACGGTATCATCTGAAGTCGTCAGTCACCCGAAGGGGCAGGCCTCCGTTTCGGATGATGTTTCAGACAAAAACATCTTGCAAGTGGCGATGACTTCAGAGGCTCATACTACTCTGGTAGCTGCAGTAGAAGCTGCTCAGATTGAAAATGTTTTGGTAAATGCCGGACCTCTTACAGTGTTTGCACCTACCAATGATGCATTTGCTGGCTTACCAGAAGGTGCTGTCGAAAACTTGCTAAAACCAGAGAATAAGAGTGATCTGGCAACGATACTTACTCGACACGCTGCACCCGGGTCATATGATCTCGCTGCACTTAAGAAGGAAGCAAGCAAGGGAAGAAAATTGTATATGGCCACTGGTGACTATCTGGAGGTAAAGGTGGACGGTGATAAGGTAACCGTTGGTGGAGCCATTGTATTGGCAACTATACCAACGTCAAATGGCATCATACATGTCATTGATCGCGTGATTTCAACTAACTAAACAACAGATTCAAATGAAAACGATATCAGTATTATCTTTTAGCTTCATTATTGGCGCCGTTATTTTGATCACCTCATGTGGTCAGGGCGGCAATGGAAAGAGTGCACTAAGCAGTAACATTGCGGAAAAGGTTTACATCGCCCCGGGAGAGCGGGATGAGCAGTACGGATTTTTATCCGGTGGATACAGTGGAAACTTAACAGTATACGGTCTGCCATCTGGAAGAATGTTCAAGGAAATTCCTGTTTTCTCTCAGTTTCCTACCTCTGGGTATGGATATTCTGAAGAAACCAAACCGATGCTAAACACGTCATTTGGTTTCGTGCCCTGGGATGATTTACATCACCCGGACATATCACAAACCAATGGTGAACTGGATGGTCGGTGGATCTTTGTTAATGGAAACAACACACCGCGTATTGCCAGGATCAGTCTTAGTACGTTTGAAACTGAGGAGATCATTGAAGTACCGAATAGCGCAGGTAATCACAGTTCTTCATTCATCACTGAGAATACAGAGTACGTAGTGGCGGGAACACGCTTCTCCGTTCCGGTGCCTCAGCGAGATATGCCCATTAGCGAGTATAAAAGTAATTTTAAAGGTGCATTGACTTTTATATCAGTTGATCCGAAGCATGGACACATGGACATTAAGTTTCAACTCTTAATGCCCGGGTTTAACTATGATTTGTCTCACCCAGGCAGGGATAAGTCACACGGTTGGTTTTTCTTTTCTACCTACAATACCGAAGAGGCCAATACCTTATTGGAAGTAAACGCGTCGCAAAATGACAAGGACTTTATTGCAGCGGTGAACTGGAAGAAGATCGAAGCATATGTAAACAACGGCGGAGGGTCAAAGGTCGCTGCCAAATATGCGCATAATATCTATGATGAATCCACGCACACAGCCACCTCGACCATGCTAGAGGAAGTGTTGACCGTAGATCCTTCGGAGGTTCCGGGAGCTATATACTTATTGCCAACACCTAAGTCACCTCATGGTTGCGATGTAGACCCTTCAGGCCAGTACATCATTGGGTCTGGTAAATTGTCAGCTGACCTTACCGTTCATTCATTTGATAAAATGCTCGCAGCTATTGATGCTCAAAAATTTGATGGAGACGCATACGGAATTCCAATCTTAAACTATGAGGATGTACTGGCGGGAACAGTGAGCAGTGGAGGTTTGGGGCCATTGCATACAGAGTTTGATGGACGTGGCAATGCTTACACCACTTTTTTCATCTCTTCTGAGGTGGTGAAATGGAAGTTGGGTACATGGGAGGTAGTAGATAGAAAACCTACGTATTATTCTGTGGGTCACTTGATGATACCTGGAGGAAACTCCCGAAAACCTCACGGTAAATACCTGGTGGCCATGAATAAGATCACCAAGGATCGGTATCTGCCTACAGGGCCTGAAATGGAACACTCTGCGCAGATATATGATATCTCAGGTGAAAAAATGGAACTGCTGTATGATTTTCCGACACATGGTGAACCTCACTACGCAGCTGGTTGCGATGCTGATCTGATCGTCAACAATTCCAAAAAGATCTATCGCTTGGATGAAAACAATCACCCTTACGCTATCAAGAGTCCTGCAGAAGCCAGAGTGGAAAGAAAGGGAAATGAGGTGCATATCTACATGTCTACCATCAGAAGTCATTTCACACCTGATAACATCGAAGGAATCAAGGTAGGTGATAAGGTCTACTTCCATATCACCAATCATGAGCAAGACTTTGATGTACCGCATGGATTTTCCATGATCGGCCAGGGTACATCAGAAATACTGGTTATGCCGGGTCAAACGAAAACCTCTCTCTGGGAACCAAAACGTGTAGGTGTGTGGCCATTCTATTGTACAGATTTCTGTTCTGCACTGCACCAGGAGATGCAAGGGTATGTTAGAGTTTCTCCAGCTGATTCCAAGCTTAAATTGAGCTGGTCTTTAGATGAGTAATTGAAATACAGTGGTGGTTAAAATGGGTGATTACTCCCATTTTAACTACTCTTTTTCAGGACACAAGGACAAAAAAGACGATGAAGAAGGCAAGCATATTAATGATAGTCGGCAGCATCATGTTATTGGGGCTGTTTGTTTTTCCCATGTGGAATATCCGACTGGGGGCTCCTCAGTATCCAGAGCCTCTGGGTATAGATATTCATGTCAATGGGTTGAAAGGTGAAAGCGAGTTTGATATCCAGAATATTGACGGACTGAACCATTACATCGGCATGAAAACCCTGCCAAAACCGGAGGAAATGTGGGAGTTTTCCGTTTTCCCAAAGGTGGTATTGGTCATGGCCTTCCTTGGGATAGTGACTGGTATCTTAGGATTTGTCGGTAAGGTAAGGCCAGTTTGGTTCCTGATATGGTTTATTGCTATGAGTGCATTGGGAGCACTTGGTATCTATGATTTTAATCTGTGGCTGGTGGCTTATGGTACGGAGTTGGATCCCAATGCCATTTTAAAACTGGTCAACCCTGATGGAACGCCTATGCAGTACAACCCACCATTAATTGGACACAAAAAGCTCCTCAATTTTGATGCTTTTTCATATCCCAGACTTGGTGGAGTATTAATGGGAATCGGTATGGTGATGACTTTGATGGCCTATTTTATAGGCAGAAGATCAACGACACAGCGTGATTCTGCTAAGGATTATTTAGCAATGCCTGTTCTTACTATTCTCATTGCGCTATTGATAAGTGCCTGCAGCTCCAGTCCAAAACCAATTCATTATGGTCAGGATGCGTGTGACTTTTGCAGGATGACCATTGTAGACCAGCAGCATGCTGCTCAGCTGGTTACCGAGAAAGGTCGTGCTTATAAGTATGACGCCATTGAGTGCATGATGAATGACCTGAGTGAGTGGAGCCGTCCAGCGGTTAAACATTATTTGGTTACAGATTATGCCAATCCAGGAGAACTAACGAATGCATTGGAGGCCAAATACCTCATTAGTGAAGCAATACCCAGCCCTATGGGCGCCCACCTGACCGCATTTGCAAGTGAATCTACCAGACAGAAAACACAGGATTCTGTGGGAGGAGAAGCATTGCAGTGGGTTGGGTTGAAAGAAAAATTTGTATTGAATTAAAGTGATTTTCCATGAAATGTGCATAAATCTAGAATCCTTAACAATGTGGACGCCAAGTCCAACCAGGGGATGAATCGCTGCGGCGAACCGTAGATTTATGAGAATTTCATGTGACCGTTGAAAACAAACACTACACACATGAAACGTATTCATATTTTCCTTCTTTTGATCTTTACTTCCATGATTTCCATTGCTCAGACGGTGGCTACTGGCAAGGATGTGTGCAGTCACTGCAACATGATCATTCGCGATTCTCAATTCATGTCCTACGCCGAGTACAACAATGGAGAAACAAAACAATTTGACGCCATCGAATGTCTAGTTAATTTTCTTAAGGAGAAAAATGAAGATGATTTTCGCGAGCTTTTGGTAGCCGACTATTCAAGGCCGGGTAACTGGCTGGAAGTAAAAAAGGCTGTTTTTTTGAAAAGTAAAGCAATCCCAAGTCCGATGGGTGCTTACCTTTCAGCATACCCGGATGCTGCCACTCTGGATAAGGTACGCAAGCAAAAAGGTGGAGATGTCTACCGATGGCTGGAACTCAAAGCGCAATTTGAGCAATCCAATTTTGGGTTACTGAACCATCCAGATCATCACCATGACAGACCGGATGCTTATGCTCCAATGGGAATCATGGGAGATCATGTGCACCATAAGGGAGGCTTTATGGTGAGTCTTCGATATATGAATATGCAAATGGAAGGCAACCTTCAGGGCAACAATCCCATCAGTAACTCTGAAATATTTGAGAACTATATGGCCGCTCCTCAGGCGATGAATATGCATATGTTCATGGTGGGAGCGATGTATGGTCTTACAGATCAGTTGACGATCATGGTCATGCAAATGTTTAACGCAAACGTCATGCAGATGGAAAGATCTCACCAAAGCGCGATGATGGGCATGCAGCCGGGTAGCCAGATGGTCATGAACTATGAGACCAGGAGCACTGGTTTTGGTGATACGCAGGTATCCATTCTTTACAGCCTTCTGGCTAATGAGAAAGCTTCTTTGCACCTCAATGCAGGTGTAAGCTTGCCAAATGGTAAAACCTCTAAGTCCGATGACATGCCTATGGGAGAAGGCATGAAGTTACCGTATGCGATGCAACTGGGGTCAGGCACTGTTGATCTGATCATAGGGACAACAATGAAACAGTCATTTCAAAAAACCAGCGTAGGATTACAGCCAAATGCGATCATAAGAACTGGTGAAAATGACCAGGGTTACCGATTAGGGAATTGCTACAAACTGAACGCCTGGATAGGTCATGGGTTGAGTAATTGGTTGAGTGTTTCAGCGAGAGTGGAAGGAGCTATTCATAAAGGTATGGTTGGTGTGGGTGGTGACCTGAACCCTATGATGTCGCCTCCGGCTCATGTCGCCAATTACGGCTTTGAACGTGCGAGGGTGTTTTCCGGAGCAAATTTATCCTTTAGCAACAGTAAACGGCTACAGCGTATGAAGGTAGGAATGGAGGCAGGATTGCCCGTCTACCAAAACGTTGAGGGCATTCAAATGAAAGAGGGCCTGACTTACAATCTGGGCATAAGGTATTTACTTTGATAAATTAGTAGCTATGAGTACGAGAGCTTTTATGGCCCTGTTTTGGTTAATGGCCTGGATGCCGGGCTTTTCCTCTGAGATAGTCGTATGTGTCGAGTGCTCAATTGATAACATTGCTGTGGCAGTGGAGGAAGCCAATGCCGGAGACACCATACGTGTGTCAGCTGGTCACTACACCGTAGAGAATCTGGGCATCACCAAGCCGGTGACGCTCATTGGTGAACCAGGAGCTATTCTGGATGGGGCGAACACTAGTTATGTGCTCAGGCTGCTGGCCGATAGCATCACGATATCTGGTTTTGAGATAACCAACTCTGGCAGGAGCTATACCAAGGACTATGCAGCTATTTATGTTTATGACTCCAAAATGGTTCAGATTATCGAGAACACAGTCCACGATTCTTTTTTCGGCATCCTAATGGAAAAAGCTACCCAATGTGTCATTCGGGGAAACAAAGTTATGGGAACCGCTACCAGAGAAGACCAATCGGGTAATGGAATCCACTTGTGGCACTGTGAAGAAATCCAGATCACCAACAATGAGGTGTTTGGAATGCGTGATGGTATTTACCTGGAGTTTGTCGATGAAAGCCGGATTTCTCGTAATTATTCCCATAACAATGTGCGGTATGGACTGCACTTTATGTTTTCCAATCATGACACATATACGGACAATACCTTCAAACAAAATGGAGCAGGAGTAGCGGTGATGTTTTCCAAATGGATAAGAATGGAGCGAAATCGTTTTGAAGAAAACTGGGGTACAGCGTCTTACGGACTCCTACTTAAAGAAATCTATGATGGAGAAGTGCTCGATAATACGTTTGCGGAGAATACACTTGGCATTTTTGTAGACGGCTCGGCCAGAGTCAATTATTCTCACAATAATTTTTTACAAAATGGCTGGGCGGTGAAAGTGTCTGGAGGGTGCTATGCCAATGTCTTTACGGGAAATAACTTCATTGGCAATTCCTTTGACATCTCATATAATTCCAGAATGAACGACAACACGTTTAATGGAAATTTCTGGAGCTCATATACAGGTTATGACCTGGATAAAAATGGAATGGGGGATGTGCCTTATCGTCCGGTAAAGTTGTTTTCCTACATCGTTAATAGAACTCCGGAAACCATCGTTTTGCTTAGAAGCTTGTTCGTCGATATGATTAATTTTTCCGAGAAAGTTTCTCCGGCATTTACTCCTGATGATTTAATTGATGATTCACCTTCAATGAAACGATTCAAATGATAGCTGTTAAAAACATTCGAAAATCCTATGGCCGCCTCACGGTGCTGAATGACATAAGTTTTGACGTATCAGGAGGAGGGATCTACGCGGTACTTGGACCAAACGGATCGGGAAAGACTACTTTCCTAAAGATCTTATTGGGAATGGTTATTCCTGATGGAGGGAAAGTATTGTTTCAGGACCAGGACATTTCTAAATCTCATGGTTATCGAACGCAGATTGGTTATTTACCTCAAATAGCGCGATTTCCTGATAACCTGTCGGTTAGTGAAATCATACATATGATTGCAGATATCAGAAATCAGCCGTCAAAACCAGGGCCTTTAATTACTCTTTTTGGTCTGGAGAAATTTATGGATAAGAAACTGGGCAATCTATCGGGAGGAACCCGGCAGAAAGTAAATATCGTCCTTACATTTATGTTTGATACACCAGTGATTGTATTGGATGAGCCTACCGCAGGACTGGATCCTGTTTCGTTGATCAAACTCAAAGAGCTAATCAATAAGGCCAAATCATCAGGAAAGATCGTTTTAATTACATCGCATATAATGAGTCTGGTGGAAGAACTAGCCGACGAAATCATTTTCTTGCTGGAAGGTAATATTTATTTCAAAGGAGCCCTTTCCGAACTCAAAATCAAAACCGGGAGTGATGACCTGGAGCATTCGATAGCCGCAATTTTAGAGCCATGATCAAGATATTAAAGTACAGTTTTTCGGATTTGATGCGTAGTAGATGGAGCTTTATCTACCTAGGGTTTTATTTGATTCTGGGCTTTGTACTGCTGTTTCTCAACAATGATCTGTCCAAGGGAATCATTACCTTAATGAACGTCATTGTGGTATTGACCCCCATGATAGGAACCATTTTTGGTGTCATGTATTTTTATAACTCACGTGAGTTTACAGAGCTCTTACTCGCTCAGCCGGTCAAGAGATCAGTCATCTTTCTAGGGCAGTACCTGGGCATATCTCTTTCACTTTCTTTGAGTTTAATCATTGGTCTTGGTTTGCCCTTTCTGGCATACGGGATCTTTCGTTCTGGTGAGATTGCCAATTTCATCATGCTGTTAATCTCTGGTACATGCTTAACGTTCATTTTTGTAGCATTGTCCATCAATATTGCACTTTTCAACTCCAATAAAATAAAGGGATTTGGCTATGCGATACTTATGTGGCTGTTTTTTGCAGTGATTTACGATGCGCTCATTCTCCTATCAATGATCGTTTTTGAAGACTATCCTCTGGACAATTACGCGCTTGTTGCCAGTTTCCTCAATCCTATTGATCTCTCGCGTATTCTGATCCTGTTAAAGTTGGATATTTCGGCGCTTTTGGGTTATACAGGAGCGTTGTTTCAGCGGTTTTTTGGCACCAGTAGCGGGTTGCTATATTCCTTATTGATGCTGGCATGTTGGGTTGCATTGCCTGTACTGCTTTTATTGAACAGATCCAGGAGTAAGGATTTTTGAGTAATGGTTGACCCTCATAACGTAACTCAGTTCAGATTGAAAATAGCGTTTGTGAACCTCGTTATCACTGGGGTAATAGGCTGTCTACTTCGGTATTATTTTTATCATCCGTTCACCGGGCTCAACTACAGTTATACCTTACATGCGCATTCACATCTCGCTTTTTTGGGATGGGTTTTTATGGCTTTGTACGTCTTCTTGACACATGCCTATTTACCGAATGGCCTGCTCCATACTAAACGGTACTCAAGGACTTTTATACTATTACAAGTGGCCAATGTGGGCATGTTAGTCACCTTTCCATTCATAGGTTATGCATTTTGGTCCATCTTTTTTTCGGCATTGCATGCCTTATTAGCCATGGGCTTTGCCTGGGTGTTCATCAGGGATGTTAGCACTGGGTTGCCGGAGCGTCATCACATGTCATTCCAGTTTGTAAAGTGGGGATTAATACTGATGATTCTCTCTAACCTTGCGCCCTTTGCTCTGGGACCAGTTTCTGCCACTCAGGGCAAAGGAGATTTGTACTACCTGCTGATCTACTTCTATTTACATTTTCAGTACAATGGTTGGTTTACTTTTGCCCTGTTGGGTTTGGTCTTCTGGCAGTTAGAAGAGCAAGGAATAGCCACCAATAACAAATTATTGAAAGTGGGATTTCGCTTGAAGTTATTCGCCATATTCCCTGCTTATATCTTATCAGCTTTGTGGATAGATCCTGGTTCTTCATGGTATCTTGTTGCTGGCCTGGTAGCGGCCACACAACTGATCGGGTTGGTGTATTTGATTGTTTTCATGATCAGGCACATTGGTAGTCTAATTAATGGGGAATCGAAGGTTTTAAAGATGTTGTTATTTGCAGGAGTATTGGCCATTGGAATGCAGCATGTATTGATGTTACTTTCCGCTTTTCCTTCGTTGGCGGCATTGGCGTTTGCCCGAAACATTGTGATCGCTTATTTGCACATGGTGCTTTTGGGTTTTGTCTCCGTCTGGATTTTCTTCCTCGCTTTAAAGGTTGGTTTCATGAGAGTGCGTCAAGTATTAAAGGCGGCATTCATTCTCTTTTTTGCTGCTTTTATGGTGACTGAGCTAGTGCTGATTTTTCAAGGATCCATAGTTAATTCAGCCTTCTGGTTATTTGTTCTCGCCGTTTCTCAGCTAATAGGCATTGTAATTATCACCATGCATGTTGGGAAAAAATCAACTCTAGCTCTATGAACAACACATTGGTAAAACTTCCTTTCATACTACTTGTTGCTGGGGCTCTGGTCAGTGGCATACTTACGGGTTGGTACAGGCTGGGGTTTGATATGCCAGTAAGTCATGTGTTTCTCCATCACGGAGCTTTGATGACTGGAGGATTTTTGGGTACGGTTATTCTCACTGAGCGTATTGTTGCACTCAAGCAAAAGTGGCTTTTTTCTTTTCCAATTGTTAATGGTTCCAGTGTGTTGTTTTATTTTCTGGAATTGCCGCAGGTTTCTTCTATTTGTTTAATAATCGGGGCTTTGGGTTTATTCTATGTTTTTCATCTCATTAATAAAAAGCATTCTGATTTAGCTCATAAGGTGATGTGGGTGGGAGCCACAGCCTGGTTTATTGGTAACGTACACTTGTTTCTTTTCGAATCCTATGGGCACTCAATATTGTGGTGGATGGCTTTTTTGCTGATTACCATTACTGGTGAACGTCTGGAGTTGATTCGCTTTCTGCCAGTCAGCAATACAAAAAGGGTTGTTCTCATCGGGTTTCTCGTAGCCTTCCTCGTAGGCTGTGTGATTCCTTTTCATCTGGGAGGGAGGTATCTGGCAGGTGGTCCTATGCTACTGGTGGCAATCTGGCTTTTACGGTATGATATGGTTCGTAAGTCTGTGAAGCATTCGGGGATACATCGCTATTCAGCTATTGCCTTAATTTTCGGCTACATCTGGCTCGCAGTTTCAGGTGGTTTGTTCCTGTTTGAGGGGACAGGGTCTATCCCGTATGATGCGCTGATGCATGCTTTTTTTCTCGGATTTGTTTTCTCTATGATCTTTGCACATGCGCCCATTATTCTTCCGGGCGTAGTTGGACTTAAGTTTAAACCTTATCATGCTTCGCTCTATGTGTGGGTGATCATGTTACAGCTTACCTTAATGGCAAGGCTAGGTGGAGGGTTTTTGGAAATAGTGGAAATGAAGAAATGGTTTGGCTTTATGAATGGAATCACAATCCTACTGTTTATCATCAACCTGATGATCGTCACAGTTCGATTGAAAAGAAAACAGCATGGATTACGTAATTGATTTTTCCGTGAGAAAACACGGCTGTGATATATTAACCTAGGTACCCTTATTGAATTATCTCCTTTCAGCTTGTGATACTTATCATGTTATCTCCCACATAACAGGAGGTTATTTATAGCCTCAGGAATGTTTTACGTATTCTCTAAGTGCCGGCCTTGATTCTTTTGGTTCGGGTGGCGTTTTGGTTGAGGAAGAAGTATTATAGCCTACCCGCCATTCCTTCTTCTTAAACCCTGGAGAATTGCTACAAGGAGGTATGCTTTAGTAATTTTAATCTCATTCTAATACCTAAGTGCTTCGATTGAGCATATTTGGAGCTATTTTGGTCTGAAAGTTCCGAATCTGGTAATGAAAATATTGCTGATCGAAGATGATCCAAGTGTTTGTTCTTTTGTAAACAAAGGCCTGATTGAGAATGGCTTTGATGTGACTGTGGCCATGAATGGCCAGCAAGGCATTGATTTGAACCTGAAAGCAATATTTGACATCATTATTCTTGATATCATGTTGCCTGACATCAACGGACTGGAGGTATGCAAGGAAATCCGCAAAACCAATGATCGTATTCCGATCTTATTTCTCACTGCCTTGGGCAGTGCCGAGAATGTTGTGCTTGGACTTGAAACCGGAGCAGATGATTACTTGACCAAGCCATTTAAATTCATTGAGTTGATGGCGCGGATTCGCTCACTTTTGAGGAGAACAGAAAGCCAGGATACACAAACCCTCTCATCCCATCAATATGTATTTGATGACGTCACTTTAAATGATCACACCAAAAAAGTAGACCGCAGAGGAATACCCATTTCCCTGACGTCAACTGAATACAGGCTTCTGTTGATGTTTTTAAAGCATCCAAATAAGGTATTGTCAAGAACTGATATTCTGGATGAGGTTTGGGGGATAAGTTTTGATTTAGGTACCAATGTGGTAGATGTTTATGTCAATTACTTACGTAAAAAACTGGAGAGGACCAATCCTAAAAGACTTGTGCATACAGTAATAGGGATGGGGTACGTATTAAGAGCAGATGAAAATACATAACAAAATTATTTATGCTTTGGTCAGTATATTTCTGATCTATACACTGTTGTTCAGTGGGTTTATTTACTATTCCATTTCCAATTATTCTTATACAGATTTTTATAAACGACTGGAAATTAGGGCTATAACCACAGCTAAAATAACTCTGGAACACCCTAAAGATGTAAGCATCATTCGCGAACTCAGGCAAGAGTATCTTGAAAAACTACCTCAACAAAAAGAGTATTTCATCAAAATCCAAAATGACCTACCGGTGAATTGGGATTCTATTCCATCTGAAATTAGTAGACAGTTGGTGATGAAAGTGATCGAAGAGGAAGCGGCCAGTGACAATAATCAAAACATTTTTTTTTCGGGCATTAAATATAAATCCAACAATGGAGAAGAATTCGTAGTGATCATGTCAGCTGAGAACTACTTCAGTACGCATCATGTAGCCTATTTGAAAAACCTGCTTTTCACTTCTCTTGTTTATACGCTCATTCTCGTTACCCTCATTTCTTTTGGCTTCTCAAGAACCCTGGTACAACCCATAAATAATATCATCAAAGAGGTAAAAATGATCAGCTCTGAAAACCTTCACTTGCGTTTGAAAGTGTCTGGTCAAAATGACTCTTTGAGCAGGCTGACATCTACTTTCAACGACATGCTGGATCGTCTGGAAACCTCATTTGAAACACAGAAGAATTTTATAAGCAATGCCTCCCACGAACTTAACACTCCCTTAACCTCTATTATTGGTGAAGCAGACCTGGCCCTTACCAAAAAGCGGAGCAAGGAAGAATATGTAGAAACGATAAACATTATCTTGAGTGAAGCCGAAAAACTTGAACAGAAAACCAAAGCCCTTCTGTTGCTTGCACAGACTGGTTATGACGGCAAGAAATTCATCAAAGAAATCGTTCGAACGGATCAGTTGATTCTCGACGCAAAAGAAACGATTGAAAGTATCAATAATAGGGCGATCATCAACCTGGACTTTAGCCTGCTGCCCGAAGCTCCCGAGAAACTAAAAACACTGGGGAATAATCAATTGCTTCAGCTAGCCCTGTGCAACATACTAATGAATGCATGTAAATACTCCAATGAGCAGCCAGTGAATGTAGCGCTTGGTGCTGATGAAAAAAACATCATTATCATCGTCAATGATACAGGAATAGGGATTCCGGTTGATGAAATGCAATACATTTATGATCCTTATTTCAGGGCCTCCAACGCACAAAGATTCGAAGGGTATGGAATCGGTTTGCCCCTGGCAAGAAACATTATCAATATCCACAATGGGAAGTTAATTGTTCAATCCCTTAAAGACAGTGGCACCACTGTGAGGATAGATTTGCCGATTGCAACCAATCCTTATGGTTAAATCTAATTTGTTTTTAATCTGTCTAATGGAATCTTAATTTCTGTTTAATGCTCCTGTAATGAAGCTCCTGCCAATTTTGACCATCAAATCAAAATGACAGATCGATGCACAAAACCATCTTAATACCCACGGATTTTACAATTCGCTCATTGGGTTTATTGAAAATAGCACTAAACGAACAGGGGGATCAGAAATTCAATATAATCCTGAGCCATGGTGTGAGATTATCCACCTCTATTTCTGACCTGCTCTTCTTTTCCCACGGCAAGTTGATTCAATCGCTCAGTTCCAAAGAGTTTGAAGAAGGCCTTCAGGTGATCAAGAACAAATATGGTTCTCAGATCAACCAAATAAGAATAGAACCCTTTGTGGGGTCTACACAATCCGCTTTTCACAACTACGTGATGGGCAATAAAATTGATGAGGCATACTTATTTACCGGATACAAACCGGCATTGAACCATCATGACAGCTTCGACATCACTCCAATGATTGAAAAGTTGCATAACGTGCGTCAGGTAGCCTATGATGGACCACCATTTGAGGTGAACCGTCAAGAGTCTTTTGCTGACTTGTTCTTTTCGAGAATCCCGGGCCTGACCCCAAAATCATGAGAACAAATCTCGTGTTCATTGGTGGGATCTTATGCTGCCTTTCCATCGTATGGCTGATGAAATCATTTGGTCACAATCCGGAAGCAGATGTACTGGGCAAATGGACAGAAGTATCATGGGCTTATGAAAAAATGGATCATACAGACGAAACCGCCAGCAGTTGGCTGGAAGAGCTCGATGAACATGTGAAAGCAGAGATATCGAAACCGCTCATCATTCATGAAGCTGAAGAATGGTATTTCCTGCCCGATCATCAGTTGGCATTATTGGGGAAACAGGATGGTGAACTCCATCTCACTTGGAAACTCAAGGGTCGTGGAAATATTCTTGAGTTGAGACATGATAACCTCACTGTAGAACAATACACCATTCAGGAAATCACTGATGAGCAGATGACACTTCATTTCAATACAGAGCTACAGGCCAAGGGAATAGTGAAGATGATCTTCAGAAAAAGTAAAACTGAATATGCTCAAAAATAAAGACCATCATCGTTCCTTATCGGAAAACATTAAACTCGGTGGGCTTACTGCCTTCTCAGCCGGAATGGTCAATGTTACTTCGGTGGTGATCTTCTTTTCATTTACCTCCAATGTCACTGGTCATTACGCCATTCTGGCTCAAGAGATCTCAAAAGGCAATTGGTATCAGGCGGCTATCGTTTTTCTCTGGATATTCCTGTTCTTTATTGGTAATTTCATTTCTAATTTATTGGTGATCACATTTGAAGATTCCCGAAAGTATTTGGGGCATGCTCTACCAATGCTGTTGGAAATCATTTGCTTGTTGGGTGTGGGCCTATACCTGGAGTTCCATTACAATGAAACCCTGAAGGAAACCGAACTGCTCGTGGCCACTATGTTGTTGGCCATGGGGCTGCAAAATGGCCTGACAGCCAGTATTTCAAACTCTAGCGTGAAAACTACACATCTTACTGGCCTTACCACTGATTTAGGGATTTTATTCTCAATGTTCACAAAAAGTGAAAACAGGGCGAATAAGGACTTGGTAGGTAAGGCGTATCTATTGCTTGCTATTATGCTTTCTTATATGACCGGGGGAGTATTTGCTGGATACACTTTCCTCAGCGTGGAAACTCATGTGCTGTATATTGTCTGTATAGTGTTGGCCATGATTATTGTCTATGACTTTTCTGTGATTAAGCTTAACGCGCAAAAAACCAAATATTTCGACAAGGTGACCCGAATCTTTATTAATGAAGAGAAACGAAAAAGTGCATAATCTATCTTGGTCAAATTACTTATTAATTCGCCGGCTCGAAGGAGTTTGACGATACACCACAGGAAGCCGAAAAGTATGATGAAAGGTCAATGTAAATAGTCTCAGAAATGTTCTACGTATTTTTCGAAAGTCAGACCTAAGAGTTAATGCTTTGATTTATTTTACTACGGCTCAATGTTGATGATTACCCTTTTGTAGCTGGTCATTGGAGGCTCTCCTCGATCCGTTATTTTTAGAATAATGTGGGCTGTTTTGGGACTATCTATTTCAGGAGCCTTGAAACCAACTTTATGGACATTTTCTGCACCTAAGCTGATTGACTGGCTCAATGTTCCTGCTTCGGGATAGTGAAACCATAAAAAACTGAAACTATCCCCATCTGGATCATAACTATCCATGGCATCCAGGTTGACCCACTCACCCGATTTCACACTCAGTACATTTGAATGAGACAACACGGCTACAGGCGCATGGTTGGCTTCTTCATACGGTTTGATGCTCCAATCCATCCGGGCTGCTAAATCGTTTTGGAATTCATCTCTCCATCTCCACAGCGTTGCTTTATCTGATCTGAAAGATTGGTCACTCAACTTTACATTCCGGCCATATTCGTTGGGCAGGTATGGCTTATAGTCATCTATGGCATTGGTCCAGATTGGTCGGGTTTCAGGTGAAGGGATGACAACCGAACTACCGTCCTTATCGTTGAAATCAGGTTTATAAAGCATGTATCGGCCACCCCAGCCACCCCACTCAGGGTGTTCGGAATCATTGAGTCCGTTGGGCAACAAACCCAAAAAAGCAGGTGTGTCACCTTCCATACCCCAGGCTACATCTGGATAAACAACACCTAAGGGGCCATGTCCTTGCTGAATATTTTTAGACAACCAGTCATTGCTGATGGTCGAATTGTCGATTCCATCCACTTGCATGTTGATGCCCGTCCAGGTTGCACTACCATAGTCATCTCCGGGGCTCACTATATAGAAAAGGTCAGGAAAATTGTTTCTGATCCAGATGCCACTATCATCCTGATCAGAAATGGTATATACTCTGAGCTTACCAATCATTTCCGCAGCTACAGCTTCCGTTTTAGTCTCCCTGATTTTAAAAAGCGCCTGTGCCAGAGTGTTGGCTCCACCCCAAATTGAGATCCAAAGGGGCCTGTCATCACTGGCCTCTAGTGTTTTGATAATCCAGTCTGATCCTTCTGAGTCCTTCTTTTCGCCAACGCCCTTCATTCCATACACAGGCAATCCCTTTTTGATCAGCGGATAAAGAGTCTCTGCTTGTGGAAAGTCTTTATGATGCTTCAGCAGGTTGGGCTGTACTTGCTCATAAGCCTGGACCACTCTTTTAATCGATTCTGGATGTATTTCATTTTGTAACCAGCAGGAGGTAGTTGCCACGATTCCTTTAATCTCTATTTCATTCGCATAGAGTAACAAGCGAACCAGAGATTGTGTATCGTCAGGATCAGCTTCGATATCGGTGAGCACGATGACCCGCTTGGTCTCTGCGTTTTGTGCGGATAGCTGAAGCGCACCTAAAACGATCCATAATATGGTGAGGGTTTTCATTTCTATGGTTAAGATTAATTGTCTGGAAATTTACCAATTATTAACAATTTGTAGGTGATGCGATTGGTAAACCATACCATCATTGCAGACATTTAGACCAATTGTATGTCCTTTTAGGCTATGAAAACAACTATTTGATTTTTGTAAATTCTTGTGTTATGAGCACATTCTTTTCCAATAGAACCAACCCAAGGGTTGATCTTGTCTTCCTGACTTAATTGTCATTCTTCAAATATGGTTCATTGCGTAAAGCACGAGACCGGCTACATTTTTTGATCCGGTTTTGAATAGAAGGCTTTGCTTGTGGGATTCGACAGTTCTTACGCTTATAAAAAGTTTCTCAGCGATTTGGTGATTGTTCATTTCCTGCACGATCAGGTCGAGTACTTCAGTTTCTCTTTTTGAAAGTGATACTTCCATGGTCAATCTGTCCTTTTTCTGGGGTTTATTGGAGAGGTCATCCATGATGGCTTTAGTCACTTCATAGGAGAAGTAGGCTTGTCCACTAAAAATCTGTCCAAGCGCTTCTAATACTTTGTCTCTGCCGCTGTTTTTTATGATGTAACCGTCGATACCCAACTGCATGACTTGTTTGATGATTTTAGCTTCACCGTGCATGGTTAAGGCCAAAATTTTGATATCAATATCTTGCTCTTTGATTTGCTTGATCAACTCTATACCATCCATTTCTGGCATGGAAATATCTGTGATCAATAGATCAAACTGTTCATTTTTCAGTTTTTCAAGTGCTTCTACACCGTTCTCTGCCTCTGCACTGACGTGAAAGTCTTTGCTGTCCTCAAAATAATATTTGATTCCATTTCTAATAATCTGATGATCATCTACGAGTAATATTTGTTTCACTTAGGCGATTTTTATTGTTACAGTACTTATTAGTCCATGAGGTATTATGTTTTCGAACTCAATGGATCCGTTTAATTCCTGAACCCTTTCCCTCATGTTGATTAAGCCAATTCCTGGGTTTTTGTTGGATTTAGTAAGGTCAAAGCCGATTCCATCATCTTCTACAGTTAAAACTATAGATCGCTTGATAAGTTTTATGACAATCCAGGTATTGCTTGCAGATGAGTGTTTTGTGATATTGGTAAGAAGTTCTTGTACCACTCTGAAAATGTTTGTTTTAAACAGGTTGTCAAGTGCTAAGTTTCTCAATTCATCTTCGATATCCAGGTAGAATGTAATAGAGGTTACATTGTTCATCTGATCCACCAGTTTTTCAATCAACTCGATTAATGTCAGTTTTTCAAGCTCGGGAGAACGCAGGTTATGTGACAGCCTTCTGGTATCATTGGAAACTTTTCTGAGAAGATTGATCAGTTCTGGCATTGCCTCTTCGGCAGTGTTGCCTTTCTGGAGTTTCATAGAAATATGTTCAGCGTGCATCATAGCCGCTACCATCTCCTGAACAATCCCATCATGCAATTCCTGTGCAATTCTGTTTCGCTCTTTTTCCATGGATCGGATGCTGTTTTCCAAAAGGTTTTCCTTTAGCAATTTAGATTCAGTAATGTCTCTGAAGAGGACGGTTATGCCGTTTTTTTTGGGATAGGCATTTACCTGAAACCACTTGTTGAGTTCCGGGTAATACTCTTCAAATGACCGATTGATCTGTTCCTCAAAAACAATATTAAATTCATCTTGAGATTTAAGGTAGACGGCATCCAAATAGATCTCCCATATGCTTTTACCGAGTACTTCTTCTTTTTTTCTTCCCAATATATTTTCAGCTGCGTGGTTCCAGTAGGTGATGATCCAGTTTTCATCCAGGGTATAGAAGCCATCATTGATGCTTTCAAGGATTTCGGTTTTTTCGTAGTTGGCGAGCGTTACTTCTGCTTCATATTCCTTAAGGTCAGTGATGTCATGGTTTATTCCTATCATCCGTGCAGGTTCGTTATTTCCATTAAGGATGAATTGGGCTACTGAATTGATGTGCTTAATTCCACCCGATTTCGTATATACCCTATAAGTAGACTCAAATGTTTTGTGATTGTTTTGGAAGGTATCTCGAAACTGCTGTTCTACGAACTTTACGTCTTCAGGGTGGATTATATTTGCCCATTCCTTATAACTGCCATTAAATTGCTCTTTGTCTAATTCATAAATATTAAACATACCTTCATCCCAAGTCAATTTATCGGTAATTATATCCCAATCCCAAACACCGAGTTTAGTGGTTTTTGTAGCAAGCATGTATCGCAGGTTCACATCCTTGATTTCCAGCTCGGTTCTTTTCTTCTCATCAATGTCCTGAACCGAACCAAATAACCTGTGACAAATTCCATCCTTATACTCTGCTTCCGCAATTACATTGACCCACAGTTCTTTGCCACTGCTGGTGACCAGGATCACTTCAATGTCAAACGAATCTTTTTTCCCCTCGATGAGGTCCATTGCATTTTTTATAAGAAGATTTCGATGCGTTCCTTCTTTATAAAATCCTATTGTGTCTTCTAGGGCTGGGATTTGATCTATTTCATGAATTAGTTTGACTGCTTTTGAAATGTCCACTCTCTTATGGATCAGGTCTATTTCCCATGTACCAAACTTGGCTTTTTGATTGCTGAGATCTATTAGTCTGGAGAGTTCTTCCTGCCGGGTAATGTTTTTGGCGGCAGCATAAACAATGTCTTGATCCGGTGTCTTGAAGGCTTGCCATTCAAGCCATACCAAACTTCCATTTTGTTTGGTGTACTTGTTTTTAAATGTGAACTTTCTTTCTGACGATTCCAATGCTGATTTTGTGGCTTTTACATCCTCCTCAGGAATCTTATCGTATAGGTACGTTCCGGCAAGACTTCCAATTTCGTAGCCCATTTCTGATTCGAAACTTGCATTGATCTTGATGATAAGCCCATCTTTACTCAGCACTGATAACACCCCGGGAGAGAGGTTCAAAAAAGTATTTAGCTCATGCTCGGATATCAATCGACCCATTTCTGTACTTAGCCGTTGATTGGTTTGTACCAGTGAGTTGAGTGCTTCGGTAGAGATATTGATTTGTTCCCCAAAGAAAAAGGAGAGTATCCCTATGACCTCATCATCCACAATGATGGGGACTCCAATGAGCCCAGTCATTCCATACTGTTGCGCAAGGTCTATTCTCAGAAACCTTGTGTCCGCAGCTAAGTCTTTGATCAACAAATGTTCTTTTACCTCCCAAATAAAACCTAAGACTCCTTCTCCTCTTTTGAAAGTGGAGAGCTGCTGATTCTGAGTAAATGCATCACCTTCTTTGCTTCTGGCATATTGGGCTACTTTATTTATTTTCTTTTGATCACTGCTCACAATCCAGATCTCCCCACAATCCACCTCCAGATAGTCTGTCATTCGACTTAAAATGACATATAGTCGATTTTCAAACCCATTAGAGCTGGCCATCTCTGAAGTGATTTGATTAAAGAGTTCAAATTCTCTTTCTTTAAGAACCTTATCCGTTACGTCTCTTGAATTCGCCACAAACCCTGCTACCGTAGGTTCGTCAAGTAAATTTGTAATTGCAGTTTCAATCCACCTCCATTGCCCTTTGCTGTTCATGAACCGGTAAGGTTGGATAGAGACATTGTTTTCTGCTTGAGATCTCTGGAAAGTTTCCTTAACCCATAATTTGTCATCGGGATGAATGTAGTTGAACGCATTGGTGCCAATGAATGACTCAGGTGGGATGCCAAGTACTTTGATGGAGGTGGGGCTTACGTATATATAGTTGGCATCAATATCCAGTATTGCAATCAGATCACTACCATCCTGCACGAGTGCTTTAAAGCGTTTTTCACTTCTTTCTAAATTTTGATCTGCGATAACTTTATCTGTAACATCTCTAAAATTGTCTACTATGCCATTGATTAAGGGATCATGAAGCATATTGGTGACAACAGCGTCCAGCCACCTCCAGCTTCCGTTCTTGTGCCTGATTCTGGACGTGCTGCCTTCAATAGGGATGCCCGGGTTTGCAAAGGCCTTTTCCAGAACTCCGGTCATGATTGAAAGGTCATCTGGGTGTGCGCGCTCAGCAAGGTTCAAAGACATGGCTTCTTCGCGGCTATAACCCAGGATTTTTACCACCGAGGGCGAGACGTAGGAAATTTCGAATTTATCATTGAAAACAATCACACCATTTGCGCCATTCTCAACCATTGTTTTATAGAAAAATTCCCCGGTCCTGAATTTTTCAGACGCTCTACTCAGATCAGCATTGATTTGGTTGAGTTCGTTCTGCTTTTTGTGGAGGCCCACCAATTGTTCCAACTGATTGGCAAGTATTTTCAAGGAATCAATTTGGTTTTCGTCTAGACTTCTTGTGACTTTATCCATTATAGATAAGCTACCAAAGGCAACCCCTGCCTCATTTACTAAGGCTACGCCTGCATAGAAAACAACCTTCGCTTCACCAGTAACCAATGGGTTTTGACAGAATCCAGCATGCTCTCTGGCATCCGTAATGATCGTTACTTGATCAGGGTTTTGGGCGACAAAAGCGAAAAGCGAATTTTCTGACGAGGTATTATTTACTTCTAAGCCATGGCTAGACATTAACACCTGTGTGTGCTTTTCAAGAAAGGTGATCGTACACATGGGCGCATCACATATTTTACTCGCTAAGAGCGTAATGTTATCACATTCCTTTTTCCATTGCGGGATTTGATAGTTGGAGTTCATTGCAACTTGTCTTGTATGTTATTAACCAGCCCCATTTAGCCACAGTTTAATTTAAAGAATAAAGCTGAGCTTATATATTAGTAAATTTCAAATGCACTAAAATTGGTATATCAATGAGGGTAATTAACGTACAAAAAAGGCATACAAGGAAGTATAATGGATTTCAATGTTAGAGACTAAGGAAGAATTAGGATTTTCTGGAAATTAGAACTTGTCAGTTTTTAGCTCTCTCAAGTTTCACACTGCCAAATTTGTTGGTTACATCTACAAGGATTTCCTATCCACCAGGGTTCAATGGTTCTGATGTCCAAACGCCACTCTACATTAAGTACATGGTCAGTCTTCGATGTAAACTGATGGTCAAAGAAGAGCTTGAAGAGCTGGGATTACATCATGCTGTCCTCGACCTTGGGATGGTGGAGGTTTTGGAAGATATTTCTGCGGTTCAGCATGATCAATTGAAAGCGAGTCTACTTAAGTCTGGCCTTGGACAGACTCTACCTAGGCGCCCATCTGTGATTTATGCAACAACGTGGGTAAAAGATGTAACAACTAGACTCAAGATTCTAGCCATTTTTACTTCTAGACATATGGAATTCATTCCATCTAAAAGAAACAGAAAATGACTAAGAAAAAGGGTAAAGAAGGAAAAGCTAAGTCTGATAAAACCGCTCCTGCAAAAAACTTAAAGGAGAAACGGGCGGCTAAGGAAGCCAAACGTGAAGAAAGGAAAAACAGCTAATTCTATGTTGGATGAGTAGTTGCGTTAGCAGGTTTTATAATCAGCTCCTTGTCAATCAGCGCTATTCTATGGAGAAATATAAAAAAACGCGAGTGAGTCTCGCGTCTATATTTACCAAACTAGGAAGAGTAGTGTAAAAACTATTGGATGAGAAAGGTTATTGGAACACTATACTTTACGTTTACTGCCTTTCCATTTTGACGCCCGGGAGTCCAGTCGGGCATCAAATTGACCACTCGAAGTGCTTCCTCGGTAAATAGCTCATCTACCTCAGCATAGGTATAACTTGAGGCGATCACTTCTGTGACCTCACCACCTTCGGCTACTATAAAATCGACGAAGACAGTACCTTCATGCTCTTCCTTTTCGGCATCAACAGGAAATTTTAAGTTCTTTTTTAAGAACTCATTCATGGCCTTGTCGCCCCCCACATAGGAAGGATCGGTTTCCGCTTTGTAATACACTTGTTTCCCATTATCGCTTTCATAATACTTTTTGGTGGCAATTAGCTCGGTCAAGGCAGCCGCTCGTTGCTCTGCCAATAATTTGCGTTCTTTTTCCACCTTGGCAAATCTTTCAGCTTTCGTCATTGGAGTCACAGAGACTTCTGTTTTTTCACTTTTCTCACTTTTGGTTTCACAGCCTGGTACAAACGCAAGCAATAAGCCAATTGTGCAAATGATTACATGTTTTTTCATTTTGAGACATTTTTAAATTGTGAGTAAAGTTTACACCATAGAATATGCGAAGTGTTACATAAGAATGGAAAGGACTTATATCTATCACATAATTCTTATTCATTCTATTGATACTCAACCTTTCCAAACCATGCTTTTGTAAGAATACCTTGTTCAAACCTGTGATCTATGTAAAAACAAGTTATTTGAATGCAACTTTTACTATGAGAAGGTTGTGAACTTTGATTGCTTTATCTGGTGGTTATCAATTTTGCCCAGGGCAGAGGCCTTTATGATTGCCGTTAAAGCAGCCTTGTTTAGACTCGTTCAGGGGAGAAGATTTAAGAAGCTGGACCAAACCTCTATCAGATCCGGCATTGTGCAGTTAAAAATAATGAGACAATCAAATAATTTAAGAATTGAAAATGAAGCCCACAGAATTTAACCGTGGACAAAGAAGAGTCAAAAACTGTATCGTAATCGTGGCTCATCCAGATGATGAAACACTTTGGGCAGGAGGCACCATTTTGAGTCATCCACTTTGGAATTGGCTGGTGGTATGCTTATGTCGAAAGAGTGATAGGAACAGGGCTTTGAGATTTGAAGAAGCTGTGACTCAACTTAATGCGGATGGGGTGATGGGTGATCTGGATGATGGGCCGGAGCAATACCCTTTAGATTCAGATGAAGTGGAAAATGCCATATTGAAATTGCTTCCAGACACTCCAATCGATCTCATCATTACGCACAATCCTCAAGGAGAGTATACGCGGCATCTAAGACACGAAGAGACAGGTACAGCGGTGATTAGATTGTGGGAATCGGGAAGAATCGTCAATAAAAACATGTGGCTCTTTGCTTATGAGGATGGAAAAGGAAGATACTTTCCCAAGCCAGTTCAATCTGCTAATATTTACAGGCCACTGGACAAACAAATATGGAACGAAAAGTACGGAATTATGACCACTACATATGGGTTTAACCCAGACAGCTGGGAAGCTCAAACCACCCCAAAAGCTGAGGCTTTCTGGCAGTTTAAGAGTTCGTTTGATGCCAAGAACTGGTTGATTCACGGGAAGCGATTGATATGAAAGTACTGGTTCTATATGATTATCCACCATCACCTGGAGGCTTGGCTACTCAGGGAGATCTTTTATATAAAGGCCTTCTCGAATTGGGTGTTGATGTGCATGCAGTTCATTTTGAATCTGCTCAGGAAAAAGAATGGTACTATCGCTGGTTTGAACCTGATGTTGTTGTAGGTATTGGCTACTGGGGACATACTCCACACCTGGTGCTTCATGCTCAGCGCAATGGCGTACTTCCCGTACCTTGGTTGGTGGCCGATGGGTATATCGCTAATTATCAAGAAGTGCTAAATGCACTTCCTCTGATATTGGTCACCTCCAATTGGGTGAAGGAAATGTATGTACGCGATGGCATTGATGCAGCAAAAATCGAGGTACTCCCTGTTGGCTGCAATACTGATCAGTTTATTCCATTCAAAAGGAATGATCCAAAGATTCAAGCAGTAAGAGAAGCATTAGGGGTTTCGCCAGAACAGCTCATGATTCTCACAGTAGGTGGTGATGCAGCTTCTAAAGGGGCTCAGGAAGTCATGCAGGCATTGGCACTTATAGATGCCAAAGCACCTGACTGGAAATATGTGTGCAAAGTATGGCCTCAGCCGAGAACGAAATTGCAAAACCTGGCTGATTTGGAAATGGCGGTTCACCTTGGGATAGATAAGAATGTCACCTATGCTACTAATACCATTTCCAGAAATTTCATGCCTTACCTGATCGGAGCATGTGACATCTACGCTGCTCCTTCGCGCCTCGAAGGATTTGGAATGCCTCAGGTAGAAGCCGGAGCTTGTGAAAAACCTGTAATAGGCATTAACGCCATGGGCATGCTAGATACCCTGGTTCATAATAAGACCGCACTTTTGGCACAAGTAGCTCAGAAAATTGTGGTTAATGAAGTGATGCTTGGCGATGAGTCAGGATTTGAAAGCAAGCACAAGATAGTCTTTGATGTTCCACGCACTGTCGATTATCGTGCTAGTGTGCACGATATCGCAGAACATCTCCTAGCACTCCTAAACGATACCGGCCTGCGTGAGAGAATGGGGAAAGCCGGAAGATCTCGTGTTCTCGAATATTTTGACTACAGGGTTGTGGCTAAGCGTTTTGTTGAGCTCATCCAGACCAAGCTCGGAATCTCTTAATAAACAATCATGAACTCAGCAAATCTTGAGCAAATTGCATTGGCAAAAAAGGCCGCATTAGAGGTTTTATTACATAATTCCAGAGGTTCATATCTGGGTCTCCCACGTACTGCTGGCTGGGGATACCCTGAGCCATATACAAGAGATCTTATGTTTTCCATTCTCGGGATTGCTACCACAGGAAACAAGGAGCTGATGGCGAGCATTAGAAAAACACTTGAAGCTCTTGCGAAAAATCAAACGTTAAGAGGTCATATCCCATCATTGGCACATGACAATGAGGATCTGGGAGCAAGTGATACCACTCCGTTATTTTTACTCGGTTTGGGGATTTTCAGATTAGAAGTTGGTGAGCCGGATTTCTTAAAAGATGCAGCTTCCAAGGCACTCAAATGGATGGACTACCAAAGTCCGGATGATCAGTACCTGGTTGCTCAGCAGCCCACCAGTGACTGGAGGGACGAGCAATGGGTATTAGGATATGGACTGTTTGTGAATACATTGGTGTATGGGTATTCTTGTTTATTTGGACTGAAAGACAAAGCCGAACGCCTAAGGGATGAACTCGAAGAGTTTACCATCACCTCCAGCTCAGAGCATACGCATGTTCATGAAGGATTAGCTCTGGAAGACAAGCCCTACTATGCTTGCTGGTCTTACAAAATATACAGCAGTGAACGATTCGATCTGCTCGGCAACAGTTTGGCTATTCTTACAGGAATAGCCTCCCCTGCTCGATCAGACGCCATCATTTCCTGGATTGAAGATGAGTGTCTGGCCATGATGCAAAAAGGCGTTCTAACAGTTGATCTGCCACCTAATTTCTTTCCATTCATCTTACCAACTGATGCAGATTGGATTGAGCGAAATTGGGATCACAATCAACCCGGAGATTATCACAATGGTGGTATATGGCCATTTGTTTGTGGTTTGTATATCGCAGCATTGGTAGCTGCCAAAAAATATTCGCTGGCAGAGAGAAAACTACTGGTACTTACAGAACTGATTAAGGGTTCGCGAAGAGAAAACTTAGCGTTTGGCTTTAATGAATGGATCAAAGCCCAAACTGGAAAACCTATGGGACAAGATTGGCAGACGTGGAGTGCAGCACTCTATCTGTATGCTTGCAAATGTGTGGAAGAGAAGAGAACGCCATACTTTGATGCCATACAGGAGACGTCATGGGATCATCTAAAGGTGTAGATCAAATGCGGGTATTTGGATTTCTTTCTGAATTATCTATTAACATCAATCTCTAAATGGACTTCATTGATTATTACAAAACACTGGGAATCGACAAGAAAGCCTCACCTGAACAGGTTAAAAAGGCCTATCGAAAAATGGCCCGAAAATTCCACCCCGATTTAAGCCCCGACAAGAAGGACGCTCAATTGAATTTTCAGAAAATTAATGAAGCGAATAAAGTATTGAGTGATCCTGAGAGCCGCAAAATGTATGATCAATACGGAAAAGACTGGCAACATGCAGGTGACTTTGAAAAAGCAAAAAGTGCTCAGTCATCTGATCGAAGAAGCACAAGATCTGCCCAAAATGCCAGTGATTTCTTTGAATCCATGTTTGGTAGGAATATGGGCAGTGGACACCAGGTCATGTTCAGCGGAGAAGACTATCGGGCCTCCTTAGAAGTGTCTCTTGTGGAGGCCTCTAAGACACACGTGCAGACGCTAAATGTGAACGGAAAAGGCATCAGGATTACAATACCGGCAGGTATTGAACATGGGCAAACCATCAAAATCAAGAACCACGGTAGTCCTGGAATGAACGGAGGCCTAAACGGAGATTTATTCATCATGTTTTCCATTCCAGATCATCCTGACTTCAAGCGCCTGAAAAACAATCTGTATGTAACAAAAGAACTGGATTTGTACATGGCCATTTTAGGAGGAGAACTGACTGTAGACACCCTTTCTGGAAAAGTAAAGTTGAAAGTGAAGCCGGAAACCCAAAATGGAGAAAAGGTCAAGTTGAAAGGAAAGGGATTTCCTGTTTATAAAAATGATGGGGCATTCGGAGACTTATATGTGACCTATCAAATTAAAATACCGACTGGCTTATCGGTAAGAGAAAAGGAATTGTTTAAAGAACTATCCAAGCTGACAAAAGATAAGGCTTGACGCATCATATTGGAGCCTTAAACGGAAACGGAAGCCATCTTTTCATAGTAGTTCTCAGTTTTCATTCCGCCACTCTGCCTACAAATGGTTCATCCTGATATGTGAATTATACAAATCATGGTTCATCTTATGTAATGCTTACCTGAAGAGTGAGGTGGATCTTTGCTATTAAAACCATGAGTACCAAAAAAATAATTATCGGAGTACTAGGAGGAGTGACTGCAGGAGTCATACTGGGTATTGGTCTTGCTTCTAAAAGAAGTTTAGCTATGCGGCAGAAAGTAATGGCCAAAGGTGATGAATACCTAAGCCTAATATTGGACAAGATAAACAATAGCAAAGGCGAGATAGACAATGAATCTAAACAACGACTGAACGAGCGAAAAACCAATCAGGAGTCAGCAGATAAAAACAACGTCTGAACAGGGCACTCAAAGACACATAAAACGACTCTAAAATGAAAAACCTATTATCATTGCGGGATTGCTGATGGTCATTTGGGCAATTGTTTTCTTGAGTCTCCATTCATATAACTTGATACACTTAGTCCTGGGACTGGCTGCTGTCATCGTATTGGTCAGAATTGCTTTTGGCCGTCAATTACCTTGATAAATGGACTGCTTTGGGCCAAGTTCTACCAACCTTTCCAGAGAGGGTGGTTTGAAATATGATTTAAACCGTTTAGTAAAGGCTAACAAATGAGAAAAATTGGCGTTTCGAATAGAAACTATCTATCATCTTCAGGCTCTTTTATAACCATAATTGGTGGGTTACTTTTGATTTTTTTAAGTTTTAAATCGATCGGGTTTGATCACTTTGATGATTTGAATTTTAGGGTGATATCCCTCAAACACTTTCAATACGAGTGGTCATTAATGCTTGCTGTTTCTTTAATAATATTAGGAATTGGTCTCAAGTTAATTTCTTCACGAAAGCAGTTGTAGCTCAAAGAATACCATATAATCTGCTCTGGACATGCGGGTTATAACACGCTTATTTTAAATCAGGAAGGGGCTTTCCCTTATCCAGGGGAGGCTCTTTTTTTATCCTTGATCGAAATAGTTAGTGACCAGTGATATGTGTAATCAATGAGTCATAAAGTGTAACATAAGTAAGGTAAAAAAATCAAACCTTTGGACTAGAATTTGTCTACTAATGAAGCAACCACAGATAGAAAAAGGAAAGGTGTTGATTGTGGTGGAAATAATAGAATATATCCCAAACTCTGTTTTGATAAAGACGATCATTAAGAAGTCTACAGGAAATCTGAGTGCTGTTTCTTTCGATTCCGGTGAAGCCTTAACAGAAAAAACGTCGTCTTTTGATACCTTCATTCAGGTCATAGACGGTAAAGCTGAAGTTCTGATTGATGATCATCCACACAACCTCAATACCGGCGAATCTATCATCATTCCGGCTCATTCAAGGCATGTCATCAAGGCAAATGTTCGGTTTAAGATTATTTCTACCGTCATCAAGAGTGGTTATGAAGAACTCCCATTGAATTAAAATTCCATACAATGATTTCTATAAAAAATTATGCTATATATTCTTAGTCTACCTCTTTTGCTCTTTGGGTGTCAGAGTAAAACTTACTATCAGGCGATGAACACCAACCAGCAACGCTTTGGCGGAACGCGACTCGTGGATGCCGAGTTTCTGAATGAGTCGCATGATCAGATTAGACTTATTGAAGTAATGACTGTTACTGCAATGGAGCGGTCAGTGATGAAGGAGACTTATATCAGAGCCAAGGAAACTCATCGAATCACTGAGCAGGTAACAAAAAAGCATGAATTTGAAGCATTAAAACATAGAATCAAGTTGGCCTCCACATTGAGTACTTCCAAAGATAGCCAACTTCAGAAGCTTTATGAGGTCTCCGACGATCATTTTGATATCGTCTATATGCAACAAATGCAAAAACAACTTTCAGAGTTGATTTTGAGCCTAAAACAGTACATCGAATCGGGTACAGATTTGAAACTCGTAGCCTTTTCCAATGACACTCTTATTAAGATTGAGAAAATGGCAAGAGAATTGACTATCTACAGCTACAGTTAAAGAAAACCACTTAGAACACTATTATTATGGAAGAACAGAAATTCAGGATCGGGGAAATAGTCTTTGAAACAGTGCGTCCACAACAAAAACTGGTCATTATAAAGGCTCAAGGCAAATTATACCATTGTAAACCACATGATAATATGAACAGACCGGCTATTGTTTACTCCGAGAGAGATCTTAAAGGAGTGAATGCTCTTTAGTGATTTATGGAAACTCCCTATCGAAGAAAACTCTCATATTAATCTGGTCAGTAGTTTGGGCAGGTCTTAAAAAGCCTGCCCTAATTTTTCATAAATTATTGAACATGTTTTTCTCTGAGACATCAGGACTTTCCATTTATAAATCAATCGGAGCAGAGCGCTCACCGGCAACCACCCTTCCAGGTCTGCATCTTGAAGATATACAGGATTGTTGGGGGTGATACCGACAGATTACAAAGTCTGACGTGTTGAGTTCCAAAGTGGCTATCCGTCCAGTGAGGCTCATGATAGTAATGGGCAATCCGATGGAAAGCAATATGGATTTATTCATGATCAAATAATCTTAAAAAGTGAGCTGAATACTAAAACAGTTGGTTCTACAGAACGTGATTTGATCACAATAAAGCTGACAATCTGTGAAATTTGCAAGATTCACATTTTAAGGTATAACATGACCCATGGATTATGCCTCAACTTTGAACAATCAAAAAGAAATGAATCTACCAGAATGAGTAAGCAATTTGTACAGAACAAATATGAGCCAGGGGTGATCGTCTATGCCAAAGTAAATCCTACCCAAAAGTTTGTCGTGAGACGATATATTGATCGGGTGTATTACTGTAAAGTACAGGAACATCCGACGGAAAAGGAATTGGTCTACTTCGAAAGAGAACTACTGTAGCACCTTTGGATTTATTGAGACCCTTAAATCCCCACATCAGAACCTTGGACAAATAAAATCATAAAGCACAATATGGAAGCATTATATAAATCAGGAGAAATAGTCTATTCTAAGAATCCACCAAATGTCAAGTTGGTGGTCAGGCGATATGAAGATAATGTCTATTGCTGTAGGGTATATAATCACCCAAGGAGGATAGAGCTATTATATGATGAGAGCAACCTGCAGAGAAGCAACAATCCGACAGATAAAAAACATATTTGACACTTACAATATCATTAATATGAAAATTGCCTATATCGGTACATATCCGCCCAGAGAATGTGGTATTGGCACTTTTACACAAAACCTCGTGAAGGAGATGCTACACGGTACCACCAATCAAGAGGGTAGCTATGTGGTGGCGATTAATGACCATGACCTGATTTATCATTATCCTCCGGAGGTTAAATTAACCATTCAGCAAGAGCAACAAACGGATTATCTGGCTGCTGCCAATTTCATTAACCTGAGTGGAGCAGATCTTTGTATTTTGGAGCATGAATTTGGTATTTTCGGTGGGCAGAGTGGTGTCTATATACTTCCGCTTCTTCATCGCTTGAAGATTCCTTTTATTGTGACACTCCATACCATTCTCAAGACTCCTTCTTACAACGAAAAAGCCATTCTGAAGGAAATCTGCAAAATGGCCAGCAAAATTGTGGTGATGAGCCACAAGGCCATTGAATTCCTGATTGATATCTATGATGTGCCAAGAGAAAAGATTGCGTTTATAGAGCATGGGGTGCCGGATATTTATTTTGATCATGACCAGGCACGACGAGAATTTAAATTTACCGAAAAGAAAGTCTTACTCACCTTTGGTTTTCTCGGGCGAAACAAAGGCATCGAAACGGTCATTAAAGCGTTGCCAAATGTTATAGACAAGCATCCAAATACCCTTTACCTAATCCTTGGAAAAACCCATCCCAACGTATCTCGTCACTCTGGGGAAGAGTATCGCACATATCTCCAGTTGCTTGTTAAGAGCCTGAATCTCTCAGAGCACATTTTGTTTCTAAATGAATTTGTAGGTCAAACAGAACTCTTCAAGTATTTGGCCGCCTGCGACATATACATCACACCCTATACCAATGAAGCTCAGATAACAAGTGGAACACTATCCTATGCAATGGGAGTAGGTTGTGCAGTCATTTCTACACCTTACTGGCATGCATCAGAGTTATTAGCCGACGGAAGGGGACGGCTATTTGGCTTTAATGATTCGTTGCATCTTTCCGAAACCCTTAATGAACTGCTCAGCAAACCTGAAGAACTCATTCTGCTTAAGAAAAAGGCCTTTGACTATGGAAAACAAATTACCTGGCCTAAAACAGGAGCCAAGTATTTGACAGTGGCTCAGGCAGTCTTATCTGAGCCAAAGGTAGAGCCGATAAAAAAAGAGACTAAAATAGATTTGTTGCTTCTTCCTCCTTTTTTACTTACCCACATTAAGCGCCTTACTGATGATACAGGTATTATTCAGCATGCCAAGTTTGGTATACCCAACCTGAAAGAGGGCTACTGCCTGGATGATAATGCACGGGCGCTTCTAGTTGTACTGATGGCTTACAAGCAGAAAAAAGATCTTCTGGCTCTAGAAATCATGCCAGTTTACCTTAGCTACATTCACTACATGCAGCGCAAAAATGGCCAGTTTGGGAATTTCCTGAGTTTCAGTAGAAATTTTCTCGATGATATAGGCTCAGAGGATTCTTTTGGCCGTACCATCTGGGCGTTGGGCTATCTATTGGGAAATGCCCCAAATGATGCCTATTATCAGACCGGCAGACTGGTATTCTTTGATGCAGCACCAAATTTTGAAAAACTAAAATCTATCCGCAGCATTGCCAACACAATAGTAGGGATATGCTACTATCTAAAAAGCAATCCATCAGATGATGGTATGACCGAGCGCTTGCGCAATCTGACGCACAAACTTTTGAAGCATTATAAGGAACATCGTAGGCCCAACTGGCATTGGTTTGAATCACTCCTGGCTTATGACAATGGTATTTTGCCTTTATCGCTACTGCATGCTGCCGAAATCCTCAACGAACAGCAGGTCACTGATACCGCAATCGAAAGCATGGATTTTCTTTCATCCATTACCATGAAGGATGGTTACCTGTCAATCATTGGGAATAAGGAATGGTATAAAAGGAACGGTAAGAGATCGGTTTATGCGCAGCAACCCATCGACGCGCTGGCGATGGTGCTAATGTATCATCAGGCCTTCCATTTAACCAAAAACAAAGAATATCTGAACAAACTGTTTACAGCATTTATGTGGTTTCTCGGAGAAAATGATTTGCGAATGAGCCTGTATGATTTCGAAACCAAGGGCTGTTGTGATGGTTTTGAGAACTATGGTGTCAACCGGAACCAGGGAGCAGAGAGTTCGCTGGCATACCTTATCTCACACCTTACTGTGTTAAAGGCTTATGAAGAATTTTATCAAACAGAAATATGAGAGTAGCTATTTTATCTCCGATCACCTGGAGGACACCTCCAAGAAAATATGGCCCATGGGAGCAAGTAGCTTCTACAATTGCTGAAGGGCTGGTAGCCCGAGGGATAAGTGTCTCCCTATTTGCGACAGGAGACTCTTTAACACAGGCCAAATTGGAATCAGTCTGCAAGGTTCCAATTGGAGAGGATCAAACCTTAGATCCAAAAGTTTGGGAATGCCTACATATTAGTCACCTGATGGAGAAAGCTAAGGAGTTTGATATTATTCACAACCATTTTGACTTTTTGCCCCTCACATACTCAGCACTCATTGATACACCGATGATTACCACCATCCATGGATTTTCTTCTCCGCAAATCCTCCCAGTCTATAAAAAATATAACAAGACCTCTGCTTATATCTCTATTTCCAAATCTGACAGACACCGGGATTTAAGTTACTTACAAACCATCCATCATGGCATTAATCCGGAGGATTTCCCTTTTATAAAAGCGAAAGAAGACTATCTGCTCTGCTTTGGAAGAATACACCCCGACAAAGGAACCCACCTGGCAATAGAAATTGCTTTGGCAGCAGGGCTCCCGCTCAAAATTGCTGGACTAATACAGGATGAGACCTATTTCAATACACTCATCAAGCCCTATGTGGATAGGGGGCAGGTGCTATATGCAGGAAATGCTGGTTCTGTAATCAGAAATAGATTACTTGGAAATGCCAGGGCTCTGCTTCATCCCATTTCTTTTGATGAGCCCTTTGGGCTGAGTGTAATAGAAGCCATGATGTCAGGCACTCCGGTTGTAGCATTCGAAAGGGGGAGCATGTCTGAGCTAATAGTCAATGGGAAAACCGGCTATTTAGTAAAAGATGTACCTGAAGCTGTGTCAGCGATTCAAAAAATAGAGGCTATCAACCCTCAGGATTGCCATGATCATGCTGTCCGACATTTTAATCAGGACAGAATGATTGATGAATATGTAGAAGCCTATAAGAAAGTATTGGCTAAGAAAATATAGAGAATTCAATAGGTTTTTGATTTCAACTCATCAAGTAGCTCTTCAAGGCACACCACTCCATAGGTCGATGAATAATCAGAGACGGCATAAGGCAATATCAGCGAATTGTTATGGACAAGAGCTCCGCATGAATAGACTACATTAGGCACATAGCCATCTCGCTCATCTTCCAGGGGAGTGAGCAAAGGTTCCCTCAATCGTCCAATCTCCTTTGACGGATCGTCCAAATCAAAAAGAGATGCCCCCAGACAATATCTTCTCATTGGGCCTACTCCATGTGAGATGACGAGCCATCCTTCTTTAGTCAGCAGTGGAGAGCCACAATTCCCGATTTGGGTGAATTCCCACGGATACTTTGGCTCCTGAATCATTTTTAATTCATTCCATACTGTACGGTGATTTGAATACATCAGGTAATTATTTACACCATCTACCCTGGCCAGCATGGCATACTTGCCATGGATTTTTTTAGGGAAAAGTGCGAGGTTCTTGTTTTGAGCGCCAGTGCCATGGAGGGGCATTACACGAAACGTATAAAAATCCTCTGTTAAAAGCAGCTTTGGGAGAATGGTATGTCCATTAAAAGCTGTGTAAGTAGCGTAAAATTTTTCCGTGCCATCATCTTCAGTAAACCTAACAAAGCGGGCATCTTCAATTCCTTTGCTTTCTGAGTCTGAAATGGGGAAGAGTACTCTCTCCGAAATATCAGAATCCCGAGCAAATTCGATATCATAAAATGAATCGGCTAACCAGGTGATTTCCATCAGTGCCAGCCGCTTTGCCCCACTGATACTCCGCTCTACCAAAACTTTATTGACATTTGTTTTTAAAGCATAATATTCAAATTCTTCAGGCAGGTCAGACATGATAATACCCGAATACCGTTCAGGAATATCCATCTCCCTCAATTTCTTGACAAATCGTCCTTTATTGTAGAGTTTTTTATGGATTACTTCGGCCATGTCTATATGACTACCTACTGGCATAAAGCGAAGATTGTTGTCCTTATCTATTATACCTCTCCTAAATACAAGTGAGGATATATGACCTTCACCTGTTGCTCTAAATGAAAAGATCACTCGCTTTTCACCATGCTCCAGATACATTTGGTCAGAATCCTCTACCATGGATGGATTGAAGAAGGCAGCTGACTCAATGGCGTACTCCATGGTCAAGTAAGAGCCAATAAGCATCTTACGCTCATCAGACATCTCGGAGTAGCTGATTCCCATAGACTCAATGATCCCCTGTATCCTCGCACAATGCTTTAAAAAGATGCGAGAGATGTTTCTATGGCGATTGGCAAATTCCCGGAGCGTATATTCCAGTGTCAGGTTAACCTGCTGTTCATCCATCGCTTGCAAGCGACTAACCAGATTAATCGTTCGCTCATTCCCATTCATAAAGAAGCGTGCAATCACCCGCTTGGAATCGGGTAGGAATCTGGTGTGTTTTCGGGTAACAGAGACGCTCATGATCTTTGGTGTTCCAGCAATTTTTAGCAGTTGCTTGACACCCATCAAGGTACACTTAATTACGCCTGAAAAGCATTATTTTAACAGATATAAATTTAATCGTGCTTTATCCTTTTGTTTAAGGTAACTTACTGATTATGAATATTGTAAGAAGCTGGAGAGAGCAAAGGGTCATGTTGAAGTGGAGATATCCAATTCTGGATGATTTTGATTTTGTATTCGAAGAGGGTGAAAGAGAAAAAATGCTCTCAAGATTGGCTGAGAAACTCAATAAAACCCGATCCGAACTGGAAGCTCTTTTCGCCGAACTTCAACTCTATTGATTGTTTGGAGGGGTAAGTTTGCTGAAGATTTGACCTGTTTGAAGCTGAAAACTTACCGGTAAAGATTGAAATAGTCAAGTCATAGGATTTGGATATGATAAAGTGACTTATTGCTCACCGGAGCGCCTTTCACCGTTGCGATTAGCTTTCACCCTACGTGGGTAGATCATTAGACTACAACAGTCGAGAAGATTCATTGGACAGACGAGGATTCCGTTGTTGGAGTAGTGGCTAATGCGCTATACAAAGCCACAGACAAGCACCATTATAATCAACCGTTCTTAGGGGAGGATCGCATTAAGTTGGGGTAGGATAACGTCGTAATAAAACCCGTCAGGTTTCGAAACCTGACGGGTTTTTAGTGTAGCTCAGGTCATTGAGAATCTCGAAACTCACCAGGTGTTAGTCCTACTTTCTTTTTAAAGAGGCGACTAAAATGCTGTGGGTATTTAAAACCCATTTCAAAGGCAATTTCCTTAACTGACTTCTCGGGATCAAAGATTTTGTCTTTGGCGATTTCAATGAGTTTGTTCTGAATGTACTCCTGAGCCGACTTCCCTGTTTCCTTCTTTACAACATCCCCAAAATAGTTGGCAGATAAATGTAGTTCATCCGCAAAGTATGCCACAGATGGCAGTCCCTGAGAGTAAGGTTTTTCAGAGTTAAAATAACCATTCATGAGCTCTTCAAACCCGGCAAGTATGCCTGTATTTACATGTTCTCGTGTGATAAACTGCCGGTCATAAAAACGCTCGCAGTAGTCTAGAAACAAGCTGATATTGGCAGCGATGAGTTTCTTACTGTGCTTGTCGACAGGCCGCTTTAATTCATTTTCGATTTTGGACATCAGATCCAATATGGTTTGCTGTTCTTCCGGGGAGAGGTGCAGGGCCTCGCTCAGGTTATAGGAGAAAAAGCCATATTCATCAATTTGCCAGGCCAGGGGAGTTCCTGGAATCAAGTCTGGGTGAAAAGTTAACCCTCTGCCTAACGGCTGGTAGATATCCGTTTTGTTACTTACATCTACCACTTGTCCGGGGCCCACAAAGACCAACGTTCCCTCCTGATAGTCATAAGTATGCTTCCCATAGGCCAGATCACCACATTTTACCTCTTTTAAGATGATTGTATAGATACCAAAAACCATTTTATATCCATGACGTGGAGCTGCTTTGGAGAAGTCCAGCACACTGACCAATGGATGTAAAGTTGGATGATTGTTGAAATCATTGTAGGCTTTGATGGTATGAAAATTTAATTGCTCACTCATAACATTTGGTGTTTCTCAATTCCAATCTACGGCTTTAAAAAGGGCTAATCCATCCCAATCAGTAATTATGGTACTTGTAACCGTAATGCGTATACTAACTCTGTTAAAATCAGGGTGTAAGATTGTACAACTGAAATTTAGTAACCCAATAGATCATGCAGAAATCAATAATAGGAATAATCACTTTGATTCTGTGCGCGCAGCAGTACTAGCACAGAGTCCCCAGGAAGAGCAAAAGGTCATAGACCTCTCCCAACAGAAGTGGGAATGGATGGCGGACAAGAATGTAGAAGAACTTGCTCCCCTATTTCACGACGAGTCCAAGTTTGTTCACATGAGCGGAGCTTGGAAAAAAGAACGAGAGTTGGAGATCATCGAAAGTGGCAGCATTTGGTATAAAAACACCACAGTCCATGACACAGATGCCGAGGTGATAGGAAATGCAGCTGTGGTTTGGAGCCGTATTACGCTGGAAGCACATGTACGCGGTACGGATGTCTCCAATGAGTTTACCACTACAGAAACTTTCATCAAGGAAGGGAATGACTGGAAACTACTTGCACTTACCTTCAGTAGTGTTAGAGACACACACGAAATAGAACACTAACCAGAACACTACCATCATGAAAACATTGATAATCGGACTATTCATCCTAATCGGCGCTCACTGGTCTGGCGCTCAGACTACAAAACAGGAAATACTGGATCTCTCCCTGGCCAAATGGCAATGGATGGCAGATAAGGATGCTGATAAGCTTGATGCTTTGTTCCATGAGAAATCGGTATTCGTCCACATGGGCGGCAGCTGGGGCAAGGAGTAGGAAATTAACATCATCAAAGGAGGTGGAATCTGGTACAAAAAGACAGATATCCATGAAGCTTCTGTAAACGTCATTGGCAACACAGCCATTTTGATCAATAGAATCACTTTGGTAGCGGAAGTGGGTGGTAACACGGTGACTAACCCCTTTGAGGTGACTGAAGTGTACATAAAAGAGGGGGATCAGTGGAAATTGGGTTCCCTGTCTTTCACAAAGCTTTTAACTCCAGATGGTCATTGATTTGAAATTCATTAAATTATTAAGAATTAATTAGTAGCCCACAAACTCCAATAATTATGGCAAAATTCAATCTGAACATTAATGGCAAAGGCATGGAAGTGGATGTGGATCCACAAACCCCCATGCTCTGGGTTTTAAGAGATCATCTGAACCTGACAGGAACCAAGTATGGATGTGGCATTGCACAATGTGGGGCATGCACAGTCCATTTGAATGGAACCGCTACCAGATCTTGTATGCTGCCAGTCTCTACAGTTGGTAATAATGAAATCACTACCATCGAAGGCTTGTCAGAAAATGGAGATCACCCGGTGCAGCAGGCATGGTTGGAACACGATGTGCCACAGTGTGGTTACTGCCAGGCAGGACAGATAATGAGTGCCACCTCTCTATTGAAATCAAACCCAAGTCCTTCCGATGAGCAGATTGAGGCTTCTATGAGTGGCAACATTTGCCGATGTGGCACCTACGTGCGCATCAAAGCAGCAGTTAAAACAGCTTCGAAACGCTAATCTTAAAACCATGACATTACTAAAAACAAAAGTCGGAAGACGTTCATTCTTGAAGACTTCAGCCGCTGCTGGTGGAGGATTGATGATCAGCTTTAGTTGGTTGGCCAGTTGCACCAGCTCCACAAGCAAGGCAGAAGTGCTAGCCATGCCAGAGGAGTGGTTTGAACTGAATGCTTATTTGAAAATTGGAGAAAACGGAGTAACGACTATTTTTTGTCCCAATCCTGAGTTTGGCCAGAATGTTATGACTTCCATGCCGATGATCGTAGCAGAAGAGCTGGACATGGATTGGAAAAACGTGGTGGTGGAAATGGCTGAGTTCAATGCCACGCTCTATGATCGTCAGTTTACCGGAGGAAGCCAGGGAATACGCCGTGCCTGGAACCCACTGAGAATGGCTGGAGCTACTGCCCGCCACATGCTCAAAGAAGCTGCCGCCGCAGAATGGAAAGTTCCGGTAAGTGAAATCACCACTCAGTCTGCCAGACTCATCCACAAACCTTCAGGCCAGGAGGCCGGATACGGTGAGTTTGCTATGGCCGCCGCTCAGCTCACTCCTCCTGAAGAAGTAGAACTTAAAGAAGTGAAAAACTTCCAGATCATTGGGAACTCCAAAAAGAATGTGGATGGTAAGAAAATAGTTACAGGGGCCAAAATGTATAGCCTGGATATCAAACAGGAAGGAATGCTTACCGCAATGATCGTCCATCCTCCGGGTTTCGGTTTGAAATTGAAGGACTTTAATCCAGAGTCCATCAAGTCCATGCCAGGGATTGTAGATGTATTTTCTTTCAAGACCTACAATGATGATTTTGGTCGCAATTTCTTTGATACCAACACTTTCCCTGAACTGGTGGCGATTGTTGGAAACAGCACCTGGGAAGTGATGAACGCCAAGAAAGCCTTGGAAGTGCAGTGGGAAAAGTTTACCGAACACACTTTTACGCTGGATGCTTTTGGACAAAAGACGGAAGTTAGTTTGCCGGCTGGTCTGGAAAGTAGCCAGGGCCATGTGTCTGCTATGCGAAAGGAAGCCGCGAAACCTGCCACAGAACTCCGCAAAGACGGTGACCCGGAGAAAGTATTTAAGGAAGCTGCCAAGGTGATCGAAAAGACTTATTCTGCTCCATTTCTGGCACATAACATGATGGAGCCGATCAACTGTGTAGCGGATGTAACGGCCAACAAAGCAGTGATCAGTGCGCCAACCCAGGCGCCGGGCTTCATTGAAGGAGCAATTGCTAATCGCCTGGGGATGTCCCCTGATCAGGTAGAAATCGTGATGACCCGAATGGGTGGCGGCTTTGGCCGAAGAGCCTACTGCCACTACATGGTAGAAGCGGCAGTCATCTCTCAGAAAATGAACAAACCAGTTAAATTGGTTTATACACGCGAGGATGATATGACCTTTGGGATTTACCGACCAGCGTATATGGCTACCTATCGGGCTGCACTGGACGAAGACAATAACCTCATTGCCTACCATGTCAAAGCAGGTGGAATTCCTGAAAGTCCATTGGGCAGAGGTGCCGCCAATCGATTCCCGGCAGGAGCAGTAGACAACTACCTGGCCGAGGAGTGGTCAGTCACTTCCAACATCACCATTGGAGCCTTCAGGGCACCACGATCCAACTTCCTGGGTGGTGTGGAGCAATCCTTCCTCGATGAAGTGGCTGAAGCCGCAGGCAAAGACCCAATTCAATTCCGTCTTGACCTGTTAGAACGATCCAAGACAAATCCTGTGGGTGAAAACAATGATTATGATGCAGATCGCTATGCAGGCGTTTTAGAACTCGTTCGGGATAAGTCCAATTGGGATCAAACAGAAAGCGGTACACACAGGGGAGTGGCTGCCTACTTTTGTCACAACAGCTACGCCGCACATGTGGTGGATATTAAAATGGTCAGTGGCACACCTAAAGTTGAAAAGGTCACCTGTGCCATGGATTGCGGGGTGGTGGTGAACCCGGATGCAGCAGCCAACATGGCCGAAGGAGCGATAGTGGATGGGATTGGCAATGCGTTTTTTGGAGAAATGACCTTTAACAATGGCGTACCTGATAAGACTAATTTTGACCGGTACAGAATGATCCGTATGAATGAAGCACCAAAAGCCATTGATGTGCATTTTGTGCAAAATGAAATAGACCCCACAGGTCTGGGTGAGCCACCATTTCCTCCAATTTTTGGAGCAGTGGCCAATGCGCTATATAAAGCCACCGACAAGCGGCATTATGATCAGCCGTTTTTACATAACAGGGTAAGGTTGGGTTGAGGACTTTTTTTTCATCTTGACACCTCCTCATGCTTGCTGCATGACGGAGGAATGTTTGTTAGAGTTGTAAACTTGATATTCTAAATATTGTACCCTCTTCTCAGGAGAGGCGTTTCACGGGGGAACTCAGAGACCTTCAGCGGAACGTGGAACGGGTTTACCTATGATTTGTTTGAGATAAAATTGTTTCTGGAGACTACTAATTTTTGGATATTTATATCTTTATCAGCTATGCCCAAACATCATCACCTCAAAACTAAAAAGATTCCTTCATCAGTTGCCGGACCTACTGCTGTAGGAGTTGCTGCACAAATGGTTATGGAGGCCATGCCTCCCTGGAAAGCATTCAAAATACTCAAGCACTTAAATCAGAAAAACGGTATTGATTGTCCGGGGTGTGCCTGGCCGGATCCAAAGAAGCGATCTCGTTTGGGGGAATTTTGTGAGAATGGTGTAAAAGCCATTGCCGAAGAAGCACAGCATCAGCTCGTGGATGCATCATTTTTCAAACAGCATACCGTCAATTCTTTAAGAAGAAAAAGTGACTACTGGCTGGGAAAACAAGGCCGGTTGGCACAACCGGTGATTAAACGATCGGGTGAAGCGCGCTATCAACCCATTGAATGGAAAAAGGCGTTCCAAATGATCGGGAGTCAGTTGAAGGCGTTGAGTCATCCAGATGAAGCGGTTTTTTATACATCAGGACGTACCAGCAATGAAGCTGCATTTCTTTACCAGTTATTCGTTCGGAAATTTGGCACCAACAACCTGCCCGATTGCTCCAATATGTGCCACGAATCCAGTGGTGTAGCACTGACAGAAACACTGGGAATTGGAAAAGGGTCCGTGACGTTGGATGATTTTGAAAGGGCTGAAGTGATCTTGATTTTTGGGCAAAACCCGGGAACTAATCACCCGAGAATGCTCGGTTCGCTTGAAAAGGCCAAGGCCAATGGAGCGAAGATCATTGCCATCAACCCGCTGAAGGAAGTAGGGCTGGTCAAATTCAGAAACCCACAGAACCTGCAAGGCTGGATGACTGGAGGTTCGGAGATCGCTGATTTATATCTGCAAGTCAAAATTAACCAGGACGTAGCATTATTGAAGTGCTGGCTTAAACTATTACTAGAAGACGATTCTAGCCTGGATAAAGGCTTTATTGAGGATAAAACGATGGGTTTTGAGGCATTAAATGAAGACCTCTCCATTTACCCGCTAGACGAGCTAATCACACAGACAGGGTTAACCAAAGCGGACATATTAAAAAGTGCTAAATGGCTAAAAGAAAGTAACAAGATCATTGCTTGCTGGGCCATGGGGCTCACTCAGCATGTGAATGCAGTGGACAACATCCGCGAGATCGTGAATTTGTTGCTCCTAAAAGGAAGCATCGGAAAGCCAGGCGCAGGAACCTGTCCAGTAAGAGGTCACAGCAATGTGCAAGGCGACCGGACCATGGGAATCTGGGAGCGTCCGACCAAACAATGGACTGATAAGTTGAAAGATACGTTTGGGTTTGACCCACCAACCTCTCCTGGTTACAATGTGGTGGAGGCCATTGAAGCCATGCAAAAAGGAAAAGTGCGCTTTTTTATGGCAATGGGGGGTAACCTACTCTCTGCTGCTCCTGACACACCTGTTACGGAGCAAGCATTGCAAAACTGCAACTTGACAGTTCATGTGAGTACCAAGCTTAACCGATCTCATCTAGCTCCAGGACAAACATCATTGATTTTACCTTGCCTGGGACGTACTGATAAGCATATTCATCAAGGGAAAGAGCAACAGATCACTGTGGAGAATTCCATGGGTGTGGTACACTCGTCGATGGGCGCATTAACTCCGCCATCTAAACTTCTCATGAGTGAGCCTGCCATTGTCGCCTCTATTGCTGCTGTTACGTTGGGAAATAGTGATATTGACTGGCCCGGCCTGGTGGAAGACTATGACCGAATTCGGGATTTGATTGCCAAAGCAATTGCAGGTTTTGAGGATTATAACAAGAGATTGAAAGCAGCAAACGGGTTTGAGTTGCCCAATGGAGCTCGAATAGGGGAGTTCCATACTCCATCTAAAAAAGCGCACTTCACGATCAATAAACTACCAGAGTCACAGCTTGAAGACCACAAGTATACGATGATGACCATTAGAAGCCATGATCAGTTTAATACCACTATTTACGGTCTTGATGACCGTTATCGAGGCGTATTTGGTGGACGAAATGTCGTTTTTATGAACGAAGAAGACATGAGGGAGGAAGGACTCGAAAAGGGTGATTTGGTTGAAATTTTTAATCATTATGACAAACCCAGAAAGATCTCCGGCTTTGTCGCGCTACCCTATCAAATCCCAAAAGGCTGTGTGGCTACCTATTTCCCAGAAGCCAATCCATTAGTCCCTCTTAGCCTGATTGCCCGACTGAGCCATACACCCGCTTCTAAATCGGTGGCTGTGAATGTACGTGCTTTGGTACATCATTGAGTCTGATTTTGCACAAATGGAGATCAATGGAAAGAGTGCATCCCTCATTCAGGCTCGTTCTTCCAGATAGGTTTTTTACATTTTCAAGAGGCTTTTATGATATCATTTCCAAATAGAATTCTCCCATGTTGATTTTCAGAAGCCCCATGCCAAATAAAATTCTGTCATGTTGATATTTATAGCTCCATGCCAAATAATATTCTGTCATGTTGATATAAACACCCTCCATGTTGGACATGGAGGGTGATTGACTTAACATGAAGCCTGTTTATATCAACATGGAGTCCTCATGCGCTAACATGACGGGTCTATGATCAACATGGAAACCTTATGTACTAACATGACTGGTCAAAGATGAACATGGAAGCCTTATGTACTAACATGACTGGTCTATGATCAGCATGGAGACATTTGCCATTGACATGAGGCTACCTATTGGTCCAGCGGGCACTATAATACCACTGTAGCCTTGCCGGACTTGTTCCGGTATCTGGAAGAAGCCTGGATATTCTTCACATGGTGAGTGGTAATAAGATGGATACCGCACCTAACATCAAGTAGCGTATTAATGATCGAAGATACCGAAACCAGTTCGGGATGACGTCACGGATTGGCGTTTGATTGAAAATCTGGAATCGCATTGCATCTTTCTGTCATGCCGAACTTGTTCCGGTATCTGGAAGAAGCCTGGATATTCTTCACATAGTGAGTGGTAATAAGATGGATGACGTATCTAACATCAAACAGGGTAATATTGATCGAAGATCCCGAAACCAGTTCGGGATGACGTCACGGATTGGCGTTTGAAGGAAAAACCTAGAATCGCATTGCATCTTTCTGTCATGCCGAACTTGTTTCGGTATCTGGAAGAAGCTTGGATATTCTTCACATGGTGGACCTAGTGGTAATAAGCTGGATGACGCACCTAAAATCAAACAGCGTAATATTGATCGTCCCAAACTAAATTCGGGATGACGTCACGGATTGGCGTTTGCGGGTAAATTCTGGAATCGTTTCGCATCTTTCTGTCATGCCGAACTTGTTTAGGTATCTGGAAGAAGCTTGGATATTCTATTCAGGGTCTTTATAATTATGTGTAGAATCAAATCCTGAAATACTTCAGATGCGCGTGAATCAAATAGGAGAGCGTTCTGGAATGGTGTAGAGTAAACATCACGAAGATCCCGAAACCAGTTCGGGATGACGTCACGGATTGGCGTTTGCAGGTAAATTCTGGAATCGTTTCGCATCTTTCCGTCATGCCGAACTTGTTTCGGTATCTGGAAGATGCTTTTGATATTCTTAACATGGTGAGTGTTAGTGGTAATAAGTTGGAGGATGCACCTAAAATCAAACAGGGTAAATATTGATCGAAGATCCCGAACTAAATTCGGGATGATGGCAGGGATCGGACTGCTGGGGTTCTTGTGTGGTGGAAACTCCTTGCCTCCGATACCTTAAATAACTACTTTAGTGCATTCATTACCATGCCATATTGGGACTGCTAAAACACATGACCAAAGAAGCTCAAATAGAACAACAACTTATCTCTCTACTTGAAGACCTGAAGTACACTTACAGGTCTGATATTCGTGATCGTGCATCTCTGGAAGTAATTTCCGAACCAAATTTGAATCGCTCAACCGCCAGATGAAGCAGCATAAGAAAGGGCTTGATGCAGGGGTTGTTTCCTGTTGTCTGAATCACGGATGAAAAGGATTAGAAGATGACACAAATGAATAGTAGGTATCCAATGAAAACAATCCATGAATACCTGATGCAAAATAATTATTTAGAAGAATGAGTGAAAAGGTAAGCATACGATTTTTTGATGACCGTGAAGTCAGGGCAGTTTGGGATGAGACTCATTCCAAGTGGTGGTTTTCTGTGCTAGACATAGTGGCGGTTCTGCGAGATGAAAGTGACTATAATAAAAATCGGAACTACTGGAAATACCTCAAGTCAAAATTCAGAAAAGAAAACAATCAGTTGGGTAGTGCCACTACCCAACTGAAACTTACTGCGGCCGATGGAAAACAATACAACTCTGATATGCTGGATTATGACGGCATTATCTCTTTGGGCAAGGAGTTTCCCAGCAAAAAAGCCAATCGCTTTATTGAGTGGTTTACCTACAGTGATGAGACTATTGATGGCAAGAGCAAAACCAAAGCCTACGCCTTGTTTGAAAGTACATTTATTGAAAACATAGAAGTAGGCACTACCCAGGGCTTACAACAAATCCACGCTTATCTATTTGGTGGACTGTATGATTTTGCCGGACAGATACGCCAAAAAAATATCTCAAAAGGTGGATTCCAAATTGCTGCTGCACGCTTTCTGGACGAGACACTCGTAAAAATAGAGGCAATGCCCGAAAGCACTTTTTCCGAAATCGTGAGTAAATATGTGGAAATGAGCATAGCTCACCCGTTTATGGAAGGGAATGGGAGAAGCGCCAGGTATGGTTGGATTTGATCTTGAAAAAACGTCTCAAAAAATGTGTGGATTGGAGTAAAATAAGCAAAGCCGATTATATGGGTGCAATGAAGTTGAGCCCGACTAAAAGCGACACACTGGAATCACTTTTGGCGGATGCACTCACTGACAAAATCCACGACCGTGAAACTTATATGAAAGGTATTGACTATTCTTATTATTACGAAGAAAACGAATGAAAGCAAAAGACCATAGCAATTAGGCAAGATCAGGGGATTTCTCTCAAGGTAATGGATAATTCTCGCATTGGTGAGTTGATTTCGTAATCTTTCCAGTTAACAATAAGCACTCAATTTGAGTCTCATGAGTGGAGTACGGACCTAAAATCAAGCAGCGTAATATTGATCGAAGATCCCGAACTAAATTCGGGATGACGTCACGGATTGGCGTTTGCGGGTAAATTCTGGAATCGTTTCGCATCTTTCTGTCATGCCGAACTTGTTTCAGTATCTGGAAGATGCTTTTGATATTCTTCACATGGTGAGTGTTAGTGGTAATAAGCTGGATGACACACCTAACATCAAGCAGGGTAATATTGATCGAAGATCCCGAACTAAATTCGGGATGACGTCAGGGATTGGCGTTTGAAGGAAAAACCTAGAATCGCATTGCATCTTTCTGTCATGCCGAACTTGTTTCGGTATCTGGAAGATGCTTTTGATATTCTTCACATGGTGAGTGTTAGTGGTAATAAGTTGGATGACGCACCTAAAATCAAACAGGGTAATATTGATCGAAGATCCCGAACTAAATTCGGGATGAGGTCACGGATGGGCGTTTGCAGGTAAATTCTGGAATCGTTTCGCATCTTTCCGTCATGCCGAACTTGTTTCGGTATCTGGAAGATGCTTTTGATATTCTTAATATGGTGAGTGTTAGTGGTAATAAGTTGGAGGACGCACCTAAAATCAAACAGGGTAAATATTGATCGAAGATCCCGAACTAAATTCGGGATGATGCTTTGAAGGCCACGGATTAGCGTTTGATGGAAACACCAACAAAGGTCAAATTATCAACACCTATCAATTTCAGGATGGCCATGGCTTAGGATTTAATTCAAAGTGTATTTTTATATTCGTTTCAAAGAACCGGTTGGGAGAGGGTAGGGAGTGTAACCAGGCATTTAAAGAACCAACAGAACGTAAAAATGAACAGTACTGATATAAAATCCTATTTGGCTTCCAATCTCCATATTGACGAAACAGAGATTGCATCAGTAGTAGAGAAGTGCATCATCAAAAAAGTGAAAAAGGATCAATTCCTTTTAAGGAAAGGAGAGGTTTGCAAGCATGGTTTTTTTGTGGAAAAGGGATTGCTTAGGCAGTACTCCATAGATAAAAAAGGTAAAGATCACACGATTTCTTTTGCTCCCGAAAGCTGGTTTGTCACCGACAGGGAAAGTGTTTATTTCAATCAGCCTTCTGCATACCTTATCCAGGCACTGGAGGATAGCCAGGTAGCTGTAATAGATGAAAGTTTTGTTCAGTTGCTTTCCAGGAGGTTTCCGGGTTTTACTGCGTTCAACAACCGGCTGCTTCATAACCATATCCGCCATCTGCAGAACAGGGTCAACCTACTCTTGAGTGCAACAGCCGAGGACAGGTACTTACACTTTGTCGCCATGTACCCGGATATACTTCTAAGAGTTCCGCAAACCATGGTAGCTTCCTACCTGGGCATTACTTCCGAAAGTTTGAGCCGTGTCCGCAAGGAGCTGGCTAAAAAAGCTTCATAAAAGTCGATTCTTACCATACATCAATGCACAGGCTTGCCGTAAATCATAAATTTGGGACAAGAAAATCAAAAGCCCGCTGGCGGGGGCACAATGCCATTAAGTTAAGCTCCCTTTTGTCCCTCTCTATGGAGAGGGTGAAGGGAGAGGACATAGGAAAACCGCTTAACTTAAGAGCATTAGGGGGGTCACCTCCGGGAGCATGCTTATAATCAGTGCTATAGTTATAAAATAACCATGGAAATAGGAATAGATAGTTTCGCATCGGCAATGTACGGGAGCAACCTTAGTGCGGCAGATGCTATGGAGCAGTTGCTGGATCGAATCGTAAGTGCGGATGAGGCCGGACTTGATGTTTTTGGTATCGGTGAGCACCACAAAAAAGAATTTCTGGACTCAGCACCGGCAGTAATACTCGCAGCTGCAGCTGCCCGGACGAAAAGGATTCGTCTTAGTAGTGCCGTGAAAGTATTAAGTACAGATGATCCTGTACGTGTATACCAGAGTTTTGCTACCCTTGATCTTATTTCGAAGGGGAGGACAGAACTGGTAGTGGGGCGTGGGTCTGCCACAGAAGCCTTTCCGCTTTTCGGGTTTGACCTTAAGGACTATGATGCCCTCTTTATAGAGAAGCTGTTGTTACTGCTCCAGGTCCGCGATCAGGAATATGTTACCTGGTCAGGCAAGTTTAGGCCTGCTTTGGATAATCAACCCGTTTACCCAAGATCTGTACAGGAAAAAATGCCCGTTTGGTTGGGCGTTGGGGGCACACCGGAATCTTTTGTACGTGCAGGTTCCTTGGGACTGCCCTTAATGGTAGCGGTCATTGGTGGAGCAACAGAACGCTTTCGTCCTTTAGTTGACCTGTACCGACAAGCAGGGCATCGGGCTGGGTTTTCACAAGATCAGCTAAAAGTGGGATTACATTCACCAGGCTACGTGGCTGAAACCAGTGAGCAGGCGATTGCGGATTACTATCCGGGCTACGCGGAGTTGTGGACTAAGCTAGGCAAGGAGCGAGGCTGGCCTCCGGTGACCCGATCACATTTTGATTCTTTGACAGGGCCTAAAGGAGTGCTGGTGGTGGGTGGGCCAGATCAGGTTGCTGAAAAACTATTACGCCACAGTGAGTCGCTTGGTGGGGTAGATCGGTTTACTTTTCAAATGGATAATGCAGGATTATCGCACGAACAATTACTGCAATCAATAGAGCTAATGGGCAAAAAAGTCATTCCGCTTATAAAACGTCCGATGTGAAATGATTTAGGATTACATCAGTAACCTGTTTTTCTTATGGCTACTCGTGGATGCATTTGAAATAGAGGTCAAGTTAGTAACCACAGGTAGCGAAACAAGTTCAGGATGACCACTAGGATGATAGAACGAAAATTAAAACTAAGTAACGTCATGTTGAATTCATTTCAGTATCTAAACTTGACAGAATAGAACTAATCAACAATATCAAACGACTTTCTAAATGAACAATTTGAGCCAATTACCATATCTTGACTATAAGGGAAATGAGCAAAAGAAAATGACTTTGCATTTGTTTTTACAGATCATGGGCAAGATCCGTTTGAAGTCAACACCTCGCAAAAACCATTGGTGGTACGTGACAGAATATGTGTCCACCAAAGGCATCACCACTGGCCCCATACCGTACAATGATGGCTTGGATAGCTTTGAGATCACACTAAATGTAAACCAGCACCAGCTGGAAGTCGATACTAGAAGAGGTGAAGCCGCTAGTTTCTCGCTACTCCATGGCATAAGTGTGGCGGATTTCTACAAGCAGCTTTCTGAGATTCTCAAGCGATTCCAAATTTCCGTCTCCATTATAGACAAGCCCTTTGACTTAAACATTGAGCAACCTTTCGGTGAAATAACCGCGTATCACCACTACGACGATGCCTACACCAAAGACTTATGGCGGATTCTGCTTTGGGTCGATGGGATTTTTAAGGAGTTCAGCGGTCGCTTTTATGGCAAGACTTGTCCCGTGCATCTCTATTGGCATTCTATGGACCTGGCAGTGACACGTTTCTCCGGCAACCTGGCACCGGCCATGGCTGAGGGAGCAAGACTATCGGACAAAGATGCATACTCTCATGAGTGCATCAGTTTCGGTTTCTGGGCAGGAGATGAAAATATGCCCGAGCCTGCTTTTTACTCATATACCTACCCTTCACCAGAGGGCTTAGAAAAAGAACCACTGAAGCCCACTACAGCAGAATGGGTAGATGCTAAGGGAAGTCCCATGGCTATATTAACTTACAATAACCTGTTAAAATCGGAGAACCCGTATGCTGCCCTTTTGGATTTTATGGAATCAGCCTATACAGCTGGGGCTAAGAAAGCCAACTGGGACATAGCAAAATTGAAAGTGCCAGAACTGGATTATATTTAAAAATAAAAGCAATATGAAAACGATAGAATACCCTAAAGGTGAAATAACCATTTTGTGGAAACCAGAAAAATGTCAGCACTCCGGGATTTGTGTGAAAACCTTACCTAAGGTGTACGATCCAAAGGGAAGGCCATGGATCAAGCCAGAAAATGCAAGCGCTGAGGAACTTATCAAGCAGGTTTCTGCATGTCCTTCGGGAGCATTGAGCATTAAATCAGAGGAATAAGCCATGATAAAAACAGAGAGGGAAGACAATGGTAAAAAAGGACGCTTTGTTATCTATGAAAATGACCAGGAGGCTGGCGAAATGACCTTTGTATGGGCTGGTGATTCCAGGTTCATTATAGACCACACAGGGGTTGAAGAAAACTTCAACGGCAAAGGATTTGGTAAGAAACTGGTAATGGAAGCCGTGCAGTATGCCCGGAGCAACGACAAAAAAATCCTGCCACTTTGCCCTTTCGCTAAAAAAGTCTTTGACAAAGATGATGGAATTGCGGATGTCCGGGCATAAGAACTGATTGGTATGCTTTGTTTAGGAATCTTACTCTACGGCGTTTTTTGTCCTGAACTTCTCTGTAGTTACCGCAACCCCGATTTCTACGCGGCTTTTCGGCGGGGGGTTAGCGAAGGTGAATTTTTCGTGGAAATGAATTGGTTGATCCGGTCTTTCCACCGGGTAGCCAATAGTTGATGAAACCCATGCTCAAAAGGGTCATCGGTTTTTGTATCGAAAATGCAAATCGTTTCAGAAGCGATCGCTCTATTGGTTTGGATAATGTTCAATTGGATGGAGTCGCTAGTATGGATAACCGTGCAGCTACTGATGCCCGTTAGGTTGATAATATTCCATGTATAGTTGCTGGTGGAAGTGTCCACCCATATGAGCATGCGTTTTACAGGATCAATGGCCAAGCCGCGATCATTCCACAATTCACGCTCAGTAAATCGCAATTTTCTTTGGTTGGCCACCCGGTTTATTATCCTTTTGGATTTGTTTAGCCGTGCTCTTCCAAGCCACACAAAGTAAAAAAGCGGACCAAATATAGCGATGATAAAGAGGGTTCCCATTATCACACTTTTCATATCAGTTATCATATTACAATCATCTCCATTTTATAAGATTCAATGGTTTAGACGGGATGGATTGCTCTTGGTCACCGGGTTAATTTGGAAATATTTTATGTTACGTGCTTGCCCGGTTCAGGTATATGACTACACTGGTTTTAGAGGGTAGCGCCCGATAGATGGCCCTCATGTCATCGGCTGGCAGTGCCATGCGAATCTCAGGCGTATAGGCGGGGCCTCTCCAGGTAAAAAAATGCTTCAGGTTCACTTTTAGATTGCCCATATATAGCGCATTGAAAAAAGCAAACCGGGTCTTTCGGTCCAGCCAGGTGGTAGTCATGTCCTGCTCAATGAGCAAACGAACGTTGGTTTCCATATCAAACTGTAGAAATGCCGGGTTTTGGATCAAGGTATCAGGTTGATAGGCATTTACAGCTGCTTCTAATGGGTCTTTCGGCGCTTCTCTCACCACGATCGGTTCTTTGATGATAGTAGACCGATGGGAAGAGATGGTTACCGGCCTGGAAAATTTATCAAGGTATAAGGCGTCTGGCAGGCGAGTCAACCAGGGATCAATATGGAGGCTGTTTGTTTTTGTGGAATGGAGCACCACTCCATGAATAGAAATACCGATGGTGCTGTCATTCAGGTTTACGATCAGGCCAATGGAATCTTCCTGCGAGAGTTCCAGAAGTGCTTGTTTAAAAGTCAGTTCCCTGTTGAGGGCACTTACTTCAGACGGGAGTTGCTTCCTGGGTACAGAGTCCATTTGAATGTGCCGTGATGTTTGGCGTATTTCCACCATAGGAGCCAGGCTCATATAGATTAGGAAAGTCAATAGGAGCGCACAAACCGCATAGAAGGTAATTTTTATCATTTCAGAAAATATATACTTTGGAATTGGTGTTGAGGGACTTGTAAACCAGTTCCAGGTTTTCATCATTTAGCCTGATGCACCCATGCGTGACAGGAAGTCCCAGAAATCTCTGATAGAGCGTGCCATGGATGAGATACCCATGACCAAGGTTGAGGGCATAGTCACCGAGTACTCCATATTCATATCTTGAAGAGGCATTGATGGCAGGCACAGGCAGCCCTGCTTCCACAAACGCCCAGTCCGGTTTTTTCCAGACCGGAGAAGTGGTTTTGCCACGGATGTTGAATTCACCCTTAGGTGTTTTAAAGAGCCATTCTTGCTGGTCTCCATTTTTCAGGAGGATGTAGCTACCCGTACTGCATTTGTCCTTACGGATAATGTCATTTTTTTTATAAAGGGTGAACTCATTGTCTGCCGTATTGATCACCAGGTAATGTGCCGATGGGATTTTGGCATTGAGTTTTTTGTCTTGTTTAGCAATATCAGCGGTCAGTGAAGCCTTTGTCTCGCTAAGTTGCAACGAGTCTAGTGGGGTGGTTTCATATGTACTTAGTACCAGGGCTGTCGAAGCTTTTTGGATCACTTTTGGCACCACGATCATGATGAGTGCCGTGATCGCTACCAAGCCTATATTTCTTCTTTTTTTTGATGTCAGGATTTCTTTGAACCCCGAGCTTAATTGTAGTAGTGTGTATCGCATTTAATTGTCTGCTAAGTGCATGATTTCTTCAAAGGAGCGCAGTGAACCCACTATGGTCACAGCTGTGCCTTCTGAACAGTATGAATAGAGCAAATCCATATCCTGATTGGTCAGTGCCACACACCCATCTGTCCAATCAATCCCTTTTCCACCGTGCCCATGAATCTCTATCAGACCGCCGATTTGCGCTCCTGACTTGATTTTTCCCTGCTTTTGGTTGTTGGTAAAACGCTTCTTGTCTTCATCGTTGGGATAGTTGATCAGGAGTGCTTTATGGTATTTTGTATGGACGTCTGCTTTGGTCTTCACCACCTGGTAGGTACCTTCTGGTGTAGCCTTGTCTCCCTGATGCATTTTATCTCCAATCCAGTTGGAGCTGAGTTCTACCTCGAAAGTGCCAATCAGGTTTCCTTGGTTGTATAGCTGGCAGGTCCTTCCATATTTATCAATAATGAGGCATGGAGCCTTGTCTTTAGCTGATTTTACTATAGTCTTATTAACGGAATCGACCCAGTCATTGTGATGCTCGAAGTATTCCTCAAGAAGAGCTCTGGCATGACCATTGACCTTTGCGATCAGGAATTCAGCATTGTCCAGCCGGGATTTGCTGGCCTTGAAGTCACCTTTGTTATAGGCCACAAGACCTTCCTGAAAGAGCATTTTGGCATTGGCCAAATCCATATTGAGCCCTTTGTCCAGAGGTATTTTGCTGTAGTGGCCCTGATACAGGTTGAACTTCTCGCGAAGGTATTCTACCTGATAAGAGACCAGTGAATTAAGCTCAGATTCCGTTTTTTTAGCGATTTGCATAGCCGAAAGGGCCAGCTGATTGGCTTGTTGTGCAAAGGTTCTTGCTTTTTCAAAATCACGGAGCAAGATGAACCGGTCATTTTCTTTTTTCCAGTGGTTCATTGCAGAGTCGTATAATCCCCTTGCAAGAGACAGGGTAGGTTTGGCATAGTGGTCTGTGTTCGCTTTTGCAGCGATAGCAATGGCTTGCCTTGCCTCGGTTATTTCCTGATTTGGAGATGAAGATTGTAACTTATTATTTGCAATGGTTAGGGTCAGGATGATTATTGAAACGATCAAAAACCCAAGCGAAATTCTATAAAGCATAACTAAATAAGAACTGCCGCGTCCTGACCATTGATCAGGACGGGCAGTTCAAAAATCAACCTTGTTTAACCTTTTTTGGTTTTAGTGTTGGCTTTATATTTAGTGATTACTTCCTGAAGCTCAGTGTTGATCGCCAAAGCTTTTTCTTTAGCAGCATTGATCTGGTCCTGGCTTGTCAGAAAATCATTTTTCTCGATTAACTCACTCGTCTTATCAATGGTTGCTTCAATAGCGTTAAGCTCACCCGAAATGGCCAATAGTGCAGTGGTTCCTTCTTTACCAGTAGGAGCTTCACTGATCAGTTGCTTATTGGCAGCTATCAGTTCCTTTACTTCAGCTAGGTCTGACTGGATCTGCTGTTTCAATTCTTCTTTACGGGTTTCACTTTTCATTTTTACTTCTGCAGCCAGGGCTGTGATCCCTCCAAGCTGATTTTTCAGGTCAGTGTAGTTGCCAAAAAATTTGGTTTTTTGCTCTTCGATAGCCTCCATGGTTGATCTCATGGAATCTTCTAATGCTAAATATTCCTGCACTGCATAAACTTCAGAT
>JAVJQA010000065.1:0-68987 GCA_040218045.1 Marinoscillum sp.
GAAAGCTGGTCGCCGCAACTATCATCAGCCGTTGGGAGTCTCTTGATAGTACAATGGAACTATGCATGCAACAACTTGCAAGGTACCATTGCCAGATCCAACAGAATTATAAACGCAATTCAGTAACTTGACAAAGTAGGAGTAATTAAGACTAATATTTAAGTAGTTGTCCCTCCACAACTAGAACCTGCTCCTGCTGTGCATCCATAGCAGTGTTGGCTAATCCTGATCTCCCGATTTACAGTCGCTTCCCAATCAAAATCAGAAATATGTGTTGGAGCATTGTCTAATTTTAAATCCAGCATCTGGTTGAAATCACAATCGTATAAGTATCCATCCCAGCTTACACTGATAGTGTTTCTACACATCACTCCTACGGCAGCTGCAGGATTGAATGCATTGACGAGCTCGTGCATGTATTCCTCATAATTGTCCGTGTTTCTAAGGTAGTCCAGGAAGCGACTAATTGGCAAGTTGGTAATGGCATACAGTTCATTAAACTTTATGTCATACATTTCACCAAGTTTCTGTTTGAATTCATACTGGAGCTCTCCCTGATCGCCAGGCAAAAATGCCCCTGACGGATTGTATACCAAATCAAGTTTTAAACCAGAGTCTGGCATTCCATAGCCCACCTCATTGAGCATTTTTAACGCTTTGATAGATTTCTCAAATACACCTTCGCCTCGCTGAGCATCTGTTCGCTTTGCAGCAAAATAGGGAAGGGAAGAAACCACTTGTATATTGTGCTTTTTGTAAAACTCTGGCAGATCATTGTATTTTGGATTGGCCACAATGATGGTCAGATTACATCGAACGATGGTGGACTTACCCATTGCTGAAATCTGCTCCACAAACCATCTGAAATCAGGGTTCATCTCAGGAGCACCACCGGTTAAATCAACAGTCTGAATATCAGTTCCCCTCATAGCATCCAGGATTTGCTGCATCGTATCCCGAGTCATAATCTCCTTACGGTCAGGACCAGCATCCACATGACAGTGTTTACAAACCTGGTTGCACATCTTGCCCACATTGATCTGAAGGATTTCGATTCCAGTTGGTTTTAACGGAAACATACCAATGTTTTCCAGCTTTTCCTGAAAGGTAGGGACACCAATAGATTCGTTATCATCCAGTATTTCTACCTGAGAAGCCGCTTTGGCTAGTTCGTGTTTTTGTCGTTTAAGAGATGTTAATGACATATTTCTAAATGTGATATTGCAGGGAATAAATTTTGATTCATTCTTGCAGATTGCCACAAAGTGGTGATGAGCTTTAGAGTCTCTGATGGTTAAAGCCGCAACGGGACTACATCATCTTATCTTTCACCTGGTTCATCATTTGTACGCCATGAACAAGCGATGCTCCTCCACGAATAGCTGCGGCAACATGAATGGCTTCCATCATTTGCTCTTCGTCTGAGCCTTTCTTTAAAGAGGTGGAAGTGTAAGCATCTATACAATAAGGGCACTGTATAGCATGGGCTACAGCCAGAGCGATTAGTGCTTTTTCACGGGCAGATAATGCTCCCGGCTTAAACACATCATTGTAGTAATCAAAAAACTTGTCTCCAAGTTCCTTTTGAAACTCAGTGATGTTGCCAAATTTCCCAAGGTCTTCTCGATTATAATAAGTTTCCTTCATAGGTTGATTGATAATGAATGAGCAATGCTCATGGTTGAACAAATATCTAACTGGAATGATTTGAACTTTCTTCAAATAAAGAGATCATCATCCCGATATTTTTCAAGTTAACAAAAGTTCTCAGTTAAAAAATCTTCATTGAAGGTACGACCTTAGAAATGTCGTCAGATTTCCAAATGGGGTATTTTTATTAAATTTCTTGAATAATCGTGCCAACTGATCCCAAATCCTTCCAGAAATCTGGATAAGATTTTTTAACCACATCCGGATCATCAATTTGGATTTGCCTAAGCTGACAAACTGGGGCAAGGGCCATGGCCATGCGGTGATCATCATAGGTTTCGATCATTTCTATTTTTGCAGGGACTTCTCCGGGTTTCATTGTCCAGCTACTTCCATTTTCTGTAAGGGTAGCTCCAAGTTTGGCCAATTCATTTTGCATGGCAGCAATGCGGTCCGTTTCTTTGATTCTAAGACTCTCCAGTCCAGTCATTTCCAAGGTTGTTCCCTTTAGTGCAGCTACTACCATCACAGTTTGCGCCAGGTCAGGGCAGGTTTTGAAATCCAGAGTTAAAGTTTTCTGAACATCCCCCATGTTGGTCAGTCGAGCCCCTGAGGACAGGTACTGAGTTTTCACACCTAGTCCGGTCATAATTTTCGCGATTTCCTGGTCTCCCTGCAGGCTCTCCTCTCTTAGACCACCTAAGATTAGATCTGATTGCCCATTCAATGCAGCCATCGCATACCAGTAACTTGCCCCAGACCAGTCACTTTCTATAGTGTAGTTGCCTGTTTGGTAAGGTTGTGGATTGATTTGAATCGTATTCCCAACCCAGGAAGCTTTTACGCCAAATCTTTCCATCAGTCCAAGTGTCATTTCTATATAAGGTCTGCTGAATATTTCTGTGGTAAGCGTGAGCTCCAATCCATCAGGAAGCGCCGGACCGATCATCAACAGTGCGCTGATGAACTGGCTGCTGATATTACCAGGGATCTCAATTTTACTGGTGAGTTGATTGGTAATCCCCTTAATTTTCATTGGTGGGTACCCGTCATTTTCCATGTATTCAACCTCTGCACCCAATTTACGCAGTGCATCTACCAAAAGTCCAATTGGCCGCTGACACATCCGCTCGGTTCCAGTGATGGTCTGTCCTGAGCCTTTCACACCTAAATATGCTGTGCAGAACCTCATGGTAGTACCTGCATCCAACACATCCCATATTTGGCCTGATTCTTGCATTAAGCGAGTCATGGTTTGTGTGTCACGAGCTGCAGAAAGATTTTGAAGAATGAGTTTATTGCCACTGAGTGCATTGATCAACAATGCACGGTTGCTCTCGCTCTTTGAAGAGGTTAATTGGACGCTTCCTTTGAGCGATTGGTCGAACTTTTTGAGCTGATACTTCAAATCTTTGAATATTTACATAATAAGGTAAAACAGCGGGAGGGTTGTTTTCGTTATTATAACACTTAAAATGATGATTTACCATGTCACTAACTAAAACTATCGGAACCCTAATCGCTACAGCCTTGGTAGGCTCGGTTACACTTCTTGTTGCATCCCCAAAAAAGATTCAGAAGAATAAAACAAGAACGGCCAAAACTAGTATGCAAAACGGGATTGCCGAAAAGGATGATCTTTTTATTTGAGCTTTTTGTAAAAAACGAAAGATTCTTCTATCCATTCCAGTGAAATACGCTGGTCATACCCACATTTTCCCAGAGACTCGAGCAATGAGAAACTAATTTCATTGCCCGTATTCTTCTTGTCCTGCATCATCAAAGGGACAATTTCTTCCAGTGGAGGTAGATCAAATGTTCCATATAGAGAAACGATATAACCAGTGAGGCCGTTTAGGTCTTCTTCTGAAACCTTTCCTGATTTGAACGACAAATAACCTTCGGTAATCATTCCAATGGAAATAGCCTCACCATGTAGTAGGGATTTTCCGGAGTTGAGATACCAGGTCTCAATGCCATGTCCTAGCGTATGTCCAAAATTCAAGATTTTTCGTAATCCAGCCTCCCGTGGATCCTGTTCCACAACCTGTCCTTTGATTTCCACAGATTTTTTGATGACATCAAGCCATTCAATATCCGGAAAATGCTGAGATTTTATTTTTTGGAAATAATTCTGATCATAGATGAGTCCGTGTTTGATTACCTCTGCAAAACCAGATCTCAACTCTCTAAGAGAAAGCGTTTTTAGAAACCTATCACAAATTACAACAGCATCCGGATCCTGGAATACACCGATGTGATTTTTGAAGCCGTTAAAATCAATGCCCAGCTTTCCACCAATATTGGCATCTACTGAAGCCAGCAATGTGGTAGGGAAGTTGATAAAGCGAATGCCTCTTTTATAAGTAGAAGCTACAAAGCCTCCCATATCACCAATGACCCCTCCACCAATATTGACCAGGAGAGATTTTCTACTAAAACCCAATTCCGTAAGTTCACTCCAAATCTGCTGGCATGTGACCAGGTTTTTGTGGAGCTCACCACTTTTTATTTCAATAATGGAAGCGCCTTCCTCCAACTGAAACAACGGGAGACAATGTTCTTTGGTGTTTTCATCTACCAGATAAGCTACCTTATCTGGCTTGAACTGCTTCAAAAGGTCATCGAGCGAACTGGCAGGCTCTTCGGTAAAGGTTATGTATTCAGGAATTTTCAATCTTTCTAATTCAAAAAATGTCTATCAAAATCAACATGCAAAAATGATTGATGGCTTACTATCTTTGCCGTCAGATTCAAAAGTATGTCAGAAAACTCAAAAATCAACTTTGAAGATACTGCAACTGCGTTTGCCCATAGGAGTAATTGGGAACTAAAAAAATCGCATTTTGTATTTTCCACCATGAATTACCCCTGGATGGTGAAAGCTGGTACAGCACTGACTAGTGCAGCATTGAAAGTTCGCTTTCCCGTGAAGGGAATCATTAGAAAAACCCTGTTTGATCAATTTTGTGGTGGTGAGTCTTTTCAAGGAAGTGAGCCGCGAATGATACAATTGGCAAATTTTAATGTGAAGACAATTCTCGATTATTCCGTAGAGGGAGAAGCCAATGAAGATGGCTATGATGCTGCAATGGAGGAGGCGCTAAGAGTATCAGAATACGCCAAACAACACGTGAGCATCCCTTTTTGTGTGATCAAAATGACGGGACTGGGATCAACCCGTCTGATGGAAAAAAAGCAAAAAGGAGCTGAACTAACTGATAAGGAGCAAAAACGTTTTGACCGAATGGTAGAACGAATTGACACCATTGTAGGCCAGGCAGTAGCTAATGATATGAAATTTATGATCGATGCAGAAGAATCCTGGATTCAAGATGTGATCGACGAGATTTCATATGACCTGATGAAGAAGTACAATAAGGAGAAACCTTTTGTTTACAATACCTATCAACTTTATCGGCATGAGGCGCTTGCCAATATGAAAGCAGGCTTTGAAGCAATCAGCGCTGATGGATGCTGGTTTGCAGCTAAATTGGTGCGTGGTGCCTATATGGAAAAGGAGCGGGACAGGGCAGAAGAGCTAGGTTATCCAGATCCGATCCAACCCAACAAAGCGGCCACTGATCGGGATTATGATGCAGCTCTGAAGTTTGCTGTAGAGCATATCGACCGATTTGCTGTCTGTGCCGGGACCCATAATGAAGCTTCCAGCCAGCTCCTTGCTAACCTGATGGATACTCATAAAATTGAGAAATCCGATGATAGGGTGTATTTTGCGCAACTTTTAGGAATGAGTGATAATATTTCATTCAAACTGGCCGATTTGGGATACAAAGTGGCCAAGTATGTTCCTTATGGTCCGGTGGAGAAGGTGTTGCCCTATTTATTTAGAAGGGCCGATGAAAACACCTCAATAGCAGGGCAGAGCGGGCGTGAGTTTACTCTGGTAAAAAAAGAACTAAAAAGAAGACGTAGTAAATCATAAAAAATGCATTTAAGCGAACAAGAAATCCAACGAAGAAACGAGCGTGAAGCTTTGATGAAAATGGGGATTGATCCCTATCCGGCAGCCCTTTTTGAGGTGAATGTAAGTGCAAAGGACATCAAGGAAAATTACGAACGACGAAAAACGGATTATAAGGATATCTCTATCGCTGGGCGCTTAATGTCTAAGAGGATCATGGGATCGGCCTCTTTTGCGGAGATTCAGGACAGTACTGGCCGGATTCAAATTTATGTGACCAGAGATGATATTTGTCCGGAAGGAGATACCACTTTCTACAATGATGTCTTCAAAAAGCGACTTGATATCGGTGATATTATTGGCATTAAAGGATATGTATTCACTACCCAGGTAGGTGAGATTTCTATTCACGTGACTGATTTGAAAATATTGAGCAAATCCCTGCGACCTCTACCAATTGTCAAAGAAACCGAGGATGAAGCTGGAAACAAGAAAGTACACGATGCCTTCACAGACCCAGAGCAACGATACAGGCAGAGATACCTTGACCTGATCGTCAATCCGCATGTGAAAGAGACTTTTAAGAAGAGAACACAGCTTGTAAATACAATCCGTGACTTCATGAACGAACACGGGTACCTGGAAGTGGAAACACCAATTCTACAGCCGATCCATGGGGGAGCCGCAGCACGGCCATTTGAGACTCATCACAATACGCTGGACATGAAACTCTTTTTGCGTATTGCCAATGAGCTTTACCTGAAGAGGCTGATCGTAGGTGGATTTGATGGAGTGTATGAGTTTGCCAAGGATTTCAGAAACGAAGGGATGTCTCGTTTTCACAACCCGGAGTTTACCCAGATTGAGCTTTATGTTGCTTATAAAGATTATTTCTGGATGATGGATTTTATGGAGGAGCTTGTAGAGCGCATTGCTATCAATCTTAATGGTGATACAAAAGTAAAAGTGGGTGCAAATACCATTGACTTCCAAAGACCATGGAGAAGATTTACGATGTTTGAAGCCATCAAACATTTCACTGGAATAGATATTGCTGAAATGGAAGAGGCCGAACTACGGGATACTGCAAGGAAACTTGAGGTGCCGACGGATGAAACCATGGGCAAAGCCAAATTGATCGATGAGATTTTTGGTGAGAAATGTGAAGGTCAGTTGATCCAACCTACTTTCATTATCGATTACCCTGAGGAAATGAGCCCATTAACCAAGAAACACAGATCCAAGCCAGGATTAGTGGAGCGTTTTGAAGCCATCTGCAACGGGAAAGAGATCATGAATGCTTACTCAGAGTTAAATGACCCGATAGATCAGAGGAAACGCTTCGAAGATCAGTTGGAATTGGCGAAGCGGGGCGATGACGAAGCAATGATGCTTGATGAAGATTTCCTGAGAGCTTTGGAGTATGGCATGCCGCCAACATCTGGAGTAGGTCTGGGAATCGACCGGTTATCAATGATCATGACCAATTCAAATTCTATACAGGATGTTCTGTTCTTCCCGCAAATGAAACCTGAGAAAAAGGCTAAAGTGGAGCTAACCGAGGATGAGAAGCAGGTAGTTGAACTATTGAAGCCTCAAAACAGAATGGGACTGGATGCTTTGAAGGATGCTGCAGGGCTTTCTAATAAGAAATGGGACAAAGCCATAAAAGGCCTTAGAAATGCTGGTTTGGTCAGTGTCAATAAGGAAGCAGACGGGATGTTCATAGAGGTAAAATAACCCTAAACTATTTGAGACATAAAGCACATTTCAGGATTGAGATGTGCTTTTTTTGTGCTTACAGCTTCCTTCGCATTACAATCTGATCGATGGCTTGTTTGCCATTTTCGATAATAGGTTCCTTATAGTATTGGATGAAATAGCCCTTCACAGTGAAGTCGTAGACGAATTTCATTTTTTCGTAAAATTTGATGACTTCTGTGCTGGTATCAGCAGTTTTAACAATCAGGTCTTCGTACCCTTCCATTTTGGAAATACGTACTACATACTTGATAATGTCCTTGCCAATACCCTGATGTTGATGCTCTTCTGCAATGGAGATATTCATCAATTCAATCTCATGGGCTGAATTGGGCATCAGTACAAATGTTCCAACAAGTTCACCGTCATGTTCGGCCAGATAGCATTCGCCTGAATAGACATATTTTTCGATCATCGTTTCTGACGGATCTGCTTTGAGCAGTAGCTCCATTGGAGGTCTTTCAGAGTGACCTAATTTCCTAATCTCGATTTTCATTAAACTTCCACTTTGCTTTGAGCATGTTCGATACCCAACTTAATCCACTCCTGCATGGATTTGAGGTCATCGAAACCTCCTGGGGTGACAAATATAAATTCTTTCATTGGTCGCTTCGTGAAATCCATTTCTTTCACATAAGGTTTTGATAGGACACCATCCATTTTAGGGGTCACCACCCGGACCATCAGGTCGTCTTTGACCACACCGACTGACATTTTGTTTTTATACATAAAGGCTATGCCACCAAACATTTTCTTTTCAGTAAAATGAGGCAATTCTTCATGAGGTAAAGCCTGCCTGATTCGTTCGGCCAATTCTTCGTTGTAAGCCATAGTCAAAACGATTTTGCATTAAATATGCACAATATTGCTTTTAATTTCTTCCCCGTAGAATATTGTTGCCTTTTGGTCAAAACCATAACTTGAGTCCGTGGTAAGAAATTTACGTAATCCGTTCTGGCTGATTCGGGCGTTCATATCCGGGTGCCTCTCGAGGTAGTCTTTTAAGCTTGGAGCTACTATTTCTCCCTGGTTAATTATTGAGACCTGTTTTGGTGCATACTCCTTTATTTTTTCTATCAAAAGCGGATAGTGAGTGCAAGCGAGGAGTAGCGTGTCAATTAGATCAGACTGTTGAAAAAGTTCGTCCAGGTATTTTTTTACAAAAAAGTCTGCACCAGGCGCATTGTACTCGCCAGTTTCCACGAGCGGCACCCATAAAGGACAAGCTTGCTGGTAGACTTTTAAATCAGGAGATTGTTTTTTGATCTCAAGCAAATAAGACTCTGAAGATACGGTGCCAGATGTTCCTAACACGCCAATGTGACCAGTTTTGGTGTAGCTATGGATGACTTCAGCTGTAGGGCGAATTACGCCAAGCACGCGATTGGTTGGTGCGGTTATGGGCAGGTTTTTTTGCTGAATAGTTCTTAAGGCCTTTGCTGATGCGGTGTTGCATGCTAGTATTACCAAGGGACAATCTAAGGAGAACAATTCCTGAACGCACTCCCATGTGTACTCATAGATTGTTTCGAAGGACCTGGTGCCATAAGGTGTGCGGGCATTGTCACCAAGATATATGATGTCATGATTGGGAAGGGATTTTACAATTTCTCTCAATACAGTGAGTCCTCCATACCCAGAATCAAATACTCCGATAGGCCCTTTAGTCATGTAGCTAAGCTATTACTCGAAAGGCAATTCGTCAATTATTTTTTGAAGTTTGGAAGGATCGTAGGAACCTGTGGTGGCGTAGATGATTTTTCCTTCTTTATCCAGTAGGTAAAAGTGAGGGACATCTTTGTCCTCAATATTTAAAGCTTCCTTGTACTCTTTTAAAGTGCCTTTATAGAAAAGAATATTGGGGTGGAGTTTTTTATCTACGTCCTTTTCTACCTTTTTCATCACCTGCTCATATGCTGGTCTTTTGGCTCCCGTGAGCATAGGTACGAAGAATACATTCACATCATAGGTAAATGCAAATAGGGTACCTTCTTCAGGTTCTTTAAGCAACTGCTGGTAAACTGGATTGAACCATCCATTGAGGTCTTTTTCAGACTTTTTAGAAAAGGCCAGTCCTATCAGTGTGTGTTTGCCTTTAGTGTCTTCGGGGATGTTCACCATTCCATGAACAAGACTTTCTCCCTCCAGATCAGGGAAAATACTGCCCTTTTGAGCATGGCAAAATGCGATGGAAAGAAGCAAAATTCCAGAGATCAATGTCTTCATAGCTGTTTTTGAGTTTAACGACCATGAAGTTACAACATTATAAGCGTACTCAGATGTTAATTGAAAATCATATCTGATAATCCTCTATCAGCAATGAGCTTGAAGTGTTTGACGGGAAGAAAGCTCGGTTTTAGTCCTGATGAAGTAGAGAGGCTAATGTACTCCACTTCCTCTTCCCGATATTTTTCCACCAAATGACTATCGCATTCCATCAATTCTTTCAGAATGACATTGTTTGGTTCTAGTTCTATTAACTCATTCAGCCTTTCTTTATACCTGATTAGATGCGGTAGCTGGTGCATTAGTCTAAATATGGTGTCAAAGTAATATTCGAAAGACTCATGCTTATTCAAGCCTTTGATAAATTTCAACTGTCTTCCCTCACTGTAGGGAATGCGTTTGTAAGCGCACCATGCGCGAACAATTTTTTCTGTCGTATGAAGATCTTCAGTATAGTAGAAAAGATCAGAGCGATAAATGGACGAAACAAAGAGTGAATTACTCAACGTAATGGATTCTACAAGTGCACGAAAATTCTGTGCATCATAGTTTTTGAACCAGTATGTTGGGGCATTACTGCCCTGAATGCTGAGGTACTGGAGTTGTCTCATTTTGGGTCGTTGTTGGGGTTGAACGAAAGCAGGTGCCAGTTGCTCACCTGTATTAAACTTAACTCATTTGGTCGAAAAAGTTCTCATAATCAGAGAGATAAGTGTAGATTTATCGATCAATCGTTCGATATCGCACATCAATTCGGGTGAATTCTGTGACCAATTTCATACTTTCATTGTAGAATAAAAGTGACTTGTTGAGTAACCTTTTGATGGTGATTTGAGTACACTTTATTTGATCAAAAACTCTTAATTTAATGTTTAACCTATTCAACAGAAGCAAGAAGAAGAAATTTAAGGCATCGTGTGACTTAAGTGGGAATATGCTCGATAGAGAATCTGCTTATGTGCTTTCTACTGTTCAGATTATATCCTCTCAGAAGTTTTGGGACAATATCATGACCGAGCCCGAAACCCTTACCTACACTGAGGCCCATTTCAAATCCGGGGATCAGACGGCTGCCAATATTCGAAATATGATTTTTAAGAAATACTCGAATGAAGACAAGGCATGGGTGGTATCAGATTCACAAATACATTTATTTGAGGTAGATGAGGCTAGTGCCAAGCAGTTGGCCAATCTATGGTGGGATTCAGAAGGAAAGGAGATTCCACAGGAAATCTCAAGTTCATTGGCCGAGATTCCCCAGGAGGAATTTGATTCCTATAAGAACTATGCAGTTCAGGAAGCCGGAAGAAGACATGTAAAGGTTTAGAAATGCTCAATCGGCAGAGTGGATCATTGTTCTACTTTGCCGCTATCCGTTTCTGTGGTCTCCATGTATTTTTTACCAGCACTCCCTTCACTTTGCCCTTCTGTGGGATTGATCGTATCTCCTTCGTGAACATATGTAGCCTCCCTGTCAGCTTCGGTATTGGTTCTGCTTGAATTACAGGCATTCACCAAGATAAGCCCAAAGAAAACTGCAAAAATTGTTTTTGAAATATGCTTCATACATTAATTAATGAAGCAATGAGCATTTTGTTTAGGCAATATTTGTAAAGACTGCCTGCACATCGTCATCATCCTCGATCTTGTCCAGCATTTTTTCGATTTCCTCCATTTGCTCATCAGTGAATTCTACTGGAGTAGTGGCGATGCGTTGTAGGTTGGCCTTTTTAATATCAATTTCTTTGTCTTCAAGTGCTTTAGAAAGCGTTCCGAAATTGGTATAATCGGCATATAGATATACCATTTCCTGATTGGTTTCTATTTCCTCTAGCCCGGCATCAATCAGTTCCAGTTCCAGTTCTTCAAGATCCATGTTGTCTGGTTTTTCAAACTCAAAGACTGCTTTTCTATTGAACATGAATTCAAGTGAGCCATTTGGAGCCATTCCTCCCCCAGCTTTATTGAAGTATGACTTGACATTGGCAACAGTACGGGTGGTATTATCCGTAGCACACTCTACAAAAACAAGTACACCATGAGGTCCTTTACCTTCGTAGGTGATTTCTGTGTAGTCGGCTGCATCTCCACCACTGGCACGCTTGATTGCATTATCAATATTGTCCTTTGGCATGTTTTGCGCCTTGGCATTTTGGATTGCCGTGCGGAGCTTCCCATTCATTTCTGGCTCAGTGCCACCTTCTTTCGCTGCTACAGTGATGGCTTTGGCCAGTTTTGGAAATAACTTGGACATTTTGTCCCATCGTGCTTCTTTGGCCGCTCTTCTGTATTCAAATGCTCTTCCCATAGTATTATTGAATCTAAAGTCACAAAAATAGGAAGTTGTTAGATTATGATGGAAGTCTGGGGAAATAATTCTATTGACCTAGGGTTTCAAGTGCTGTCTGCAACTTTTCCAGGCTGATAGGTTTTTGAATATATGCCAGATAAGGTATATCGTAGTGGTTTTTCATGAACTCCTCTGAGTGTGCTGAGATCATGATCACTTTAGGTTGATGCTCAAGCAAGTCCATGAACTCCGGACCTTCCAGGCCTGAGATGTTTATATCCAAAAAGATAAGATCAGGCTTTTTCTTTTCAATTTGCATGGTGGCATTGACTGTATCTTCATACATGCCCACAACTTCAACGATGCTGATTTTTTTCAAATAGAATAGCAGAAGCTCTTGATGATGAACCTCATCTTCTACTATGATGCATCTGATTGGTTTGCCTTGTACCATTGCTAGTCGTTAGAGAAGACAAATGTAATAATCAGGATTTCGTGCTGGCTAGAATATTTGAATTATTTAGACTGTTGGCGATGGTCTGAAGCTCCTGTGGTGATGAAGCGTAGTAGCTCATGACCAGCTTCGCGTCTTCATATATTTGGCAAAAAGCGTCAAAGTCGTCCTGGTTTCCAGAGTGAAAAACATCATGAAACCATATAAGTCCGGGTGTTGATTGGTTGTCCATGCTATCAATTGATAGTATTTTAAATCAAATATAGACAAATAATCGTTTTGACAGTATCAATTGATAGGAATATTGACTGTAAAGTAAGCGCACCATGTCCAATAGTACACTCAAGATAAAAAGCCTGTGGCGACTTTAAATCGGTTATTTGACATATTAATGGATTGTGATAAGTTCACTTTTATATAGCCGTTATAACTTATATAAATTTGACATGAAAACTTCAGTACCATTAAGTTTCATCCTTCTTTCCATGGGCATTGTCTAGAACCTATGCAAAAAGGAGAAAAATTGACATCTTCTGTTAATTCTGGCATTAGTCCACTTGGTCAAGTTATAACCACAGTTACTGAAACAAGTTCAGTATGACCCCTAGGCAGATAGAACCAGGATTGAAACTCTGTAACGTCATGCTGAATTCATTTCAGTATCTAAACTTGACAAGTAGGATTAGTTAAAGAAATCCTGGAAGCTTCTTCTTTTTTCAAGTTTCAAATCTTGAAGGAGTGCTGCTTTAGGACGAATGGTTAAATTGAAAGATTGGTATCGTCCAAAGGGAACCCATGAGAAGTTCATAGACCAGCAGTGAAGATCCCTCACTACACCAATTCGTGTTTGGGTGAAGTCCAGGTTTTTAATATCATAACCGGAGCTAAATGTAACCTGTGTTTTTTCTGTAAGGCCAAGTGTGCCACTGAACTGTAAACCATGGCTGCTAATCATGGCATCTGAGAGTCCATTTTTATTTCTTGTTACATTATAGCTTACCCTAAGACTCCATGGTACATCAAAATCGACATATTCTTCAGGATTTCTTTTGATATATTCTTTTTGATCTTCCGTGCCGAAGGGGCTATTATCTATTTGATCATTTTTATCACCAAAACCAGCGTTGGCAAAATCCTGATTTTCTTCTTCATCCTCTTGCTTGCCTTTACTTTTTGGCTTGAGGTTGAAGCTGACTGCTGAGGTCAAGCGAGTGAGTGTGCCAAGACCTTCGCCGTTATTCCAGGTATATCGATCTACTTTTTTTCCTCTATCGGTCCCATCATCAATGTACAAGTATGGGTCATACTGTCCACTGAGTGTAAGACTTACATTTTTCTTAAACAGTGAGGTTCTTGCGTTCCAGGAAATATTGCCCAATTTGAATGAATCAGCAGCAATGTTATATCCGGTGTTGAGTGAAAGGTTTTCAAAGACTTTAACCTTCTTGAACTCATTGGCAGTGTCTTTTCTAGTCCGCACTTTCATTTCAAGGTTATTGGTAAGTGACAGACCGATGGTCTTACTCTCACTTCCTGTTGGGCTGCCATAAGCAAATCCCTGATACTTAGATACTCTTTGGGTGCGACCTGTACTGTCAATCTGAATGGTTTCATACACTCCGTAGCTTTCATCGCCAAAGTCGGGATTGTAGCTGAATGATACACTTGGTGTCATTACATGCCGGATTGCCTCAATTCCGGCTATTCCCTTTACATAATACTTACCATAAACACGAGTGTTCATTGATGCTCCTGAAGTCCAGCTTCCAGCACGACTAAACCCATCCACGGTATCTATTCTTACTCCACCTTCTTCAGGTATGTAGGTGTAATCCAATTCTCTTGTGTACCACACTTCCTGGTAGTTAAACGATGGGCTAACAGTGAAATATTTAAGAAGATTAAAAGATGTGGAAACAGGAATAGAGTGCCTGCCTCCGAGTTTGGCGCGGTTGTAAATTTCATCCAGGTTGTCGCTATTGAATTTCAAAGTGTCTTCATTGGCCGTGCTGGCATTTACCACATCAAAGCCCAGGCCACTGGTAGAAAGTGGTCTGTTTGAGATCTCATTTTTAGCAACAAAGTTGTGACTCAAACTAATTTTGGCGATAGGTGACTTGGAAGATTTGATGACATTTTTAAATGGATAAATACGATTCACGTTTACAGCAAAATCCGGGAGAGTCACGTCATAGATCCCGGTTTGTACATTTTGGCGCAACCTAAAATTTGATGACATATTTACCGGCAATGTTCTAAAACGTTGGTTATAGCTTACGCTTGAGGTGTATTCCGAAGTAATGCTTCTTTGCGGATCTGAAATGACAAGATTGTTTTGATCATTATAGTTTGTTGATCCGGCAGATACTGAGGCACTAAAGCTTGAATTGCCGCGGGTTTCAGGACGTAAGTTCCACCTGACCCAAAATGAATTGGATTCCGTATCTGTTACTTCACCCTGAGTAATGTTTTTGGTGTATGATAGATTTAAAGCGCCATTGAATTTGTATCTGACTTTGTAATTGGATGTAGCATCAAGTGCAAAACCACCTTTTGAGTAAATATCACCGGTCAATCGAAGGTCCACATAATCACTAATCCCAAAATAGTATCCACCATCCCGTAAAAAGAACCCCCTTCTTGTTTCTTCACCATAGGACGGAAAGACGATCCCGGATGCCTTCTCCCGTGGTTGTGGGAACATGCCAAAAGGAAACCATAAGGGAGTTGGTACTTCCCTGAATTTCATGTTGAATGGCCCGGAAATTACTTGTTTGCCTGGTATTACTTTGATTTTATCAGATTCTATGAAAAAGTGAGGGTCTGACAGATTACAGGTGGTATACTTGGCGCCTCTTATAAAGAGTTCATTTTCGCCATTCTTTTTTACATCCTCACCATGCATAAAAGCTCCATCTTGCTCAGTGACTACTCCTTTGATGATGGCTTTCTTTGTTTTGAAATTATAGACAATATCTTCTGTTTCATATACATCGCTACCTTGTGAAAATACTGGTTTACCTCTTTTTCGGCCTAGCGTGTCCAATTTGTACTTCGCTTTTATAGTTCTGTTCGCCCAGTTGATAGATGTTTCTTCCGCTTCAAGGGTGATTTCACCATAGTCAATGTGTGATTCTCCATACATAAACAAGCTGCGGTCATCTATGTTGAAAAGCATAGAATCCTTCGAATTATAATTGATGGTGGTTTCTATGTCGTTTTTCTGAGGTTTTTTACCACCAGTTATAGTGCTATCTGAAGGGAGCTTGGTTGTATCTGCCAAAACGGCATTGTTTGTGCTGGAATCATTGCCAATGATGAATTCATCACCAGAAAATGTACGTTCGGGGTTGGATCCTACCTCCACCGGAGGAGGCGATTCTGTTGAAGTGGAATCTACCTGCGCTTTTAAAAGATAGGTGGTCAACAATAAAAAAAGTACTAACGCAGTTCTCCTCAAGCCCGCAGATTTTATTTACTGGTGAAAAATTTACAATTTTGCGTAAAATTATGGGATTTTAGTATATAACCGAGTAGCCGTGAGAAATATTGCAATTACTTTCAGCATTTCTGTCATACTAGTGCTATGTGCCTTTAATCCGGTGGGATTGAGGAGTTATAAGATAGATAAAATCGTTATTGATCCGGGGCATGGTGGCAAAGACCCTGGTACTCATGGTGCTATCTCTAAAGAGAAAGATGTAGCCTTGGGCATTGCTTTGGAGCTGGGCCGTATCATTAAGGACAATCTTCCCGATGTTAAGATCGAATATACGCGAACTGATGACAGCTTTCCGGAACTTAACGAACGTGCCGACGTAGCTAATAAAGGTGACGCTGATCTTTTTATTTCTATTCATGCCAACTGGGTGGCCAATCCGCGTGTCCATGGTACAGAAACCTACGTGATGGGAGTAGAGAAACTTGAAGAAAATTTCAAAATTGTGAGCCGGGAAAATTCCGTGATTTTACTTGAAGAAGATCATGAAGAGAAATATGACGGGTTTGACCCCAATTCTCCCGAATCTTATATTCTGTTTTCGCTGTACCAAAGTGCCTTTCAGGAAAATAGTCTGAGACTCGCTCAAAAGATAGAAACGCAAATGAAAACACGTGTTGGCAGGCACAGTAGAGGGGTAAGACCAGCACCATTTTTAGTGCTTCGGAAAACATCCATGCCTAGTGTGTTGTTTGAAGTAGGTTACCTTAGTAATGAGAAAGAAGAAAAGGACTTAAATGACAAACTGAATCAGGTTTACATTGCCTCTGGCATTTATAGAGCCTTTCGGGATTACAAGTTGGAACTTGAATCAATGAACTAATAAAAATTTGCGTTAAGCATGTCAAAAGAATTCAAAGTAGGACTAATAGCTCTCATAGCAGGAGTGTTGATGTATTATGGTTTCAACTTCCTGAAAGGGAAAGATTTTTTTTCGCCTACTAACAAATATTATGTCTTGTATGACAATGTGGATGGATTGAATAAGTCCAATCCTGTCATCATAAACGGTCTCGCAGTTGGTCGGGTAAGTAGAATCAGGCTATTGCAAGACGAGAATAATCTCATACTGGTAGAGCTTGATATCGATGAGACCATCACTTTGGGAGATTCAACCGTTGCGTCGTTGAGCAATACGGACTTTTTAGGAAGTAAAGGCATCGTTTTGACCGTAGGTCCGCTAACTAATCCTATCCTACCCGGAGATACTTTAGAAGCATATCGAGATAAAGGGATTGATGAATTGCTGGCCAGTGCTAAACCGATTACAACCAATCTGAACACTACCATAACCAGGGTGAATGAAATATTAATTGGCCTGAAAGGAAGTGGTGAGAAAATCAATGAAACGCTTGAAGAGGTAAGAAAAATGACCGTGAGTGTCAATGAGATCATAGGTGAAAACCAGTATAAACTGGCCAACATCATGTCCAATACCTCTGAGGTTATAGAAAAGCTGAATGGAAAACTCGATCAAATTGATCCAATAATGGCCAAAACTGAAGGTTTTTTGGATTCCTTGAACAATCTGGAGGTTAACAAGACACTCGCTTCGGTAAGGAGCACCATGGATACCCTTAACATGACCATTGCGCAACTAAAAAATCCTGATGGCACGCTGGGTAAATTGATTTCCGACGACTCACTTTATCAAATGATAGAAAAGACCCTGGCGGACTTTGACAGCCTGGCCAATCACTTGAACTATTACCCAAAGCATTTCTTTGCTCCACTTGGCAAAAGCCACGACAAAGTGATGAAAGATTTAAGAAAGGAAGACTAGCCAGTCTACTTTTTTAATTAAATACCCATACACCCCAACTTAATTTTATGGATATCAAGTTTAACAAGAACGAAGATTCAAATAAACTCTTAGTAGCCGAACTAAGAAGAAAGCTCCAAAAGGTTCATCTTGGCGGAGGTGAAAAGAAAATTGCCAAACTTCATGAAAAAGGTAAACTAACAGCCAGAGAGCGCATCGAGTATCTTGTGGATTCCATGGATTCATTCCTGGAAGTAGGAGCATTCACTGCGGACGGAATGTATGAAGAGTGGGGTGGTTGTCCTTCAGCTGGTGTGGTGACTGGTATTGGTTATGTGTCTGGCAGACAATGTGTGATAGTGGCCAATGATGCCACAGTGAAGGCTGGTGCGTGGTTTCCCATGACAGCCAAAAAGAACCTCAGAGCACAGGAAATTGCTTTAGAAAACAAACTGCCAATTGTTTACCTGGTAGACAGTGCTGGTGTTTTTCTGCCTATGCAGGATGAGGTTTTTCCTGACAAAGAACACTTTGGGAGACAGTTCAGAAACAATGCAAAGATGTCATCAGAAGGAATCATCCAGGTGGCAGCGATCATGGGCAGCTGTGTGGCTGGTGGTGCTTACTTGCCGATTATGGCAGATGAAGCGATGATTGTGGATAAAACCGGATCGATATTCCTTGCCGGAAGCTATTTGGTGAAAGCGGCTATAGGAGAAGATGTGGATAATGAAACGCTGGGCGGAGCTACCACCCATTGTGAAATTTCCGGAGTTACTGACAATAAATACCCTGGAGATAAGGAATGTCTGGATGCCATAAAAAGAATTTTTGGTAGAATAGGAGAACAGGAAAAAGCCGGGTTTAACCGCATAAAGCCAAAACCTCCTAAAGAAGATCCGGATAAAATATTTGGTCTGTTTCCCAACGATAGGAATACACCATACGATATGCTGGAAATCATCAAACACCTTGTCGATGATTCGGATTTCGAGCAATACAAAGAACTTTATGGAAAAACGCTCATCTGTGGCTTTGGCCGAATTGATGGATGGAGTGTGGGAATAGTAGCCAACCAGCGTACTGTGGTGAAAACCAAGAAAGGCGAAATGCAGATGGGTGGGGTGATATATTCTGATTCAGCAGATAAGGCAGCCAGATTTATCATGAATTGCAATCAGCGCAAAATCCCATTGGTTTTTCTGCACGACGTAAATGGCTTTATGGTTGGTAGCAGATCAGAACAGGGAGGAATTATCAAAGACGGAGCAAAGATGGTCAATGCAGTATCTAACTCTGTGGTTCCGAAAATTAGTATTATCATGGGTGCGTCTTATGGAGCTGGTAACTACGCCATGTGTGGTAAAGCATATGACCCCAGACTGATCTATGCCTGGCCAAATGCTCAGATGGCTGTGATGAGTGGCAAGTCAGCTGCAAGTACGCTTCTTCAGATTAAAGTAGCTTCTGAAAAAGCAAAAGGGATGGAGATTGGTGAAGAAGATCAGCAAAAAATGCTGGATGATATCAAGGCTTCGTATGATGCAAAATTAAGCCCCTATTATGCCGCATCTCAGCTTTGGGTGGATGGCGTGATTGATCCATTGGATACCAGAAAAGTAATATCAACCGGAATAGAAGCCGCCAATCATGCAAAGATTGAAAAGCCCATGAATGTAGGAGTGATTCAAACTTAGAGTCAATATCCTTTCACATCTCAGAAGAATCATTAAATTAGATTTTTAATCAGAATCCAATTACATAAGCATTGATAAAGGACAGTGAGCTTAAAGCATTAGTTACTCTTCTGGAAGATGAAGATGACGAGATTGTCTCTCACGTGGAGCGGAAGCTCATGGAGATAGGCACCAGTATTATTCCGCTGCTTGAGCAGGAGTGGGAATCCACTTTTAACCCCTTGATTCAACGCCGAATTGAAGACCTTATTCATACACTCCAGTTTGAGTTATTCCAGGAGCGTTTGGTGGATTGGAGCGAAAATCGTGAGGATGACCTGCTCGAAGGTTTGTGGCTTGTAGCTACTTATCAATATCCAGATATAGATTTGGAGGAGCTCCGACAGCAAATCCACCAACTTTATGTGGAGGTTTGGCGGGAGTTCAAGGATGATCTTGTTCCATTTGATCAGGTGAGAATCCTGAACAGCGTTTTGTTTAACCGGTTTAAATTCAGGGCCAACACCAAAAATTTTCATTCTCCGGCCAACAGCATGATCAATGCGGTGTTGGAGTCTAAAAAAGGAAATCCAATCTCGCTTTGTTCGGTTTACTTACTGATTGCCAAGAAATTGGAACTGCCCGTGTATGGTGTCAATCTGCCAAACCTGTTCATACTCACCTTCAAAAATGAAACTGCTGAGTTTTATATCAATGCCTTTAACAAGGGATTGATTTTCTCTCGAGAGGACATTGATAACTATCTTGATCATTTGAATATTCCTCCTCAGGAACTTTTCTATGAGCCATGCAGCAACCTCGATATTGTGCTACGGTCACTTCGAAATCTCATCGTTTCTTTTGAAAAACTGGGAGATTACCACAAAAGTGACGAGATCAAGATTGTCTTGAAAAGAATGGACGATCAGTACACTGGATTTGATTGATCAAAGGCTATAGGCCAAATAAAAATCTTTTACAGGCTCGAAATGAATGCTGTATCGCTGATCCAGGTTGTCCTTATGGATCAACCCTGTCATTACCGAATCAGATTCAAAAACTATGGAAGTATCATCCTTCATACTAAGCTTGCGACGGCCATATATTTTATATAAAACTTCCTTGCCACACCAGATGGCACATAGTTTAGCAAGATCGCCTCGATATTGAGATTCACTTTCATTGATAAATTTATCCTCAATCTTTATGAGCTTATCACGAGTTCGTTCCAGGTCAATGCCACAGAAATCTTTCAGGTGAATCATGGCTGCTGCCATTGGGAAGCTATGAGAGATAGAAATCTCCGCTTCATTGCCCAAAAGACTGGGTTTGCCTGTATGCAATACTTCTATTCCACGATACTTAAGCTCAAAAAAGCCACAGAGATTTTTAATAAGAATCCGGCCGACGATCCATTCCGCTTGCCTCGTTGGGTTTAACCCTTCAGGAATTGGTTCATCTATCATATTGAGGAGAACCTGATTGGTTTCTTGAATGTTCCACACGGCATATGCAGAATATGGACTAATAGGTTTAGATAATAACAGGGGCATGGCTGATTCTGATTACTATGTTTAATTTTACACCAATTTATTGATTATGAGCGCAATTCAAGTAAAAAAGCAACATACTTTATCAGGACACAAAGATTGCCTGTACACTCTATTTGCCTATAGTGAGTCTGCTTTTTTCTCTGCTGGAGGTGATGGCATGGTGGTGTTGTGGGATTTGAAGAGTCCCGATGTAGGAAAAATGATTGTGAAAGTACCTGCCTCTGTTTATGCTATCTCTTACCAGAAGGAAAGGGATTTACTCGTAGTTGGTCAGAATTTCAGTGGTATTCATCTCGTTGATGTGGAAAATAAAAGTGAAGTTGGTTCCTTGAAATTGACTGACGCTGCGATTTTCGATATTCAAACTACTGAAGAAGCGATATACGTGGGCACGGGAAATGGCGAAGTATTCAAGATAAGTTGGGACCTTCAAATTTTGGCCACTGCCAAACTCAGTTCGCAAAGTGCCAGGACGATTGCAGTGTCTGAGGAGCGTGGCGAAATAGCAGTTGGCTACAGCGATTATCACATAAGAATACTGCAGATGGAGGATTTTTCTTTAAGAAAAGCTATCAAGGCGCATGAAATTTCTGTATTTTCTGTTCGTTATCATCCTCAGCTACCAGTTTTGATTAGTGCCAGCCGGGATGCCCGGTTCAAAATCTGGGACATTGACAAAGAATACAGAGAAGTAGAGGAAGTGGTAGGTCACATGTATGCTATCAACCATATAGATTTTAGTCCTGAGGGTAAATACTTTGCCACATGTAGCATGGACAAGTCCATTAAAGTATGGGATGCCAGCGAGTTTAGGTTGCTCAAAGTGATTGATAAAGCCAGGCATGCAGGCCATGCAACATCGGTCAACAAGCTACTGTGGATGAATTATCACAATTGGTTAGTATCTTGTAGTGACGATCGCACCATATCAATTTGGGAGATAAACGTGACAACATAATTATATGCCTTGATGTTACTAAGAATTATTTGACATTATCACTGATAACTAATAAACTGTAGGTGAGATAGTTAAGAGTATTGTAAATTGCAGATTGAATGAAGATTACTCCGTTAGAAATAAGGCAAAAGAATTTTGAGAAGAAGCTCCGTGGCTATGATAAGGATGAGGTGAGTGCCTTTTTGCTCTCGTTGTCCCACGAATGGGAGCGTATGCTTGACGAGAATAAGGAAAATAAAATAAAGCTGGACCAGGCCCTGAAGGAAGTTCAAAAACTTCGTGAGGTAGAAAGCTCTTTATTCAAAACACTTAAAACCGCTGAGGATACTGGTGCCAACCTGATTGACCAGGCCAATAAAGCAGCGGAACTCCATTTGAAGGAAACCCAGATGAATGCAGAGGCAATGATGTCGGAAGCCAAATCAAAGGCAAAAAACATCATAGAGAAGTCTGAAATGGAGGCACGTCAGATGATTGAGGAAATGCAGGATGCCATCAAGGACCTGGAGCAGAATTACAAATCCCTTGAAAATCATCGGGACAATATGATCTCTGAGTTAAAGAATTTCTCAGCAGATATATTGGACAAACTCAACAGAACTGTCCGTCAAAAGGGAGAATTTAAACTTGAAGATCATACCAAGAGAGTAAAGGCACTGGTAAGAGAATCTGAAGCCTGGATCAATAAGGAAAATCTTAACATTCGGCCGGTGAAGATGAAACCGCTTGTACAACCAGAGGTTAAAAGAAATTCAGGAAATGGTCAAACTGTAGCAACCCCACAGCCAAAATCCAACACTCCATCCAAACCCACAAAAAGCCCTGTAGCGGGTAAACCTGCAAGCGGCGATAAAGGATCGTTTTTCGATGAGTTAGACTAATATGGGACAAGTAGCTTTAGAAGGCATGGAGTTTTACGCTCGTCATGGCTATTATGAAGAGGAGCGCAAAATTGGCAATAAGTACAGTGTGGATGTAATCTTAGACCTGGATTTTGGTGAAGCAGCCCTGGAAGACAAACTGGACGGCACTGTGAACTATGAAAAGGTTTATGAGCTTGTGGCAGAAGTTATGAACATTGATGCAATGCTTCTTGAACACCTTGCAGGTAAAATGATCAAAAAACTGAGAGAGGCATTTCCGCAGGTTACTAAAATCAAAGTTTCTGTAAGTAAGTACAATCCACCAATCAGGGGGTTGTGTCATCGGGCAAGGATTACATTGGAGGGCTAAGTCGCACTTTCAGGTACTCCTTTTTCGTCCGTAAAGACAAAACCTCGGGCATCGGCACCTTCATAGAAATCGACCTTTTTACCAATCAAAAACATCATTTCACGCTTTTGGATGTAAACAGGGATGTCATCGATCATATAAGACTGGTCTTGGTCTTTTTGCTTGTCAAAGCCGAGCACAAACGAAACTCCACAGCCACCACCTTTCACACCAACTCTCAGCCCATATCCGGCAGGGATATTTTTATTGGCCATGATGTCCTTGATTTCTTTTCGGGCTATGTCAGTTATCTGTATCGGCTCGTTCATATCGCCAAAGAAAATACTTATTTTTGAATCTTAACTCTTAGCTAACATCTATAAAATGGAGATGGTTTACGACCTGTTAAAAATTACGATTCCTGCGGTATTGATTCTATACACGGCCTATCTTCTTGTGAGGTCATTTATGAACAAACAACTAGAGGAATTGCACCTGAACATTCGCCATAAGAATCAGGAGATTGTGTTGCCGGTGAGGTTGCAAGCATATGAGCGTATGTGTCTTCTCCTGGAGCGGATTAACCCAAACAATTTGATCCCACGATTGAATGAAAAGGACATGACAGCCAAACAGCTACAGGGATTAATGGTTAGTGAGATTAGAAGCGAACTAAACCATAACCTATCTCAGCAGGTTTATATGTCCAATGACGCATGGATGTACGTTTCCAGTGCTGTGGAGCAGTTGATTTCCATGATCAACGAGTCAGGAAATGAAATGACAGCCGAATCTTCAAGTTTAGATTTAGCAAAAACTGTTTTTGAGAAAAATATGAGAAATGATCAGGATACCATTCGTGGTGCACTTTCGTTTATCAAAGGCGAGATAAGGGAGTTGTTCTGATAGAAAAATGCATGTATGAGCAATAGACGGATAGATAAGATATTTCAAAAGGCCAAAGACACCATCAATAAGAATGAGAAGGTTCAGGGCTTGATCACTGAGGTAAAGTCAAAGATTGATCATATCAACGAGGACTCTCAGGAAAGATCTACGTTCATTTATCAGCTTCAAGTAGTGATCAGGATGATCCGTGCACATATTAATGGCACATATACTGCTTTCTCGCTGGCTACTGTGTTAACTTTAGTGTTCGGTTTGGTCTATTTTATTACGCCTATAGATTTGATACCGGACTTTATACCAGCTTTAGGCTTGACAGATGATATTTCCTTGCTCTACTTTATTTTCAAGAGTCTTGCGGATGATATTATGCGCTTCAAGGCTTGGGAAGAGGCTCATGATTAACCAAACACCAAAGCTATGTCTAATTATACCGCCGTGATTGCCGGGCCAAGTGGCTTGGTAGGGAGTGAACTTGTAAATCAACTGATCTCAGATAATTATTACCAAAAGGTCGTTTTACTTACCAGGAGACCTCTGGACTTCAATGACCCCAAGTTGGAGGAAGTTATTGTAGAAAATTTTGATGCACTGGAAGCCGCAAAGTCAAAACTCGTTGCAGAGGACTACTTTTGTTGCCTGGGCACTACCATTCGTCAGGCTGGAAGTAAAAAAGACTTTAGAAAAGTCGATCTCGAATACCCGTTAGCACTTGCCAAAATAGCTGTTGAGTCCTCTAATTTTAAGCATTTTCTTATGGTCACAGCTGCAGGAGCAAATGCCGACTCACCACTTTTTTATAACCAGGTAAAAGGTGAAGTAGAGGAAAGATTAAAGGAACTCAAATTTTCCGGGTTGAAGATTTTTAGGCCATCACTTCTTTTAGGTAATCGAAGGGAGTTCAGGTTCGGGGAAGAAGTTGCCAAGCTCATCTCCAAGTTATTTTCTTTTTTCATGGTTGGATTGAAGAGAAAACTCTGGTCTATTAAGGCGGCGGATGTAGCCAAGGCGATGCGCCTGGTTGCTAAAGAACAGCGTCCCGGATTAAGAGTTTACAACTCAAACGACATGATTAATCGTATTAATTCATTTGGGTTTTGATTGCAGTTATACAGAGGGTTTCAGAAGCATCAGTTACTATTAGTGGAGAAGTTAAATCCCAGATCAGCAAGGGGTTGTTAATTCTCTTGGGCATTGAAGATGAAGATGGTTCTGAAGATATTGACTGGCTCACCAAAAAGATCGTGAATATGAGGATATTCTCTGATTCAGAAGGGAAAATGAACCATAGTTTACTGGACGTGGCAGGAGAATTATTGGTAGTGAGTCAATTCACGCTACATGCCTCTACCAAAAAAGGAAACCGACCTTCCTATATTAAGGCTGCCAGACCAGAAGTGGCTATTCCTCTCTATGAAACTTTTATTGAATCAATCAGCGCTTTTGGCCGACCAGTATGTACTGGAGAATTCGGAGCTGATATGAAGGTTGCGTTGCTGAATGATGGTCCGGTTACGATTATTGTGGATACGAAAAATCGCATTTAGGATTAATATTTACTCCTATCACCACTTCATTTGCTGTTTATCATGGTTATCTAACCTATTGTAAATGAGTTAATTCGGAATCGTTGAATTCTATTCCTATTTATTAGTATTCAATTTCGCTCTACCGTTAATATCTGCTACCTTTGCAGACTTTTAATTAGGTATGAAGCACATTAGGAATTTCTGCATTATTGCCCACATCGATCACGGTAAGAGTACATTGGCTGATAGGTTAATTCAATCAACTGAGACGGTATCTGATCGAGATATGCATGCGCAGCTTTTGGATGATATGGATTTGGAACGTGAGCGTGGTATTACTATCAAAAGTCATGCAATCCAAATGTACTTTCCACATGAGGGGACTGATTATACACTTAACCTTATAGATACTCCAGGTCATGTGGATTTCTCCTATGAAGTGTCTCGCTCCATTGCTGCTTGTGAAGGAGCATTGTTGGTAGTAGATGCCGCACAGGGGATTGAAGCACAAACCATATCTAATCTTTACCTGGCATTGGAGCATGATCTGGAAGTAATTCCAGTGCTCAATAAAATAGACCTTCCGGGTGCAATGATTGAGGAGGTTTCTGATCAGATCATTGATTTGATTGGATGTACCAAAGAAGATATCATCCATGCTTCAGCTAAAGAAGGCATTGGGATTGCGGAAATATTGGCAGCTATAGTAGCCCGAATCCCTGCACCAACTGGTGACCCTGATGAGCCACTTCAGGCCATGATATTTGATTCGGTTTTTAACTCTTATCGGGGAATTGAAGTTTTTTTCCGGGTATTTAATGGCACCTTAAAAAAAGGCGATCATGTAAAGTTTGTGAATACAGGGAAGACTTACGGTGCAGATGAAATAGGTGTGTTGAGGTTGCAACATGAGCCAAAGCAGCAGATATCTGCTGGCAATGTAGGATACCTGATCTCAGGTATCAAAGTAGCTAAAGAAGTAAAGGTAGGAGATACGATCACACATGTCAATCGGCCTACAACGCGTCAGGTGAAAGGATTTGAAGATGTGAAACCGATGGTATTTGCTGGGATATACCCAGTAGAAACCAGTGAATTTGAAGAGTTAAGAGCCTCCATGGAGAAGCTTCAGCTCAATGATGCTTCTTTGGTTTGGGAGCCTGAGACTTCTGCGGCGCTTGGGTTTGGTTTCAGGTGTGGTTTCCTTGGGATGCTCCATATGGAGATAGTCCAGGAGCGGTTGGAGCGTGAGTTTGATATGACCGTGATCACCACCGTTCCATCTGTAAGGTTTCATGCCATTAAGGTAGATGAAACCATTGTAAAAGTGAGTGCACCATCCGAATTGCCGGAAGGGAACGTCATTTCACATATCGAAGAACCGTACATTAGGGCTCAGATTATTACTAAAGCTGATTTCATCGGCCCGGTAATTGCGTTGTGCATGGATAAAAGAGGTGAGATCAAGAATCAGGTTTATTTGACTCATAACAGGGTTGAATTAACTTTTGAATTGCCGCTGGCCGAAATTGTTTTTGACTTTTTTGATAGATTAAAGACTATCTCAAGAGGATATGCTTCCCTGGATTATGAACTGATCGGTTACAAGCGATCAACCATGGTGAAGCTTGATATCATGCTCAATGGTGAGCCTGTAGATGCTCTATCTGCTGTTGTGCATCGCGATAAAGCCTATGAATGGGGAAAAAGGCTTTGCGAAAAGCTAAGAGAACTGTTGCCAAGACAGATGTTTGAAATTGCTATACAGGCGGCAATTGGTCAAAAAGTAATAGCACGGGAAACTGTAAAAGCCATGCGTAAAAACGTATTGGCGAAATGCTACGGTGGGGATATTTCCAGAAAGAGAAAACTTCTGGAAAAGCAGAAGAAAGGTAAGAAGCGTATGCGTCAGGTTGGTAACGTAGAGATCCCGCAGGAAGCATTTATGGCAGTTTTAAAGCTTGACTCTTAAAAAATACTCTCAAACATAAAAAGAAATAATGCCGACAATTTTAGATGGTAAAAAAGTAGCCAGCGACATAAAAAATGAGATTTCAGAGAAGGTAAGCAATTTGAAATCAAAAGGACTGAGAGCACCTAACCTGGCAATAATTATTGTAGGGGATGATGGAGCAAGCCATACTTATGTCAACGGTAAAATTTCGGCATGTAAGTCAGTAGGATTTGATTTTACCCTCATGCATTTTGCAAGTACCATCTCTGAGGAAAAGTTGCTGAAGCATGTGGAGAATCTTAACTCGGATGAAGATATTGATGGTTTCATTGTGCAGTTACCACTACCGGAACACATTTCTGTAGAGCGTGTGACTGAAAGCATTAGGCCAGAAAAAGATGTTGATGGCTTTACCAATCAGAATTTCGGGAGCATTGTTTCCAAAAACCAGTTGATTTTACCGGCCACCCCATTTGGAGTGATGGAGCTGATAAGAAGATATAATATAGACACAGAAGGCAAACATTGTGTAATAGTAGGTGCCAGCAGGCTAGTAGGTGCTCCTCTTGGCATGATGATGACAGAAAGTGGCAAAGCCACCGTAACACTGTGTCACAAACACACCAAGGATCTGGCCATGCATACCAAATCGGCTGATATTTTGATAGTAGCTGTAGGTAAGCCCAATCTGATTACTGCTGAAATGGTAAAAGAAGGAGCAGTGATCATAGACGTTGGAACTACTCGTGTGGATGACCAAAAGAGAAAATCAGGATTCAGACTTTCTGGTGATGTTGACTTTGAGAATGTCTCACCAAAATGCTCTTTCATCACACCTGTGCCTGGTGGAGTAGGGCCGATGACCATTGCGTCACTCTTGTTGAATACAATCAAAGCTTATGAAGACCAGCATCCAGAAGGATAATGGAATAAAACTTGAAAACCTTCCAGTAATGGAATCTTTCCTTACTGTTCAGGGAGAAGGATTTCATACAGGTAGTGCGGCCTACTTCATTCGTTTGGGAGGGTGTGATGTGGGATGCGTTTGGTGTGATGTGAAGGAGTCATGGGATGCCGGTATTCACCCACAAATCCCAATTGCACAAATTGTAGAGACTGCTGCTCAGCAGGGTGTGGAGATCGCAGTGATTACAGGAGGCGAGCCATTGATGTATGATCTCAGTTTATTTACTGATCAGCTTAAGAAATCTGGACTGCAGGCACACATAGAAACTTCTGGTGCGCATCCTCTGTCCGGACATTGGGATTGGATCACCTTTTCACCAAAGAAATTCATGGCTCCTAAAGATGAGTTTTATGAGCATGCCGATGAGCTAAAAGTGATTGTGTATAACAAGTCAGACCTGGCCTGGGCCGAGAGCCATGCAACTAAATGCGGTGAAAATGTACGTTTATTTTTACAGCCCGAATGGTCAAAGCGAGACCAAATGATGCCACTTATCGTTGATTATGTAAAGAAAAACCCTAAATGGAGGATATCTTTACAAACGCATAAGTATTTAGACATCCCGTGAGCCAATCTCTAAAAACCTTATTTTTCCTATTTTCAGTTCTGTTTGCAACATCAGTTTTCGGTCAGGAAGTCAGCAAGAAAGCCATCAAGTTTACTGAAAAGGCTGAGGAAGCCATCAAACAAAGACAGTTCGATGCAGCTAAAGAATATTTGAACAAGGCTATATCAGCTGATGCCAATTACACGGCTCCTTACTTCCGTCTGTCTACTATTTATAATTTATATCTTCAGTTTGATTCGGCTGCTTTGTATTATAACCGTGCACTGTCAGTTATGAAGGAAGGAGAGATCACCCAAAAGATGTGGGAACGTGCTGCAGGATTGAATTATGGTGTAGGAAATTATGAGGAAGCATTTAGAGCAATTTCTCATGTGAGTAATCCCGATGAACGACTAAGCGCCTCTATCCAATTATCAAAAGAATCAGTTGAGCGTGGTATCCAGATCAATCAGGAAGAATTGCCCGAAGCAATTAATGCCTATGAACTTCAATATTTCCCAACACTGACCGTGGATGAAAACACCATTATTTATACCAAGCGTAATTCAGGAGCTCCTTCTTCTGATGAAGATTTGATGATCAGTACCAGGATCAATGGTCAATGGATTCCTGCACAGTCCATCTCAAAGGAAATCAACACACCATTTAATGAAGGAGCGAGTACAATTTCAGCAGATGGAAGGACTTTGATCTTCACTGCTTGCGAGGGGCGTCCTTCTTTTGGAAGTTGCGATTTATACATTACCCAAAGAGAAGGAAATAAATGGACTAAGCCTGAAAACATAGGAGCAACGGTAAATTCCAGATACTGGGAATCTCAACCCTCGCTCGGCGCCGATGGTCGGGTTCTGTATTTTGCATCAAATAGACCTGGAGGTGTTGGTAAACGTGATTTGTATGTGACCAAAATTACAGCAAAAGGATGGTCGACACCTCAGAATCTGGGCCGTGAAATAAATACCCAATATGATGAAACCACACCTTTTGCGCATGTCAATGGGAAAACACTGTTCTTCTCCTCAGAAGGACATCCCGGGTTGGGTGGATTTGACCTCTTTGTGACAGAGAAGAATGATACGAGTTGGTTAAAACCCAGGAATTTGGGTTACCCGATTAACACGTTGCATGATGAAATATCCCTTTTCATCAATGCTAGTGGCACACATGGCTATTATGCCAAAGAGAGAAATTTACAAGGTAAGGTACTTAGCAGTAAGATTGTGAAGTTTCCGCTACCGGGGGACACTTTGGTCAAAAGTAAGTCTAGCTACGTGGTTGGGCGAGTAATGGATGAGGTTTCGAAAGAACCATTAGGTGCTTCTCTTAGAATGACCAACCTGAATGACTCCACTGACACTTATTTCATTAGATCTGACTCAACTTCAGGACGATATTTCCTTGTGTTAACAGAGGGTAATCAATACGGTGTCTTTGTGAAGAGAATGAATTATCTATTTGAAGACATGAGCATTACTGCGAGCGAGAGCTCAGCATTGGAACCAGACACCATAGACATATACCTAAAACCAATTAGAGGTGGCGAGTCTATAACATTGGAGAATATATACTTCAGGACTGATGAGTATCGGTTGGACGAAAAAAGTAAGTCTGAACTGGCCGAATTGGCCGAATTTATCAAAGAAAACCCTACTCGATCATTCCTGATTGAGGGACACACTGATAATGTAGGAACGGAATCATACAATCAGGAACTCTCCACCAAACGAGCCGAAACCGTTTATAATTACCTCGTTGATCATCAAGTTCCTCTCAATCGCATTCAATTTAAGGGATATGGAAGCTCCAGGCCCATTGGGAGCAATGAAAGTGAGGCAGGGAAAAAGAAAAACAGGAGAATAACGGTATCAGTGATGTGAGTCGTAATTTTTATTTGGTTTATCAATTGTTATCATTTTTTTTTAGCATTGACCTGTTCAAAATTTTCATTATGCTAAAAGTGCAATTTTAGATGATAATTTTGTAGACCTGTCTCAGGTATCATTTTGATAAAAAATAATTGGGTTGATTCGCGTATCTGCAATAAAAACCTTAAATAGTGCTAATCCATATTGGCAATCAGTATTTTGTTGAAAGGATTAAAATGTTTTAAATTGATTGTTGAAACATACTTGTACAATTTAAAACACAGCAAACGATGAAGAAGATTCTACTTCTCAACGTCGTGTTGTCATTTGCTATTGCATTTGGCGCACTGGCGCAAAGAACGGTTTCTGGATCTGTCACCGATGAGGATGGCAATACTATTCCAGGAGTCAACGTGGTTCTCAAAGGAACCAGTTTAGGTACTACCACAGATATTGACGGAACTTACAGACTTAGTGTCCCTGAAGAAGGTGGAGTAATCGTATTCTCATTTATTGGTTTGACCACTCAGGAAATCCAGGTTGGAGCCAGATCAGTTATTGATGTATCCATGTCTAGCGATGTTCAACAACTGACAGAGGTTGTTGTTACCGCATTGGGCGTGTCTAGAGATAAGAAGGCCATTGGATATTCAGTACAGTCCGTGGACGCAGAGAGCGTCGCTAAAACAGCCGAACCAAACGTGGTAAATGCACTTCAAGGTGAAATAGCTGGTGTGCAAATCCAGGGAACAAGCGGTGCATTGGGTGGTTCATCTCGAATTACTGTTCGTGGTTCAAATTCCTTTTTGGGGGAGAATCAGCCACTGTTTGTAGTTGATGGAATGCCTATCAATAATGATAACTATGCGAGCGCAAACCAGCAGTCTGGTTTTGGTAGTGGTGCATATGATTATGGTAATGCAGCTTCAGATATTAACCCGCAGGATATTGCTTCAATGTCAGTACTTAAAGGAGCTGCTGCAACTGCACTATATGGTACTCGTGGTGCCAATGGTGTAATCTTGATTACGACAAAGTCAGGTTCCAAACGTACGGGTGTAGGTATTGACGTGAACTCAAGCTTGACTTTTGAAACTGCTCAAAATATGATTGACCATCAGCAGAAGTATGGCGGAGGAGCAACATTAGCTACACCTTCTGGATTCAATGAATTTACGGAAAATGGTCAGACCTACTATGCTCCGGTATATTCTAAAGACGGATCATGGGGGCCAAAGTATGATCCTGATATGATGGTCAGGCATTGGGATTCATGGGATCCACAGTCAAATAATTATGGTGAAACAAGACCATGGGTTGCCCCGGAGAACGATTATAAGAGCTTCTTAGAAACTGGTGTTACACTCCAAAATTCTGTTGCATTTAGTGGAGGAAATGATAATGGCTCTTTCAGATTGAGTTATACTAATTTAGATCAAAGTGGAATCCTTCCAAACGCCAATATGGAACGCAATACTTTCAGTATAAATGCTAATTATAATTTGACAGAAAAACTTAATGTTTCTGCGGCTGGGAGTGTAGTAAAACAAGAAACTAACGGGAGGTCGGCAACTGGATATGCGAATAATAATCCAATGCAAGGGTTTACACAATGGTGGCAAACCCAGTTGGATATGGACAGGCTTCAGGACTATGAGAGAACGGATGGTTCGCAGCAAACATGGAACCCTACTGGGCTGACGAAAAATGCTGATGGGTCCGTACAATCTTTTGATCCTACCCCGTATTTCTTTGATAACCCTTATTGGGTCAGGTATAAGAACTTTCAGGAAGATTCTAGAGATAGGTTCTTTGGAAATATTGCATTGAACTATGAAATACTTGAAGGTTTGACTATTTCTGGCCGAGCAATGACAGATGGTTTTACTTTCAAAGCCTATGAAGGTATAGCCAACGGTGGAGTAGATCAGTCTGATTATACAGAAAGAATCAGAACTTTCAGTGAGTCAAATTTTGAAGGCAAATTAATTTATGATAAAATGTTCAGCGAAGCATTTTCATTAAGTGCACTGATTGGGGGTAACCTAATGTCTCAGTCAAGAGAATATACTTTCGGTAGCACCAATGGAGGGCTTGCTCTTGATGGATTTTTTAACCTGAGCAATGGAATTGGCAATCCAACATTGACCACAGATGTAAATAGAAAGTCAATTAACAGTGTATTTGCTAGTACATCTCTTGGTTTTTTCTCTACTGTATTTGTTGACTTGACTATAAGAGGTGACTGGTCTTCTACCCTCCCTGAAGACGAGAATAACTACTGGTATCCATCAGCAACTACAAGTTTTATCTTTACTGAGCTTCAGGCTCTTCAAAACAGTGATGTATTGTCATTTGGTAAAGTAAGAGTAGGTTATGGACGTGCAGGTAATGATGCTGATCCATACTCCTTGTCCAATACATATGGGCCATTACAGCCTAACTTTGGTAACAATCCTAGATACACCGTACCAAACGTTCGAAACAACCCTGATCTGACTCCAGAATTTACGAATGAGTTTGAGATAGGTTTGGAAATGAATTTCTTTCAGAATCGTTTAGGGTTTGATATAGCGTACTATGATAGAACCACAGAGAACCAAATATTCAATGTAGCTTCTTCTTCTACAACAGGATATACCTCCAGAATTGTAAATGCAGGTACTATGAAGAATAGCGGAATTGAGGTAATGTTGAAAGCTACCCCTGTTAGAGTTTCTGATTTTTCATGGGACATGAGTTTGAACTTCGCCACTTATAATAACGAAGTTGTAGATTTAGCAGAAGGTGTGAACAACATCATTATGGGAACGACCTGGGCAGCTGATGTAAGACTACAAAAAGGTCAGCCTTATATGGCAATATACGGTCAGGATTTCCAGAGAAATGATGATGGTGAAATCATTGTAGATTCTGATGGAATGCCCTTAGTAGAAGCAGATAGAAAGTTCTTAGGTTCAGCTATAGCTGACTTCACAGGTGGTTTCAGAAACACTTTTTCTTATATGGGAGTATCTCTTAGTGCTTTAGTTGACTTCCAAAAAGGTGGTTCAATCCACTCTACGTCACTTCAGTGGGCCGCGTACTCTGGCATGCTTCCAAAAACTGCTGAAGGCAACATTAGAGAAGAAGGTATGATTATTAACGGAGTAACTTCAGAAGGCACTCCGAATACAGTGGCAGTAGACCCACAAATCTACTATCAGGGAATTTACAGTGTAGCAGCACCTAACGTTTATGATGCAAGCTTTGTGAAGCTACGCGAAATCAGACTTGGTTATACTTTGCCAAATAATCTGTTAGGGGACTTCCCAATCAGGGATATCAATCTTTCATTCCTTGCTAGAAATGTACTGATTCTATACAGTGAGCTTCCTTTCTTGGATCCTCAAGTAGTTACAGGTACCGGCAACATCCAAGGATTGGAAAATGCTCAGGTACCATCTACAAGATCCTTAGGGTTCAACCTAAGCTTCAAACTATAATCTAAACTTGATTTAAAATGAAGAATATAAATAAAATATTAGTCCTTGTACTGGCACTGCTTCCATTTGCTTGTACAGATAATTTTGATGAGATCAACACAGATCCCAATGAGCCTACAGAGGTTCCAGCAGAAAACTTGTTTACTCAAGCACAATTTTCGTTATCAGATGTTATATGGGGTAGAGCAATGAACTTTGAGTTCGGAATGTTGATGGTGCAGCATTTTGCTCAGAACGAATATGCTGATGAGTCTAGATATAATCAGCAACCATCTACTTTTAGCGGATCATGGCAGGCATTTTACTCAGGTACTGCTGCTAGTCCTGGTGGGATTATCGATCTGGTAGTAGCAAGGCAACTGGTTGAGGCAGATGAATCTATAGCTGAAGCTGTAAAGAACAACCGTCTTGCTCAGATTGCGATCATGAAAGTAATGGCTTTTCAAGTAATCACTGACACCTGGGGTGCAGTGCCCTATTCAGAGGCTTTTAATCCAGAAGAATTTCCTAATCCTGTGTATGATACTCAGGAAGCTATTTATTCTGGCCTCATTGCTGAGATTAATGAAGCTATCTCTTTGATTACCCCTTCTGCTACTGGTTTTGGAGGCGGAGACATTATCTATGGTGGCGATATGGAATTGTGGGGCAAACTTGCCAACTCTGTAAAGGTGAGGTTAGGAATGAGAATTGCTGATGTTGAGCCTACAACTGCAAGTACTGTAGTGAGCGAAGCTTTTTCATCTCCTCTTGGTGTGATTTCATCTAATGGTGAAAATGCGCTCTTTACATTTGATGCTGATCAACGAATAGCTAATCCATTCTTCGTGGATGCCATTACTCGCGATGACTTTGCAATAACCGAGATTTTGGTTACTAATATGAGAGGTAATGATGACCCAAGGTTGGCTGAATATGCAGCCCCTAACTCCTCAGGTAACATCGTTGGACTTCCATATGGTCTTACTGATGCTGCATCTTTTCAGTTGAAGCCATCTTCATCTAGACCAGCTGAGTCAATTAAGGAGGCTACTGCCCCTGCGAAATTATTGACATATGCCGAAGTGGAATTTTTCAGAGCGGAAGCAATCGAGAGAAATTTCATCACAGGTAGTCCTGATGATGCATTTAATAATGCGGTAGAAGCCTCTATGATGGACTGGGGGGTGTCGGAAGATGAAGCAGAGGCCTACCTTGCTGCTAACCCTTACAATGGTGCAGATTGGGAAGCATCTGTTGGTTATGAAAAGTGGGTTGCCCTTTATACTCAAGGTCTAGAAGCATGGGCTGAAAGAAGAAGGCTCGATGAGCCCAGCCTGCCTCGACCTGCCGATGCAGTAAAGGCTGTAACCATGATTCCCGTGAGAGCACTATACCCTGCCTCAGAAGCCGAGGCAAATAGTGAGAACCTCGCCGCAGTGAACACTGATGATATGATCACCAAAGTTTGGTGGGACGTAAACTGATTTGAACATATTAAAAGAACTATATATGAAATTTTTTGAAAAGAATTTCCTAAGAGGGATTGCAATGCTTTCTTTGATCGCGTTCCTCTCTAGCTGTCAGGAAGAAGACAGCCGAACGGTTGATATTACCCCTGGTAATTACCTTGCGATAAATGGTAGTTCGGACGCGTATGTTGGAGATGTCGCTTCCTATTACCTCAACATGAATTTTAAGGAATCTGATTATGTATGGTCTATTGAGGATGGAGCCTCCGTATCAGAAAACTCTGAAAATGATGCCTATGTATCGGTGGCATTTTCCGAACCAGCGGACTATGTACTTACAGTGCAGGATGACGATGCGTCAGGATCAAAAACGGTAAGCGTTGTTTCAAGGCGTGTGAGCTTTGAAGAAGATTCAATAGCTATTTATGAAGATGTTGCTAATGATACTCTTTCTATTCCGCTAAGTATAGGTGGTGGAGTAAACGGGGATGGAACAGTTGCCTACAGCTTGACTGGATCATTGGATGAATCTAGATATACGGTTCTTCCTGGTTATGATAGCCCAGTGAGCATTGATTCTGCAGCAGTTAAATTGGTTCTACTTCCAGATGGTGAAGTTGTTGAAGGTGGAGAAACACTAATTTTGACTATAGGATCAGTTAGCTCATCACTAGAAGAAGAATACATAGCTGATACCATGCTTCAGGAGATTAAGTATGTTATAATGGATGACATGAAGGTTGCTTCAATTGATACAGCTGCCATGGATATCACTGAGGCAGGTATTTATAGCTTCCCTGTAACATTGACTAATCCGGCTGGATCTGATGATATTTCCGTGGTTTATTCGGTATCTCTTGTGACTGGTGTTAGTGATGCTACGCCAACAACAGTCCCGAACACCTTGGTTTTTGAAGAAGGTGAGACGACTAAGGAAATAGTATTGTCTATTTCTGATTTTGCTATTGGTTCTGATGCTACCGTCACTATAGTGCTCTCAGAAGTTTCAAGCATGGATGAAGAGATTGAAATTAATGAGGAGCTTGATGTTAAAGAATTGACCATAGATTAGCCTTTGCTCGTATAGGCTTAAAAAGGGCAAACATGTAATAGGGTTAGGTTCTCAAATGTGGCCTACATCAAAAATAGGAAAAGCCATCTCATTCAGGGATGGCTTTTTTATTTCAAGAAGTTTATTAAGGGGATAAGCGGTTGTGGTATGTTTTTTTGTGCAATTCTTAATTTAATGAAAAAATTAATTTGAATATGTAATCAAAATTTAAATAACCCATTGACTGATTCCGCAATCAATTATTTGGAAGGAATGCTTCTGATGAGAATTTGATAAATTAATCTGTGGAAAATGTGTGTTTTGACAAAAAACAATCCGACTTATGAAAATATTTTCATTTGACCGGATGTTTGTTCAATATGATTTAAATGTTATAAATTTAGTCTGGAAACATAATGTACACATTTTAAACAGTATAATATGAAGAGGATTCTACTATTGAGTTTAATGTTCTCTTTAGTGATCGCGTTTGGTGCGATTGCTCAGAGAACAGTCTCCGGTACTGTATCTTCCGCAGATGATGGAAGCACAGTTCCCGGGATCAACGTCGTTCTTAAAGGAACGACTACCGGCACTACCACCGATTTGGATGGTAATTACCGTTTGAGTGTTCCAGAAGAAGGGGGAACACTTGTATTTTCTTTCATTGGATTAGCCACTCAAGAGGTTCAGATAGGCGCCAGATCTATTATTGATGTGTCTATGGAGTCCGATGTGCAGGAATTGACTGAGGTTGTCGTGACTGCTGGTGGTATTGAAAGAGAAGCTAAGGCTTTGGGTTACTCTGTAGAGAAAGTCTCTGGAGACCAAGTCGTTCAGAACTCTGAAACAGATGCCCTTAGAAGTCTGCAAGGGAAGATTGCTGGCGTGAATATATCAGGTTCATCTGGAGCACCAGGTAGCTCAACAAGGATTACTATACGTGGTAATTCATCACTTCTTGGTAATAACCAGCCTCTTTTCGTAGTTGACGGTGTTCCGTATAACAACGATCAAAACAATTCATTCTCAGGTTTGGCACAGGGTGGAGCAGTTGGTAGCCGTTTTGCAGATTTGGATCCAAATAACATTAAGTCGATCAACGTACTAAAAGGTGGTGCAGCAGCAGCACTTTATGGTACAAGAGCAGCTAATGGTGTTGTTTTGATTACAACCAAATCGGGTTCGGCAAAAGCATCAAGAAAGGGTCTTGAGGTTACGTATAGAACATCTTACGCCATTGAGCAAATTGCTAATCTTCCAGAGTATCAGAACAAATACGGAACTGGCACGAACTTTAATTATGCACAGGCAAACGGATCTTGGGGAGCACCTTTTTCAGGTACAGCTCCTTATAGTTCTCCAGATTCTATACCACACTGGTATAGAGGTGTTGCGGGTTGGGGTGGTCTGTATGATAATGTGAATGTTCCCTACAGGGCATACCCTGACAATGTTGAGAAATTGTTCAGAAATGGTTCTATTGTTGAAAATTCAATTTCGATACAAGGTGGTAATGAGAGCTCGGTGATCTCGGTAACTGCTACAAGAACAGTGAATGAAGGATACGTACCTAATACGCAATACATTAAGAATGCTATTAGTGTTGGTGGACGTACTCAACTTGAAAATGGATTCAATATTGGAGCTAACCTACAGTATACCAAATCATTACAAGATGGTATTCAAAGTGGAGTTGGCGCATTGGGTGGTAACAACCCTTCAGCATTTGCAAGAGCACTATATTTAGGTAGAAACTGGGATGTTCATGGTCAACCTTATTCTAATCCAACAGATGGGGGTAGTGAGTTCATGGTTGGTAGAGGCCAAGCGGATAACCCACTCTGGTCATATGAAAACAACGGCTTCAATGTAGATGTAGATAGAATATTGTCTAGTCTAGATGTTGGATATGATATCACAGATTGGTTAAATGCTACGTATAAGATCGGTTTAAACACTTATTCGCAATCAAATCTTTCTTTTATCAGACCTGGTTCTACGGGTCCTTCTGCTTCTCCTGGAGTTGGTGAAATTACAACTGACTACACTAGATTTGAAGAAGTTGAATCATTGTTCTTGTTGACAGGGTCTGGCAACATTACTGAAGATATTGGTGTACGTGCTATTGTTGGACATAACATTAACCAAAGAACCAGGGATAGACAGGCCTATCAGGGGCAAAATATGATTGACTTTGACATCCTTGATATTGACAATACGAATAACGTGGTTCCTTTTGGTGGGGATTATTCCCAGAGACGAATTGTTGGTGTGTTTGCTGATGTTAGTTTTGACTACAGAAATTGGGCGTTCCTTACCGGAACAGCTAGAAATGACTGGTCATCCACACTTCCAGCGGACAATAGAAGTTTCTTCTATCCTGCTGTGACTGGTGCTGTTGTTCTTACAGATGCACTGAATATTCAGTCTAATGCATTGAGCTACTTGAAGGTTAGAGGTAGCTGGTCAAGAGTAGGAGCGGACACAGATCCTTATAGACTTCAAGGAGTATTCTTGATTAATGGAACTACGCCTATTGGTGCCGCTGCTCTACCATTCAATGGTACTCCGGGTTATACTTTAAGTAATGCTGCGAGAGATCCAAACTTGAAACCTGAGCAGACTGTAGAGTATGAAGCTGGAGTTGAAGTTAATCTGTTTAAGAACATACTTGGATTAGATGTCACTTATTATAAGAGAAGTTCAACTGATCAGATTCTTCCAATTAGCTTAGCTAGTGAAACAGGTTTTACAACCTTGACTACCAACTTTGGTGAAGTTTCTAACGAAGGAGTTGAAATCACAGCTCGTATCAATCCAATCTCAAACCCAAATGGGTTTAATTGGAATATCATAGGTACGTTCACTCATAACAAAAACCTGGTTGTTGAGCTAGAGGATGGGATTGATGAAATCACTTTCGGTTTTGGGTTTGCAGGTGGGATTATTCCAACACACCGTGCAGGGCAAGAATATGGGCTTTTAAGAGGCTCTGTTGATGTAAGAGATGATGAGGGTAACTTGTTGATTGATCCTGCTACTGGAGGAATGATTCCAGCTCTTGAGCCTGCGATCATTGGTAACCCTAACCCTGACTTCATTGTTGGTTTGACTAACACTTTCTCATTCAAAGGAATCTCACTCACAGGAGTATTCGATTGGAGACAAGGTGGTGATTTCTACTCAAACACAATTTTGTCATTGCAAGGTCGTGGGGTATTGAAATCTACAGAGGATCGTGAAATGAACAGGATAATCCCTGGTGTGTATGGAGATCCTAATACACTAGAGCCGATTAGAGGTGAGGATGGCGAGAAAACAGTCAATTCCACCTCTATTGAAACAAATGCACTATACTTCGGGCAAACTTTTGCAATCAACGCATCTGACGAGTGGAGTGTATTTGATGGCACTGTTTATAGATTAAGAGAGGCTACTTTGGCTTATGACTTCCCGAAATCTCTTTTGGATAAAACACCATTTGGAGCAGCTACTGTCTCTTTCACAGGAAGAAACCTTTGGTATTCAGCACCTAACATGCCGGAGAGTACAAACTTTGACCCTGAGGTGAACCAGTTTGGTAACACCAATCAGCAGGGAATTGAGTTCAGTGCAACTCCTACTACTAAGCGATATGGTGTGAACTTAAGAGTTACTTTCTAAACTATAAATGATAGAAGAAATGAAAAGAACATATATATCAATATTTGTAATTGGGTTTGCGCTTGTCCTAACAAGTTGCGAGGATTTCCTCAACATCAATGAGGATCCAAACAACCCGGTTGAAGCTCCGCTAGGAGGACTCCTTACAAACTCTGAAGTGACCATGACAGGTGTTTTAGGAATGCAAGGCTTAGGTGGGTATACCACACATTTTGTGAGCCAACTAGTTTCGAGAGGTACGCTTTCTGATTACGGAATCGGAGGGCAGGACTTCAATGTGACTAGTGGATGGACAAATATTTATGCCAGTACTTTAGCTGATCTTAATGCGCTTGAGAACCAGGCAAGAGCTGCTGAAGCGTTCAACAGTTTAGGTATAGCACAAATTTTGAAGGCTTATACTTATTCGTCTTTAGTCGACTTGTTTGGTGATGTGCCTTACACTGAGGCTAACTTAGGGGCACTCAATACCGCTCCGAAGTATGACGATGACGCAGCGGTTTATGATAGTTGCCTGCTACTTTTGGATCAGGCGATTGTAAACTTGGGAAAAGCAGTGACAATCCCATTGAACGGAGACTTGTTTTATGGAACAGGTTCTGAAGCTCGATGGATTCAGGTAGCCAACACTTTGAAGTTAAGATTGTTTACACAATCCAGACTAGCTGGGGATGTCTCTTCAGAGGTTGCTGCATTGATTAGTGCAGATAATTTTATCTCAGATGGAACAAATGATTTCGAATTAGATTATGGAACAAACTCTAATCCGGATAATAGAAATCCATTTTATGTGAGTGAATATGCACCAGCGGGTTCAGCGGTGGGAATTGACCCATTCTTTTATGAAGTCATGTCCGGTTTAAATACCTTCTTCCCTGCAGAAGACAATCCATATTCAAATAGCATAACAGGTTTTTCTGATCCTAGACGTCCTTATTATTTCTATAATCAGATTAATCCTGCTACTGATTCTCCAGAAAACGCAACGGCTTATTTTGATGCTTCAACGGGGTTCTTGTCCATTTATAAATTTTCATTCAATATTGATCCGAATGAAGGATTTGATCAGGGTTCATCAAGAACTGTTATAGGACTTTACCCTGGAGGAGGAAGATTTGATAATGGAGCAGGTGTAAATGCTAATTTTAATGGTGTAGCTGTTACTCCCCAAAGATTGGTTACTTACTATAACATGTTGTTTAATAGAGCTGAACTAGCACTTGCTGGGGTAACATCTGAAGATCCACGAGTACTTTTTGAAGATGGTGTTAGAGCTGCCTTTGATAAAGTAAATCAGTATGCGAGTGGATTTGCACCAGCTATCGCACAAGCTACAATAGATGGTTATGTTGCTGATGCCCTAGGCTTATGGGATGATGCAGCCAATGATCAATTGGAAATCTTGATGATAGAGAAATGGAAAGCGAACTTTGGTGGTGGTATTGTTTCATACAATGACTACAGAAGAACAGGTTTCCCTAGACTTCATGATGGAGATACTGATGATGGTCCACGTTCTCAGTTTACTGATAGACAGAGAGACTATCCTACAGCTTTGGCTTGGAGTACCGCTGAGCTTGGTTTAAATCCGAACAGCCCTTCTCAAAAGATACCTCAGACTTATAAGGTCTTCTGGGATAATTGATTTATAGAAATTAAAAAAGAATAACATGAAAAGAATTTTAATATATCTACTAATCATCCCGGTAATCATATTTTCGTGTGAGGATCCGGATGCGGTTAGAATTCCTGAAATACAGGATGGAGTGACAATGAAAATTCAGGTTGACCCTGTTTATGGGTTCCTTGATTTGGGAGATATTGACAATGCAGAATTGAGATTCTCTCTGTATACAGTAAATGATAATATTGAGAAGACGGACATTTTCCTACAATATTATAATCTCGGACAGGATTCTACCTACAACAGAGTGTTGGTAAGAAGCGTGGCTGGTTCGGAGTTTGACGGTGAGGGGTCTCTTGATATGGTTTTTACCACACAAAACTTACTTGACCTGTATAGTATTGCTTCTAGTGATACAATCACTGGTGGTGATGTTATGAACTTCTTCAATGTAACTACGCTTACTGATGGTAGAGTGTATCCTGATACTATTTTAGCAGGAACAGACTATGAGAGAGTGAACATTGATCCGGGACAAACTATAGGTACTACCTCTAGTTTTTCACCAGGTTTCGTGGCCTACATTGCTTGTGCTTCTGATCCCAACTTATGGGTAGGAAATTATTCTACAGCCGTTTCTAATGTGGATAATTTTTGTGGTTTATTAGATTGTTCAGCTACAAGAGATGCGGCAGTTTCATTTATAGGCAATCCTGAGCCATTCAGATACGGAATGACGGCTCATGATGCGGGGCTTTGGGGATCATTTGATCCAGGTTCATTGGATAGGGCTGGTGCCTTCTATGATATCTGTGAAACGGTGGTTTTCCTTCCTTCTCCTTCAGGATATGGAGATCATGAAGGGGTAGCTGCTGGGCCAAGAGATCCGGCTACAGGAGTGTTCTTCTATGACTGGTGTAATTTCTTTAACCCAGTTTGTGGAACGACCACTTTCACTCCTTTACCTTAAAAATAATTAACCTCTTAAATTTTAAAGGTTGCCCGAAATGGGCAACCTTTTTCTATATATGAATAAGTTAAACCTAGTTGGGGTCTTGATTGTCTGTTTACTCTTTTCATCATGTATGAAAAAGAAGGAAGGGGAGACCAATTTTAATTTAGCTCAATACAAAGGCGATACATTGGCCATAGAGATTGTAAATAGTTTCCTGAATAGAATAGGAGGAAGAGAAAAGTGGGCCGATTTAAAGGCGTCATATATTTTTGGTTCGCAAAGGGACTCTGGGTTTGGGGAGTATCAGATTGAAGAATGGATTGATTTTTCTGATTCTGTATTGATTTTAAATCAGATAATTCAAGGAGAACCGAATATAAGGTTGGTTGAAAGGAATGAAGGATGGATAGTTGATGCAGGAGCATTGTCTAATATGGACACGAAAAGCCTGACATTTCTGAAATATTGGACTTCCCAAAACTTTTTAAGAAGAATGGTCTTATTGGCCAAAGGCGAGGGTTTGTATTTACGGTACAATACGGACGGTAATCTTTATGTACTAAGTACTGATGGGGAGAAATTTTATTTCGGATTGCAGTTTAATAATGAAGGATGGCCTGTCATGTTTAAAAGAAATGCATTTAATACACAAAATATAGACTTAAGCCTGGATTCATGGCAAGAGTTTCAAGGCTTGACTATTCCTACCATTTGGACTGCTCTTGATAATTCATTTTTTCTGGAAATTGAAGAATTTGTACCTTGTAGTAAAAGTTCCACTGAGTGTTTTTCAATAGACTTTGATGAAAAAGACTTACAAAAATATCTTAAATAGTTGCCTGTCAGGCATACTGTTATTCCATGGCCTGGCGATTAGCGCACAGGAGTGGAGAACTATTGACGGAGTAGGGAATAACCTTAATTCAGAGTTGTTTGGAGCCTCTCACACGGAGCTTCTTAGATTGGTTGATCCTGCTTATGAAGATAGCATATCAGAAGTGCAGAGTTTGGGGTTGCCCAATGCCAGAGAATTGAGCAATAGGATTGTTCACCAAGAGTTGCCTATCTATAATAGTTTTGGTTTATCGGACGCATTTTGGTGCTATGGTCAGTTCATTGATCACGATCTTGTAATAAATAGAGGTGATCGTGGTGAGTTGATTATTGTACCTGTTCCAAAAGGGGATATTTATTTTGACCCTACAAATAGTGGCAAAGTTACGTTGAGGGTGGACCGTGGTAGAATTATGCCTGAAACTGGCGATTCAAAAATTAATCCCAGGGAACACATAAACGAAACAACCGCATTTTTAGATGGCTCAGTGATTTATGGCACAGAGAGCCAAAGGCTTAACTGGATGAGAACTGGACGAGCGGGTAAAATGAAAGTTTCAGCAAATAATTTATTGCCGTATAATACTTATTCAGGTGAATATTCAGATGATATTGACTTTGTTGCTCCATTTATGGAATTACCACCAGAACACAGACCTGAACGGTACTTTGTAAATGGTGATATTCGAGCAAATGAGCATCCGGGACTAGCAGTGTTTCACGTCCTATTTGTCAGGGAACATAATCGAATCTGTGATCAGATGCTTACTGAAAACCCAAACCTAACCGATGATGAGTTATTTCAAATAGCAAGAAAATGGATTGGAGCTTTACTACAACATATCACTTATAATGAATGGTTGCCAGCATTAGGCGTTAGACTTACAGAGTATACTGGATATGATGATAGTATTGATCCTTCCATATCCAATGAATTTTCTGCTGTTGCATTTAGGTTCGGACATTCTTTGGTAAATGAGACCCTACTGAGAATTAATATTAATGGTAATGCTTCTCAATATGGAGGAATTCAAATAAGAGACACTTTCTTTCGTACTGAAAGCATTTTGAATGAGGGAGGAATTGATCCAATCTTGAGAGGTTTAACATACCAATTAGCTCAGGACTTGGATGAACAGATAGTGGGAACCTTACGTAATTTCTTGTTTGGACCCCCAGGGAGCGGCGGTTTGGATTTGGCTGTACTGAACATTGAACGTTCGCGTGAGCGAGGAATACCTTCACTAAACTCAATAAGAAATGCCATAGGGATCAATCCATATAGTGATTTTAGTTTCCTGGGAGATGCTAGCTTAGAAAAGAAATTTGCAGACCAATATAGCGATGTAAATAAAGTAGAGCCCTGGATAGGAATGTTGGCTGAGCCTGATATTTCAGGATCGATACTAGGTTCTACAATGCATGAAATAATCTCTGAACAATTTTTACGAATCAGGGCAGGCGATCGATTTTGGTATGAGAACGATAGTTTTTTTAGTCAGGCGGATTTAGAGCAGATAAAGCAAACGAAGTTGTCAGATATTGTTAAGCGCAATACTTCCATTTTGAGTATTTCTGAAGATATGTTCTTCGTTGATAGTAATAACGTTTTGGGAGTTGCTGGCTTAGATGAGATGCAAAGCATGGATGTAGCACTTTATCCTAATCCTGCCATAGAATACGTTACAATCAGCATTAATTCCAGAAAACAATGGAGCGGTAATCTTGCTATAAGCAACATAAACGGACAAGTTGTATTTGAACGAACTTTAAATGTAACTTCAGGTGTAAATAGTTTTACTTTTGATATCAATTCAAAGTTGTCATCTGGTATTTATCAGGTCGTAATAGAGAATCATACAGGTGGTGTTTTTAGATTGGTCAAGAAATGAAGTATTTGATCCTTTGCATACTTTTAAAAGGCATTATTTGTTTTGGGCAATCCAGTACTACTCCGGCGCTTGAAGTTGGGGAAGTGAAAGGGTATGAGTTTCATTGGTCTGTTGGAGACATATTAGGTTCAATTGCCAACCATTCTGTAGTACTAATGCCTTCAAATATAGACTTTGAGCTATCAGAAGATTTGGCACGTGATAGCTTGAAAATTGAAATTTCTATTTATCCTAACCCAGTATCATCAATAGTGAATATAAGAGGGATGGGATTAAGTAACATTGGTGTTGTAGACGCAAACGGAAAATCTCAAAACATACACGCTATTGAAACAGGAGGAGACAGCTATGTTTTGGATGTTAATGGATTGTTGCCTGGGTTGTATTTTATAAATTTGGATTTAGATTCTCGTCCAATGAGATGGAAAATGCTGGTTAGATAATGATTAAAATAGTATTTATTGTAGTAGCGATTATTCTCTCCTTGTGTTCACTTAACGCACAGGAGCGACATGGTTTTCGTTACCAGGCAATAGCTCGTAGTGCCGATGGAGAATTACTCGTTGAAAGAGAAATTACATTCAGGATCGGACTTCTTAAAGCAGGTTTTGAAGGCAATGAAATTTATTCTGAGATACATGAAATAAAGACCAATAAACATGGGATGGTTAGTTTAGTAATTGGCGACGGTACTTTTCCTTCTACGAACTTTTTAAAAATTGACTTCTCTGATATGGATATATTCTTTAAGGTATCCTTAGATGAGAATGGAGGTACAGAGTTTACTGACTTGGGTATATCTAAACTAATGGCAGTTCCGTACGCTTTATATTCACATAGTAGTGGTGATGGTCTCACTACCGGCGAACAATCAATTACAGGGAGAAAAACTTTTCTATCTGGCGTAAATGCAAACTTGACCGGTGGGGTAGTCTTAAACAATAATACCCCTGAAGTTGCAGGTGCAATTAGATGGAATGGCAAGGATTTTGTGGGGTTTAATGGATCAGAGTGGATTTCTCTTACAGCAGGTGGGGGAGCCATAGACACTACTGGAAATGACGGATTTATATGTGGTGGTATGCTAGTGGATGAAAGGAATGGCGTTTCGTACCGCACTATTCAGTTTGGATCACAATGCTGGATGAAGGATAACCTGAACTATAAAGTAGAGTCCAGTTTCGCTGGTACAGGTGATTATTCTCCGTTAAAAGTTGGCAGATATTATACCTGGGCTGGTGCTATGAATTTAGACCCTGAATTTGACAATGAGTATTTTGAAGGAAGTGGTACTCAAGTACATCAGGGAGCTTGTCCTGTAGGATGGCACGTTCCTTCACATGAAGAATGGAAGTTGTTAGAGGCTCAACCAAATGTTGATGGTATTTCCTTACAATTAGGTGAATTATCTGGTTTCGATGCAGTTTTAGCTGGAGATAGGCTGATTGATGGAACTTACTCTAACACGGGTATTGCTGCTATATTCTGGACATCTACTCAGATGGATGATGAAAATGCATACAAAAGAATTCTATTTAGTGGTGAGGAAGGCATTGGGGTTTTTGTGTTTGGTAAGGAGGTGGGTTTTTCTTTAAGATGTATTAAAGATTAGGGAGTAGGTTTATCATGTTGTTCTTAATTAAAATGATTTACAATGATGGAAAGAAGAAATATACTAACTATTATTTTGTTGATTACAGGGTTTTTCAGTATTGCGCAGAGTATCCCTGAGCAAGATATTATTGATTTTGCTGTGAATCCTGGTGGAAGACTTGACGAGATTGGGTTACCTCCAGCAAAAGTAGAAGGTACTGGTTTCTTAGATGAAGAGTGGAGACTAGGCAGTCTAAAGCTATTTAACCTGGATACAATAAAGAATTTGCTACTTAGATATGATGTGTTGAATGATTATGTTGAAATCACACGGGATAGAGAAAAAATTCGCATTGCACATTTGTCTATTGTAGAGTCATTTATGTTTGATAGAAGCCGTGTTTTTAGAAATACGCGTGCATTTAAACCATCAGGTGGAATTGACTCGAAACTTGCTGGTGTCTTTGAAGTTTTATATGAAAATAAAGATGTTTTGCTCACTAGGCATTATGATGTAGAGAGGAAGCAATCCACCTATGTGCCAGCTTTTGATGTTGGAAATAGAAGTGAACAGCTTTTGCTCAAAGATGAAGATTATCTTGTAAAAAATGGAGTTTATTACAAATTGCCACAATCTAAAAATGCATTTTCAAAACTAATGCTAGAGGAGTTCAATATAGAGCTGACGAAAAAAGTTAATCCAAAAAATACAGATGAAGTGATCGCATTTATTAATCAGAATCTGACAAATTAATATTAGTGAGTAACGAGCAAGGATTTTATGGAAGTTTTTGAATCAATATTGAGTCCACTAGAAGCACAGTTTATGAAATCCAGAGTCTTCAGATGGCATGAAAATCGAGTAAGGCTGTATTGGTTATATCCAAATCCTTAGAGGAGTATTCAACTGTCGCTTCGGTTTGTAAAAGCGGTTTAACCTGAATCATTCAGTAGGATTCATGATGAGGGTTTAGATCTTAATAAATTGGAAAGTAGTTGGGTTTCGAAGGTATAATATGGCTTTGGTGGAGGCATCATGAAGCAAAGTTGCTGATTTGAAACAAGCTAGGCGTGTAATAGGAGTCCTTGTATAATGCCGGCAAAGAACAATTAGGAAAACAAAAAAGGGCTGTCCGCAATTTGGACAGCCTTTTTTTCATTTATCTCATAGTTTTATTATTATTACACATAGCGTTATATATTCTGGAGCAAACCTGTTTTTAAAAGTCTTCACAGTACTTCTCCTGTACTTTTCCTCTAACATCTTCAATAAAATCCCTGATAATCATCCGGTACGTTTGGTCAATCAGGGGTGGCTTTTAAACCACAATATGAGGTAGTTTCTCAGCAAGCGTATTTATTTTGGACAGGTCAAATCCAACAATAAGTTTACCGTCAAGGGCTTACCAAAAGTCAAGCTGGAATTTTTACTCATGGTAATGGGCTACAACTTAAGGAAGTTAAGTTCCCTGAAAGCAACTATACCCTGAAAAAATGGGACTAAATCCATTAATTACTAGCTCATTGACAGTTAACCTATCCTGCTCTATTACACCTAGCCAATCAACTTTTCTGGCTATCCACCTAAAAATCTCTTTAAATGAAAAAAGGCTATCCTTTTCGGACAGCCTCCTTTTTGTTGTTATCAACTAATGAGTTTTTAAGAAATTAGTTAGGCGTGTAAGTTGTAACGCCTCTTTCTCCATAAGCTGTAGCAGTCCAGTAAACCGTGATTACACCATTGGCATCCATGTTACTTATTGGTTGAGCTGGATCCTGAACGATTTCTCCACCAAACTGATCGCTTACACCAGACCATGTAATTCTATCATTTTCAGGATTGTGCACCAAAGTAGCCGCTCTTCCTGACGTTCCATATTCATCAGCGTAAGCCTGTGAATACAGTCCACCAGTAATATCGGCAACTTGATATTGATAAACACAAGTTACAATGGTCAAAGTTTCTGTCTCACTGTAGGGGCCAGAACCAAAGTCGTCAACTAGGACATCCCCATCTACAGTGTAAGCTTCAGTGGATTCATTACAGAAAACATTAATAGTAGTTGATTTCTGTACTGAACTTTTTCTAGCTAACTCTCCATTCTGATCAGTTTGAGCATCAAATATTTGAACCAAGATTTCAACATTCCCAGCGAATGGGTTTGGAGCAGTGTAAGTGATTGTAATATCACCTTGGGTCAAACCTGAGAAGTCAGAAATAGTGTAAGATCCTCCTGCAGGGTCACCATCAGCAAGATCAACAACGCTAACAGAATCAACTCCAGCAGGTGCGTCGTTTACAAAAATCTTAACTTCAGATGTAGTGCCTTGTTCTATTGTGTCATTAGAGACAGTTACTGAAAATATAGCAGGCCCATCTAGTAACCTTGGAGGGTTTGCATCTTGGTAATCATCCACACATGATGAGAACACAAACAATACTAAAACAATTTGTAAAATCTTTTTCATATACAACAGATTAATAAATTGATAAATTGAATTCAATACCTCTTAAATTTATCCAAATTTATAAAAAATTAAATCACCTATTATGAATTGTATCGAATCATTTAGGTTTTGTTATGATTTCGAATAAATATTTGGAAAGCATTAGTTTTATGAGAATTCTATCGATTACAAGTTCTGTTTTTTTGATTTTTATAGTAGAAAATTCGGCATTTTCTCAGGGCCTGAATGAGATTAGTACTGAAATTGGACTCAATCACCTAACTATTTCCTTCGATTTGGTGGGTGGAGGCCTAGCTTTTCTAGATTATAACAACGATGGTTTTGAGGATTTGGCCATTTCCGGAGGTGGTGAAAAGGATAGATTGTTTAGGAATCTCGGTGATGGAAAATTTCTGGATGTTACAGAATATGCCGGTTTGAAGCACGACGAGATTTTCAAAACAATGGGGATTAATGCAGGGGATATAAATAACGATGGATTTAAAGATATTGTTATTGTTACAGAAAGCAGAGATCATAACTTACTGTATCTTAATAATGGGAATGGTTCATTTAAGAATATATCTGTTTCAGCAGGTTTTGGAAGTAAACGAAGATCATTGGCTTCTATCTTTTTTGATGCCAACCTCGATGGTTTTTTAGATATCTATATTGTTAATTGGGTCAATCACCATAAATCGATTGAAGATGAAAATGGTGTGACCATAGGTTTTGATCATGATTGCTACTCAAATCAGCTCTATATAAACAACGGGGATTTAACTTTTACAGAAATGAGTTTTGAGTATGGAGTAGATGATTTGGGATGTGGAGTTGCCGCCACGTCAACTGACTTCAACAATGATCACTTGCCAGACCTGTATTTAGCCAATGATTTTGGGGAGTTCATTGTTCCAAATAGTGCTTTTAAAAACAATTATCCATCACAAAAATTCACCGACGAAGGAAATGCAAATGGGCTTGGTGTTGCGATTTATGGAATGGGGATCAGTACCGGTGATGTAAATGGTGATGGTAAACTGGACTATTACAGTACCAATATCGGTCGAAACGTTCTGCTAATTCAAGAAGAAGGGGTTTATAGGGATCGGACCACAGAGTATGGTGCAGAAAATGCATTGTCTGGAGACTTGTTTACTACCAGCTGGGGTACGGTGATGACAGATTTGGATCATGATGGTTATGAGGACCTGGTTGTAGCTAATGGTTTTATTCCAACTGCTCAATTCATCAAAACAAATCAATTAGATACCAATAGAATTTACATGAATCAGTCAGGCGAAAGGTTCATTGATCAAACAAATGAATTGAGTTTGATTGGTAATAATATTTCAAGAGGGTTGGCCATCACTGATTATGACAATGATGGGGATATGGATATTGGGATTGTCAATCTGGGCAGGATAAGAGGAGATTCTGGTAATATGTCATTGTATAGAAATGATATGGCCAATGGCAATTGGATTAAGGTGAAGCTTGAGGGAGTGATATCCAACAGGGATGGGTATGGTGCCAAAGTAATGGGTTATCATCAACATAGAGTTTTTATTGATGAGATTCAGGGAGGAAGTAGCTGCTCTTCCCTAAATTCAAGCATTGCCCATTTGGGTCTTGGATCAATGGATCAACTTGATTCCTTAAAAGTAATTTGGCCAGGGGGGCGTACTGATAAATTTTATGAGGTGGGGACAGATCAAACCTATCTTGTTGTAGAAGGAGAAGGTATATATCGACTAGGCTGTGCTGATCCTACAGCCACAAACTATGATCCTGATGCTCAAGTAGCTTTTGGGTGTTATAAGAAAATTGTAGGATGTATGGATCCATCTGCTACAAACTATAATCCTTTGGCCAACAGCTCCTCCAACTGCACCTACGGTATCCATCATGGATCGCTAGGGGGAGTCGATCATTCTGATGTGATCAACATATTCCCTACAGTAGTTAAAGACTATTTTGTAATTGAGAAGGTAGGCGAAATTCAAGGCAGATTTGTAATGACCCTTTATGATTCGTCTGGAAGGGTTGTATTGACACAAAACCTTTTGGAAAAGCAAACCAGGATTGAAAGGTGTGACCTAAAGAGTGGAATATATATAGTGCTGGTACGAGATGAACAACAGTCAATAAGGTTACGAAGGAAGATTATTCTTAATTGATGTTGGTTTTTTTGGCTGATGGGTATTTGAAAAGGGATCACTCTAAGTGAATTATGAAGTAATTAAAAAATAATAACTTGCGGGAAAACCCCATAATTCAAATAAACAAAATTGCACAACTATAGTATGAAAAAGGGAATCGTCTTATTCACCGTTCTAAGCCTAAGTGTGTTAGGCTTTTTTGTATTATCTCCCAAGCAAGTTAACTGGTACGACTCTTTCAATCGGTATGCCACTTACTCAGGAGATGAGCTATTTAAACTGCCTAAATATGATCGACCTGATCTCGCAGAACTTCATGACTTTCAAATGACCAAGGATTTGTCACTGGGCTACCCACCCACTGAGAGATTGATTCAAGGTTATGATTACGCCCGGTCTGTTATGTCAGGTAGAAGAGCGATAGAAGGAGTTAAATGGGCTGAAAGAGGGCCTAATAATTTTGGAGGCCGAACCAGGGCATTAATGTTTGACCCAAATGACAGCCAGGCTAAAAAAGTTTGGGCTGCCGGAGTAGCTGGCGGCCTCTGGGTCAATGATGACATTACCAGCCCATTGTCTAGCTGGAAAAAGACCAACGACTTCTTTACCAATATTGCCGTAAACAGTATTGCATATGATCCAACCAGCACTGAGGTATTCTACTTTGGAACCGGTGAAGGCTGGGGGAATGGAGGATCTGTAAGAGGAAACGGAATTTGGAAAAGTGAAGATGGTGGTGATTCCTGGTCGCAGCTCTCATCTACGATGACATCTGACTTCTACTATGTACAGAAAATAGTAGTGACTGAAAACTCAACAATTTTGGCAGCTACGCGAGCCACCGCAGGCATTCAAAGGTCAATAGATGGAGGGGTTACGTGGAATGGAGTTTTGAATGAGGCCAGAGGTGCTGACATTGAAATAGTAGGATCAGTACTATACGCCTCCACAGGCATATCCGGGAGTGGAAAACTATGGAAGTCAACAGATGATGGTGTTAGTTGGACCGAAATCACCCCTGCATCTGGAGGAGAAAGAATAGAAATTGGCGTACACGCCAATCACAGTCAAACAATTTACGCAATAGCCGCAGATGGAGGTAGTATTGCATGGTTTTATCGGAGTGATGATGGAGGGGAGACCTGGACGGGTTTAGGTGTACCTAAATATATAGAACAATCCTGTAACCCAAGTTCTTCGAATGATTTCACCCGTGGACAAGCATGGTATGACCTAATAATTGGGGTTCATCCGGCCGATCCTCAAACTGTTATTGTTGGAGGAATCGATTTGTACAGGTCTGAAGATGGAGGTGACTCCTGGGACTTAATCTCCTATTGGACTGGAGCATGTGATAGCTACGTACATGCAGATCAACACAATTTTCAATTCCGCCCTGGATATAACGATCATGCTATATCTTCCAATGATGGGGGAGTGTATTTTACAGCCAATGTTACCAATCCTTCTAAGGAAGGTGGCCCTGATTTCCAGGCCAGAAATAGAGATTATAATGTAGCTCAGTTTTATGCATGTGCTGCTAGAAATGAGGCAGGATCAGATTGGTTTTTAGCTGGAGCGCAAGACAATGGGTCACATCTTTTTACTGGAATAGGTGTTAACTCCACCAGGGAAGTCACCGGTGGAGATGGAGCCTTTTGTTTTATTGACCAAAATGAAGGAGATATTCAAATAACAAGTTACGTATATAACAGCTATTATTTCACTACAGATTCATGGGGATCTGTTGCAAATATTGAAGCCAATGGAGGAAGGTTTATAAACCCTGCGGATTATAATAGCAACATTAACACCCTATTTGCAGCTGGAAATTCCAATACCCTGGTTCGTTACGTTGTGGATGACGAGATAGAAAGTGAGGAACTTTCTGTAAGTATAGGAAATCAGGTCATGAGTGCGATTTCCGTATCTCCGTATAATGACAATGTTTTGTTTGCCGGTACTGGCAATGGTAGGTTGTACAAAATATCTGGCATTAGCGCGACACCTTCAGCCTCTGGAATTGACAATGGAGCCCTCAGCGGTTATATTTCTTGTGTCGCAGTGGGAGAATCCGACAATCATTTAATGGTAGTGATCAGTAGCTATGGATCTCAATCGGTATATGAGAGCAGAGATGGAGGTACCACATGGAGCCCCAAAGAAGGTAACTTACCAGATATGCCAGTACGATGGGCACTGTATAATCCAAACGATTACAACGAAGTATTGATAGCCACTGAGCTTGGAGTTTGGTCAACAGATGATATTTCTGTGGAAAACCCAGAGTGGGAACCTAGCAATGAGGGTTTGGCAAATGTAAGGTGCGATATGTTGAAGTATCGTGATTCAGATGGGTTGGTTATTTTGGCTACACACGGTAGAGGGCTCTATACTTCTGATATTTTCGTACAAAACCCGCTAGCCAAATTTGGAGTGATGAGTTCAGTGGGATATGTAGACAGACCAATATCGTTTATTGACGCATCGTTAAAAGCAACATCATATAGTTGGGATTTTGGTGACGGGACTAGCTCTAGTGAAGTTGCTCCATCACATACTTATACAAGCTCGGGTACATATACTGTGGCTTTAGAAATTAACGGTGATCCATCACTGGCCACCTCCTCAGAAATTGTCATTCAAGCAAAGTCTTCTGTTGATTATGTGCTTGCCGATGGTGGGGATTTTGAGTCCAATACAGACCACTTCACACCTGTGACAATTGCAGGTACGGGATTTGAATTGGGCAGTTCTTCTGTGACCGGTAAAAGTGGAACCGTTTCAGGATCCAATGCCTGGGTAACTGGATTGGAGGATCAGGTTTATGTAGCCTATACAGAAGCATATTTGTATTCTCCATTGTTTGATTTCTCATTGAGTGGAGCCTATTCACTTGAATTTTATGCCCAGTATGCAATTGAAGATGAGTGGGAAGGATTTACTCTGGAGTACTCCACTGATTTTGGATCTACTTGGTTTAAGGTGGGGGACTATATAGACGCAGTTAACTGGTATAACCAGCGGGCGATTAGCAGTGCGGTGGTATGGGAACCAGGAGAAGCCTTTTTTAGTGGGGATACGCAGGGGGAATTTAAAAAGAAAACGGTAGATGTTTCACAACTCAGCAACAATACCAATGTGGCTTTTCGTTTTGTGTTTAAAACAGACCCAGCTTCTGAGGAGGCAGGCATCGCTTTAGATGACTTTAAAATTACCGGCCCTACAGATGCTACACCTAATCTGGAATTTGTTGTTCAGGGAAGTCAAACCTGTAAGGGTGAAGAAGTAAGGTTTATCAATTCTTCATCTGGAGATATTCAGTCATATGCTTGGGACTTTGGTTTAGACGCTACACCAGCTAGTGGCACAGGATATGGCCCACATATTGTTTCTTACAATACCGGTGGTGAAAAAACAGTTACGTTGACAGGGGTGACAGCTACTGGAAATCTCACAGAGGAGATCACAGTCAATATCGGTTCGTTCCCGGATGATGTATCCCCTGCTTACAATGATGGAGTATGCGGTGGTGATGACGTGATTATTTCAATATTCTCTCCAGAGTCAGGCGTGAGCTATGGTGTGTACAACACAGTTACCAAGACAGAAATAATCGCACCAATTACAAGTGACGGCACAGACTTAATATTTAACCTGGGAGTATTAAGTCTGGGGACATACAATTATACAATTAAAGCAGAAAGCCCCACTGGATGTTCTATTGACCTGAGCGAAACCATTTTGATTGAGGTTAAAGGAAGTCAGAACATTGTTGTTTCTAAACTAAGTTCTGGAAACCTTCGGGTTACTGCAGGTCAGGAATATCAGTGGTATTTGGATGGTGAGTTACTTGCAGGGGAAACAGAAAGAGAAATCACACCTTCAAATGATGGTGTATACACATGTGAAGTAGTCATCAATGGGTGCACATATGTTTCAGGTGAATTTGCCATACTGACCATTCTGGGAGATGAAATTTATGAAGGACTAAAAGTTTATCCCAATCCAGTGGTAGATGTACTGAGGATCGATGGATTAAATGCGGAGGCTAAAGTCTCAGTATATTCACTCTCAGGAGAGCTCATTATCTCTGATTTAGGCAGTCAAGCTAATGGACTGGATGTAGATATGTCCGGCCTGGCAAAAGGTGTGTATAATGTTGTAATAGGTTCAGATAAATCGCGAATTACCAAAAGGGTAATCAAGCAATAGCTTTTTAGTTCGCCGTTTGAGAATAAAATTGTTTAGATTTAAAATTCACCTCAATCACTATTGCAAGGGGATTGAGGTGAGCTTTAAGTGATCAACGGACTTGAAAATCATCAGTATATGAGAAGATCAGTACTCTTTCTTTTAGTTTGTATAGGAAGCCTGGGGCCAGTATTTGGACAGCATTCTATTGCCAGAAAATGGAATGAAGCGCTTCTTGAAGCCATCCGCAATGACTTTGCGAGACCTACAGTTCACGCAAGGAATTTATTTCATACTTCAGTAGTAATGTATGACGCCTGGGCAGTTTTTGATCCCGTAGCAGAGCCTTACTTTCTTGGCAAAACGGTTCATGGTATCGAAACTCCATTTGAAGGATTTGAGACCCAGATAGATGAAGAAAGGGCTAGGGAAATAGCCATCAGTTTTGCGGTTTATCGTTTGCTGGTTCATAGGTTTCAAAAATCACCAAATGCTGAGATCACAAAAGCGCGATTGGATGAACTTATGATTGAGCTTGGGTTGGACGCAGGGTTTACATCCACTGACTACTCCACGGGAAATGCCGAGGCACTTGGTAATTATTTGGCACAATCAATGATCATCTATGGGCTTCAGGATGGATCAAATGAACAAAATGCTTATGCCAACTTGTTTTATGAATCTATCAATGATCCTATACTGCCTGATTTTCCGGGGAATCCAGATATTTCGGATCCAAACAGGTGGCAGAAGATTGTCCTTGATGTTTTTATTGATCAAAGTGGAAACATCATTGTGGGGGGAGGCCCTCCATTTCTAAGTCCTGAATGGGGAGGTGTTGCTCCTTTTTCATTGACTTCTGATGACCTAACTGTATATGAAAGAGAGGGTCAGGAGTATTTTGTTTATCACGACCCGGGTCATCCGCCTTATTTGGACACTTTAGATGGTGGGCTTGAGTCTGATTTGTACAAGTGGAATTTTGAGCTAGTCTCTACATGGTCTTCTCACCTAGATCCCAGTGATGGTGTAATGTGGGATATTTCACCAGGATCTATTGGGAATATTCAGGAGTATCCTAAGGCTTATTCGGAGTATAAAAACTTCTACGATTTAACTGAAGGTGGAGATCCGAGCATTGGTCATGTATCTAACCCCGTGACAAATCAGCCATATGGGGAACAGATTGTACCCAGAGGTGATTATACAAGGGTCTTGGCTGAATTTTGGGCTGATGGCCCAGACTCTGAGACACCGCCTGGACATTGGTTTACGATTTTGAATTATGTCTCAGATCAACCATCGTTGGAAAAGAAATTCAAAGGCACAGGTCCTGAATTGGATGACCTTGAGTGGGATATAAAGGCCTATTTTCTACTTGGGGGTGCAATGCACGATGCAGCCATTTGCGCTTGGGGAATTAAGGGATATTATGATTATGTGAGACCAATAAGCGCTATTCGTTACCTGGCTGACAAAGGCCAATGTACGGATAATCAAGAACCGAACTTTAACAAGAATGGAATTGATTTGGTCCCAGGCCTCATTGAGTTGGTGAAGGAAGATGACCCAATGGTGGGAGACAATGCAGAAAACCTTCACAAGGTCAAGGTTCGAGCATGGAAAGGACCAAACTTTGTTGATGACCCGTTTAGAGACGTTGCTGGTGTAGATTGGATTCTTGCTGAAAATTGGTGGCCATATCAAAGACCATCTTTTGTTACCCCACCCTTTGCTGGATTTGTATCCGGTCATTCCACCTATTCGCGTACAGCAGCCGAAGTTCTTACTTTGTTGACCGGATCAAAATTTTTTCCAGGCGGAATTGGTGAATTTGAAGCCCCGAAAGATGAGTTTCTCGTTTTTGAAGATGGCCCAAGTGTAGATGTAACCTTACAATGGGCTACCTATCAGGACGCCTCCGATCAGTGTAGTCTTTCACGGATCTGGGGAGGTATTCACCCACCTGCTGATGATATTCCGGGAAGGTATATTGGAATGGAGTTGGGGCCTGAAGTTTTCAATTTTGCACTGGAGTATTTCAATGCCAATATACTGGGCACAAAGATGAACAGGACAGAGAAAGTAGCGCTTTCACCAAATCCTGTTTTGCCCGGCAATTTTGTACGCTTCATAATAGAAAAACCCTTCAATGGAATAAATCTAAGTCTTTATGATCTAAATGGACGTCAAGTTCATGCCGAAAACCTGGAACTATCCAAAACCGGTAATTTCTGGAGGGTGCCCGATGTTCCGCCCGGGGTGTATATGGTAAAGCTTGTGGACACGGGTTCCAAATGGTCATCAGAAATTAAAATACTTGTCAATTAGAATTATCAGTACTAGGTTTGGCCTCTGTAAAATATTGATATTTATCTCTGATCTCCTGAGGCATTTCGATGTACTCGATGTTTGGTTGAATGTCTAATTCTTTAAAGAGATAATTAGCCATTTCGTTAAATGACCTTGCCTTTCCCGTACCCAGATTAAATATTCCAGAAATCTTTCTTTTATGCATCTGGCTATAGATTTCATTGGTAACTTCCTGTACATGTATGAAGTCCCTTTTTTGCTCACCATCTGTATAATCAGGCCGATAGGATTTAAAAAGCTTGACTTTACCCGTTTCTCTAATCTGTTGGGCCATTTGAAAAACCATTGAAGCCATTTTACCTTTATGAGCTTCATTTGGACCATAGACATTGAAAAATTTCAGCCCTCTCCAGAAAAAAGGCTGCTTATCCTGGGCTATTGCCCAAAGGTCAAAATCATGTTTTGAGTGAGCATATGCATTGAGCGGTTTGAGCTTCTTCAGTGTGGTTAAATCTGTAGAAAAACCATGAGAGCCATCTCCATAAGTGGCAGCAGAACTCGCATAGATCAATGGTATTTGTTCTTCCACACAGAGTTTCCAGATTTTTTTCGAATACTCGGTGTTTAGTTCTTTCAAGAGTTGTGTGTTGGTTTCAGTCGTGTCCGTAATTGCGCCAAGATGAAAGATAAATTCGATTGCTTCTGCATTCAATTTTGCCCAATCTTGAAATGCCTCTCTGTCGACTGTTGCGTGAAGGATGCAATCTCTCAGGTTCTCATTTTTAATTTCATCTTCAAATTTATCAACCCCGACAATATTTTTGAAGTTCTCTTCATTAAGTTTTTTAATAAGATTACTCCCAATAAATCCGGCGGCACCTGTTACTACAATCATTGTGACTCTCTTTTAATCCAAATTTAATGATCTGCGAAATGTCATCGTAGGTATGCACTCATTTAGTTTTTATCTTTGCCCCACAATTGGAAGAGGAATGATTTACGTAAGTCGGAAAGAACATTTTAACGCCGCACATAAGCTTTACAATCCGGCATGGACCAAAGAGAAAAATGCCGAGGTGTTTGGGCCTTGTGCAAATGAAAATTGGCATGGCCACAATTTTGAATTGATCGTTACCGTAAAGGGTACACCGGATCCTGAGACTGGTTTTGTTATTGATTTAAAGAAATTGAGTAACTTAATCAAATCAGAAGTGATTGATAAACTGGATCATAAAAACCTCAATTTGGATGTAGACTTTATGCAAGGAAAACTTGCAAGTTGTGAAACACTGGTAGTGGAAATATGGAACATTCTAGAGCCGGGGGTTCAGCAACTTGCTAAATTCGGACAATTACACCAACTGAAACTCTATGAAACTCCTCGAAATTATGTGGAGTATTTTGGAGACTAAACCTCATGAAATATTTCGTAGTTGCTGGAGAGCGATCTGGTGATTTGCACGGCTCAAACCTAATACAGCAAATCCATCTCAAAGATGCTGATGCGAAAGTATCAGGATGGGGTGGTGATTTGATGCGTGCTGCTGGTGCCACCATCACTACCAGCTATGAGGAGATCAATTTCATGGGATTTTGGGAAGTATTCAAGCATTTACCTCAGCTAGTTAGCAAATTCAGGCAGTGTAAAACTGAAATCAAGGAGTTTCAACCAAATGTCCTTGTGCTTATAGACTTTGCCGGGCTTAACCTCAGACTAGCCAGATATGCCAAGAGTATTGGCATAAAGGTGTGCTATTATATTTCTCCAAAAATTTGGGCATGGCGTAAGAGTCGAATCAGACTGATTAAGAGGTCAGTTGATGAAATGCTCGTTGTGTTACCTTTTGAAAAACAGTTTTATCATGATTTGGGATTTGAGGTGAAGTATATCGGCAACCCCATCTTAGATGCAATTGAAGGGTGCCCTGATAAGCGGACACAACTTAGTGAAGACAGGTCTAAGACTATTGCGTTTTTACCCGGTAGCAGGGCACAGGAAGTATCCAAAAGCATTGAGGTCATTCGACAATTGGTAGTTGTTTTTGAGGAATATAAATTTTTAATATCCGCAGTGAGTAATTTAGATTCCTCTATATACGATCCTTTGCGAGGTTTACCTAATGTGGAAATTGTTAATGGCCATGTATATGATGCGCTTCACTCCTCACGGGCCGCGATAGTTACTTCAGGCACTGCCACACTTGAAGCAGCCTTGCTTAATGTTCCTCAGGTCGTTGTTTATCGCACTAGTTGGATAACTTATTTTATTGCAAAACGTCTTATCGGCATTAAATATATCTCTCTTGTCAACCTTATTCTCAACAGACAAGTTGTTCGTGAATTGGTGCAGGGAGATTACAATGCCCACAATGTAGCTGCAGAACTGGAGGGGATTATTTCTGATATGGGTATACATAAAAAAATCTCCGAGGGTTACTCGGAGATTAGAAATATATTGGGAAATGAAAGTGCCTCTAAAAATGCTGCAGAGGCAATCATCAAACTAGGCCGCTCTTAACTTATTGAATTTTGACTTCTCAAATTTTTCAGCTGCGTAATCCTTCGTAATTTCCATTTCTTTCACGTCTTTAGAGGATGGGATCTCAAACATTGCGTCTGTGATTATCGCTTCACATATAGATCTCAACCCTCTGGCTCCTAACTTAAATTCCATTGCTTTATCTACAATGTAGTCCAACGCTTCAGGTGTCATCTTCAAGTCTACCTCTTCCATTTCAAACAGTTTTTCGTACTGTTTAATCAAAGCATTTTTCGGCTCGGTAAGGATTCGCTTGAGCGCATCACTATTCAGTGGATCCAAATGAGTAAGCACCGGTAATCGACCAATGAGCTCAGGGATCAACCCAAAACTTTTTAAATCTAATGCAGTGATGTACTGCAATAAATTATCCTTATCGATCTGATCGACACTGAAGTCATCAGCATTGGCAAATCCAATAGGTCTGGTATTCAGCCTGTTAGCAATGTGCCGCTCTATCCCATCAAAAGCTCCACCGCAGATAAACAAGATGTTTTCTGTATTTACAGTGATCATTTTCTGATCTGGATGCTTTCTTCCTCCTTGTGGAGGCACATTGACGGAAGTTCCTTCAAGAAGCTTCAACAAAGCCTGCTGAACTCCTTCACCGCTCACATCTCTTGTGATGGATGGATTGTCAGACTTTCTGGCGATTTTGTCCAGCTCATCAATGTATACAATACCTCTCTCTGCTGCCTCTACTTCATAATTCGCTGCCTGAAGTAGTCTTGTGAGGATGCTTTCCACATCTTCTCCCACATATCCAGCTTCAGTGAGCACGGTAGCATCAGCAATACAAAATGGTACTTGCAGTATTTTGGCAAGCGTTCTGGCCAGGTAAGTTTTACCTGTACCGGTCTGTCCCACCATTACGATGTTGGATTTTTCAATCACCACATCATCTTTGCTTTCTGCCTGCATCAATCGCTTATAGTGATTATAAACTGCTACAGAGATATACTTTTTCGCCTCGTCCTGTCCAATCACAAACTCATCCAGGTGACTCTTCATGTCAGCTGGTTTAATCAGGTTGAATTTTGGGCTTTCGGTTGTGCTTTTGGTTTTCAGCTCCTCGTTTAAGATTTGCTGAGCCTGGGAGATACATTTATCACATATGTGTGCATGTATCCCTGAGATCATCAGATCCACATCCTTTTTGTTTCTCCCACAAAAGCTACACGTTACTTGTGCCATTATTTCTTAGGGTTTCTTTCCAATACCTCATCAATCAAGCCATACTCTTTGGCCTCTGATGCTCTCATCCAATAATCTCTATCTGAGTCTTTTTCGATTTGATCATAAGACTTTCCAGAATGGCTAGACATGATTGTATATAAATCTTTTCTTAGTTCCTGCATTTGTTTGAGGGTTATCTCCATGTCTCTGGATTGACCCTGCATTCCACCGCTTGGTTGGTGTATCATGATTCTAGCGTGTGGTAAAGCTGCTCTTTTACCCTTTGCACCACCGGTCATTAGTACAGCTCCCATAGATGCCGCCATACCCGTGCACACTGTTGCTACATCCGGGCTTACAAACTGCATGGTATCATACATTCCGAGACCTGCGTATACAGATCCTCCCGGGCTGTTGATATATAGCAGAATGTCTTTTTTTGAGTCCACAGACTCCAAAAACAAAAGTTGTGCGGTGATGATATTGCCTATGTTTTCCTCTACCTGCATACCAAGGAAGATGATTCTATCCATGATTAAACGGGAGAAAACGTCAATTTCTCTAAAATTGGTTGGTCTTTCTTCAATTACCGCACGAGTCATATTCTCTACACGGTCTGTATAAGAGTCAAAGGTTAATCCGTTGATACCCTGTCCTTTAACTGCAAATTTCCTGAATTCTTCTTTATTGATCATGTGTTCAATTTAGCTTAACTGCGCAAAAATAAAAAAAGTCCCTATTCAACTAAGGACTCTTTCTAAACTTGTTTTCGATGGACTAAGTTTCCTCAAAGCTTACGGAATTCGTCCATTGTTACTTTTTTGTCCTTAATCGTGATGCTGTCTTTGATAAAAGAAAAGACTTTTTTGTTTTGCACCTGATTGTAAACTTTCATGTAATTGTCACCATTCTCTGCTTGCAGGTAGTTTTGTGCAAACATTTCCAATTTATCTTCCATCTGACCGATTAGGCCAGCTTGACCAAATTGCTGGCGAATAAGATTTTTTGCTTCTTCGATTACTTCGTCGTTTTCAACTTTAAAGTCCTGCTCTTTTACAATTTTATTTCTAATCAATGACCACTTTAGTTCCTTAGAATAAGTTTCATACTCATCTTTCAGGATTTCTGGAGTGATTTGATTGTTGGTTTTCAATAACCAATTTTGTAGAAACTCATCCGGCACGTTGATTTTTGCCTTTTCAATAAGTTTTTGTCTAAGCTGGTACTCAAAATACTGCTCTTCTTCACCCTTAAAACTCTGACCAACGGATTCAGCTACCTTTTCTCTAAATTCTTTTTCATTCTTCACCGTGCCTTCGCCAAATGTTTTATCAAAGAGTTCTTGATTTACTTCAGCTAGCTGCTGACGAGTAATTCCCTTTATTGTAAAAGTCAGCTTACCTTTCAGGTTGTCAAAATCGTCGTGCGAAATATCCAGCTGGTGATGAAGCTTATGGCTGTCAGTATATAGTTTCTTAGGATCAAGTTCCACTTCCTCATCAATCTTCACTCCGGTTAGCTTTTTAGTCGCCGCCTTCTCGGTATCGTTCAGATCAATTTTAATTTCCTTGTCTATACCTCCATCAGCGCTCTTGATCTGGCCATAAACGGTGTCCTTATCCTCAGACACCTCTGGAGTGGTTGGTTCGCCAAATTGTCTCTGAAGGTTTTCGATGGTCTCATCAATTACCTTGTCATCAATTTTGATCGAGTGCTTCTCTATTTTGAGTTTATCATCAATATTCAAGTCAAAACTCTCAGCGAATCCTACATTATAGGTGAATTCAAAATCTTTTTGAGTGTCGAAATTGATTGATTCAAAATCCTCTTCACGCGGCATTGGTTCTCCAAGAAACTGCAGATCGCTTTCTCTCAGGTATCCGTTGAGCTTGTCTGAAACCAATTTGTTGATTTCTTCCACTTTGATAGACTTACCATACATCTGTTTGATAAGCCCTACAGGTACTTTGCCGGGTCTGAATCCCTTAAGATTAGCTTTCTTGCTATAATCTTTAATCTTTTCGGCTACACCCGGTTGGTAATCATCCTCCTTTAAACTAACTTTAATTAAGGCTGTGGTCTTGTCGATTTTGTCAAGTGTGATTTCCACTGTGGTAAGAATTATTGTTTATAAAATAAAAACCCTCTTACAAATCTCGATTGTTATCAAGAATAGGAAGAGGGTTGTTTTTTTGGTGCGGATGGAGGGACTCGAACCCCCATGCCTCGCGGCGCTAGATCCTAAGTCTAGTGCGTCTACCAATTTCGCCACATCCGCTACTAAAATTGGAGTGCAAAGATATACAAAAGTTTAATTTTGCAAAGAGTGAATAAAAAAATATTCGTTAATGATTGAGGTCGATTTAGAAGAAGAGAAAAGGGAGATAGTAAGAAGGTACAGGAAGCTGCTCAGGCATGCAAAACCCGTGCTCAAAGATGGCGATGCTCGAATCATTAAAAAGGCATTTTACATGTCAATGGATGCTCACAAAGATATGCGCCGGAAGTCCGGGGAGCCATACATCTTTCATCCTCTTGAAGTAGCCCAGATTTGCGTAAGTGAAATTGGTCTTGGTACCACGTCCATTGTCTCAGCACTTTTGCATGATGTGGTAGAAGATACCGAGGTATCCCTGGAGGATATTGAAAAAGGCTATGGCAGGAAAGTCCGCACCATTATAGATGGATTAACAAAAATATCCGGTGTTTTTGACCAAGGCAGTTCGCAGCAGGCTGAAAACTTCCGAAAAATGCTGCTTACACTTTCGGAGGATGTTCGGGTAATTCTCATCAAGCTTGCTGATAGGTTGCATAATATGCGAACGCTTGGGAGTATGCCACGTGATAAGCAACTAAAGATTGCCAATGAAACGATCTATCTCTATGCACCGCTGGCCCACAGGTTGGGGCTATATGCCTTCAAGTCTGAGTTGGAAGACCTTTACTTAAAGTACACCGACAATGAAGCTTACATCCATATTTCCAATAAGATCAATGCCACTAAGGATGCAAGGAATAAATTCATTAGGAATTTCATTAAACCAATAAAAGATGAGCTGAATGGGCAGAGTTTCAACTATGAAATAAAGGGCAGACCCAAATCCATTCATAGCATCAACAATAAGATGCGTAAGCAAAACGTGCCCTTTGAGGAAGTGTACGACCTCTTCGCTATTAGGATCATCGTTGATACTGATGTGGAAAATGAGAAAGCTGCGTGTTGGCAAGTTTATTCCATAGTCACAGATTATTATCAGCCAAACCCGGACCGATTGCGTGATTGGATTAATATTCCTAAAGCCAACGGGTATGAATCGCTTCACACTACAGTGATGAGTGGAAAAGGGCAGTGGGTTGAAGTTCAGATACGTACCAGGCGAATGGATGAAATAGCTGAAAAAGGCTATGCAGCACATTGGAAATACAAGGAAAGTAAAAACTCCGATTCAGATAAAGGTCTCGAAATGTGGATTGGTAAAGTTCGGGAGATTCTGGAAACCAATGACACTTCAGCCATTGAATTTGTGGATGATTTTAGATCCAACCTGTTTCAGGAAGAAGTATTTGCGTTTACTCCGAAAGGAGATCTTGTGACACTGCCAAATGGAGCCACGGCTTTGGACTTTGCTTTCGACATTCATACTGAAGTGGGTGCGCACTGTCTGGGAGCTAAAGTCAATCAGAAACTTGTCCCACTTAATTATGTCATTAAGAATGGTGATCAGATAGAGATCCTCACTTCCAAAAAACAGCGGCCAAATGAAGATTGGTTAAAATATGTAGTAAGCTCAAAGGCTAAATCGAAAATCAAGGAATCATTAAAAGAGGAGAAGAAGCTATTCGCTGTAGAGGGCAAAGAAGTTGTCAAAAGAAAGCTTAAGCAACTCAAGGTGCCATTTAACCAGGAAACACTCGAGCACCTTACGGCATATTTCAATGTAAAGACACCGACTGATCTCTTTTATCTAATAGGTAAAGGAAAGATTGACCACTCCTTAATTAAGAAATTCAATGAAAAGAAAGACGAAGAGCATAAGTATAGACGGGTAAGTGACCCCAAAGGGATGCAGTCCCAGATCAAAAAGGTCCGGGAGAAGGATTATGACCTTTTACTGCTTGGGGAGGACATGGATGTGGTGGATTATAAATTCGCCAAGTGCTGCAACCCTATACCAGGAGATGATGTATTTGGATTCGTTACAGTGAATGACGGAATTAAAATTCACCGGACTACCTGTCCCAATGCAGCTGAGCTGCTTTCCAACTATGGTTACCGTGTGGTTAAAGCCAAATGGACCTCCAGTCAGGACAATAGCTTCTTGGCGGGGCTCAAAATTATAGGTACAGACAGGATTGGATTGATCAACGACGTGTCCAGTATCATTTCAGGAGAACTTAAAGTAAACATGAGATCAATAACCATCAACACCGAAGGTGGGATATTTGAAGGAGAGATAGAATTGTATGTCAGTGATACCCAGCATGTAGATCAATTGATCAGAAATCTGGAGAGAGTTCAGGGTGTAGTATCAGTAACTCGCGACAGCTAGTAGGATTTTAAGCATCTCTCCTATATTTGTATAAAATTACAATCACGTGATCGTATTTGAGGAAGTAAAGAAAATATTCACAGAATATTTGGAGCAGAAAGGGCTGAGGAAAACTCCGGAACGATATGCCATACTTGAAGAGATTTATTCTCGAAAAGGACATTTTGATGTAGAGTCGCTCTACATTAGCATGAAGGAAAAGAACTATCGGGTGAGTAGAGCAACAGTTTACAACTCACTTGACCTTCTGGTGGAGTGTGAGTTGGTGACGAAACATCAGTTCGGAAAGAACCTTGCTCAATATGAGAAGTCCTACGGATACCGTCAGCATGATCACCTTATATGCACCGATTGTAATAAAGTCATGGAGTTTTGTGATCCTCGAATCCAAAACATCCAAAATACCGTTGGTGAACTCTTACAGTTCGATGTAGTTCAACATTCGTTGATATTGCATGCCAATTGTAAAAGAGAAAATTGTGAGAATAAATCTAAAATCAAGGATGAATTATAAGCATACGATAGAAGGAGACCAGCTTAGGTTGGTTTTCAATGGAGATTTAATTGGAGAAAATAATGGCCCCGAGTTGGTTGAATTGGTTAACAATACTTTGACCAAAGGGACTAAATATTGCCTGATTGATATTTCCGACGTTCGTTATATCAATAGTAGTGGAATAGGTGTACTCATTACTATACTCACCAAGTTCAGAAATAAAGGTGGAGAATTGTTTCTTATCCGACCTTCGGAACATGTAAAGAAACTCCTTATAATCACCAAGCTTCAAGCAATTTTTAACATCGTAGATACAGAGGAGCAAGCGCTCGACAAAATCAATTAAATATTTCATGGCATCAGTAGACATCTTATTAGGCCTTCAATGGGGAGATGAAGGAAAGGGAAAGATTGTGGATTTTTTAGCCCCAAAGTACAATGTTGTCGCACGCTTTCAGGGTGGCCCCAATGCGGGTCACACACTGGAGTTTGATGGTCATAAGCATGTACTGCATCAGATACCCTCGGGGATTTTCCATGAAGGGATTTTGAATGTAATTGGAAATGGAGTAGTACTTGACCCAATTACTTTTAGAAAAGAGATAGAGGATTTAGCACCATATAATTTGGACCTTAAGAGACATCTTGTGATTTCGAATAAGACCCAGATGATTATTCCTACGCACAGAATGCTGGACAAGGCATATGAAATTGCTAAAGGGGATAAAAAAATTGGTTCTACATTAAGAGGCATAGGGCCTACCTATCAGGACAAAGCGGCACGCAAAGGACTTAGGATCGGGGATATCAATGAACCTGATTTTGACGAGCGATATAAGCAACTAAGAGATTTCCATTTGGAGATTTTAGACCGTTACAATTTCGAAGCAGAACTGGCTGAAGAAGAAAAACATTTCTTTGAAGCCATTGAGGTAGTCCGCGAATTCGATATTCTGAGCACCGAGTATTTAATTAACCAGGCTTTGGTTGATGGGCAGAGCGTTTTAGCAGAAGGAGCTCAGGGCTCTTTGCTTGATATTGACTTTGGAAGTTATCCATATGTGACCAGCAGTAATACCATTGCCGCAGGTGCCTGTACAGGTCTTGGTGTTGCTCCTGGCCGAATTGGTGAAGTGTATGGTATTTTCAAAGCTTATTGCACACGAGTAGGTAGTGGTCCATTCCCTACTGAGTTACACGGTCAGGAAGGCGAAGATTTAAGGAAGCTTGGAAATGAGTATGGAGCTACTACAGGGCGTCCAAGACGATGTGGATGGTTGGATCTCCCTGCATTGAAGTATACATGTATGCTCAATGGAGTCACTCAGCTCTTTATGATGAAAGCAGACGTGTTATCCGATATGGATGAAATAAAAATCTGTCATGGTTATAAAGTTGGGGAAACAGTGACGGAAGAATTGCCATTGTATTTAGATACGAGTCACCTTGGCTTGGAATTTGAATCTTTTAAAGGGTGGAAAAATAATGATATTTCATCATTTGAAAACCTTCCTGAGACTTTGGATCAATATGTGAAATACATCCAAAATTTAACCAATACACCTATAAGTCTTATTTCATTAGGTCCGGATAGAACCCAGACATTAATGAAGTCAGAAATTTCTGAATAATTTTCTCGTAAGCTATTTGTAATCTTCGGTTCTTTACTATCTTTGCCGTCCCTTTCAGCAGGATAGGGGGATTTTGGTTGAGGGATTGGATATTGTTTTTGAGTTGGGTTGAAAGTTTTTTAAAAATAAATCTCGATTCTTCTTTTTAAATCAAAAACATTATCTAATTTTG
>JAVJQA010000002.1:0-15765 GCA_040218045.1 Marinoscillum sp.
AAACTAATCTCTAGAATTATAAAGGCTATTAACAGCTTTTATCGGCACTTCTCCATCAAACTTGACCAATCAACTTTACTGATGAGAATTTGAAAATTGCTTTAAATGAAAGAGGCTATCCTTTTTGGACAGCCTCTTTCAACATACCCAACCAGCTATTAATTGTGTTTGACGAATACCTTGAAGGTAGAAATGCTTTTTTTGGATCGATCAGAATCAACAAATTGTAGGATATAAACACCACCCTCTACCTGACTGACATCTAATTCAATGCTTTGATCATGTCCTTTTGAAACCCTGGCTTCCTGAATGACCAACCCATTCATGTCCATTAGCCGAACCATCACATTGTTGGAAACAAGCTTGTCATAGCTGATGGTTACCATCCGATCTGCCGGGTTTGGATAAACCTGAAGATCTCTAAAATACTTGCGATAAAAGCCGAGCTCCTCGATTTTCTCAACTACAATCCCATTCTCAGTAATTGTTGCCAATAAGATCAGTGTGTTTTTTTCTACACCATCGCCACCAATTTCAAACTCCACATATGAATCCTCATCCATAGGGATTCCCGGGTACTCAATGTTGAACCGGTAAAGTCCATCTTCAAGATCAGTGAACTCAAACCGGCCTTCATCGTCTGATTGCACATATGCTATCAATTTGAATTCCCCTTCCTCTTGACTGGTTCTTCCCCCTCTTGTAAAGCGCCTCACGGAACACCCGGCACGTTTTACTTTTCTTCGTGCGTGTATTCTACCGCCAGTGGCATCCTCCTCAATAAAATCAGACTCTACTGTACCCAGGATCTGCCCTCCATCTGGCAATGGCGGAAGGTCTTCAGGGTAATAGGTCATGTTCAGCGTCTCCTGTCGATCACTTCTCAACCCGAGAGAATCTGCCTGCGTCCACAGGTCTGTATTCTTGTAATAGGTTGGCAAATAAACCTCCCCATCGGTCTCCACTGCAATGAGATAATCCCCCAAAATCAAATCATTAAAAAGGATGTTATCTCCCGGAGCTACCACCACCTGAACACTGTCATAAGGTTTGCCAGGAGCTGTGACTTTGAGCGCATAGCCTACCCCTTCCTCAATTGGAACATCCCCTGCTCCCAGGGCTACAAATGTTAAATCAGCTGATGCCAACACTTTTTGTGGTTGACTCTCCAAGGTCAAGCCCGGAACTACTGAGTTAGTTACTTTAAGTACATACTCTCCCATGGTTTGATACCCGATGGAAGGAATGGTATATGAAGACTGAGTAGCCTGACCGATTGGCTGATCATCCACAAAATCATTGCTTAAATACCATTGGTATTGATTTGCAGCACCACCTACGTTGAAATCAAAGACTTTCGACAAGCCACTGGAAATTACCTCATCCAGTGGGCTACCAAAACGCTGCTGATCCGCATAACTCAAAGTAGACAGAGATATATTGGGTTCCAGGTCATCAAATTCCAAACGATTCCCTGATACATCAAAAGAGGTGAGATCAGGTAACGCATCGGTCAATAGGGGAATTGCCTCAATGGCATTTCCTGACAGATCAATGGAAACGAGGCCTTCCAAATCAGTAATATCTTCTGGAAGATCTCCTGCTAACCCTTTGTCTCCAAGATTAACTTGTGTGACCCTGCTATTAGAAATGATAACCTCTGGCCAACCTGAAATGCTTGTAGATTTCCAATCTGAAACATCGGAATTTTCTGCAATTAAGGCGTCATATATCGCAATTAGAGAAGCTGAGTCTCTCTGAAGAGAAGAGACCCGGAGCACAACCGGTCTTGTGGTTAGCGTCAGGCCGGGCACATTCTCATTGGTAATCTGGGCCAGGTAAACTCCATCGGCACTGAAGTCGTCAATGCTTACCTCAAATGAGGAAGTATTTTGATCAAGATTTTGTCCATTTTTTAGCCATGTATAGGTATTGGCAGACCCGGTTATGGTTCGATCCACTGTGTAGACCGAACCTACCTGCTGGATAGTCCGCAATCTTTCCAGCACATCCTTTTGTGGGGCATAAATAGTTCCACTTCTAAATGCTAAAAGGTTTTCCAAATCCTCAAATTGCAAGCGATTGTTTGACACATTCAAAGTCTGTAGGGAAGTCAGATGAGAGAGATCATTAACCCCAAGTAATTCATTTCCCGAAAGATCCAATTGGGTAAGTGATTCCAGCCCTGATGAAATCTCAGGAAATGTCTGGGTCAGGTTATTGCTTGCCAGCCCCAACGAAGCAACACGCTTGTGCGAAAGGGCCACTCCATCCCAACCATCGAGACTCGACACCAACCAGCCACTATTTTTTAGCCATTTGGATCCAAGGGTTGCGCTATAGATGTTTACCAGAGCGAGGGAATCATCTATTCTTAATGCTTCATTGAAGTAGCTACCAAATGCAATTTTACCAGGTGGCACTATATCAGCACTTATAATTGATCCAGACACCAAGTCACCTGTGGCTTCTGATGCGCCATAGCTCCTATACTTTTGTGCTCCTGATGCAGCTACCACACCTTCCTCAATCGATGGAGCAACATTTTCATTTACTATTGATATTTCCACCAGAGATCCTGTATACCCTCCACCTTCATCGATTACTTCCCAGTATCGATTTGCAGATAGACCTAGCAAACCATGACCAACCTGTCCATTTGGGTTCTGATTATTCAATTGCACACCTACAGTCACATTCGAAACACCAATGAGGCTAATAGGGGCATATAACCCGCTTTCACCAAGCGGAAAGTAGAGATTCCCAGAGCCTGACCGGATTAATTTACCCGTTACATAACTCTGTGATGATCCTCCTTCAATTACACCGCCAACAGTTAATAAACCACCTGAAGATAAAACTCCATTTATAAGATGCAATGAATCGACGGTAAGTGCATTGTTAAGTATTTTATTTCCTGCACCATCAATGGTAAAGCTGGAAAGATGAGTGTTTTCAGGAATGTTGATAGCCTGATCACTCCCTGACAAATAGATCGCCCCGTTGCTGCTTAGTGTACCCGAAAAAATCAAATCACCAGAAATATTCAATTGCCCTGCCAAATCTAAAGTTGTATCGGAGGTAAATGAACTAACTGAAACCACTAGGTTTTCGTCTATTCTAATTGGTAAGCTGGTTGTGACTATTTGGGCTTTAGAATTTGTTAAGACACTCAACCCAAATAAGAGAAATGAAAATAATTTTTTCATCACATGTTTGTTTATGGTTGATTAATCTGGTTTTGCTACGGTGTATCTCACTCTAATAGCATAAATCCTTGTAAGTCCTGAGTGTGCTCTACCTTCAAAAACCACTGAATAGGCATACAGAGAATTATCAATTTGGGCACTGACAATGGAAGGTGCATTAATTGCCTGAATGTTTGGTGATGTAGATGGTGCTTCGCAAGTGGCAAGGCTTATTCTGTTACCAGTGGCCAGATCCATCCTGGTGAGCCTTCCTCTAACTGTAAAAGCAACAGTATCATTATTGAATAAATATGCGGTTACCTCGGTTACGACTGCATTATCCGGGAAATAAACGGCAGCATCAGCATAAGCATAGGTGAGAGGCGATCCACCATAGAAGTACCGATAGGAGGTTGTTGAATTATCGGTAACGATATCAACATCAGATCCTGGAAACCTCCTCTCTGTAAATGATCCAGCAGGAGTGGTCCTATAATGAATTTTCTCATTTCCTGAGGAATACTTGAAATCTCCGCTAACTTCAATATTTCCTATTACATCCAGAGCCTCACTTGGCGGGTCTACGCCGATCCCTACATTGCCAGAAGCATAATTGACATCAGATCCCGTAGTTGTCCACTGAGAGGAGGTGATACTTGAAATGTTGGAGTCTACATAACTTTTGTTGGTTGCATCAGTTGCAGCTGTTGGGGTACCTAGATTGGTGATCTTAAACCCGCCCACGGAGACGTTTGCTGTTGGGTTGCCAAATCCACTGAGTGGAATGTTGGATTTATCCAGATCTTCATTGGCTACCGAACCATTGGCAATTTTTAATGAGGTAATGGCATCATCTGCAATGTCCGTGGTATTGACTACAGTAAGTCCAATATCATCTACTCCATCGCTAAAATCTGTCGGTACATTTTTCAGCTGGCTCCAATCGATGAGGTTCCCGGCGTTGTTTATTGTTCCGACAGAACCGAGGGTAATCCTATCTGATATCCATGTTGGATCTGATTCATTAACTCCAACCCAGCTTGTTCCATTAAAATGGAGAAATTCACCGCTTGATGCTGATATTCCCAACTTATCTGAGGTTACCGCACCATTTACAATATCAGCCGTGTTTACACTAGTCAGGCCAACATCATCCCCATCAATTAGGCCGCTGGGCACATTGTTGAGGTCTGAGAAAGAATATTGACCTGCCTGCCATGCTCCTAAAGTGTAAACCAAAGCGTTACCTTCAGAAGCGGTAATCCCTATTTTGGATCCGGTGACGGCACCATCTGCTAGTTTAGCTGTACTAATCCCACTGTTTCTGACCTCAATGCCCGGCACGGCTACACTATATGCCAATGTAACACCATCAATAAAATTTATAGAAAGACTATCTGCGGCATTCACAGATCCATTGGCATCAGCATCATATACACTTTGTAGCATATCACCACCAGTAGAAGCAACATCAATGTCCGTTTGTAATTCTATAAGTGCCGATTGCACATCAGTGGACGAAAGGTTGCCATTTGGGGTAACTCCTACATCGCCAGCAGTTTGCGCATCGATGAAAACCGCACCAGCAGGAACTGAAGTTTCAATGGTATAACCATTCAAGGAATTGGCTACAGCGGCTGTATCCGAATAGCCATCCAGGTTCTGATCATAAACTGCGGTCAGCATGTCCCCTGATCCGCTTACTTCGTTTTGCAGTTCTTCCAGTGCTGACTGTACATCGGAGGACAACAGGTCGCCATTTGGGGTAACTCCTACATCGCCAGCAATTTGTGCATCTGTGAAAACCGCACCAGCAGGAACTGAAGTTTCAATGGTATAACCATTCAAGGAATTGGCTACAGCGGCTGTATCCGAATAGCCATCCAGGTTCTGATCATAAACGGCCGTAAGCATATCTCCTGATCCGCTTACTTCGTTTTGCAGCTCTTCCAGTGCCGACTGTACATCGGAAGACGAAAGGTTGCCATTTGGGGTAACTCCTACATCGCCAGCAGTTTGCGCATCTGTGAATACCGCACCAGCAGGAACTGAAGTTTCAATGGTATAACCATTCAAGGCATTAGCTACAGCGGCTGTGTCCGAATAGCCATCTAGGTTCTGATCATAAACGGCCGTAAGCATATCTCCTGATCCGCTTACTTCGTTTTGAAGTTCTTCCAGTGCCGACTGGACATTTGATGAAGTTAAATTGCCAGAAGGTGTAACAACCACATCTACCGATGTTTGATTGTCAGTAAAAATGGCTCCCGTAGGAACTGAAGTTTCTACCGTTAAGCCATTCACAAGCTCGGCATTATCTACTATTCCATCATCATCAATATCGTAAAGAGACTTCAACATATCTCCCTGTGCTCCTGATACGGTCATCCACTGATCTGTATACCAGAAATAGAAGCTCCCTTCTTCACGATCAAAGACCAGCAGCCCGTTATCGGTATCAGAAAGGTTTTCTGTGAATGATACTGCTGTTCGTTCGGCAGTGGTATAAGACGGAATGAGTAGGCCTTGGTCCCCTGTTGGAGAAACCAGGTGCAAAACCGCATTTTGGTTGGGAGTGGTGGTACCAACACCCATAGATTTTTGGGCGTTTACAAAGTGTGAAATTGAAACAACGGCGAGCAGTAATAATAGCTTTTTCATGAAGATTAGTTTTGTGAGTAGTGGAGAAGGAAAACAGTAACCAGCAGGACAAGAGTAGCCCTAATACCCAATCCTGAACTGGTTACTCGCTTTCAAGTGAACCCCAACCAGCGATGAACAGGAATACACAATAATCTTTGAAAGGAAGGTGGTGATAAGTCCAAAAGCAATGCTTTTGCAATGACGATAGCATAGTGGTTTTTCATAGGGCTCAAATTTTGATGGCAATGACTTGCATTGCCGTCATGGTCAATAATAAAATTGCTTGATTAAAAGTACTAATTCAACCAATCTCTAGTGAAGGGACTAATAACTATAGTGAACCTAATGATTAAATTAGGATAGCTTACAAGGTGATCAAAAACTCCTGTAAGTGTGCCCGGTAGGATTTTCCGATAGGAACATGATGATCTCCGAGGTACACGTAACCATCTGTAATGGTATCTATTCTCTCGAAGTTGATCAGAAAGGACTTATGGATGCGAATAAAGCCTTTTGAAGCCAGTTTTTCTTCCGTTTTTTTGAGCGTATGGGCAAGCACATATTGTCCTTTTTCGGCATAAACCTTACAATAATTGTCATCTGCCTCTACCAATAGTATTTCCTGCGGACTCAGGGCTACAAGATCTTGATTGTTCTTGACGAAAAGCTTATTGGACGAAAAACGATGTGGAGATTTTTGCTTTTTAAGTAAAGCAAGATCAATGTTGATTCTGAGATCATCCTCATCAAATGGTTTTAAAATATACGCAGATGGGAATGTGTGCTTAGCCCGATCCACAGTTGCCTGATCATAGTATGAGGTGATATAAATAAAGGGCAAGTGCATAGTGTTGTGTATTTCCAATCCCAAATCAATACCATCAGCAACACCATCAAGATTAATGTCCAAAAGGATCAGATCTGGATTGACCTGAGCAATGAGGTTTCTGGCTTTTTCTACAGAGCCAGCTTGCCCCACTACCTCATGCCCCATGTCCTGAATACAAAAGGTTAGGTCTTGTCTGATGATTGGTTCGTCTTCTACGATTAGAATTTTTGCGGACATTTAGGCCAGCTTATAGTTGGTGATTTTTATTAAGTATTTTGTGCCGTTTTCCTGAATAAGGTCAACCCTGGCATTTAGCTTCTCGGCTAAAGAATCAATTAAAGTTAACCCAAATGAATTTTGATTGTTTTCATTTCTGGTAAAGCCTTTACCATTATCCTGCACCTCAAGGAGGAGGCTTTCATTGTGTTCATTTAGTCGGATACTCAACTCCCCAGGCTGGTTTTCCGGAAAAGCATATTTGAGGGAATTGGTAAGTAATTCATTCAAGATCAATCCAAGAGGAATGGCCGTATCAATATCCAAACTAATAGGCTGAACCTCCTGAATCACGTGAAGCTGATCATGTGGGATTTTATAAGACTTGAGCAAAGCATTGGTGAGATTCTCTACATATTCCGGCATGTTAATCCCTTTAATGTTCTCCTGTTGATAGAGCTTCTGATGGATCAAAGCCATAGATTTTACACGGTTCCGACCTTCTTTTACTGCATCGACAGCTGTTTTGTCTTCGATGAAACGAGATTGCATGTTCAGTAGGCTTGAGATAATCTGAAGGTTGTTTTTCACCCGATGGTGAATCTCTTTGAGCAGTACTTCACGTTCTGTCAGCGCAGCAGAAATCGTGGCATTTTTAGAAGTTAGGATGGTATTGAACTTGATCTTTTGACGGTACAACCAAATGCCGATAGAAAGAAGCAAAATAAGTCCAAGGATCGCGACAATGAAAAGGAGTTTCTCAGATGCTTGTTTCTCCAGCATCAGCGACTTTTGCTGATTCTGCAATGCAAGTGTTGCAATTTCCTTCTCTTTCTTTTCAGTTTCGTATTTGGTTTCGAGTTCACTCAATGCGTTAATGGATTCAGAATTTACCAGTGAATCCTTTAATATCATGAATTTCTTTAGCTCAGCAATGGCCTGTCTGTAATCTCCTTTTTCCTCATAAATTTGAGACAAAAGCTCCTTTGAATCGCGGGACTGTGATAGCAGACTATGTTTTTGAGCCAACTCCAGGGTTTGATTGGCCAGACTTACTGCCTGGCCATACATTTTTCGATTCTTAAAAATCTTGCTCGTCTTGGTCAATGCAGTCATTCGCGCTTCTACATTAATTTGTTCATTTTCTGCAACACCTTCATATATTGTTAAAGCCTGATCTGATTGACCTTTTCGTTCATAAATCTCACCGAGGTTTAGTTGATTGAAGCCTCTTAAATAATCAACACCTCCTTCGTCAATGTATTTGGCTGCCAGGCGATGTGCCTCAATAGCATCATTCCAGTTGCCCTCATTGTCAGCAATCAATGCAAGAGCCACATAACCATAAGCTAACTGGTCTTCATCATCCAATTGTTTGGCCATGTCGATGCTCCGAGTTGTAAATTCCCTTGCCTTTGGCAGGTTGCCCAAATTGAAATAAATACCGGATACATTGCCAATGATTGAAGCCTCAAACCGAATACTCTTCGTGTCCGTTTTGTCTTCCACCAGCCTTAGGGCCTTTAAAAAATTGTCAAGAGACCGTTCATTTTCACCACTTCTTCGCAGTACATTTCCAATCCCATTGTAAGCTCTGGCTAGCACATAATGATGAACCTCTCCACCCTGGTTGATGACCTGGTTGAAAAAAGCGATAGCCGAATCAGCATAGCTCAGCATCCCATAGGAAATTCCATAACTTAATAAAACCTCACTTTTCAATGAGTCTGGAAGCTGATCAAGACCTGTGAAATTCTGCTTTAATTTCTCAAGTCTAAGGTTAGGATTAGGTGTATTATTGATGACTTCAAGGGTGTCACTTAGTGATTGGGCGACTAACAAATGTCCAACCATAAGCAAGATGGCGAGTAGGGCAGGTTTCATAATTGAGGCGGTTCACAATGCGAACTCTAAATTTACATAAATTAGATAAGTGCTTATGAAAATATTCAACTGATTCTGAGTACGGTTGCAACTGATGAAAAAGCTCCATCAAATGCTATGATTTGGTAAAGGTATATCCAAGAGAAAAGCCTACAAGGTGCGCGATTAGATCTAAATCTTCTAAAAAACCATTTCGATGGTCATAGAAGTAATGCGTTGGAAAGGTTGGGGTGAAATCAACACAAAAAAAGAAGCCTCCCGAGGGTCTTTGATATTTATAACCCACTCTGTAAGTCAAAAGAAATCTAAGAAATTCAGGTTCATACGATTCAATTTCTTGCGCCATATTTAAGCCTAATCCTAAACCTACTACAAAGTGATTACTTTGCTTTCCAAATGATGAGCTAACCCCAACAGGTATATTGAAGCCTCTTCTATTGTCATCAATCTGAAGTGGAAATCGATAAGATCCAAAACCAACATTTCCGGTAACGTAGCAGTTATCATTCGCAAAAATGACCCTGGAATAGTTGACTGAAAAAACAGTTGCAGACTGACCAAGCACTTCCACATACATGCTTTCACTTTTGCTAAATGTTGCAATCTGCCCGAATACAGATTTGGCTACAAGAATTAAAAGAACAGTAAAAAACAGAAATCTCATTCTCAAAGATGGCATTAATTAGTGGCCAAACCGAGGCAAGGTTTGCAACTTCCCAATCAGGTCTTTGCAATTTCTGCAAATGAATTCATCTTATTGATATGTAGGATTATTGTCTGCTAATAAAAACCTTAAAAGTTGAAATGCTCTGACCTTCAACTGTTCGATCAATAAAATTGAGAATATAAACTCCCTGCTTGTATTCCCGAACATCAAAATCAAAACTTTGATCATATCCCTTTCTTACTTCTTGTTCTTTGAGCACATTCCCCTCAAGATCAACCAATCTTACAGTCACCGTTTCACTCATTAATTTGTCATAAGTGATTCGGAGATAGTCATTTGCCGGATTAGGATATACACTAAGGTCGCGGAAATACTTTCGGTAGAAACCCAACTGGTCTATTTTCTCCACCACAATCCCTGTTTCGGTAATGGTGGCTTGAAGAATGAGTTTATTGTTTTCCACGCCTTCTTCAAACTCAAACTCAACAAAGGAATTTTCATCCATCGGGATTCCCGGGTATTCTATATTGAACCTGTATAGGCCAAAATCGAGATCCGTAAATTCAAAACGACCTTCATCATCTGATTGTACATAAGCATAAAGAACAAATTTGCCATCTTCCTGATCCGTTCTTCCACCCCTGGTGAAACGTCTTACGGAACATCCAGCTCTTTTTACCTTTCTTCTAGCGTCTATTCGTCCACCATTATCCTCTGCAAAATCAGACTCTACGGTTCCTTCTATACTTGCCCCATCTGGTTTTGGAGGAAGTGCATCCGGATTTGGTGTCATTTTCAGGGTTTCAGTAGTATTGTCCCTGAGCTCCAGCGTGTCTGCTTCTGTCCATAAGTCTGTGTTGATATAATATGTCGGCAGATATAGCTCTGGATCACCTTCTACTGAGATTAGGTAATCAGCCAGGATCAGGTCCTCAAAAATAATCTCGTCGCCTGACCCGGAAACTACCTGCACTGTATCATATGGTTGACCAGGTGCTCTCACTAATAAAGCGTATCCCGTAGCCTCTGCTATCGGATCATTATTCTGGTTAAGAGTGACGAGATCTAAATCTGCACTGGCCAGAACCTTGAATTCATTGCTCTCTATAGAGAACCCTGAGACCAATGGATTGGTAACTTCGACGCTATAAACCCCCATACTATCATACTCGATGCTTTCCAGCCGGAAGGTGTCTTTGTTAACATTAGCAATAGGCAATCCATTAAGACTCCACTGGTATAGATTATTGTTACCACCCGATACTTTAACCCCAAAATCATAAGCTGTTCCTACTGGAATAATTTCCGAAACTGGATTCCCAAGTAATTTTTGGGGATCAAATGTGAAATTGTCTATAGACAAATTTGGAATGATCTCAGCAAAACCCAGACGGTTATCCGAAACATCAAAACCTCCCAAATTTGGCATCTGGCTCATATTTGGAATGGACGTAATTTCATTACCGCTCAAATTCAAGCTCTCCAAACTCGTAATGTCCCTAACAATCTTCGGCAATGCACCTGAGATATTTGACCCTTTCATTGAGAATGATACAACGCGCTGATTTGAAATCGAAATCGAATCCCAATTCGTAATCGGCTCATCTAACCAATTGATATCGGCAGTCCAATTGTCACCACCCATCGCATCATAGATGGTCTTAAGCGCTATAGAATCTCTAGTCAGACTTGATATTTTCAAAAGAAACTCCCCCGAAGATAAAGTCAGACCTGTAGCAAGAGTGTTATTTATTTCAAGGCGATAAACACCTTCATCCGCAAATACCAATCCAGTAAACTCTAACGGGTTGCTCGTAGCACTTCCAACAGTCTGGTTATTTTTATACCACTGATAGGTATTATTAGCCCCGGAGACCTCAAATCCCAAAGCAAGATTCTGCCCAAGGTCAAGAAGTGTATCTGAAAATGTTGAAATACTATCCTGAGGAGAATAATTGAAGCTGGGTATTCCAAGGTTCGATTCAATAGCTCCAAACTGTAGCCTGTTGGTCGAAACATTAAGCGTCTGGAGCTCCGAATTTCCATTAAATGCTGGTATGTCTGAAATGCGATTACCTGATATATCAATGGATTCCACATGTTTCCATGAATCAGCAATAGAAGCAGGGAATGTATCCAGCAGTGAATTGGCTGACAGATTCAGGGTCAACACGGAATCCGCATATGATAAATCAGGTGGAATCATACCTGCGAGATTATTTGCTTCCAGCGCAATTTCCACCACACGATTGTTGGCGAGAGTTACCCCACTCCAGGCACCAACAGGATCGGTCAACCAACCTGTATTGTTTGTCCATAAAGACCCTGAGGTAGCATTGTACAAGGATACGAGGGCCAGTGAGTCTTCATCAAAATTATTTAGGTTGAGATTGTACAAATTCGATCTCAACTCCAAATCAGTGATTAATGAATTGGTCACCTGAAGTTGGTACGACCCGGTATCAGTTGCCATAAAACTTGCAAGCTCTATGTCAACAAGATCCTGAAATGGAATGGGTTGGTCATTCAACATCCATTGATAGTTATTATTTGATCCTGCTACTTCCAGATCAATGGTAATGGGGTGTCCCACTCTTACTATGGTATCAAACCCCGGTGTAGTGAATTGCTGATTCGCATATGTGTAGTTGGATAAGCCAGCAAGAGGTTCAAGGTCTCCGAAATCAAAGTAATTCGAATCTAATGCCACCGCATTGAGCGTAGTAATTGACGATAAATCCGGGAACTGGACAAGTTCATTGTCATGTAAATAAAGTTCTTCAAGAACAACCAGATCTTTCCATGTAGAGGGTATGGTGTCTGTCAATGAATTACCTGATAAGTCAAGTTTTTTCAGGTTAGTCAGATACCCCATTTGACTTGGAGCTGAGCCAACAAGATTGTTCGCTGGCAGGGACAATGAATCTACCCGGTCATTCATTACTGTCACACCAAACCAGTTGTCAATTGCAGCAGTCAGCCAGTTGGTATCATTTGACCAACCTGAGCCTTCCATTTCTTTATAAATAAGTCGAAGCGTAACAGAATCTAATTCCCTGCCTTCTCCAAATGCGGTAAAGGTTCTGGTTTCAACCATTCCCCAGTCTCCGTTTTCATTTTTCGCTCTTAGTCCAAATTCATGGTGGCCATCTCCTAAACTATTTGTGGCAACAGCAAAATCCCTGAAAGCTTCAAAGCTAGGCGGAGCTATTGGGATAGAGGTACCGGCTCCATATCCAGGATCAACATCAATAAAATATTCAAGTTCATTTACAGGTATCAGTGTGGCAATTCCCTCATGGTCAAGATAAAACAACCGGGACTCATAAGTGCCCCATTGTCCTCCTTCTACCATGGCTCTGATGTACAGGGTGTGAAAGCCGTTATTCATCGTGTCCGTGGCAATACTCTCGATCAAACTTACGGAATTCAACGAGCTAAATGTTGTGACTTTAGCTCCGTTGCCATAGCCTGGATCAGAATCGATAAAAAACTCAATGTCCGCAATGGAGAGGAGATTTCCAGCCCCCGATTGATCCAAATAAACCAGACGCGATTCATATGACCCCCAGTTACCACCACTTCCCTGCGCTCTGACATATAAGGTATGGAAACCAAAAGATAAGGTGTCTGTTGATATATTTTCTATCAAACTGACCATATTACCAGGTGTAAATGATGCTACTGAGGTGCCATTGCCATAGCCTGGATCATTGTCCAGGAAGTACTCAAGGTCGGTTACCTCCACCAGACTACCGACTCCCGATGGATCGACGTAGAATAACCTGGATTCATATACACCCCATCTACCACCACTAACCTGGGCACGAATGTAGAGAGAGTGAAATCCAGTTGATAAAGTATCTGTTTCCATTGTTTCAATGATCGATATTTCATTGCTCACAGTGAATGGTGTTACTGAAGCTCCGTTACCTACTCCTGGATCCGAGTCTATGAAAATTTCGATATCAGAAACCTCTATTATATCACCAACTCCCGAAGGATCAACGTAAAACATCCTCGATTCATAGACTCCCCAAGTACCTCCACTTGCCTGGGCTCTAACATATAGGGTATGGAACCCGTTGGATAAAGTGTCAGCCCGAATTGTCTCCTGAATAGAGACGCTATTGCTCGATGTAAAAGAAGTTACTACGGTACCATTACCTACCCCAGGATCATTATCTATGAAAACCTCGATATCGGAAACCTCTATGATATTGCCAACTCCCGATGGGTCTACATAGAATAGTCTCGATTCATACACTCCCCATTTGCCTCCACTGGACTGGGCTCTTAAAAAAAGTGTATGGAACCCTGTAGATAGTGTGTCTGTAGTAATGGTTTCCAAAATAGAAATGTTATTACTCGCTGTAAAAGGTGTTACTGAAGCACCGTTACCTACTCCGGGATCAGTATCTATGAAAACCTCAATATCAGAGACCCCAACCAACTCTCCAATGCCTGAATTATCCACATAAACCATCCTTGATTCTGTCAATCCCCATTGCCCAGTGCTGCTAAGTGCAGGTGCTACCAATGAATCTGGATAGACGATGTTACTACCAGTGTCCAGTGTATTGTACACCTCTAGAATACCCAGGTTTCGAGCTCTGAAATACAGACTATGAAATCCAGTTTCAAGAGAAGCTGAAGTGATAGATTCAACAATATTAATAACACTATCCGGCCCCACTAAAACTGATGTAGCATTCCCATAGCCGGGATCATCATCAAAGAAGTACTCCACTTCCGTGATCTCGAGCGTATCCTGTGCTGCTTGTGCTGTTAGACTGACATTAGTCAAAAAGCCTATCAACAGCAAAAGGAGCCTCCTGCTAATGATATTTTGCCAATGAAGCATATCGCTTAGTTACCTACAGCTTCAATAGTAGCGTCTAAATCATCTCCTTGTTTGATGATTTCTGGTATGCGTAAGACCTTAATAACCGGTAGAGGTGTACCAGTAATACTGAAAGGAATTGTCCCTCCGGTAATTCCAATGTCATTACCGTCATTGCCTGCTGAAAGTGCCGGGGAGGAGGGATCTAACGAGGGATCAAAGGAGTAGTCCCAATCATCAACAGCAGTAACACCCACTATCAATGGATCAGTGCCTTCCAAATTGTCTGCTCCCGTGTTGCCATTGGAGCCAACCAGAAACACGTCATTTTCAGTCCCAAAAGAAAGATTATTGCTAAATGTGGAGTTGCTGACGTTACTCCCTCTGGGAACTCTTCCCAAGAAAACGTTATTGGAAACAGTACTATTGCTCACCGTTCCAAAGCTGTTGTCATTAGATGCGTTGCCCAAGAACAAATTATTCTTGATTATGGCATCCAGTATGTTAACACTGCCAGCTCCAGATGATGAGCTAGTTCCCATAATTACGCAGTTTGTAATGACAAGGGATGTTGCATTGATGTAATTTCCGGTGAATTCAACCACTGCCTGATTTGAAGTTTCACGAATACCAATCACACAATTTCTAATGACTACATTACTAAGTGAGGAAGCCGAGCAGCATGTACTTGCATGCATTATTCGAGTCACATCCAAATTCTCCAGAAATATGTTTCCATTAGAACTCCCAGCAGCTGACCCAATAATGAGGTCATCATTGATGTTGATCCCTGATATACGTACTCCATAAACATCTGAAGATATGGTAAAGTCCTCAACCCAAACCTTATTTGGCTGGTCCTTATCCGGGTTAAATCCAATACCGTAAATCGAAATACTATCCTTGTTCAAAGTTGGATTAGTATAAAATGTCTGGCTTGGAATTACATGAATTATATCTCCTGGACTAGCAGCTGCAATTGCTGCGTTAATAGTGGAGAACACATGAGCACCTGTTGGTGCTGTTGGTCTGTTATCTGCAACCCAGATATTCTGAGCTGAAAGGCTTAATGTAAACAATAAGCAAACGGTTGTTGTAATGAGATTTTTCATATTAGTGCGGTTTATTATATAAATATAACAATATTTCTTATCACTTCACCAAGCATGAGGTTTTGTTAACACATTGATCATCAACTCTTTGTTAACATTAGTTAGAGTAAACCTGCTTTGAGAGAACGGTCTTCCTGAAATTTAGAATAAAAAAAATAGCCGCTCATTTAACAAGCGGCTATAAATTCATAACCTTGTTATTCTAATGCCTTACAAAGACTTTGAAGGTGGTGATCTTCTTGCCAGCCACTGTGCTGTCTATGAAGTTGAGCATGTAGACACCACTCTTGAATTCCCTCACATCAAAGTCGAAGCTCTTGTCATAGCCTTTCTCCACCTGCTGCTCTTTGAGCACTTTGCCCTCCATGTCCACTAGCCTGACA
>JAVJQA010000015.1:0-129395 GCA_040218045.1 Marinoscillum sp.
CTTTCTACTTCCTTCTGCTCGTGGGAGTTTTTAATCTTTCGTGGCGCAGTGCGTATCTGATACTTTGAATGCACCGTCAGATAAGCTACTTTTATCGGAATTAAAAAAGCTCGGAGGCCACAGCGCCATATCTGAGCGTTAGCGGTAATTTAAAAACAGCAATATGAATCCATTCAAAAGTACATATAATTCAGACCAAACGGACAACGAACTTATTCAACAAATTTTGGAAGGAAAGAAAACTGCTTTGACAATTCTTGTAGAACGACACCAACCATTTATTTATAATCTTGCTTGGAAACTGACAGGGAATATTCCAGATGCAGAAGACTTGACACAAGAAACGTTGATAAAAATTATTTCCAATATAAGCTCTTTCAAGCAAGAAAGCTCTTTTACTACCTGGGCTTACAGAATTGCCAAGAATCATTTTTTAAACAGTCAGAAAAAGGCACCTAACATCTTTGCCAATAGCTTTGAAGAGCTGGGAACTCGTTTAGATGCTGCTCCCAACACAGATTTATCTGAAGGCGAAAAAATGGAACAACGAGAAGCTATTCGTGAAGTAAGACTACAATGTTTATCGGGAATGTTACTTTGCCTAACAAAAGAGCAAAGAATGATTTATATAATCGGAGAAATTTTTGGAGCAGACCACAAAGTTGGTTCTGAAATTATGGAAATCACAAAGGACAACTACCGAATGAAATTAAGCAAAGCCCGAAAAGACCTATATAATTTTATGCAAAACAAATGCGGTTTGGTGAGCAAAGCGAACCCTTGCAGATGCCATAAAAAAGTGACCTTTGCCACAGAAAATGGAATGGTAGATGCCAAAAATTTATTGTTCAACCGGAAAGAGTATTCCACATTCAAAGAGCAATTAGAACCTGATGCTGATTTTTTGGTTGACGATTCTGAATTGAAAATTGCAGAACTGCACCAGGACCATAGCTTCAAAACAGCTTTTGACAAGAAAAACTTCCTCGTAAAAATTTTGGAAGATGCCAATTGGCAAAGCCGCCTGAACTTGAACTAAAAATAATTTTCTCAAAGTCTTTACACATTCCAACATCTCTTGTCTAAATAAGAAAAGAGATAAAGAATGTCGTTAAAGTTTTTAGACAAAAGTCAGCCCCGACACATTAAAACGGGTATTTGGGCGAGTATCGTATCAGCTGCAATGTTAATAGGTATTGGCATTTTTTGGTTAGCACATCCTGCTGCTGCCGAAGGTTCGTTTTCCATTGTTCCCGATTCAGATGCAGCCATACAATTTGCAAAGATCACTGCCATTTTCAAAGCTGTTGGCGATTTTCTACCACCTATTTTCGTTTCGTTAGCCATCTCTTTCCGACAGTATAAGTTGGCAGGTTATTTCCACTTAGTCACCCTTTTGTTGGTGATTGTGGTGGATTTATTTGTTTGGGGCAGTTTCGTTCCCAACGCAGGCGCAACAGATATTTTACAACATATTCCCTTTGCCATTCCCATCATTATAGCGGCTTATTCCTTTCTAAAACCAAACAATAAAAATTCATAATTATGCTACTATTTATCCGTATTTTCTTGGTGCTTTATGGACTTATTGCTGCTGCCACAGGCTTTATGGGAACAACAGCTAAATATAATGCAGCCCTAACCGATCCAATGACTGATAATAATCATCGTTATGTGGCTGCCATTTGGATGGCTACTTCTTTGGCGTTTTTCTATGTGGCTTGGAATCCGTCAGAAACGGCTTTGTTCCGATTCTTGATGATAGCCCTTATCATTGGTGGTGTCGTCAGAGCAGTAGCATTGATACATTATCCACCAACTCCGTTTATCATTTTTGGCATTTTGATAGAATTGATTCCAACCGCTTTAATGCTTTGGTTTCACACCAAACTATTAAATGCAGGTTCACTTTAAAACTATTATTCATAATGAAACAATCTAATCAAAAAGTATTGATAACAGGCGGAAGCTCAGGCATTGGTCTGGCTCTTGCCAAAAAGTTTTTAGATAATAACAATACGGTTATTATAACAGGTAGAAATTTGGCCAAACTTGAAAAAGTAAAATCTGATAACCCAGCAATTAACATTTTCCAAAGCGATGTTACAGATGACGCAGAAGTCAGGATGTTGGCGGACGAAATTGACCAACAATTTGGTGGAATTGATGTGCTGGTAAATAATGCAGGCATAATGCTATTGCTTGATACAGGCAATGAAGCAAACGACCTAACAAAGCAATTTGCTGAGATTGATATAAATTTCAATTCGCCAATTCGTGTGTTGCATTACTTTTTACCACAATTAAAGAAAAGTAAAGAAGCCGCTATCGTCAATGTTTCTTCGGGTTTGGCTTATGTTCCATTTGCTCAGGCACCCGTTTATTCTGCTTCAAAATCTGCTTTACATTTTTGGACAAGAAGCATACGGCTTCATTTAAAGTCTCACAATATTAAAGTATTGGAACTATTGCCCCCTGTTGTGGATACACCTTTGGCTCACGGAGCAGATATTGCCGAAGACGATAACTTAAAACCTATGCCACCCGAAAAATTAGCCGAAGCATTTTGGAAGGGTTACATAAATAGCAAAGAAGAAATTACCCCAGGGATTTCGGCACAGCTCAAAATGATGAGCAGACTTGCTCCAAAATTTATATTCAAGCAATTAAATAAACAGCCAATTCCAAAAAATAAATAATTATGAAAAATACAATCAAAAAAATTCTGTTTTTCTCCTTCGCTATTCTAGTTTCTTCAAATCTAAATGCTCAAGAAATATACCCAGGCAAAGCAACAAAAGTTGAAAAAGACATTTCTGCCGAATTTCCTTTTGAATCTAAATTTTTAACGCTTGATGCCGACACCATTCATTACGTTGAATCAGGTGAAGGTGACCCAATTCTATTACTCCACGGCTTACCTTCCAACCTGTACATTTGGAGAAATATTATACCAAATATTGACAGCAATAAAAAGGTAATTGCCTTAGATTTTTTAGGGTTTGGCAAGTCAAGTTTTCCCGCTGATAAAAATGTATCGGTGGAAGTACAATATAAAATGCTCAAAGATTTCATTGAAGCCAAGAGACTAAAAAATGTAACCTTTTTGGTGCAAGACATTGGTTCCATTGCAGGAATGCAATACACCATTCGTGAGCCACAAAATGTAAAAGGTATTGCGCTTTTTGAAGCTCCATTCATGCCGGCAGATGTAATGTATGACCAATTACCGTTTAGTTTCAAAGCGTTTATGAAACTGACGAGAACCAAAAAAGGAAACGAAAAATGGATGGTAAAAAGGAATTTTGCAGGTAAAAAGTTATCAACCAATTTCTTTGCAGGGAGAAAACTGCCAAAAGAAGCTTATAAATTCTACTCGCAACCTTGGGATGAGAAATACAGACGATATGCTATAACCAACGGACCTGATCCAGCTTCTCTATCTTTCACCAAAGGTAAAGGTAAAAGTGAATTTGCTGATTTGCTAACCTACATTTCAAATGGCATGAAAGAATCACAAGTTCCAAAACTCTATTTCTATGCAAAAAAAGGTTTGGTAAATAGAAAGGAAGCCGTGGAATACGCGAGAAAAAATTTCAAAAACGCAACTTTTCACTACCTCGGTAAAGGGAAACACTTATTAACCGAAAGCCACCCCAAGCAAATGAGTGAAGCTTTCAACCAATGGTTTGGTCAATTAGACAAATAACACTATGAAACAGACAATATCAATTATTGCTATTATTGGCATTGGTGCTTTTGCGGGTAATATGCTCAACATCGGTTTAAGTCATGCTATGTATTGGCAGTCGCTTGAGCCAATAGAATTTATGGAGTTTTTTGCCATTGATTTTCCACTCCTTCTGATGCCAACAGCAGCAACGGTTTTACCAGCTTGGTTGGGGACTCTTTTTGTATTATTAAAAAGCGAAAAGAAATCTGAAAGCCGGAAATTTTGGCGAATTGCTTTTTTGGGTTTATCGCTTACCCTTATTCAGACTTCCATTTATCATTTACCTATGAACTTGGATTTTGTGGCTTTAAAATTTGATGCAGTAACAGCCACAAGTAAATTGAATGGTTGGATTGTTTCTCATTGGATAAGAATAGGAATAGCAATTATTTCAGGTGTTTATGCAATCAAAGGCCTGAAGAAAGCAACACTAAATCAATAAAATACAATGTTATCAGGTCATTTCGCACCAGCTTTGCTGGCTCATGAAAAGCAACTTCCAAAAGGAACAATGCTTTACTTTTTAGTCGCCAGCCAATTGCAAGATTTACTTTGGTTAGTTTTTCATTATTTTGGTTTAGAGCCCACTTTGCCTGTGGACGCCCTTAATGTGACTTTGGAAAGCATAGCTGTAGACATGCTTTATAGTCACGATTTGTATCCTCAAATTGCTTGGCTTTTCATTGTATTCCTGGCGGGTAAGGTATTTTTCAAGAGCACCAAACTTGGACTGATTGGTGCGGCTATTACCTTGAGCCATATCTTACTTGACTTGGTAGCAGGCTATCCGCACCATTTGTTTGGAGAACATACCCATAATATTGGTCTTGGTTTGTATGTCACCAATGTTTACTTAGCCATTCTCATTGAGGCCTTATTTATAGGCGTTCTTTTATATTTTTTCTTCAAAAGGCAGTCCAATATGGGGTTAACCAGAAGCCGTAGCAATAAGCTTTCAATCATTGGGGTTTTTGCAGGCGGAGTTCTCTTCATTCTGTTTATAGCTTCTATTTCACTTCGCACATGGTTTGGTATTCCAGAATTTGCAATTCCTATAAATACCACCATACCAGTACTCATGCTTACATATTGGGGCTTGGTTTTTTATCTCAATCACTTAATATCACGATACTCATTAACATAAAAACTATGGACAATTTTACAATTATCAATTTACAAGCACTTACAGGCACTGTTGCTATCATTCTAGGCTTTAAGTATTGGATACAACCACGTATTTCTAAGCTTTCTATACACAAAGCACTACTACCCTTTGTATTTCTGAATACATTTCGGTATTTGGGTTTGTCGTTTATGTCTAAAGAGCAGTTTTACGATGGATTTCCTAGTGATTTTTTAACCACCGTTGGTCTGCTCGATTTTACCACTGCCATTTTAGCTATTATCACTGTAATCGCTTTAAAGAATAAATGGAGTTTTGCCATTCCCTGTGTTTGGATATTCAATATCGTTGGATTTGGAGATTTAATTACCGCTTTCCCTCAATTCTTTGGATTAAAGCTTTATGACCAAAATTTGGGTTTCATTTGGTTAATGTTTGTAACGTATGGTTTGACAACTTTTTTGAGCCATATCTACATTTTTTACAGACTTTTAAGACCTAAACCAAAGACCTAAAATACTTGGTTGTACAGGTAAGAAAAGAAAAAATACCGCTAACATTGTATAAGCGTAATGCGGGCTGAATCGCTTAAATTCAGTATTTTGGCATCTATCAAAGTTTAGTGCGGGCAGAAAGTGAGGTGTCTTGAAATCCCGCACTACGCTTATACTTAACGTTATCTCTCACTTACTGCATGACGAAAACAGAACTTCTCAATACAGCAATTAAGATCTTTGGACTTTACTATTTTGTCCGATTTGTCCAACACTTCATGGAATTCCTTTTCATGATTTTTGGAAACAACTTTTTCACTGACGGTCAAGGCTTGTTTATTTACGCTGGAATCTCGATAACTTTTTTGGTTGAAGTAGGATTTGCTTATGTCGCTATTTTCAGAACTGAATTAATTGCTAACAAGATTTCATCTACCAACCAGGGGACGGTTGAACTCCGAACCACCAAAACGGATTTGCTTGAAATTGCTTTGGCCATAGTTTCAGTCTTAGCGATTCTCAACTCCATCCCGAACCTCCTATCTCAACAGGTGAACAGCATTTACTACCATGATCACAAAGAAGCGGAATTCTGGACTACAGCAGCGAAGAACCTACTGTATCAGAACTTATTCATACTTGCAGCAGGAACTTTCCTGCTTCTTAACGCCAGAAACTTTGCAAAATGGATCGTGAACCATGGAACGCAGGACGACAAACTGGACGAAAATAGCGAGAGATAACAATCGCTAGCACGAATGCGCCAACTGCCAATTTACAAACTTCAGTGCGAACATCACCATGAATCAGCCGCTGGGAAAGGTTAGTGTTTTCTACTTGGCGCCTCTCGCAGGAGTTTTTCATCTTTCTGAACGCAGTGGTTATCTGATACTTTGGAAGCACCCCCTTGCCGGGCGCGGCAAATTCATTAGTTTTATCGGGACATGCCAAGCTCGGGGCGCACTCCTGCTAGCTTGGCGTTAGGTTTCATTCGGACTCATTAGCAACTCTCATCACAACTTTCTAACTTTATGGGTATGAATATCAAAGAAAGAATATTGAAACGCGTCAATGATATTAACGACCCAAGATTGTTGGATGAACTACTTAAAGCTGTCGAACTCGAATATGAAATTGAGCATATTGACGAACTAACCGACATTGAGAAGAATGCCATAGATGAAGGGATTTCTGATGCAGAATCAGGCAAACTTCATTCTAATTCCGAAGCAAGCCAACTGGTTAAGGAATGGCTAAAAAAGTAAGATGGACAACCCGTTCCATCATTGACCGAACTAATATTTACAAGTATTGGCTCGAACAGAATCAATCAGAAATTTACGCTGAGAAGCTAGAACACCTGTTTGAACAATCTGCTGAACTTATTTCCCAATTCCCCAACATTGGAACCAGAACGAGCTACAGGAACGTTCACTCAAAAGTCGTTAGTGATTACAAAATTTTCTACCGAATCCAAGCCAATGAAATTCAGATATTGAGAGTTTGGGATACCCGGCAACACCCAGACTCAATTGGGTTGTAAAACGAAATCTAACAGATGCTGATCGGGCATATGTCTTAGTGCTTTTCCCATAGGGATGCCTTTGGCACTGGCTGGTTTCAGTGCAACTGGACCGTGATATCTGCCGCTGAGAAAGTTTTGTGCTTTTTGGATACTTCAGTTCGCAGGAGTTTTTGATTTTCAGAACGCAGTGCCATTTGGAACGTTGTGAGCCCCTTGCCGACAGATTTCACTACTTTAGTGCCATTCACTAGCTGCGGACATCCGATAGCTGGTCGATATCTCTCATTAAAGCATGAAAACACTTTTTCTATTTATCAATCTAATTTCAATCCAACAAGACACGATCACCTTTGATTATGGTAATGAGTATTACATGTCTCCAGATATACATATTTCAAATACTTATAATCTTAAAGAAAATCTAGAGGACGGGGTGTATATAGTTTTAGATAATTATGGAGGGCCAATTAGATATAAAAGACGTGAAATAGTTATCCTGAATTCATTAAAAACCCTAGATATCAAATACTTTAAAAACAGCTACTATATAGGTATTCTCGAAGAAGATACCATATCGGGATATGCTGTTGAAAGTCAACCCACGATAAAGGAAAAATATGAGTTGGTGGGAAGAATGCAGAAATTAACTGAATATCACGAAAATCAAGTTGTTAAATCCATTGAAATTGTAGACACAGAACTGCAAAAGCAAACCTTATTATTCAAAAGGTGGCACTATGATAATGGCGGTTTACATATGATAATGGAAAAACAAGACACGGTAGATCAATATTGGATACAATACTATTATGATACAGGAGAGCTCAACATATCTGGACAATTTGATCAATACAACAGACCAAGCGGGATTTGGACGATATACCATAAAAATGGAAATAGGAAAGAAGAAGGGACTGTTTGCTCCGATTGCATAGTTGAGTTGCATAGACCTTGGGTTGAACGAGCGACTTCTTTGGTTTATAAAGAAGGTGATTGGACATACTACAATGAAGACGGAACGGTGCGAAAAACAGTTTTAGAGAAGAGTGACAAAGAGAGATAGTCGAGTAAGCCAGGGGAATTTCACCCCTAGCCGGGCGCCCCACAATGCTATTAAGTTAAGATGGTGGAAAAATATCCTCTCCCTTAATCCCTCTCCTGAAGAGGGACAAAAAGGACTTAACTTAATAGCATTGGGGCGTCCCCGATCATAAAGTAAACAATTTGTGATAATCGATGATGGCGCATGGCCCTAAAAACTACTGCTCATCACTAGCTCACTTGCTTCACACATTCTACATTATCATGAGCTGCATCCCAACATCTGAAATCTGAGTCTCCATAAACAGTTTCAGACTTTACACTCCCTTCTGTTGAGTTTTGATTGTAAAGGATAGATGCCTTGTAATTTTCCCCTTCAGAGTCTATTACCATTACATTATAGTAATAGGTGTAATCCGAATCCAGAGACAAACCGAATTCAACGGAACTTCCATTTTTGGTTGACTCCTCATCAATAATTGTATATTTTGAGTTGATATAACTTTCCTGATCACGATCCCACTGAACCTGAAGCACCTGCCTGGGCTGTGCCGGACTCCCATAGATAATCCACTCACCCTCGCTATTGTCAATTAGAGATTCTCCGGTGACCCATAAAAAATCCTCAAATTCACCTTCTGATGAAAGATACAGTTCCCACAAAATCGTCTCATCATTTCTTTTTGCCATCAGTGTTGCTGAAAACACTTCTTGATTCACAGAAACGGAATATGTGGATTGCCATTTCTTTAAAGAAGATGAATATGCAAAGTCATGATCATCAGCAGCCGGGAATGCAGCAGCCGGGATGAGGAAACCATAGGTTAAAGTGTTTTGCCAAAACCCAACGTTAGTAGCTGCGAAAATGAAATTATCCTTGTTCTCAACCTTATCTCCCCTATGGGTTTCATATTGAGGGAAATTTCCCAAATCGGCAGAGAGAGAAGCCATTGGTGGCAGTGAAGGCGGAGTGCCTATTTCTTCAGAATCCTCTGAACAACCTATTAAAAGTACTGAGAGCGCCACCAGGAGCCCTAAAAAAAGTATAGCGATACGTTTCATAAGCTTTGGGTTTTGATTCTGTCTATCTAAAACCCAAATGGCATGCCGTTGTATCTTGCTGAGCTACTATGTAATCGAAATGAAATGGCTAAACCGAAATTCAATAATCGTCAGGATACCTGGACGGTCCGCCGCAGCGGTTAACTCCGGGTGAAAAAAGAGAGGCTGTCTAAAAAAGTGTTTTAAGTCATCCTGAACCTGTTTCAGTATCTTCAATCAATTTTAAAAAGCAGATAGATTCTGAAATAAATTCAGAATGACCCAAAGAGATTACTTTTTAGACAGCCTCCTCCTAATTCTATTACCAGTTGACCCTTAACAGTCTATATCATCCTGATTTTCATCCCAGCATCTCCAGTCAGCATCTCCAAAGTGGGCTTCTGATTTCACCCGACCTTCTGTGCTTGTTTCATTATACAGGATGTGGGCGTCATAGTCATCACCCTGGGTATCCACCACAAAGATTTCATAGTAATGCGAAAAATCAGCTTCAGTACTCAAACCATACTCCACAAAGCTGCCCGATTTGGCAGATTCAGTGTCTACGAGCACATATTTTGAATGAATGAAATTATCACCTTCTCGGTCCCAGTCGATACGCAAGACCTCTCGTGGTTCAGACGGGCCACCATACAGCACCCAATCACCTCCTGAGTTGTCTACTCTGGATTCTCCGGTAAACCATAGAAAATCCTCATATTGACCTTCTGCTGAAAGGTACATTTCCCATGACACGGTCTCCCCATTGTTCTTTGCGAAGAGTTGTGCTGTTACCGCCTGGTTGTTTACATTGACGGTATACTCAGATTTCCAACGCTTTTCATCACTCAGATATTGGAAGTCCTGGTTAAAGGCGGCTTCAAAGGCCTTAGCTGGAATAAAAATCACCACACCAATGGCAGTTTGCCAAAAGCCAACATTAATCGCTGAAAACGCAAAATTGGTTTTGGTCTGAGTTTCATCCACTCTTCCATCTCCATTTTGAGGAAAAGTTCCCAAATTGGCAGAAAGTGAAGCCTTAGGCGGCAGCTCTGGTGGATTTCCAGCATTCTCCGAATCCTCAGAACAGCTCACAAACAGCATTGAAACACCTATAACTAAGCTTAAAAATTTAATCCCTATTCGATTCATAGTTTTAATCATTTGATCTGGCCTAATAGAATCCAAATGCCATGCCACGCATTTAAGCCAGTTTTTCCATATCTCTTATTAAAATTCTTCTTCTATCAAAATTGATGATATTTTCCTCTCGTAAATCATTCATTACGGTAGTTACTGTTTGTCGGGATGTACCGGTGAGGCTTGCAATGTCTTTGTGCGTCAGGTGATTTTTGATCATCATTTCAAAACCAACCTTTTGGCCTTTCTCTTCAGCCATCTCTTTCAGAAACTCCACGATCCTGGTTCTGGCATCTTTAAAAACCAGTGACTCAATACGGCGCTCCATTTTTCTCAATCGCAAGCCAAGAATCCTGAAAATTTTCAGACTCAATTCCTGATTGTCCCTCATAAGATCTTTGAGTCCATCTACAGTCATCGGACAGACACGGGTATTTGCGTTCATAGCCTGAGCAAAATCCCCCCGCTTAGTCTCACCTGCAAGCGCTAATTCTCCAAAAATTTCACCTTTGGTCAAAATAGCTTTTACAATCTCTTTGCGGTCATCGGTAAATGTCCCGATCTTCACACGACCATCAGCAATCATGTAAATATTCATTGAGGATTCATCAGGAAAATAAATGAACTCATCCTTACCATAAATATTCGGGTTGTGCTTTTCTTCCAGATGAGGAGTTTTACTTGGGCAGAGAATTTCAAATAAATCAACGTTTTCGAAATACCAGAGCTTACTCGGTTCACTCATAATTCTAGGTTAGATTTAGGCTAATGGCCAAAATGTTTGATAAATCAGCAGTTGAGGTGCATTTTTGCGGCACTTACTGCACAATGTAAGTCTAACAAGATTTCTTCTTAAAATGTCTCACAAATGGACTATTTAAATGTAAAAGCTCTTCACATCATCTTTGTGGTCACCTGGTTTGCAGGGCTTTTTTACATTGTTAGACTCTTCATTTATCACACCGAGGCTTTAGCCAAACCCGAACCGGAGCGCAGTATCCTTTCTGATCAACTCGCCTTCATGAGCAAAAAGTTGTGGTATGTCATCACCTGGCCATCAGCAGTACTCACCATGATTTTTGGCCCATGGCTGCTTGTCCTTCAGCCCAACTGGCTGACGCAACCTTTTATGCACATCAAACTGGCATTTGTAGGATTACTTCTCATCTATCATTTGGTGTGTCATCGCATTTATCAAAAACTTCAAAAAGGAGAAACTAAATTCTCCTCAACGCAATTAAGGATCTGGAATGAAATAGCTACCATCATCCTGGTAGCCGTGGTATTCCTTATTGTCAAGAAAAACACCATCAGCTGGCTGTGGGGTACTGTAGGCATTGTTGGTTTTGCCGTAGTACTCATGATAGCTGTCAAGATTTATAAACGAATAAGAGAAAATAAGCAATGAAGCCATTCAGTCTTTTTATACTAGCAATATTTGTTATTGCCTCATGTGGTGAGGTTAAGTCGTCTTATGAGCTGCCCATACTCGGCAGAAAAGAGATCGTAGATAAAGAAGTCAATGGTGAAATGGTAAAGGATACCGTTTTCCATACGATCGCACCTTTTGAGTTTGTGGACCAGGATAGCACCATCATCACCAATGCCACTTTCTATAACAAAGTCTATGTAGCAGATTTCTTTTTTACCTCCTGCCCTACCATTTGCCCGGTGATGAAACAGCAAATGCTCAGGGTATATGAAGCATATGAAAATGATCCCGAAGTGGCCATTTTGAGCCATACCATAGACCCAATGCACGATACAGTAGCGGTGCTCAACGATTTCGCCAACAAACTTGGAGTCTCATCCAGCAAGTGGCACTTCGTCACAGGTCCACAGGATGAAATCTATGACATTGGTGAAACCAGCTACATGGTAGTGGCCAATGAAGATGAAAACGCTCCGGGAGGTTATATCCATAGTGGTGCATTTTTACTGGTTGACAAAAAAGGCCGGATTCGGGGCGTGTATGACGGCACAGTACCGGAGCAGGTAGACATACTGATCAATGACATTTCCCGTCTCACAAAGAAAAAGAAATGAGGAATTTCTCTTTATTAGTTTTCATAACACTGGCTTCTGCATGTGGTGGCTCAGAAAATGGTAAAGGTCAAAAAACCGACCACCGTACTGAGATAAAACTCAAACAGTACATTGTGCAGGGCAAACAACTCTACAATACCTATTGTAGCAATTGCCATCAGGCTGATGGTTCAGGGCTAGCGCAGCTTTACCCACCACTGGCCAACTCAGACTATCTGTTAGAAAACCTGCCGAGGGCAGCATGCACCATCAAAAATGGAATGAACGGAGAAATTACCGTCAATGGTGTAAAGTTCAACCAGATGATGCCTGCCAACAAAAATCTTTCACCACTGGAGATTGCTGAAATTCTTACTTACATCACGAATTCCTGGGGAAATGATGCGGGACTTAGCGATGTGCAAATCATGAACCGCTGGCTATCTAAGTGTGAAGAGGAATAAACAGGGTTCATTCCTCCAGTGCTTTCTTCCCGGCTTCCAGTGAGGTGTTCATATCGTCACGAACCTTTTCGATGGTTTTCAACTGGCCTTGGAGATACACTTCCATTTCCTTCTCTGTACCCTGATAGTTGGCGTCAAAACTTCTCATCCAGTCCATCATGGCTTCATTGGCCAGCTTGATATCATTGGCCAAAGCCTGGTATTTAGCAGCAACTACCGAATCTGCCGACATTGAATCGGCCAGAACCAAAAGCTTCTTCTGGGTAGCCCTTAGCTCACCCATCTTTGGCATTACTTCATCATGCGCATCCAACACCTGGGTTTTCAAGTCTTTCTCTTCTGTTTGAGACTCCCCTTTTGGGTTGGTACAACTAATGATGGTGATTGCTAAAACAAAAAATGATAAGTATTTCATAGTTCAGGTTTAATTAGATTCTATTTTGGCATCTTTTAAGATATACATCAGCTGATCTACATCTTTATCGTTAAGCTCAAGCTTGCCTTTAAAAGTTACCTTTTTAGCAGTATATTTTACTGGTTCTTTGAGGTAAATCTCGGCTACTGATTCCGGGCCAGCTCCTCCACAGAAAAAACAAGATGCCACCGGCACAGATGATACAATCAAATGATCCGGTTCAAACATTCCTTCGAATGGAATAATATAACCTGAGAGCTCAATCTCTTTACCAGCCAACTCCTGGATGGATGGGCTAAATTTGGGCACAAAGATCTCTCCATATTCATCCTTTGACTTTTCGTACTCCAGGGCACTCAGTGTTTTCCAATTTTCCGCAGAAGTCTGTGCAAAAAGACAAGAAGAGGTTAAAGAGAACAAGAAGGTTACAAATAATCGCATATTATGCTTTCGCTAAAGTTTTAGAAATATCAGTCTTGTAGGCCATAATGGCTGGTGCGAGAGATGCCAACATCCCAATCACCAAACAACCCGCAAGCACAATCCATTCCTCATTCAGGAAATAAAAGGATTGTGGATTAACTCCTTCCAATGATGATGCCAATGAAAACACCAAAAGGTGAGCAATGATCAACCCGGAAATTCCTCCGGCAAAAGTAATCATCAATCCCTCAATGAGTACATGAATAAAGATCTGAAATTTGGTACCACCCATAGAGCGCATAATGGCAATGTCGTATTTGCGGTCCTTCAGGGAATTGAGTAGGGCAATAAATACACTTACCGCTGAAATAACAATGATCAGTAATCCCAAAAGGTTAAGGACTTTCACACCTACGCCTATGATGTTAAACAACCTAGCTGTTTCAAAAGCCGGTGATGCCGCTTGCAGGTTACTTTCTGAATTGATGGCACGGGGCAGCATGACCGCTCCCATTGGCGACCGGTACTTAATGAGCAAAGCAGTAATCTGCTCCTCTTCAAACTGCTCAGAATTCACGGAAATACCGAGATGAGCAATATTGACAATTGAATCTCGGGGCTCCTCTTCTTCATGACCATGCACTTCCCAGATACTTTCTAAGCTTGTTAGAATAAGCTTATCTATTACCGTATTGGATTGACTTAATATACCCACTACTTTAAACGGATGAGCACCATGTGCTTCTCCATCATCAGAAAGGCCATGTTGACTCTCAAAAGTGTCCCCCAACCCCAGGTTCAGCTGACGTGCTACAGACGCACCCAAAACAACTTCCATGTGCGCTCCAAACCAACGTCCATTTTGAAGACCTGCACCATACAACTCCGGGTAGGCCTGGGTTGTACCTACTATTCTTAACCCTTTATAACTGTCACCAAGGGACATGGGGATGGCGTACTCGATGTACCTGCTTTTACTTACCTGTGCAGCTTCCTTCAAATCGATATTGCCTGTTGGGAAATCCACGTGAAAAATATTGGCCAAAATAAGTTGTAACGGACTTCCTTTAGCCCCTACCACCAAATCCACACCTTTTGCATTTTTCGAAATCTCACTTTTGAGCTGATCAGAAATCAACAAAATCAACACAACAATGGTTACACCAAATGCTAATAGAAGCCAACTCAACAAGCTACTAAGGGGCTTCGCTAAAATGCTCTTAAAACTTAGATATGTTATGTTCATAGCATCAGCTGATTTGGGAATTCTGATTTCACACGGCTATCATGGGTAGCAATGATCAGTGTAGCTCCACAATCCTCTGCTTGTTTTTTTAATAGCGAGATCACAGCCTTACAACTGTCATCATCCAGACTTGCTGTTGGTTCATCCCCGATGATAAAGTCCGGTTGGTTAATCACAGCACGTGCTATGGCCACTCGCTGTGCCTGTCCCTGGCTGATTTCATGAATTTTGCGTTTAGCCAGCTGGTCAATTCCTAAATCCTTCAAAACTGATTGGATGGCAGCTTTCTTCTCAGGCTTTCTACCAAAAAAATTGGCCAGTTCAACGTTCTCTTCAACCGTAAGTGCATCAATCAAGTGTGGCGTTTGAAATACAAACCCAATATGCTTACCCCTAAATCGATCCAATTGAGACCCGCTAAGTGACCCAAGATTGACATCATTGATCACAATAGATCCACTTTGGACAGCAGTAAGCCCGGACAAAAGATGAAGGAAAGTTGTCTTACCTCCTCCTGAAGGTCCTAGAATCAAGGCATGATCTCCCCGATTTACCTGCCAGTTGGGGAAATTGAGCCTGGTTCCTCCAGAAAACTGATAAGTCAAATTTTGAACTTGTACCAAACGACTATAATTATTTAAATATTAATTTGTATATTACTAATCAACCCGCTATTTAACAACCGTAATCAACAGCTGCTATGTCTTTTATTCTTTTCAACCTCCTGGTCGTTATACTCACCTACTATCTCTTTAAGGTTCGCCTCAAACGCTCCGTTGAGAAATCGCCTCCAGTATCCGATTAACCTGATAATGGTGATGTACAATATGTACATTTAGAAACTTTAACATTTCGGAAAGCTTGATCCGCCCTGCTAATGGATGTCGAAACACGGCCTTATTTAAGTATTTTTCAGGATAATCACTGAGGAAACTTCTATAATCGGTTCTTGTTTGATGCCATCGGGAAGTTAGCTCTTCCAGGGAATAATCATTAGCGGGTTTACTGATCTGTTTTGGTGCTTTGAAGCGAAGTTTGGTTTCCAATGCCCAGAAGTATATTCTAATCTTCCAGGTATTCCAGAGGGTGGCATCAGGTATCTGATCCCCAGCCTGTAGTTTCTTGGCACAGTATTGCAAAGCAGATTGCTCAGAGAAGATCACATGATCCAAAACCTGTGCAACCGACCATTCCTCAGGGCTAGCCTTCCAATGTAACTCCTCCTCAGTAAGCCGACTTGCCATGCCTAAAATCTGTTGCTTATTGACCTCCATAGGCTGAAGAAATTTATCGAGTTGAGAATTCATGCTGACAATTTGATAAACAATGTTCGAGAATACTAAGAAGCCCTCAAAAACAAGCTCGAATTGTAATAAATCATAAAAAAAAGTATATTCGGACTGACTTTCTTGTCGAATGTCGATAAACCACCCAGAGCCGTTGTCCGAACTTGATTTCGGGCAGGATCAATCTGTAATGGTTGATCCTAGTAATTTGTACAAAAATTAAAATAGTTTTGCGGCAATTAGCCTTGAATCCAAAATCGGCAAATAATATATGCACGTTTTCGACATCATAGCTCTATTCATATTTCTGGCGGGGCTGTTCATTTTTATCAATACTTACTTCCTGAAGCTTCCGTCTTCTATTGGGTTGATGATCATGGCCATTATCCTTTCAGTAATTCTGCTTGCAGTTGGAGCAGTTTTTCCTGATTTCAAAATTGGAGCTGCGGAATTGGAAGAATACGACTATGCAGAAGTACTCTATCAGGTAGTACTTTCATTTATGCTCTTTTCAGGAGCATTACAGATAGATTTCAAGAAATTATCGAAACAGCGGACACCGGTTCTGGTATTGGCCACTACAGGTGTATTTATTTCTACGTTCCTCATAGGAACGTTGGTCTACTACATGCTCCATTTTATTGGCATAGAGCTTCACTATCTCTATTGCCTTGTGTTTGGCGCGCTCATTTCACCCACAGATCCGATAGCCGTTACCAAGACCATCAAACGCTTCAATCTGGACAAAGAACTGGAAGTGAAGATTTCAGGAGAGTCCTTATTTAATGATGGTGTAGCTGTGGTGCTGGCTTTGACACTACTTCACCTGGCGCATGCCGGTGAAGATCATCCTTTATCCGTTTTTGAGATTTGCTACATCATTGGCGCGGACATTGGTGGGGGTATTTTCATAGGATTGTTCCTTGGGTATCTAGGCTATAGACTTTTGAAATATGTGGATAACGACGCGGTAGAGGTCGAAATCCTGATCACCCTTGCTATAGTGATGGTGGGATCATTCCTTGCGGATTTTGTGCATGTATCCTCCAAACAAGCTGCAGTGGTGATGGGACTGGTGATTGGCAATGAAGGACGTGGTGAGCATGTGACCAGTGCAGCGGGGGATTACGTATTTAAATTCTGGAACCTGATGGAAGAAACACTTTCAGCCATGCTCTTTGTATTGATTGGCCTGGAAATGCTCGTGATTCCATGGCGACTGGATTATTTTGCGGCAGGTTTCTTCGCTGTAAATATTGTGCTATTTGGCAGATGGGTGAGTGTATTTGTTCCGATCAAACTGATGTCCATAAAGAGGGCATTCGATCCCAATACAATCCCCGTGCTTACATGGGGAGCGCTTCGGGGTGGACTACCTATTGCATTGTCCCTTTCCTTGTCGGATTTTCATGGCAAGGACGTCTTGATTACTATGACTTATATTGTAGTGGTGTGCTCTGTTCTGTATCAGGGACTTACTGTGCCCATGCTAATGCGGACTTTCTCCTCCAAAAAATAGTTAGACAGGCGTATCCAGAGATTTGGTCCAAATAGGTATCCTGGATTCATTGATGACCTCACCTGAGATGTGACCTGCAAAGATTCTGTCTAAACCCTTTCTGTCATGTGTGGCTATGGCAATCAGATCCGCATTGAGCGATTCTGAATACTCAAGAATCTCATCAGCTTCGTCTGTACCGGGAATTGCTTTGACCGAATAGTCCTTTATTTTATGGAATTCTGCATAGTCTTTCAAGCGTTTCTTCACATCGCTTTCCGGTGTGATTAAATCATCGAACACCTTTACCAGGTGCAGATGAGCTTTATGAAAACTTTGTAGCTCTTTTACATAACCCAATATCTCTTCATCCTCTTTGTGCATGTTGGTAGGGAAGACAATCTTCTTTATCCGGGTAAGGTCAGTTCTTGATTTGATGATAATAACAGGGCATGAAGCCTTCTTCGCTACTTTCTCTGCATTTGTCCCAATAAAGAAACTTTCTAAACCTGATGCACCTTCGGAGCCCATCACAATGAGGTCTGCCTTTTCTTCAGCAATTTCTTCAATCGTATCCCCCAGGGTTTGCACATAATGATGTGTGACACCAGCTAAAGATGAATGTTTCAAAACCCGATCAAGCTTCACAGCCAATTCTTTAGTGTCTTCTGGCTCGTCCAAAACATGAAACAATAAGATTTCGGCACCGACTTTAGCTGCCAAACCAGCCGCGGCAACAGTGGCAAACATTGCCTGATCACTAAAATCTGTAGGCACTAATATTCTTTTCATTTTTTCTTCGTTGTTCTGATGCAATTAAGTTAGTACGAATTCTACTAATTTTGTTCAACTATGAAGGCTAATAACACGATAAGGACTTTAATCATATTTTCCCTGATTTTCATCAGCTCCTGCAAAGGAGAAAAAGAAAACCACGAGGAACCTGCAACTCCTAGAATTAAAAAATTTAGTCAGGTGACCAAGCCAGAGCCAAACCAATCCCTGACTATTGGCGAACCCATTTCTTTCGAAATCAAATCGAAGGAAACTGTTGACTCGGTCAAAGTTGAATTCGAAGATAATATTGAAATTTTTACTTCAACGGCTTTTCAATGGAAACTGAACAAACCAAAAACAGGTAAGCAAAAAATAAGGTTAACGGTATACTCCGGAGAGAATGACGAAACGCACTATGCAAGAGTGGTCTTTTTATCAGATTTAACCCCAGCAACCTCCACCTATCAGGTAATAGCGGAGTTCAACCACAATGAAGAAGCTTTCATCCAGGGGTTATTCTTTATTGGCGACACACTAGTGGAGAGTACTGGTCAGGAAGGCACATCCTGGCTGTCTAAGTACAATTATCAAACCGGTGAGGTTTACAAGACCATTAACCTAAGTTCGGAGCACTTTGGTGAAGGCAGTACCTATTGGGGGGACAAGATTTTTTACCTCACGTGGAAATCGAATAAGGGATTTATCTACAACAGAGACCTTATACAAACTGGTCAGTTTAACTATACGCATGAAGGATGGGGAATGACAACAATGGGTGATACGCTCGTTGTGAGTGACGGAAAAGAAACACTCCATCTTCTTGACCCAAGAGATCTTACCGAAATTGGAACTTTACAGGTTTATGATGATAAAGGCGCTGTTACCAACCTCAATGAGCTTGAATATTTTCAAGGCCAGATCTTTGCCAATATCTGGCAGGAAGACATCATCATCAGCATTGATCCTCAATCTGGTAAAGTCCTTTATGAAATTGATTTGGAAAACTTAAGAGACTCTTTTGAATCAAATGAGGCTGAAGTGTTAAATGGCATTGCTTACAAAGCCAATTCAGATCAAATTTTTGTAACCGGAAAGCTTTGGCCAAAACTGTTTGAAGTTAAATTCTCTCCAATTAATTAAACCACAAAATCCATGACGCTCCAAGAAGCTACAGAAAAAGTAAAGAAAATGGCCTCAAACAACGGGGGTAAAGTAAATGCCATAATCAACTTTAAGTTTGATGAAGGAGTAATCCATTTAGACGATACTGTAAGTCCCACAGTAGTCACCAATGAAGACACAGCTGCCGCCTGTACCATTAAGATGTCCATTGACAACTTTGAAAAAATGATGTATGGCAACCTGAACCCAATGATGGCCTTTATGGGAGGCAAGATGAAAATTGAAGGAGATAAGGGTGTAGCGATGAAATTGGCATCCCTGTTCTAGTTAGTTTTACCTGCTTTTTCCCTACTTCCGTCGAAGTACTGTCATTCCTGTCGATAATTAAGCTGAAGGAGGCTTAATTTGGCAGCAAAAAACTATTGGGAGCGAGAATCACCGCCTTAATTCAACTTTCCCTCTTAGTCTCCTATTTTTCTTCTGCCCAGCAAGTCGTTGGACGAATATCAGATGAGGAAACTAATGAGCCTGTCCCATTTGCTCACGTCGCAATAGGTAAAGTTGTGACTATCAGCAATGAAGCAGGAGAGTTTATGATCCTAAGAGAAAGTGAAGCAGATAGCCTCCTTCAAGTATCTTTTATTGGGTACGAGCCAGTGGTGCTCAATGTTTCGAAGAACCCAACTTACAATATTAAGCTCACGTCTTCCACATTGTCATTAAGTGCAGTAACAGTCCTAACAGGGGACATATTGATGCAACACGTATTTAATCATCTCATCACAAACTATGAGATGGAAGCCACCAGATTGACGAGCTATTATAAGGAAAAACTAATCACACAAGACTCTCTTGTATACCTCGCTGAAGGGATACTTGACATCTTGTCTCCCCCAAACATCAGTGGCGGCACCACCAAAATCTCACCACTACGAACGAGAAAGGTAGTATTGCAGAAGCTCGACCCTGAGCGAGCCACTATGATGAGTGGCCATGCTTATGATATGATCAAATCATCCATTTGGAGGGAAAACTCCTTTCTCAGCAAAGCCAACAGAAAACACTACAGTTTTGAATATGAAGGTAAAAGGCCTTATCAGAAACACTCGGTATATGAGGTGTCCTTTGCTCCAAAAGACAACAAAGGTTATGTGAGTGGAAAATTGTTCATTGAAGATGAAACTTATGCAATCATAAAAATGATCTACGAGCCCAAAACAAATCGCAGCAATTTCTGGGATTCAGTCAAATGGACAGAAGAATTTGAATTTATCAATGGTAGATTTAACCTTACCGCAGTTTCATACAAAGGTGCATTTTCCGAACTGGGCAAACCCTATGAATTCTATTCGTTACTTATCAACAACAGTATAATAACCTCAACCCCTGCATCGGCACTTGAGCAAGTAATGGACAGGAAAGACATTTTTGTAGAGAAAGCGGACTTTGATTTTACTGAAGACTTTTGGTCTGGTTATAATTTCATCAAGCTAACGGCTGAAGAAAGTAGTTTCTGATTACCGAAGCAAATAGATCTTCCCAAAGCCATTCTTAAAAGCCCTGTCTGCCGTGGTTACCCGGTGTTTGATCGTTTCTCCCCCTTGTTCAATAAACACTTTATACAAGTAAACGCCATTGGCGAGCTGATCACCAAATTCATCTTTGCCATCCCAGGCATATTGTGAGATGTTGTTGCCTATCTTTAATGGGCCAATTTCGTCCCGAGTGATTTCTCTTACTACCCTGCCGGACACCGTCATTATTTGAATTTTAAGCTGATCTGGGATAGTACTGCCGGTTAGCGTGAACACAAACCTAGTGGAGGTGGAAAATGGATTAGGGTAAGGATAAAAATGAGTAATGGAGGATTCATTGATTACCTCAAAAGAGATCTCATAGGCCGTCACACTAGATTTATTTCCACTTTCATCAGTTCCCTGAACCTTTAAATAGTACACTCCATCCTCAAGGGATCCGGGCATATAGTTGATTTCGAAATCTTGACCGTCGGAAGCATTTTTATAAGTAACATCAGGGCTTGCAAGGTTCACACGCTCATAAACACAACTTTCACATGGCCCCTTGAGCTCAATATTAATTCCAGTGGTATCTGACTTATACAAATAAGGATTCTCATCTTTAAACTTGATCAGGATATTTGGAGTAGGTGACACGATATCTCCATCCAGTATGTAGGTGCCATCAAAAGTCACATCAAGTACAGGGTTTACATTGTCCTTCTTAACAGTAAATGCTGATGGCATACTCAATGCGTTATTCACCATAAGAAGCTCAGTTTCAGCTGGAGTGACTTTCACGGTGAGGTTGTTATTTCCGACAGCACCAACTGTTGGGGTGCTAATATCAAAGTTGGTGGTATCACCTGGTGATGGTGCCAATATGTTGAAAGACTGGATCTTTCGATCTCCAGAGGTAACGTTGGTAAAGGATGCTTCCACACTGAGCGAGTCTTGATATGCCACATCCGATAAATTCACATATCTATAGCTGTTCATATTCTCTTCCCCTTCCTGGAGCTCTACTGTGGCTATAGACACCGGAACAAGTACCCCCTCCGGAGGAAAATCATAACTCACACCCCAGCTATTTAATTTGGCTGGAGTCAATTCATCCACATCTGTAGTGAAAAAATCCAATCTTAAATAAGGATAAGTTTCGGCTGACAAACCGGTCAAGTCGATTTCATTTTCACTCATTGCCTGTCTTGTTCCTGTAAAAAATGGCTCCTCCATCCCGGTTTTTGAGATTCCACTCACATTAAACGTCCAGTAATCAGAACTTTCAGCATTTACATTATAATGGAAACTGTTCCAAGTCTTTGCCGGGCCAATTCTGGTTGACTTTATTGCTCCTGTATTTTGTTTCCCAGTCACTTCGTTGATCAGTTCTATAGCCTGATCTTTCAATGGAACACTACTGCCACTGGAGATTACTTCAATGGCACTTCCCACAGCTTCACCTTTTCTTCCCAGAAAGATTACTGGTTGGCCATCCGTCAAATTGCTCAGGGTATTTGTTTTTATACCTACATGATTCAATGAAGCATACAATTGAGCATCCCAATTGGAGAAAGCCACAGAATCAAATGAAAACAATAGAATCATGTCTCCATCCAGCATAACACTTATAAGGCTATCTAGTAACCGATTGGCACCTAGCACCTGGTTTTGGTCAAAATTGTGAATCATTTGAGGGATTCTACCACAAACCATGTCATTGTTGACATCTGCTCCTGATATACCAAATGGCCTATAGGGTTTTGCGCTTGTTTTACTAAACACGATGGCGTTGATGGCATTCTTTTTCTTGCACTCTGGGTCTAGGGGAGCGTCAGTTAAAAGCAGGTTCAGCCCATCCACTATTACCTGGTAATCCTGATAGGTCAGGTCACTTCCTACCCCATGTGTATTGATTTGCACGGGTGTGTTGGTCTCAGAAAAGTCAATGGTTTTGGTTCCAGGATCAAACTTCATGCCTTCATAAGCATTCTCAGCAAGCTGCCACCCACCTACCTGACTCCATCCATCTGATTGGTTCTTGATCAAAGAAAATGAACTTTCCACCCAATTTGTATCCTCATTATTTATCGGTTCGGCGAATCGTGTCCTCCAATAGACGGTAGTACTATCTTCCAAAGGTTGAATATCCAGGTCATATCTCATGACTAACCCTCCTGATAAAGACTCTCTCATAAGAAATCCACTATTATAAAGTGCCGTGGTGTCAACCTCAAGACTATATTCCCTATTTTGCTCCAGTTGATTGGCCGATTGCCACACCAGGGACACCTGGTCATCTTCCACTATGCCATAATCTGTCGGGAAAATAGGTATGGTGTTTCCTTTAGGAATAAACAGGCTGAAGTTAGCGACATTGTTGTCTTCACTTAACTCCGCCAATTCGCCATTTGGATCAAGCCTAATGATAAAAGTATTGGTGCCCTCACTGGAAAAAGACGCATTATTCTGGATAGTAAACACCAATGTATCTTGTCTTAAAACATGTTCGAAGTTTCGGATATAAGTCTCCTGATTTCCATCGCTATAAGTTCGCTGAATTTCAATCTTCAGTGAATCCTTTACTCCCTTACCGTAGTTTCTAATTACCAGATTTACCTGAAATGAATCCAAATTGGCCAAAACTCTTTCCTGGTTATCAGCAGAGGCAAAAGTCTCACTGCCTAAAATGGCATAATCCGGAGAGGTAGCCCCAAAGACTTTTATCGCTGGATCTCCCTGTAGCACTGTCTGGTAAACCTGGGACTGACTAAGCCCCCCAGTTCCATATAAATCAAAATATCTTTTGGAAGTTAACTCCAGCAATTGACCAACGGATTGCCCAAAAGTCTCTTCATTGGCAAATGCAAACAAGTAAAAATTATCAGCAAATCGCTTCAAGTTAGAAGATAGCGCAAAATCTGAATTGGCGATAAAAGCGATCGCTCCAGCATTTGGTGTCTTAACCCAATCCTCACCAAAGGTTAAGGTAGTTGTGAATATCTCGCCGGCATTACATCCATTCACAAGAAATGTAGGATACTTCCCCTTGTTCACATACCCATCGCTAGGATCAGAAGCCAAACCAATCTCCAAGTCGGTGATGAAGTTACTGGAGTGCCCAAAAAACGTAATCATATTTACTCCGGCATTTACCTCATCAGCAATATTGATTGTAGCTATTTGAGCAGTGCTCCCTTTATTGATATTGGAAGCCTTTCCCCCCAGATATTCACCCTCTGCAATGGATTTAAAATTTTGAATGTAATTCTCAAAAACCCGTAGCTCTGAAGGCGTAATTCCCCCACTAAGTTGCACAAGGTTTTTTCTCCATAAGCTGTTGTATGGGACTGCCTCCATTTCTACCACTTTATTATAGTAATCCCTTACATCTTGTGCTGAATAGGCGTTTAACCTCCCAGTCGGAACCAGATGATTAAACCCCACTTGCTGATTCACACTAAACAAAACATCGGAGCCAGGATAGCCATAAGTAGGGATAAAATGAGTAAGAGATGAGGCAGTCTTTCTATGATGCCCCAAGTTTACAGTGGTTCCCTTGCCTATTAAGAAAAGATACTGCGGATCACCAACTGCCAAACTGTAGGTCATGAGATTTTTAATAGCCACTGGAGATTGGTCACCATAATTAAACTGGTTATAAACCTCTTCAATGGACATACTTAAAACGTCATGGCCGCCACCGTTTGCAGATTGGCGATAAGCCACATAATCATCTACTGGTCTTGAGCCATTGTTGATAACATTTAACAAAGGATGATAAATGATGAAATAATCTGAAGAGGAGACGGAAAGATCCCTCATGGTTACTTTCTTTATCTCGACTATTTGATTGTTGGAGGATTTCACAAAAAACACCCGATCTGAAGTAGTAGAATCCTGATAAACAAACTCTAACCGGTCAGAAAAAGCTGTAGTAGCCACTTGAACTACATTTTGGGGGTCAGTTACATCAAATACTGAAAAGGCACTTCCACTTGTAGTGGGTATACGCACATAACCACGGTTGGCTGTCAGGTCTTTAAAATAGTAAGTTTTCTCACTGCCAGAGAGTGTATTATTCTGAGTATAATCCACCTTCACATATGAAACTGAGATAGCATCTGTTTGTGATGGGTAACCAACAGAAGTCACCCGAACAATCAACTCGCCACCAGGGCCAACATCGGACCAATTAATCTCCTGAGTAAATTTATAGGTATATCGACCATCAAAATCAGCCTCATCGAGGTTTCTAAGTGAGCCGGTATTAGGCCCAACACTTATTTGAGTTAGGTGATCAAAATTACTGACACCAGCCAACAGTACTTCTACGACAGGATTTGGACCAGATGTATTGCGGTTACCAAGGTTAAAAGAATAGGTCTGACTCCCGTTCTTTGTGATGGTGGGGCCTGTCCATCCTTCACCATATTCATAGGATGCATTCTGAATATCAAAGCTTGATCCATACTTAACCCCAGATGAATATTGGCTGGTTTGAAGTTGGAGGTTCTGATCAGTATGATAAGTTTGAGGGGTTAAACCAGTGGCATCTTTAAAAGAACTGAATCCCATTCTTTTACCAGAAGCAGAGGTTAGATGCCAGGTAAGAAAATAACTTGCTGTGTCCGAAAACAAGCTATAGTAACTGTGCGGTTGTGCTTCAGGAGTCAGGTATAAATCCTTGTCCCCGGTTCCATCATTTTTTTCACCATAGAATTCGAAATAATCCAGACGACCATCTCCATTGTCATCCCTGGTGCTAATTGCTACTTCTTTGCCTCGCCGAAACAGTTGATAGCGACTGACAGCAACATTGCCTACTGGAACACCAGCATTAGATAATTCACTCGCAGTGATTCTATACATGCCATCTTTGGCTACCCTGATCTTGTAATACTCCTTTGAGTGGTCAATCCAATCATTGGCATAATCTTGCGCCCAAGCAGAAGACCCCACCAATAAGAGTGTGAACAAAACGTATAGCCTATTCCTCAACATTAAAATCAACTTTTATAGAAAAAACATGAGAGTAAAGACCGGCTGATTGATCTCCAATATCCGTAAAAGCATAATCGATGGATACTTCCCTTAATTTAACACCAATACCTACATTGGGCTGAAAGGTCCAACTTTTATCACGGTTAAAATCCTTTATTTCTTGAAATTGGCTTACTCCTCCCCTCAGGAATGCCAACCCGGCATAACCTATTTCTATTCCGAACATCGGATCTAAAGACCCATAATCAGTTTTTACCAGGGCATTGCGCTTGCCATCAGTAGTAGCGACTAGATCAAGTGAACTAAGTAAAGTGAATTTATCAGATAGCTCAAACTGACGACTGGCACCCAAAATCAATCTTGGAAGAGTTATTTCAATTGACCTTGTATATAGCTCATTGCCTGTTTGGGCGTAAATATCAGCTAGTTCTTCATCATTGATTGACCAACTATTGAACGTCCCGGAAATATCCTTTCCAACAAGTCCAAATTGCCAGGATTTCCATTTTTTCTGAATACCAATATCTAAACCAAAACCCCATGAAGTTGCAAACTGCCCCACGATCCTTCGTATGACCTTGACACTTCCACCAACCTTCAGACCATTCCAAAAAGGCAAAATGCGCCCGTAAGACATTAGAAAAGCATAATCAGAAGCTGAAAAGAACTGTATATTGTCGTAGTTGACCGCCCCATTCGCATCAAACAACAACCTGGTGTCAGCAATGTCATCGACAGAAAATCGAATCACGGATATTGATAAAGCTGCACTATCCCCTATTCTGGTTGCAAATGCGCCATAATCATAATTGGCAATCCCTGCGAAATATGCTGAATGCATCAGCACAAGCTGATGATTCGACTTGAGCCCTGTAAGTCCGGCAGGATTAAAATAACCTGAGGAAATGTCATCCGTGTGTGAAGACATGCTCAGCCCCATGCCAAATGCCCTGGCATCCACTCCAATATTTAAGAACTCATTACTATACTTCGGTGTATTGTCCTGTGCTGAGACACTCAGATTAAGAATGAACAAAAAGCACCAGACTATTCCCCTTCTGACCATTGGCTGCGAATTGAACCTCTAATTTAGATCAGACTTTACCTTCTTGAAAAAGAAAATCGATTAACTGTCAATTATCGCTGATCTAATCACATTAATATAATTATTCCTACTTATAATATTAATATATAAAGATTTTTACCATACCTAGTAATATTTCTTACTAGGTACTCGGCCATACATAGTACCTTTCCGTATACACTGGTATCAAAAACATAAACTCATGGACTAATGAATATAGAAAACACACAAGTACAAATGCGAAAGGGCATCCTTGAGTTTTGCATTCTGCATATTATCTCACGTGGCGAAGTATACGCCTCAGATATGATTGTGGAACTCACCGCCGCTAAAATCATGGTGGTGGAAGGGACGCTCTATCCGCTGCTAACCCGCCTACGAAAGGCCGGCCTGGTGGATTACAAATGGGTTGAGTCCAGTTCTGGTCCACCTAGAAAATACTACACACTTACCGAAGATGGATCGACCTTTTTGTCTGGTCTGGGTGAAACCTGGGATGAATTGGTGTCCTCTACAAAGCAAATCATTTCGGTGAAAAAGAACTCAAAACAAAAATCATGAAAAAGACTGTAAGCATAAATATCGGTGGCATCATCTTCCACATAGAAGAAGATGGCTATGATAAACTTAAAAACTACCTCGATTCTGTAAACAAGTACTTCTCTACATTCGAAGACAGTGCTGAGATCATTGCAGATATTGAGAGCCGGATCGCAGAAATATTTCTTAGTAAACTAGAAGGAGGTCGCCAGACTGTCAACATAGAAGATGTACAGGAACTGATCGCTACGATGGGTACCACGAGTGACTTTGAGGCGACGATTGAATCAGAGCCTGAGGAAGAGAAATCCCAGAGCACTAGTACTAAGGAAGAGGAACAAAAAGAGTATTCTGAATCTACAGAGTCTACCACAGGAACCCGAAAACTTCACCGAGATACCAAGAGACGTATATTGGGGGGTGTGGCTTCCGGGATCGCTCATTACTTCAAGATCGATCCACTTTGGGTGCGATTGCTGATCATCATCATGTTCATCAACATCTTTTTTGGTGGACTAAGTGGAGCAATATTCCTGGCCTATATCATTCTCTGGATAGTATTGCCACCGAGTGATCACCTGGAAGAAGATAAAAAGGTGAAGAAACTATTCAGAAATGGAGATGATCGTGTAGTTGGAGGTATTGCGAGTGGTATAGCCGCTTATTTCGGCACGGACACTGCGGTGATCAGGTTGCTTTTTGTCCTTTCCATTTTCTTAGGTGGCTCAGGCTTGATCCTTTACATCATTCTGTGGATCATTACTCCTGAAGCCAAATCCATCACCGAAAAAATGCAAATGACGGGGGAGCCTGTTACCCTCTCCAATATTGAAGATAACGTTAAAAAAGGACTTAACGTGAGAGAGGGTGAAGAAAGTCCACTAGTCAAAATTCTTTTGTTCCCGTTTAGGCTAATTGCATTAATCCTAACCGGAATTGGTAAAGCACTTGGCCCAATTATGGGTTTCCTTGTTCAGCTGCTCAGAATAGGGCTTGGTGTATTCTTATTTGCCATCGGTTTTGTGATTATGATTTCCATGATCATCAGTGCTTTGGCTTTGTTTGGAATCGGCACCTGGGATTACTGGGTTCATACCGGGGATTTCCCATTAGAGCTGATCAGAAGATCACTGGATCAATCTGCCATTATTTCAGCTTTCCTTGTAGGCTTTATTCCGGCCCTGGCCTTATCGCTGCTTGGATTCGTGATTATTTTAAAGAAAAGAGTGGCCAATGCCTATGTGGGCTGGGCACTATTTGGAGTTTGGATTATAGCACTCATTATTTCAGCCATTTCCATTCCTAATTTTGTCAGGGAGTTTGCGTCAGAAGATGATGTTCGTGTAGAAAAAGAATTTGAGGTAACTCAGGTTACACCTACACTAAGGCTAAATGAAATCGGACATGACACCTTTGATGCCGTAGAACTACAGCTCAGAGGCCATGAAGACAGTACTTACCAGGCGTTGGTGTATATCAGTAGTAGAGGAAGAAACCGCCAGTCAGCTGAGCAGAATGCCGGCAGTGTAGTCTACACAATTGAAGAGAAAGGCGGTGACTTATACTTCGATTCCAAAATCACCTACCCTGAAGATGTGCCGTATCGTTTTCAAACTGTCAGTGCCGTTTTGTATATACCATATGGCAAGACATTCAGAATGGATCGTGACCTCACGGATATCCTTGAAAACATTGGCGGGTATAGATATTACCAGGCCGAAGGTAATGATTGGGTATTTGAGCGAGATGGACTGAAATGCCTGACTTGCCCTTCCAGATCATCCCAGTCATACAGAAGTGATGATGACGATGACCGCAGGGCATTGGACCAGGGAGTTGCTAAGAAGAAGTATGCAGATGCTGATGAGTTGGTTTTTCCATTCGAGGATTTTGACGAGATCAAAATAGCATCATACTTTGATGTGGACATCTCTCAGGGTGAAGAGTGGAGTGTAATGGTGCGAGGTGAAGATAATTACCTGGATGAAGTTTACCTGAATCAGGTTGGAGACAGACTTGAGGTAAAATACAGGGAAGACAACTGGAGATGGTGGAAAGACCGGGATAAAGAAAAGCTGGCTTTGATCATAACCATGCCCAACCTTGAATACCTTCAGATGACTGGCAACTGTGAAGGAGAAATACGTGGGTTTGATAATAAAGAGCTTACGATAGACCTCACTGGTGCGTCTGAGTTGTTCATAGATGTGAAATCGAGAGACCTGGAGCTTAAGCTTACTGGAGCCTCCAAGGTAGAGCTGAGAGGTGAAGGCGAGAACCTCGACATAGAGTTGATAGGTGCTTCACAATATGAAGGTTTCAGATACGAAGCACGCAGGGTTTCAGTAGATGCCATTGGTGCCTCCAAAGCAGAAGTATACGGTTCTGAGGAAATAGACATAGATGCAGCCGGAGTGAGTAAAGTTAAATATCGCGGAACAAGCAACGTGAACATCAGCAAAGCGGGTATTACTAACGTAACCCGCGACTAAGGGTATGTTACAAAATAATATGTACAGAATTGATGCGATTATTTTGTTCTTTCCCAAGGCAAAATTTTCAAGCATAGCCATAGCTACGGTTTAAAATTTTAACGCAGAGAAAGGAGAAAAGAACAAGTCAAAATGTATAGGTTATTTTGTAAAATACCCTAAACAAACCTTAATAATTTTTGTAACAGTCTTTCGGTTTGTTTTGAAAAGCCCCGACCTCAGAGTTTCACTTTGAACGTCGGGGTTTTAGTATTAAGTGGTATTTTAGTTTAATTATTCAAAGATATTTTATCACTATTCATTTTTCCTGCTTAAATTAGCTTTACCAGCTTTAATCATAAGGGAAAAATGCCATTAGGAAATTTAACCGAGACACTCGGAAGGAAACGTGCTGGCCATTTGCTCCGTCGAGCATGTTTTGGTGCGTCCGTTCAAGATATTGATTTATTTGCAGGATTAACTGCGCAGGAAGCATTCGCAAGATTAGTAGCAGACAATTTGCCAGATCCGCCACTGCCAATTGATCCCGCCACTGGATCCGAGTGGATTGCCACCGGACCAACAGACGCCAACAGTGAACCTTTTGAATTGTCCAGGTTCCTCAACTGTTGGATGCTGGGGCAAACTTTAGCCTCTGATATTTCCTCTGATCTAAGACCATCATATTCATACAGAGAAAGAATTGTGTTTTTCTTTCACACCCTTTTTACTACCAAGCAATCCACAGTCAACAGCTCTCAGGCTATTTTCTATCAGCACGCTCTGTTCAGGCAATATGCGCTTGACCGGGATGATAAAATAGTTCCTGATCTCGAAAGCAGTGAAGAAGAACCTCTTGATGACCTACTGGTTCCGATCAACATCAAAGAGCTAACCAAAAAGATATGTGTGGATAATGCCATGTTAATCTTTTTAGATGGGAGACTCAACGTGAAAGGGAATCCTAATGAAAATTTTGGGCGTGAACTTCTGGAACTTTACTCTATTGGACGGGGCTTGGAAGGAAATGTACCTGAAACACAAGCTGATGGGGACTATTATTACTATACAGAACAGGATGTCCAGGCAGCAGCCAAGGTTTTATCAGGTTTTGAGGTCAATTTAAATTTTGATTTCAACCCTCAAACACCTGAATCACTTAGACAAGGAGACAAAGAAACCGGACTCCCCAGAGGATCCGTAAAAGGAGGCACCATAGCCGGAAGCCACGACAACAGCACCAAACAATTTAGCTCGAGATTTGCTGATCAAGTAATTACACCAGCTCCGGAATTACTCCTCAATGGTCAACCAACCAAGGAAAGCGTTTTGGATGAAATAAGTCAGCTTATTGAAATGATTTATGACCAAAACGCCACTGCCATCAATATTTGCCGAAGACTTTACCGGTTCTTTGTTTATCACGAAGTGAGTGAAGCACTGCAAGCGGATATTATTCAGGAAATGGCCGATATCCTCGTATCAAATGATTTCAAAATACATTTTGTATTGGAAGCGCTCTTTACAAGTGAACACTTCTATGAAGGATCTGCTGGCTATGCCGATGATAGTTATGGTGCGCTGATCAAGTCGCCTCTGGATTTAGTCGTTGGATTTCATAAAAACTTTAATATAGATTTCCCCAATTACCTTTCCCAGTATGACACGTTTTATCAAAGCTTTACGATTCCCCTACTCACGCAAATGTCAGCCCAGGGATTGAACCTCTATGAGCCATATGAGGTTGCAGGCTACCCGGCTTATCACCAGTTCCCCATTTATAATCGAAGCTGGATTACTACCAATTACCTGACTAACCGGTATAACTTCATTCGCACCAGAACATCCAATGGAATGAACATAGAAATGGGACAAGTGGACGTTCTATCCTTTGTGCAAAACAACATTGACAATGCCATAGCACGTGATCCGCAAGAACTCATCATTACCTTCATAGAATATTTCTTACCCATGAGTGAGGGGCTTTCTTTCTCTGATCCTTCCTCAAGTGAATTGACTGCAGAACGACTGAGTTATTTTATGAATGCATTTCTTTACAGTCCACAGATTGATATGGATCCGGAAGCATCCTGGACATTTAGGTGGGACAACAATGAAGATACCGAAACAATGGCCAATCAACTTGTAAACCTGTTCAATGCAATATTGCAATCACCAGAATATCAATTGATGTGATATGAAGCGAAGGAAATTTATTCAAAAATTAGGATTCGCGGCTGGTGTGCCGATCGCGTTTCATGGAGTACCGCTTCAAGTACTGGCAGGTGATAAGCCATTCCAACGGTTGGCAGCTCAGAGCACCAATGACAATGTGCTGATCATTCTTCAGATGCATGGTGGAAACGATGGCTTAAACTCATTCATTCCTCTGGGCAATTATGACCAATACTATAGCAGAAGAGCAAATATTGCCATCCCATATAAGTCAGGCAACCGCACACTGATTCCTCTGGACAGTACAGTCGAGATGGCAGATCAGATCGGTCTTCATCCTGACATGCAAGCATTCAAAGACATGTATGACAGTGGAAAAGCCGCTGTATACCAGGGTGTGTCTTATGAAAACAATAATGGTTCGCACTTCAGAGGCCGTGACATTTGGTTTATGGGAGGAGATGCTGATGACTATTACTCTTCCGGATGGGTAGGCCGTTACCTAAACACTGAGTACAGTCCAAATCAGTATCCCCAAAATTTCCCAAGCACTGAGATGCCTGATCCTCTAGCTCTGGAAATGGGGAATGACGTGTCCTTACTGTTTCATCAAACAGGAAATATCCCCACATCTATTTCTCTTGGAGGAAGCCCTGGAGGGATAGCTAATCTTATAGACCAACTGGAAGGCTACACGGATGATGGAGTAGACCCAAGAGGCCTGCCTCCTGCCTTTTTAAACGGAAGTCCTTATGGCAAGGAAATGGACTGGATACTTGGCCTGGAGGATAAGTCGGAGATCTATATCAGGCGGTTAGTTGAAATCTATGACAGCAGTCCTGAAACCAAAGCCACCTATCCTGACAAGTACCCATTTCAGTCTGGAAACTCCAGAAATCCGCTCAGCAGCCAACTACAGCTTGTTGCCAGATTACTGGAAGGTGGTATCAAGACCAAAGTGTTCCTGGTGAAAATCGGTGGATTTGATACTCATGCCAATCAAACGGAAGCCTACGATCCTACAATGGGTAATCATGCTGCACTCATGTATCATATCAGTTCAGCACTCAAAGCATTTAATACAGACCTTATCTACCGAGGTTTGTCACATCGTGTGCTTACGATCTCCATGTCTGAATTCGGCCGCCGAATACCTTCCAATGGAAGCTATGGTACGGATCATGGGACCGGCGGTCCTGTGATGATGTTTGGCGCTGGTGTGAAACCCGGGATCTTCGGAACAAACCCTGATTTGAATAATAACAATGTAAACATGCAATTTGACTACCGGCAATTGTATGCAGGTATTCTTAATGAATGGATGGGAGTGGATCAATCGGTAATCACGAATGACATCTTTTTCAGGGATTTCATTAGTGGCCCCAATCCAAATGGAGGAAGTTATGAACCACTCGATTTAATTCGGGAAACCATAACAGGTACTAATGATTTTCTTCAGTCAAAATTTAAAATTGAATCTGTACACCCCAATCCAGCATCACGATATACCCAGGCGAATATCCTTATCAATGATTTCCAAAATGTAACCATTGAACTCATTGATATCAATGGGAAAGTAGTCTCTCAAACGAAAAGAGCACTTCGCCCTGGAAAACACACTGTATCATTTGAATTGAATAACATCTTGCCCGGCATTTACTTTATCAAAGCGAAATCAGAAAAACTCAATGACACCAAACGCCTTATCGTACGGAAGTAGATTGCTGGCTTGCCTGTTTCTACTCTGTCTCACCACTTTATCAGTAGCCCAGCGTAAACCCAAGCCACCTTCTAGTTTTGAGAGCTTTCTCAATACCCAGTGGTGGCTAGGTCTGCGCTTTGGTATCAACTATACTCAACCCAATGCAGTCACAAGCTATCATGTGTTCAGCCCAATCAATTATGACGCTGAAGCACTGGAGAAAGAATACGAGGTATTCAATCTGGCAGGCGGACAAGCTGGCCTGGATATTTCGTTTTATCACAATGGCTTTTCCATAGGGATTCAACCAACCTTTAAAATCATGAGATACCAATATCTCAATCGTTTTGAATGGTTTGGAGATGGCAATGAAGATGGCCTGGAAACTACAGTTGATGTCACTCAAAAGCTGGATGTAATTGAAGTGCCGCTTATTGTTAAGTACGAAATCATCAAGCGAGGAAAAGTAAGACCTTTCGTACTGGCTGGATTGCAACAGTCTTTCATCATCTCCGCACAAAAAAAGGCGGAAGTTGAGTATGTGGATTTTCTTTCTGATAACCCTCAAACCTACTCCGGTGGCTCATTTTCTCTTGGCAACACAGACAGGATGCAGAACTTTTTCGGTGCTGTAGGTGGCCTGGGAACAAGTCTTGACTATGCCAATATTCGAACGGTTGTGGAGCTCACCTATTTGCATGGTTTGAGCCCTGTAACATCGACCGACAATCCATTTAGCGAAAATGAATTGGTGGCACTGGGAGATGTGAATGATGAACTAAAAATCAATAACATCAATTTCTCACTGAGTTTCGTATTTCCACTCCGATACATTGACAAAACATTCCAGCCGTACTAATCCACCATCATGAAAAAATTACTCTACATATCTATTCTATTAATCATGCTAGGTTGTAAGGATGAAGTCTTTGATCCAGAGTCTTCGTTTACCAAGATTTACGATAACAACCGCGGAAGTGAAGGCTATTATCCCATTGATATTGTGGCTTCACCTGGTGGATATGTGATTCTCGCAGGCGTTGAAAACGAAAATTCAGATTTTCTCGGAACCAAAATTATTCATATTGATACGGAAGGAAACTTTGTAAAAGAAGACGACCTTTCCAGTACGGTAGTAGCTCCTTTAGGAGAAATGATCAGCATCGATTCTGTTACTTATTTTGTAGGCATGGATCCGATTTCTTTCATAGCCATGCTAGTGACCGTGAGTGACACGAGTTCAGTTGTGACCACACCATTAAGTCAAATCACTCATCCGCTGGCTGTTAACTCGATTTCCAATGGAAATTTAGTCGTACTAAGCTACGATGTAGATGATCAACTGACAGTGTTCTCAGAATTTACGGTAGCAGGTGACATTCCAAATGGACAGTCGGTTGGTTATACTATTGGTGCCGGAAGTGATATTGAAGCAAATATTTTGAACCACTATACCGACCCTGAGCGGTCCGGTCTTCCATTTTTCTGTGGAGAGTGGAGTACTGGTCAGTACTATTTTAATGGTGTGTACAATTACAATCTATCATTGGTGTTTTCCAATTTTGGCGATGCTCCAAATGGTGTGGTACAGGGGCAGTCAGGGTTCAATGGCGGCTTTTCCTCGTTATTACCCCTTCAGGGAAGTGATTTTGCACTGTTCGGATTTCAATTCAATGACAATTTTGCAGTTCCAGTTGCTACCCTAAATACCTCGGGAACCACCTCCACCGTAAATTACCTGGAGTCGAGTATTTCTGAGTTTAAGGCCAGAACCACCGCAAAAATCATTCGTTGGCAATCAGATGTGAACTATACCATCATAGCAGCCGAAACACAATCTCAAAAGATAGCTTTGTACTTCTATGAAACCACTACTGGATCTTTAGTGGGAATACATAAATTGGGTTATATCAATCCGTATGAACTTTCATCCTTGATGTTTGATGCCGATGGTGGCCTGATGATTTTAGGTACTACCTATGTGGCTGATCGATTCAAAAGAGTATTTCTAAGTAAGATTCCAGAGGATGAGCTCAGGTCAATTATAAATTAACCTACTAGCCGAATGATCTTGTCGTATAGTTCCTGAGGATTGTAAGGCTTTGGAATGTAATCATCCATACCAGCTTCCAGACAGATTTCAATTTCTCTTTTCAAAACCGAAGCTGTCATTGCAATTATTTTCACCTTGCTCTTATCACCTGAAAGTTGTGTCCTAATGTACTTGGTGGCCTCTAGCCCATTCATTTCAGGCATCTGCACATCCATCAATATCACATCATAGTCCTTCAACTTCACCTTCTCGATGGCTTCCTTACCATGATTGGCTATGTCCAACGAAAAACCATACTTGGTCAACAGATTTTGGGCTACCATCTGATTGATCTGGTTATCCTCTACAAGCAGGATTTGTACATTTGATCGCTCTTCAGGAGCCATAAACACCTGCCTCTCATTTGTGGATGACGCTGTATCGGCCAGAGGTGTACCAAAGTCCAGGGTAAAAGTAAAATTACTTCCCTCACCTGGCTTACTCTTTACTTTGAGTGTCCCATGATGTAGCTCTATCAATCGCCTCGAAATTGGCAGGCCTAAACCTGTACCTCCGTATTTGGTAGATACCTCAGGACTTGCTTGTGTAAAACTCTCAAATATTGTATTGATCCGATCATTTTCGATTCCGATTCCAGTGTCAATGACCTCTACTTTTATGCGGAAAACATTGTCAAACTCAGCTTCCAGTTTACACTGGATCAGTACGCTCCCCTGATCAGTAAACTTCACGGCATTTCCAGCCAGGTTCAGCAAGATCTGACCAAACCTAACAGGATCTCCCGAAATCACCTTTGGAAGGTTCTCATTCAATTTGATATCCAAATCGATGCCTTTCTCCTGTGCTTTGAACCGTAAAGAATGCTCCACAGACTTGATGACATCTTTGATCTTGAAATTAGATTTATCGAGCTCTAACTTCTCAGCATTGATCTTAGAGAGGTCCAAAATATCATTGATGATCACAAGTAAGTTCTTGGCTGAATAATCTATGGCTTTAAGGTACTTATGCTGATTTTCATCCAGGTTCGTGTTCAGCAAAATATTCGACATACCAAGAATACCGTTCATAGGTGTCCTGATCTCGTGACTCATGTTACTTAAGAACTGATCTTTTGATCGAACTCCCTGCTCGGCAGCTTCCCTTGCTTCAATAAGCTCTTGCTCACGACGCTTACGCTCTTCGATTTCTCTTTGCAACGAGCTATTGACCACCTTAAGCCCTTTGGTCTGACTCGCAATGGTTTCATATAAACTGGCATTGATCTTATTAATTGACTCCTGCTTGAGTCCTACAAAATATGCGAAGATGCCGAGAAAGAAGGGAGCAGTATCTATCACCCACATGAGCACATCATTCATCTGGGTATTGATCAGACATTCCGGGGTTACCACTCCGTAATCGCGAATACACACTATCATAGAAGACACGACCGGAAACATCAGCCCGAACATTGCTCCGTATATGAGATACCTTATGGAAACCTTCATCTTCAATCTACTGCTGGAAAGATTGTTTGCAAAATAAGGTATATTAAAACCAAATTTATAGACATTGGAAAAAATACAGTTTAGAAAGGCTAAAAGTGATGATCTGCCACGTATCATTGCGATGCTGGCAGATGATATTTTGGGAGCAAAAAGAGAACAGAATATCTCTCCTCTTCCCCAAAGCTATGTGAAGGCTTTTCAAACAATCGACTCTGATCCAAATCAAGAACTCATGGTAGTTGTGCTGGACGGAATAGTGATTGGCACATTTCAGCTGACATTTATTCAATATCTCAATTACTGCGGCAGTTCAAGGATGATGATCGAGTCTGTAAGAATAAGCAGCGAATTCCGAGGTAGAGGTTTAGGGGAAAAAGTAATGCAATGGACTATGAACCATGCGCGACAAAGAGGAGTAAGAATGCTTCAACTGACTTCAGACAAGCAACGACCCGAAGCGATTAAATTTTATGAGAGACTAGGATTTGTAGCTAGTCATGAGGGATTTAAACTTCACTTTCAATAACTTAACAATAATGAAATATTCCATTTTTTTACTCCTCCTGGCCATTTTTGCATGTTCAAAAATAGAAAGAACAGATACTGTTGTAAAAAAAGGCCTGACCGAAAGAGGTAAGCAAGCCAACCTAGATGAGGCGGAGACTTACAGTCTGATCTCCGTAGCTATAGGTGCTACTAAAGAACAGGTTTCAGTGGCCGAAGATCACCTTTATGGAAAGTTCTTTGATGATCGTGCGGAGTTTTACATTATTGAGAACCCTGAGTTATACGTGTCCAATGCAGAAGTTGGCAGACTTACGCTTTATTTCATAGACGGTACCCTGTGCAAGAAGAAATATGAACTTAAAACTGACATTAGTCAGGAGCTAATGAAGGCCTATGGAGGGTTCAAATTCAAGGCCCTCAATGATACCACCTATAAACTATCCAGAGCTGAAAAAATCGTTCTGAAAACAGATTCTGGAACGCTAATCAACGACAAGTTTAACCGCTACCAAATGAAGTGGGATGACAAGGAGGTCCAAATAAAGTACATGGTATTTAAAGACACCTTGGCTGCTCAGCTAGATCTCATAGAAGAGCTGGCATCCTACAAAGACCTACTTAGAGCCGCAGAGCTCGACATCTGATTCCAACCATTCCATAAGGATTGTTGTCAGCACCATATGCGATTATTCCTTATATTTCTTTTAGTGGGTGTACTGACAAGCTGCGAAGACAGCCCGTGCTCCAATGGAGTTTGTACCCACCAATATGTTATCGTCGGGCTCGAACTATACGACCTAGATGGAGAACGGATACAACTTGACAGTTCCAAAACATCTCTCAACAGTAAAGTGATTTTTAGCAAGGACTATAGCACTGAAGCGTCCACCTACCACTCAGTGATTACTGACTCAGAATATGTTGAGGTGGATTTTTCGGGGACAGAGGTAACTTTTACCGGATGGCTTGATGGCCAACAGATTGTGGAGCAGGATTTCATCATTGGTAAAGACTGCTGCCATATTGAGAAAATAGAGGGGCCGAAGCTATCACGATCCCTTAAATTTCCTCAAACAGACCTACTCATACTTCAATGTTTTGGCCGGATTCAAAACAGCCACACGCCAAACCTGGTAGCCAACTGTGAGAAATGCACTGACCACAATTACGCCTAATGCCAAAACGACAATAATCCATGGAAAATCAATTCGGTAGGCATAGTTGCTAAGCCACCCATTCATTGAAAAGAAGATGATCGGCAAACCAATAACCAGTGAGATTAGAATCAATGTGACAAACTCTCTGTAAAAGAGCATGACAATGTGCGGAATGGACGCACCAAGCACTTTCCTTACCCCCACTTCTTTGGTTCTTTGGGTGGCCATGAATGATGACAAACCAAAAAGCCCAAGAACTGCCACTAATAATGCAAATCCTGAAAATGCACCAAACACTGCCCCAAATTTCTTGTCGTCGGCATAAAGTCTGTCAAAGCGTTCATCAATAAAAGAAGATTCCAGTACCGAATTAGGAAAGAATTCTGACCATGAATCCTCTATGTGATCAATACTCTCTTTAATATTCGCGCCGCTTAGCTTGACTATGGAACGACTGAGAACCGGATCATAGAAATAACATGTAGGCTCCACCGAATTTTTCAAAGAACCACGATTAGCATCCTTAATTATCCCGATGATATGGTATTTACTATTCTCTGGATCGGAGCCAAACTGAAGGTTTTCGTTAAGCAAATCATCTGAAATCTGGATTTCATATCGTTTCATAAAAGCCTCATTGACAATAACAGCTGCAGAATCTGACTTCAGGTTTTTATTAAAATTTCGTCCAGCTACAAACTTAACTTCCAACAAATCAAAGTATTGATCATCAACTTGATGTATGTAAGTAGTTGCTTCAATATCCTCTGTCACTCCAATAATGCGTGACTGCCCGCTGGTTGACCCTATGTCATTACTAGCTCCTCCTGGCAAAGAGTTAGTTGTAGCTACCTGCTGTATGACAGGGTTTGCAAGTAATGCATTCTGAAATGACCGCATTTCTGCCCGCTGAGCCTCATAATCATCGCCAACAAACCTAGGGTTTCTAAAACCTAAAACCTTGTCAGTATTCATCCCCAAATCTGCCGAGCGCATAAAATCAACTTGTCTGGAAACAATAAAAGTGCCTCCAATCAAAATTAACGATGCTGAAAACTGTGCTACTACCAGTGATTTCCTCAGTATCACACCCCTTTTTGAAGTACTAAACTTCCCTTTCAAAACAGTGGTAATTCCAAAATTAGAAAGGAAAATAGCCGGATAAAACCCAGAAACTAAAGTGCCGACTAACAAGAACAATCCAAGCCTGCTCAGAAAAGAGGTATTGTTATATAAACTTGTAAGGATGTTATCTCCCACTAACTGATTGAAAAACGGCACAGCCAATTCCGCAATAAGTAGAGCGAGTATTGCGCCCATCAAATTGATCAGAAATGACTCAAACAAAAATTGTCCTCTAATTTGTTTTTTCCTCGCACCAATTACTTTCCTCAATCCTATTTCCTTTGCTCTATCAACTGCCTTTGCCGTTGACAGATTCACATAATTTACCCAGGCAATGACCAAAATAAAAATTGAAATAATTTCTAAAAACCTGACCGAACGCGCACTTCCAGTAGCTTCAGGCTCGTAGGTCATATCAGAGTAGAGGTGAATATCCTGAATAGGTTGGAGGTTGAAGAACAGACGGTTCTCCTCCCCCATATGAGTGTTTTTAACAGGAATCAGTCGCTTCTCAAGTTCTTCAGTGTCCGTACCAGGTGCTAGCCTCAGGTAGGTATAGTAGTTGAAGGCGTTCCAACCCTCATCGTCGAGCCTTTGCTGAATAGAGGAAATGGAAACCAGGAGATCAAATTTGTAATGTGTATTTATGGGCACATCCTCAATTACACCTGTTACTTCAAATTCCCTATCAAATCCCGAGTACACTTTCAAGGTCTTCCCTATTGGGTTTTCATCCCCAAAGTAAAACTGTGCTCTTTTCCGGGTCAAAACAATTGAATACGGTTCCTTGAGCATAGTAGACGGATCACCTGCGATTACGTCAAATCCAAACAGGTTGATAAAGTGCTCATCCACCATCTTGACGTAAGATTCCCTGATTAGCGATTCTCCTTTTCTCAACGACAACTGACCATTGTTATAGGTCAGGGCGTATGATTCCACTTCAGGAAACTCATCAGTAATCACTTTCCCTGACGGGTTAAACGACATAGCGTCCCTGGTTTTGAGCTGACCGTCCACAATCATGTCTGTGGTCAACCTGTAAAGCTGACCAGCATCCTTATGAAAACTGTCGTAACTGCGTTCATAATGCACGTATTGGTTGATCAAAAGAAATGCAGCCAAACCAACTGCCAAACCAATGACATTTATTGCGGTGTAGGATTTGTGTCTCCACAAATTGCGCATGCTGATTTTAAAATAATTTTTTAACATACCAGTATCTTTTATTAATGAGTACTGTCCTAAGTCTTTGACTAGTGAAGGTCTGAACAGTAGAATAACCTGTATTAAGTGCCGCCAATTTGATGCGCTTACCCCACGTTCCTTATTTCTGAGAAAGATCTCCTCAAGATCTCCAGAGATATCAGGGTAAAAGTCAGGATGACAATACCACCGCAGCAATCTGTCGGCTATATTTTTGATCATGAAAATTTCACATCAAGCGCCACATCAGGGATTGACTCCCACAGTTCCATTCTCACATCTTTGGAATATTCCAATGCTTTCTTTCCAAATGCTGTAATCCTAAAATATCTCTTTGGTTTTCCTCCGCGCTGTTCTGTTGGATCACCCTCCCTGCTTTCCAAAAAGGTCTTCTTCTCCATTCTGCGAAGTGCAGACTGCAAAGCACCCACACTGACTTTTCGCCCAAGTCGATTTTCAATCTCATCTTTTATAGCCACTCCGTAAGCTTCATCATACAGCACACCCACTGTCAGCAATACGATTTCTTCAAATTCACCCAATTGATATTTCTTCATTTACTCAATGTCCTATTTGTAGTATTGACGAAAATAATAAGAAAAAGTTACAATCTCCTATATGTAGTATTGAAAAAACATTGGCTATTCAAGTGGGTGAAAAATGACTTGAAATAATCTATTGATCCAACCATTGCTTAAACCTCGTTGCCTTCTCCGCAGAAACTATAATCTCATCTGTTGTAGCCGGAGCGGTTTCCACAAGCAATTTCCCCTTATGGTATTTGTGTACTGTAGTAATTGAAGAAAAGAATATAATAAACTGTCTGTTGGCCCTAAAGAATTTAGAGGGATCAAGTTTCTCCTGAATCTCATCAAGGGTTTGATCCAACAGGTATTTCTTATCCGTTGTGGTAGTGATATGCACGACCCCATGTCGTGTTTGAAAAACCGAAATATCTTCTGACTTCACAGAGATCATTTTATCTCCCTGCTTCACCAGAAACCTACTTTTGTATTCTTTGCCTCCAAGGTTGATCTGTTTAACCACCTCGCTAATATCCACTCCTGAGTATTGATTTCTTAACTCACCAAACTTGGTTAGGCTTTTCTCCAGATCTTCTTTTTTAATAGGTTTGAGTAGGTAATCAATGGAGTTTACCTTAAAAGCCCTGAGCATATATTCATCAAAAGCCGTTGTAAATATTATTGGCCGATTAATCTTGATTCTGTCAAAAATCTCAAAACTCAGCCCGTCACTTAACTGAATATCCATGAAGTATAAATCCGGCTCCTGATGATTCTGTATCCATTTTACCGTTTCTTCTACACTATCAATCACTTCTACTATTTCAATTGAGGGATCAACTTCCTCCAGGATTTTCTGTAACCTCCTGAACGCCGGGGCTTCATCTTCTATGATCACTACTCTCATGACCCTCGCCCCCTTTCATAACTCACTTCAATTAGTGGCACTGCCACCATGAAACTGTTGACTGTATGGATGACATCAATCTTTCTGTTACCCAGATATTCATAGCGCTTCTGAATATTCTCCAAACCTGTTTTAGTAGACTTTTCGATGGCTTTTTTCAATTGAAGATTGTTTTTAACTACCACTGATTTCCCATTCTCTACATAGATGTCAATAGCCAGTGGATTGGCCTTTGATACCACATTGTGTTTGATACAGTTCTCTACCAATATTTGTATGGTCAACGGTGCTACATGCATCTCCATAAACTCCGACCCAATTCTGAAATCGGCCCTGAGGTTATCCGGGTACCTCATTTTAAGGAGATATAAATAATCCTGGACAAAGGCTACCTCCTCTTTTAAGGTCACCAATTCCTTTTCCTTATTTTGCAGGATATATCTGTAAACATCTGACAATTTCTGTGTAAAATCTATCGCAACTTCCTGGTTTTCCGCAATAAGCGTAGTTAATGTATTCAGGCTATTGAATAAAAAGTGGGGACTCATCTGGTTTTGCAGCACCTCAAACTGGGTTCGGATCTGACGGTTTTTCAGCTCTTCATTTTGCTGGATGGCATCCTTCCAGTTTTCAAAGAAATAAACGGTTTCGTATATCGTACCTACGATTAAGGCAATAATCAAATTCATAGCCATGAACTCCGAATAGGTTTTTAAAGTGAAAACCTCCTGCCATGTCATCAAACCAAGAATAAATTTGACTGGCACTCCACCGAAAGTCATCCAAATAAAAAGCACTATATAAGTCAGTACCAGCCTCCTGCCAGTTTGCTTGATCTCAGGAAAAATCTTCCTAAACATCATGAAGATGAGATAAGCGCCATTCCAGTATACAGCAGTAAAAATCCATGAAACAAAATACTGATACCACATGGGTTCATGTGATAGGTGCTCATCGTCAAATTGCATGACTATGAAGGCAACAAAGAAAATCCCTATCCACCGAACGTAACGCTCTTTCAACAATCTCATAGTGCTAAAAATACGCAAAAGTCTATGGCTACACTGCTCATTAGGCTTGAAACCGGAAATCATCCTCTTGAAACCGAAATTCCAGATGCTGAAGCCTTACTGATGCCAATCAAACCTGGCGAATAGATTCAGTTGGGAAATTATCGGTTTTAGGTCATTAAAACCAAGCTCCACCATTCTTTAAATATCAATCTGTATGAACGAGGCGTATTTTCGGTCAAACACCAAATTCCATTGAATTATGAAAAAAGACCGAACTAAAAATGAAGTAATAAAGATCTTTCTAGGAATCATCCTGGCAGTGATTTCCATAACTGTAAATGCCCAAACTCAAGTGGTAAAGGGTAGCGTATTTGACGCTCAATCAGAGTATCCCCTTATTGGAGCAACGATTCTTCTCATGGATTCGGAACCGGTTATTGGTTCTGTGACTGATTTAAACGGAGGGTTCAGATTAGAAAATGTGCCTGTAGGAAGGCAAACTTTCACGGTACAATATATTGGTTATAAGAGCATCACTTTGCCCAATATCCTGGTAACCACCGGAAAAGAAGTAGTGTTACAAATCAAATTAGAAGAATCCGTAGAGAATCTCGATGCTGTAGTCGTTACCGCTGATGCAAACAAAGACATGCCAATCAATGAACTCGCTAAAGTCAGTGCCCGAACTTTCAATCTGGAAGAAACCACAAGGTTTTCAGGTGGTAGAAATGATGTTGCCCGGCTTGCAACTTCATTTGCTGGGGTGAGCGCACCAAATGACTCCAGAAATGACATAGTAGTTCGCGGAAATTCCCCCGTGGGATTGCTATGGCGCATAGAAGGAATTCCGGTAGCTACCACCAATCATTTTGCAACTCTAGGTGCTACAGGTGGGCCGGTTAACGCGCTCAATACCAACTTACTGAGAACCTCAGACTTTCTAACTGGCGCATTCCCTGCCGAATATGGAAATGCAAATTCAGCAGTTTTTGACATCAATTTCAGGAATGGAAATGCGGATAAGTACGAGTTCACAGGCCAAATGAGCGCTTACTCCGGGCTGGAATTCATGGCTGAAGGCCCAATCAGTAAAAAGAATGGTTCTTCATTTGTAGCTTCATACCGGTATGGCATTGCCAGCCTGGCTGCCACCGGTACAAGTGCCATCCCATATTATCAGGATTTTTCCTTTAAGGCAAACCTTGGAGAAAGCAAATTGGGAAAATTTGAACTCTTTGGAATGGGTGGATTGAGTAATATTGATTTCAAAGGGGAAGAAACTGAAGAAGGTGACCTCTTCGCCAACCCTGCAGAAGATGCCTACATTGACTTTAGATTAGGACTGGCAGGTGTATCCCATTTACTAAGACTTAATAAAAGCACTTTTATCAAATCTTCTTTCGGAGTTTCCACCAATCAGAATGACTATGACCAGGACAATCTGATCCGAAATGACCAAATGGAGGTGATTGATAAATACCGAGCCACCGAAGTATCCAATAAGGAATACAGGTACACATTTACTTCCGCTCTGACTAAGAAATTCAATGCCAAATGGAATATGAAAGCAGGTTATTTGGGTGAACTTTATGATGCACAATTCAGCACAGTGGATCGGGATAACCGTGTGGACATACCAGATGAAGATAATGACGGAGTGCCTGATTATTTTCTTACTGTAAATGCACTAGATGACAAGTATTTTCTTCATCAAATCTTCGCTCAGGCCGAGCATAATCTCTCTGATAATCTGAGTGTAACTGCAGGTCTTCATAGCCAGTATTTTGCACTGAATGATCGCCTTGCGCTGGAACCAAGGGCGGCCATTAGTTACCAGTTCACCCCAATTCAGAGACTTAGCTTTGCCTATGGATTACACGCTCAAAGCATCCCGGCTCCTATCATTTTCCTGGAGACGAGAAGAGAAGATAATGCTTACGAACGAACAAATGAAAACCTTAACTTCATGAAGGCACACCACCTGGTGGCAGGTTATGACCGGAATATAGGAACTGACTGGAGGCTGAAAACAGAAGTTTACTACCAGTATTTATTTGATATACCAGTGGAGTCAGAGGCCAGTTCCTACTCAATTATTAACGAAGGAGCAGACTTTGTCTTTGACGGAAGACCGGACCTGGTAAATGATGGCACTGGGACCAATTATGGGGTCGAAATCACTTTGGAGAAATTCTTTAGTAACGACTATTATCTCCTCATCACTTCCTCTATCTATGAGTCCAAGTATGAAGGAAGCGATGGCATCAGCAGAAGTACTGCATTCAATAATAGCTTTGTAGCCAATGTACTATTTGGAAAGGAATGGAAATTTGGTAAAGCGGATCGCCACGCATGGACTTTCGATACCAAACTGACCACAAGTGGAGGCAAACCCTACACCCCGGTAGACCTGGCCGCAACAAGGGCAAATGCCGGAAGGGAAATCCGAAGGGAAGAAATAGCCTATAGCATGAGATATGAAGACTACTTCAGATGGGATGTAAAGTTTGGTGTAAGGCTTAACAGTAGTAAAAGAGATGTTTCTCACCAGTTCTTCGTTGACCTCCAAAACGTGACCAATAAACAAAACGAGTTTGTAAGAAGATACAATGAGGTAACTGATCAAATCAACTCAGTGAAACAGATTGGATTCTTCCCTGACGTGATGTACCGCATTCAATTTTGATGTAGAGGCTGTCTAAAAAGTAATCTCTTCAGGTCATTCTGAATTTATTTCAGAATCTATCTTCTTTTTAACATTGATTGTATATCCTGACATTCCATGCGGAACAGGGTCAGGATGACTTAAAACACTTTTTAGACAGCCTCTTAAAACCATTTGTTCAGCATCAGATCTATTTGCTCTTTAGAGATCGGTTTTGATAAGTAATCATTCATTCCTGCTTCCAGACATTTATCCCTATCTTCCTTCAAAGCATTGGCAGTTAAGGCAATGATAACAGGTCGCTCATTATGAGATAATAATATCTCTTTTGTCGCTTCTACTCCATCCTTACCTGGCATTTGAACATCCATTAGAATCAGGTCGTATTTCTTTTTTGAAGTCATTTCCACAACCTCGAATCCATTATTAGCGAGATCAATCTCAAATCCCTTCTTCTCAAGAATCTTACTTATTACGATCTGGTTGATTCTATTGTCTTCTGCTACCAGAATCTTAAGGTCCCTGGACTTGTTAGAAATATTTGGCGGCTGTTCAGTTATCATATCGGTTCCTCTTGCTACAACAAAAGGTACGCAAATTTCAAATGACGTCCCTTTTCCCTCTTGACTTGTAAATGAAATAGTGCCATTCATCAATTCAGTAAGACTCTTGGCGATGACCAGCCCCAATCCAGAACCGGAATAAGCTCGGCGGGATGAAGACTGTACCTGGTAAAACCGGGTAAATAATTTATCTTGTTGGTTTTCGGGGATACCTATGCCTGTGTCGCTAACAGTCACTTTCAATTTGATTCTATCATCAAGCAACTCATCCACAGTCATAAGTATCTCAACCTTCCCCTTTTTAGTAAACTTTAAGGAGTTATTGATTAGGTTATTAACAACCTGTTTAAATCTCTTTTCGTCTCCATGTAAATGTGGATGCACATCATCCGCAATTTGATGTAACAATTTCACTCCTCTCGCAGTTTTCTGTCGGTTGATTTGGATGAGCTGCTCCAATGTATGTCTAATCTCAAAATCATGCTCCTCAAGAAAGATTTTCTTTGCCTCTAACTTCGACAAATCCAAAACATTATTGACGATATCAAGCAGCATTTTACTACTAAAATCTATCGTTTGAGCATACTCTTTTTGTTCTTCATTTAGTTTTGTCCCAAACAAAAGATCACTAAATCCAATGATCCCATTCAGAGGAGTACGAATCTCATGACTCATATTGGCTAGAAACTCGGATTGTAATCTGCTAAAGGTCAGTGCCTCTTCCCGCGAATCAATGAGTTTTTTCTGAACGGATCGGTTATTCTTGATCAAGTACCAAACCACCAACCCGGTCAAAACAAAAGAAAATGCTACATGGAAATAATTACTCACCAGCGCATCTTCAGGAGATAAGTTGATCGAGTAAAACAGCTGTTTAGGTAAAATAAAGCTTGACAATAAGAAAAAAAGTGTGAACGATAATGATCCTACAAAGACATAGCGCTCCTTGTCCAAATCAAAAAAGAAAGCATAACAAAACAGAATTGGAAAAAAGGACATAAGAACGGAGTAATCCACATTAAACACATGGTACGTCACCCAAAGACTAAATCCATTGAGCCAGAATAAAGTAAATTTGGCCAATCCATATAGCTGCTTGCTATTCAAGGAAATCGCAATAATGGTAAGGACAATCATACTACCCGCCAGTGCAGCAGAAAACCATTGACTAAAGAAGTACGCATATCCTATATAAAACAAATAGACTGGCACAGGGAATAGGGCAAGAACATTCGTAATGCGCACTAATTGAGCATCTTCTATTCTTAGTTGCTCAGTAATCCCTAAATTGAATACTCTGTTAATCAATGAGGTTTAGGTGGGTTGATATGTCCCAAATTTACTGTGCAATTTGTTATATCACCCATTGAAAGAAAGAATACTAAACAGCCAACTCGCTGTATACCAATCCACTTACGAATTCTGCTCCTTTATCCAGTAATATTATTTGTCCCGACACTTTCTCTTTTATTTTGCGGTCCCATTAGCCTATTGTGTAAATGAAAAGTTTAATCTGTCCAATTTTTGTTTTGCTCTCGATTGTTACTTGCACCAGTGCTCAGGGAAGCAATGGCCCTATTGTTCGTGTTTTCAAGAATGATCTAGAGAAAATTTACACTGTGTTCTTCACTGATTCTGTCTCCAGGGAAGTCACGATCAACCTTTTGGACCAACGTGGAATCTCTCTGGTTGAAGAAAAAATGGAGGGCAAGGGTTTCTCAAAACCCTTTGGGTTGTCCAGTCTTACCAATGGAGAATACGAGTTCAGGGTTACCATTGGCAGTCAGTCCTTCACCGAGCCAATCACATTGAGAAGCAAGGATGACATCCTGGCAGGAGAGGTAACCATCACCAAAGATTACCCAACTCTAACCGTTAACATTACGAAGTACAACCGTGTGCCCACCAATATCATGGTCTTTAATATGAAAGATGAGTTGCTAAAAATATTTTACTGGGAACCGAATGTGGATATGATGTCCAGAAACATCGACCTATTGCAATTTGATGGATATGAAGTTCGCATTTCGGTGGAGCAAGATCACGAAGTAAAACTAGAACAACTCATCCCTCTTTACTGAACTAACAAACCTTAATCAGCGGTTTCAACCACAAGCCACACCATTTTTATGGAGTGGCTTTTTTTGTTATCCAAGGAGCACTTAGTCTTATTGAAAATATTTTTAACTAATTTCAATATCAATTGTAACATTTGACTCATCAGGTCGTCTCCCTTCTGAATGTCACCAAATCAACTATTTGAAACACACATTATACCGGTATCATCTAAGATGTATCGGTTTGCGTTATCGATTCTTAAGGAATCTGATACAGCTCAGGATGTGGTTCAGGAGTGTTTGGTGAAAATCTGGACGAAGCGTTCCAAATTATTGGACGTACAGAGTCCGGAAGCCTGGGCAATGCGCATTACCCGAAATCAATGTTATGACTGGGTGAAAACCAACCGTTTTACTGTCTTATCAGATAAGGAAATGAATCAGCCAACAAATGACCACACGGATTATCAAACCCTACTAACCGATCAGATGAATTGGTTAGGAAAAGTCCTCGACACACTGCCAGATAGGCAAAGAGAGATTTATCATCTGCGTGAAGTCGAGGAGATGACCTATCAGGACATTGCTGATATCCTTTCCATCAGTATGAGTGAAGTAAAGGTTTATTTACACCGAGCCAGAACAAAAATTAAGTCTTCATTACAAAAAATCGAAGCTTATGGAATCGCGAATTAAGGAACTTCAGGAAAAATATTGGGCTGGAGAAACTTCTGTGAAAGAGGAAAAAGAATTGAAAGCATATTTTCAGTCTAATCCTTCTCTCACACCGGAAGGTCAGTACTTCCAATCATTAAATAAAATGAAAAGTGAGCCCAAAGTTAGTTTCAGACATCCGAAATCGACTTCCTGGAGATCCAAATGGTCAGTAGCTGCAGTCATTACAGCTGGAGTGATCGCTGCTGCACTTGTGATTCAGGATGCCCGTAAGCAAAGGGATTTTGTGGTGGAAGATCCACAGGAAGCTTATGAAATTACAAGAAAAGCGCTTCTTATGGTTTCATCAGGACTTAATGAGGGTAAAAATTACTCCCAGGAAATCAAGAATATCAATAAAGCAGAAGAACTAATCAAAGAAAATTAAATCCAATAAATCAGGACGATCATGAAAAAGATAATATTAACACTCGCAATAGCGGCAATTTCCGTGAGCTTATATGCACAGGGCACTGTAGTCAACAAGTATTTCAATCAACTAGCCGATAACGATGCCTTCACTAAAGTGTCTGTGAGCAGCAAAATGTTCTCACTTTTCACAGAACTGGAAGCAGGTAGTGAAGCTGAAGAGGAATTTTTAAAAGCTGTGAGTAAACTAAAAGGTTTGAAAGTTATTGCTTCAGACAGTATTGGGAATGCTGCATCAATGTATAATCAGGCTGTTAAGGATATATCAGCAGCTGGTTATGAAGAGTTGATGTCAGTAAAAGACTCTGAAGAGAACATGAAATTTTCGATCAAAGAAAGTGGTGGAAAAATAGAAGAATTACTGATGGTAGTAGGTGGTAAAAAGCGTTTCGTACTGCTTAGCCTATACGGAGAAATTGATCTTAAAAATATTTCTAAGATCGCCCGATCGATGAACGTCGGTGGTCTTGAGAATCTAAGTAAGATCAATGAAGGCAACTAAAATATTTATATCTATTATACTGTGGGGGCTGATCATTCAGCCCCTTTCTGCGCAGGAGTCAATCCTCAAAGAGGAGATAGAGAGTAAAAGAGATAAAAAGTTTGCACTCTACCCAAGCACACTAAGGATGGTCAATCTTCAGCAAAATGAAGATTACAATCAGTTGGTCAGTGGCGTTGAGAAACTTTTAATTTACACACTGGATAGCGCTACTCAAGCCAACAAGTCCTATACCAGCATCTCAGCAAAATACCTTGAGGCCGGGTTTGACGAGTACGCATCCATTTTTGGTGGAGATATGACCCTGAGCATTTTAGGCAAAACAAGCCGTAACTCTGATGAATATGTTGGATACTTTGCACAAAAAAACGGAGTTTTTGCGTTTTACCTCAAGGGGCAAATACCCTGGCAAAAAATTCCAACATTAATAAATAACATTCAAGACCTGGATGTAATCAACTTTTTTGACGTAAAAACTTATAAATTTTGAGTAACACGCTTGAGATTAAAGGACTTTCTAAAAACTTCGGGAAAATAAAAGCCGTCTCAAACCTCAACCTAACTGTAGATTCAGGGCAGGTTTATGGCATTCTTGGACCTAATGGAAGCGGAAAAACTACCACACTCGGAATGATACTGGATGTGGTTGCCCCTAGTGGTGGGAGCTATAGATGGTTTGAAGGCATGCAGCCGATTGCCGCACGCAAAAAAATTGGCGCTATACTGGAGACACCCTGTTTCTATCCGTATCTGACGGCTGTCCAAAACCTTAGAATCACCGCCCATATTAAAGAGACACCTTTTTCCAGGATTGATGAGGTAATCCGGCAAGTTGGTCTTTACGATCGAAAGGATCACAAGTTCAAAACCTACAGCCTGGGAATGAAACAGCGGCTTTCTATTGCTGCAGCTTTGTTGGCTGATCCTCCTGTACTCATTTTGGATGAACCTACCAACGGCCTTGACCCTCAGGGAATTGCAGAAATCAGGCAACTAATTAAGGAAATTGCTGCCAATGGCAAAACAATTCTTTTAGCCAGCCACCTGTTGGATGAGGTGCAAAAAGTATGCACTCACTTCTGTGTGCTTAGACAAGGGGTGAAGCTGCATGAAGGCTCAGTTAATGACATCCTTGGAGAGACTGATGAAATTGAGATTTCATCAACAGATCATGCCAGGTTGAAAACTGAACTTGAATCATTCAAAGGTGTAGAATCCATCTTTGACGAAAGCGGGCATTTGGTGGTAAAAACCATCAATGGCACTTCGAGCGAGTCACTAAACAAGTACTGCTTCGACAAAGGCATCACACTGAAGCGTCTGGTGACCCGCACCAAATCTCTAGAACAGGAATTCCTTAAAATACTCAAAGAAAAATGATCAGAGCGCTCAAATTAGAATGGCTTAAAATCCGCAATTACCGCACTTTTTGGATCCTGCTGGGTATGTACTTGCTTGCACTTGTCATTATCTGTTTTGGAGGAATGTTTTTCCTAGAATACCTTAAATCTCAGGGTGCAAACTTTGATGGGATCGATCCTACCATCCTACCTATCTATGATTTCCCAGATATCTGGCAAAATACCACTTACCTCGGGTCATTCTTAAAGGTATTATTAGCTTTTATTGTCATCATATCTATCAATAATGATCAGAGCTATAACACGCTCCGCCAAAATATCATTGATGGGGTCAGTAAAAAGGAATACTTATTGAGCAAGCTTCTTTTTATAGCGGTATTGGCATTTATAAGCACTTTGTTCTTATTCGCTTCAGGTTTAATCAATGGTGCTGTGTACTCTCATGTATGGGGAGCCAGCTACATTTTTGACGAAATGGAGTTTCTTTTTGCATATTGGTATGACATTGTGATTCTCTGCACATTGGCTTTTCTCCTATCCCTGGTGATCAAAAAATCGGGCTTTGTCATCATAGCGCTTACTTTATACACCCTCATGTTTGAGCCAATTGCGGGAGTGATTATGACAGAGGCACCCTTTATGAAGAATGGTATTTGGCCACATCTTGTGCCTTATATGCCAATCCATGCCATCAATGATTTGATAGAAGTACCTTTTCCTAAGTACATTTTCAGGGAAATCGAGGACAATGTGACCATTTCTGCGTTGGTCCGAAGTTCCGTTTGGTTGGCTATTTACCTCGTTGGTATCACTTTTATCCTCAATCGTCGAGATTTGAAATCCTAGTATTCCAAAAATGCAATGAATTGGTTAAGTTTGGTTAAATCATTCGTCAACCAAAACCAACCATCTTATGAGTGCAAAATCGAAACGCCTCATTAAAGTTTTGACAATCATGATAGTCTCTTTAGTTGCTACTGCATTCGTAGTGAGTGGAGAACATCTAGAGGTTATCGCCAAGCTTTAATTCACAGTTTAAAAGTCGGGTACCATACCAACTGAAGATCTCGCCATTAATCAATCTTATATTGGCATTTGGTAAAAAAGATCTTATCTCATCCGCATGTTCCTTTTTAAAAGGAAAGGGCTCAGAGCTCAATAGTACGTGCTGTGGATTCAGGATTTGAAACTTCTTTGGTGTGGGCAGTTCTGGATATCGATCCTCGGTAATTACATTTTTATATCCAAGGTGACCCATGAAATCATTGATGTATGTTTGGGTTCCGGCTGCCATCCATGGCCCCTTCCAAATAAGATAGAGTGCTCTGCCTCCATATGCTCCTTTCAGGCCATCTAAACGCAATTTCAGACGACTTATAAAGTGCTGTGCTTTATCAGGGTCTCCAAAAAGATTCCCAAGAAGTTTGATCATGTGCTCTGCATCAGTGAGGCTATTAATGTCTGACATCCAGACTGGGAATTCCTTTTCCAGGGTTTGAATTCCTTCCTGATAATTTTCCTCTTTGTTGCCAATGATTAAATCTGGCTCCAGGGCTCTGATCTCCTCGAAGCGAAAATTCTTAGTACCTCCTATTACCGGAATATCCTGAACCTTACTTTTAGGATGTATACAAAACTTAGTACGCCCTACCACATTTACCCCCATATCAATGAGCAACTCGGTGATTGATGGGACTAAAGAAACAACCCGATGAGGAGGTTGAGTAAGCTCAACCTTTCTCCCCATCTGATCCAAATAAGTCTTCATGTTCTTCTATTTCAGGTACCTGAAATCCTGGCCATCCTTTACCTGAATAACCGTTTCATAAATCAATTGAATGGTTTTTTCAAGATCGTCCTTAGCGCAAGTTTCCACAGTAGTGTGCATATACTTCAATGGTATTGAGATCAATGCTGAAGCCACACCATCATTGCTATATGCAAAAGCGTCAGTATCAGTACCTGTAGATCTGGATGCAGCTCTACGTTGGAATGGTATCCCTTTAGCTTCAGCTACACCTATGATCATATCAAGCACGTTATTCTGAACAGCAGGCCCATAACACACGGCAGGCCCATCACCACAGCTGATATCTCCACTGGTCACCTTGTCATACATAGGGGAGTTGGTATCATGAGTCACATCAGTAATGATGGCCAGATTTGGTTTAATGCGATGTGCAATCATTTCAGCTCCTCTCAAACCAATTTCCTCCTGAACAGCATTGACCACATAGAGCCCAAAAGGCAATTCAATATTGTTTTCCTTAATTCTTCTGGCCACTTCAGCAATCATGAACCCGCCGATTCGATTGTCCAAAGCTCTGCCCACCAGGTATTTTTCATTAAGCTCCATCAACTCGTCATCGAATGTAATTACGGTTCCTACATGGATGCCCATCTTTTCCACCTCTGCCCTGTTAGAAGCTCCTACATCAATAAATATATTTTTAAGGCTAGGGGTTTCCTCCTTGGATTTGTCGCGCACATGTATGGCCGGCCACCCAAAGATACCTTTCACCACACCTTTCTTTGTATGAATATTCACCCGTTTTGATGGTGCTATCTGATGATCAGATCCTCCATTTCTTACAACATAGATATATCCCTGATCACTCACATAGTTGACAAACCAGCTAATCTCATCGGCGTGTGCCTCAATTACTACTTTGTATTTCGCCTCAGGATTAATGATCGCTGCAGCGGATCCATAGGTGTCTGTAAAATAATCATCTACATATGGCCTGATGTAGTCCAGCCAGATTTGCTGACCACTTGACTCAAACCCTGTAGGTGATGCGTTATTCAAATATTTAAAAAGAAAATCTCTACTATTATTGTCCATATATTTTTATCAAACTATTCTAACCCGAAGGCTTACAATGGAATATTTCCATGTTTCCTTCTTGGCATTTTATCCACTTTATTTTCCAGCATTATAAAAGCTGCAATCAACTTCGCCCGGGTATTGTGTGGTAGGATAACTTCATCAATAAATCCTCGCTCCGCAGCTTTATACGGATTTGCAAATTTTTCGGTATACTCATCAATCTTCTCCTGAAGTTTTTGATGTGGGTCATCAGCATTGGCAATCTCTTTCTTGAAAATGATTTCTGAAGCACCTTGAGCTCCCATTACTGCAATCTCTGCTGTTGGCCATGCATAATTCATATCGGACCCAATATGCTTGGAATTCATAACATCATAGGCTCCACCGTAAGCCTTACGGGTAATTACTGAAATCCTTGGAACTGTTGCTTCACTAAAAGCATACAAAAGTTTAGCTCCATTAGTGATGATTCCATTCCACTCCTGATCTGTTCCTGGCAAAAATCCGGGCACATCTACAAGCACTAAAAGAGGAATGTTATACGCATCACAAAATCGAACAAACCGCGCTGCCTTCTTACTGCTGTCATTATCCAATACCCCTGCCAGACTCATTGGCTGATTGGCTACAATACCTATGCTTCTTCCTGCTATCCGACTAAATCCAACAACAATATTGTCAGCATAGTTTGAATGAACTTCAAAAAATGAATCCTTATCCACGATTCCCTTAATCACATCCTTAATATCATATGGCTGATTTGGATTGTCCGGGAGTATTTCATCCAATTGTGCTCTTACCTCATCACCATTCATCTCATAAGCCAACATTGGAGGCTCCTCTTCGCAATTCGAAGGGATATAACTAAGCAATTTTTTAATATCTAAAATGCACGCTGCTTCATTCTTTGAGGTAAAATGAGTCACTCCACTCTTGGTACCATGAGCACTTGCACCTCCCAATTCCTCAGAAGTAACCTCTTCCTGGGTCACTGTTTTCACAACATTCGGACCTGTCACAAACATGTAACTGGTTTTTTCGACCATGAAGATAAAATCTGTAATGGCAGGTGAATAAACCGCTCCGCCAGCACATGGCCCCATAATTGCCGAGATCTGAGGCACTACGCCTGAGGCTCTTGTATTCCTATAAAAGATATCGGCATAACCTCCAAGAGACACCACGCCTTCCTGGATTCGAGCACCACCAGAATCATTCAAACCAATAATAGGCGCACCATTTTTCATGGCCATGTCCATGATCTTCACAATCTTCTCAGCCACTGTTTCAGAAAGCGATCCTCCGAATACCGTAAAATCCTGACTAAAAACATAGATAAGCCTTCCTCCTACAGTACCATAGCCAGTCACTACTCCGTCACCTAAAATTCGCTGCTTATCCAGTCCAAAATCCTTACCCCGCTGAACAACGAATTTTCCAATTTCCTGGAATGACCCAGGATCCAATAAAAGGTCGATTCTTTCCCTTGCAGTTAATTTGCCTTTCTCATGTTGCTTATCAATTCTAGCCTGACCTCCACCTATTAAGGCGTCTTGATTCATTTTTTCCAACTCCTCTATTTTATCGTGAGTGGATTTTACGAATGAGGCTGATTTTGGCTTTTCTGAACTCATATTTTGGGGTTTAAAATTGGGTGCTATTAAAAGATGGGTAATTTAATAAATGTGCAGGAGCTCGTTGGAGATAATACCATTCATGGTTGGAAAGGAGTGAAAATATATTTTCACGCGGTTTGAGATGAAGTGGGTTAATTAATTGTTATAAAATCCATGAACAAGATAGTATATCGAGATTGTGCTATCTTGCGCCCTGAAATTTTGCTCTTTATGAAAGTTGCAGTTATCGACATGGGAACGAATACCTTTCACTTAATCATTGTGGAAGTTCAGAAGGATGATTTCAGAATTGTCTTCAGGGAGAAAACTGCAGTAAAAATTGGAGAAAAAGGCATCAATCATGGAATGATCACGGATGAAGCTATAGTGCGAGCACTTAAAGCACTTCATCGGTTCAATGAGGTAATTGAAGAAGAAAAGGTGGAGCAGGTGTTTGCTACGGCTACAAGTGCTATTAGAAATGCTAGAAATGGGGAGGATCTCGTAAAGCAAATCAAGAAGGAAACAGGTATTGAAACCAGAATCATTTCTGGACTTGAGGAAGCTGAATTTATTTACTACGGCGTTAAAAAAGCTCTCAGAATTGGTTCAGAACCTGCTTTGATCATGGATATTGGTGGAGGTAGTATTGAGTTCATAATCGGTAGTGAAGAAGAAATATTCTGGAAACAAAGCTTTGAAATAGGTGGGCAACGAATGGTTGAAAAATTTCAACGACATGACCCAATGCTCAAAGAAGAGAAATTAGAACTCAAGGATTACCTGGAAAGTAATCTAGTAGAACTGTTCGAAGAAGTAGAACGATACAAACCTAAAACCCTGATTGGTTCTTCGGGTACGTTTGATACACTCAGCGACATCTACAGGCTCAAAGATGACATGGAAAAAGCTCCTGACACAACGGAGTATCCTTTGACTTTGACAGCTTTTGATCAAATATTTCAGGAGCTTTTAATCAAGACCAAAGATGAAAGGTTGCAAATCCCAGGTATGATTCCTCTTAGGGTTGATATGATCGTAGTGGCTTGTGTCCTCATTGACTATATTATTGACAAACTCAGCATTCAGGACATTCGGGTCTCTGCATATGCACTCAAAGAGGGAGTGCTACTAAATACACTTCACTCCTTAAAGAAACAGGAGTCCTTATAAGCATCCTACTAAGAAAAAACTTTCAAAAAAGGAATACCCTGCTTTTCATTAATTCTTAAGTTATTTGCCACACTGTAATACCTACAGTAGTTTTGAATAAATTCATAGCCTGAATGACAATACCGCACGATCAATTATTCCAATTCACCAAATCAATCTTACAAGCAGCTGGGTGTCCTGAAAAAGATGCGCGCTTGGCGGCCGAAGTACTTATTAGCGCTGACCTGAGAGGTGTTGACTCTCATGGTGTAGCAAGACTAGTCGGTTATGTTCGATTGATTGATAAGAAACGCGTGAACACCGTTCCAGAGACGAGAATAGTTCATGAAACTCCAAGTACAGCTGTGATGGATGGCGACTCGGGCTTGGGGCTCGTGGTGGGTCCAAAGGCCATGAACTTAGCCATTGACAAAGCAAAGAAAGTTGGGTCCGGCTGGGTCTCTGTAAGGAATTCAAATCATTTCGGGATCGCAGGCTACCATTCCATGCTTGCAATAAAAGATGATTGTATAGGCATATCCATGACCAATGCCAGTCCTCTTGTAGCCCCCACATTTAGCAAAGAAAGGCTGCTTGGCACCAATCCCATTGCCGTGGCGATTCCAGCTGACAAAGAACCCCCTTTCGTCCTTGATATGGCTACTACAACAGCTGCAAACGGGAAACTGGAAATACTACAACGCAAAAATGCAAAAGCTCCAACTGGTTGGGTACAAGATGCAAACGGCGAAGTAACCACTGATGCTTTTGGTGTGAAGAATGGTGGAGCACTACTTCCTCTAGGTGGCGACAGAGAACACGGTTCTCACAAGGGTTATGGGTTGTCTTCTGTGGTTGATATTTTCTCAGCAGTACTTTCTGGAGCAAATTACGGCCCATGGGTACCACCCTTTGTAGCTTTTATGGAACCAGCAGCAGATCCTGTTGGTAAAGGCATCGGTCACTTTTTCGGGGCTATGCGAATAGATGGATTCAGGCCAGCTGGTGAATTTAAATCACATATGGATAACTGGATTGGCCGGTTTAGAAATGCTGAGCCAATAATGAAAGGACATGATGTCCTTATCCCCGGTGATCCCGAAAGAAAGCTGGAACAAGATCGAAAGAAAGATGGAATTCCCCTTCTAGATCCAGTAGTTGAAGATCTGAAGAGTTTAAGTGATCGATTTGGAGTAGACTTTCCAACCTAAGACATGGAACAGGAGACCGCACTTTCCATATTGAAAACAGGTCAAAATGTGTACCTCACAGGTTCTGCCGGAACAGGTAAGACATATCTGCTCAACCAGTACATTGAGTATTTAAGAGTCAGGGAAGTCACAGTAGCAATCACCGCCTCTACCGGCATTGCTGCCACACATATCGGTGGTCAGACAATCCACTCCTGGTCAGGTATTGGCATTAAAGATGAAATCAATACTAAGGATCTTGAACGAATTGGAAAAAACCGTCAAACCGTCTCCAGAATCAAGAATACCCAGGTACTAATTATTGATGAAATTTCGATGCTCTCGGGTAAAGTACTCACCGGGATCAACATCATTATGAAACATTTCAAAAGCAACCAGGCTGCTTTTGGAGGAGCCCAGGTGATATTATCAGGTGACTTTTTTCAGCTTCCGCCTGTCTCAAAAGCGCAACTCAGTAATCGGGAGAAATTCGCTTTTATGGCTCCGGTGTGGGTTGAAGCCAATCTGAAGATTTGTTATCTCACACAGCAATTCCGCCAGGGAAAGGACACCTTGAGTTTCATTCTTACCGAAATTAGATCGCAGGATGTCTCTGATGATTCCTTGGATCGAATCAGGGAAAAACTGGAAGAGGATGTTGAAATTGAAGATCCGATCAGGTTGTTTACGCACAATGCAGATGTGGATGAAATGAATGCGAAAAAGCTGAAGGAGAATGACCATCCTCTCCGGATCTTTTATGCTGAAACCAAAGGTAAGTCCAACATACTGGAAGGGTTGAAAAGCTCAGTATTGGCAGCACCAATGCTGGAATTGAAAAAAGAGGCGCGAGTCATTTTTGTCAAAAACAATCCTGAAAAGGGCTACTATAATGGATCTATGGGTACCATTGTTCAGTTTGACGATAATGAAAATCATCCACTTGTAAAACTCGATGACGGTAGAACCGTAGTGGCCAAACCTGAAGAGTGGACGGTCACTGATGAAAAAGAGACCATCCTTGCCTCCTATAAACAAATACCTCTTCGCCTCGCTTGGGCTATTACAGTGCATAAGAGCCAGGGAATGACTCTTGACAAGGCATCCATTGATCTTTCCAAAACTTTCGAGGCGGGACAGGGATATGTAGCACTATCCAGATTAAAAAGTTGGGAGGGACTTAACCTTGCGGGGATCAACAGGGTTTCCATGGCACTGGATCCATTAGCTGTTAAAGCAGACAAAAGATTTCAGGAACTGTCTGAACAAAGTGAAGACTGGCTCAATGTTCACCCACAGGAAGAACTAGAGAAGCTCTATAAGCAATTCATCACTCGAAGCAACGGCACAAACGATCCAGTACTTATAGAAGGCAATCAGGAACGTGAAAAGCAGTATTACAAGAAAGAAAAAAAGGAAAGTACTTATCAAAAGACACTAAGTCTTATTAAAGCTGGGAAAGGGTTGGATGAGATTGCTTTTGAACGTGATTTGTCTCTTGGCACGATCGTCAGTCACCTTGAGCAGCTCAGCACAGAAAATCCAGATCTTGATTTGAATGACTATCGACCTGATCGTAAAACAGTGGAAAAAGTCGAGAAAGTTGTCTCCAAGCTTAAGGAACAAGGCAATGAGGAATTCTTTGATAAAGATGGCAGGGTTAAACTGGGTTTTATTCACAAAGCCATGAACGGGCAGTTGGATTACGAGACAATCAGATTGGCGAGATTGTTTGTACCTTAAAATCCAGCTACAATACCAATCCTTATTTGAAATGGGCTGTTATAAGCAGAATTCTCTCCAGTTCCATATATAAGATCATATAAAGCCAGTGCCTGAAAAGAGACCTTATCATTTAAAGGTTCATTCCATCCAATTCCAGCAAACAAACTTCTACCGTTAAATCTATTTGGTTCCCCAGTTGACGGATTGTAGGTTTTAATGCTCATATACTCAAATTGAGAATAAATCATGAATTTGTTACCAATCACGTAGGTAGCAAATGGACCACCTCCGTAGTTACTGTAACTTGAGTCTAAGATCTTAACGTATTGATAGGTTACTTGCAAACCAGATGAGAAAGATTCAGTAATCTTATATCCTACCAGGGGTGATAAGGAAACATTCAAATAGTTCGTGCCACCATTCAAACCTCCTCCTCCACCGAAGTAAATCCTATCTGAGAGGCTCCCACCGCTATTGGATCGAGGTGCTCTATATTGAGCGTAAGAAAACTGTACTGCTCCGATAAAAAGCAGCACAATCAATAGAGATTTTAATTTCATTCTTCTACTATGATATAAATATCTTCTGTCTCTTTCTTCATTAGATACTTTTCGCGAGCGAGCTTCTCCAGTAATTCCTGGTTGTTTAGCAATGCTTCACGATCGTTTTTGACCTCAATGATCTTACTCTCATAAAACTCCTTTGCACTTTCAAGCTCTTCCTGCTTACTGCTGAGTTTCATTTGAGTAATGATGTCGTTGGAGTCAAAGAATAACATCCAAATCAAAAAGAATAACGATGACAAGAAGTAGAAGTTCTTGAAAATTGGTGGGACTTTTTGAAAGAATTGTTTCATAATGAGCTTAAAGATAGGGATTATAGACCATTTTATGACACCAGGTGATTATGAAGTCATTATCCGGGTCCATTACTATCTAATTTCTTAAATTCATATATGAAAAAGAAATGGGCGATTCTCATTCTGATGTTAGTCTTTTTTGAGGTTCTGGTTTACATATTGGCAGTTGAGGCATCTCCTGATCATACCCTGGTTTTTCAGCTGGCTGCTCGATACTCAGCGAGAATAAGCCTCTTCATTTATGTCGGATTGCTCTCTTGGCTAGCATATAAAGGACTAGTCAATATCTACGATAACAGTCATTTACGAAATACTTTCAAATTGAGCTTTTCAGGCCTGGTAATTAATCACATCATTCATTTCTATTTTCTTTTCACAAACTTCCAGGTTCACGGACTTGATTTATTACAGCCAAGAAGCATTTTGGGAGTCATTACATATTTCTCTCTAATAGTAACCTCAATCTTTCTCTGGATCACAGAGGACTTAAACCGAAGGCTGTACTTAACCGTTTGGTCGTGTCTTGTAATTGCCGCCATTGTATTTCTTGGCACCTACATCGGTAGATTAAACAAAGCAATGCCTGAGCCATCTTCTCCCTATCTATTTATTTTCCTCATCGCCTTGCTCATTAGTCTTCTTATCGCAAATGCCTATAGAATATCTGTTGAGATTAGAGACAGCCTAAAGGGTGGTAAACAAAAAAAGCCATCAATCGCATAGATCAATGGCTTCCCTGTTATATAAATTATTCTTTTACTTGTTAGAAGGGTATACTGCGGAATCTCCGAGTTCTTCCTCAATTCTAAGTAATTGATTGTACTTAGCCATTCTATCAGACCTTGACATTGATCCGGTTTTGATTTGACCAGTATTTAAAGCCACTGCGATATCCGCAATTGTGTTGTCTTCTGTCTCTCCAGATCTATGAGAAACTACAGCTGTCCATCCAGCTTTGTGCGCCATTTCAATTGCCGCAAAAGTCTCAGATAAAGTACCAATTTGGTTCACTTTAATTAGGATTGAATTTGCTGCCTTCTCTTTGATACCACGTGCAAGAAACTTCACATTGGTCACTAAAAGATCATCACCAACTAACTGACACTTACTACCAATCTTCTCTGTAAGCAGTTTCCAGCCTTCCCAGTCGTTTTCATCACAACCATCTTCAATGCTATCAATTGGGTATTTCTCTACCAAAGAAGCAAGATAATCTACCTGCTCAGCACTAGATCTTACCTGGCCACTTTCACCCTCAAATTTCGCATAGTTGTATTTACCATTTTCAAAGAACTCAGATGAGGCACAATCCATGGCAATGGTAATATCTTTACCAGCTTTGTAACCAGCCTTTTCAATAGCCTTTAATACTGCATCAAGAGCTTCTTCAGTACCACCAGAGAAATTAGGTGCAAAACCTCCCTCATCACCTACAGCAGTGCTAAGGCCTTTGTCCTTGATGATGCTTTTCAGATTATGGAATACTTCGGCGCCCATTCTAAGTGCTTCACTAAATGTAGGAGCTCCTACCGGACGAATCATAAACTCCTGGAATGCAATAGGAGCATCAGAGTGTGATCCACCATTGATGATGTTCATCATTGGTACTGGCAACACATGGGCATTAACACCACCCAAATATCTAAACAAAGGCTGGGCAGACTCATCAGCTGCTGCTTTAGCCACAGCGAGGGATACACCAAGTATTGCATTTGCTCCAAGTTTAGCCTTATTTGGAGTTCCATCAAGATCGATCATGATGTCATCGATCATCTTTTGCTCAAAGCAAGAGATTCCTACTATTTCTGGAGCTATGAGTTCATTCACATTTTCAACAGCTTTCAAAACCCCCTTACCAAGATACTTAGACTTATCCCCATCTCTTAGTTCTACAGCCTCATGCTCACCTGTAGAAGCACCTGAAGGAACTGCTGCACGGCCTAAAAAGCCATTTTCAGTGATCACATCAACCTCGATCGTTGGATTTCCTCTGGAGTCTAAAATTTGTCTTGCGTGTACACTTTCAATAATACTCATGATTTCTGATCATTAATTAGTTGTATAAAATCGTCAAATAGGTACGTGGAATCATGGGGTCCAGGGGATGATTCCGGATGATACTGTACAGAAAAGGCCGGCCTATCAATAAGCTTAAGTCCTTCTACAGTATTATCATTTAAGTCGAGGTGGGTTAATTCTGCTGCTTTTGAGGATTTTAAAGAATCCATATTGACGGAGAACCCATGATTCTGTGAAGTCACCTCACTTTTCCCAGAGGTCAGGTTTTTCACTGGATGGTTCAATCCACGATGACCATGGTGCATCTTGAACGTGTCAATATCTACCGCTCTGGCTAGGAGTTGATTCCCAAGACAAATGCCAAAGAGCGGTGTTCCGCTGGCCAGTATGTCCTTTACAGTCGTTACGGCGTAATCCATTGCTGCTGGATCTCCAGGGCCATTTGATAGGAAGTAGCCATCAGGTTGCCATTTGGCAATTTCCGCGAAAGTAGTCTTTGCCGGATAGACCCTACAATGACAATTTCTTTTCACGAAGTTCTTAAGGATTGATCTTTTAATACCAAAATCCAATACGGCAATTTTCAGGCCTGTATTGTCTTCACCTAATTCGTACACTTCTTTGGTGGTAACAATGCTGGATAACTCCAAAGACTCCATGCTTGGTACTTCTTTGAGTTTGGATTTTAATTCTTCCAAATCAAATATCTCAGAGCTTATAATAGCATTCATTGCACCTTTGGTACGAATATACCTTACCAGCTTACGCGTATCAATACCAGATATACCCACTGTGTTATGTCTTTCAAGGTATTCATGTAACCCTTCGGTGGCAGTATTTCGACTATATTGATAAGTAAAGTCATTTACTACCAAACCCTTTATCATAGGGTGCTCAGATTCATCCTCGTCTACATGCACTCCATAATTACCAATATGGGGCGTAGTATTTACAATAATTTGACCATAGTAAGAAGGATCAGTATAAATTTCCTGATATCCTGTCATTCCGGTATTAAAGCAGATCTCTCCGCCTGATGTACCTGTCTTACCAATTGCATACCCTTCGAAGTGGGTACCATCCTCTAAAAGGAGTAAAGCTTTTTTTCTTTCCGGTTGCTTCATGGTTGGCAAAAATAAGAAATTATCTATCAGAATTAAGACATAAAAAAAGGGATTAGGTCACTGCCCAATCCCTTTTCCAAATATATTATCAAGTGTTACTCACTTTTCTTCTTTTCTTCAGCATCATCCGCAGCTTCTTCACCTTTTTCTTCGGTAGCTTCTTCAGCTTTAGCTTCAGGTGCTTCTTCAACTGGAGATTCCACAGCAGCTGTTTCTTCAGCTTTTGTTTCCTCTTCTGTTGGAACTTCCTCTACCACTACTGCTTCTTCAACTACAGCCTCAGCTTTTGGAGTAGTATCAGTTTCCTTTTTACCACCTCTTCTAGATCTTCTAGTTTTTGATTTACTAGCATCATTTTCCTGAAGCAACAACTCATTGAAGTCAACCAATTCCATCATACACATCTCAGCATTATCACCAAGTCTAATACCTGTTTTGATAATTCTGGTGTATCCACCTGGTCTTGCTGTAATCTTCTCAGCTATTGGGCCAAAAAGTTCAGTTACTGATTGCTTATCCTGTAGGTAAGAAAAAGCAATTCTTCGAGAGTGAGTAGTATCAGTCTTTGCTTTTGTAATCAAAGGCTCTACGTACTTTCTAAGTGCTTTAGCTTTCGCTACTGTAGTATTGATTCTCTTATGAAGAATCAAGGAAGAAGCCATATTTGAAAGCATCGCCTTTCTGTGAGATGCTGTTCTTCCCAAGTGATTAAATTTCTTACCGTGTCTCATTATTCTTCCTCCAATTTATACTTTGAAAGATCCATTCCAAAAGTCAATCCTTTATCCGCAACTAACTGCTCCAATTCAGCCAAAGACTTCTTTCCAAAGTTTCTAAACTTCATCATGTCTGAAATCTCGAGCGTAACCAAATCTCCAAGAGTTCTTACATCAGCAGCTTTCAAACAGTTGTACGCTCTGACTGAAAGATCAAGATCATTAAGAGAAGTCTTAAGAAGCTTTCTCATATGTAGAAGTTCCTCATCCACTTGCTCAGGTTCGCCTTGCTCTTGAGACTCAAGGATCATATTTTGATCAGAGAACAACATGAAGTGTTTGATCAATATATTAGCAGCACCTTTCAGAGCATTCTCAGGGTGAATTGAACCATCAGTTTCAATATCAATGATCAACTGCTCATAGTCAGTTTTCTGCTCTACCCTGGTATTCTCAACGCTATACTTTACATTTTTGATTGGTGTAAAAATAGAGTCAATAGAAATGTAACCAAAGTTCTGATCTACTGGCTTATTGTCATCAGCAGCTACGTAGCCTCTACCTTTCTCCACATTCAATTCAATTTCGAATTGTGCTTTCTCATCAAGGTTACAAATCACCAATTCAGGATTTAAAATCTCGAATGAGTTAGTTGCTTTAGCAATATCTCCCGCAGTAAATTGTTTGCTGTTAGATACAGAAATAGTCAAGGTGTTGTCAACAACGTCTGCAATCTTCTTGAAACGAACCATTTTCAAATTCAAAATGATCTCACTCACATCCTCTACCACTCCCTCAATTGTAGAAAACTCATGAAGAACGCCAGGTATTTTGATCGCAGTGATTGCATAACCTTCTAGCGAAGAAAGCAAAATTCTTCTTAGAGCATTACCTACAGTAACTCCGTAGCCTTTTTCAAGTGGTTTAAAGGTGAACAAGCCGTGAAAATCATCAGCCTTCTCCATCACCACTTTCTCCGGCATCTGAAATGCTAGAATTGACATATTATTTTCTTTAAAGGTTTTTGTAAAATCTTACTTAGAGTACAATTCAACGATTAATTGTTCCTTGATGTTCTCTGGTATTTCGTCTCTAGCTGGAAGATTAAGAAACTTACCATTCATATCAGTACGTTCCCACTCCAACCAAGAAAACTTCTTAGATGAATTTGAAGCTAAACTATCAGTAATCGCCTCAAGTGATTTTGATTTTTCTCTTACACCTACAATGTCATTTTCCTTAAGGGTAAAAGATGGGATGTTCACAATTTCACCATTCACAGTGATATGCTTGTGCCCAACCAATTGTCTCGCAGCTCTACGAGTTGGTGCAATACCAAGTCTGTATACTGTATTATCCAATCTAGCTTCTAGTAATTGCAATAGGATCTCTCCTGTAATACCGCTCTTACGCTGTGCTCTATCAAAAATGTTCGCAAATTGCTTTTCTAACAATCCGTAAGTGTATTTGGCTTTTTGCTTCTCAGCAAGCTGCACAGCATATTCTGATTGCTTTCTTCTTCTACCCCTACCATGTTGACCAGGAGGATAGTTTTTCTTTTGCAATGCTTTACTAGATCCGAAGATAGGTTCCCCGAATTTTCTAGATATTTTCGTTTTAGGCCCTGTATATCTTGCCATTTCTTTCTACAGTATTATGTATTAAACTCTTCTTCTTTTTGGAGGACGACATCCATTGTGAGGTAGTGGTGTCACGTCTTTAATTACAGACACTTCAATACCTGAATTCTGGATAGTTCTGATAGCTGATTCACGACCAGCACCAGGCCCTTTTACAAATACTTCTACCTTTCTAAGGCCTTGCTCATAAGCTTTAGCAGCACAATCCTGAGCAGCTACCTGAGCAGCATAAGGAGTGTTTTTCTTAGAACCTTTGAAGCCCATTTTACCGGCAGAAGCCCAAGAGATCACCTGACCTTGACCATTAGTCAAAGAAATGATGATGTTGTTGAATGTAGCCTGAATATGTGCCTGTCCCTGGGCATCTACAGCTACAACTCTCTTTTTCGCTTTATCTTTTCTCTTTTGCGCCATCTCTATTGATTACTTAACCGCTTTTTTCTTATTCGCTACAGTCTTTCTCTTACCTTTTCTGGTCCGAGCATTGTTTTTGGTTTTTTGACCTCTGACAGGAAGACCTTTTCTGTGTCTCAAACCACGGTAGCATCCAATATCCAGTAATCGCTTAATGCTCATGGTTACTTCAGACTTCAATACACCCTCAACTTTGAAGTTTTCACTAATGATCGTTCTGATTGCACCTGACTCATCGTCAGTCCAGTCCTGAACCTTTTTGTTCACATCGACACCAGCTTCAGCCAAAATCTTCTGTGCTGAACTTTTACCAATTCCGAAAATGTAGGTAAGAGCAATCTCACCTCTTTTGTTATCGGGAATATCAACTCCTGCAATTCTAGCCATTTCTTATCCTTGTCTTTGTTTAAACTTAGGGTTCTTCTTGTTGATCACGTAAAGCTTTCCTTTTCTCCGGATCACTTTGCAATCAGCGCTACGCTTCTTTATGGATGCTTTAACTTTCATGATTTCTTATTTATAGCGATATACTATTCTTCCTTTTGTAAGATCATACGGAGACATTTCCAATTTTACTTTATCACCAGGTAAGATCTTGATATAGTTCATTCTCATTTTACCAGAGATATGAGCTACTACTTCATGTCCATTCTCTAGTTGTACTCTGAACATTGCATTTGATAATGCTTCAACAATAGTTCCGTCTTGTTCTATGGATGATTGTTTTGCCATTATGCTACTGCAGTATTTTGTGTTCTACCTTTCACTCTTCCAGACTTCATCATTCCTTCATAGTGTCTCATCAATAGATAACTTTCAATCTGTTGAAGAGTATCTAATATCACACCAACCATAATCAACAGTGATGTTCCCCCATAGAATTGCGCAAAACCCGTACTTACACCTGCCATCATGGCAAAAGCCGGCAAAATGGCAATAAGTGCCAAGAAGAAAGATCCTGGTAGTGTAATTCTTGTCAACACGCTATCAATAAAATCAGAGGTTTGCTTACCTGGTTTGATGCCCGGTACAAATCCCCCATTTCGCTTCATATCATCTGCGATCTGATTCGGATTGATGGTGATAGCTGTATAGAAAAACGTAAAGAGTATGATTAACACAGCAAACAACAAGTTGTACTGCCATGATTGTATATCTGAAAATGTAGTACTTACGTACTGGGCGGTATCACTTTCATCTACCCATATTCCAGCCAAAAGAGCTGGAAGGAACATTAGTGACTGTGCGAAAATGATCGGCATAACTCCTGATGAGTTTACCTTTAGCGGAATGTACTGACGCTGACCACCATATACCTTGTTGCCAACTACCTGCTTAGCGTATTGTACAGGAATTCTTCTAACGGCCTGCACCAAAGCCACAGTTGCCATAACAACCAAGAACAACGCAACTAATTCAAGAATAAAGATCAATGCCTGACTCATTCCTCTGGAAAGAAACTCCGCTACAATACTTCCTGGGAATCTTGAAATGATACCAATCATGATTAGCATAGAGATACCATTACCAATACCCTTATCGGTAATTTTCTCACCCAACCACATACAGAATATGGTACCAGCTGTCAAAATCACGATCGAAGACATTTGGAATAAGAATGCATTCTGCATCATTATTGCCTCTGAAGGGATCGTAGCGTTGATATAACCAATAGATTGAGCCAAACAAATAAAGATGGTAAGTACTCGTGTAATCTGACTTATCTTCTTACGGCCACTATCACCCTCCTTTTGTAATTTTTGGAAATATGGTACAGCCACGGTCATCAATTGCAAAACAATAGATGCCGAGATATAAGGCATAATACCCAACCCAAAGACAGAGGCCCTACTAAATGCACCGCCAAGGAAAGTGTTTAATAGACCAAAAATACCCCCAGTATCACCAGTTAATTGAGCAGGATCTACTCCAGGCAATACTACGAAAGAGCCTAATCTGAAAATGATAAGAAATCCTATGGTATTTAGGATTCTTATTCTTAGCTCCTCAATAGAGAAAATATTCTTTATTGTTTGTATAAACTTCTTCATCAATTATTCTTCTACAGATGCAGAACCACCAGCTTTTTCAATAGCTTCTTGTGCGCTCTTTGAGAATTTATGTGCTTTTACTGTCAATTTAGCCTTTAGCTCTCCTCTACCTAAAACTTTGATGACATCATTCTTACCAGCAAGACCATTGTCTCTTAAAATCTCTGGGGTAATTTCAGTCAGTTTCTTAGCCTCACTTAATGCCTGAAGGTCATCAAGGTTGATGGGCTTCATCACCACCTTGTTATTATTCTTGAACCCAAACTTAGGTACTCTTCTTTGAAGCGGCATCTGTCCACCTTCGAACCCAATTTTTCTTGAGTAACCTGAACGAGATTGAGCACCTTTATGACCTCTGGTCGCAGTACCACCTTTACCAGATCCCTGGCCTCTGGCAATTCTCTTCTTACTTTTCGTTGCCCCGCTTGCAGGCTTCAATGATTCTAATTTCATCTTAAAGTTCTTTTACTTCAATTAAATGCTGAACCTTATTAATCATACCAGAGATTGCAGGAGTTAGTTCCTTTTCAACACTCTTATTGATTTTACCAAGACCTAGAGCCTCAATAGTCTTTTTTTGACGTTGTGTACGCTTAATTGTACTTCTGGTCTGTGTAATTAAAACTTTTGCTGTCTTAGCCATTATCTTAACCGTTAAAAACTTTATCTAACGCTACGCCTCTTTGTTTAGCAACTGCGTAAGGATCTCTCATTCTATTCAATGCATCGAAAGTAGCCTTTACCACATTGTGTGGGTTAGAGGATCCTTTTGACTTAGCAAGTACATCGTGAATACCTGCACTCTCCAATACGGCACGCATTGCACCACCTGCGATTACTCCTGTACCTGGAGCAGCTGGTTTAAGTAATACGAATCCACCACCAAATTTACCTAGAGCTTCATGTGGCACAGTGGTTTTAAAAAGAGGCACTCTTACCAAATTCTTTTTGGCATCGTCAACTCCTTTTGTGATTGCGTCAGTTACCTCGTTTGCTTTACCAAGACCGTATCCTACTACACCATTACCGTCTCCCACAACAACAATCGCTGAAAAGCTGAAACGACGACCACCTTTTACAACCTTAGCCACGCGCTTAATCGCTACGACTTTCTCTTTAAGGTCTATTTCGCTGGCTTTAACTGATTTTATATTACTCTGTGACATAATATCTTATTAAAATTTTAGACCTCCTTCACGTGCTCCTTCAGCAAAAGCTTTCACTTTTCCGTGATACGGGTAGCCATTTCTATCGAAAATAACACTCTGAATTCCTGCTGCTTTCGCCTTTTCGGCCAACTTCTGTCCAACCTCCTTTGAGACTTCAACATTATTTCGCTCTTTGCCCAACTCTAGAGATGAAATCGAAGTAAGAGTTACTCCTTTTTCGTCATCTATGATCTGACCATAAATTGCTTTATTGCTTCTGAAAACAGAAATCCTTGGTCTTGTACCGGTACCAGAAATCTTTCTACGGATGCCTAGTTTAATTCTTTTTCTTCTCTGTAGTTTAGTAACAGCCATTATCTCAATTATTTAGCAGCAGTTTTACCAGCTTTTCTTCTAACAATCTCACCAACAAATCTGATACCCTTACCTTTATAAGGTTCCACTTTTCTAAGTGACTTAATTTTGGCAGCCACCTGGCCAACCAATTGCTTATCTGATCCTTCGATTGTAACTCTTGGATTCTGGCCTTTAGCAGTCTCAGTAGCCACTTTCAAATCCTCAGGAATCGAAAAGAATATATTATGAGAGAAGCCAAGGTTCAACTCAAGTACATTCCCCTGATTGACAGCTTTATAACCTACACCTACAAGTTCCAACTCCTTTTTGTACCCTTCGTTTACACCGATTATCATATTATTCACTAAAGAACGATATAATCCGTGCATTGCTTTATGTCTCTTTTGTTCAGTTGGTCGCTCAACTGTCACAGTTTCACCTTCAATCTTAACGGTAATATCCGGATGAATTTCTTGTTTAAGTTCACCTTTAGGGCCTTTTACAGTCACAGTGTTGCTATTTACACTTAAAGTGACGCCTGTAGGTAATGTTATTGGTGCTTTGCCTATCCTTGACATTTCTAACTCAATTTTTTAGTATACGTAACACAGCACTTCGCCTCCTACATGCTCTTTTCTAGCTTCTTTATCAGAGATAACTCCTTTAGAAGTTGACAAAATAGCAATTCCGAGTCCGTTCAATACTCTTGGTAGGTTTTCCGCATCAGCGTACTTTCTCAAACCAGGTTTACTTACTCTTTCCAAGCTAGTTATTGCAGACTGCTTGGTTTGAGGGTTGTATTTCAAGGCGATTTTAATAACCCCCTGCTTACTATCATCCTCAAACTTGAAGTTCTGGATGTAGCCCTTCTCGTGCAAAACCTTGGTCATTTCCTTCTTCAAGTTAGAAGCAGGAATTTCCAAAATACGATGATTCGCTTTTATCGCATTTCTGACCCTCGTCAAGTAATCTGCAATCGGATCTGTTACCATTCTATTTTCTACAATTAAATACCCCGAAAACGGGGTGCAAAATTAATGAATATTTTTAAATATCTATACTAAGATGAAATAAAGATTACCAGCTTGCTTTAGTTATTCCTGGGATCTTGCCATCATTGGCCATTTCCCTGAAAGTAACCCTGGAGATTCCGAACTTCCTCATGTAGCCCTTAGGTCTACCAGTAAGCTTACATCTATTGTGCAATCTTACTTTTGAGGAATTTCTTGGAAGTTTATCAAGTGCTTCATAATCGCCTTCTGCTTTTAGGGCAGCACGCTTATCAGCATATCTTGCAACTAGCTTCTCTCTTTTTCTTTCTCTTGCTTTTATTGATTCCTTAGCCATGTCTCTTATTTTTTACCTTGAACAAACGGCATTCCGAATGCTTTCAGTAGTGCTAAACTTTCTTCGTCTGTTTTAGCTGTAGTAACAAATGTGATATCCATACCGGTGATTTTATTCACTTTGTCAATACTGATTTCAGGGAAAATGATTTGCTCCTCGATACCTAAGCTGTAATTACCTCTCCCGTCGAATCCTTTTTGCTTGATTCCTCTAAAATCCCTAACACGAGGTAAAGCAACTGTCATCAATCTGTCGAGGAATTCGTACATTTTACTACCCCTTAAGGTGACTCTAGCACCAATTGGCATGTCTTCTCTCAACTTAAAGTTTGAGATTGAGACTCTTGCTTTTGTAGGAACTGCTTTTTGACCTGTAATGGTTGTAAGTTCTTCAACTCCCACATCAACTAATTTCTTGTCGGCTACAGCCGCACCAATACCTTTATTTATGCTGATTTTAACCAGCTTAGGCACTTCCATCACCGACTTGTACTGAAACTTCTCTTTCAGTGCAGGAGCGATCTCATTGATGTATGTCTCTTTTAATCTTGGTCTAGCCATTAGTGATAAATTCTCCCGTTTTTTTAGAATATCTCTGTAGTTTACCGTCATCATTGAGTTTTCTACCTACTCTCGTCGTATTTCCATTTGCAGGATCTACCAAAGTCAGGTTACTCATATGAATAGGAGCTTCTGTTTCTTCACGTCCACCCTCAGGGTTAGTTGCAGAAGGTTTTACATGCTTTGTTACCAGGTTAGCACCTTCCACAATCGCTCTGTACTTGCTTGGAAGTATTTCCAAAACTTTTCCAGTCTTTCCTTTATCGTTTCCAGCTGATACCATGACGGTATCGCCTTTTCTTATGTGAAACTTATTTGTTTTGTGGTTATCCATTTTATTAAAGTACTTCTGGTGCTAATGAAACAATTTTCATGTACTGCTTTTCTCTTAGCTCTCTAGCTACTGGACCGAAGATACGAGTTCCTCTTGGTTCATTGTTTGCCGTTAAAAGAACTGCAGCATTGTCTTCAAATCTTATGTAAGATCCGTCTTTACGTCTTACTTCTTTTTTGGTACGAACGATTACAGCTTTAGAAACCGTACCTTTCTTGAGGCTGCTAGAAGAAAGGGCTGACTTTACACTCACCACAATTGTATCTCCTACAGAAGCGTAACGCTTCTTGGTACCTCCTAATACTCTGATACAAAGCACTTCCTTTGCACCGCTGTTGTCTGCTACATTTAGCCTTGATTCCTGCTGTATCATCTTACTTCGCTCGTTCGATTATTTCTACTAATCTCCACCTTTTGTTCTTACTCAGCGGACGAGTTTCCATGATCTTCACGGTATCACCGATATTGCAATCATTGTTCTCATCATGAGCTGTAAACTTTGTCGTTTTTCGGATAAACTTACCGTACATAGCGTGTTTCATTCTTCTATCTACAGCAATGGTGATGGTCTTCTGCATTTTATTGCTAACCACGCGTCCGATACGCTCTTTTCGCAAATTTCTTTCCATCGCGTTATTTACTTAATTCTTTAGCTCTAATTTCTGTCTGAATCCTAGCAACCATTTTTCTGGTTTCTTTAATTTTCATAGGATTCTCAATAGGAGTAATGCTATGAGCGGATTTAAGTTTGCCGTAGTTGTCTTGTTCAGCTGCAAGCCTGTTTTTAAGCTCATCAAGGCTTAGACCTCTTAATTCTGAATTTTTCATTCTCCTGTATAGTCTCTTCTTACAACAAATTTCGTTTTAATCGGCATCTTTTGAGAAGCTAGTCTCAATGCTTCTTTAGCCGTTTCAGTAGTTACACCTGATGCTTCGAATAAGATAGTTCCTGGCTTTACCACTGCTACCCAATACTCAGGAGCACCTTTACCTTTACCCATCCTTACTTCCGCAGGCTTTTTAGTAATCGGCTTGTCTGGGAAAATCCTAATCCAAACCTGACCTTCTCTCTTCATCGCTCTCGTTACAGCGATACGTGATGCCTCTATCTGTCTGGAAGTGATCCACCCTGGCTCCATGGCTTTGATACCAAAGTTGCCGAATGCTAGTCTATGACCTCTTTGGGCTAGACCTGTAACTCTTCCTTTTTGTCTCTTTCTAAATTTTGTTCTCTTTGGCTGTAACATCTTATCTAGCGTTAATGAGATTATTTACGATCACGTCTTCTTTTGGGGCCTTCTCCGCCACCTCTTCTTCTTCTTGGTCCACCTTGACCTCCTGGAGCGTTACTATTTCCACCACCACTTGTCAGACCTACATTAGGAGAAAGATCTCTCTTACCGAAAACTTCGCCTTTGAAAATCCAAACTTTGATTCCGATTTTACCATACACAGTATTGGCTTCAGAAATAGCGTAATCAATATCAGCTCTAAGGGTATGCAAAGGAATTCTACCTTCTTTGTACTGCTCTGTTCTTGCCATCTCAGCACCACCCAAACGTCCAGAAACTTTTATTTTAATCCCTTGAGCTCCTACTCGAATCGCAGAGGCAATTGATTGCTTCATTGCTCTTCTATAAGAAATACGCGCTTGCAACTGTTGAGCTATCGACTCCCCAACAAGCTTAGCATCAAGCTCAGGTCTTTTAATTTCAAATATGTTAATCTGAAGATCCTTACCAGTGAGCTTTTTCAACTCTTCTTTGATCTTATCAACTTCAGAACCACCTTTTCCAATGACTACTCCAGGACGAGCAGTATGGATCGTAAGGGTTATTCTCTTAAGTGTTCTTTCAATCACCACTTTTGAGATTCCACCTTTAGGGATACGAGCACTGATATACTCTCTGATCTTATGATCCTCTACGATTTTATCAGAAAAGTCCTTTCCTCCAAACCACGCAGAGTCCCATCCTTTGACGATTCCTAATCGAAAACCAACTGGATTTACCTTCTGTCCCATTATTTATTATCTTTTTCTTCAGACTGTACATTGTGTTCATTGGCATCAGCCACTGAGATCGTCACATGATTGGATCTCTTTCTGATTCTATGTGCTCTCCCTTGAGGAGCAGGTCTTAGTCTCTTAAGGATTCTTCCTCCATCCACAAAAACCTCGGCTACCACTAGATCAGCATCTTCTATATTTACCTCCTCGTTTTGAGCTTGCCAATCTGCTATAGCAGTCATCAACAATTTCTCAAGAGTTTTAGAAGCATGTTTGTTTTCGAACTTCAAAAGGTTCAATGCCAAGTTTACTCTTTGTCCACGGATCAAGTCAGCTACAAGCCTCATTTTACGTGGTGCGGTAGGTACATTTCTCAACGAAGCAGTCACAGCACCAAGCTTACCTGCATTGTCTTCTTTGTGCTTCTTGATCGCTTCTTTTTGAAGACGAATCCTGACTGATTTTTTTATTTTTTTTTCTGCAGTTTCCATCTCTATTATCTCTTACCTTTATCCTTTTTAGCAATATGGCCTCTGAAATTTCTTGTCGGTGCAAATTCACCAAGCTTGTGCCCTACCATGTTTTCAGTCACGAAAACAGGAATGAATTTATTCCCATTATGTACAGCAAAAGTGTGTCCTACAAAATCAGGAGAGATCATAGATCTTCTAGACCAGGTTTTAATGACTGACTTCTTACCAGACTCTGCCATTGTATCAACCTTCTTCTCAAGTCTGAAGTCTATATAAGGTCCTTTTTTAAGTGATCTTGCCATTATTTTCTCTTAGTTATAATCAGCTTGTCAGAATATTTATTCGGCTTTCTGGTCTTTTGACCTTTAGCGTATAGACCGTTTCTTGATCTTGGGTGACCTCCTGAAGATCTACCTTCACCACCACCCATTGGGTGATCTACCGGGTTCATTACAACACCTCTTACTCTTGGTCTTCTACCTTTCCATCTGTTTCTACCTGCTTTTCCAAGTCTCACGTTCATGTGATCATTGTTCGAAACAGTTCCAATAGTGGCATAACATGTATTCAATACCATTCTCATTTCACCTGATGGTAACTTGATGGTCGAATACTTGCCTTCACGAGCTACCAACTGAGCATATGCTCCCGCACTTCTCGTTACTGATCCACCCTGCCCAGGTTTCAGTTCAATGTTGTGAATAATTGTACCTAGTGGGATATCAGATAGAGGGAGGGCATTTCCTACCTCTGGTGCTATACCAGGTCCCGAAAGGATGATTGTTCCTACTTCCAGATTTGCAGGAGCAAGAATGTATCTCTTTTCGCCGTCAGCATAATGTAACAATGCAATTCTAGCAGTCCTTCCCGGATCGTACTCAATGGCGTGAACAGTAGCAGGTACACCTTGCTTATCGCGCTTAAAGTCAATAATCCTAATCTTCTGTTTGTGACCACCACCTACATTCCTGATCGTCATTCGACCCTGGTTATTTCTACCACCTTTTTTACCTTTAGAGGTAAGCAAAGATTTCTCAGGAGTTGCTTTAGTAATCTTATCGAATACTGGTGCTACTCTAAATCTTTGTCCTGGGGTAACGGGTCTAAGTTTCTTAACAGCCATCTATCTGTTTATTTTATATTCCGCTATAAAAATCAATGATCTCTCCATCAGCCACCTTAATGATAGCTTTCTTATAAGCTGGTGTTTTCCCCTGGATCACACCTGACTTAGTATATCTACTCTTAGACTTACCTGGCTGGATCATAGTGTTTACACTTTCTACAGTCACACCGTAAGTCTGTTCAACTTCCTTCTTAATCTGTACTTTGTTGGCGTCCTTAGCTACGATAAATCCGTATTTTCCGTGCTCATTAAGTGCAGATGCCTTTTCAGTTACTAATGGTTTTACTAATACTCCCATCTCAGTTCAATCTTTTTTGGATTAGCTCTACTGAACTCTCCACGAGGATAAGTTGCTCTGCATTCACCAAGTCATAAGTACTTAGTTCGTCAGCAGTAGAAATTTTCGTATTCTTGATGTTTCTAGAAGACAGATAAAGGTTCTCATTGTGCGCTCCAAGAATCACTAAGGACTTCTTGTTACTTACAGCCAAACTTGCCAGAATACCAGTAAAGTCTTTTGTCTTAGGTGCATCAAAGTTGATGTCTTCCACGATTTTAATTTGCTTCTCTTTAGCCTTAGCTGAAAGTGCAGATTTCTTAGCTAGTTGCTTAACCTTTTTGTTGAGCTTGAAACTATAATCCCTAGGCTCAGGACCGAATACAGTTCCACCACCTCTGAAAACAGGAGACTTGATACTTCCAGCCCTTGCTGTACCTGTACCCTTTTGTTTCTTTATTTTCTTAGTAGAGCCACTAATCTCATTTCTAGTTTTCACTTTATGAGTGCCTTGTCTCTGATTAGCAAGGAATTGCTTTACTTCAAGATAAACGGCATGCTCATTTGGCTCAATACCAAAAACTTTCTTGTCAAGGCTTACCTCTCTGCCGGTTTCTTCTCCTTTAATATTGAAAACTGAAAGTTTCATTGTTATTTTTCTAGAATTACGTAAGAATTTTTCGCACCTGGTATAGGCCCACTTACCAATACAAGATTTTTCTCAGGGTACATTTTCACAACCTTAAGGTTGATCACCTTTACCCTGTCACCACCAGTTCTTCCAGCCATTTTCAGGCCTTTAAATACTCTTGATGGGAAAGAACACGCACCAATAGATCCAGGGGCTCTTAGCCTATTATGCTGGCCGTGAGTTGATTGACCCACACCACCAAAACCATGTCTTTTAACTACTCCTTGGAAGCCTTTACCCTTAGATTGGCCAATTACATCTACAAAGTCAGACTCTGCAAATACATCTTCCAATTTAATAGTGTTCCCAAGTTTAATTTTATCCTCAAATTCAGCTCTAAAATCTCTGAATTCTACAACCTTACTTTTAGGGGTAGTCTTGGCTTTTGCAAAATGTCCTTTCAAAGCCTTAGGTGTGTTTTTTTCTTTACGCTCACCATAAGCCAACTGGACTGCACGATATCCGTCAGACTCTTTGTCTTTAACTTGTGTCACTACACAAGGACCGGCTTCAATGAGGGTACAGGCAAGATTTTTACCATCCACATTGTATAAGCTAGTCATCCCTATTTTTCTACCAATTATTCCAGGCATTTTGCTTAATATTTATTCTTTTACCGTTTCCGGATAAACTTTTCGTAAAAAGGACTGCAAAGATAGCAATTACTTAATCCGAACAAAAGATTTGTTTTACTTTTTGACACAAAAAAAGAACCAATAAGCCACTGTTATTGGTTCTTTTTAGATATTGTGCTTCTAAACTAGACCTTAATCTCTACGTCAACTCCACTAGGTAGCTCAAGTTTCATCAAAGCATCTACTGTTTTGGCGCTATTTGAATAAATATCAACCAAACGCTTGTAGGTACAAAGTTGAAACTGCTCTCTCGCTTTCTTATTCACGTGCGGAGATCTTAACACTGTAAATTTCTCTTTCACAGTAGGAAGCGGAATTGGACCACTCACAACAGCTCCGGTAGTTTTTACCGCTCTTACAATCTTCTCAGAAGACTTATCTACCAAGTTGTGATCGTATGACTTAAGTTTTATTCTAATTTTTTGGTTCATGATCTCTATAAATTAAACCGCTTCTCCTTTAGTTTTTGCAATTACCCCTTCTGCGAGGTTGTTAGGAACCTGATCATAATGAGAGAATGTCAATGAAGCCGTAGCCCGGCCTGAACTCATTGTTCTCAGATCAGTCACATATCCGAACAACTCAGAAAGTGGCACATCAGCTCTTACAACTTGTGAAGTTCCTTTGGTATCCATTCCTTTCATGATACCTCTTCTTCTGTTCAAATCACCAGTAATTGATCCAGTGTACTCGTCTGGAGTAACCACATCTACTGCCATAATTGGCTCAAGCAATACTGGTTTAGCTTTCTTAGCTGCTTCTCTGAAACCAACTTTAGCCGCTAGTTCGAAAGAAAGTGCATCTGAATCCACATCGTGGAAAGATCCATGGAACAACCGTACTTTCATCGTATCGATCGGGAATCCTGCAAGAGGGCCATTTTTCATGGCTTCTTTAAATCCTTTCTCAATTGCCGGGATAAATTCTTTAGGAATTACACCACCAACAATCTGATTAACGAATTGTAAGCCTTCACCTTCGAAATCCTCATCTGCTGGCCCTAGTTCGAATACAATATCAGCGAACTTACCACGTCCACCCGATTGCTTCTTATAAACTTCTTTGTGCTCAGCTGAATTGTTAATGGTTTCTTTGTAGGCCACCTGTGGAGCTCCTTGGTTGATCTCAACCTTGAATTCTCTTTTCATCCTGTCGATGATGATATCAAGGTGAAGTTCACCCATACCTCTCAAGATGGTTTGGCCAGTCTCATGATCTGTCTCTACTTGTAGCGTCGGATCTTCTTCAACTAGTTTAGCAATGGCCATTCCCAGCTTATCAACGTCTGCCTGAGTTTTAGGCTCAATTGCATATCCAATTACTGGCTCAGGGAATACCATAGACTCAAGCACAATCGGGTGCTTCTCGTCACATAGGGTGTCACCTGTCTTAATATCTTTAAATCCAACTGCCGCTCCAATATCTCCACAATGCAAAGCATCGATTTGATTTTGTTTGTTTGCGTGCATTTGGAAGATTCTCGAAATTCTTTCTTTTTTCTGCGTCCTCATGTTAAACACATAAGAACCAGACTCCAACATACCCGAGTAAGATCTGATAAAACACAGTCTTCCAACAAATGGATCTGTAGCAATTTTGAAAGCCAAAGCAGCAAATGGCTCATCTTTAGATGGCTTTCTAGTAATTTTCTGTTCTGAATCAGGATCCGTTCCCGTGATATTGTCTCGATCCAACGGAGATGGAAGAAGCTCCATCACATAGTTGAGCATCGTCTGAACACCTTTATTTTTAAAGGCCGATCCGCACAACATTGGAACAAAAGCCAAATCAATTGTTGCTGCACGAAGTGCCGCAATAATTTCGTCTTCACTTATTGACTGTGGGTCTTCGAAATACTTTTCAAGAAGTGATTCATCATACTCAGCTACTGACTCAAGCAGTTCTTCTCTGTACTGAGCTACTTCCTCAAGCATATCTTCGGGAATAGGCACTTCTTCCCATGTCATACCCAAGTCCTCTTCATTCCATACCATTGCCACGTTCGAAACAAGGTCAACCACACCTTTAAAGGTATCTTCACCTCCAATTGGCAACTGAAGTGGCACAGCTTTAGTACCGAGCATCTCCTTAACCTGCTTACAAACAGCTAAGAAATCAGCTCCCTGACGATCCATTTTATTAACGAATCCGATTCGAGCAACTTTGTAGTTATCAGCTAGTCTCCAGTTAGTTTCAGACTGAGGCTCTACTCCATCTACTGCACTGAACAAGAACACCAAACCATCCAATACACGAAGTGATCTGTTTACCTCAACAGTAAAGTCTACGTGACCAGGAGTGTCAATAATGTTAATATGATATTCCTCATCTTTGTATTTCCAGAATACTGTTGTTGCAGCAGAAGTAATGGTAATACCTCTCTCTTGTTCCTGCTCCATCCAGTCCATAGTGGCAGCACCATCATGAACCTCACCAATCTTGTGAGTTACTCCAGTATAAAAAAGTATACGCTCTGTTGTAGTGGTTTTACCCGCATCAATGTGAGCAGCGATGCCTATATTTCTAGTAAGTCTTAAATCTCTAGCCATTAGTGGTTTGAATTTTTAGAATCTAAAATGAGAAAATGCTTTGTTAGCTTCAGCCATTCTGTGCGTATCGTCCTTCTTTTTGATAGAAGCACCTTCTCCTTTGGATGCAGCAATTATCTCACCCGCCAAACGCTCCATCATCGTTTTCTCACCTCTAAGTCTGGCGTATTTGATCATCCATTTCATACCAAGAGCAAGTTTTCTCTCGGGTCTTACCTCTACAGGTACCTGAAAAGTAGCACCACCTACTCTTCTACTTTTCACTTCTACCCCAGGACATACATTGTTCAATGCTGTTTTCCATGCTTCAACACCATTTTCGCCAGTTTTCTTTTCTACTAACTTAACAGCGCCATAAAACACATTGTAAGCGATACTTTTCTTACCTCTTAACATCAAGTTGTTTACAAACTTGGTCACCATAGTATCCTGATAAATTGGATCAGGAAGAATGTATCTTTTCTTTGGCTTAGATTTTCTCATTTCTCAGATTACTTTTTATCTTTTGGCCTTTTAGCGCCATACTTAGATCTTCTCTGTAGTCGTCCGTTCACACCAGCTGTGTCCAACGCACCACGAATGATGTGATATCTTACACCTGGTAGATCTTTTACTCTTCCGCCCCTTATCAATACGATTGAGTGCTCTTGAAGATTATGACCCTCACCAGGAATGTATGCGTTTACTTCCTTACCGTTAGTCAACCTAACCCTGGCTACTTTTCTCATGGCAGAGTTTGGTTTCTTTGGAGTAGTCGTGTACACTCTTGTACATACGCCACGTCGTTGCGGACATGAATCCAAAGCAGGTGACTTTGATTTAGAAGTCAACTTCTTTCTGCCTTTTCTTACTAATTGCTGAATAGTTGGCATTATGCTTATTTCTTATTATCCAAAATTTTGGTCCCGGAATTATCGGGACGCAAAGATAGAAATATTGATATTATATCACAATGTAATTTCAAAATATAAAAATAGATTTTTAGGCCTCTCCCATCGTTCCTCCGAAATTCATCGGAAATTTGGGAGCTTCATCTACACTTTTAATGTCACCATAAGTTTTTTCGAACTTATTGACATTGTCTTCGAGGGCTTTCAAAAGGCGTTTTGCATGCTCAGGAGTGATCACAATTCTTGATTTTACTTTGGCTTTAGGCACTCCTGGCATCAACCGAATAAAATCAATTACAAACTCACTACTTGAATGCGCAATCATTGCCAAATTTGAATATACGCCCTCAGCAGTTTCCTCTGAGAGCTCTATATTCAATTGATTTGATTGCTTTTTGTCTTTCTTTTCGTCTTTTGGATCCATATTAAGATTCTAACGCTTTGGATCTAGCAAACTCTTCTTTAGCAGCCACAAGGTTATCCATATCTTCATTTGAAGTAACAATGTGTCCCTGGAATTTCCGGTTACCTGTTCCTGCCGGGATTAAATGACCAACGATTACGTTTTCCTTTAATCCAGCCAGATAATCTGACTTTCCTCTTATAGAAGCTTCACTCAATACTTTGGTAGTCTCCTGGAAGGAAGCCGCCGAAATAAAGCTTTCAGTTCCTAAAGAGGCTTGTGTAATACCTTGAAGAATAGGTCTGGATACTGCTGCTTCTGCACTTCTTACTCCTACCACTTTCAAGTCTCTTCTCTTAAGATTAGAGTTCTCATCTCTCAGTTTTCTGCTGGAAATAATCATTCCTGGCTTCAAGTTTTCAGAATCACCTGGCTCCATAACTACTTTCATATCAAGAATACTGTCGTTTTCTTCCATAAATGCGAATCTATCAACAGTTTGATTTGTCAAGAAACTAGTATCTCCAGCATCAATGATGATGACTTTTTGCATCATCTGTCTCACGATTACTTCAATGTGCTTATCATTGATTTTCACACCTTGTAGTCGATAAACTTCCTGAATCTCGTTTACTAAATATTCCTGAACAGCAGTAGGCCCTTTAATTGACAAGATATCTGCAGGAGTGATTGCACCATCAGATAGGGCATCACCAGCTCTCACAAAGTCATTATCCTGAACAAGGATATGTTTAGACAATGGCACCAGGTACCTCTTCTTCACACCATCTTTAGATTCGATGAAGATTTCCCGGTTACCCCGCTTGATACCACCGTAAGTCACTACACCATCAATTTCGCTTACTACAGCCGGATTAGAAGGGTTTCGAGCTTCGAAAAGTTCGGTTACCCTTGGAAGACCACCAGTAATATCTCTTGACTTACCAGTTGACCTAGGAATCTTAGCCAATACCTGACCAGCTTTGATCTTGTCTCCAACATCTACAGCCAAGTGAGCTCCTACCGGAATGTTGTAACCTTTAGACTCATCTTTGCCAGCTACAACTACAGCAGGGTTCTTGGTTTTATCCTTAGTATCGATGATTACTTTTTCTCTGTGACCAGTTTGTTCATCAGACTCTTCTTTGTAGGTAACACCTTCAATGATTGAATCAAATTCAGCTTTACCGTCAAATTCAGCCATGATCACTGCATTGTACGGATCCCAGTTACAGATTTCATCTCCCTTAGCAATCTTATCTCCATCACTGAACTTAAGAATTGCACCGTAAGGAATATGGTTAGTAATAAGTACTCTTTCCTTTTTAGGGTCTAAGATTCTGATTTCACCAGACCGTCCCATGACCTTTTTCACTTTGTTACCTTCTTCGTCAACTGAATCCAACGTTCTTAATTCATCATACTCGATGATTCCGTCAAATTTGGCTTTGATGTTTGCATCTACTGCAATGTTAGACGCAGTACCCCCTACGTGGAATGTTCTCAATGTAAGCTGAGTACCCGGTTCACCAATTGACTGGGCTGCAATGACACCAACAGACTCTCCCATGTGAGACATTCTTCCGGTAGCAAGGTTACGTCCGTAACACTTACCACATGCACCTTGCTTGGTTTCGCAAGTCAATACTGAACGAATCTCAACTTCCTCAATACTGGTTTCCTCTATTCGCTCAGCAACCTCTTCAGTGATTTCCTCACCAGCTTGGGTGATTAACTCATCTGTAAGAGGGTCGTGAATATCATGAACTGAAACTCTACCAAGGATTCTCTCAGATAGAGATTCTACTACCTCTTCATTATCTTTTAGTGCCTGAACACGTAGACCTCTTAAAGTACCGCAATCCTCCTCATTAAGTACCATATCCTGAGCCACATCTACCAGTCGTCTTGTTAGATAACCAGCATCAGCAGTTTTCAAAGCTGTATCGGCCAAACCTTTACGTGCACCGTGAGTAGAAATAAAGTACTCAATTACATCAAGACCTTCTTTGAAGTTTGAAAGAATTGGGTTTTCGATGATTTCACCAACCGAACCTTGAAGGTTTTTCTGTGGCTTGGCCATCAATCCTCTCATTCCACCGAGCTGACGAATCTGCTCACGAGAACCTCTCGCTCCAGAGTGCATCATCATGTAGATAGAGTTAAACCCTTGATTGTCTTCTTCCAACTGCTTCATTAGCGTATTGGTCAACAATGTATTGGTTCTAGTCCAGATATCAATTACCTGGTTGTATCTCTCGTTATCAGTGATCAGACCCATTAGGTAGTTGTTCCATACGGCATCAACTTCCTCTTTAGCCTGAGCCACAAGACCTTCTTTTTCCTCTGGAATTTGGATGTTGTCCAGCCCCATGGAAAGACCACCTTTGTAAGCCATTTGGAAACCAAGCTCCTTGATATCATCCAGGAATAGGGCAGTTCTAGCCATTCCGGTGATCTTGAATACATTAGAGATGATTTGCTGAAGTTTCTTCTTAGTCAACAATTCATCCACATACCCAACTGCTTCAGGAACATGCTGATTGAACAACACCCTACCTGCTACAGTCTCAACAATTTTGGTCACAAGCTCACCAGTCTCCGTTCGAACTTTTGTTCTTACTTTGATATAAGCATGTTGTGAGATTTGTTCTTCATTTAAAGCTATTATCACTTCCTCAGAACTGTAAAATGTAAGACCTTCTCCTCTTACCTTTTCTTCATCTGTGCTTCTTCTGCCTTTGGTAATGTAGTAAAGCCCCAATACCATATCCTGAGAAGGTACAGCGATAGGTGCACCGTTTGCAGGGTTCAGAATATTATGAGAAGAGAGCATCAACAATGAGGCCTCAAGTATAGCTTCATGTCCTAGCGGTACATGTACCGCCATTTGGTCACCATCAAAATCGGCGTTGAATGCAGTACATACCAATGGATGAAGTTGGATCGCTTTTCCTTCAATTAGTTTCGGCTGGAAAGCCTGAATACCCAATCTGTGCAATGTAGGAGCACGGTTAAGTAATACCGGATGTCCTTTCAATACATTCTCAAGAATATCCCAAACTACAGGATCTTTGCGATCAACAATTTTCTTAGCGGACTTCACGGTCTTCACAATTCCTCTTTCGATCAACTTTCGTATGATGAAAGGTTTGAAAAGTTCAGCCGCCATATTTTTAGGTAGACCGCACTCATGCATCTTCAACTCCGGACCAACTACGATCACAGAACGACCTGAATAATCAACCCTTTTACCCAAAAGGTTTTGACGGAAACGACCTTGCTTACCTTTAAGCATATCACTCAAAGATTTCAAAGCTCTGTTACCATCAGATCTTACGGCGTTTACTTTCCTTGAATTATCGAAAAGTGAATCCACGGCTTCCTGAAGCATTCTCTTCTCATTTCGAAGAATTACTTCCGGAGCCTTAATATCTATTAATCTCTTCAGGCGATTATTTCTAATAATTACTCGTCTATAGAGGTCATTTAAATCTGAAGTAGCAAATCGACCACCATCAAGAGGTACCAATGGACGTAGTTCTGGAGGAATTACCGGAACCATTTTAATGATCATCCATTCTGGTTTGTTCTCAATTCTAGTCTTAGCGTCTCTGAAAGCTTCTACCACTCTCAATCTTTTAAGAGCTTCAGCTTTTCTCTGCTGAGAAGTATCTGTAGCCGCCTGATGTCGCAATTGATAAGAAAGTTCATCAAGGTGAATTCTTGAGAGAAGCATTTCTAGAGCCTCAGCACCCATTTTTGCTATGAATTTCTGAGGATCATCATCGTCGAGCATTTGATTTTCTCTTGGAAGCTTATCCAAAATATCAAGATATTCTTCCTCTGTAAGGAAATCCATCTCGTTGATACCGTCTTCTTCCTTGATACCAGACTGGATTACTACATAGCGTTCGTAGTAAATGATCTGATCCAATTTTTTTGTAGGAAGACCTAACAAATAACCGATCTTGTTTGGAAGGGAACGGAAATACCAGATATGAGCTACCGGAACCACCAATTCGATGTGCCCCATTCGCTCTCTTCTGACCTTCTTCTCAGTCACTTCAACACCACATCGGTCACAAATAATCCCTTTGTAACGAATTCTCTTGTATTTTCCACAATGACATTCCCAGTCCTTTACCGGACCAAAGATTCTTTCACAGAACAATCCACCCATTTCCGGCTTATATGTTCTATAGTTGATCGTTTCAGGCTGAGTAACCTCACCATGAGAGCTCTCGAGGATCGACTCTGGTGAAGCCAAGCTAATCGTAACTTTAGAAAAGTCGTTAGACAGTTTTTTATTTTTTCTGAATGCCATAATTAAATGATCTATGTAATTGCTCCACTTCAGACGAGCTGAAGCAGAGCAGAATTATCCAATTATTAGTCTAAGGTAATTTCAAGTGCAAGTCCACGAAGTTCGTGAACAAGTACATTGAATGATTCCGGAATGTTTGGCTTCTGCATGTTTTCACCCTTCACTATCGCCTCGTAGGCTTTAGCTCTACCAATCACGTCATCAGACTTGATTGTAAGGATTTCTTGCAGAACGTTTGCCGCACCGAATGCTTCAAGTGCCCAAACCTCCATCTCACCAAATCTCTGACCACCAAACTGCGCCTTACCACCAAGCGGCTGCTGTGTAATAAGTGAGTATGGCCCTATACTTCTGGCGTGCATCTTATCATCTACAAGGTGACCTAGTTTCAACATGTAAGCTACACCTACAGTTACTGGTTGGTCGAAACGCTTACCAGTTAAGCCATCATATAGATAAGATCTACCGAATGAAGGAAGACCAGCCTCTTTAAGCTCATCTTGCACTTCTTCTTCTGTTGCACCATCAAAAATCGGGGTAGCATATTTTCTACCTAATTTGAGACCTGCCCATCCAAGTACAGTTTCGTAGATCTGCCCGATGTTCATACGAGATGGTACACCAAGTGGGTTCAATACGATATCCACTGGGGTTCCGTCAGCCATAAATGGCATGTCTTCATCCCGCACAATTTTAGCAACCACACCTTTGTTACCATGACGACCAGCCATCTTATCCCCTACTTTTAGCTTACGCTTCTTAGCTACGTAAACTTTGGCAAGCTGAACGATACCTGCTGGAAGTTCATCTCCTACTTCAAGTGTGAAACGCTCTCTTTTGAAGATCCCTGAAACCTCATTTCTTCTATTGATGTAATTTTTCACCATTCTGAAGATCAGGTCGTTGGTATGCTGATCTGTAGCCCAATCTTCAATCAGAAGATCAGAGATCAAATTAGCTTCCTCAGGAACGTTATAATTACTTTCGTCTCTATAGATATTCTTAGGAGGGAAGAGGTTCGCTTCGATGTTTTTCCTAGAGAACTTAGTTCCCTTAGACATTACTTCATCACCGAATTTATGCTTGATTCCCTGGCAAGTCTTGCCTTCAAGAAGAGTAGCCAACTTGTCGATCATTTCATTTCTGATCACTGTCAAGTCAGCACTGTATCTGCTCTTCAAGAGCTCTACTTCTTTCTTGGTTCTCGCTCTAAGGTCCTTATCTTTTTTAGGTCTTGAGAATAGTTTGGTATCAATTACCACACCTCTCAAAGAAGGAGAAGCTTTTAATGAAGCATCTTTCACATCTCCTGCTTTATCACCAAAGATCGCTCTAAGAAGTTTTTCTTCTGGAGTAGGATCTGTTTCTCCTTTAGGAGTGATCTTACCAATTAGAATATCACCTTCTTTGATTTCTGCACCTATCCTTATGATTCCATTTTCGTCAAGATTCTTAACAGCCTCTTCACTTACGTTTGGAATCTCAGAAGTTAATTCTTCTTCACCTCTCTTAGTATCTCTTACCTCAAGTTCGTACTCATCAATGTGGATAGAGGTGAAAATATCCTCTCTTACCACCTTCTCCGAAATCACGATTGCATCCTCAAAGTTATATCCCTGCCAAGGCATGTAAGCCACCATCAGGTTTCTGCCCAATGCCAATTCACCTTGCTCAGTAGCAAAACCTTCACACAATGGCTGACCTTTTGCCACTTTGTCACCTTTAGTAACAATTGGTTTCAGGTTAACGCATGTGTCCTGGTTGGTCCTTCTGAATTTTGTCAATTCATAAGTAACACTTGGACTATTGAATGAAATAAGAAGATCTTCCTCAGTTCGCTCGTATCTTACGACGATCTTTCTTGCATCTACATATTCGATCTCACCATTTCCTTCAGCTACAACCAAAGCTCTTGAATCAATCGCAACTCTTTTCTCCAGACCTGTTCCTACAATAGGGGCCTGAGGCCTAAGAAGAGGAACAGCCTGACGCTGCATGTTTGATCCCATCAATGCACGGTTTGCATCATCATGCTCTAGGAAAGGAATCATAGAAGCCGCAACCGATACAATCTGGTTCGGAGCAACGTCCATGTATCTCAATTCTTTTGGATCAACTACCGGAAAGTCACCTTCAAAACGAGCTTTTACTTTATCGTTTAGGAAGTTGCCCTTATCGTTCAATGGCGCATTTGCCTGAGCAATGTTGTAGGTATCTTCTTCTTCAGCAGTTAAATAATTCACACTACCGGTCATATCCACGGTACCCTCCACTACATCTCTGTAGGGGGTTTCAATGAATCCCATCTGATTCACTTTGGCGTGAACGCAAAGTGAGGAAATAAGACCAATATTTGGGCCTTCTGGTGTCTCAATAGTACAAAGACGACCGTAATGTGTATAGTGTACATCACGTACCTCGAAACCAGCTCTTTCTCTCGAAAGACCTCCAGGCCCCAAAGCAGACATTCTTCTTTTATGAGTAATCTCAGCAAGTGGATTCGTTTGATCCATAAACTGAGAAAGTTGGTTGGTTCCGAAGAATGAATTGATAACAGAAGACAATGTCCTAGCATTGATCAAATCAACTGGCTTGAAATCTTCATTATCCCTAACGTTCATTCGCTCACGAATGGTACGGGCCATTCTAGCAAGACCAACTCCAAACTGAGCATATAATTGCTCACCAACAGTTCTTACACGTCTATTGCTCAAGTGGTCAATATCATCAACAACAGCTTTGCTATTGATCAAACCAATCAAGTATTTTACGATAAGGATGATATCCTCCGTAGTAAGTGTTCTTTTGTCATAACCAAGTTCAAGACCTAGTTTTTTGTTGATTCTATATCGCCCAACCTCACCAAGATCGTATCGCTTATCACTGAAGAACAAGTTTTGGATAATATCCCGAGCAGTCTGCTCATCAGGAGCATCTGTATTTCTTAATTGACGATAGATTTGCTCTACAGCTTCCTTCTCAGAGTTTGAATTATCCTTCTGTAGGGTGTTATAGATGATTGAGTAATCTGTAATGTTTACATCCTTTCTATGAAGGATAATAGACTTGGTTCCAGAATCAAGGATCGTTTCAATATCATCTTCTGAAATGATGCTATCTCTTTCAAGAATTACTTCATTTCGGTCAATTGAAACTACTTCTCCAGTATCCTCATCCACGAAATCCTCCGTCCAGGTTCTTAAAACCCTGGCAGCAAGTCTTCGCCCAACAACCTTCTTCAGTTCTTTATCTGTTGCATCTACCTCTTCAGATAGACCAAACAAATCAAGAATTTGCTTATCAGAACCATAACCGATGGATCTAAGAAGTGTAGTGATTGGGAATTTCTTTTTTCGATCAATGTAAGCATACATTACATTGTTTACATCAGTAGCAAATTCTATCCATGATCCTTTGAAAGGGATAATTCTTGCAGAGTAAAGCAATGTACCATTAGTATGCTTGCTTTGAGCAAAGAATACACCTGGTGATCTGTGCAATTGAGAAACAATAACGCGCTCAGCTCCATTGATAACAAATGAACCTTTAGCGGTCATGTATGGAATGTTCCCTAAGAAAACCTCCTGTTCGATGGTTTCAAAATCTTCATTTTCTTCGTCATTACACAAAAGACGAAGTTTAGCCTTAAGGGGAACAGAATAGGTCAAGCCTCGCTCAATACTCTCATCAACGGAGTACTTTGGGGGGTCAACGGTGTAATCAACGAACTCCAAAACGAAGTTCTCTCTGGAGTCTGAAATTGGGAAGTTCTCCATGAATACTTTATAAAGTCCTTCAGAATTTCTCTTTTCAGAAGGTGTATCCAATTGGAAGAAGTCCACAAAAGACTTAAGCTGTACGTCCAGAAAATCAGGATAATCGATTACAGATTTGATTGAAGAGAAATTAATTCTCTCTGGTGTATTATTAGCCAAAGCTTTATCTGTTTTAGTTCAAAATAAAGGTCAAGAACAATGTTTGGTAGATACAAACAGCAAAAGACCTGACCCTGACGTTGCTGTCAGGGGCCAGGCCTAAAACCTTAGTACGATTTCTAGAATTACTTTAATTCTACCTCCGCACCAGCTTCTTCAAGCTGCTTTTTTAGTGCTTCAGCTTCGTCCTTAGCTACTCCTTCTTTTACATTGCTAGGAGCGCTATCTACCATTTCCTTAGCTTCTTTAAGTCCAAGACCTGTAAGTTCTTTTACAAGTTTCACTACTGCTAGCTTAGCTGCGCCAGCTGACTTAAGTACTACATCAAATGAAGACTTCTCTTCTTCAGCGCCACCTTCAGCACCACCACCAGCTACCATTACTGGTGCCGCTGCAGCTGCAGGTTCTATGCCATACTCATCCTTAAGGATAGTAGCTAGTTCATTTACCTCTTTTACTGAAAGGTTTACTAGTTGTTCAGCGAATTCTTTTAAATCTGCCATTTTTAATCGTCAATTAATTTTGTTAATAATCTTATTCTCTCTCTGAAAGTGTTTTAACCAGTCCGGCCAAAGTGTTTCCTCCACTCTGAAGTGCAGAAATAACATTTTTAGCTGGTGACTGAAGTAATGTGATAACCTCACCGATAAGTTCCTGCTTAGACTTGAGATTGCTCAATGTGTCTAATTGATCCTCACCAATGAATATATCTGAATCTATGGAAGCAGCCTTAAACTTAGGTCTTTGATCTTTGCCTTCTTTTCTGAAGTCTTTGATAACCCTGGCAGGAATATTTGCATTTTCCTGAACAAACATTATCCCAGAAAACCCTTTCAATGCATCATCCAGACCTGAATAATCAGTATCCAAATTTTCAAGTGCTTTCTTGATCAAAGTATTTTTAATGACTCTGTATTCTACACCTTTATTAAAACACATTTCCCTGAACTTGTTGATCTTAGCAACTGAGAGTCCTGATGTGTCAGTGATATAGAAGTGATCTGTCTGCTGTAACTTTTCTGTAAGTCCAGCTATCAATTGTGCTTTGTCTTCTCTAGTCATAACGTTTATAGTCCAGCTATGCTATTTTTATCAATTGCAATCCCCTTGCTCATTGTACTAGAGATAGAGATTGATTTAAAGTAAGTTCCTTTTGCTGAGGCAGGCTTAAGTTTCGCCACTGTCTGGATCATTTCGATCGCATTCTCTTTAATCTTCTGAGAATCGAAAGATACTTTTCCAATACTTGTGTGGATGATACCTGTTTTATCAACTTTAAAGTCAATTTTACCAGCTTTTACATCTGTTACTGCCTGAGCAATATCCATTGTTACAGTACCAGACTTAGGGTTTGGCATAAGACCTCTTGGCCCTAACACTCTTCCGAGTCTACCTACCTTAGCCATCACTGTAGGCATTGTAATGATCACGTCGATAGCAGTCCAACCACCTTCAATTTTGGTGATATAGTCATCTAATCCTACATGGTCAGCACCTGCTGCCTTTGCTTCTTCTTCTTTATCTGGAGTGCAGAGTACAAGGACTTTAACCTCCTTACCGATTCCGTTTGGCAATGCCACTACACCTCTCACCATCTGGTCCGCTTTTCTTGGGTCTACCCCTAGACGAATGTCGATATCCACGGAAGAGTCAAATTTTGCAAATGTGATTTTCTTTACAAGATCTGAAGCTTCTTCTATAGAATACTCCTTATTCGCTTCTACCAGTTCGTTCGCTTTCTTTTGATTTTTTGTCAACTTTCCCATTGTACTGATATTAGTTAGCCCAAGGTGCTTTTCCTGAAACTTTTACGCCCATACTTCTTGCAGTACCTGCTACCTGACGCATTGCTGATTCAATTTTGAATGCATTTAAGTCTGGCATCTTTGTTTCTGCAATAGCCTTGATTTGATCCCAAGTGATCGATCCCACCTTTATTCTATTAGGTTCAGCAGAACCTTTCTTAAGTTTCGCGGCTTCCATAATTAATACTGGAGCCGGAGGTGTTTTGATCACAAAGTCAAACGACTTGTCAGAGTAGATTGTCACTACAACTGGAAGCAATTGACCCTGTTTTTCTTGGGTTCTAGCATTGAACTGCTTACAAAACTCCATAATGTTAAGACCTTTAGCACCAAGTGCTGGTCCAACAGGAGGAGATGGGTTAGCCGCGCCTCCTCGTACCTGAAGTTTCAAATAACCTGTTATCTCTTTAGCCATTAGATTATTCTTGTTTTTCTACCTGTATGTAATTCAACTCTACAGGAGTATTTCTTCCGAAAATTTTAACTGTAACGTTTAACTTTTTTCGATCCTCAAATACTTCTTCCACCGTCCCTGTAAATCCACTAAACGGGCCGTCCATTACTTTAACAGACTCTCCAACAATGAAAGGAGTATCAAGTTTCTCTTCGTATTCCTCTGCTTCGTCAACTCTACCTAAAATTCTGTTCACCTCATTCTGACGTAGAGGAACAGGATCCTTGGAAGCACTGGTAGATCCTTCGCCGAGGAAACCAATAACATCTGGTGTATTGGTTATAATGTGCTGAGTTTCGCCATTGCTCAAATCAGCTTGTATAAGAATGTAACCCGGAAAGAAGTTGCGCTCACGTACTCGCTTCTTTCCGTTTCTCATTTCGTAAACTTTTTCTGATGGTATAAGTACCTGAGGTACAAGTTCATCGATCCCATTTCTTGAAATCTCTTGTTCCAGGTAATTCTTTACCTTTTTCTCACGACCACTTATTGCCCGCACTACATACCACTTGAATTCTGACATTCTCTAAAATTCGTTATAAAACCATTTCATGGCATTTTCAAAACCTAAATCGAAAAGGCCTATCATTAGCGCGAATATCAAGGAAGCTACCAACACAAGAATACTGCTGTTTTGTAGTTCCGAATATTTCGGCCATGTTACTTTATGTAACAGTTCGTCGTATGCTTCCTTAAAGAAAGAAATTACTTTATCCATCGTTAATGTCAAATTGCACGGGAGGAGGGACTCGAACCCCCAACCAATGGTTTTGGAGACCACTACTCTACCAATTGAGCTACACCCGTAAAAAAACCATGCAGCCCGAAAAGGACTGCAAAGTTAGATGAATGATTTATTATAAACAAATGCGGCCTAAATTTTAATTTAAGCCGCTGTATTTGCCTTAAAGTATTAGTCCAGAATCTCAGTTACCTGACCAGAACCTACAGTTCTACCGCCTTCTCTGATAGCGAATCTTAGTCCTTTCTCAAGAGCTATTGGGCTGATCAATTTAACTTCGATAGTTACGTTATCACCTGGCATTACCATTTCCACGTTTGCAGGAAGCATGATCTCACCAGTCACGTCCGTTGTTCTCAAGTAGAACTGAGGGCGATATTTGTTAAAGAATGGAGTGTGACGTCCACCTTCTTCTTTTGACAACACGTAAACTTCAGCATTGAAGTGAGCGTGAGGAGTTACTGAACCTGGCTTACAGATAATCATACCTCTTCTGATCTCAGATTTTTCAATACCTCTAAGAAGAAGACCTACATTATCACCAGCTTCACCTCTGTCCAAAATCTTTCTGAACATCTCTACTCCAGTGATTGTAGATTTAAGACCTTCTGCACCCATACCAATGATGTCAACAGGATCTCCAGAGTTGATTACACCTCTTTCGATTCTTCCTGTAGCAACAGTACCTCGACCAGTAATTGAGAACACATCCTCTACTGGCATCAAGAAGTCCTTATCAACCGCTCTAGGAGGAAGTGGAATAAACTCATCCACAGCAGTCATCAATTCTTCTACTTTTTCCACCCACTTAGCTTCACCGTTAAGTGCGCCAAGAGCAGATCCTTGGATTACAGGAATATCATCACCTGGGAAATCATAATCAGAAAGAAGTTCTCTGATTTCCATCTCTACTAGCTCAAGTAGTTCAGGATCATCAACCAAATCAACTTTATTCATGAATACAACCAGAGCAGGTACACCTACCTGACGAGAAAGAAGGATATGCTCTCTTGTTTGAGGCATTGGTCCGTCTGTAGCAGCTACAACGATGATAGCTCCGTCCATTTGTGCAGCACCAGTTACCATGTTTTTCACGTAATCGGCGTGACCTGGACAGTCAACGTGTGCGTAGTGTCTCTTATCTGTTTGGTACTCAATATGCGAAGTATTAATAGTAATACCTCTTTCTTTCTCTTCTGGTGCATTGTCAATAGAAGAGAAGTCTTTAAGTTCTGCTAGTCCTTTTCCTGAAAGTACAGCAGAGATTGCAGCAGTTAATGTGGTTTTACCATGGTCAACGTGACCAATAGTACCGATATTAACGTGCGGTTTTGAACGATCAAAGGTTTCTTTAGCCATGTCTGATAATCCTCGGTTTAAATTCCTAAATAAATTATTGTATAAATTAAGTCAAATATTAAAATGCTCTTCTAGAACCGTTTATTAAAACGATCTTCCCCTTGACGAATCAAGAGCCAATGACGGGATTTGAACCCGTGACCTCTTCCTTACCAAGGAAGCACTCTACCCCTGAGCTACATCGGCTTCTGGGAATCAAAGAGTTTGATAGTTTGAGCGGGTGACCAGGTTCGAACCGGCGACCTACAGCTTGGAAGGCTGTCGCTCTACCAACTGAGCTACACCCGCTTGAAATTAATAGTGGGGGGAGAAGGATTCGAACCTTCGAAGACATAAGTCAACGGATTTACAGTCCGTCCCAGTTGGCCGCTTTGGTATCCCCCCAACTAGTATTTTAAACACTATCAAAGTACTCTCCTCTTCAGGTTCTCCCCGAAAAAGGGAATGCAAAATTATACGCTTTTTTATTTTTATCAAATTTTTAGAACTAAATATAAGAATGAATTTTCCACAGGGGAAAATCATGCAGTTTCAAGCCTCTCATGCCACTATTTTGCTTTGGGCTCCTTGATTTTAGTTATAATAGTGGCGACAAAAAATACCCCGCGTATGAAACTGAAAGTTGAGGTTAATGATCAAGATGTATTTGATTTAGAAACAAAAGAGCGCAAAATGCTCTTAAACGGCACTCCTACTAATTATACAATTACTAAAACCGGAGCATCAGAATTTTTGATGCAATTCAATAATAGGGTATATAATCTCATTCTGACCGAACAGAAAGACAACCATATGGAAGTCCTGATCAATGGGCATACTGTTCACCTAAATGTAAAAGATCACATTGCCCAGATTCTGGAGAAACTAGGCATGGATGTAATCTCCGAAGAACTGATCAATGAGATCAAGGCTCCTATGCCTGGTGCCATAATAGATGTAATGGTCCAAGAAGGTGACGAAATTCAGGAAGGTGACACACTTCTAATTTTAGAAGCCATGAAAATGGAAAACATCATTAAATCTCCAATAGCCGCTCAGGTGGTGAAAATCCATATAAAAAAAGGAGAAAACGTAGAAAAAAACCAAACGCTGATATCTTTTTGAAAAGATTCCTGACGGCTATCATAATATTTATACTTTTGTGAAATTTTAACCATAAAAGAACTCAGTGCCCTCGATGAAATATAAACGGATACTCCTCAAACTAAGTGGCGAAGCCTTAATGGGTGAAAAAAACCACGGAATAGATTCTAATAGACTGGAACAATACGCACACGAAATCAAAAAAGTGCACGAAAAAGGACTTGAACTGGCCATTGTGATCGGAGGTGGTAATATATTCAGAGGTGTAGACGGTGAGAAATCCGGAATAGACCGAGTGCAGGGAGACTATATGGGCATGCTTGCAACAGTGATCAACGCTATGGCTCTGCAAAGTGCACTTGAAAAACATGGCATGTACACCCGGTTAATGTCAGGGTTAAAAATGGAGCAGGTATGTGAACCATTCATTCGCAGGAGAGCTATCCGTCACCTCGAAAAAGGACGTATCGTTATTTTCGGTGCAGGTATTGGTAATCCATATTTCACAACAGATTCTACTGCAAGCTTAAGAGCCATCGAGATTGAATCAGACGTGGTATTGAAAGGTACGCGGGTAGATGGTGTATATACTGCAGATCCTGAGAAAGACCCTACTGCTACAAAATACTCCACAGTTTCTTTTCAAGAAGCTTATGAAAAAGGGTTGAGCATTATGGATATGACTGCTTTCACACTTTGCATGGAAAATAATCTGCCGATAATAGTGTTTGATATGAACAAAAGTGGCAACCTACTTAACATTGTAGAAGGAAAAGAAGTTGGAACTCTAATCAAATAAGCAATAAATCATGGAAGACATAGACTTTTATCTAGAGCATGCTGAGGAGCTAATGGACAAAGCCGTGCAACATGCCTATACTGAACTTACAAAAATCAGAGCGGGTAAAGCAATGCCAAGCATGCTTGATGGCGTAGATGTAGATTACTACGGCACCATGACTCCAATAAGTCAGGTAGCGTCCATCACTACTCCTGATGCAAGAACAATTAGTATCAAGCCCTGGGAGAAAAAAACTATTCCTGATATAGAAAAAGCCATTATCAATTCCAACCTTGGACTGAATCCTCAGAATGATGGCGAACTCATTAGAATTAATATCCCTCCACTAACGGAAGAGCGCAGAATTGGCCTGGTGAAACAAGCTAAAACTGAAACTGAAAATGGTAAGATCAGTATCAGAAACGCTCGAAAAGAAGTAATGGATGGTTTGAAGAAGCTTCTAAAAGATGGAGCTCCGGAAGACGCTATTAAAGGAGCAGAAGAAGAGGTTCAGGCAATCACTGACAAGCACACCAAAAAAATTGATGACCTTCTAGTGGTAAAAGAAAAGGACATAATGACTATTTAGTCGATAAAGAAGTTCTTCCCTCTTATTCGGGTTTCTACTGGTTCCGGCACCAGATATTTGATAGAGCGCCCTTTTCTTACCATTTTTCGGATAAGAGTGGCTGAAATGTCAATTTCCGGTGCCTCTATCATACTCACCCTAGGATGGTTCATCAATTCAGATTTTTTGGCATGTGGACGTGGGTATACCACCAATCCATAATGCTCTAATATAATGTGATGATTTTTCCATTTTTTAAATGACGCCAGATTATCCTCCCCAATGATCAGGGTAAAATCGTGATTGTACTTATCTGATAAAACTGCCAACGTATCAACCGTGTAGCTAGGCTTGCTCATACTAAACTCAACATCACTGGCTTTGAAATGAAAATCATCAGCAATGGCCGCTTCTACCAAATCAAGCCTGTCAAATTCGTGCAATAAGTTTTTGTTTTTCTTAAATGGGTTCTGCGGGGAAACAATGAACCAAACTTCATCCATGTCGGTAGTCTGATGGGCAATACTAGCAATGATGAGGTGACCAACGTGAATTGGATTAAACGAGCCAAAGAACAGTCCTACTTTCATTTTAAGAAATTAAGTACTAAAGATTCTGCTTCATCTACTGCATCCTCAAGCTCACGATTTATCAGGATGTAATCAAACTTATTTGAATACTGCATTTCCTCTACGGCCTTTCCTATTCTTTTTTCAAGAGATTCCTGAGTTTCTGTGTTTCTTTTCGTCAGCCGCTCCCTGAGTACTTCCACGCTTTCGGCATTTACAAAAATAGCCATAGACCTGTCACCGAGTACTTTTTTGAGATTTACTCCCCCTACCACATCAATATCAAATATTACATGATCCCCTTCAGCCCAAATTCTTTCAACTTCGGATCTAAGCGTACCATAGAATGCACCAGGATAAACTTCCTGCCATTCAAACAATTCTCCATTGTCTAATTTTTCATGAAATTGCTCAACCGAAAGAAAGAAGTAATCTTTCCCATGAGTCTCAACTCCTTCTCTAATAGGTCTGGTGGTAGCGGATATGGAAAACTTAAGCGAAGGTATGCGTTCAATTAGTCTTTTGACTATAGTGGTCTTTCCGGCACCTGATGGTGCACAAAAAATAACTGCCTTACCTTCGGTCATTTCTTAGGCTGATTGAAAAACTTTAAGTCTTATTGCTTGCGCTAAATCGGCCGGCACAGTCTGATTGGCAAGTTTGGTTTTTAAGAGTTCCCGGATTTGTTTTTCTACTTCATACTGCTCAAAGCAATACATGCAATTCTCAATATGGGTAGTGAGGTAATTCTCTTGTTCCTGATTTGCTTCGTTATCAAGCATAAGATGCAGGATCTCTAAACATTTCTTAAACTCTGTGCAACCTGTACTTCCTTTCTTTTCAGAGGTGTCTGACATGGGTGATTTAATTATTCCACAAACTAAATAAAAAGTTACTTAAAGCCCATTGATTCTGCATAGGTCTTCAGTTTTTCCTTCAGTAGATTTCTCGCCCGGTGCAATCTTGACCTGACCGTACCTATTGGAATGTCCAAAATTTTGGCCATCTCATCATAAGTAAACCCTTCCAGGTCGCAAAGTATGATCACCGTTCGGAAATCAACAGCCAAAGAATTCAGGGCGTTTGTTACTTCGTCACCCATCATATCTTTTACTGTATCAATTCTCAAATCTACTGTCTTGCTCTCATCAACATTATCTGAATTGTAGAAGTTCTCTACTTCCTGATAATCTACTTTTGAGGGTTCTTTACTTTTCTTACGAAAGTCATTGATGAAGCTATTTTTGAGGATTCGATATAGCCAGGCTTTTGCATTTGTACCCTTCTCAAAAGAATTTATAAACCTGTATGCTTTCATAAAGGTATCCTGCACCAGGTCTTTTGCATCGTCCTGATCGAAGGTCAACCTATACGCAAAATTGTACATAGCATCCAGATGAGGAAGGAATTCATTATCAAAAACATCCTTTCTCTCTAAATCCGAGTACTGCCGTCTTTGTGGTTTATCGCTAGTCATTTTATTCTTAGTCAACTCGTGCATGCTCTTATTTAATCAAATGTCAATCCAATTGTTTAGACCTTTTTTGATGTACCTACATTAATTCTACGTTTGTCTAAAATATTAGTTTATAATTATTCTAAATAACAATCATCAATGACAACAAAATCAAGTTCCCGTAAAAGATGATAAACTTGCGTCTGATCATAAGTACGAGTATCTCTCACTCTGTAGATTCGGTGTACACTCATGAAACTCTCAGTTCTCATTATTACATTCAACGAAGAAAAGCACATCGAACAATGCATTCGGTCTGTAAAAAAATTATCAGATGAGATCATTGTAGTCGATTCTTTCTCTACAGATAAGACACAAGAAATTTGCAAAAGGCTTGAAGTCAAACTCTATTTGAAGGAATATGAGGGACAGATAGAACAAAAGAATTTCGCCCTTTCGAAGGCTCAATATGACCATGTACTGGCCCTTGACGCAGATGAAATGCTCACTGATGAATTGTCGGCTGAGATTCTTTCTGAAAAAGCACAAGGTTTCCCTTCTGATGGGTATTCTTTCAGGCGTAAGAATAATTATGCGGGCCATTGGATCAGGTATGGAGGATGGGGCACACAATGGAAACTCAGGCTGTGGCAGAAGGACAAAGCTATCTGGGCAGGGAGTAATCCTCATGACAAGGTCGTTTTGAGAAACCCACACAACCATAAAATGCTTTCAGGATATTTCCTTCATTTTGCTTTTAAATCCATTGCAGAACACCGCGAAAGAATAGAAACCTATGCCAATCTTGGAGCACAATCTTTATTTGAAAGAGGTGAAAAGACATCTCCTATCTTGATCATCTTAAGTCCGGCGTTCAAATTCCTGAAAGATTATTTCTTTAGGCTAGGTTTTCTGGATGGTCGAATGGGTTGGGAAATTGCCCTCTTATCGGCAAAATCCAGGTATTTAAAGTATCGAACCCTTCAAAAGTTAATTAAGGATCACAAATGAAAGTGCTACACATATGCTCTGAACACTCCTGGGGTGGTGGTGAAAAACAAGCTATGCAACTGGTAGAAGGCACCAACAGACGTGGCATTGAATCGTTGGTATTCTGCAAATCTGGCTCTGCAGTTGCAGACTATTGTGTGAATAGCGGTATCCAAAATTTTACTGACTCATTTAAATCAGCATACAGCATTACTACTATTGTGCGGCTCGTTCAACTGATCAGATCTACAAAGCCAGATATGATCCACATGCATAGCTCTAAAGCGCACACTGTAGGTTTGTTTGCAAGTCTTTTCTGTAAAACACCTCTTGTACTTTCTCGAAGAGTTCACAGCCCCGTTAAAAATAACCTATTTAGCCGTTGGAAATACAATCACCCCAACATCAAAAAGATTATCTGTGTATCTCAAGCTGTTGAGAGGCTTCTATCCGTCAGTATTAGAAATCCAGTAAAATTGACGACAATCTATGGTGGTATTGACCTGGAGACGACTATAAGCCGTTATCAACCGGACTACCTTCAAGATTTATATTCAATTAAAGACTCAGAAGTTGTCATTGGGTTCATGGGTTCACTAAATGACATCAAAGATCCCTTGACCTTTGTTGAAATTTGTGCGGAGCTTTCAGAAAAGCAAAATAATTTAAAATGTGTCTTGATTGGCGAAGGGCCAATGAGAAAACAAATAGAGCAACGAATCCTACAAAGAAATCTAACAGGCCAAGTGATACTAACTGGGTTTACGCACAAGAACCCAGAAGCACTCAGTAGTCTTGATATGCTTGTGCTTTGCTCAAAAAGTGAAGGGTTCCCTAATGTGATTCTGGAAGCCGCAGCACTTCAGGTACCTGTTGTAGCCACAGATGTAGGTGGAATTAGGGAATTTATTGATCATGGACTCACTGGGCTGCTGAGTAGTCCCGGTGATCGCAACCAGTTGATCGCCAATTGCGAGCGTTTACTCCATGATCAACTTTTACGCCAATCTGTAATAGACAATGCTCACCTGAAGGTTGAGAACTTCAGTCATGACCAAGGTTTGGATCAGACTATCGAACTATACCGGGAAGTCATCAACCAATGACTTAAAAAAGGTCTCATATTCATCAACTACCCGTTTGATTGAAAATAAAGACCTTGAATCCTCTTTCCCTTTTGCAATAAATTTCTCCCTGAGATCAGCATTTTCGATCAACTCTACTATTTTCTGAGCTAATTCATTCACATTCCCATTTTCAAAAAGAAAACCATTCTCTCCACTTTGAATAATGTCAGGAATACCACCAAAGTCAGAGCCAATTACGGGAATGCCGAGTTGCATTGATTCCACTAGGGTGAGGCCAAATCCATCAAGATAGGAAGGCAAGACATTTACTGACATCAGCTTGAGATAATGTAGTGCTGTATGATGCTCAACTTGTCCAGTAAAAATCAAACGTTGTTTTATGTCAGATAGATCACCCATTTCCTCCTCATCTATTCCCACAAACAACCCAATGTAGTGATCAGGTAAAAACCTAAATGCCTCGATGACTTGCTCCTGCGACTTTTTACGAGACAGACATCCAACCACTGGTTGATCTAACAAATGAAGATTCTTTTTTAGTTGTTCTACTTTGCAAGGATCCACTTGCTCCGAAAGATTGGAGGGAATACCATTTTTAATGACCAGTAAGTGGTCTTCCGAATAACCTTTCTCCAGAAATATCTGCTTGAGCCCTTCACTAATCATGATTATTTTATCGGTGCCATTAGTATGAAACCATCTTTTGATTAGGGGTTCGCTTCTTGGTCTCTGCCTCCTGGTGAATATTAGCTTGTATTCCAGACCGAATATCCATTTTGTCAAAATGGTGAGGTTGCGGTCACGTCCACCTTGAGCGTTCACTATTTGGATCTTATTGGACAGAATTACCCTTTTTAATTTGATGCATGACCTGAAATCGAAATAAGAAGCAAACGGTATTTCATGAACAGTGACATTTGAATAACCTGTCAAAGACTTTTCCAGCAACACTGCCTTCTTACAGGCAACATGAATTTGATGCCCCCTATGCGCCAATCCTTTGACGAGGTAGATAAGCGAAAGCGTAGAACCTGCCAAATTGCCTTGATGTGTTGTGAATAGGATATTCAAAATGAAGTCATTGATTACTCAAAAGTCAATAAAAAAAGCTGCCTCCAATTAAGAAAGCAGCTTTTTTCAAATACCTAAAATAATTTTAGTATCTATAAGCGTCCGGCTTATACGGTCCTTGTGGTGTCACGCCTATGTAATCAGCCTGATCTTGTGAAAGCACATCAAGCTCTACACCAATTTTCGCAAGGTGGAGTGCTGCTACTTTTTCATCAAGATGCTTCGGAAGGGTGTATACTTCGTTTTTATAATTGTCAGTATTTACCCAAAGTTCAATTTGAGCCAATGTCTGGTTTGTAAACGAATTTGACATGACGAATGAAGGATGTCCTGTAGCACATCCCAGGTTTACCAATCGACCTTCAGCCAAAAGGATAATTTCATTGCCATCAACATTGTATAGATCAACTTGTGGTTTGATCTCCACTTTACTATCCCCGAAGTTAGCATTTAACCAAGCTACATCTATTTCATTGTCAAAATGTCCGATGTTGCAAACGATCGCTTTGTCATGCATTAGTTTAAAATGCTCTCCAGTGATAATGTCCTTATTACCAGTAGCGGTAACAATAATGTCAGCTCTTGGCACTGCATCAACCATTTTCTTCACTTCATAACCGTCCATAGCAGCCTGAAGCGCACAAATTGGATCGATTTCTGTCACGATTACTCGCACACCTGCTCCTCTAAGTGAGGCAGCAGAACCTTTGCCAACATCTCCATAACCTGCCACCACGGCCACTTTACCAGCCAGCATGATATCAGTTGCCCGTCTGATTGCATCTACCAGAGACTCCTTACAGCCATATTTGTTGTCAAATTTTGACTTGGTCACCGAATCATTCACGTTGATCGCCGGAATAGGAAGTGTTCCTTTTCTCATGCGCTCATAAAGTCTGTGAACTCCAGTTGTTGTTTCTTCACTCAATCCCTTAATGTTGGGTACCAATTCAGGATAACGATCCAAAACCATATTGGTCAAATCTCCACCATCATCCAAAATCATGTTGAGTGGCTGTCCATCTTCAAATGCAAAAAGAGTTTGCTCAATACACCAGTCAAATTCCTGCTCATTCAAACCTTTCCAGGCAAAAACAGGGATCCCAGCTTTAGCTATAGCTGCTGCTGCATGATCCTGGGTAGAAAAAATATTACAAGAAGACCAGGAAACTTCAGCTCCTAGTTCAATCAAAGTCTCTATCAATACTGCGGTCTGAATAGTCATATGCAAACAACCTGCAATACGTGCCCCTTTCAGCGGTTTGCTCGCTCCAAATTCCTCTCTCAATGACATCAAACCAGGCATTTCCGCCTCAGCTAGTCTGATCTCATTTCGACCATAATCGGCCTGACTAATGTCTCTTACTTTGTACTTTACTTTTTCCTCGATCATGCGTTAATAATGTTATGGATCGCAAAATTAATTAAATCTTACGTTTTTTCCTTTATTGTAGAAATGTGATTTGCTTCACTTCAAAACGCCTGAGTTCGTTGAAGGTTTTAACTAAAAGTCTCCCAATATCATCAATGCCAATAATTTCTCCCGAAAACTCTCCATTTTCATCAGCAAACTGATGTACCTCTCCACGCCAGCGCATCACATCATAGTACTCCCTGATGATTTTTTCGTAAGAGCTTGCTTTCAACAACAAATAATAGGACTCGAGTTTCGCTATGATTTTCTCCAGTAGCATCTCACGCTCAACCTCCACCTCCTTCTCCATACAAATGGATGTTGCGAAGGGCAGTGAGAAGTGTTTCTGATTGACATTAAGTCCAATACCAACTACCGCATACTCCACAAGATGACCTATCAGACTTGTCTCTACTAGAATTCCTGCAATCTTCTTGTCGTTCACATATACATCATTTGGCCACTTAAGCTCTGCCTTCATTTCAAATTCATCCTCCAAAGTCGAAACAACAGCTAAACCAGCAACCAGATTCAGGTAATAAGAATGTTTAATAGAAAGCGTTTTAGGCCTCAAAAGCATTGAAAAAAGAAGATTCTTACCTGATTCACTAATCCAGGCGTTTCCTCGTTGGCCCTTCCCTCTTGTTTGATGGTCAGAATGGACAACATATCCTTCAGGTTCGTCAGCTTTTCGCACCCGAAGGAGCATCTGCTCGTTAGTACTGTGACATTCTGGCAGGAATTCAACCTTTTTACCTAGAAATAGAGGTTTGGCAAAGTATTTATGCAAACTATATTAGTATTTTTGAATAAAATTAGTTTAAACTTTTAATGAATGCAGGCAAAGGCTAAAGAAGCAGTAAGTTCTAATGACTTAAGTGAGTGGATTGTGCAGGGAATGTTAGAAAAGAAAGCTTCGGATGTGGTCGTGATGGATCTTAGAGAAGTAAAAAATTCAATCGCGGACTACTTCATCCTTTGCTCTGGAAGTTCTGACACACAAATTGATGCCATTTCTGATTCTGTAGAGGAGCAAGTCCACAAAAACTCCAAAGAAAATCCCTGGAAAAGGGAAGGCAAGCAAAACAATGAATGGATCATCATTGACTATGTGAACGTAGTAGCTCACATTTTCAATAAAGAAAAAAGATCATTTTATGGCTTAGAGGAGCTGTGGGGTGATGCGAAAATCACTAGTATTGGTCAGGAGAACTAATTAACCTGACAAGCGTTGTAGGAATAAACATTTGAGGATATAAGTAATGGCGGATAAACCGAGACAACAAAAACCACTTATGGGAGGCAAGCCAAACAGGCCGAACTATCAGCTACTGATCATAGTAGCTTTGATAACTGTCGTGTTTGGGTTTTCATATTTCACCAGAAGTAATTCAGCAGTTACCATCTCTGAGAAGAGGTTTGAACAGATGGTAATGGCCAATGATGTGAAAAAAGTAGTGCTTATCAAAAATCAGGATTTAGTAGAAGTAACCTTAAAACCTGAAGCACTTCAAAACACAAAATACAAAATTGAGCTTGAAGAGCAATCACCATTTTCCAGTGATGGCGGCCCACACTATCAATTCAAAATAGTAGACAAAACTATCTTCAATAAAAACTTCGAGGAGCTTATGGAAAAGCTTCCGGAGGATCAAAGGATGGGCTACGAAGCAGATACACGAGAAGATTTTACTTCCATTTTCTTCAATTGGGGTTTTATATTCCTGATCATCTTTGGGTTCTGGTTCCTAATGAGAAGAATGACCGGTGGCGGAGGCCCTGGTGGACAGATCTTCAATATTGGAAAATCCAAAGCAGCTTTGTTTGATGCTGAAAACAAGGTAAAAATCACTTTTAACGATGCTGCTGGTTTAGAAGAAGCCAAAGAGGAGATCAAAGAAATTGTTGAATTTTTAAAGAACCCTGGCAAGTTTACAAACCTGGGTGGTAAAATACCAAAAGGTGCTTTGCTTGTAGGACCTCCGGGAACGGGTAAAACCCTTTTGGCAAAAGCAGTAGCGGGAGAAGCTGGGGTTCCATTCTTTACTTTGTCAGGTTCTGACTTTGTGGAAATGTTCGTAGGAGTAGGTGCCGCAAGAGTAAGAGATTTGTTCAAACAAGCAAAGGAAAAAGCACCGTGTATCGTCTTTATTGATGAGATAGATGCAATTGGCCGATCAAGGGGTAAAGGACAAATGCCTGGCTCTAATGATGAGCGTGAGAACACATTGAACTCCCTTTTGGTGGAGATGGATGGATTCTCTACAGACAGTGGAGTAATCATACTGGCCGCCACAAACAGACCTGACGTACTAGATTCGGCCTTGCTCCGTCCTGGTCGTTTTGATCGTCAAATCAGTATTGACAAACCGGATATTGTTGGCCGGGAAGCAATCTTCAAAGTGCACCTAAAGCCGATCAAACTACATGAAAATGTAGATGCCAAGAAACTGGCGGCACAAACGCCGGGCTTCGCAGGTGCGGAAATCGCCAACGTGTGCAACGAGGCTGCTCTGATTGCCGCACGACGTAACAAGAAACAAGTCGATATGGCAGACTTTCAGGATGCTGTAGATAGAGTGATTGGCGGTCTTGAGAAAAAGAACAAGATTATCTCACCTGAAGAAAAGAAAATTGTGGCTTACCATGAAGCTGGTCATGCAGTAGCGGGCTGGTTCCTGGAGCATGCTGATCCTTTGGTGAAGGTAAGTATTGTGCCAAGGGGTGTCGCTGCATTAGGTTATGCGCAGTATTTACCTAAGGAGCAGTTTCTCTATCAAACAGAGCAGCTCATGGATGAGATGTGTATGGCTTTGGGAGGAAGAGCTGCAGAAGAATTGATTTTCGGAAAGATCTCTACCGGTGCCTTGAGTGATTTAGAAAGAATCACTAAAGTGGCTTACAGTATTGTAACTGTATATGGCATGAATGATAAGATTGGAAATGTCTCTTACTATGACAGCAAACAATCAGAGTACAATTTTACCAAGCCATATTCGGATGCTACAGCCGAGCTGATAGACAAAGAAGTAAAAGCACTTATTGATGAGGCTTACGTGCGCACCAAGAAACTACTTAAGGAAAGAAGTAAAGAGTTGGAAATAGTAGCACAAAAGCTTCTTGAAAAAGAAATCATTTTCCAAAGCGATCTTCAGGACCTGATTGGCAAGCGACCTTTTGATAATGAAACCACTTATGAGCGTTTTACTCAAAACAAAAACATCAATGATGAACGTGATGAGGAAGAAGCAAAAGCGGCTAAAGTAAAAGAAGATAACATCGCACGTATCAAAGAGAATATTAAGAGCGAAGTAGAGAACGAAGAATCTCCAGATGGCCCTGATTCTGAAGTGGAAGAAGAGTTGGAAGACAACAAATAAAGATAATCTTACAACATTGATTAAATTGGGAGCCGGAGATGGCTCCCTTTTTTTATGAATTCACAATTCTCTGAACTTCCCTCCCATAAGAAAGTATTCGTAGCGAGTGACTTCCATCTCGGCTCACCTGATCACGCCACTAGCCAGAAGCGCGAACGAAAGATCATTCGCTGGCTCACAAGCATCCAATCAGAAGCCCAGGCGATCATTCTTGCCGGAGATTTATTTGATTTTTGGTTTGAATATGGCGAAGTGGTGCCACGGGGATATATTAGGTTTTTGGGCAAGTTGGCTGAACTTAAGGATCAAGGCGTTGAAATTATTGTTTTCATTGGCAATCATGATTTGTGGATGTTTGACTACTTTCCCAACGAATTAGGCATTCCCATTATCAGAAAGCCAGAAAGCTTTCGAATAGGCAAAAACACTATGCTAATAGGGCACGGAGATGGACTGGGGCCAGGAGATCGGAAATTTAAGTTTTTTAAAAAAATCTTCAGCAATAAAGTAGCACAGTGGTTTTTTAAATGGGCGCATCCGGATATAGGAATCCCATTGGCTAAAGCCTGGTCAGACAGTTCAAAAAACCGAGAAGAACCCTTTGAAGGTGAGCAGGAGCGAATTTTTCAACATTGCAAGAAGGTAGAAAGCACAACGCATCACGATTACTACATCTTTGGTCACCGGCATCTTGTCCTGAATATGCCCATTGCTGAAAATTCAACTTACCTAAACATGGGAGAATGGATCACAGATTCTCATTATATTGAGATTGATTCAAACTCAGTAACCCTCAGGAAATTTGAAGATTAAATACCTTGCTGTAATTATTCTGCTGTGCGCTAACCTCATAAGTTATGCTCAGGAATGGGTTGCTCTGGACACCATCAATTTCAATGAACGAATCACTGCCTACTCAATAGATCCTGACAATCGTATTTATATTGGTACAGCCACAGGAAGCCTCTACAGGTATGAGCCCAACGGACAAGAAAGTGAGTATTATTCCGCAATTGCGAATTTCTCTGTGACTTCTGTGGCTGCGTGGAACCGGTTCAAAGTGTTTGTTTTTTATCAAAACCCTCAGGAATTTTATTTTCTCGACCGATTCAACACGGTTTCTAATAGTTATGATATCTCAGAGTATTCTAAAGACCTGATCAATCAATGTACTCCTGGGGTAGACAACAGCCTATGGATGCTAAGCGCCAGTTATAATGAGCTCAGAAAGTACAATCAACAAAGTAAACAGCTTTTGTTCAGCAATCCCCTGGACATGGATGTGAGCAGTGTCAGTCACATGAGGGCTTTTCAGAACCTGTTGATCATAAGTGATCGAGAGGAAGGACTTAAGTTTTTTGACCAGTTTGGAAATTTGCTCACCGAAGTAGGTTTTGAGAAAATAGATCATTTTCAAATTTCTGGGGGAAAGTTGATCTTTTACTCCTCAGACTATGTACATTCTATTGATCCGTTTAATCCAGGAGCAGACGAAACAATAAAAGCTCCGAATGGAGCTTTTATTGGTTTATTGAAATATGAAGAGGATTACTTTTTCATTCAGGGAAACCGAATTTTAATTTTCAGAAGAGGTTGATTCTCCCCGGTATAACTCCAGGATCTTTTGTCTGAATACAATGCTATATTTTGAGTTGATCAGCTCCACCTCTGCTCGGTTTTTATTATTTAAACTCTCGAGGTAGGTATAAAAATCGGTGTTTCCAGTCTCAAACCTCTTCTTCATAAACTCAAAGGTTTGAGTAGTCGCTGCAAGATTTTCCTTGGCTGAAATGTAGGTGTTCTGTGCAGATACTAAATCGAGGTAAGCAGTCTGCACGAGGTTTGTCACAGTATTTAAGGCTCCGGTTACATCCAGCTCGGCATTTACCATATTAACCTTTGCGGTTTGTACAGCATTTGTGGTTTGAAACCTCGTGAAAATGGGAATACTCATTGAAAAGTTTACGTACTCGTATTCATTGTATTCCATCTGCTCAAAGAACGTTGCATCTGGTTCGAAGTTGAAACCAGGATCTCCAGTAGCAGGATCTCTGTACGGTTTGGTGGGATTTGTTGCACCATTTGTTGAGTAGTTGGATCCGATTTGTCCAAAAACTGAAATGGTAGGGTACCTCTGAGCATGGGCAGATTTTAATTGCAACCTGGATGCCTGTTGAGAATTCCGGGCAGCAATCAAAGCCGGACTGCTATTTAAGGATTCTTCAAGAATTATATCGAAAGGATCAACCTCAAGCAATAGGTTACTTTCCTCTACTTCATAAGGCATTACTTGATACTCCTGCTCAGGATCAAGTGCCATGGCTTGAAAAAGGGTCAGCAAATCTCTTTGGAGGGTGTTTTCCATTGTGTTTAATGAGAGTTTTTGAGTGGCTAGCTGACTCTGGAAATTATAAACAGACTCAAGGTTTCCAACTCCTACTGACTCCCTCTTTTTTTCACGATCAAGCTGAGCTTCCAATAGGTCAACTCTATCTTGAGCTATTTTAATATTCTCCTTGTCAAGAATTACAGTGAGGTAGGAGCCGAGAATTAGGTTTTCAATATTCTGTTTCGTGCTCTCTGTGGTTTGTCTGGCTGATTCCAATTCAAACTTTCTTCTTTTTAATTGATAGTGATTGGAAAATCCGTTGAACAAAATAAGTCTTGCTTGCACGTTGGGACTTGAACTGCTCGTGGCTTCAGTCACTTGCCTAGCTGCATTGGTATCGAAGAAATTACCAAAGAAATAATCATACCCGATTCCCGCAGAAACTGTTGGGAAGAAATTCATAATCGATTGAAATCGATTCGATTCGGCAATAATCTCATTATTCCTGGCCTGCTTCAGGGTAATATTCCTCTCCAGTGCTGTATTGATACAATCATCAAGAGTGAGAGATACCACCTCTTCTGAATCCTGACCATAAGCCAGTTGTGTTGCTATTAAAATGGCAACTGATATTAAAATCCTCATTCTGAGCTTGTTTAGTTTGTATTTAAAAAAGGGCCAACCGGGAGCGGCCGGCCCTAGCATACAACAGTATTAAACTAATGCGTTATCCTTGGCATTCATGTTTTCCGATACAATCTGACCATCAAACAAGTGAATGACCCTGTGTGAGTACTCTGCATCAATTGGTGAGTGTGTTACCATTATTACAGTAGTACCATTTTCGTTCAATTCAGTAAGAAGGTTCATTACTTCCTGACCATTGGCTGAATCCAGGTTACCAGTAGGCTCATCGGCAAGTATCAACTTAGGCTTGGCTACTACTGCTCTGGAAATAGCAACACGCTGCTGCTGACCACCCGAGAGCTGCTGCGGAAAGTGATTTCTTCTGTGCATGATCTTCATCTGCTCCATTACTTCCTCTACTCTCTTCTTTCTTTCAGCAGAAGAGTACTTTAAATAGATCAACGGAAGCTCAATGTTTTCATACACTGTCAATTCGTCAATCAGGTTGAAACTCTGGAATACAAACCCGATGTTCGCTTTTCTTAACTCAGCACGCTTGCGCTCAGAGTATGTGGAGATTTCCTGGTCTGTAAAGTGGAACTCCCCTTCTGACGGGTTATCCAATAGACCAATGATGTTAAGTAAAGTAGACTTACCACACCCTGAAGGGCCCATGATGGCTACAAATTCTCCTGCCTTTACTTCCAGATTTACTCCCGCCAATGCAGTGGTTTCGATTTCATCCGTGTAGTAGAATTTCTTCAGCCCTACTGTTTTGATTAAAGCTTTTGCGTTTTCCATTAGTTTAAAGTTTAGTTGTTGTATAAAATCCTTTATTGATTGAGTTATTTGAATACCAGTTTATCCTTATCGTCGTAACCTTCATAAGAAGAGACTACCACTTTCTCGTTTGGTTGCAAACCTTCGATGACTTCATAGAATCTTTGGTTCTGCCTTCCCAATTTGATTTGTCTTCTTACGGCTTCTGATTCATCTGCGGTCAGCACAAAAATCCAGTTTCCGCCAGTGGTTTGATAGAAACTACCTCTTGGGATTTGAATGGCAGTAATATTCTCGCTGAGCTGTAACCTGATCTGAAGAGTCTGGCCTCTTCTGATTCCTTGTGGGATCGTATCAGTAAAAGCCATATCTACAGCAAACAAACCATTGGCCACTTCAGGATAAACTTTGGTAATCGCCAGTTCGAAACCAGATCCGGCAAAATCAAACGTTCCTTTTAAACCTTCATAAATTCGCGAGATGTAGTGTTCATCAATTTGCGCACGCACTTTGAATCCATTGAGGTCATCAATCTGGCCTATATTTTGTCCCGGAGAAATTGACTCCCCTACCTCCACATTTACCGTACTTAACCTTCCCGATATTGGTGCTTTGATATACAGATTGTCCAGGTTTTTCTTGATCATTTCCAGGTTCTCCCGGGTTCTCCTCAAGGTGGCCTCTGCCTGGGCAATTTGTAGTTTGGCATTGAGAGAATCGAACTTTGCAGACTCTATTTGGATTTTACGGCCATCAATTAACTGATCGTATGATCTCTTTAGGGTAAGAAACTCTTGCTCAGATATTATTTTCTCATCATAAAGCTCCTTACCACGCTTGTATGCATCTTCAGCTTCATCTATTTGATAATCCAGATCAATAAGGTTCCTTTTTAGATCGAATTGATTTCTTTTCAAACTAAGCTTTGTATTCTCAAGGCTGTTGACCAGGATAAACGCCTGAGTTTCTTCCCGAACGAAGTTTTGCAATAAATCATTGTTTGAAAGCTTGAGTATGGTATCACCTTTATCTACCAGGATACCGCCTTCATAGTATTTTTTCTCGACCACACCACCTTCGATTGCATCGAGCCTGATAGTCTTGATTGGAAGAACACTTCCATCAACGGGGATATACTCTCTAAAATCGCCTTCAATAACTGTTGCGATATTTATCTTTTCCTTCTCCACATTGAGCCTAGAGCCACCCTCCGCAAATATGAAGCTGTAAATAACGAATGCAACAAATAAACCTGCGCCTCCCCAGGTCAAAATACGCTTGAGCGTCCACTTTTTCTTTTGAATCTTCCGGTCCATAATTTTTGTCTAGTCTGATCACCCTATGCCAATTAAGATGCCAATGATTTCAAGTACCTGATTATCAATGTCTTAATTATTTAACGATAAAAGGAAGGAAGTAGTTCTTGTACAGAATGGAACAGGAAGTGTTCGCTATCGGTCATAAAAAAGGTCCAACCCGCTCCCGGATTGAACCTAAAGATCAAAAACTCAAAATAAAAGGACTAATAGGATATCAAAATTAACATTTTTTCTGAGAAATCAAAGTTTTAAACAAAGTTCTATAAACAGCGTTGGTAGCTTTACTATCACTTCACATAGTAATCATATTATGAGTAACATCATATTGCAGCCTAGCACTAAGCTTTTTTTAAAGGATCCCCAAAGTAGTGAATTAGGCAAAAACATTGTTTTACATAGCATAGAGCTTATTAGTAAACTCGGATTTGAAGATTTTACCTTCAAAAAATTATCAGTTGTAATCAATTCTACTGAAGCTTCTATTTATAGATATTTTGAAAATAAACATCGGGTATTGGTTTACCTGATTGCGTGGTATTGGGAATGGCTGGATTACAAAATCCGTTTTGAAACTCATTTCATAGATAAACCTGAGGTTAAGCTTGACAGAATCATTAAAATTTTGGCTGAGCAAAAGTGCCCGGATGAAACTTTTCCTGATATCAATGAGCTAGCACTCAACAAAATAGTGATTTCAGAATCTGACAAAACATACCTGACCAAACATGTGGACGCTGACAACAAGGAAGGGGTATTTAAAGGATATGAATCACTTTGTAAAGAGATTGCACAAATTATCGAGCAAATCAACCCGGATTTTCAATTTGCCAAGGCACTAATTTCAACCCTACTGGAAGCTGCTCACCAACAATTATTCTTTTCTCAACATTTACCGTCGTTAACGGAAATCAGCCATTTTGATGACCCCTATGATGCCAATTACCGATTTCTTAAAACTATGATTTTCAATACCATCGAGTCATGAGCATGAACAATAAACAAATCATTCGCACTATTCAGGAATGTGTTCATCTGCTGGGCGTTGAGTTGGACAGCAAAGTAGCAAGTGATCTAGAACGCTTCGATCGCTCCTATGGTAATGAAGAACTTACTGAGTTCATTCGTGATATGGTGGAGTCAGGTAGTGATGCCGGAATCATTCTTTTTGAGAAGCATCTTCGGGAGAAAAACTTTGCCGAGTTTATGCAAATTCATGAGGCCCCTGTCATGGTATTTGACAAGGATGACGAGTTGTGCCCGGTAATCGTAGAGCGGAAAGGAAAAAAATTTAAACTCACCAAAATAAGAGTTGACGACATAGAAGTCAGCAAGACCAATACTCTCGATGGGTTAAACCTCGCTTGCACAGACCAATTGGAAGTCATATTCCTTTCCATATTTGATTACCAGAGTCTGGTAAGTTCTGATCAGGAGTATACAGGTAAAAAGTCCATCTCTCCTGTGTATCGGTTATACAAATTACTCGCCGCAGAAAAAAAAGACATCCTTTATGTCTATATCTATGCTGCCCTTATTGGACTCCTTAGTTTGAGTTTGCCTTTGGGAATCCAGGCGGCTATTGAGTTGATCAGTGGAGGGGTTATTTTCAGTAGTGTATATGTCCTGATCGGATTGATCATCCTTGCTGTAATTGCATCAGGTGCTCTCCAGGTATTCCAAATTACCATAGTTGAGTACTTACAAAGAAGGGTTTTCACCAAAGCAGCTTTTGAGTTTGCTTTCCGGGTGCCACGGATTCAGATGGAGTCAATACTCAACCTTCACATGCCGGAGTTGATGAATAGGTTTTTTGACGTGCTTACCCTTCAGAAAGGCCTGCCCAAGCTTCTTATTGACTTGTCCACTGGTGTGATTCAGATCTTTTTTGGCCTACTACTCCTGTCCTTCTATCACCCCTTTTTCGTATTTTTTGGTTTAGGGCTGATGGGTATCCTTTTTGGGATTTTCTACTTCACCGGACCAAAAGGTTTGCGATCATCCATCGTAGAGTCAAAGTACAAATACAAAGTGGTCTACTGGTTAGAGGAAATGGCCAGGACTATTTATTCTTTCAAGCTTTCAGGAAATACTAATCTTCCAATAAAAAAGACTGACTTGAACGTGAACAATTACTTGAAAAACAGGAGCAATCATTTCAAAGTATTGATCACCCAATATTCTTACATTTTGCTATTCAAAGCAATAGTAACCGGTGGTTTACTAATCATAGGAACTGTCCTTGTAGTGAACCGGGAAATCACCCTCGGCCAGTTTGTGGCTTCAGAAGTGATCATTATCCTCATCATTAACTCGGTTGAGAAAATCATTATGTATATGGATGTGGTCTATGACATGCTCACTGCCGTAGACAAAATAGCGCATGTAACCGACCTACCACTCGAACCCTCAGGAGGCATAGATATTCCACCTTCTCAGCTAAAGGAAGAAGGGCTTTCGGTCAAAATAAAAGACCTTAGTTATAAATATCCAGGTAAGAGTAAACCATCAATTGCCGACATTAATCTAAATATTAAACCCGGGGAAAGAATATGTATTGCCGGAGGCGGTAATTCAGGAAAGACGACACTTACCAATGTGATTGCAGGCGTCCACACAGAGTATGATGGCATCATCAGTTATAATCGATATAACCTACGAGATCTCGACCGGACGCACATCAGGGATAAAATTGCCAAAAACGTGTCTCAGGAAGACATCTTTGAAGGTTCTATCTTGGATAACATCCTTGTAGGCAAGCCCTTTTCAAACATGAACTCCGCCATCAACGCTATAGAAAAAGTTGGGCTGTCTGATGAAATTTATCGATTTGACGAAGGTTTCAATACAGAGATCCTAAGTGCAGGGAAAGGGTTTAGCAGTACGTTTATCAATAAAGTGATTTTGGCAAGATGTCTCGCGAAAGACCCTGCGCTCCTGATCCTCAATGACTTCTTCAACACTTTCCAAAAGTATGACCGGCTTAAGCTCATTGAAATGTTGACCAACCCATCGAACAAATGGACCCTCATAGTGGTATCCAATGATCCACTCATTATGTCTGCCATGGATCGTGTGATCTACATGGATGAAGGAAAAATTCTTGCGGATGGTTCATTTGAAGAGGTGATCAAAAACGAAAAAATCCTTAAAAATATCTACTGATATGATGGATATCTTTGATAAAAAAATCGAAAAAATGCTTGAGGAAGGTAACTTCTACTCCCTCCGGACCTTGAAGACTCCCGGACTTGGACGTGTGGTTGCCCAAGTCATTTCTATTCTCATGTTTATCATTTTTCTCATTCTTTTTCTCCCATGGCAGCAGAACATCCGTGGCACAGGTAAACTCACAGCTCTGAATCCTGAAAATAGACCACAGACCGTTGAAAGTGCGATCCCGGGACGAATAAAAGAATGGAATATTCAGGAGGGTCAGTATGTCACAAAAGGCGATACTATTCTCAGTTTGTCAGAAATAAAGGATAAATACTTCGATCCTGACCTGATATCAAGGTTATCCATGCAATTGGAGGCAAAGGAATCAGGATTAGTTGCAAAAACGTCAAAAAAGGAAGCTCTTGAGCGGCAAGTGTCCGCCCTAGAAAAATCCAGAAAAATAAAGCTCAAACAAGCCAGAAACTATTACCAGCAAGCCATCTTAAAACTGGAAAGTGACAGTATTGCTTTCGAGTCTGAAAAAATCCAATTTGAGAATGCTAAGAATGCTTTTGAGCGAAATCGACAGTTATATGATGCCGGCAACATTCCTCTTACAAAATTTCAGGAGATAGAGTCAAAATTCCAAGCCGGGAGATCTAAGCTGATTTCAGCCGAAAACAAATGGCTGCAGAGTCAGTCAGAACTGATCAACTACGAGGTGAACATAGCTGCTACTGATGCGGAGTACATGGATAAGATCAGCAAATCTCAATCTGATTTAAGTGCCACCATAGCAGACATTCATGCCACAGAAGCAGATTTGGCCAAAATGAAAACAGATGTCACCAACATGATGATCAGGAATGGGCAGTATCAGATCATTGCACCACAAACCGGCTACATCGTCAGGGCTTTAAAAGCAGGGGTTGGTGAAACTATCAAAGAAGGTGAAGCAGTGGCTACTATTATGCCGGCTACCGATGACAAAGCGGCCGAGATGTACATCAAGGCAATGGATCTTCCATTTATTGATGTGGATAGAAAAGTTCGGGTTCAGTTTGATGGGTGGCCGTCATTGCAGTTTTCCGGATGGCCAAACGTCTCTGTAGGAACCTTCGGAGGCATCGTAAGGGTAATTGATCGAGTGGAAGGAAAACCAGGAGCATTCAGAATACTGGTAAGCCCTGATCCAACTGAAGAACCGTGGCCCGAACAAGTGAGAATGGGTTCGGGGATTAAAGGCTGGGTGATGCTGGATGATGTGCCTATCTGGTTTGAGTTATGGAGGCAGCTCAATGGTTTCCCACCAAGAATATATGAAGAATCCGCAGTGAATATTAGTGAGAAATGAAAAGTAGAGTATTGTTTTTACTTGGGTGTTTGTTCTCTATCCATTTACATGGTCAGTTTGCGGAGGATAGTTTGGCACTCTCCTTGGATGATGTATTCGCACTGGCGAGAGAAAATCATCCCATCATCAGACAGGCAGCCCTGCAGGATGACATGGCAGCAGCAGAAATCAAATCAGCTAAAGGACAATTTGACCCTAAAATTCAGTCGACCTATAACCTAAAGAATTATAAGGGTACGGAATACTATAACAAACTCTACAACTCGTTAAAGATTCCGGTTTGGTTCCCGATTGACCCCAAAGTGGAGGTCTATAGAAACAGTGGAGATTACCTAAATAGAGAGAGTTATGTGAGCAGCTCAGAGGATTACTGGCAAGTAGCGGCAGGGGTTAGCTTACCAGTAGGCAAAGGGTTGTTCATAGATGAGCGAAGAAGTCTTGTGAAGCAAGCCAACCTCTACTCCAACTTGGCAGAGGCAGAGAAAACCAAACTCATCAACAAGACTCTCCTGACTATTAGCAAGTCCTATTGGGATTGGGTGTTGGCCCACCGAAAGTTCCAGTTAACCACAGCCAGTCTGACACTATCACAAGAAATATTTGAAAGGGTTAAAATGGATTATGAATATGGAGAAGCATCCGTTATTGACACGGTACAGGCGCAGATTACCTTCATTTCCCGGCAAGCGGATTATGAACAGACCTCCCTCGACCTCACTCAGGCGCGACTTCTATTGTCAACTCACCTGTGGAACCCGAACAATGTACCTCTGGAGTTACCGGATGGAGCAAAGCCAGCACTATCTGAATCTTCAACTATCATTGTTCCTACTGATACTACACTTCAGACCTTGGTGAACTGGGCGTCAACCAATCACCCGGAAATTCAAAAACTAAACACCAAACAACAGCAACTGGAAATTCAACAACGCTGGAACAGGGAAAGCCTCAAACCTGAGTTAAATCTTAGTTATTCACTCATCAATGCACCATTTAGCCCGGACGGCTTTGAGACCCCACAGTGGCAGGACAACTACAAACTCGGCATGGACTTCTCCATTCCCATCTTCTTGAGAAAGGAACGAGGCAACATTCAGAAAACGAGAGTCTATCAGGAACAAACAGCGTACACTTTGATACAAACACAACTTGAAATTGCCGCCGAAATAAAGAGCACTTATGCTACCCTAAAAACCAATGAGAAACTCGCTTCCCAATATGAACAAATGGCCAATAGTTATAATCGGCTTTTAGAAGCAGAGGTGTTCAACCTTGAAAACGGTGAGAGTGATTTGTTTAAACTCAATGTGCAGCAAGACAAATACATTCAAGCCCAGATGAAAGCCATAGAAGGCAAAGTGAAGTATGAAAAAATGAAGTATCAACTTCCGCATGATGCCGGACTTCCATTTTTATCTTATCAAAAACTGTACGAATAAGAACATCAGTAGCAGGAAGTGTGTACATTTACGAACACCTGGGGAACCTGAATTCCTCTTAAATCACTTAAAAAAGCCATTTTTGAATAGTGGCACCATTCTGGCCACTTGTTCTACATTAAAAATAAAATTACCGTGGATAACGAATTAGGAAAAATACTGATAATTGATGATGATGAGGATGTGCTACTGGCTGCGAAAATGCTGCTGAAAAAGCATGCGAAAGAAGTCCTCATAGAAAAAAACCCCAAGAAGATTCCATTCTTGCTCAATAATGACACGTATGACCTGATTTTGCTGGACATGAATTTCAGCAAAGACATTACATCAGGAAAAGAAGGTTTTTACTGGCTCGAGCAAATCCTCGATAAAGATCCACAGGCAGTTGTCGTATTGATTACGGCTTTCGGCGATGTGGAAATGGCCGTGAAAGCGTTAAAAGCAGGAGCTACAGACTTTGTGCTCAAACCATGGCAAAACGAAAAGCTAATCGCTACACTAAACAGTGCTGCCAAGCTCAAGGAATCTTACAAAGAAGTAACTCAACTCAAGCAAACCAGTAAGCAGCTTCAGGAAGACAGCAACCTGGCTTTCAAGAATATTATTGGCGAAAGCAATGAGATCAAAGAAGTATTTAAAATCATTGATAAAGTAGCTGGAACGGACGCTAATATTCTGATCCTGGGAGAAAATGGTACTGGCAAGGAGTTAGTTGCCCGGGCTATTCATCAAAAATCACTACGCAAAGACAATGTGTTCATCGGCGTGGACATGGGAGCTATTACCGAAAGTCTTTTCGAAAGCGAATTGTTCGGTCATAAAAAAGGCTCTTTTACAGATGCCAAGGAAGATCGGCCAGGGCGGTTTGAAATCGCCAATAATGGGACACTTTTCCTTGATGAAATCGGCAATCTGAGCATGCCCCTGCAAAGCAAGTTACTTACCGCATTACAAAAAAGAGAAGTAACACGAATTGGTTCCAACCAGTCTGTAGCCATTGATATCCGTCTGATCTGTGCCACTAATATGCCAATCTATGAAATGGTGGGTGACAATACATTCAGGCAAGATCTCCTTTACAGGGTGAACACCGTGGAGATTCAACTTCCACCGCTGAGGGACCGGTTGGACGACATCCCGATGCTGGCTGATCATTTCATGAAAATGTACAATACCAAGTACAGAAAAAACATCCATAGCATAGCGCCATCCACGGTCAAGAAACTTCAGAAATACAGCTGGCCAGGCAATATCCGCGAGCTTCAGCATGCCATAGAGCGGGCCATTATCATGAGCGATACGAACTCTCTTCAGCCGGATGATTTTTTCTTCCTGGCGCAAAAGCCAGAGAACAATCTGTCAGTAGAAGCTGATAATTTCAAGCTGGATGAGGTGGAAAAAAATGTAATCCAAAGAGCGATCAACAAAAACAATGGCAACATTTCCAAAGCGGCTAAAGAACTGGGCCTAACCAGGGCTTCGCTGTATCGCCGGCTAGAGAAGTATGGGTTATAAAAAGTTCAGATATTTTCTCATTGGTCGCATTGTGCTTCTGGGGTTGACTATATTCCTGCTGGCCAATCTTTATTATACAGAAAGCTACACCTTTACCAAGCTGCTGATTTTCACACTTGTAGTAATCCAGGGTTATTACCTGTATTACTTTCTGGAAAAATCAAACCGGGAAGTGATCAGCTTTTTGCAAAGTATCCGATGGGATGATTTCTCTCACACCTACCCTGAAAAGAAAGAAGGATCAAGCATGGATGACCTCTATGTGGAATTTAATGCAGTGATGCGGAAATTCAGAGATATCCGTGCAGATAAGGAGGCACAATATCAATACCTGAAAACCATTGTTCAGCATGTGGGGATAGGTATCATCACTTTTGACCGTGAAGGTGAAATACAAATAGTGAATGCAGCGGCCAAGACCTTGCTTGGTGTAAAGCATTTGAAGAATGTTCGTCAGCTTAAGGTTGTCAGCCCAGACCTGATCAAGGTATTGAAAGAGCTGCGGACAGGAGGCAGAGATCTTGTGAAAATAGCCAGAAGCGACGATGATGAAATACAACTTGCCATTTATGCCATTGAGCTTTCCCTAAGAGATAAGGAGTTTAAACTTGTTTCTCTCCAAAACATACAAAGTGAGCTGGAAGAAAAAGAAATGGAGGCCTGGCAGAACCTGATCCGTGTACTGACCCACGAAATCATGAACAGCGTAACGCCTATTTCTTCACTCGCCAGAACACTCGAATCAGAGATGGAAGATTGGCTAAGTAATGGCCATGACATCAACAAAATCAGTAATGAACAGGTGGAAGATTTCAATATGGCCCTGCACACCATCCACCGACGAAGTGATAGCCTGATCAAATTTGTTAGCGACTTTAGAAATATGACGCACATCACCCTTCCAAATATTAAAGAAGTCTGTGTGAAGGAGTTGATAGATCATGTGCGCTCATTGCTCAGAAATGACATTCAGGAAGGTGAAATCAAAATCATTAAGGAAATCCCTGAGAATCTAAAAATACAGATTGATGAACAACAAATCGAGCAGGTGATCATCAATATTGTAAAAAACGCCATTCAGGCATTGGCTGAAAATGACGAGCAGGAAGATGAAAAAACACTCTGGATAAAAGCCACCGAGAAACCTGAGGGAGGTGCATTCATTTCCATTCGGGACAATGGCCCAGGAATAGAGGAAGAAGCGCTAAAGAAAATCTTTATCCCATTCTTTACTACCAAGAAGAGTGGCTCTGGTATCGGATTGAGCTTATCCAAACAAATCATGCGGAACCATCGTGGTAGCATAGCTGTAAGATCGGTGATCAACGATGGTACGGAGTTTACGCTCCGCTTCTCTGAGTGAGTCAAAGATTTCACTCTATAAAGCCATTATTTTTTCATCAAAAATGAGTTGAGAGAAAAGGAATCTTCCTTGCAATTCTTATCTTGAAAAAAGAAATTCAATTAGGTGAAATACATTTTTATTATTCAAGGAGAAGGGCGCGGGCACATGACGCAAGCACTTTCCATGGCCAATATTCTCAGGGCAAATGGCCATCAAATCAGTCGTGTGATCGTAGGAAAAAGCAATCGAAGAAATATTCCGCAGTTCTTCATGGACAAAATAGGAACTCTTGTTGAGCATCTGGACAGTCCCAATTTTGTAACGGATAAAAATCAAAAATCCGTAAAGCCACTGAGAACGGTTATTCATTCATTGCTCAAATCCAAAACCTACCGTAAGTCCATTGAGCAAATAGATGGGATTGTCAACAAAGATCAACCTGATGTCATCATCAATTTCTACGATTTTGTAGGCGGTCTTTACAATTTTGTAAAAAGACCCAAGGCCAAATTTATCTGCATAGCACACCAGTTTTTAATTGCTCATCCAGAGTTTGATTTTCCACCAAAAAGAGCAATAGACAAGCTATCCTTAAGGATGGGCAATAAGATTGCCAGCCTTGGTGCCGACAAAATATTGGCGCTCTCGTTTCAAAATTTTCACGATCTACCAAAGAAAAAACTTTATGTAGTGCCCCCACTTCTGAGAGAAGAGATCAAATCGGTAAAAACTGAATCAAAAGACCACTTTCTGGTTTACATGGTGAATCCCGGATATGCCAGTGAGGTCAATGATTTCCACAATGATCATCCTAAACAGCCATTGCAATGTTTTTGGGACAAAAAAGATGTGCCTAAAGAATACATCATAGACGAGACCCTCACTTATCATCAACTGGATGATTTGAAGTTTATTGATCAGATGGCCTCTTGCAAAGGATATGTTACCACTGCCGGGTTTGAATCTGTGTGTGAGGCGATGTACATGGGCAAACCTGTACTGATGGTGCCAGTAAAAGGACACTATGAGCAGGCTTGCAATGCTATTGACGCGGTGAAAGCCGGTGCGGGAATTTCCAGCGAGCACTTTGACATCAATAAGCTTCATGAATATTTACCCCAACATAAAGATGTGAAAGGCACCTTCCACTCGTGGGTAGCGGAATCCGAGCAAAGATTTCTAAAACTATTGACCTGATGGCGATAATCAGCAAGAAGAAAATACCAGTCCCTATTAGCGATCAGCTTCGCAGGTATCTGCGCAAATACGACCGGGAAATCGATCTCCCGATTGATTATCCATCTCTTCAGAGATACGACAACTCCATCCCGCTGTATGATCGAAATGGCAAGGACACCTTGTGGGAAACGGTGTTTTTTCCACAAGAAGAAATGTCTGACATCTACTTTGCGCTGAAAAAGATTTACGCACTGATGAAAGCGGATGGCGACATGGGTGTGATGGACCATTTGTTTATCGACAGGGTGGATTTGTGTGTTTACGGAAATACCCAGCCCTTTAGAGTTCGGGTGGTGAATAGAATCAATGACAACTTTGATTACTTCTATATCAAGCATGCGGATGCTTCCCGAATTTACGGCCTTGACCTGGAGCATCTTTTATCGCCCAATAAGCTACAGTATTTGGTTCATCAAAACACCCTGATTGAAGAGCATATTGTCGGTATTCCAGCAGACATGTTCATAAAAAATCATTTAGACGACCCGAACCTAAATGCCATTAGGCTGGCAAAGGAATTTGTGAAATTCAATGAGCGGTGTTTCGTAAGGTTGCTGGGTGATATGCACTCGAGCAATTTTGTAATTGATGTCACACCTGATTTCGAAGAAGTGGATTATCGTCTGAGGGCTATTGATTTTGACCAACAATCCTATGAAGGCAGACGCGCCATATACCTTCCTCAATATTTCAAGCAAAACAATCCAATTATTCAAATAGGGCTCATCAATATGACTCCAGAGTCTGTCAGACAGTACCAAAGGGAGGAGAGGTCGTTGATTTCAAATCGGATGAAAATGGAGCGGATCCGGGTAGATGACCTGCTGACTACTATGAGTCAGGACAAGCTTTCATCACCAGAGAATGTGACCCGTTTGTCGGAAGAACTTGCTGATTTTTATGAAGAGCGGGAATTTCTGGCTTGCACTTCTATGGGTGAACTCGTGACCTTGAGTTTGGAAATGCTGATCAGAAAGCCTGATTTGTACAAAGATCACCTACCGGAAACGGAGGATTAAAAACAAAGAAAAGCTGACTAAGAAACTAACATTAATTGTCATTTGGAGGAAAAAAGAAGTGTTACTCTTTTGATACTCGTCACTTTGGAAGTGAGATAGATTTCTCCAAAGTCGAAATGACACCTTTTGAGGCAACCTCTTAAATAATGATTATTTTTAATCCTCTCTTCTAATAGAGGTATACTCCTTTATTCTCTTCAAGGTTAACTTGAACGTGATCATCAATAGTGGTTGAAAGTTCGTAGCCCATGTAGTTGGCCAACAAAGGGTACTGCTTATGGCTTCTGTTCACCAATACAGCTGTCTGTACCTTTTTTACATCTACTTCGAGCAGGGCTTTCAAGCAATACGCCATGGTTTTACCTGTATTCAACACATCATCTATCAAAACCACAGATTTCCCTTTCAAGTGCTTCAGCTCGGTATCAAATTCCACGTCAGATGCTAGCGGGTTCTGTTTGTTGATCGTGAGTTTGACCAGCTTCACCTTTACACCCTCCACGATCTTCTCCAACTCCTGAGTGATCATCTCAGCAACATAATAGCCCTGGTCCACTATACCCACAATCACGATGTTCTTCTCATCGAAATTGTTTTCATAGATCTCGAAAGCTATTCTTTTGATTATTTGACGAACCTGGTGGTCTGTCAGAATTAAATTTTGTTCAAGGCTCATCATTGAGGAACAGGCATCACCTTGCTGTCCTTAAACGTGGACAGGATAACCATAGACTGCAGGCTGTCTACGACTTCAATCTCACTTACCTTCTCGAGCATCAATCGCTGATAAGAAGTAATGTCTTTTGAGATCACTTTAAGGATAAAATCACCCGAACCGGTAATATGATGGCATTCAATAATTTCTGGTATCTGGTTTATCTCAGCGAGAAACATATCTATGTTCTTCTTATTGTGTCCTTTCAGTGTTACCTGCACGAATGTATGTACTCCTAAACCGATTCTTTCAGTGTCCAGTTTGGCGTGGTAACTTTTGATAATGCCCGAATTTTCCAACTTCTTCACCCGCTCCAAAGTAGGTGCAGGGGATAGCCCAATATCCTTCGATAATTGCGCATTTGTGATTTTAGCATTCGATTGTAGAATCTCTAAAATCTTCCTATCTATTTCGTCTAACTTTAAGTATAGTGAATTTAACTTCATTCCAAATTTTATTTGCTGCAAAGTTAATAATAATTGTAAATATTTGGATTCTTTCCTTAAATTCTATTTGTAAGTACAATCCATTTGCTCAAGGGGTGATGGAGCAAATCATTTTTTGATTATTCTCGCTTCATGGGAACCACCTTCATACTCAATGATCACGAAATAAGTTCCTGCTTCAGATTCCGTTAGGTCAACATTGAATGTAGATAGGCCAGATGGCTGATTATCAAGTAGTAATGTTTTCCTTATTTGCCCTGCCATATCCAATAAAGTTAGTTTAATATTTCCTGCTCTTGGGATAATTGCCCTAATTGACGTCCTCCCTGAAGTTGGATTTGGGAATGCCGGTTCGAATATCACTGCTTGTTCGAGGTTAATGCACTCCTCGTTGTTAACGGCATTAATATCTTCAACATTGTATATGGAGCTCAAATTTACACATAGATATCCAAGACGCGAGGAAGCAGGAATGGTAGTGTTTAAGCTCACGCGCTGAGAGTTTCCCGGGTTAATCCTTTTCAAAATTGTTTCCGACACCTCAAATTCGTCTTCCATGGATATGGTGGCTTCTATAGTTTCTATTGGGAGGTTGCTCCTGTTGACAATACTCAGTAAAATGGTCTTACCATTGCCGTTGTCTTGAAGTTGCAATGTTTCCACGCCCAGGTCAACAATTGGAAGTATTGATTCAATATCAAATGAAGTGCTGTCGATACATCCACTTTCATTTGACGCTATTAGCTTTACGTTCTTAAGCCCTTCCGACTCAAATTGTAACGTCGGACTAATCGAATTACTCACCGGAAGATCATCGACATACCACGTATATTCAGTGGCATTTAGCGTAGCATTGGTCATCTTCAAACTAAACGGTGGTACCCCATAATCATTTGAAGGAGTGAAATTGACCATGGGTGTCGCCTCAATGTCATACGACTGTACCAGTTCATAAGAACACCCGGTCTCTGTCTCTATTGCCAGCATAACCTCATGCCTGCCTGCCTCTATATCGGCTATTGCCAGTTTACCGTTGCCAACAAATTGATTGTCAACAAACCACGACCTAGAAAGAATTTCCTCGTTAATGGCAATTGAGTTATCTGTGAGCCGTAATTCATCATTTTCACACAAACTCCCCTCTCCCATAAAATCCACTTCAACCGGCTTCAGTACATTGATGGTTTGGGAGGTAGTGCCTGAACATAAATTTTCATACTCCACAATTAACGTTACCTCATACTGCCCAGCTTCAAACACCTGCCCCATCTCTGGGTCATCAGAATCAATAACCTCTCCATTTATCTGCCATGTCCTCTTCAATAAGCCTGCTTGATGCCCAGTATTATCTTCAAAAACATGAGTTTCTCCAAAGCAAGGGTTATTCGTCGTAAAAGAAACGGATGGTGATTCATTCACATCTATAACTTGAGTAGCGGATCCCTCGCAACCATTAGACGCAAAAACAGTCAGGGTGATTTGGTTTTCACCAGGATTATTGAAAGTAATATCAGTATTTTGACTGGTCGAATAAGGAGTAGGGCCATCGTTCAAATACCATTCCCAGGCCACCACATCTGCACTGTTCACAACTGTTCTGTCACGAAATGAAATCTCTTCATTGGAACATACCAGGTCATGTTCAAAACTAACTTCTGGTTGAGCATCAATTACAACTTCCTTGATCAATACATTTTCACACCCATTGTCATTGATGACAGACAGGGAGACGTCATAACTACCGGATTCTGGAAACAAGTGAGAAGGTTCGAAAGCATCGCTTATATAACCATCTCCGAAATCCCACGAAAACGTCAGGTTCTGATTTATTACTTCATTTACAAAGTTGACTGGTGTCTCTTCACATCCTGTTGAAAATGAGAAGCCAGCAGGCGTTGATTCTTTTATTTCAAAATTATCAATAATAGGTTCGGACTCACAACCCGGGATGTTGACCACTAAAGAAGCTTCATAATCACCAGGCACGTCAAAATTTAAAACCGGTGACTTCTCCGTATAAATGGTACCCCCAATATTCCATTCATAAGAAATTATTTCCGGGTCATAATTTGATTCATTGGTTTGGTTGATGAATGTTACTTCATTTCCTGTACAGTAATTTTCTGCTCCAATCTCAAAATCCGGTGATGGTGGTTCAGCATATATTGTGAACTCCTTCTCTACAAAGTTGCTACAACCTCCGCCGCTCATTACTTCTAGCCTTACAATATAAGTTCCTGATCCACCTAAGGTATCATAAGAAACTGTCGGATTGGCCATATCACTATCCTCCACACCATCTCCATTAAAGTCCCAGCTATAACTGTTAATTTCACTGGAACCAGAAACCGAAGTAAAGACATTCCCATTCACCAGGCACCTTGAATCATCCACATCAATGCTGATATCTGGAGATGACTCCTCACTAACTGAAACCTGAGTTGTACTTACGGTGATATTTCCGTCCTCCCCTGTGACTTTAAGTTCGATATTGTAAACTCCAGGTTCTGGATAAGACACTGGCACGGCTTGTTCGCCTACAGAAGTTCCTATACTTGCATTGCAGTCATTATCAAAAGCGATCCTATGCCAAATATTTCCATTAAAATTCACTGACCATCCAATCCACTCACTGTCCTTTGATTTTACTATATCGAGGGAGTAAGTCGTATTTGCAGATGCAAGACTTATTGCTTCTGTACGCGACGGTGTAGTTATTCCAGGAGTGTCTTTGAAATCTAACTTTATTAATCTTCCGGCCCATGTTAAGATATAACCATAATATTTACCATTCTCTTCTAAAAATCGTACCCTGCCTCCCTGACTCACTGAGCCTATAGATGGCGTGATATCCACAACAGTTGGTAGCGAAAACAACTCACTTCCGAAGCTCAGGTGATAAGTTCTTGTCGTATTCCAACCAGTCACTAATCCATAATAACTATCACATTGCTTGACGATATCTACGGAGGTAATCCCTCCGGTGCCATTAGGTAGTGTGCTGGTTTGAATAATATCTGTAGACTCAGGAGTATTTGTGATACTACCACCAAAATTGATCAGAGTCAATTCATTGTCATAGTTTGTGACTATTGCTACATAATCTTCCACATCCTGATTTATCGAAATCCCTCGTGGCCCATTTAAGACTCCCAGGTCACCCAGATCCTCTATCACAGGTGTAGAGTTAATCCCTGCTGAAAAATCTAATCTTAATAAGTGTGAATTTGCTGAATTGACTAATAAGCCAATCCAGCTTCCATTTTCATTTACGATTTCCAATCGTTCCGGCCCATTTAACAAACCATTAACATTTCCAAGATTGATAATTTGTGGGCTTACCAAAAGTCCGTTCCGAAACTCCAAACGATATAAAAGATGATTGTTACGATCGGTAAGAAAACCATACCACAACTCTTCTGTCTCAATCAAAGTAATGTTGGATAGTCCAGAGGCACCTGGTACCGGATTGGTTGTAAATTGTAGCTGGTTTATTTCATTGTCAAAATCACCCACGCAGTAATCCCATTCAAACAAAATACCATTATAGGTTGTGTGAACAATTTCTACATTACCGTGTCTACATACCTCTAAATTTCCATTCTCAAAAGTGGTCTGAGGACATAGTGCCTCTTCCACATTAATCGATTTGGATATAACCTCACTGCACCCCTGAGCAGTTTCTACAGTCAAATTCACTATATACTGCCCGGCATCTGTATAAGCATATTGCACATTGCTCTCATTAGATTCGAATCCATTGCCAAAATCCCAAAACCAGTCCACTATGCTGTCTGAACCTATGGTTAAGTCAATGCCATTAAAATCAATGGGGATATTGACTTCATCAGGTTCAAAATCGAAATCAACTCGCGGCGAATCACTAATATTAATCGTTCGCTCAGCCTCAAAAGTGCAGCCTCCACTATTGCTGACCGTCATTAGGATTTGAAAAACCCCTTCGTTTAAAAATTGATACAAAGGAGAAGGTTCATCCGAAACCCCACCATCACCAAAATCCCACTGATAGGAATCTATATTTGCTCCACTTGTTTCATCAATAAATTGAACAGTTGATTCGGTTCCACAATTATTTAAATAGGAAAAATCAGGCTCTAGACCTTCAATAATATCCAAAATATCAGTGCTGATAGTTTCACAACCCGGAATGGTACCAACTAGAGAAACTTCCTTACTTCCAAAGCTTGACGTAAAAACTTCCAAAGGACCATTCTCAGAAATGCTGTCACCATCTATCAACCAGTGGTAATTTAAAATATCGTCTGGGTAACCGGGAGCAATTGTGGTATTGGTGAAAACCAAATTACTATTACTACAGAGTTGGCCATCTATGCTAAATGTTGGAGTAGGGGGCTCATCGTACATATGGAGAGTACGATTGGCCTCATGTCTACACCCTATGGTGCTAATGACTTGTAAGCTAACCTCATATGATCCCGGATCTGTAAATTGGAAAGATGGATTGGCTACATCGCTATCCTCCAAACCATCTTCATCAAAATCCCAACTATATCCTTCAATATTGCCAACACTTTTATCCGAATTAAATCCGCTTAGGGTTCCTACACAGCGATTATCACTATAAGAAAATGATGCCAGTAATCCGGTCTCACCAATTGCAACCACCGAGTCGACTCCATACCGCACATTGCCCGAGGCATCAACCACTTTGACCCCAACCCTGTAAACCCCCGGATCGCTGTACGAAACTTCCTCTGCATCTTCTCCCGTGGTAATACCCTGGTTGGCACTGCAACCGCTCGCAAATCCAAGTTTGTGCCAGGTCCCTCCATTAAAGTTGACCGACCAGCCAGTC